>NZ_JBFTIC010000047.1:0-349 GCF_056394545.1 Allobosea sp. 10N428 | reverse complement strand
GAAGGGCTGAGATCGACCGGTCCGCGGAGCTCAAGGCGGGTGAGCACCAGGAACCTTCCGCAAATTCCGAGCGTTGCCGCAGCACCGCTATCGAAAGAGGGGCTGCAGATGCGTTCCATCATACTTTGGCTTGTAGGCGTTCCGATCCCGATCATCATCCTGCTGTGGTTCTTTATGCGATAGTCGGTCGTCGGCGATCGGTGTGCGCGAGCGATTGGTTCGCTGCAGGAGGTCACTATGGCAGACAACGAAAATAACAGGGGCCCGCAAGACCGCTCTCGCATCAACATGAACGAGGACTATGAGGTCGCGTACTGGACGAAAGAGCTTGGAGTCACGCGCGAACAAC
>NZ_JBFTIC010000046.1:0-350 GCF_056394545.1 Allobosea sp. 10N428 | reverse complement strand
TCGATCGCCTCGCGGACACCGGCAGGCTTGTGCGCCGGGAGATTGTCCATGACGACGATATCGCCCGGCTCCAGCGTCGGAACCAGGACTTGCTCGATATAGGCCAGGAAGACCGTGCCGTTCATGGCACCGTCGTAGACAAACGGCGCCRTCATGCCGCCGAGGCGCAGCGCTCCGGCAAAGGTCGTGGTCTTCCAATGTCCGTGCGGGATGCCGGCCCGGCAACGCTCACCGCGAGGGGCACGGCCTCGCAAACGGGCCATCTTGGTCGACAGGCCGGTCTCGTCGATGAAGACGAGGCGCCGCGGGTCGAGATCGGGCTGGGCCTCGAACCAGTCCCGGCGCCGCTT
>NZ_JBFTIC010000045.1:0-374 GCF_056394545.1 Allobosea sp. 10N428 | reverse complement strand
AAGACGGTGCGGCGTGCAGGAAAGGCCTGCCTGATCGCAAAGGGATCACGCATCCCTGCAGACTGGGCTCGCCATCCCTGGCTCGCACACTTTGCTCTTCAGGCAGGCCCTTCCTGCCCGGCTGGCGGCGGTGCGGTTTTTTTTGGGATCAGATCTGGATTGAGTGCGGTTGATGAGAGTGGAAGTGCCCGAGCAGGACGAAAAGAGCAGTCCAGTGTGGGAAGGCAGGTGAGGGTTGGTAAGACGGTGCGGCGTGCAGGAAAGGCCTGCCTGATCGCAA
Source organism: Allobosea sp. 10N428 (assembly GCF_056394545.1). NCBI lineage: Bacteria > Pseudomonadati > Pseudomonadota > Alphaproteobacteria > Hyphomicrobiales > Alloboseaceae > Allobosea > Allobosea sp. 10N428. Next base: position 94 of record NZ_JBFTIC010000045.1, on the reverse strand, counting down.
AGGGATCACGCATCCCTGCAGACTGGGCTCGCCATCCCTGGCTCGCACACTTTGCTCTTCAGGCACCTGGCTCGCACACTTTGCTCTTCAGGCA
>NZ_JBFTIC010000044.1:0-375 GCF_056394545.1 Allobosea sp. 10N428 | reverse complement strand
GTTTGTCTACGACGGTGCCATGAACGGCACGGTCTTCCTGGCCTATATCGAGCAAGTCCTGGTTCCGACGCTGGAGCCGGGCGATATCGTCGTCATGGACAATCTCCCGGCGCACAAGCCTGCCGGTGTCCGCGAGGCGATCGATCGCGCCGGTGCCACGCTCTCGTTCCTGCCGCCCTACAGCCCGGACTTCAATCCGATCGAGAACGCATTCGCCAAGCTCAAATCCCTGCTGCGGGCCAAGACCGAACGCACCATCCCCGCCCTCTGGGGAGCTGTTGGAGCAATCGTCGACCTCTTCTCGCCGAACGAATGCGCAAACTACTTCAGAGCGGCGGGATATGACCCGGATTAAGCCGGAAACGCTCTACTCTA
>NZ_JBFTIC010000043.1:0-387 GCF_056394545.1 Allobosea sp. 10N428 | reverse complement strand
GAGTAGGCCCATTTCACTGCAGTCGTACGAGCGTCGATCAGGCGCGTGCTGACGCGCCACCTATCCGCTGACTGGCGAACGCTGCCTTCAACGATGTACAGGTGCGCTATTTGCTTGCCTCGGTCGCCGGCCACCGAACTAACCGGCCCATTTTCCGCAAAAACCTGCAGGTGCTTCTGCTTTGCGAGGCTCGTCAGCACTTCCTCGGACAAGTCAGCGGCGAATGCCACGCCTTCCGGTGCGGATGACAAACTGACGAACGGCCTGACGGTCACCTGTGGCTCAAGCGTCTCAAGCGCCTGATCGGACAACGGGAATTGTGGCGGGAGTTGCTCTCGCGTAGCCAAGACGACGACGACCAAGTTCAGAGCTATTGCACACAAAAGG
>NZ_JBFTIC010000042.1:0-575 GCF_056394545.1 Allobosea sp. 10N428 | reverse complement strand
CTATCCTTGAAGGGGCCACAATCTACGGGCCGGGCGATGAAAAGATCGGAGCGGTGTCACATGTCCACGGGAGCCACGTCGTGATGGATGTTGGCGGCTTCCTCGGCATTGGGGCCAAGCACGTCGGCGTACCGATCAGCGATCTCGAGTTCATGCGCGATGCAGATGGAAACGTCCTCGCCGTCACCACCTGGACCAAGGAGCAGTTGAAAGCGATGCCTGAGCATGTCGACCTCTAAGGTCGTTGAGCCAGGGGCGCGCGTGGGAGAATGCCCTTCTGMAGCAGCGCCAACAGATCCTGGATATGGGCGCTGTCGAGGAACTTGAGACCGCCGAATTTGACGAACGGGATGTTCCGGCGCGTGAGCTCGATTTCGAGCGGACCGCTGTGATGGGAGGCGCGARACAGCACCGCCTGTTGCTTCAGCGTCGAGCCGCCCTCCCGGTTCTCCAGAACCTTCTCGGCGATGAAGCAGCGCAGATGCACGAGGCCCTGGCGAAAGGGTCGCCGGCCAAAGGTATCGAAACCGCCTTTCTCGTCGGACTGGGTTCCAGCGATGACGTCGAAAGCGGCT
>NZ_JBFTIC010000041.1:0-588 GCF_056394545.1 Allobosea sp. 10N428 | reverse complement strand
GGAGGTCATGGACCTCGAGCCTCTGCCCTATATCGTCGTCATCGTCGACGAGATGGCCGATTTGATGATGGTCGCCGGCAAGGAGATCGAGGGCACGATCCAGCGCCTCGCCCAGATGGCCCGCGCCGCCGGCATCCATGTCGTGTTGGCGACGCAGCGGCCCTCGGTCGACGTCATCACCGGCACGATCAAGGCGAACTTCCCGACCCGGATCTCCTTCCAGGTCACCTCGAAGATCGACAGCCGCACCATCCTCGGCGAGATGGGCGCCGAGCAACTGCTCGGCCAGGGCGACATGCTCTACATGGCCGGCGGCGGGCGCATCACCCGCGTGCACGGCCCCTTCGTCTCGGACAACGAGGTCGAGAAGGTCGTCGCTCATCTCAAGACGCAAGGCCGGCCGCAATATCTCGACGCCGTCACCTCCGAGGAGGAGGACGGCGCCGAGGACGAGGACGGCGCCGTCTTCGACAAGACCGGCATGGGTTCGGTCGACTCGGACGACCCCTACGAGCAGGCGGTCGCCGTCGTCTTGCGCGACAAGAAGGCCTCGACCTCCTACATCCAGCGCCGCCTCCAGATCGGCTA
>NZ_JBFTIC010000040.1:0-620 GCF_056394545.1 Allobosea sp. 10N428 | reverse complement strand
CTAGAGCGTTTCCGCTGATCGTTGAATCGATTGTGAAGTGACGAGCGTGTTCTGGGCTGATTCAAGCTCCTCGAAGAGGAGTTGGATGATGGCCCGAGCTCTGAGCGACGATCTTCGCGTGCGTGTTCTGAAGGCCTCGGCGGACGGACTGTCGGCACGGCAGGCGGCGGCAAGGTTCGGCGTGGGGATCTCGACGGCGATCCGGTGGATTGCCCGCGCGAGGACAGGCGAGCGGACGGCCCGTCCGCAAGGCCGGCGACGAGGTTCGAGCCTGGATCCGCATGAGGCCTTCATCGTCGGGCTGATCGACGAGCGCCGGGACGTCACGCTGCACGAGATGGCCGGGCAGCTCCTTGCCGAGCGTGCTGTCTCGATCCGCCGCAGCGCGCTGAGCGCCTGGCTTCGCGGGCGGGGCTGGACGTTCAAAAAAAGTCCGCCCATGCACTGGAGCAGGAGCGCCCCGACGTCCTGAAGCGGCGCCGGGACTGGTTCGAGGCCCAGCCCGATCTCGACCCGCGGCGCCTCGTCTTCATCGACGAGACCGGCCTGTCGACCAAGATGGCCCGTTTGCGAGGCCGTGCCCCTCGCGGTGAGCGTTGCCGGGCCGGCATCCCGCACGG
>NZ_JBFTIC010000039.1:0-733 GCF_056394545.1 Allobosea sp. 10N428 | reverse complement strand
GCGCCGTTTGTCTACGACGGTGCCATGAACGGCACGGTCTTCCTGGCCTATATCGAGCAAGTCCTGGTTCCGACGCTGGAGCCGGGCGATATCGTCGTCATGGACAATCTCCCGGCGCACAAGCCTGCCGGTGTCCGCGAGGCGATCGAACGCGCCGTTGCCACGCTCTCGTTCCTGCCGCCCTACAGCCCGGACTTCAATCCGATCGAGAACGCATTCGCCAAGCTCAAATCCCTGCTGCGGGCCAAGGCCGAACGCACCATCCCCGCCCTCTGGGGAGCTGTTGGAGCAATCGTCGACCTCTTCTCGCCGAACGAATGCGCAAACTACTTCAGAGCGGCGGGATATGACCCGGATTAAGCCGGAAACGCTCTAGTTTCGCGTCGCCGGAAGAGCTGGATATTCTTCAACGATCGCTGGATAGAGCCTGGGCGATGGTCGTTGACCGGCACGGATCCGATCCATTGAAAGCGCCAGGCGAACGGGAGCGGCTTGCCTATATAGCCGCGTCGCTTTGGCAACAGGGTGTTCATAGTTGCGTCGTTGAACAGGCGGTCGAAGAGTTCGAAGCGACCGCGCCCCAGCTAGAGCGTTTCCGCTGATCGTTGAATCGATTGTGAAGTGACGAGCGTGTTCTGGGCTGATTCAAGCTCCTCGAAGAGGAGTTGGATGATGGCCCGAGCTCTGAGCGACGATCTTCGCGTGCGTGTTCTGAAGGCCTCGGCGGACGGAC
>NZ_JBFTIC010000038.1:0-783 GCF_056394545.1 Allobosea sp. 10N428 | reverse complement strand
GACCACGCGGAGCCTGTAGAAGAGAGCGGCTGGATCGACGTCCGAGAGATCGCAGAAAAGGTACCCGGCGCGGGTATCGTCGGAGTTGCTGCCAAATTGGTAGGTGAGCGGGAGCGTCCGGCCGTCCCGCAGGACAAGCAGACCTTTCCCGGTATACATCGCCGGCCCCCCCGCCAACTGCCTCGGCAGTACGCGCCCTGTTTCGGGGTTAGGGCAAGCGACGTTTAACGTCCCAATTGCTCGGCATCTTCTGCGTCATTCCGGAACCTTGCGTTCAAGGTCGTGTTTTTATCATGCCGCGTTCGTAGCCGATGCTCATCGGTCAGCCCTGCCAGCTCTCGGATTGCGGCGGTGATTGTTTGGCTCCCAATCACCGGAGACGGAACCGCGTCGGCGCCCCACGCCCGGCGCGGTTCCCTTGTTTGCAGGTGAGCGGAATCGCGATGAACCCGAAAATACGGAAAACGCTGCGCGGCTTCTTGCCGAGGCGCACGAGGTTATTTTCCGGGCTCTCATGACCCTCGCGCCCAGCCCAGGCGACCAGCCAAGGTGTCAACGGCGTGGCCGGTGCTTCCCGCCGATTGCAGCAGCCCCGCTGACGCCAACTTTCTTCACCGCGGCGGCCGGTTGTTCGCGCGTGACTCCAAGCTCTTTCGTCCAGTACGCGACCTCATAGTCCTCGTTCATGTTGATGCGAGAGCGGTCTTGCGGGCCCCTGTTATTTTCGTTGTCTGCCATAGTGACCTCCTGCAGCGAACCAATCGCTCGCGCACTCGCGCACAC
>NZ_JBFTIC010000037.1:0-798 GCF_056394545.1 Allobosea sp. 10N428 | reverse complement strand
AGGAGGGCCGCCCCTTTACGAGGGAGAGGCGACGGCCGGGATTAGGACATCCATCTGCCGAAGTACCAGCCGAATCCGACTGCAAAAAGCATCCCGGCCGAGACACAGATCAACAGGACCATGGTTCCCAGGGAACCATCGAGATTAGCGTGAGTTCCGCGCCTCTACGAAACCAACGTACAGCTCCAGCGTCTGCTCGCTGGCCCGAAAATATAGGCAGTCCCCGCACAAAAAAACGGCCCGGCGCCGCGGGAGAAGGCCGGGCCACGTTCAGGGATCAAGCCGCTCAAGCCGGCAGCCATCTTGCGGCGGTCAGCCGCTCGATTTCGGAGGCAGCGGCAACGATGGCGGCCCGTCGCGCCAGCGCCGCGCCCAGCGGATCACGGCGTCACAGACGGTCATCCCAACCAGCCCGAGCGCGAATCCGACCGAGCCCTCGATGTCACCGGTCGGATAGGCCCAGAGATCGAGCCATTTCCGAATGAGGGGCATGGCGGCCGGCGTCGCGTAGCCAGCGGTGATGCCACCGACGACCGCGCTCGCGATGCGCTGCGGCCATGAGAAGCCTTTTACGACGAGACCTCGCACCGTCCCGCCGGCGAAGCCTGTCAAACGGCCTGCAAAGTTGCCCCCCGATCGGCGTCCAATGTTGGGTCTGACGCAGTTCTGCTGACGCTTTGGGTCATTGCGCGCCGATCAGACGGGCTTGGAGAAGATCGATCTTGCCGCGGCCGTACATTTGGCGTTTGACGAGCTTGAGCCGGGTGATCTGGCCCTCGGTTTGACCGTTCGACCAGG
>NZ_JBFTIC010000036.1:0-1067 GCF_056394545.1 Allobosea sp. 10N428 | reverse complement strand
GTTCGGTGGCCGGCGACCGAGGCAAGCAAATAGCGCACCTGTACATCGTTGAAGGCAGCGTTCGCCAGTCAGCGGATAGGTGGCGCGTCAGCACGCGCCTGATCGACGCTCGTACGACTGCAGTGAAATGGGCCTACTCAGCAAACGGCGAACTGCGGACCGGATCAAACTTGGCGGCCGAGCTGGCCGATTTAATTACCCTTCAATTGGACACCGCAGCGGCGGCATCATGCGCATCGGCGCGCACTGCCGGTCCTTCGAAACCCCTGTCCGAGGTCGACCGCGGAGGATGGCCCTGAGATCGGCATCGGAAAGCTCAATCTAGCAATTTTCGCCCTGCCACGCTTCAATTGGCCACATTCCGGGGATCGTTCACGATTTCCTGCCATTCTCTCCGAGCGCCTTCGATGCGGCGTGGCGCCGGCTACTTATCTCGCCGCGTCCTAGGAGCGGTGTTGTCAGCGCTCAGCCGTCAGTCCGCGCACCGCGTCAGCATCTTCCCGCTGGGCGTAGCGAAGTAGCACTCGTCTTCGTAGTGCACAGGCGTACCGTCTTCGAGCGAATAGGACACCGTCGAGAGGCCGGGTTTATTCTGCCACACTATGACGATGAAGCGATTTCCGTCCTCGTCCTGGCAGCTCTCGCGGTAGAGCTCTCGCCTGCTCGATCGTTGGCGGCGGACAGGAGCTTCGGAAGCGGACGATTGCAAGCCGACCATGGGAACACCTCACGCAACGCACTGCTAGCTGTCCAACTGTGCGCGCTAGGCACCCGTTCCCTCTCGTCGCAATCGTGATAGGCCCGGCTTCGCTTCGGCTGGGCCGGGCCTATTTCCGTTTCAGCTCCGCTTGTCGAGTTCCTCTCGTACCGCATCGGCGCTGACGCCAACTTTCTTCACCGCGGCGGCCAGTTGTTCGCGCGTGACTCCAAGCTCTTTCGTCCAGTACGCGACCTCATAGTCCTCGTTCATGTTGATGCGAGAGCGGTCTTGCGGGCCCCTGTTATTTTCGTTGTCTGCCATAGTGACCTCCTGCAGCGAACCAATCGCTCGCGCACACCGCGCACAC
>NZ_JBFTIC010000035.1:0-1154 GCF_056394545.1 Allobosea sp. 10N428 | reverse complement strand
GTGCGGCCGCCTTCGCGGATGGCGAAGCGCAGCTTCTCTTCCATCGCGATCGGGGCGATCAGCGTCACCTCCATCGAGATGTTGTCGCCCGGCATCACCATCTCCGTGCCTTCCGGCAGGGTCACCACGCCGGTCACGTCCGTCGTGCGGAAGTAGAACTGCGGGCGGTAGTTGGTGAAGAACGGCGTGTGACGGCCACCCTCTTCCTTCGTCAGGATGTAGGCCTCGGCCTTGAACTTCGTGTGCGGCTTCACCGAGCCCGGCTTGCACAGCACCTGGCCGCGCTCGACGTCCTCGCGCTTCGTGCCGCGCAGCAGCGCGCCGATGTTGTCGCCGGCCTGGCCCTGGTCGAGCAGCTTGCGGAACATCTCGACGCCCGTGACGGTCGTCTTCACGGTGTCCTTCAGGCCGACGATCTCGATTTCCTCGCCAACCTTGACGATGCCGCGCTCGACGCGGCCGGTCACCACCGTGCCGCGGCCCGAGATCGAGAACACGTCCTCGACCGGCATCAGGAACGGCTGGTCGATCGGGCGCTCCGGCTGCGGGATGTAGTCGTCGACCGTCTTCATCAGCGCGATCACCGCGTCATGGCCGATTTCCGGCGTGACGTTGTCGAGCGCGGCCTTCGCCGAACCCTTGGTGATCGGGATGTCGTCGCCGGGGAAGTCGTACTTCGAGAGAAGCTCGCGGATCTCCATCTCGACCAGCTCGAGCAGCTCGGCGTCATCGACGAGATCGACCTTGTTCATGAACACCACCAGCGCGGGAACGCCGACCTGGCGCGCCAGCAGGATGTGCTCGCGGGTCTGCGGCATCGGGCCGTCGGCAGCCGACACCACCAGGATCGCGCCGTCCATCTGCGCCGCGCCCGTGATCATGTTCTTCACATAGTCGGCGTGGCCAGGGCAGTCGACATGGGCGTAGTGACGCGCCGGGGTCTCGTACTCGACGTGCGCCGTCGAGATCGTGATGCCACGGGCCTTCTCTTCCGGCGCCTTGTCGATCTGGTCATACGCCGTGAACGACGCGCCGCCGGTCTCGGCCAGAACCTTCGTGATCGCAGCCGTCAACGACGTCTTGCCATGGTCAACGTGACCAATCGTGCCAATGTTGCAGTGCGGCTTCGTACGAGCGAATTTCTCTTTGGCCAT
>NZ_JBFTIC010000034.1:0-1224 GCF_056394545.1 Allobosea sp. 10N428 | reverse complement strand
TGACCTGAGACCCTTTTCTCCTCCGGTCTGAGAGAGAGTCCTGAGTTTCGTTTCTGGCCTCATGCGGCCTGTTTTTCCAGCGTGGATTTGAGGGCGAACTCGGCGGGCGTGATGTTGCCGAGGGCCGAGTGGGGTCTGTGGCGGTTGTAATCCTCCTTCCACGAGGTGATGGCGCTGCGGGCCTCGACGAGCGTTGAGAACAGCGTGTCGTTGAGGCACTCGTCCCGGAAGCGTCCGTTGAAGCTCTCGACGAAGGCATTCTGCGTCGGCTTGCCGGGAGCGATGTAGTGCCACTCGACGCCGGTCTCCTGGCACCAGCGCAGGATCGCCATCGAGGTGAACTCGGTGCCGTTGTCGGACAGGATCGTCCCCGGCCGGCCGCGCAGGCGAATGACATCATCCAGTTCGCGAGCCACGCGCAGGCCCGAAAGCGAGGTGTCGGCGACGAGTGCCAGGCACTCGCGTGTATAGTCGTCGACGATGGCGAGCACCCTGAAGCGGCGACCGTCCGAGATCGTGTCGGACAGAAAATCGAGGCTCCAGCGCGCATTGGCCCGATCAGGCACGAGCATGGGCCTGCGCGTGCCCAGTGCCCGTTTGCGGCCGCCGCGCCGGCGCACCTGCAACTTCTCCTCGCGATAGAGCCGTCGCAGCTTCTTCTGGTTCATCACGATGCCCTGGCGGTCCAACATGATGTGGATCCTGCGGTAGCCGAACCGCCGGCGCTCCGCCGCCACGGCCTTCATCGCCTCGCGCAACAGGGCATCGTCCGGCCGGGTGCTCGTGTAGCGCACCGTCGAGCGGTCGATCGAAAAGGCCAGGCACGCCCGACGCTGGCTCACTGCATGCACCGTGCAGGCATGAGCCACCGCCTTCCGCTTCGCATCGGGCGTCACCATTTTTTTGCGGCGACATCCTTCAGGATCGCATTGTCGAGCATCTGCTCGGCCAGCAGCTTCTTGAGACGGGCGTTCTCGTCCTCGAGGGTCTTCAGCCGGCGTGCGTCCGACACGTCCATACCGCCATACTTCGCTTTGAACTTGTAGAAGGTCGCCGAGGAGATGCCGTGCTTGCGGCAGACATCAGCCGTCGCCGCTCCAGCCTCCTGCTCCTTCAGCATCCCAATGATCTGCTCTTCCGTGAATCGTGAGGGGCGCATCGTCCGTCTCCATGATCGACGGACTCTACTCAAATCTGGAGGAAGATCAGGGTCTCAGGTCAGAG
>NZ_JBFTIC010000033.1:0-2059 GCF_056394545.1 Allobosea sp. 10N428 | reverse complement strand
CCTACAAGCCAAAGTATGATGGAACGCATCTGCAGCCCCTCTTTCGATAGCGGTGCTGCGGCAACGCTCGGAATTTGCGGAAGGTTCCTGGTGCTCACCCGCCTTGAGCTCCGCGGACCGGTCGATCTCAGCCCTTCTCCATCAGACTGCCACCGCGCGCCTGGTCTCGCTATGCGAGGCCGGGCTTTTTGTCGCCGACTGCCGACCCCCGCAACAATCTGCCGCTTAGGGAGTTCTTTCCTAAGGCTGCTTCTTTGGTCGGAAGAAGCCTATTTCCTTAACTGCAGCGCCCGCTCCCTGATGCTTTGCTCGATATCGTGGCCCGCGGCGTGAAGAAGGACGGCGGCGATCCTGAGCTCGAAAAGCCGGCGCAGGCGTCGCTGCTCTGATGGGCCATTGGCACCAGCTCGGCCCCGACAATGCCAAGGAGCGGGAGAGGATGGCTGCGCTGGCGGCGTGGCGGCGCGCACATCTGCCCGGCGTTGCTGGTCGCGAGCGCCGTTCATCTCCCGTTGAACTTCGACGCGATTAAGTTCTCCTGACAAAGGAGTTCCTATGAAGAAACTGTTGGCTATCACGGTTATTGCCGCAGGCGCGGCATTCTGTGCCGCGGCCTTCGCGTCGGAAGCGCTGCCGCCATCCATGGCTCAGCACCTCGACCAGAGCAGCGCGGAGTTCACGGGCCACTACGGACGCCGTGGCTACTATGGTCCTCGCTATGGCCATCGCCACGGCTATCGGAGCCATTACGGCTACGGATATGGCCGCCGCTACGGCGGCCCGCCGCCATGGGCGCCGGATCATGGATATCGCCGTCATTACCGCGGGTGGTGACTTCATAGCGCCGGGGAGCCCCGGCGCTATTCTGTTTCGGGCCGTCATGCGGACAGTCCCGTCCGCGTCAGGGATAGAGGGCGTCCAGCGCCTTCAAAATCTGGTTGTGGTCTGCATAGAGCTTGGGAATTTCGCCGCGGTGGAACCAGCCTGCGTCTTCAGCATCATCGCCGGCAATCAGGGCAGGTCGATCGACGCTCTTCGACAGCGTGATCAGCACGGCGCCTGAAATAATCCGACTGCGTGGATCTCGATCGATCGCGTCGAATGCCATCGGCCTTAGATCGCAAGAATTCGCCTCGGATCGGCGCGCAAATCGACCCCGGCCTCTTCCTTGAACTCCCGAAGGGAGACAGGGCCTCGCGGTCAATCTCGGAATGCGTGGCCTTGTAGTGCCCGGCGGCGTTCATCAGGTTGCACAGCGCCAGCTCTGCCGCAGCGAGCGCGGCTTCGCGGCTAGGGCGCGGGCTTCGGCTTGGTGAGCGCGATCAGCCAATTCTCGTGGCTCCAGTCGAACTGGTAGGCCTCGCCGGGCGCGAAGCTCAAAGGCACATAGGCGGCGGCTGAACCTTCCGCTCATACTCGAAGGACGTCGCGCTAGAGCGCAGCACCTTCCGATCCGTGTTCCGAGAGACATGCAGCTCGCGGGCGATCTCCTTGATCGTCTTCCCGCGGATCGAAAACTCGCGCCGGATCCGCGCAATCGTATCCACGCCCTTCATCCCCCGCCCGCCCATCCGAAACCAAGACGGGCAGTCTCACCGAAACCGGCTCAAGGGGGTTCGTTGTCCATCGCCCTCGGGTCGGCTGCCGCCGCAGGCCCACCGGGAAAGTCCGGGTGGCGGGCTGAAGAGCGGACTGCGGTTCGGCTCACCGCCACGCCCTCCACGCCCCGCTCGGCCACCCGTAGATCACAACGAACACGAGCGCCGTTAGGGCAAGGGTGGTTGGGTGCGGCGGGGAACGTGCTGAGCCCCCGCACGTTCGATTCGTTTTCGAACATGAGGAGCACACAATGGACCATTCCAGCCATATTCGTCTCGCCAGCAGTCAGCTGACCGCGCCTATCCTTGAAGGGGCCACAATCTACGGGCCGGGCGATGAAAAGATCGGAGCGGTGTCACATGTCCACGGGAGCCACGTCGTGATGGATGTTGGCGGCTTCCTCGGCATTGGGGCCAAGCACGTCGGCAAGCACGTCGGCGTACCGATCAGCGATCTCGAG
>NZ_JBFTIC010000032.1:0-1566 GCF_056394545.1 Allobosea sp. 10N428 | reverse complement strand
GCGTCGAGCCGCCCTCCCGGTTCTCCAGAACCTTCTCGGCGATGAAGCAGCGCAGATGCACGAGGCCCTGGCGAAAGGGTCGCCGGCCAAAGGTATCGAAACCGCCTTTCTCGTCGGACTGGGTTCCAGCGATGACGTCGAAAGCGGCTAAAACGCTGACTTTAGGTGTCGCCGCGCTCGCACTGCTCGCTGCCGGAGGAGAAGTTCAGGCTCAGGGCAGGAAATACGTCTTCGCTCTGGTTCCCAAGAACATGAACAACCCCTTCTTCGACGCAGAATGTCGCAAGTTGCGTGGGCTGCGGTAGCTAGCTGTCGAAGCTATGAAGGTTGTTCATCCGGGGGCGGCGCTGGGCTGCTGGGACTGCGAACCTCCAGCACCTGCGCTTGAGATCCCCGGATGAACCCGCCTACGAATGCGCGTTCGATGCCTTGCCGGGAAGCAGACCTTCCGTATGTCGGGAGAGGGTCGTGAGCTGACAGTCCCGCCAGGTCTCTGGCTGCTCTCCAAAGTCGGAGCTTTGGCCGCTTCATGGGGCACTTCGAGGGGAGGGCCAGGCCTAGCGAGGCCAGCGGCGGTTCGTTCCGGTCGAAATGGCCAGGATCACGAAACAGACTGTTGCTGCGATCAGCAGCGTCGCGATTAGCGTTACCGGGATCAGCATGCGGACCTCCGCTGCGATCATTGAAATCTCCTCAACTTAACCCTCACGCGTTGGGTGGGGTTCCGCATCACATCCGGAGCATTTGATGGACACGACCGCAGCACGCCGGGGGCTGGTCGCCGGCTATTCGCTTGTTGTTGGCCGTGGCCCGCAGTCCAATAAGGCGACCACGGACCCCTTCGGCGTTTTGGCGCAGCTCTCCTTCTTCGTCGGCAGACCCTTGTTGGTCACGAGCAGAAGGCTGATCGCGACGCCGGCAACGGCACAGGCATAGGTCATACGCTTTCTCCGATCCTTCGATCGGCCAATGAGAGGCGCATGCGATGGCCATTGGGTGATCCCGATGCAGCGCTGACGCGATCATTCTGTGACCGGCCGCGCCCGATTTCCTCGCCCGCCGCGCGCGGGCTTTTTCATTCCTGGAGCATTGTCTGGTGACCTTCAAGGGCGCTGCGAAGCGCCTTGGCGATATCGATTTGCCTCGGATCGGCGACACCTTCAGCCTTCGGGACGCTCTCTTGAACATGCAGCGGAGGATCGATTGGCTTGAGGGCCGCTCGCGCACTGGTCCTTCCTGAAATCGAGCGGCTCACCGCCGCAAGATGGCTGCCGGCTTGAGCGGCTTGATCCCTGAACGTGGCCCGGCCTTCTCCCGCGGCGCCGGGCCGTTTTTTTGTGGGGGGACTGCCTATATTGTCGGGCCAGCGAGCAGACGCTGGAGCTGAACGTTGGTTTCGTAGAGGCGCGGAACTCAGGCTAATCTCGATGGTTCCCTGGGAACCATGGTCCTGTTGATCTGTGTCTCRGCCGGGATGCTTTTTGCAGTCGGATTCGGCTGGTACTTCGGCAGATGGATGTCCTAATCCCGGCCGTCGCCTCTCCCTCGTAAAGGGGCGGCCCTCCT
>NZ_JBFTIC010000031.1:0-1655 GCF_056394545.1 Allobosea sp. 10N428 | reverse complement strand
GGGTCTGACTCAGTTTCGCTGCAGGTTGGGGCTGTTCTGACGCTGGTTTCCAGAAGGAATCAGCATGATGAAGCAGCGATTTCGGCCAGCCAACCTGGTTCCTTCAGGATTGATGGTCGACGAGATCGCGATCGAAGGAGATCGTGTTGTTGTCCGAGCTCGGGCGGCCGTCAGCGCCGGTCCATGTCCTGATTGTGGGGCGATCTCGCAACGGATTCAGAGCCGGTATTTCCGGCGGGCAAAAGACCTGCCGCTCAGCGGCCGACGCGTCGAACTCCAGATCCTCGTCCGGCGCTTCAGGTGCGATGCGGTCCTATGCGGCCGCCAGATCTTCGCGGAGCGCTTTGGTGACAGTGTCCTTGCGCCGCGAGCACGCCGGACCGATCGTCTCGATCATATCGTCCAGCATCTCGGGCTCGCGTTGGGCGGCCGGCCGGGAGCGAGTTTTGCCGCCAGGATGATGCTGCCGGTCAGCAACGATACGCTGCTGCGCGTGGTCCGGCAGCGTGCCCGGGTGCCGAGCGAGCCGTTGCGCGTGATCGGCATCGATGACTTCGCGTGGCGGCGCAATCACCGCTACGGCACCATCGTCTGCGACCTCGAACGCCGCCGGCCGGTCGTCCTACTTCCTGACCGGGAGCCGGCGACATCGGAAGCCTGGCTCCGGCATCAGTCCGCTGTCCACACAGTCGCCCGTGACCGTGGCGGGGGCTACGGAGAGGCGGTGGCGCGAGCACTGCCGCAGGCCGTCCAGGTTGCCGACCGCTGGCACCTGATGGAGAATGCCAGCCGCGCTTTCCTCGACGCCGTGCGCAAGTCGATGCGTCAGATCCGCGGCGCCATCGGCGCCACCGTGATCAATCCCGCTTTGCTGACGGCAGCCGAGAAGCTGCAATATGACGGATATTTGCGGCGCGAGGAGACAAACGCAGCGGTCCTTGCCCTCTGGCAGGAGGGCGTGCCGATCAAACAGATCGTCAGGCGCACGGGCCATCACCGCCAGACCGTCAGGCGGATCGTCCGTGGCGAGCGCAGCGACGTCTTCCGACCTCGCCAGAGTTCTCTGGAAGCGCATCTACCCTGGCTTGATGCCCAATGGGATGCAGGCGACCGCAATGCATCAGCCCTTTGGCGCACAATGCGAAGGAACGGCTTCCGAGGAAGCCTTAGAGTCGTCTCGGAATGGGCAACACGCCGACGGCGCGCGGAAAAAACGGACGCAAGCAGCCTCGCTCGCGTCCCATCGGCCCGGACCATCGCGAGGTTGATGACCACTGGTCGCGACAATCTCTCGAAGGCCGAAACTGTTACGATCGCCGCGATCGAGAACGGCGTCCCGGCCTTGGTCGAGGCTCGCGAGATTGTCGCCGACTTCCATGCCATGATCAGAGCGAGGCGGGCCGAGCCCTTGGCTTCCTGGATCGAGCGCGCTTCCCAAAGCCTGGTCGCCTCATTGGCGAATGGCGTCCGACGAGACGAGGCCGCGGTGCGAGCAGCGATCCTCTCTGCCTGGTCGAACGGTCAAACCGAGGGCCAGATCACCCGGCTCAAGCTCGTCAAACGCCAAATGTACGGCCGCGGCAAGATCGATCTTCTCCAAGCCCGTCTGATCGGCGCGCAATGACCCAAAGCGTCAGCAGAACTGCGTCAGACCC
>NZ_JBFTIC010000030.1:0-2133 GCF_056394545.1 Allobosea sp. 10N428 | reverse complement strand
GTCGCAGACCACGCGGAGCCTGTAGAAGAGAGCGGCTGGATCGACGTCCGAGAGATCGCAGAAAAGGTACCCGGCGCGGGTATCGTCGGAGTTGCTGCCAAATTGGTAGGTGAGCGGGAGCGTCCGGCCGTCCCGCAGGACAAGCAGGCCTTTCCCGGTATACATCGCCGGCCCCCCGCCAACTGCCTCGGCAGTACGCGCCCGTTTCGGGGTGGGGGCAAGCGACGTTTAGCATCCCAATTGCTCGGCATCTTCTGCGCCATTCTGACACTACGCCGTCCCGGAACCTTGCGCCCGACGTCCCCGTTCTTACTGTGCCGCTTTCGAGCGCCGATGAATTCCTCAAAGGCGATGCGTCGAGGCCCTCTCGAAAAGCAGCCGGTGATTGTTGGAGCACCGCAATCGCCGAGGGAGCCGATCTCCGGTCGGCTCCCTTCTTGGCGCCGGGAAAAGGGGGGGCGAGACCTCGAGGTCCGTTTTTTCTGCGCAGAGCCGTTGCGGAGGAAAGGACCATGCTATTCTCGTCCCTGACCGATTCAGATCATCTCGCGCGCGCCCAAGCCGCCTTTGAGACAGCATGGGTCGAAATCGCGCCAAGCATTCCCGTTGCACTTGAGGAGCCAGAACGCTCTAAGCTGGCCAACATCATTGTCTCGCTAGTAGCCGTCGCCGCAGATGAAGCAGAACTGGCGAGGCTGGCGGTCGAGCGCTATCAATCGATCATCGAGGAAGCGTGACCCATAGCCGTCAGTTTGGCGGCAGCTTCTCTGGAACGCTGCACGTCGAAAGGAGTTTCCCTTTGCGGTTATTACCCGAAGCGCTCGGAGGAGGCCGCCATGATGGTCGATCCTCGACCAAAAGTGCCCCAATAACGAGAAGTTGAGGCCACCACTCCGGCTCGTCTACGATCGCGATGCAGAACCTACGGTCGAGACGCCTGACGAGGCCGAGCAAGGTACTCCGCGGTGGCCGGTTTTAATTTTGCTGATCTCGGGGCTGGCGAATGCGGTGATCGCGTCGTTCGTAGCTGGACTGCTGGCCTACTGAGGCCGCGCAGGAATCACGAGGATTTGGGTTTGTCGGCGGACCTTCGGCTAACCTTACGATCGCCAGCCAAGAAGCCCGCGATTTCGAGTTCAAGCTCGATTAGAAGTTTCCGGTATTCCTCTGCTATGGCCGCGGCATTCGGTTCAGTCTGCTGGGTCCATCGAACGTAGGCGCGCGAGGCCAGCTCATAGCCTTCATATAGGTCAATGCAGCGTTCTGCAGCTCTCTTGAGCTGTTCGCGCCGTTCGGGCCAGCGGAGCATCAATCGTGCCAGGCCTGCTTTTTGCTCTGGCGTCATGGCGCCTTCCGAAATCCCCCGTACAGGCTAACCACGCGTTGGGGTTCGCGATATTGTCCCTGGTGTCAAGTTGCTGTTCTCACCACGATTACTTGTTGCCACTGAGCGATGCGCAGATCTATCGTAAGAGAGAAGCGGGTTTCGTATTTGCGTTCGCGCAGGGGTCGCCGTGGAAGCGTCGAATTGCTTTGGTACTTTGACCGAACCGGAGGGGGAAGCGGTAAGGTCAGAGCTCGCGCGGATCGTGGGAAGTGCAGATTTCAATGTTCCTGCGCGTGTAAAACACTTTCTACAGTACATTGTCGAAGAAAAGCTTTCGGGGAAAGAAAAGCGATTAAAGGCCTTCACGATCGCGAATGAGGTATTTGGTCGGGGTGCGGATTTCGACGCCATGAACGATCCGGTGGTGCGGATCGAGGCCGGTCGCCTGCGGCGCGCGCTGGAAAGATATTACCTTCTCGATGGAAAATGCGATCCGGTGGTTATTCAGGTCGCGAAGGGGAGCTATGTTCCCGCGTTCCGCTGGCGTGTTATCGATACGCCGGTGCTGGACGCAGCCGGGCCGTGGGAGACACCCCGCCAAAGCCGATCATCACGTACGGAATTGATGACCCGCCCCGGCGTACTGGCCTGCGGACTTTTGTGTGCAATAGCTCTGAACTTGGTCGTCGTTGTCTTGGCTACGCGAGAGCAACTCCCGCCACAATTCCCGTTGTCCGATCAGGCGCTTGAGACGCTTGAGCCACAGGTGACCGTCAGGCCGTTCGTCAGTTTGTCATCCGCACCCC
>NZ_JBFTIC010000029.1:0-3098 GCF_056394545.1 Allobosea sp. 10N428 | reverse complement strand
TCAAATCCCTGCTGCGGGCCAAGACCGAACGCACCATCCCCGCCCTCTGGGGAGCTGTTGGAGCAATCGTCGACCTCTTCTCGCCGAACGAATGCGCAAACTACTTCAGAGCGGCGGGATATGACCCGGATTAAGCCGGAAACGCTCTAACCTGGCCCGTCAAGCCCGACACCGCATCACAATAGTACCGTCAGATCACAATTTTTCATTCGGCGGATTCTGACCAGAAACGCAGAGAAGCGACATCGGCATCGTCCGTCGGCTGCGTCTCCACTTAAGTTGGCCCGGTCTCCGAAAGGGGGCCGGGCCATTTTGCTATGCAGAGATCACTCGATGATCTGAACGATCTTGCGGGAGCTCGGCTCAACCAGAACCGTCTTATCGTTGACCACAGCGAAGCGGTACTGCGTGACGCCAACATCAGAAGGCAACGTGTGCAAGGTCACCGATGACGGTAGGGCGGCGCCGACAGCAACCGACTCGGTCACTTTCACGGAAGCGGGGTGTTCCTTCATGATATAGGTCCGGACCTTGCTTTGCTGATCCGTGGTGATGGTGGTGGTTGTAGTCGATGTCTGCGCGATTGCCGCGGAGCAGGTCAGTGCTGCAACCAGTGAGATCAGGACTGGATAGCGCATCGAGATTCTCCTCTTTCAGATCCCCCGCCGGTTTCGCAAACACCGATGGAGCGCGCTTGTTCCATGATTGGCTGCCGGCCTCGCACAGGGGGCGTACTGCGGCATGGCGCCGAGCTCGAGTACCCCTCCCGCAAGATGTCACCGCGGATGGTGCGCGGAGGTCGGGCATGTCAAATGACGTTGAGATCGTTGCAACCCTTCCTAAATTTGCCTTCGCAGGTGTCCTTTTTGGAGGGAGGGAGACATGCCTTTTTCGTCGCTGAGTGACCCCACTGATCTCGCTCGGGCTGACGCGGCGCTGGAGGCTGCGTGGGGCGAAATCAAATCGAGTATTCCCCCTGCGTTTGAAGAGCGAGAACGCAGTAGGCTGGCTTACATCGTGTCTGCGCTGGTGGCCGTCGCCGGAGATGAACAGGACCTGACGAGCCGGGCCGTCGAGCGCTACCGACGATCTGCTGCAGCATGAGCTCGGCTTCGCTGGCTTCGGCTGCCGGGGCCTTTTTCATGATGCGGAGGTCATTCGAGGCGAACGGCCCTTGATCTAAATTTATTGACAGGTGCAGCGGAACCAGACTGTCGAGTGATCGTTCCCGGTAAATCCACTTGAGCGGTCAGTGGAGATGGTTCCCCTGCCAAAGAGCCATCGAAGGGAGTCGGCCCCCAGCCGCCGGCTCCCTTTTTCTTATAGCGGATCGGGTGGCGGAGACACCCGCCCGATGACAGCAAGGTAGCGGTCGCTGGAATGCGCGACTGCAACGACGAGATCTGTGCCGTCGTCGCAGACCACACGGAGTCTGTAGAACAGAGCGGCCGGATCGGCATCGGAGAGATCGCAGAAAAGGTACCCGGCGCGGGTGTCGTCGGAGTTGCTGCCAAATTGGTAGGTGAGCGGGAGCGTCCGGCCGTCCCGCAGGACAAGCAGGCCTTTCCCGGTATACATCGCCGGCCCCCGCCAACTGCCTTAGCAGTACGCGCCCGAGTCCGGGCTAGAGCAAGCGACGTTTAGCGTCCCAATGGCTCGGCATCTTCTGCGTCACCTTTAGGAATCTTGCGCTCAAGGTCCTGTTCTTCCCCTGCCGCGTTCGTAGCCGATGAACTCCTCATCGGTGGCCCCAGCCTCTCTCGGATTGCGGCGGTGATTGTTTGAGCGTCTCGATCACCGGAGCCGCGTCGGTTCTCCCCCAGCCGGCGCGTTCCTTTGTTTGAGGGCAAGCGAACATCGCGATGAACCCGAAAACGCGGCAAGCGCTGCGCGGCCTCTTCGCCGACGCTAATGAGGTTACTTGCCAGGCCCTCATGGTCCTCGCGCCGGAAGCCCAGGCGAACAGCCAAGACGCCAAATCCGTGGCCGGTGCCTCCGCCGATTGCAGCTGCTCGACGCAGAGATCATCCGCGTGTTGGTAGCGCTCCCCCCGAATGCGTGGCGCCGAGCTGCCGTCTTTCCCCTCCCAGGGCGTGTGTGGCTCGGGCGTCGATCATCTCCCAGCTGCCGGCAACGCGGCGACAATTTCCTGCTCAAGCTCCAGGATGATAGTCTTCCGCAATGGCAACTGCGGCGGTCCCTGGCTGATGAGACCAAAAAAAATCGGCCGCCGGCAGCAAGCCTGAGTTGGATCTTCCCGTGAGGCCAGCGGGGCATCAATCGTGCCAGGCCTGCTTTTTGCTCTGGCGTCATGGCGCCTGCCGAAATCCCCCGTACAGGCTAACTACGCGTTGGGGTTCGCGATATTGTCCCTGGTGTTAGGCTGCTGTTCTCACCACGATTACTTGTTGCCACTGAGCGATGCGGTTCTATCGTAGGAAAGAAGCAGGTTTCGTATTTGCGTTCGCACAGGGGGTCACCGTGCAAGCGTCGAATTGCTTTGGTACTTTGACCGAACCAGCGGGGGAAGCGGTAAGGTCAGAGCTCGCGCGGATCGTGGGAAGTGCAGATTTCAATGTTCCTGCGCGTGTAAAACACTTTCTACAGTACATTGTCGAAGAAAAGCTTTCGGGGCAAGAAAAGCGATTAAAGGCCTTCACGATTGCGAATGAGGTATTTGGTCGGGGAGCGGATTTTGACGCCATGAACGATCCGGTGGTGCGGATCGAGGCCGGTCGCCTGCGGCGCGCGCTGGAAAGATATTACCTTCTCGATGGAAAATGCGATCCGGTGGTTATTCAGGTGGCAAAGGGGAGCTATGTTCCCGCGTTCCGCTGGCGTGTTATCGATACGCCGGTGCTGGACGAAGCCGGGCCGTGGGAGACACCCCGCCAAAGCCGATCATCACGTACGGAATTGATGACCCGCCCCGGCGTACTGGCCTGCGGCCTTTTGTGTGCAATAGCTCTGAACTTGGTCGTCGTCGTCTTGGCTACGCGAGAGCAACTCCCGCCACAATTCCCGTTGTCCGATCAGGCGCTTGAGACGCTTGAGCCACAGGTGACCGTCAGGCCGTTCGTCAGTTTGTCATCCGCACC
>NZ_JBFTIC010000028.1:0-3364 GCF_056394545.1 Allobosea sp. 10N428 | reverse complement strand
CCGTGCGGGATGCCGGCCCGGCAACGCTCACCGCGAGGGGCACGGCCTCGCAAACGGGCCATCTTGGTCGACAGGCCGGTCTCGTCGATGAAGACGAGGCGCCGCGGGTCGAGATCGGGCTGGGCCTCGAACCAGTCCCGGCGCCGCTTACGTCACGGCGGCTTAAAGCCGGTCCGCCCGCGCGTCGAGTGGCGGTTCTCGACCACGCGATCCAGCCGTTCGTTAATGCTGCCGACGTCGCTTTGGCACATCGCGGACAAGGTCGAGCACCTGCCCGACCTTGTTCGCGCAGGCTCGCCTTGCTGACATAGTGCTCATTGACATGCACTCGGGTTCCGCAGTCCTGTGCCCCATAGCGTTCTGCAGAGCTGCTACCTGACTTGCCATCGACAACAAGCGAATAGCCGAGCGCAACCAGCGCCCGCTGAATGGCGGTCGTGTCCATGAAATGCTCCGGATGCGACGGGAACCACACCCAACGAGGTGGGGTTAAGCTGAAGATGGCTTGATCTCCGCGGAGGTCCCCATGCTGATCCCGGTGAAGCTAATCGCGACGCTGCTGATTGCAGCCACAGTGTGTCTCGTGACGCTGGCCATTTCGACCGGAACGAACCGGCACTGGCCTCGCTAGGCCCATCCTTCGTGCGAGCCTCGCAGTGCCCGCGAAGGCCACCGGTGGCGCCAGCGTCGGTCGAATCGGCGATGCCCTTTGGCGGGGAGCGGCTTGCTTGGCCGGTGGTGACCTTGGCATTGCCATAGAAGGCCGGCTGCAGCCCAACCGAGCCAACCCAAGCCTGCCCGATCTGCTTCACCTTTGCCACGCGGCTGCCCCAGCCGCGCCAGAAGGTGCCCCATGTCAAGGCAAGGTGCCGGCCGATCATCAGCGCTGGTCGTGGTCCTGACGAGTGGGCGGTCTCGCTCACGGCTTTCCTGCGCCAGTTGCGGCGGCGGCGAGATCCGCATCACCATGTCTCGAAGAGCGTTGGGCCATTGAAAGTGCTCGATGATGTCAGCCTGGCGCTGAAGCCTGGCAGCGTCACCGCCATCATCGGCCAGTCGGGGTCCGGCAAGTCCACCCTGCTGCGCGATCAATCATCTGGAGCGCGTCGATGAGGGCTTCATCGCCATCGATGGAGAACTGATCGGCTACCGGCAGGATGGGGGATAGTGGGGGGTACGATTGCGCTCTGACTAGGATAGTAAGGCCGCAGCCAAATGTCCGGCTCGAAGCTCACACTAAGACCCTCGCCGACCTGGAAGCTCTGTTGGCCACAGCAAGCACCGAGCAAGCCAAGTATCTCCCAAGTCATTAGAAGCCAGCACGGCTAGAGTTGGAAGCTCGCCTAACGCCAAAATAGCGCAGGGAATACAATCACAATCGCCAACACGGCGATGATCAGCGTTCTCGCCCAGACGGCTCGCGACCGGCTCGAAAAGATCCAGGGCCCCTGCATGAACAATCACCAAAGCCGCACCACATAGACGCATTGAACCGGGCAATATGGCGGAGGCAACTCGATCGTCGTGGAGAAGCTGCCTTGTTTCCCTCATTCAACAGGCATAAGCCGTCCATAGGTTGTTGATTCCTAGCCTTCCGATTGCCGCACATATTGATCCAGGAGAAGACAGTGGCAGAAGAAACCGAAAACCTCATCGGCCTCGTTGCGGATATCGTCTCAGCTTATGTTTCGAATAACAGCGTCCCGGCGGGTGAGCTTCCGGCATTGATCGCTACGACCCATGCGGCGATCGCGGGTCTTGGTTCGGAGCCGCTGGCGCCCGTTGAGGAGAAGCCGACGCCGGCGATTTCGATCAAGAAATCCATTACGCCGGATTTCCTGATCTGCCTCGAGGACGGCAAGAAGTTCAAATCGCTCAAGCGCCACCTGCGCACGGCCTACGACATGTCGCCCGAGGACTATCGGGCGCGTTGGGGCTTGCCGCCTGACTACCCGATGGTCGCACCCGCGTATGCTGAGGCCCGCTCGACGCTGGCCAAGAAGATGGGCCTGGGACAGCAGCGGCGGAAAACGCCTGCGCGGGGCAAGACCGCCAAAGCCAGCTGACATCAGAGAGGACGATTTCATGACCAAGAACGAACTGATTGCCGCGATTGCTGAAGACGCGTCCAAGTCCAAGGCCGACGTATCGGCCGTTCTCGCTGCGCTGGCTGGTGTGGTCTCGACGACGCTGAAGTCGGGCGGCGACGTGACGCTCGGCGGCGTCGGCAAGTTGTCGTCCGCTAAACGCGATGCACGCCAAGCGCGCAACCCCTCGACCGGCGCCATGATCGACGTGGCCGCCAAGACCGTTGTGAAGTTCAAGGTTTCCAAGGACCTCGCTGATACGGTCGCCTGAAGCTTATTGTACGAGGGTGAGAAGGAGGCTTCGCGATCTCGTTAGCGAAGCTTCGCCTGCTCCGGGCTTCCCCGCTAACGTAGCAATCCCTCCGCCTCCAACTCTTCCCAGCCTTCAGACTCGAGCGAGAGCTTGGCGTCGGGCGCAGTGGCAGGCATTTTCGATTTGGCAGAGTTAGTGCTGCTTTAGCCGCCGCGCGACGACGGTTGTCGATGCCCTCGGCTTCGCCGGGCAGCACTGGCAAATCGGCAATCCTGGCCAAGCGCGACTTGCGGCTGTGTGATCCTATCCGACCGCCCGCATCTGGGCGAGGAGCTTCTGCCGGAAGACTTCCGCCGGGGTTTTGTAGCCCGGGTTACTTTCGCGGTGTTGTGTTCAAGCGCTCGCAGATGTCCTTCAGCTCCTGGTCGGTGATGGAGAGGGGATCGACGTCGCGCGAGAGCCATTTTCTGGCCCGGCCGTTCGTGTTCCGACGGTGCCTTTCTGCCAGGGCGACTGCGGGTCGCAGAACCCGGTCTGAGACCCGATCCGGCCTGGAGATTGAGCCAGTCCGATGACATCAACGCTCAATCCCATGCCGCGCCATCGGGCGAGCTTGCGGCGGTCGTTCAGGTCGATCTGGAAGTAGGTGCGTTGCATCGCTGCGTTCCTGCGACTGATAACCCATTGGATCATTCGCAAGTCGCATTTCAAACTTGAACCCACCCGCCTACACCAGCTGTTGCAACCGGATTGAAATGTCTCAGGTTGCAGCAAGTTAGAAATGTCACAGGGCGCTACGGAGCCTCTGCCGGGGCTGCGGAGAGCCCATGTTTCGCAGCAGCGCCGGCAGAGGCGGTGCGATTGGCTTTTTTCGCCGCGGCGTGGCGATCGGCGAAAGAGATCGGTCCTCGGCGTCCTTTCGGGCGCGGGATGTAGCCGCCGGCTTCGCTGTTCGTCTTGGTTCGTACCGGTCGGATCTCATCCTGGCGAGCCTTCACCCACGCAAGAGCTTCCGAAAGCCGCT
>NZ_JBFTIC010000027.1:0-5199 GCF_056394545.1 Allobosea sp. 10N428 | reverse complement strand
AGACAGGGCCTCGCGGTCAATCTCGGAATGCGTGGCCTTGTAGTGCCCGGCGGCGTTCATCAGGTTGCACAGCGCCAGCTCTGCCGCAGCGAGCGCGGCTTCGCGGCTAGGGCGCGGGCTTCGGCTTGGTGAGCGCGATCAGCCAATTCGCTGGCCTTATGATCAGCCGTCGTTCGACGAGTTTAGCTCTTCCGGCCTCAGTCCGTCGTCGAGGGTTGCTGGCATCGCCTTTCTGAGAGCGTCGTTGATCCCGTCCTGCCAACCGGGGCCGCCATCCTGAAAGTGCGCCAGTACTTCGCTGTTGATCCGAAGAGTAACCATTTCCTTGGCGCCCGGCAGAACGGTACGCTTCTCGATTTGCGCAGGTGGCGCCACCTTCGGCGCGGCGAAAAGGGCTTCCGCCTTGTCGCGAGCGCTCATTGGGCGGCGCGTTCGATGGTTGCTCATTACGTCCTCATACCAAGTCGCTGGCTCAATCATACCAGGCTTGTCGTCAATGATCTTGAGGGTCCTTTTGGTGGGTTCTGGGAATCAAAGCAGCCTCCCCCGAGGAACGGCCATGCGGCGACGGCGTTAAAAGCTCGTCCTTGGGAGATGTCCGTTTATGCAGACCACCGTGACCGCCCTGCGTTTCGAGCCCTGGAGCTTCGTGCCCAACAATCCCAGGCTACCCGCGCTGATCTATGAGGGGGCGTTCGGTCCCGATGCTGCCGACCTGGCGACGCTGATGGAAAAACGGTTCTCCGAAAATGGATGGCCGCCGCAATGGCGCGATGGGATCTACGAATTCGATCACTATCACTCACAGGGGCATGAAGTCCTCGGCATCGCGGCAGGGCACGCGAAGCTCATGCTGGGTGGCGATACCGGCCGGGAGGTCGATGTGACAGCCGGGAACGTCGTAGTCCTGCCAGCCGGAACAGGTCACCGCTGTCTCAGCCAATCTGACGATTTCCTCGTTATCGGCGCATACGCGCCCGGTCAGACCGGCGACATCGTGCGTGAAGAAGCCACGTCGGCCATGATCCAGAGGATCGCAATCTTGAGCTTCCCGCCGCGGGATCCCGTCGTTGGAGACGACGGCCCAATGCTTCGGCTATGGGCTGATGCGAGCGTTCCTTGAGCGATCGGGCTTATTCCGGAGCTGAGAAGGATCAATGCCTCTGCACCCCTCCTCCCCGCTCGCGCGGCTCCTGAACGCTCCCATGAAGACTGGGCAGGTTGTGTGGCTGGGTGTTCGACCGGGACGCAGCGAACCAATGGTCGCGCTCCAAAGGGCCGATTTTGACGTCTCCCAAGGGCTTGCTGGCGATCGCTACACCCGCGCCGCCGGCAAGCGCCAAGTGACTCTGATCCAGAGTGAACACCTCGCCGCGATCGCCAGCTACCTTGGCCACACACAGGGATCCCTGGACGAGTTGCGTCGGAATGTCGTCACCCGCGGCATCAATCTGCTCGCACTGAAGGATAAGCGCTTCAGAATCGGTTCCGCGATCCTCGAAACCACGGGGGAGTGTCACCCCTGCTCCCGGATGGAGGAAAACCTCGGCGTTGGAGGATACAATGCCGTTCGCGGCCATGGCGGCATCACAGCCTGCGTCATAGAAAACGGTTCGGCCTGCGTCGGTGACGTCGTAGCAGAACATCTTGAGCTGCTTTCAAGCGGGTGCGAGAATCCGCCTATCGCTCTTTTAGAGCGGTGATTTCCTCGTCGCTCAGCTGCCTTCCGGCAACCGTCATCGCTTCAAGCCGACCAGCTTTTAGATCGGCGCGAATTTCTCGAAGGGCCGCAGCCAGGTCCGGATACTCGATTTGGTAGGTAGCCACGAGTTCGCCGCCGCGCTTCACATCCTGCCGCAGCATCACGAGACCTCACCATCTTCGAGGTCACTCATTCGTCCTCACAGCGGCTGAGCATTATTCCGGACGGCAGTGTGAAATAACACTCGTCCTCAAAGTGCACGGGAGTGCCATCTTCGAGCGTGTAGGACGTCAGCGACAGGCCGGGCCATTCTCGCCAGACGACGACCTTGTAGCGTTTGCCGTCTTTGTCGCGGCAGTGCTCAGTATGGAGTGCGCGCCGTACTTGCGTCGGTCGCTTGTTCGGGCCGTCGGCTGAGCGCTGCGAATACCGCTCCCAGCGGCCAGCGTGTAGGACGCGGCGAGATAAGTAGCCCGGTCGCGCTCGCGCTGCGGTCCGGCTCATCGACCAACAGCCGGATCCGGCGCCACAGTGACGGCAATTCCATCGTTCAGGTCGTGCTTGGAAACCTAAGCTGAGAATCCCGAACGGGACGGCATTGCTCTTCGCTGGCACCGAGCCCGCCCCCGCCTAGCGACGAGGTAAAAAAAGGCGCCGAGCCACACATGCCATGGGAGGAGAAAACGGCAGCTCGGCGCCACGCCGCATCGAAGGCGCTCGGATAGAATGGCTGGAAATCGTGAACGATCCACGAACGACCGGAATCTGCCCAGTTGAAGCGTGACAGGGCGAAATTTGCTAGATTGAGCCTTCCGATCCAGATGCTACGCTAGCGCCATGTCTGAGAAGCCGTCTGTTGAAATCCCGGTTGTGAAGCCGACAATGGTCCAAGTGAGCGGCGACCCGCGCGGCGACGCCCTCATCAGATTCGAGACAATCGGTGACTCCGACCTCCTGCTCGTCCTGCCGATGACGGCGCTTGTGGCGCTCGAGGCCATGCTCGCCAAGGCCAGCCAGGAGCAGGCCAAGCATCAGCCGAAGCAATAGCCGTAGAAGCGCCCGTGCCCGCCGAAGTAAGACTGGGCAAAGTCTTCGCGCCGAGATCGACCGGCATGCGGAGCTCCAAGGCGAACGGCCGATCGACCGAAAACGACGAACCCCGCCATGGTGGTGGCGGGGTTCGCTTGGGCCTCCAGCCCCTTGCTCGAGATCGAGCACTTCTCTGAAATGTGGCTTGAAAACGCGACCTAGCGCGTTGGGTTCCAAAACGCAAAAAGCCCGGCCCCGCATGGCGAGACCGGGCTGAATTCGGTAGTGGCAAGTGTCCGTCAATCAGACGATCAGCAAGGTGATTGAACCCAAGTTCGCCATCTGCGGTTGACGGACAACACGCTCGGCGCGCTCAGGTCGATCTTCAACCTGCTCATCGTGAGCGTCATCAAAACGCGCAAGAAGGGAGCCGCATCGGGGTGACCGTGAAGCGACTCCCTACCGCCTTCCGAGGATGGCCCCCTAAACACGCCGATGAAGGATTTCACCGGCGCTCGAAAGCGGCAGGACAAAAACCGGGGAAAGTCGGAACGGTTCCCGTGCGGCAACTCACGATCGGGCCAGTCTTGGACCGCAATGATCTCTGTGCTGAGCTGCTGCAATCGGCGGGAAGCACCGGCCACGCCGTTGGCACCTTGGCTGGTCGCCTGGGCTGGGCGCGAGGGTCATGAGAGCCCGGAAAATAACCTCGTGCGCCTCGGCAAGAAGCCGCGCAGCGTTCTCCGTATTTTCGGGTTCACTGATGAGCATCGGCTACGAACGCGGCATGATAAAAACACGACCTTGAACGCAAGGTTCCGGAATGACGCAGAAGATGCCGAGCAATTGGGACGTTAAACGTCGCTTGCCCTAACCCCGAAACACCGGACGCTCCCGCTCAACTACCAATTTGGCAGCAACTCCGACGATACCCGCGCCGGGTACCTTTTCTGCGATCTCTCGGACGTCGATCCAGCCGCTCTCTTCTACAGGCTCCGCGTGGTCTGCGACGACGGCACGCATCTCGTCGTTGCAGTCATGCATTCCAGCGACCGCTACCTTGCCGTCATCGGACGCGTGTCCGCGCCACGCGAGCCGCAATAGAAAAAGGGAGCCGGCGGCTGGGGGGCTAGACCGACTCCTTCGATGGCCAAGAAGAACCATCCCCACCTCGCAGCTGACCGCGCCAGTGGCGTACAGCCAACGATCAGTTCACCCGCTCGGTTCCGCAATTCCAGTAAAAAATTTCAGATCATGGGTCGTTCGACTCGAATGACCTCCACAGCATGAAAAGGCCTCGCCGGCCGGCCGAAGACCAGCAGGCCACGCTTGCATCGGGAACGAAGGCATCGAGCCGGTCAGCGCGTCGCGCGTCGCGTCGCCCGCACAACGGTAGGCGCTGTAACGGCACCCGCTGCTCCGCCGACGACCGCGCCAACCGGGCCCCCTACTGCTGCGCCGGTGCCGGCTCCAACCGCGGCTCCGCCGACGCGCTGCTCGGTGGTGTTGCAGGCGGTCGTCATGATCGCGGCAGCAATCAGTGCAGAAAAAGTCAGGGCATTCATGGTGCATCCTCCTTTGGCCATGAACACGCGCCGAAGATGGCAGTTCCCCAAAACGCAAAAAGGCCCGATCCACTTTCGGAGACCGGGCCAACTTAAGTGCATACGCAGCGACGCCGACGTGCCGTCTCCGCGTTTCTGCTTAAGCCGCCGAAATGAAAAATTGTGATCTGAGGGTACTATTGTGATGCGGTGTCGGGCTTGACGGGCCAGGTTAGCTGGGGCGCGGTCGCTTCGAACTCTTCGACCGCCTGTTCAACGACGCAACTATGAACGCCCTGTTGCCAAAGCGACGCGACTATATAGGCAAGCCGCTCCCGCTCGCCTGGCGCTTTCAATGGATCGGATCCGTGCCGCTCAACGACCATCGCCCAGGCTCTGTCCAGCGATCGTTGAAGAATATCCAGCTCTTCCGGTGACGCGAAACTAAATGGCAAAATCCATCCCCCCCCGCTTCTTAAAGCGGTTCTAGGGTATCGGACGGAAACGACAAAGTGCCCCGGCGCTCCAGATGGAGAGCCGGGCAGAGTTCGACAGGGAGGAGCCGGTTAGGCCAGCGGGCGGGGTGTTTCACCTATCTCGAAATGCGAGGCGAATTCGATAGCGCGCCCCACAGTACGCCTGCGGAAACGGCCCCAGTGAAAGGGTCGACAAAAATCCCAGCGACGATCCCCAGCGCCAACGCGACACGACAATATAGGCGGGCCTTTCAACGAAAAAAGGCCCGGCGCCGCGACAGCGGGCCGGGAGCCGCCCAAGGAGGGCCGCCCCTTTACGAGGGAGAGGCGACGGCCGGGATTAGGACATCCATCTGCCGAAGTACCAGCCGAATCCGACTGCAAAAAGCATCCCGGCCGAGACACAGATCAACAGGACCATGGTTCCCAGGGAACCATCGAGATTAGC
>NZ_JBFTIC010000026.1:2500-5717 GCF_056394545.1 Allobosea sp. 10N428 | reverse complement strand
CCTATAAGCCACCCATCGAGACGGCGCCGCCGCTGAGCGGCGCCTCTTCTGCGCTTCCTAAGGACGCTGGGGCTGAGGCCGGTTCGCCGGGTGAAGTTCTGTCGGTTTTGTTGAAGCCCTGCTGTTTGAAAATTGAAGACAGAAAGAGAAACGTGGACGGCGAGTTCTTGCGGATCTGGGCTTAGGCCTAGGTCGAACGAGACTTCGGTGTGCTGCGTTTATACAAGAGCCATCGCGGGTTACTTCGGTAATCTGTAGATGTCTCCGTCAATACGCAGTGCGATGCCGGAACAAAATCTCATCCAATCTGAGAGTTTGATCCTGGCTCAGAGCGAACGCTGGCGGCAGGCTTAACACATGCAAGTCGAACGGGCACTTCGGTGCTAGTGGCAGACGGGTGAGTAACACGTGGGAACGTACCTTTCGGTTCGGAATAATTCAGGGAAACTTGGACTAATACCGGATACGCCCTTCGGGGGAAAGATTCATCGCCGATAGATCGGCCCGCGTCTGATTAGCTAGTTGGTGAGGTAATGGCTCACCAAGGCGACGATCAGTAGCTGGTCTGAGAGGATGATCAGCCACATTGGGACTGAGACACGGCCCAAACTCCTACGGGAGGCAGCAGTGGGGAATATTGGACAATGGGCGCAAGCCTGATCCAGCCATGCCGCGTGAGTGATGAAGGCCTTAGGGTTGTAAAGCTCTTTTGTCCGGGAAGATAATGACTGTACCGGAAGAATAAGCCCCGGCTAACTTCGTGCCAGCAGCCGCGGTAATACGAAGGGGGCTAGCGTTGCTCGGAATCACTGGGCGTAAAGGGCGCGTAGGCGGACTTTTAAGTCGGGGGTGAAAGCCCAGGGCTCAACCCTGGAATTGCCTTCGATACTGGGAGTCTTGAGTTCGGAAGAGGTTGGTGGAACTGCGAGTGTAGAGGTGAAATTCGTAGATATTCGCAAGAACACCAGTGGCGAAGGCGGCCAACTGGTCCGATACTGACGCTGAGGCGCGAAAGCGTGGGGAGCAAACAGGATTAGATACCCTGGTAGTCCACGCCGTAAACGATGAATGCCAGCCGTTGGGGAGCTTGCTCTTCAGTGGCGCAGCTAACGCTTTAAGCATTCCGCCTGGGGAGTACGGTCGCAAGATTAAAACTCAAAGGAATTGACGGGGGCCCGCACAAGCGGTGGAGCATGTGGTTTAATTCGAAGCAACGCGCAGAACCTTACCAGCTTTTGACATGTCCGGTTTGATCGACAGAGATGTCTTTCTTCAGTTCGGCTGGCCGGAACACAGGTGCTGCATGGCTGTCGTCAGCTCGTGTCGTGAGATGTTGGGTTAAGTCCCGCAACGAGCGCAACCCTCGCCCCTAGTTGCCATCATTAAGTTGGGAACTCTAGGGGGACTGCCGGTGATAAGCCGCGAGGAAGGTGGGGATGACGTCAAGTCCTCATGGCCCTTACAGGCTGGGCTACACACGTGCTACAATGGCGGTGACAATGGGCAGCGAAAGGGCGACCTCGAGCTAATCCCAAAAAGCCGTCTCAGTTCAGATTGCACTCTGCAACTCGAGTGCATGAAGGTGGAATCGCTAGTAATCGTGGATCAGCATGCCACGGTGAATACGTTCCCGGGCCTTGTACACACCGCCCGTCACACCATGGGAGTTGGGTTTACCCGAAGGCGTTACGCTAACCGCAAGGAGGCAGGCGACCACGGTAGGCTCAGCGACTGGGGTGAAGTCGTAACAAGGTAGCCGTAGGGGAACCTGCGGCTGGATCACCTCCTTTCTAAGGTAGAGGACTTCACGAAGCTTGCTTCGTATCGACCTCTCTTCAGAACAAAGGGACCAGATCAGGTCCCAACATGCGGAACTTGCCGTCTTCGTTTCTCTTTCTCTTTCCGGGCGAATGCGCTGGATTGACTTGGACATTGGTCCTTGTCTCCGGGCATTCTGGGCCAAGCCAGGCTTTGGCCGGTCGATCTTGGGATCGATTTGCCTTGGGCCTGTAGCTCAGTTGGTTAGAGCGCGCGCTTGATAAGCGTGAGGTCGGAGGTTCAAATCCTCCCAGGCCCACCAGTCATCGAGCGCCGAGCTGTCCGACGAGCCGCGGTTTCTTCGAGCCCCTGGGCTCGCAAGGCCGACCGGCCGCCGCGCCTGATGGCGCGTCACTTTACCCAAAACGGGGCCATAGCTCAGTTGGGAGAGCGGTAGCTTTGCAAGCTTCAGGTCGTCGGTTCGATCCCGTCTGGCTCCACCAAATCCGGAAAGTATTCAAGTTTCGTCATCATCGGCAACGATGGTTACGCTGCTGTTTGTCATTGTGAAGAGGGAATGTATTCGAGAGCTGCTCATCCTGCAGCGAGCGGAATGTCCGACACCATCGGCTTCTGTTAAATCGGGTACATTCGGCAAGCATAAATGGTCTTTCTGATCATATGTTCAGCGAATTTGTTTCGCGGACATCGATCATGAGAACGATCAAGTGCCTTAAGAGCATTCGGTGGATGCCTTGGCGCTGAGAGGCGATGAAGGACGTGATACGCTGCGATAAGCCGTGGGGAGCTGCGAATGAGCTTTGATCCGCGGATTTCCGAATGGGGAAACCCACCTTCGATCTCTGTTATTCCAAGGACAGGCTTTCGGGTCTGTTTTTGAGCTAACAGAGATCACAAGAAGGTATTGAACTCTGAATACATAGGGGTTCAAAGCTAACCCAGGGAACTGAAACATCTAAGTACCTGGAGGAAAGGACATCAACGAGACTCCGTTAGTAGTGGCGAGCGAACGCGGACCAGGCCAGTGCCTGACTGTAAGTTACCGGAAGTGGTTGGGAAACCACGCATTAATGGGTGATAGCCCCGTACGGATCTGCGAACAGTTGGGACATGAGTAAGGCGGGACACGTGAAATCCTGTCTGAACGTGGGGGGACCACCCTCCAAGCCTAAGTACTCCTCAGCGACCGATAGTGAACAAGTACCGTGAGGGAAAGGTGAAAAGCACCCCGACGAGGGGAGTGAAACAGCACCTGAAACCGAATGCTTACAAACAGTGGGAGCTCAAGGTTCGTCCTGGGTGACCGCGTACCTTTTGTATAATGGGTCAGCGACTTAATCTGACGAGCAAGCTTAAGCCGGTAGGTGTAGGCGCAGCGAAAGCGAGTCTGAACAGGGCGTTCAGTTCGTCGGATTAGACCCGAAACCGGGTGATCTAG
>NZ_JBFTIC010000025.1:0-7831 GCF_056394545.1 Allobosea sp. 10N428 | reverse complement strand
ACACGATCTCCTTCGATCGCGATCTCGTCGACCATCAATCCTGAAGGAACCAGGTTGGCTGGCCGAAATCGCTGCTTCATCATGCTGATTCCTTCTGGAAACCAGCGTCAGAACAGCCCCAACCTGCAGCGAAACTGAGTCAGACCCAAACTTGCACGCCGAAACACAGCCGGCACCAGCAAGCGCCATCTGCTTCAGCGTCTCACCGTTGTTCACGACAAGGCTTCCCATGACCGGTTGCTCCAGATCCCGACCCCCTGACGAAACGGCCATGACGGCCGTGCGCGACGGAAGTTGAAGGTCAGGCAATCGTGACGCTCAAGATCGGTGGGCTTCTGGGTCTTGCCCTTGCGTTCCAGATAAGCGGGCGCGGCGCAGACGACGCGCCGGCTCTGTCCCAGCTTGCGCGCGATCAGGCCGCTATCCGGCAGGTTTCCCATGCGGATGGCGACATCGGTCTTTTCAGCGACCAGAACGACAATGCCGTCCGTAAAGCTCAGATCGACGATGAGACGCGGATTGCGCGTGATGAAGGCTGGAATGGCTGGCGCGACGAACATCGTTCCGAACGGAACCGTGGCGCTGACGCGCAGCCGCCCACGCACGGCGCCACCCGCCGCTTGCTGATCGGCGTCGTTCAGATCCTGCAAGATCCGAAGAGCGGCGTGATGAAAGGCCTCGCCTTCCTCGGTGAGCGTCAGCGCCCGTGTCGTACGGACCAGAAGGTGCGCTTCCAGCAAGGCCGACACCCGCGAGCGATCTCGCGGCCCATCGGCTCCATGTTGCCGAGCACTATGTCGACAGGGCAGGCCTGCGCGATCAGGCCGGACAGGTCATGGCCCTTCTCCGCGCCGTCCAGAACGACGTCGGCAGCGTGAATGAGCGACTAGATCGCGTCATTGAGACCCGGTCACACGCTGCCCCGCACGGGGGATCCAAGTTGGCATGACAAAATCGAGCGGCTGACCGCCACAAGATGTCCGCCGGCCTAACCGGCTCCTCTCTAAACTTGGCCCCGTCAGATCCCGCTGGCGGTTGCTTCGTCCGGCGTCCGAGATGGATGGTTACCGGGCGTGCCGATCCATCGGCGTTAGTATCTGTTCGCGGCCTCATAGCGTGCATCGCCGCCGGCGACCCGCCACTGGAGCGCCTTCACGCGGTCACCGTTCTCAGAGTCCGAATTCATTTCACATTGATGTCGCGGTGGATTATATAGTCTTCGGGCGGCTGGTTGCTACGTTACCTCAAATATCGCTCGAACAGACTTGTTTCCGTAATATTCACGCCAACTGCTCCGTCGCAAAAAGTCGAAATCAAAATCCAATGGGTACTTCTGCAGAGCAAATCGAGATCTGCGGAAGGGCTTTTTTGCGCTTATCGAATAGGCCTGCATTCATCAAATCTTACTCAACAAATGTTGGAGATGAAAATGGCACCTGAAATCGAGATGCGTGGACTTTCTGACGTCAAAGAGGACTTGCAGCGCGCCTTCTGTGGCTGGTGCTGGCGAACCCGCGCGGGCCTGCTCGGCGCCACCGCACTCATCGCTGCCGCGGCAGCGACGCCGACCATTGCGCAGGCGCCGGCTCCCGCCCAGGCGCCGTCCAAACCGAACATCCTGTTCATCATGGGTGACGACATCGGCATCATGCAGACGAGCATCTACCACCGCGGGCTGATGGTCGGGGAAACGCCCAATATCGATCGGATTGGCCAGGAAGGCGCGCTCTTCACGCATTACTACGCCGAGCAGAGCTGCACGGCCGGCCGCAATGCCTTCTTCACCGGCATGCATCCATTGCGGACGGGGATGATCCCGCCGCAATTGCCCGGCAGCCCATCCTACCTGCGGCCCGGCACCCCGGCGCTGGCCAAGTTCCTGCTCGACCTCGGCTACAACACCGGCGAGTTCGGCAAGAACCATCTCGGCGATCATACCGACGCGCTGCCGACCGCGCACGGCTTCCAGGAATTCTGGGGCTATCTGTATCACCTCGACGCGATGCAGGGCGTGAGCTTCCCCGACATCAACAAGACCCCTTCCCAGCAGACCGTTGCTCCGCCATGCATCAACACGACGATCCCGGGTATTCCGCCGGTTGCCGGCGCGGTGGACCCACGAACCTCGGTCTGCCTGACGCCGCCGCGTCCGGTGATGTTCTGCACGTCATCCGATGGCACGGCGGCCAACCAGACCTGCCGGGACGAAGGGCCGCTGACATTGGAGCGTTCGAAGACGGTGGACGAGGAAATCTCGGCCAAGGTGGTCGACTTCCTTGAGCGCAACGATCCCCGACGGACCAACAAGCCATTCTTCGCCTGGTACAACCCGGCGCGCATGCACATCACGACGGTTCTGTCGCCGAAATACGAGGCGATGATCGGCGAACCCGGCGGCAAGGATTGGGGCCTCAACGAAGCCGGCATGAAGCAACTCGATGATAATATTGGCGTCGTGCTCAAGAAGCTCGAGGACATGGGTCAGCTCAACAATACGATCGTCGTCTTCACCACCGACAACGGCGCCGAGACGATCACCTTCCCGGATGGCGGCACCACGCCGTTCAAGGGCGGCAAGCTGACCACGTGGGAAGGCGGCATGCGCGTACCGCTGCTCGTCCGCTGGCCAGCCGGTGGCATCCGCGCGGGGACGGTCAAGAATGACATCTTCGCATCACTCGACTGGCTGCCCACGCTCGTCAACCTGGCCGGCGGAGACAAGGGTGATGCTCTGAACCAGCGCATCAGGGCTGGCAGCTATCCCGGCATCGTCAAGACCACGCTCGATGGCGTCGACCAGACCGAATACCTGCTCGGACGGTCAGAAAAATCGGCGCGCGACACGTTCTTCTACTATTCCGGCAAAGAGCCGTCGGCGGTGCGCTACAAGAACTGGAAGATCTACTTTGCGATGGTGTCGGATTCGCCCGCCGGCTTTGTCTCGGGCGTGCAGCCATTTCACTGGGCCCAAGTCGTCAACATCAAGCGCGACCCGTTTGAGACCTCGATCGGCTCGCAGTACAAGACGCTCATGGGTATGGGTGGTACGATCGGCTCGCCCTCCACTGCCTACATCTACGATTGGAACATGCTGCCGATCGGCCAGGCGCTGTGGATGAAGGAACTTCTCTCCTACAAGGAGTTCCCGCCGATGCAGGACCCGGCGAGTTACAACCTCGATCAGGTCATCGATCAGATCAAGAATGCGAAAGGCCGGTCCGACTGATCGCCAGCAAAAGCTGCCCAACTGGTCGCGCGCCGGGCGCTCGATCCTTCAAAGTTTCAGAAGGATTTTCGCGTGCGGCGCGGCCGGAGACTAAGGATCGGGTCGATCGCGCACCGGCCGATCGTGAAATCGAGCGGCTGACCGCCGCAAGATGGCTGCCGGCCTAACCGGTCCCTCCCTAAACTCGGCCCGGTCTCCGAAAGGGGATCGGGCCTTTTTGTTATGCAGAGATCACTCGATGATTGTGCGCGTCGGGTTCTTAGACCGGGCTGGGCGTCGACACCGTCAAGGGGCCGCCGCTCAGCCGCCGGCAGAAGATCGAGCGCGAGCTCTTCACCGATCCCATGCCTGAACGCGTCGAGCCATGCCTGGCGCTATTGAGCCGCAAGATTCCGCGCAGCGATGACTGGTCGTACGAGGTCAAATGGGACGGCTATCGCTTGGCTGTAAAGGATGCCCAGGCCCTCGGGTTGGACAGTGCGATCTTCGACGGAGAGGCTGTCGTGCTGGGACAATCGGGGAGCGGCGGATTTCAGCGCGCTTCAAAAAGCTCTTGGTGGACGAGGGGGGAAGCGCTCCCGCCTCGACAGCAATTCTCTATGCCTTTGATTTGCTCTACCTTAACGGCCATGACTTGCGGGCGCTGGGCTATGGTGAGCGGCGCGACATCCTGGCGGACGTCCTCAATGGTGCAGCCCATGGTGCGATTCGCTTCAGCGAGGATGTGAGGGCCGATGGCCCCGCTTTCCTGATGCTCGCCTGTGAGATGGGGCTCGAGGGCATCATCGCGAAGCGGCGTTCGGCTGCCTATCGATCTGGCCGCGGCGGGGAATGGCTCAAGATTAAATGCGTCCAGTCCGAGAGCTTCGTCATCATCGGCTATGAGCCGTCGATGGTCGCGCTCGGCGGGGTGGGCCGGCTGCTCCTCGCAGCTCGCCAAGGGGACAACCTTGACTATGTCGGAGGAGTCGGAACTGGCTTCACGGACGCCAGCGCAAGAGCGCTGCGAAAGCAGATGGAGCAGCTCATCGTCCCGAGGCCAGCCGTAATCATGAAAGGGCACACGAAGGGCCGCCTATGGCTGGCGCCGGCCCTTGTGGCCGAGATCGAGTTCCGCGCCTGGACCGATGAAGGCAAGCTACGGCATGCCTCCTACAAGGGGCTGCGAGAGGACGCCAGCGCAAGAGCGCTGCGAAAGCAGATGGAGCAGCTCATCGTCCCGAGGCCAGCCGTAATCATGAAAGGGCACACGATGGGCCGCCTATGGCTGGCGCCGGCCCTTGTGGCCGAGATCGAGTTCCGCGCCTGGACCGATGAAGGCAAGCTACGGCATGCCTCCTACAAGGGGCTGCGAGAGGACGCCAATCATGTCGACGTCTACCAGATCCGCTAGCGGGCCTTGCGCACCCGAAAAATACTCGGAACCGCTTCAATCATGGTCAGTTTCTCTACCACCGCATGCCGACCGAAATTGTACCAACCCGAGGGGAGCAACAATGAATCGGCGAACTTTCCTCACAGCTCTGATAGGCGGAGCTGTAACGAGCGCGGTCGCCGCAGAGACCGCATACGCGCAGTATTACGTACCCTATGATCGTCGGCCTCATGAGTGGGAAGACGACAGGGACCGCTATCGCAGGAACCGGTACGAACGCGAGCGGGATTGGGAGCGGGAGAGGAGGCGTCGCGACTATCGTCGTCGCTGGGACGATGAAGAGGACGACTGAGCGGGGGGTTCTGCTAGATCTTATGCTGGGCGCGGGCAATCGGCCCAACCTGCGGTAGCGCCGATTTCAGGCGCCTTCTACGCCACCCGTCGACATGCTAACCGCACTCGATCAGCGTGATGTAGCGCGTCCCGTTCTCGCGCATGTTGGCGATGGCCATCATCGCGATAAACCTTCCGGTCCTACAGAGCCCTGATCTGCTCTTTGAACTCCTCGGCAATCGCGCCATGGCGGGCGAGGACGTCGATCGAAGCGACTTCTCCGGTTTCATCGTCCGCGACCACATGCACAACCGCGACGCCCTCGGCGGTGCGGCCCAGGCGCTCGCCCTCATTCAGCGCGTGGTATTTCGTTTTCGCCGGGACGCGCTGGGCCGGAACCAGCTTCTTCCGATGGGTCTTTGAAGGGCTGGAGGAAGAAGGTGTCGACGTTCATGGGTTGACTCCCGGAAAGCCCGTTCTCATTTTGTTCTCATATCTCGAGGACAAGAGCAATGTCAGGCCGGCCAGCCGATCAGCATGGTGAAGACACCACGCTGGACGCGGAAATCACCGGCATCGTCTCGACGCTGCTGGAGGAACACGGCAGCAAGGCGGGGGCCCTGCGCGCCCTGGCGCATGACTTCATCGTGCTGCTGGCGGACGCCGATCGCTCGGTCTCGCGCGGCTTTCTACGCGGGGTGTTCTCTCAGGGGGCGCGGCCGGTTCGCGAGCCTAAACAATGACCGAGCACGAACCCGCCGAACAACCAGACCGAGCTGCGGGATTTCGTGCGCTTCCGCTGCCATTACTGCCAGCGTAGTGGGGACGCTCGGCTGGCTTCGTTGGCCTGGCGCTACGGCGCGCATGCGACGCTTGCTCAGCTCGTCGCGCTGTTTCGCAACCCATGCCCTTGGCGGTACGACAACCCGGTCCGAAAGCCGCAGAAATACGGCATGAAGTGCGGAGCCTACTGCCCGGATATCGGCCGGACCTCCCGATTGGCCCCCGCCAATGATGGGGCTCAGCTCGTCGAGGCGATGCGAAAGCTGTTTGCGAAGTTCGACGTGGCGGCGCAGGTCGTGCCGCAGCCGGGGATCTTCCCGGATTATTCGGCGCCGATTATTCGCAACGAGGGGAGCGCTCCGACGCTCACGATGACGCGGTGGGGCATGCCGTCGTCCAAGAAGGCGCAGCTCAACCCGCGACCATGCGCGCCGACAAGCTACGGGCGAAGGGCAAGGAGGTCGACTTCGACCAACTCCTTCGGATGGAGCCGGACAGCGGAACGACAAACGTCCACAATATCTCAGGCTCGCATTGGAAGCGCTGGCTCGGCGTCGAAAGCCGATGCCTTGTGCCGTTCACCTCGTTCAGCGAACTCGACTGGGGCTCGAAGCAGGATGTCTGGTTCGCGTTCGGAGAGGAACGTCCGACAGCCTACTTCGCCGGCATCTGGGCGCCGCAATGGACCAGCGTCCGCAAGATCAAGAACGGCGAGGAAACGATCGACCTCTACGCCTTCCTGACGACTGATCCGAACGCAGAGGTTGGCGCCATCCATCCCAAGGCGATGCCTGTGATCCTGACGACGCCGGAGGAGTGCGAGGCTTGGATGACCGCACCTTGGGAGGAGGCGAGGGCGCTCCAACGGCCACTGCCCGACGGGGCACTGAACGTCGTGGCGCGTGGCGTGAAGAAGGACGTCGGCGAACCCGAGGCCAATCAACCGGCGACATCCTTGCTCTAGAAGCTCCGCGGCGCGCGCGAAGCCAACCCCCAGAATTTGGCCCTCCAGGGCCGGCGGGCGGCTTTTCATCGGCCTTCGACACTCCTCTAAACGTTCGACGGCAGCTTCGCTCGATGTGCTGAGAACTAACGGAGTTGTGACCCCGCCGGATTCGCTTCCCTCCGCTAAAAGGCGCAAAGCTTCCTCGCCGCACGTGCCTAATGCTCGTGTTGCTGGCGAAGGGTGGCCACCGTCCCGCCAGGCAGGCCAGAGATCTTCCCGCTTTTGAAATGACCCGGCTCAGTCTTGAGCTGCCGCGTGGAAGCGCACCACGCAGTCGATACACCAGAGGTCGGCCTCATGCACACGCTCACGCTCGTAGTGGCTGGCCTCTCTCTCGCCCTGGTCGGCGCCAGTGCTCAGGAATTGGATGAATCGTCGTTTGAACGGCCGCTGACTGACCCCGCAAGCCCATCTGGCTCGCTGAGAAACCAACCAATCGCAATTGTTGACATTAGTTTGCTGCCAAGGGCGAAGCAGGTGCAGATCCGTCGTGACGTCGCGGAGAAGGGTGAGGCCGAACTTCAGAAACTTAGGATTGCGATTGAGGCAGTCCCGAGCATTGTTTCCGCTCTTCGGGCAAAGCAGCTGTCGCCAACGAATGTTCTATCGGCAGAGACCAGCCCCCGCGGACGCTTAACACTCCTGATTGCCAGACGATAACCCTAGCCTGCCGCTCGCCTCGAATTTCGTCGTCCATTGCCCTCGGGTCGGCGGCCGCCCTAGGCCCACCGGGAAAGTCCGGGTGGCGGGCTGAAGAGCGGACTGCGGTTCGGCTCACCGCCACGCCCCGCTCGGCCACCCGTAGATCACAACGAACACGAGCGCCGTTAGGGCAAGGGTGGTCGGGTGCGGCGGGGAACGTGCTGAGCCCCCGCACGTTCGATTCGTTTTCGAACATGAGGAGCACACAATGGACCATTCCAGCCATATTCGTCTCGCCAGCAGTCAGCTGACCGCGTCTATCCTTGAAGGGGCCACAATCTACGGGCCGGGCGATGAAAAGATCGGAGCGGTGTCACATGTCCACGGGAGCCACGTCGTGATGGATGTTGGCGGCTTCCTCGGCATTGGGGCCAAGCACGTCGGCGTACCGATCAGCGATCTCGAG
>NZ_JBFTIC010000024.1:0-13061 GCF_056394545.1 Allobosea sp. 10N428 | reverse complement strand
GGCCTTCAGAACACGCACGCGAAGATCGTCGCTCAGAGCTCGGGCCATCATCCAACTCCTCTTCGAGGAGCTTGAATCAGCCCAGAACACGCTCGTCACTTCACAATCGATTCAACGATCAGCGGAAACGCTCTAGATTCGGCCGCCTGCATCGAATGCGATGTGGACACCGTTTCGAGCAGAAGCGGGTTTCCCGTTCACGGGCGTCTCCAAGCTGAAGAGGACGATGGACACGCCATAATCCGAGGAGTCCTCCGATTCCTTGAGTAGGACGGCGTCGTAAAACCTCCGGCTCCGGGCGACGTGGTTCGTTCCAAGACAGACATGATGAATCATGACGAGGCCTCGACAACCGCGAGAGGTCCGATCGCCGGCGCGTTCAGGACGCTGCCGTCGGGCGCGAAATGCGATCCGTGGCAGGGGCAGTCCCAACATTCCTCGAACGAGTTCCAATGGAGGTGACAGCCAAGGTGCGTACACGCCGACTTCTCGATGACGGCCCCCTTCTCGGTCCGATAGGCGGCTATCTTGCTCAGGCCGCGCCTCACGATCGCACCTTGGCCGGGCTGGATCGACCGAGGACAACTCTCCAGGCGCGAGATATTCGCGAAGTTCTTTACCGCCGTGATGTTCTCGCTGACACAGGTCGTCGCCGACCAGGGTCGTAGACCGCAGCGAATTCATTTTCCCGGCCGAGGATCAGGTCGGGGATGAGCAAGCTGGCGCCCGATGAAGCCGCAATAGTCGAGCGTGTCCATGACCTGCCCCGACCAGCGATAGCGCTCCGAACCGAGATCCGGAATAAGGGTCTTGGCCCAGGAGGTGAGGGCGGCGAAACGCGCGTTGGCGTCGTCGGCCCCACCCGTCTTATGGTCCTCTCCACCCACAATCACGATGTCCTTGCCGTCCCTGCCGGGCGTCAGACGAACGTAGTGATAGGGTTCCTCAGTGTCCCAATAAAGGGCGTCGTCGAGCTTTCCCGCCTCGATCTCGAATCCCATGGCGTAGGTCCGATAGGGCGCCTGCTTG
The DNA here is from genome assembly GCF_056394545.1 of Allobosea sp. 10N428. NCBI lineage: Bacteria > Pseudomonadati > Pseudomonadota > Alphaproteobacteria > Hyphomicrobiales > Alloboseaceae > Allobosea > Allobosea sp. 10N428. The sequence goes on along the minus strand of NZ_JBFTIC010000024.1, from coordinate 12,032 downwards.
GTGTGCAGGGCGACGAGATCGTGGATCGGGGAATTTCGTCGCGATCACGGCATGCCCGGCCGTCACCGTGTGGCCGGACTCCAGCTTGAGCTCCACGCGATCCTTCTCCTCCTTCACCTCGATGACTGGGGAGTTCGGGTGCAGGCGTGCGCCTTTCTGGGCCAGCGCCTCGACGACGCCGCGGAGATACTTCAGCGGATAGAAGGTCGCCTGATCCGAATAGCGCAGGTAGGGACGGTCCTCGAGCGTCCGCAAGGGCAGGCCTTTGCCGCGCTCGACGGTGACGCCGATGTCCTTCGCCGCTGAAATCTCGTCGTCGAGGACGCTCTCCACACTTTCAGGATCGAGGAAGAGAATTCCGGCAAGCCGCCTGAACTCGCAGTCGACCCCGAGTTCGCCTTGGAGGGCCTCGTTTCGATCGACGGCGGCGCTCTGGCTCGCTTGAAATCCCTTCGCCAGGCCCTGTCCGCGCATTGACAACAGCTCGCTCAGGGAATCGTCGCAGATGGGGGCGAGATGAGCGGTCGTTCGCGAAGTCATTCCGCCCGCGATTTCGCCGCGATCGAGGACGACGACCGACAACCCACGCGCCGCGAGTTCATAGGCACTCGACAGGCCCGCGATCCCGGAGCCGACGATGGCTGCATCAGCGGTGTGGTTCGACCGAAGAGGTTCCGCCGTCGGCGCTACCTCGACATCCATCCAAACCGAACGGCTTCTCTCGCGTTGCGCGTTCATCGCAGACCTCCGCAGTGTCTGCGTGCAACGTTCTCGGATGGATTATGTTCGAATGGGCGCTTACGGAGAAACGGTCCGGATCAGGTACAGGGCACATCCGAAAATGTGACGTCTCCGGATTCGAATGAAATTCGGCCGCGATAGATGGTGCGATCACCCGCCTGGACCAACATGGTCATTTCGCAATTGTCAGTCTCGGTGAGCGCATCATGGGCAGCTTCAGCGAACGCCGCCCGAGCTTCCTGCCGAGCCGCCTTGTCGTCCGGAAAATCCAAATCGACGAAGTGCGATCCACCGTTATTCGTGATGAAGCGGTACATAGGCATGGGCAGTTTCCTGAGGAGGTCACCCCTCTAATCGGAACGCCCCAGTCTTGGTTCCCCACGATGCCGTTCGCATGGAAGTCGGAAAGCGGCGCTTTTGCCCGCACGCGTTCCCAACTTGCGATCTCTGGAGCGTCTTATTGGGGGCTAACTCCCGGCTGTTTGGCTGGATGTCGAGTGCGTTGGGCCTCGTCACGGGAATTGTACGCGCGCCGATGAAGCTGCAACCCTTCCGAGTCAGTTGCTTTCAGATGGTCTCTCTGGTCTGCGCCGCTGCCGCACCGTTGCGCGCTGGTCCTCGGCTGTTCGGGCGGGTGGGTGATCCTTGGACTTTCAGCATGCGTCAGGAGGGTTTCGAATCTGACGCTTGCGGAGCGGCAAGCGTGCGTGTTCCCGCGGATCTCAAACCGAACAGCGACGTCTGCTGCGGGGGATGTTCGCGACGGCTTGCGACGTGGTCAGAGTACCGGGCGACGATCGCGTTGATGCTGCGCGATCGGGGTCGACCGATCGCGGATCCGCTTCCGCGCTGAGCCGATCTCACCGCCAATTAGCTAAGACCTCCGCGGCGCTTGAGGCTTCGATCTGCTCGCTGAAGCGGTTGAGGTAGAGTTCCATCAGTGCGTCGTGGGTGGAATCCGCAGAGCTACAGAGTGCGTCGGTCACGAGGACGACGCGAAGCCCTCGATCGACGGCGCCCAGGACGGTCGCCAGGACGCAAACATCGGTCTCGCCGCCGGTGATGATAGCCGTGTCCACGCGCTTGGCGCAGACGAATTGATGCAGGATTCCCTCGGTCCAGGGCGAATAAACCCATTTGTCGAGAACGATGGCAGGTGGAGTATAGCGCTCGAGCGCCGGGTGAAGTCGAACGGCGTCAGGACCGACACTTTCAAGCGTTACTTCCGACCATCGTTCGTAATAGCGCCGCCAAGTTCCGCGGCCCTGCCCGGGGCGCTCGACGGGGATGAAGCGCGTGAACAGCGTACGATCCGGATGAGATCCAGCTATTGCCTCGATCGGTGGCAAGACCTTTTCCAGCCACGGAAAGGCCCAAGGATAGCCGGGGCCAAAGAGCCGCTGCATGTCGACGCAGAGATGGATGCAGTTCTCCCCGAGAGCTCCATGCACCAAGCCGTGGGCAGCCATCGCCCGCCTCCCTTAAATAAGCTAATCAATCGCGAAGAGAGCGAGTTTCGTTCGCGGAAGCTTCCTGATGCTTCTCCGCCGCTAATCCATCGGGATTGCCCTGCTCGAAGGGAGCAAGCGGACCGGTGGGATTCGTCGACCGCGGATTGGGACCCGGGCGACGCTCGTCTCCGGCCCGACCCGGCCTTTGCGGGATCTGAAAGCTCCCCGGAGTCGAAACATCGCCCTGTGCGAGTGGTGAAGCCGGTGCTTCCCACTCCTGGACGGCGGCGACCAGTTCGGCCAACTCAGTGGCCTGCGGAGTGCCCTCTTTTACATCGGCCAGACGATGTATTTCCGCGGCCGCTTCCGCGTATTCCTGCTGCGTTGTAATGCGCATCCTTGGCTCCTCGCCGTACTGCCACCGGTTCACCGCGCCCTTGATTACTTCCTTTGAGGGATGAACGTGGTGCGCCTCGGTGACGCCGTCGCTCAGCGACCACTCAGGACCCGCTCTACGGATCACAAACGTTGCCGACATATCGTTCTCCGAACGCCTCCCGGAAACGAGCGACCGCTTAAGCTCGTTCGGTTATCCGGGAGGCGAATGGGCGTGACGCCGAGATCAGGCGGCCTTCTTATTCGCCGAGCCGATTCCGATCTTGGACAGGAGTTGGTCTGTCTTGGTTTCTTCGGTGAGCGTCTGGTTGAGCAGCCCGACAGCATTCGTCAGACCGAGTTCCCCGGCCCAGGTCTTCAGCGTGCCGTAACGAGCGATCTCGTAGTGCTCAACCGCCTGCGCGGCGGCGACCAAGCCCGCATCGATTGCCGGGCTGCCCTCGAAATCCTCGATGATGCTCTTGCCCTCCTCGATAATGCCGAGGATGGCGTCGCAGGTCTTGCCCCGCGGGGCCTTGCCGAGAATCTCGAAGACCTCGGTGAGCCGCTCGACATGGGTTTCGGTTTCGTCGCGATGGGTTTCGAACGCCTTCTTGACCTCCGGCGAATTCGCGGCGCGCGCCATCTTGGGCAACGCCTTCAGAATCTGCTTTTCGGCGTAGTAGATGTCCTTGAGCGTATCGAGAAACAGGTCGTCGAGCTTCTTCGGTTCGGTTGCCATGAGAGCCTCCCTTGGTCGGTTGAAACTCCCTAAACCGAAGGGGCTTTCGCGGGTTCCCGCCTTGAGGAGCGTTCTCCGTGCCCGGGGCTCCTGAGGCATCCTACGCCTGCCTCATCAGGCCACGCTCGGCATGGTTGGCGTCGAGCCGGCGGCGGTCGCCCTAGCCGATCGGACAGAGGCGCTTTAGGGAAAAACGACCGCGCGCTGTTCCCAGAGGCGCCTCGTAATTCAACTACGCTTCGCAGCTAGCTTCAGCCAAGGCCACAATTGCCAAAGGCCGATAAGCACGGCCAGGCTGGCTGTCGCCATGACAAGGGAATGCTTGTGCTGGCCGGTGATTTTGTAGGCGACGACATATGTGTCGCCCGAAATGCCGAATGCCAGAAACGCGGTTGCCAGGAGGATGAGCCTGCTCGCCATCCGCTGAAACGCTGGGTCATCGTGCCCGGCGTAGGCGATGCGATGGAATGCGGCGGGGGATACCAAAAGAGCGGTGGCAATGACGATGAGCGCCAATGCGGCTCCGTGAACGAGCTTCAACCGCTGATCCATCTCGGCGAACGATTGCGTCAGAACGATCGCAAACTGAAAGCCGAGAAGGGCTTGTGCTCCGGGAAGGATGACGCGGGCCTCGGTCAAGACATAGTCGATTTTCGCGGCCATCGGTGTCTTCTGATCGGGAGTAGGCATGTTCCTTTCCTTTCTTCGAACCAGCCAAGGTCCAAGCCAAAGCGCCCCGCACACGGCCAAGCCAACGAGACCGGACACGACGCCCACTGCCGCTCCGGCAATCCGCGTGCCGACTATGCCGACATCCAGCGCCATGGCGACGGCAAAGCCAGCCAACGTCGCCAGCATAATCCGGTCGATCATCACCAGGATTTCGCCGCTAGCCTCGCCGAACAGGACGATCCGATGATACGAACTCGGCATTATCGGAAGGGCGACGACAGCCATCGTAAGCCCCAGCACGACGAGCTCGATTTGCTTTTCTTGCGGGGAGAGGGAAACGAAGGCATTCTGAAATGGCGCCTGAAACTGGAAACCCAACAGGATTTGGGCTCCGAGCATCAGCATGCGAGATTCATCGAGCGCCGTTTTGGTTTTCTCGACAAGGGACATCTATCAACCCTCGTCGCGAGGCATTGCGTTCAGGATCGACTCCACCGCGAGCCCGAGCGCGCCCCCTGCCAAAACATCGCTGGTCCAGTGCGCCAGCAACGCCACCCGCGTGAATGAGATCGCCGTCGCCGCCATCCACGCGATCGCCGTAAACCTCGGAAATGTCCTGCTCACCGCGCTCGCCAGAGCCGCCATGTGAACGGCATGACCGGAGGGGAACGCGGCGTATGCATCTCCCGACTTCGGCACGCCGTGCCTGCGGCCCCTGACCTCTATCCGATCTGGGCGTTCCTGCGCGAAGCACTTCTTCAAGGCGTGCGGCAATATGGTGGCCACGAATGTTGTGCGCACGATGTGGTTGGCAGCCTTTCGGTCGCGCGTGCCAGGGTCGGTCGTCAGCCAAAAGCACACGGCTGCGAAGCAAAGAAAGCGCTCGTCCGCCAGGAGAGTTGCCGCACGCAGCGGTCGCTCAAGTTTTGGGGTTGCGTGGCTGGCAACGACAGAGGCGATGGCCTGGTCTGTTGGTAAGGTCGGTATTCGCAGACGGCGCATGGCTGAATCCGGTTCTCAGATGCGAGATTTGCCGGGTTGGCTCTCGGATCGAGTCCAACATGGATTCTAGGTCTAGATCTCGTGAGCCTCGTCTGTATCGCGCGTTCTATCCGGTAATTCGCGAATCGCCTCCTCGGCGCCCTGGTCCTTGTGCAGCACACCCTCCCTCAACACCTTGGTCGCGGCGTCGACCTTTTTTCCCGGATCAACCGAGATCGGCATCGTATCGGGCGTTGCAGTCAGTCCGATCTCTGTGGGCTTCCTTCCTTCATTCTTCGCAGACGCCGAAAAGGTAGCAAGGGATTCCGGTTGCTTTGCCATGGCGCGCTCCTCCGATTGGCTTAGCAACTTGAGATTGGTTTCCGTGTTCCTTACCCGCCTGTTCAGCGTTCGAATCGAACCGGGCAGCCTACGTGGCAGCGGCCGGTGCTCGCATCGCCGGAACGTCACAGATGGCTCCGAACAATGCTTGTGGCATAAGATCCGAGGACTCGCTCGATTCCAGCGCCGGGAAATCTCGGCCGGGCATCCGGAGATCGAGCGAAAGCGATAGACCTTCGGGAGCCCATCTCCGCGTAATGGTCGCTCCGAGCCCAGTCAGCGTCGCGTTTTCAAGTTTGCTGCCAAAGCCCGCATGCGCGGGAATTTCGGCAATCGGTGGCCCGCCGCGTTCCGTCCAGTGGAGCGTCGCCGTCTCGCCGTCGCGAACGAGCTGCACGTTCAGTCGACCGTTCGGACCCGAGAGAGCACCATACTTCGCCGCGTTGGTACGGAACAGAATTGCCGCTCACCTCGTTCGAAAACCGTTCCGTGGTCCATTCCACGAATAGCGAGGTGTCCAGACATGAAGAAGATCTTGATCGTGTCGCTGATCGCGGCGGCGACGTCTTTTACCGCGCTCGCGCAGACCGCCACCACTTCACCGGTGCCAGCACCGAAGGGGGATGCGGACAAGAATGCTCCGCTGCCCGGCGCGAACAGCTTCACCGAGGGTCAGGCCAAGAGTCGGCTGGAGGCCAACGGCTACTCGCAGGTCGGTCCGCTGACAAAGGACGCGGACGGCGTTTGGAAGGGCAGCGCCACCCATGGGCGCGCCAAAGTCAACGTTACCGTCGACTATCGCGGAAACATCACCCGCCAGTAATCGGGAGAATCCCATGACACAGACACTCACTCGCTCCTATGAGAACTACGAGACGGCCCGGTCGGTTGTCGAAGCCCTCGAAGCCGGCGGAGTGAGTTCCGCCGACATCAGCGTGGTCGGTCGGCACGCCAAGGCCGATGACAGTCATGCCGGTGAAGGTGCGGGCATCGGCGCGGCGCTTGGCGGAGCGGCCGGTCTGCTCGCAGGGATTGGGCTGCTTGCCATTCCCGGGATCGGCCCAGTGGTTGCCGCGGGTTGGCTTGCGTCCACGGCCGCCGGCGCTGCGGCCGGGGGCGTCGCGGGAGGTATCGTCGGAGCGCTGACCAGCGCAGGGCACAGTGAAGAGGATGCCAATTACTACGCCGAGACGGTGCGGCGGGGCGGGACCGTGGTGTCGGTTCGCGTTGCCGACGACCAGGTTCCGGCGGTCGAGGCCATCCTTGATGGGGCGACGCCGATCGACCGGGACGCCCGCTTAGCCGAATACCGGGCGGCCGGCTGGAATCGGTTCGACGAAACCGGGGCTCCCTACCGTTCCACGGTCATCTGACCAAGGTCGGCCAGCCCTCATACCTGGGGCTGGCCTTCTCGCACTACCAAGCGCTGGGGGATCATCTTGCCAATGGGAGAGTCGCATGGGTTGGTTTTCACAGGACATCGCAACGATGGACGATATTTTCGTCCATACTCTTAGGGACATCCGGAAGGCCGCCTGAGTTCGATGCGCAGAGCTCCTCGGCGGGGCGCTTCTTGGTCGGAGCGTGAAGGGCGAGGCCCTGACGGTTTTCGCCCTCAGCGGACGATCATGAGGAATCGGGAACCGATGCCGGACCGGCTCAACCTTTGGCCGCCAATCTCTCGGGGTATGTCCCTTGGGCGCGCCGCCAGGATATCACTTGCCCAGCTACGACCACACGGTCGCGCCCGCCGTTCTTCGGTGAATACAGGGCTCGGTTTTGGCCGCCTCTACGAGCGTGGAAAGCTTCGTGACGGAACCGCGATCCGGCCAGGAGGTTGCTGCGCCCACGCGGGTCGTAATCCGCCAAGACGACGGTGCGCCGTCCTGGCTGAACTCCAAGGCACGGATCGCTTCCGCAATCCTCGTGCCAAGCTGCTCGCATCCGTTCGCGTCAGCATTTGGCAACAAGAGTGCGAATTCCTCTCCGCCATATGCCAGGTCGCCTGGCCGCAAGCCATGGGCGGCAATGATTTCCGCCACCGCCCGAAGGCACCGATCTCCTTCCTGGTGGTCATGCTCATCGTTGAGCTGCTTCAAATGGTCAAGGTCGATCATCAAGAGCGAGAGCGGAGAGGATTCCCGCCGCGCCCGAGACCATTCCCGGCGCGGTAACGCTCAACCAGACATTGTCTAGCGGGCGTTCCAAAGCTCCTGTTCGACGGCGGGAGCCGAAGAACCGACCTTCCGCACCGCGTCTTCAAGTGCAGCCTGCGACACGCCAAATTTGTCGGCCCAATACCTAACTTCGTGGTCCCTGGAGAGGTTGATAACTGAGTGATCCTGCGGGCCGCGGGAATAATCGTTCTCTGCCATCTCGGCCTCTCCCTGCTGCGCAGTTCGTCCTGCCAGCCCGTCTGCTTCTGACGGCCCCATCGATTGCCTTCTCTGGATTGCTGCGGCGAGTATCCTGCCCGCTGCAATGCCCGGCTTCTCGATCCACCGGTACGCCAGATCGGCGGTCACAATGATGAGGGGGATGCTGACGATCGTCAGAACGAGCATGTTCGAGGGCACAGACAACCGAAAGAGCACCCACGCGACGCCCGAGATGACCGGATAGTGACAAAGGTAAATTGAATATGATCGTTGTCCAAAATATAGCGCAGCCGGACTCTTGAGAGTAACCGCATAGAGTTCATCCAACGCTGTCTTGTGGTGAACTGCTGTGTTGGAGAGGCCAAAAAACACGACCATCCAAACCAAAACGGGACGCAATGGCTCAAACGGCAACAACACGATGGCCAGCGCGGTAGCGAATAACAGTCCTTGCGGATTGCAGAGCTTCTCCGAATAGATCAGGCGACTTAGGATGCCGATTGCAAAATAGGAAGCCGCAAGGGGCAAGGCACCGGGCTGGACGGTTGAGAGGCCAAATTTTCGTACCGCCACTTCTGAAGCCGCAACAGCAATCGCCATCGGAATAACCCATTGCCGCTTGTCACGCAGCACGAATAGGATCAATGGCGCGACCAGATAAAATTGCCATTCAAGCGATATGCTCCAAGCCGGCATGTTGAAGGCGTATTCGGAATAGCTAAGGATGTTATTTGAAATGGCGCCATGCATCATGAAAAGATGAGAGAATACATGCATCGGCAGATGAGCTCGATCGCTCGATGCGACCTCGTTCACTACTCTTGCGAACTCTGGATCGCCAAAACCCGGTGCGCTGAGGGCCGACGCAAGCAACTCACTTGTGAAGAAACCGAAAAAGCATGTCACCGCAAACAGTGGAAAAATTCGAGCAAACCTTCGAATAATATAGGGGGCATAGCCCTCCTGCTTCTCCAGAACGACATGGGTTATGACAAACCCACTTATGATAATGAAGACCAGCACGGATGGAAGACCGACGGCTCGAAGAAGCGAGCTCACGCCATTGCCGTTGAACGCCGAGATGTAGGCGAGGTGAGAAAATACGACCGACCAGGCAAGGATGCCTCGAAGTCCTTCTATAGCCACAAACATTTTGGGCCGAACGGTCAAAGGTAACCCCCGAAGAAAGATTGATATTATTAGCTTTTGATTGTCATATCAATAACATATGTCAGATTTTGACTCGAAATAATCTTCCCTTCCTTTGCGAGATGTTCCTGGGCGAGACGAGAAAGCAGTCGCAAACGAATGGAGCGAGAATTGGCTCCCTATGGAATCGATCAGTTCGCGCGAGGTACGAAGGCCGGGTCCGCGGGCCTCCAGCCCTTGGCGTAATCCGATCGGCGGCCGATTTCACGTCGTGAAACTGGAGCCGCAGCCGCGACGAGCTAGCGAACGCGGTGCTCGCAGCTTGCGAGATAGCGACAGAGGCTGAGCTCCAGCTCGGCTCGCTCACGTCCTCATCTTCAGCGGCGATATCGATGCATCGCAAGCGCTCCAGCGCACCGCGAAATTGCTCGGGCGTTTCGATAGGTTCCGCTGCATGCGATCGGCGGGTTTCTGGGAGGATCCGCATCAACTTCCTCCAGTGCTACATTCACTGGCAGTTGGTCCGAGCTATCAACCATCGGTGACCGTCTGGCCTACGGGCCCGATCACTCGCAGCCGGGACAGCGACTCGCTCATGGCCGGCGGTAGAGCAAGGAAGCCACCGGTGCCGGTGATCTTCGAATTCGACGCCTACGGAGTTCATGGTCCCGCGTGCAAACACATGGCAGCGTTGGCCCTTTCGGCTGCAGCGATCCCAGCGATAGATGTAAATTCGATCGGAATCGGCTGCCGATGCTCGGGGCCTGGGAGCACGAACGTCGGCAGCCCGCGCACCCGCCAACGCTACCCATCGGGCGAGCGGAGCATGCGGCAAAACCGGGATCATGTTGTCCTTCATTTGGAGGGCAGGCATCACAGCAACCTCCCGGCATGGTCCTCAGCGTCGGCGCGCTGGCGATACTCGGCTTCCATTTCCTCGACGATTCCGATTTGAAACAAAGCAACCTCCTGCTTCATCCGGCCTTCGGCGATGCGGGTCGCATAGACGCGGCGGCGGAATCCGAGTTCGCGTGCGAGGGCCTGCTACTTCTGGCGGGCGGTGAAGCGGTCAGCCATGGCGGCCATCCCGATCGATGCTGTTGCGCAATGGAACCGTGATGTTCGTCTGGCATTGAACATTCAGGGCGTTGTGCGTCGGCGTCCTGCCGCCAGCGCTTGCCGTTTCCAGATCCCGAGCCCTCAAATTCACGGGGCAAACAGCCATGGCTTTCATTCTCGATGAGCACACCGCGCCTGATTGCGAGCGCGCGAGACAAAGCGTTCGCTTCTGCATGGTCGATGGAGGCGAAAGGGCGATCTGCCAGGTCGGATATACGACACTGAGCGATCTCGCCGCTGAGGCTATCGAAACAGACGAGGACTGCCTCGACCGTTTTCGATCACATCGTTGGGAGATTGCCGCTGCCGCCGCTCGCCTTCTCGAAAAAGGAGCGCACAAGGGCGGAACGATCATCCAGATCATTCGGGCGAACTTGCCCTGAAGATCGGGAACGCGACGCAGCTTCAAGCGCACGCCGTCGATGTCGAGATGGAGCCTGGTCATGCCGCCGCCCTCCGCTCAAGCTCGGCGATGACGCCGTCGATCTCCTGACGCTGCTTGCGGGCGATGGCGAGCTGTTCGGCGAACTTCTCGCGCGGGAAGCGTCCGGTCTTGATCTCCCGGACGGTGAAGCCGAGCTTGCGCATGGGATCTCGCCGATGCGCGCCCGGTCGGCTTCGGTGTAGACGCGATCCACGCCATCACGGCTGGGGGCGAGCAGGCCGCGGCTTTTCTCGTTTCAAGCGAACTCATGCCAGCTACTGGACGCGCGAGATTTCCCGTGCTTCCCAGAATTCATTGTGCTGCAATATTCATTGATTTTAATGTTAGGTGAAGCGCATCATTTTGTAGCCTTGGGGGAGGCGAGCAATATGAGCAAAATTACTTCAAACTGTTTCCTGCCGCATGTTCAGTGGGAAATTTCCGAGGGCAATGCCAGTTCTATTGGCGCCGAAATAATCGGCTTTCTTAGATCGACACTGACATCATACATGGACGAACGAGTCCCGGTAATCAGCGAGATTGCGAAGACAGCAGGGCTCAGTATCAGAAGCCTCCAACGCAAGCTTGCCGCTGCCGGTCTCACCTACTCACAACTGGTCGAAGCGGCGCGCTTTGAAAAGGCAATTGAGCTTCTCGGCACGACCGACGCCAAAATAATCGAGGTGGCATTTGCTGCCGGATACAGCGACCCCGCTCACTTCGCACGCGCATTCCGCCGAATGGCAGGAACGACGCCGAGACGATTTCGCAACGAGAGCAGGATGGCCGCTCGCTCCCGCTTCGGCAGGCTCGTATAGGAGGCGTCCCTCGGCGTGGCGCCGAGGCGATAGATCGCGGAAGCTGCGCTGAGTTCCGGTCCGACAAATAATGTTGATATCGTGGCGAGCCCTTCTAAATTTATCCTTCGCAAGTGTCCTTTTTGGAGGGAGGGAGACATGCCCTTTTCGTCGCTGAGTGACCCCACCGATCTCGCTCGGGCTTGCGCGGCGCTGGAGGTTGCGTGGAACGAAATCAGATCGAGCATTCCCCCTGCGTTTGAAGAGCGAGAACGCACCAGACTGGCTTACATCGTGGCAGCGCTGGTGGCCGTCGCGGGAGATGAAGAGGAACTGACCCGGCGGGCCGTCGACCGTTATCGGCAGTCCAACGCCGCATGATTTCGGCCCCGCTGGCTTCGGCTGGCGCGGCCTTTTTCATGATGTGGAGGTCATTCGAGGCGAACGGCCCCTGATCTGAAATTTTTTACCGGAAACTCGGAACCGAGCGGGCGAACTGATCGTTGGCAGTACACCACTGGCGCGGTCAGCTGCGAGGTGGGGATGGTTCTTCTGCCAAGATGGCAATCGAAGGGAGTCGGTCTAGCCCCCAGCCGCCGGCTCCCTTTTTCTATGGCGGATCGCGTGGCAGACACCCGCCCGATGACAGCAAGGTAGCGGTCGCTGGAATGCGCGACTGCAACGACGAGATCTGTGCCGTCGTCGCAGACCACGCGGAGCCTGTAGAAGAGAGCGGCTGGATCGACGTCCGAGAGATCGCAGAAAAGGTACCCGGCGCGGGTATCGTCGGAGTTGCTGCCAAATTGGTAGGTGAGCGGGAGCGTCCGGCCGTCCCGCAGGACAAGCAGGCAGGACAAGCAG
>NZ_JBFTIC010000023.1:0-17190 GCF_056394545.1 Allobosea sp. 10N428 | reverse complement strand
ATCTCGTCGACCATCAATCCTGAAGGAACCAGGTTGGCTGGCCGAAATCGCTGCTTCATCATGCTGATTCCTTCTGGAAACCAGCGTCAGAACAGCCCCAACCTGCAGCGAAACTGAGTCAGACCCAATATTGGACGCGAAAAGTGCGCCCATCGATGTCTTGAGCTGGTCATCCGACGAAGCCAGATGATGCGGAAGCGGTTGTCTTAGCTCCTGCGGCTCCGGCAGCAGGCTGAAGGCAACGAGGCATCCCCCGGCTCCAAGCGCAGCCGATATAGGCGCGACCCATAGAGGGTGGCAGTTTCACCAATTATCTCGCGCGGCTCGAGCGGTCTCTGGATCTGTCCTTGCACGCACGATTCAATCAGATCGAAATCAGATCTAGCTGCGTATGCGAATCAGGCACGTGCGTGGGTTTCGAGCACAGAGACAGAAGCCTCCCCGGTCCGATCCCGAATTTTTGCGGATAGACCTTTTTTCTAAAGCGTCTTTTTACATATCCGCGTGCCTAGTTTTCTGCTTTTCTAAGTCGCTACGCCCATGCCGGCCCAAATCGAAACAGTGTGTACCTCATGGGGCCATTATGCGTTCAGATATCAATCACGAAAGTCTCTCTTCGAGCTACGAACAGTGTATGGTTTTCTTGAGAAGCGCATTCCTTTGCGCAATTGGCGAAAGGCAAGAAGACCTTCGCCTTCGAGATTCTATTCGGAGCGCATTCGACAATCTAGATGCGGCACGAAGCGCTGCGAATTCTTCGAATATCGTCCCATTTCGCCGGAATGCACCGAAGGCGCTCTAGGCCGGAAGAATGGGACGATGGCACTGGCGTTTGCCGCCTCGGACCATCTCTGACGTCGATCTATTCGAGATCACACTGCCAGCCTACCCACGCAGCGCGGACCTACGCGCGACGATGGACGTGAGCTCTGCAGTCCGGCGCCAGCGTCAGAATTGTGAAGCAACGCACCTGCTGTGAGGCATCCGATTATCGACGAGGTTGTTTCAATTGCGCTCCGTGGTGCCCGCATCAACTGTGCTGGCGGGCCGCTCGCCATCCATCGTAACGTGTTCGGCGACCACGAGCTTGCAATCGGCCAGCGGGTCGAGTTCCGGCCTTTCAGGACGGGTGGCGGCGCTACAATCGCCGCCAATGCTAACCCGATCACCGCTGAGCGTGCCGAGGTGTTGCGATGCTTTGCATAACCTCGCGGGGGTAGTTGAAAAAAAGTCGGAGAGCGCTGAATCGCCCCCACCCGAACACGACGCCGCGCGACAATTGAAATGTTGGTCTGCAACTACTCGCCGACGCCGCGGCCGGCGTGTTACCCGGCCGCTCCTGCGTCTTCTCCGTCTCCGGCTTCCGATCAACGTCCGGTTTGACGGAGACCTTCGTCGTCGCGTCTCGATCCGGCTCGCCTTGGATCGACGCGACCTTCTTCAAAAGGTGGATGCAGTTCTCGCCGAGGGGCCCGTTGACCAGGCCGTGGGCAGCCATCGCTCGCCTCCTTCAAACAGAGCCGATCAATCGCGGGGCCGATGCTTCTCGGCAGCTAAGCCGTCGCGATCAGCCTGCTCGAAAGGAGCATGCGACCCCGTTGCATTCCTCGACCGCGGATTGGGCCCGGGCCGCCGCTGATCCTCATCTCCCGGCTGGCCAGGTCGCCGCGGCGTATGAAAGTTCCCCCGCGCTGAAGCATCGCCCTGCGCGAGCGGTGAAGCCGCCGCTTCCCACTCCTGGACGGCGGCGACCAGTTCGGCCAGTTCAGTAGCCCCCTGGGTGCCCTCTTTTGCATCGGCCAGACGATGTATTTTCGCGGCCGCTTCCGCGTATTCCTGCTGCGTTGATATGCGCATTGCTGAATTCTCGCCGTTCTGCCATCGCTCCACCGCGCTCTCGATAACGATCCGCGCAGGGTAGAGATGCCGCGTCTCGGTGACGCCATCGCTGAGCAGCCACTCCTGCCCCGACCTTCGGACTACAATTGATGCCCGACATGTCGTTCCCCGATCGCCTCCCGGAAACGCGCGACCGTTCAAGCTCGATCGGAGCATCCGAGAGGCGAATGGCCTGACGCCGAGATCAGGCAGCTTTCTTATTCGCCGAGCCGATGCCGATCTTGGACAGGAGCTGGTCCGTCTTGGTCTCTTCGGCGAGCGTCTGATTGAGCAGCGCGACAGCATCGGTAAGGCCCAGCTCCCCTGCCCAGGTCTTCAGCGTGCCGTAGCGAGCAATCTCGTAGTGCTCTACCGCCTGCGCGGCGCCGACCAGCCCCGCATCGATCGCCGGGCTGCCCTCGAACTCCTCGATGATGCTCTTGCCCTCCTCGATGATGCCGACGATGGCGTCGCAGGTCTTGCCACGCGGGGCCTTGCCGAGAATCTCGAAGACCTCCGTGAGCCGCTCGACATGTGTTTCGGTTTCGTCGCGATGGGTTTCGAACAGTTTCCTGACCTCCGGCGAATTCGCCGCGCGCGCCATCTTGGGGAGCGCCTTCAGAATCTGCTTTTCGGCGTAGTAGATGTCCTTGAGCGTGTCTAGAAACAGGTCGTCGAGCTTCTTGGGTTCGGTTGCCATAAGGGCCTCCCTTGGTGGGTTGAAACTCCCTAAACCGAAGGGGCTTTCGGCGGTTCCCGCCTGAGGAGCGTTCTCCTAGTCGGGCGAGCACCCTGCGGCGACGTCGTGGGTAGATAGCGCTTTGCCGACTTTGAACCGAGCGCTGTTTCGTCGATTCCTTCTCTGGAAGAAGGCCATCATGTCCGACGATAAGCACTAGCGCGGACCCCCGGATCGTTCGCGAATCAATCTCCGAGAGGACTAAGAGGTTCGCTATTGGACCGACAAGCTGGCTATCTCCAAAGCTCAACTCGAGGAGGTCGTCCGCAAGGTCGGGCCGTTGGCCAGCGCGGTGGAAGAAGAGCTTCGAAAGCAGCCTTGACGCAGGCAAGATTTAGACCCGTCCATTGACCCAGCCGGAAATGGCCAATGCGCTCGGATTGTCGACCGTTCACATGAATATGAAACTGCGCGAGATTCGCGAGGCGGGGCTTCTGACGCTTGAGGCAATCGGTTGAAGGTGCTCGACTGGGAGGGCCTCTGCACCTTGGCGGATTTCGATCCAGACTACCTCCACATCAAAAGAACAGCGGCGCCAGAACGCAGATAGTGGAACTCCCTCGGCGCAACTGCATTCTGCAAATATGCCAAGATACTTCTTCCACACTCGCGATGGCGAGAAGTTCGATCTGGATGACGAGGGCACGGAACTGCCCGATGAGCAAAGCGCTTACAACGCTGCCAAGGAGCTGCTCACCGCAATGAATATCGAGAAGCTGCCGAACGGGGATCACATTTCAATGGCGGTGACTGTCCAGGACGCTGTTGGCGGAGAGATCTGCGTAGCGACGCTCGAACTGCACACAAATCGGCCCTGAACCAATAACCTCTACGACCTCAGTTCGCATGCTTTGACCAGCTCCTCATGAGTCGCACGCCACCACAAAGCCCAGACCAGATCGTCGGGCAGTCCGGAGCTCCACGGGTGATGCCGGGCGGCGGTCTCCATAGGCACGAGCTCGCCGGTTACCTCAACGACGACGAGCGGCCCTTCATGGGACATCAGCACTCTGTCAAGCGGCAGCTCGCTTGCAGGCACGGGATAGCGTCGGCGGCGGCGCTCGGTCTCCGCTGCTTTCGCGTCTTCGTCTTCGGCGGTGGATTTCGCCGCTTCGCGCCTTTGCCTTCGAGCTTCCGGGTCGCTGCGTTCCGCGGCTGCTTCAATCGCCGGCCATCTCCTGCGAAGTTCATAGAACGATCGAAACGGAACGTGCCAGGCCTTGTCCTCGCCGTTCCACCACGCCCATGGCACCGCGCGTAATTCCTCGACGACGGTTCGCGAATAGGGGTGCGCAACACGATCTCATCGGCGCCCTCCAGATAAGGACTTACGATCGGCTCGAACGAGAAGTAATCGCGACCACGCTCATCAGGACTAATGCTCCTCGGAGCTCGCGGTCGAGCCATCGTATCGCGCGAAGCAGATCTGCGGTTCCCGTTCGGGAACGATGCGGCCATCGAGCTTCGCCAGCTTAAGGCAGCCTTAAGCTGACGGGAGGAATCCGGCGTCGAGGGAATGACATGCGCGTTCTGATCGTCGAAGACGACCCCATCCTTGCCGACGGGCTTGCCGTGAGCTTGAAGATCCATGGCATCAGCGCAGAGTTCGTCGGCTCCTGTGGCGTTGGCGAGCCGGAGAGAGCAGCATCCTTGTGGAAGACGAGGGGCGGGGTATTCCCGTCGATGAACTCGCGCTGGTCATGCAGCGCTTCTATCGGGGCCGAGAGCAACACCACAACGGAAGCGGGTTGGGTTTGGCGATTGCGGAAGCTGCGCTTGCGCACCTTCGCGAAAGCAAAGTCGAGCTAAGGAATATGGAAGGTGGCGGACTCCGGGCAACCGTTTCGCTCCTGAATACCGCGAGGCAGCAAAGCTCGCATCAGTAAGGCTAGCCGCGCTCCGCCAAAGTTGTGCCCAGAATCGACCGAATGGCCGGGGCAAAGGATTATCGGCTGATCGCCTATCGCGACGACAACGCGACGGGTTATCCATTGGTCACCGGCGATATTTTTACTCCGCGCATCGCGACGCCGGCGCAGTACCAGACGCAGATACTCGATCCCCTCTATGACAGCCTTGCGAATGTCGATCGGGAAGGCATTCTGCGTCATCCCTGGCTCAATTCCCGCGGAGAGATTCCTCGCTTCGACAGCAATGCAATCGAGATTAGTTTAACCGATACGCAGGAGAGCGTAGCGGCCGACCTGGCGGTGGCGGGAGGACGGCCGGCCCGTTCCAAACACTGTCGTTTGCAGCGATGCCGGGGGAGTAGGCCGTGGAGAAGCGCTACAGATCCGACAACGAGGATAAGGGTACAACGGGGACAATGATGCGTGATGGGCGCTTTGCGTCGCACAGGATGGTGTTACGAGCGACCCGCCGCCTGCGGCCTCGCCCTTCCGGATCGAAGGTATTGGGGTTGACGTCGAATTTCGGGAAATTCGAGGAGGAGATGTCGAGCCTGATCCGGTGACCGGCCTTGAACAAGGTCGCCGTGGCGAAGGGCTCGATGGTGATCCGGAACGGGACCTCCGGCTCGATCGGCTCCGGCTCCTCCCAGGAGTTGCGATAGCGGCAGCGGAAGATGCCGTCGGTCAGATTGAGCGCGAAACCGGTGGGATAATCCGCGGAGGGCGGATGCATATCGACAAGCTTGGCGGTGAAATCGGTGTCGGGCGCGTCGGACGCCACCCAGAGCTCGACCGTGATCGGCCCGACCACCGCCATGTCCTCTTCCAGCGGCATGCTTTCGAAGGCGAGCACGTCACGCCGCGCGATCAGCGGCATGCCGGCAGCGCGCGAGCCGAAGAAGCGCGGCCCCTCGCGCTGATCGAAGCCGCCACCCTCGAAGATTGGCTGGCCGCTCGTCAGCGCGCCGCCGATGGTCGGGACTGGGTCGGCCGGGTCGAAATCATAGGTCAGGGGCGCGGCGTCGGCGGCCGGCTCGTCGCGCGAGAGCTGCCCGTTGCCATGGATGTACCAATCCTGCCGTTCCGTGCCCGGCAGCGGCCAGTTCGAGGCCTCGATCCAGCGCCCGCCCTGGACGAGCCGCCCGTCGGCATTCTTCTCGCCCGAGCCGCCGCCCATCAGGAAGAGGCGCAGCGTCGGGTCGGCCTCCAGCCCGTTGGGCTCGTCCCGGAGCCAGCGATCGAACCACCGCCGGCGGAAATCGAGCCAGTTCGTCCCGACATTGCCGTCGAAGGGCGCGGCCTCGCCGAAGGAAACATCTCCCGCGAAGGTGGACTGGCGGTTCCCGTGCAGGCTGGGTCCCATGATGACGTTGAGATGGCGGCGTCCCGATGCGCCCAGGCCCGCGAAATTGTCGAAGGTCGTCTTCACATAGACGTCGTACCAGCTCGACATCAGCAGGATGGGGATGTCCGGCACCGCGTCGTAAAAGCCCTCCAGCCAGAGGCCCGGCCGTTTCCACTCGGGGCCGAAGGAGCCGGCGCGCCACTGATCGAGCAGATAGGTCTCGTATTCCGGCACCCAGCGCACCGGCGAGCGCCCCTCGCTCCACGGCATCACGCGGAACCAGGCGTGCAAATCCTCCGCGGCTAGGCCGGCGGCGACCACGGGGTCGGCGAGGGCATCCGGGCTTTCCTGCGCCCGGTTATAGGCCCAGGTCGCCTGCTTGAGCTCGAAGGCGCCGCCTTGCCGGATGCCGCATTGGAAGGCGTTCGAGAAGCCACCGGAATCGAGGATCATGCAGGCGAGGCCGGGCGGAGTCAGCGAAGCCAGTGCCGCCTGGGTGTGGGCGGCGTAGGACAGGCCCATCGTGCCGATTCTGCCATTGCACCAGGGCTGCGTGACGATCCAGGCGCAGGTGTCGTAGCCGTCCTCCGCGTCGGAAACGTATTTGACGAACTCGCCTTCCGAGCCGTAGCGGCCGCGGCAATCCTGATAGACCACCGCATAGCCGGCCCGGACGAAATGAGCGGCCACATCGGAGCGCGCCATGGGCTTGGCCTCACCACGGCCGATCTCGGCGCGCGAGCGCTCGGCCTTGCCATAGGGCGTGCGCTCCATCACGACCGGGAACGGGCCAGGAAAGGGCTGCCCGTCCCGCGCCGGCAGATAGATATCGGTGGCAAGCCGGATGCCGTCCCGCATCGTCACCATCACGTCTTTCAGCGTGACGACATCGCCATCGGTCGCGACGGATGCGGGATGCTCAGAGCCGGCCTTCATCGACAGGGTGCTCATTTCGCCAGCCCCGCCCGCGCCGCCGTAGTGTCCTCGGCCATGTTCGCCTCATAAGTGATGTTGCCTTTCGAGGCCCAGGCGATCTTCTGCCAATAGAGCGGAATCACTGGCAGATCGGCGAAGACCATCTTCGTCGCGGCCTGGATCGCGGCAATGCGCTTGCCCTCGTCGAACTGCGTCAACGCTTCCGACAGCGCCTTGTCGAAGGCGGGGTTGGAATAGCGCGCGCGGTTGAAGCCGCCGGTTCCGGCCTTGGGATCGGCGGTCATGAACAGGTTGCGCAGGCCGGGGCCGGCGGTCGGCGTCGTCGTGCCGAAAGAGAAGATGAAGGCAGAGAAGCTTTGCCGGCTCGCGGCGCCTGCGTAGACGTTGTAGGGTTGCGTGACGACGCCGTTCACCTTGATGCCGCCACGCGCGAACATCTGGCCGATCGCCTGCGCGATGTCCTTGTCCCCGGCGAAGCGGTCGTTCGAGGAATGGATGGTGATGCCGAAACCGTCCTTCAGCCCGGCCTGCTGCAATAGGGCCTTGGCCCCGGCGAGGTCATAGGCGAGGGGCTGGAGTGAGGGGTCGAAGCCGGCGACACCGTCCGGCACGAGCTGGCCGGCCGGCACGCCCCCCCCGTTGAGCAAACGCTCGACGATCGCTGGCACGTTGATCGATTTGGCGAGGGCCTGGCGGACGCGCGAATCCCGGAGCGGGTTCGGCTTCAGCGGCTTGCCATCCTTGTCGGTAACGAAGGGGCTCTCCTCCCGCGCCGTGTCGAGTGCGAGATAGATCAGCCGGGCCGAGGGGATCGTATGCACCTTCAAGCCCGCCGTCTTCTCCAGCACGGGCAGATCGGCGGGCGGGACGCCGTCGATCAGGTCGACCGCACCCGAGCGCAGCGCCGCGACGCGCGCCGCGTCATTGGCGATGAAGCGGATCGTCACCGTCTCGAAAAAGGGCTTCGCGCCCCAATAGCCATCATTGCGCGTGAGGACGACGCGGTCTCCCGGCACCCATTCCTTGAACCTGTAAGGGCCGGAGCCGACGAGTCCGTCGCCCTTGTTGTAGTCCTGCAAGGTCTTGCCCTCGGCGGCGGCCCTTTCGAGGATGTAGACGAAGCCGATCCGCTCCATCAGGTCCGGCGTCGGGGCGTCGGTCTTCACCTCCAGCGTCGTCGCGTCCAGCGCCTTGACGGAGATCACGCCCGAGACGTTGTTGGAAAACGGGGCCGGGCTGTTCGGGACATTGCGCGCCCGCTCCAGCGAGAATGCGACATCGTCGGCCGTGACCGGCTTGCCGTTCTGGAAGCGAGCGTCTTTGCGTAGGGTGACACGCCAGGTCGTCGGGTCGAGCGTCGTCCAGCTCTCGGCGAGGCTCGGATGCATGCCCAGATGGGCATCCGTCTCCACGAGCCGGTCGAAGATCTGCATGGCGATGTTCTGGTTCGGGCCGGTGCGCGAGAACAGCGGGTCCATCGCGGAGGGTTCGCTCGCCGTGCCGATGACGAGGTCGGCAGCCTGCGCCCCTCCCGGCGAGCCGAGGCAGGCGACGCTCGCGAGCAATGGGAGGAATGCGGCGAGGCGGGGCTTGAAGCTCATGAGATTCTCCTCCTCAGGCGCAGCCGCCGGCCGATAACGGCACGGCCGGGGCGTCGTTGAGATGGCAGGCGCTGAGATGCCGCTTGGCGACCGGCTTCAGGAGCGGCCGGGCCTGGGCGCAAGGCGAGAAGACGCGCGGGCAGCGAGGATGGAAGGTGCAGCCTGCCGGGGGATGCAGCGGCGAGGGGATTTCGCCGCGGATCGGCGTGAAGGCGCGCCGGCGCTCCTTGACCGAAGGCAATTCGCCCAGCAGGGCGGTGGTATAGGGGTGGTTCGGCGCGGCGAAGAACGACTCGGCCGGCGCGGTTTCCACCACGCGCCCGAGATACATGATCGCGACCCGGTCGCTGATATGCTTCACCACGCCGAGATCATGGCTGATGAAGAGATAGGTCAGGCCGAGCTCCTCGCGCAAGTCCATGAACAGGTTGATCACCTGCGCCTGGATCGAGACGTCCAGCGCGGAGACCGACTCGTCGCAGATGATCATGCGCGGCTTGACCGCGAGCGCCCGGGCGATGCCGATGCGTTGGCGCTGCCCGCCGGAGAACTGATGCGGGTAGCGCTTGCGGTAGGAGGGGTCGAGGCCGACCTTCTCGAGCAGTTCGGCAACATAGTCGTCGACCTCCCCACGCCGGATGAGGCCGTGCACCCGCGGCGCCTCGCCGACAAGGTCGACGACGCGCTTTCGCGGGTTGAGCGAGGACATCGGGTCCTGGAAGATCACCTGGACGGCAAGGCGCATCTCCAGCGCTTCGCTGCGCGAAAGCGAGGCGACGTCCTTGCCTTGCCAGAGCAAGCTGCCCTCGGTCAGCGGCAGGAGCCCGGCGAGCAAACGGCCGAGCGTGGACTTGCCGCAGCCGGACTCACCAACGAGGCCAACCACCTCGCCTTGCTGGATGGCGATGTCGACGCCTTCCACGGCATGGACGGTCTCCTCGGAGATGTTGGCGCCCAGCGCCCTGGCGAGCTTCTCCGCCGCGTCGAGGCCGCGGGAGAAACGCCGGACGAGGCCGCGACCTTCGATCATTGCTCCGGTCATGCCGCCACTCCGGTCGCAAGCGGATGGTGGCAGCGGAAGCTGTGACTGGTTCCCTGCAATGCAGGCTCCTGCTGGCAGATATCGGTCGCGGCGAAGCAGCGAGTCCGGAAGGCGCAGCCGCCGGGCCGTGCCAGCGGGGAAGGCGAAAGACCGGGGATGGGGTGCAGCCTCTCGCCCCGGGCCGCATTGGCGGGCAAGGCATCCATCAGGCCGCGCGTATAGGGATGGGCCGGCCGGTCGAGCACGTCGTCGGTATAGCCGGTCTCGACGATGCGGCCGGCATACATCACCGCAATGCGGTCGGCGAGGCTGGCGACGACACCGAGATCATGGCTGATCCAGATCAGCGCCATGCCGAACTCCGTGGAAAGCCGGCGCACCTCGAACAGGATCTGGCTCTGGATGGTGACGTCGAGCGCCGTCGTCGGCTCGTCGGCGATGATCAGGTCGGGTTTGTGCAGCAAGGCGATGGCGATGGCGACGCGCTGGCGCATGCCGCCCGAGAACTGGTGCGGATAGGCCTTCAGCCGCTCCTCGGGAGAGGGGATGCCGACGAGGCCGAGCGTGTCGCGGGCCCGCTCGCGCGCCTCCTTCCACGAGACCGCATCATGGGCGAGCACGGCCTCGACCATCTGCGTCTCGATCGAGAGCACAGGATTGAGCGTCATCATCGGGTCCTGGAAGATCATCGCGATCTTCTTGCCGCGCAGGCGCCGCAAGCTCTCGGTCGGGAGGCCGACCAGATTCTCGCCCTGGAACAGGATGCGCCCGCCCGCGACCCGGCCGGGTGGCTCGATCAGGCCGAGGATCGAGAAGCCGGTGATCGACTTGCCCGAGCCGGATTCGCCGACGAGGCCGAGAATTTCGCCGCGGTCGATGCTGAAGGAGACGCCGTCCACGGCGCGAACGAGGCCAGCCGCGCTGGCGAACTGGGTTTCGAGGTTTTCGACGACGAGCACCGGCGTCATGGCTCAGCGCTCCGCCAGGCGGGGGTTCAGCACTTCGCGCAGGCGGTCGCCGACGATGTTGATGCTGAAGACGAGGATGAGCAGCAAAATCCCCGGATAGACGCTGATCCAGTACTGCCCGGAGAGCAGCACCTGATAGCCGTTGGCGATGAGCAGGCCGAGCGAGGGCTGCGTGATCGGCAGGCCGATGCCGAGGAAGGACAAAGTCGCCTCGGCCGAGATCGCATTCGCGACCTGGAGCGTGCCGATGACGATGAGGGGCGAGAGACAATTCGGCAGGAGATGTCCGAACAGCATGCGCGGTCGCGAGAGGCCCAGCATGCGCGCCGCCTCGATGTAATCCTTGCCCTTCTCGACCAGCGCCGCGGCGCGGACAGCGCGGGCGAACATTGCCCATTGCACCAGCACGAGGGCGAAGATGACCTTGCCCACCCCCTGGCCGAGGATCGCGAGCAGCATCAGCGCGACGAGCAGCGTCGGAAAGCCCAGCATCAAATCGACCAGCCGCATGATCAGGCTGTCGACGCGCCCGCCGAAATAGGCGGCGGAAAGGCCGAGCACGGTGCCGACCAGCAAGGCGACGAGACCGGCGAGCGCGCCGACGAGGAGCGAGGTCCGCAGGCCGTAGATCATGGCCGAGAGCATGTCGCGCCCCTGCACATCCGTGCCGAACCAGTAGACCGAACCGTTCATGCTCTCGGAGCCCGGCGGCAGCTTCGAATCCATGATGTCCAACGTCGACAGGTCGTAAGGATCCTGCGGTGCCAGCGCCGGGCCAAAGACGGCGGCCAGGATGAGCAGGATGCAGACGAAGGCGGCGATCGTCGCCTTCGGGCTCTTCAGGATACCGGCCAGCGAGCGGGCTAGGAGACTGTCGGAATCGGGGCGCAGCGCCGCGAACAAAGCGGGTTTCGCGAAGGCCATCAGTTGCGCCCCAGCCGGATGCGCGGATCGAGGATGGAATACAGCACATCGACCGCGAAGTTCAGCAGGATGAACAGGCTGACGACGACGAGCAGGTAGGCGACCACCACCGGGCGGTCGAGCCGCATGATCGAGTCGATCAGGAGCTTGCCGATGCCGGGCCAGGCGAAGATCGTCTCGGTGACGACGCCGAAGGCGATCAACGAGCCGATCTCCATGCCGATCACCGTGACGAGCGGGATCATGATCGTCTTCAGCACATGGACCAGCACGACCCGGCGCTCGCTCAGGCCCTTGGCGCGGGCGAACTTGACGAAATCGAGCGGCATGGTCTCGCGCACGCCGGTTCGCGTCAGCCGGATGACGAGCGCCAGCTTGAAAAGTGCGAGATTGATCGCCGGTAGGATGAGATGGCGGATGCCTTCCCAGGAGGCGAAGCTGGTCTCGATGCCGAACATATGCCCGGTCGGACCGCGCCCGCTGGAGGGCAGCCATCCCAGCCAGACCGAGAAGATCATCACCAGCATCATGCCCTGCCAGAAATTCGGCAGGCTGAAGCCGAGGATCGAACCGGTCATGATCGTCTCGTCTGCGACCGAGCGCGGCTTCAGGCCGGCGATCAGGCCCAGTGGAATGCCGAAGACGAGCGCGATCAGAATCGCGACGAAGGCGAGTTCCAGCGTGGCCGGCAGGCGCTCCAGGATCAGCGAGATCGAGGGCTGGTTGAACACGAAGGAGCGCCCGAGATCGCCGTGCAACGCATTGCCGAGAAAGGCGAGGAACTGGATCGGCAGCGGCTTGTCGAGGCCAAGCGACGCTTCGACCTGCGCGCGTTCGGCCGCCGTCGCATCGGGCGCGATCAGCATCTCCGCGGGATCGCCGATGGCGTAGACGCCGACGAAGACGATGACAGCGGTCGCCGCCAGCACCAATATGCTCTGCATCAGTCGTCGAATGACGAAGACTGTCATCGAAGGCTCCCGGCGTCCGATACGGCGGCGTGATCGCCGTTCACGTATCGTGGCGACCATGGGCGGCACCGGAAGCCCGCGCAACCTTATGCGCAAAGCGCATCGGGCTATGCTTTGCCTTGCGCCTCGAGCCGGTTCTTCAGGATCTCGATGAAGGCTTCAGCGGAGCGCGAGAGCGGCGCGCCCTTGAGCGTGACGATGCCGTAGGCGCCGTGGATGCAGGGGCTGAAGGGGCGCTGCTCGATCGGCAGGTGCCGATAGAGCCCGGCGATCAGCTCCGGTACCACGGCGACGCCGAGCCCGCGCGCGACCAGGCCGCAGGTGGCCTCGACGGAATGGACCTCGATGCGCACAATCGGGAAGACGCCGGCCCGCCGCAACAGCCGCTCGAAGCGCAGGCGCGCCGGGCGTTGGCGGCCCAGCATGATAATGCCGTGCCCCGACAGGTCGCGCGGCGTCAGGGTCGCCTTGGCCGCGAGCGGATGGCCTGATGGCATGATGCAGACGGATTCGGAGCGCACGATCTCGCGGGCATCGAAGCCCTTGTCGCGCGGCGGCAGGCCAACGAAACCGATGTCCGCGACGCGCGCCAGTACCATCTGTTCGATCGCGTCGTAATGGCCGCCGATCAATTCGACCGATGCGTCGCGTCGCTCAGACAGATAGGTCTCGATCACCTCCGGCATCAGCGTCGCGATGAAGGAATGCGGCACCGCCACCTTCAGGAAGCGCTGGCCGACGGTTCCGGCTCGCAGATCCTCGGTGTAGCGCTTCAGCCGCGCGACAAGCGAGGTCAGTTCGCCGACCTCGTCCATCAGGGCGAAAGCTTCAGGCCGCGGCAGCAGACGCCCCTTTCTGCGCTCGAAGAGCTCGAAGCCCAGCTCCTCCTCGAGTTGGGTGAGCTGGCGGCTGACGGCCGATTGCGAAAGCCCTAGCGCGGTGGCCGCCGCGATGGTGGAGCCGCCCGCCATCACGGAACGGAAGATCTCGATCTGCCGGATCTTCACGGGCTGAAGTTCACGTGGTGCAGCGGCAGCATGAGATCGTGCAAGATCGTTGTCATCTGAGTGCGGTGTTGGAGGGCCCAGAAACCAGACAACCATGGATCATGTCAAAGGTACTGCCGATGCGAAGGCAGGGTGCAGTAAGTAAGCGCCGCGCCCGTTGGCCTGCCCCCTGAAAAGTGGTCCTCCGTGAAGTAGGCTTTTGGAGCCTTGGAGGTTGCCGCTATGGCGCAGAGGAAGCATTAGCCTGAAGAGATCGTCGCGAAGCTGCGGCAGGTCGACGTGTTGTTGTCGCAAGGTCGGCCCACCGGCATCGAGGGCGCCAAAGCTGACGCCAAGCCGAATCCATCCCTCTTCATCAACAATTCGGAGCCGACCATCACGGACGACGTCATCGTAATCGGAGGCAGCTTTGCCGATCTCGCCGGCGCCCTCCAACTCGGCCGCGCCCGCCGCAACGTTTCCGTTCTCGATACCGGCCTGCCGCGGAATCGCTTCGCCGGTCATTCGCATGGCATGCTCGGCCACGATCACAAGCCACCGCTCGACATCCTGGCCGAGGCGGCGGCAGCTGGCGCGCTATCCCACGATCAAACTGGTCAAAGCCCGGGCGGATAGCGTCTCCGGCGGCATAGACGATTTCTACGTCCGCACCAGCGGATAAAGGATGCCCAGGCGCTCGGGTTGGACAGCGGATTTCGGCGCGCTTCAAAAAGCTCTTGGTGGACGAGGCGGGAAGCGTACCAGTCATCGCTGCGCGGAATCTTGCGGCTCAACCGCGCCCCGCACGGCTCGACGCGTTCAGGCACGATCTTCCGCCGGCGGCTGAGCGGCGGCCCCTTGACGGTGTCGCAGCCCAGCCCGGCTCTGAGAATCCGACGCGCACACATCGAACGCAACTCAACAGCCCAACGAGTCGCGAACGGGCGCCGATGTGATTCGTTCCGGTGGAACTGGATGGCATCCCGCATGTTCGCACTTCCAGACGAAGGAGCAGCGAAATGCCGTTCGAGCACATCACTACCCCCACGGCTTCCACGACAGCCGGCGATTGAGCTTCACCCGCGTAGGTTTTGAGACTTGCCATGCCTCTGTATCGCTTCATCACCAACAACGACCGCTCGCACTCCGTCGATCTTGATTTGCCAAGCGACATCGCAGCCCGACGGGAAGCGCGAAAGGCCTTTGCCGAGGCCGCGTACGATGCGCTAGCCGACAGCGACCGTTGCGAGATGACAATGCAGGTGGAGCTGAATCGGCGAGTGATCTATCGAGGGCGCATCGCGTTCGATTGTGGCGACGTGAACGCTGAAAATGATTGAGGGAGGAAGTGCGGCGCGTGGAGCCGGGTTCCGACTGCGCGAAAAAGCCCGCACGATCGCACGCGCGTTACCGCGATCTCGGCCTACCGATGGGCCGAGTCCTGGACCGCAAATGGGCTTAAGTCAGGCTATGCCGCCTTCTTCGACGCGCGCCGCTCGGTCGCGAATGACACGCGCGCCGCGGTGCTCGCACCCGTATAGAGCGCCACCGGACCTGATCTCGCCGAATTTCAGATTGCCCTTCCAGTTCGCACGCGCCGCTACCATGGCACTCTTACTCCAGACGCAATACCACAGGTGTCAATGCGGAGCGGGGCGCTGGGTTCCAGAGGTGCGAAAGAGCCCTCCAGGGCAGATGCTGAATGATTGGAACAGCGATCCAATCACGCCAGTTGAATCGCTCGTCACTGATGTTCGTTACAAGGGGCTGCATCATGGACAACTCGAAACAGGATGGCGTCGCCTTCGTCTTCTTCCGCGTAACCAATCCATTTGAATACCGGGCCGCATTGGCAAGGTTGCGGGCCTTAGAGTCCGCCCCGCCGAATAGCGCGTTGGCTCAGGAGCGGACCCGCTTGGAATTGGCGGTGTCGCGATACCTGGCTACAGGGGGCGATCGGAAAGCCGAGCGATAGCGAGCGCGGGCCGCATCGATGGGACCTGGAGAGCTAGTGCGCAAATCGGTAGTCGCGATCACCGAAACGGCAAACCCCGCCACGGTGGTGGCGGGGTTCGCTGGGCCTCCAGCCCCTTGTCCGACCTTGGCCAGATCGGGCACCTCTCGGAAATCCGGATGGTGAACGCGGTCGAGTTCAGGAGGTTCCAGCGCCGCGAAAAGCCCGCCAGAGCGCCCAGCGGCCAAGTGAAGGAAGCCGCCGTTGCCCAGCATCGGCTTCCTGTAGGCATGTCGCTTTTGGGCGCGAAAACGGCCTCCTTTTCCCTAGAAGTGGACCGCAGGGAAAAATTTTGGGAGCAGGGCAACGGTTCGCAAGATCAAGGCCGATCGGAACCGCCGCCTTCGGCCGTAGTTTCGGAGTGGCACGAACCTTGTGATGTTGGCCAATGGCTATAGAAATCGAACGGAAATTTCTGGTAACCGGCGATGGATGGCGCCAGAGCGCCAGATCCGCAAGCTTGCTTCGTCAAGGCTACCTGAGCCCGGTCGGATTAGAGGCCACCGTCCGAGTTCGTTGCCTTTCAGACAAAGCGTGCTTGGCGATAAAGGGGCCGCGCGTTGGCCTCGCTCGGGCCGAATTCGAATACGAGATACCACTTGCGGACGGTGAAGAGATACTCAGAACGCTCTGCGAAAACCGCGAACTTAAGAAGGTGCGATACATCGTCGAAGCTGAGGGTCTGATCTGGAATATTGACGAGTTTCGGGGCGCCCACTCCGGTTTGGTACTAGCGGAAGTGGAGCTGACACGCGCTGACCAGCCCCTCAACCTTCCTGCTTGGGTCGGAGAAGAAATCACCGGTCGTCACGAATATCGGAACGCCGTGCTGGCCGAGGGAGGCATTGCATCACGAGCCGCGTTCAGGGCTTAACTACCGAACCCCACTATACTGCAGCGCCACCATCTCCGCCGGGAGTCGCCTGAGCTTGTCGGACGCTTCGGCGAGTGCGTCGGCGTCGATGGTGGCCGGGTCAATATCGACCGGCCCCAGCACGTTGTGAGCCATAGCGGTGACGTCGTGGGCCTCGACGAGGAGTGCGAGAAGTGCCTGATACAATGCTGTATTCATTCTAGCGCACGCGGATTTCGCATCGAGCGAGATAGCGACAGATGTTGAGCTCAAGCTCGGCCCGCTCCCGTGCTCGGGGAGAATCCTCGGCCGCGATCTCAAGCCGTCGCAAGCGCTCAAGTGCCTCGCGCAATTGCTCGGGGGTCTCAATAGGTTCGAATGTCGGCAGAATGCGGGTTTGGGTCGAGTTCTGCATCGTCATCCTCCAGGACGATATTTTGCAGAGAGTCGAAGGAAGCCGCACCGAAGGTGCGACTCTGACGCGCCTCCCTACCGCCTTCCGAGGATGCCCCTAAACACGTCGATGAAGGATTTCACCGGCGCTCGAAAGCGGCAGGATAAAAACCGGAGAAAATCAGAACGGTTCCCGCGCGCTAAGGCGATCTTGGCCTACCGATAGGCCGAGTCTTAAACGTCGACCGGAATCTGGCCAATTGAAGCGTGACTGGGCAAAAATTGCTAGATTGAGCCTTCCGAAGCCGATCTCAAGGCCATCCTCCGCTGTCGACCTCGGACAGTGGTTTCGAAGGACTTGCAGTGCGCGTCGATGCGTATGATGCCGCCGCTGCGGTGTCCAATTGAAGGGTAATCAAATCGGCCAGCTCGGCCGCCAAGTTTGATCCGGTCCGCAGTTCGCCGTTTGTTGAGTAGGCCCATTTCACTGCAGTCGTACGAGCGTCGATCAGGCGCGTGCTGACGCGCCACCTATCCGCTGACTGGCGAACGCTGCCTTCAACGATGTACAGGTGCGCTATTTGCTTGCCTCGGTCGCCGGCCACCGAACTAACCGGCCACTAACCGGCC
>NZ_JBFTIC010000022.1:0-18483 GCF_056394545.1 Allobosea sp. 10N428 | reverse complement strand
TCGCTGCGGCAGAGCTGGCGCTGTGCAACCTGATGAACGCCGCCGGGCACTACAAGGCCACGCATTCCGAGATTGACCGCGAGGCCCTGTCTGCCACGATCAAAGCCGCTGCCGCCCATCTGGAAGCCGCAGCCATCCGGGCGCAGGGGAGTGAGATGGCGGACCGGAAATACGAGAAAAAGTACGGCAAGGGTCCTCACSTCACTGCAGATGCAGTGGTCCGGCGCGCTGACGAGTTTGCATTGATCCGACGATCAGTGCACTCACGTCCTCGCGAACCCAGACATCGGAAATGGTCGCAAGATCGAGCCGCATGAGATCACGCATCTGGCGAGGATGCGTGGCGCGGTGGTTAGTAGCGTTGCAGCTTGGCTCGTTCGCCGCAAATCCTATGTGTCTGGTCCGCCTTAGGCAAAAACCGGATGCCGATGGGGAGAACAGCCATGTGCCATGCAACCCCAGGAGGCTGAACCAAGCGGTCATGATGACGATGACGACCGAGACGGAGTAGTGCGCCCATGGTCTGCCCCCTTAAGAAATTGGCCCGACCGAAGTGCGAGTTTCGACCGGGCCGGCCCGTTTTGAGCGACGCGAAGGCGGTGCCATGCCTCGGAGCTTACAAAGATTCTAAAGAGCAAACAGTTCCGAAAAAATTGGGAGTCTTTTCAACGTTATAGCTGAACGGATATAGCGCATTCTTTAATTAGAGGAATTTGGAACAGGTCCCTTCGCGAGCGAGTTTGAGGCGCATCGCACAATCGTGTGCGCAACCGGAGGAACCACATGAACCGTACGATTCTTGGAATGGTCGCTGCGTCTGCGCTCGTGGCCAGCTCGGTTGCTTTTGCTCAGAGCACCACCATCACCATCAGCCAGCCCGAGCGGACCAAGATCAAGGAATACGTGGTCAAGGAGAAAATGAAGCCGGTCATGGTCAAGGAGAAGGTCACGGTCGGCGCGACGCTTCCCGCGGATGTTGAGCTTCGAACCGCTCCTGCCGATTGGGGCACGAGCGTCAGCAAGTACAGCTACGTCTACACCGACAACCACGTCGTTCTGGTCGAGCCTTCCAGCCGGAAGGTCGTTCAGATTATCGAGTGATCGTTGCTGACGAGCCGGCCAATGGCCTGGCTCGTCACACCGCCCGCCGGTGACTCCGGCGATTCATTACAGCGCAGTGTTCCGTGAGAATCGGCGCCTCTCAACGCCGAGCTGGCCGTTTTTGAACCCACGCGCAGGGTAAACCCTCCCGATACGGGCGACACCAGTTCGGCATCACTCTCATCAGGGAGGATGTCCCATGAAAAAACTTGCAGGCGTTGCCTTAGCCGCCTTGGCACTACCTGGGGTCGCCTGGGCCCAGCCGATCGTGATCGAGCAAGATCAGGCCCCGCGCGCCAGGTCCGAAGGGCCGATGGAACGTCAAATGCCGCCGCGCGGTCCCGAAGCCGAGCGCGGTTCTCCGGATCGGACTGAGATGCCGGCGCGAGAGCGGCGAGACGTTCAGTCTGGCCCCTCACGCGGTCAGGATGCCGAGCGCATTCAGGCTCCCAAACGCGATCAGGCGCAGAAGGAGCCGCCGTCTTCTTCCGAACGGCCTCGAACCGGGCAGAGAGAAAAGGACACTGAACGGGATCGGGCTGCGCAGCGTGAACAGCCTTCGCAGCGGGACACGAACCGCGCAGGCGAGCGCGCACACCCAAACAGCGACGCGGATAAGTCAACGGGCTCAGCGAGGTCGTCGCAGCCAGAGAACAGGACCAGCCCGAGCAACGCCCGTTCAGCGCAGCCCGAGCCGCAGACGAACCAGCCCGGAACGGCGTCGACACCAGAGAAGCCTGCTGCTGGACCCCAAACGGCTCAGCCCAGCGCTGGCAACAAGACCGACACAAACCGTATTGCTGAGACTGTCAGGCAGAGTATCGACCGAAAGGAAATCCGGCCAGTCAAGGACTTCGGTGTCTCGGTGTCGGTCGGCGCAGAACTGTCGACACGCGTGGAACTTCGACCCCTACCGCGGGAGATTGCGGAGATGCGCCCGCAATATCGCAACTTTAGTTATACGGTATCGGACAGCGAGATTGTCATTGTCGACCCGTCCAGCCGGCGCATTGTCGAGGTCATCGAACGTGATGGACGAAGTGGCGGGGGCGCGAACCTCTATGCTCTGTTCGAGCAGAGGCGCGACGCTAGGCGCTGGCGCAGACCTGACACAGTCGTATTCCAGACCGGTGTCATCATCCCGCGAGAAGCTCAGCTATATGCCTTGCCCGTTGAGGTGATCGAAACCCATCCGCATTGGCGTGGCTATCAGTACGTGATGACCGAGACCGACGAGATTGCTGTCGTAGAGCCAGGCTCGCGTCGCATCGTCGAGGTCGTCGATCGCAGTAGCCAGAGCGGAACCGCCACAGCCGCGGGAGCGGGACGTGCTGCCACCCCAGCAAGCCCGCCGCTCACTGACCGGCATGAGCTGGCTAAGCTCATCTTGCAGCAAGCCAAGCCCGGAGAAATGCAGAGCCTCGACGGTCTCAAAGGCTCGGTCCTGCCGAGCGAAGTCGCGATCCGGCCGTTGCCTTCCGAAGCGGAGCAGCGTGAGCCGCAACTGCGTGGGATGCAGTACACATTGATTGGCGACGATGTGCTGATAGTTGACCCACAAACGAGGCGCATCGTGGACGTCATCGAATAAGGCCCGAGAAATGCGCTCCGTCCGCCTTGGCTGGCGGAGTGCACCAGCAGGTGACCAAGAATGAGCACGCATTTTGTAGAGACGGGAGAACGTTGTTGAATTCCTGCCAATTGGAGCGAAATCGGCGCTCCAGCCTGCGCTATCTGTCGGTTCTTCTCTCGGCTGCGGCAGCGATTCCGCTCCCCAGCCGCGCAGGGGATGTACAGCTCCGGAACTGTGAAGACAGCCGCCGCGAAGTTGCTCGAAAAGGCGAAGCGATGCTGCTCAGTCGAGAAGAACTTGAAGCACGGTTTGTAAGAGACAGGAGTTTTTGCCGCCCTACTGAAAGAGCTGTTCCCGCTTTCATTAAAAGCCAGGACCGGGACATGTGTTTCGTGGGTTACGAGTGCCGACATTCATAGCCCGCACGGTCATCAAAAATCCGCATCAGCCGCAATTTCCCGATGCGGACGATACTAGAGCTTTTCGTAGATGCTTCGGAGGACCACTGCACTGAACCAGTTAACGGATTCGCTTCGCGAGAAGACCGATGTTGGTCGGCGGCCATATGGCCGCCAGATCGTTTTGACACTCGCAGATCAGGCGACTGTGTCTGCCAGGTCCTTCGCGACCTTGAACTTCACGACGGTCTTCGCAGGCACATCGATCATGGCACCGGTCGAAGGGTTGCGAGCCTGACGCGCATCGCGCTTGGCTGCGGACAGCTTACCGACCCCGCCCAGCGTGACGTCGCTGCCCGACTTCAGGGTCTTCGAAACCACGCCCGCCAGCGAGGCCAGTACGGCTGCCACGTCGGCCTTGGACTTGGCTGCGTCTTCGGCGACTGCAGCGATCAGTTCATTCTTGGTCATGATTTTCTCCAGAGGATCCATTAGAGTTTTGCTGATTGCGCGCGGAGAAGCATGAAAGCACTTGACAGTATTCGAGGGCCTAGGTGCAAAGCCCAAACACGCACTCGATAGCTTCGCCCGCCGGACTGAATGCGCCATATGCGGACCTTGGGCTCCCGCCGGAAAGCGGACACTGGTTTTGAAAGTCATAGGGCGCCTCGACGCGGCGCTTGCCTACCTGTTTTGGCGCAGGGCACGCGGCGTTACTCCGAACGCCGCCTTGAAGTCCCGTGAGAGATGGGCGCTGTCGGCAAAGCCTGAACCCATGGCAATGTCGGTGAGCGAGCGCCTGAAACTCTTCATTGGTGCGCGGAAGGGCTGTCCTCGGAACGCGGCGGGGGAGCCGCCTTTAGGCGCCAGAGTGGAAGGCCGGATTTCATGCAACTCCGGCCGCCCACGCTCCGTTGCGTAGGCAGCCGGCCGACCTGCTTCCGCTTTCAGGCGAACAAAAAATCACTCTGCGTCAGCGTGTGCGTGAAACTGTGGAGCGTCACCTGATCCGCTCCCGCCGTAATGACGGTATCGGCGCCGCTTTGCGCAACGGTCAGGTCGGCGAAGGATTGCACGCCCGCCACGCCGCTGAACGCGATTTTGTCCTGCTGGACCTGGCTGAAGTCTTCGATGATGTTATTGGTCCCCACTGTCATCGAACCAGCGTCCTTGAACAGGAACACATCGGCGCCGCCTTGAGCCTGGTCGCTCAGTTGTCCGTCGCCCCACATGTCGTTGCTGACCGCGGATCCGGATGCTGCGGTCCCGGCGATCAAGGTATCGTTGCCGCCCTTGGCTGAGCCCGACAGGTTTGCGGCGTCACCGAAGAGAATGTTCGTCATCGTGGCACCGTCGGTGTTGTTGCCGCCGGTCAGCATATCCTTGCCTCCTTGCGCAGAACCGGACATGGAGAGCGCATCGCCGTAGAGCTGGTTGAGAGCCTCCCCGGTACCAGTGCCGCCCGACAGGCGATCGTTGCCGCCTGTCGCATCGCCGGACATCGTCAAGGCGTCGCCATAGGCCAAATTCGGGAATTCCTCGCCTGTTAATCCCCCAGCAAAGACCGCGGCGTCATCGCCCCCCTGAGCATGGCCGGACATATCGCCGCCCGCATCACCGAAGAAAGTAGTGGCGGAGCCGGGACTGCCAGTGAACGTGTCGTTGCCGCCCTTCGCAAAGTCGGACATGTCGACGCCCGCGTCACCGTAGAAAATGCAGCTGTGAAAGGCCGTCTCGCTTGTGAAACTGTCGTCGCCGCCCTGAGCATGGCCGGACATGTTGCGCCCGGCGTCGCCGTAAAAAACGCTGCTACTGAAGAGGGCGCCGGCCGTCAAATCGTCGTTGCCGCCCTGGGTGAAATCGGACATATCGAGGCGCGCATCACCGTAGAAAGTGTTGGCAATGTCGCGGAAGCTGACACTGGTGAAGCTGTCATTGCCGCCTTGAGCATGGTCGAACATGCTGCCGCCGCTGTCTCCGTAGAAAATGTTGTTCGACGCGAAGCCGCCGCCAAAGCTGCTGTCGTTGCCGCCCCGAGCATGGCCGGACATATCGCCGCCCGCATCACCGGTGAAAGTATTGACGGATAGGCCCCCGCCCTGGAAACGATCGTCGCCGCCCTGAGCCTGATCGGACATCCGGCCGCCCGCATCACCGATAAAAGTGTTGATGGAGAGGCCCCCGCTCTGGAAAGTGTCATTGCCGCCCTTTCCGTGGTCGAGCATGTCGCCACCCACGTCACCGTAGGCCGTGTTGGTGGAGCTGAGCGCACCCCTGAAGGAGTCGTCGCCGCCCTCAGCATGGTCGAAGATGCCGCCGACCGCATCGCCATAGAAGGTGTAGTCGGCCGGGACGCCCCCGCTGAACGTGTCGTTGCCGCCCTGGGAATGATCGAGCAGGCTGCCGCCGGCGTCGCCGACCAAGACATTGTTGG
Organism: Allobosea sp. 10N428; assembly: GCF_056394545.1. Taxonomy (NCBI): domain Bacteria; kingdom Pseudomonadati; phylum Pseudomonadota; class Alphaproteobacteria; order Hyphomicrobiales; family Alloboseaceae; genus Allobosea; species Allobosea sp. 10N428. The sequence goes on along the minus strand of NZ_JBFTIC010000022.1, from coordinate 12,977 downwards.
TCGGATCGCCGACGAGGGTGTCATCGGTGCCCAATTGATGATCGGTCAGATCACCCGGGGTAAACGGGACGCGGTGAGACATGGTATGCTCCCACTGAGTTACCCCAGCGCCCGTCACAATTTTAGGCTGATACGCCCGAGCCCACAACGAGCACAAATGGGCTAATTCGGTTCAATCGCTTCGGCCGAGCGGTAACTCATCCAGGTGCGCGACGACGGCCTCCGGGGAGATGAGCACGACGCCATATCCCGGCGCCTCGAAGCTCACCGGCGCCACGTCCTGCGTCACGAAGTCCAGCGCAATCTGATGTTCGTTCCCCTCACCCCGGAGAAAGGTATTCCGTGCCAGGACCCGGCCGTCGCTCGATGCAGGTGTCCCACGAACATGTGTCGAACCCGGCCCATGTGCGGTCGCAGGACGCCCAGCAACGAAGGCCGCGTCCATGTGGAAGGCTCGGATGCGCGCGACGCAGCGCCTCAGGCGGTCCTGGGGGTCCAGGCCGTGCAAGGGCAAGCCGGGGCCGACGAGGTGCAGGTCGGACAGGTGAATAAACTTCATGTCGCCAGCCCACTCGGACTCACCGGCTTGCTCATGATGACGCTGCGGTAGTTGGTATGGGACCACTGCGCATGCTCGATAAAACGGTAACCGCGACTCCGATACAGTGGGACGAGGTGCTCTGCCGGCTCCGCGGTGTCGAGTGCGATCTCCTCCGCTCCCGTCTCGGCCGCCCGTCGCTCCGCTAGGTCCATCAACCGCGCGCCAAAACCAGTGCGTTGCCCGTCCGGCATGACGGCGAATTGGCCGAGGCTGGCAACTTCGGAGCGGTCTAACCAGGGCGAGCCAGAGGTTCGATTGGCCACCTTGAATAGGATCGTGCCGACGATGGCGCTGCCCGCGACAGCGGCCCAGCACTCGCCCGAGGCGGCTCGATCCCGCGTCATGGAGTCGGACTGGTGCGTCGCCATGTACCGCAGTCCCATGGCCGCCAGCTGTCGAGGCTGAAAGCGTCTCGACCGCCGCCCGCCTCCTGGGCTTGACAGTCAGCTAGCAACTTCGCGAGCTGGAGCGCAGCCTGGGCGTCCACCTCCTGGAGCGTGCCGCCGGACGGATGATCGTGAATGCCGCTGGGGCTGCGCTCGTGGAACCTGCCCGGCGCGCGATCTCGGCGGCTGAAGATGCTGTGACGGCTGTCGCGGAGCACGGCCAGGGTGGCGCCGGGCGGCTGCGGCTGGGAACCGGCGCCACGGCCTGCATCCACCTCCTGCCGCCCGTACTACGACGGGTAAAGGCGGCAATGCCCGGGCTGGTGGTGACCGTGGCCATCGGCAACACTGCGGAGATCCTTCCACGGCTGGAAGCGGGCGACCTCGACGTGGTTTTGGCGACACTGCCCGTACCGCAAAGCCGGGCTCTGAGCACCACGCGGCTGCTGGCCGACCCGCTGCTCGCGCTGCTGCCAGCCGCCAGTGCCGCCCCCGGGCGAGGCGCCGATCACGGCGAAGGCGCTCGGCGCGTTGCCATTGATCCTCTATGAGGAGGGCGGCAACACGCGAGCGGCGACCGATGCCTGGTTCCGGCAAGCGAGAGCAGAACCGGAGCCGGTGATGGAACTCGGCAGCGTCGAGGCGATCAAGAACTTCGTCGGCTCGGGGCTGGGTGCTGCCGTGCTCCCCGCCCTGGGCGCTGCCGGAGCCGCTCCCGGGCACCGTCACGCGCACTCTCCAGCCCGCCGCCTCGCGCTGTCTTGGTTGCGTACTGCGGAAGGAGAAGGTGCTGGACCGGGGATTGCGGCTGTTCCTTACTGAACCGCAGCGTTGGAGACTGATCTAGAGCCTAAATTATCCGAGGCCTATTTCTGCTGCCCACCCATTTTGGCCGTTTTGGTTGAACGGCTCACAGCCTAGCCGGAAGTAGACCGAACCTTCGCACAGCAGTTAAGGGCAGGCGCTCCACCGTCCCTCTTGAGGGCGTTCTATGCACCAGCAAATGGCATCAAGGGCGGATCGAGACCGTCATCGTCTGCGGGCAATGCCGGACGTACGGGCTTCCCGGGAATCGGGTGACGCTTCCTTGCACTGTCATGGGCTTTTTACGCGACGCCAGCGGCGATGCCGCTTATTCGGAATGGCTCGATTTTAAGATGGACTGGCCGGCCTAACCGGCTCCTAAACTCGGCCCGGTCTCCGAAAGGGGGCCGGGCCTTTTTGCTATGCAGAGATCACTCGATGATCTGAACGATCTTGCGGGAGCTCGGCTCAACCAGAACCGTCTTATCGTTGACGACAGCGAAGCGGTACTGCGTGACGCCAACATCAGAAGGCAACGTGTGCAAGGTCACCGATGACGGTAGGGCGGTGCCGACAGCAACCGACTCGGTCACTTTCACGGAAGCGGGGTGTTCCTTCATGATGTACGTCCGGACCTTGCTTTGCTGATCCGTCGTGATGGTGGTGGTTGTAGTCGATGTCTGCGCGATTGCCGCGGAGCAGGTCAGTGCTGCAACCAGTGAGATCAGGACTGGATAGCGCATCGAGATTCTCCTCTTTCGAATCCCCCCGCCGGTTTCGCAAACACCGATGGAGCGCGCTTGTTCCATGATTGGCCTGCCGGCCTCGCATAGGGCGCGTACTGCGGCATGGCGCCGAGCTGGAGTACCCCTCCCGCAAGATGTTACCGCGGATGGTGCGCGGAGTTCGGGCATGTCAAATGACGTTGAGATCGTTGCAACCCTTCCTAAATTTGCCTTCGCAGGTGTCCTTTTTGGAGGGAGGGAGACATGCCTTTTTCGTCGCTGAGCGACCCCACTGATCTCGCTCGGGCTTACGCGGCATTGGAAGCTGTATGGAACGAGGTGAAAGGTTCCATCCCCGACGAAGAATGTGAGAAAGAGCGGATGAAGATTGCTTACATCGTCGCCAGCCTCGTACCTCAGTCGCTGGACGAGGAGGAGCTGACTCAGAGTGTCCTGCTCCGCTACCGGCGGTTAGTAGCGGCCTGAAAGAAGTGCCCGTCGGCGCTTGCCGGCGGGCACCTCATACTGAGGAACGAATTCACCACCCCCCCGTTTGGGACTCGTTCGCGGTGCGCGTCGGGTTCTCAGAGAGATCCTAACCTTACTCCTCGGCGCGGCGCAGGATTGGCGTCGGCTCTGCTCAACCGTCGCCCTAGCAGCGCTTCACGCGAGTTTCCGGTCATGCCGGCCGTCCCACGCCCTTACCGCCTGCTTGAGCGCACTCATTTCAGCCTGCTCGTCCTCAGAGCGCTCGCCAGCCTCCAAAGCCTTCAGTCGGTCGAGAGCAACGGCATAATCCTCTCGCGATTCGATTTCGAATTTCGAATTTGGCTCGCTTGGCCTCTGATCCGGATAATGGATTGCCTTCGCCTTCATCGGTCGATCCTCCTTGCGGGAGAACGACGGGGATCGACCAACGTTCCGACCTAGGCGTCCTGGTCGATCCTGAGGGTGTGAAGCTGAAGGCAGAGACGCCAGGCGAACTATTGCAGCCCGTTATCGCCAAGCCCCGCTCAGCTACCCGTAGATCAGAATGAACACGAGCGCCGTGTGAGGCCGTGGGGGACCAGAGCGTCCTTTGCCCGGTCTCGCTTCGGCGCCGCGGGGTTTGTGCGTTTCTAAGGCTATTGCTTCGGCTGATGCCTGGCCTGCCCCTGGCTGGCCTTGGCGCAGCGACAGCGCAGGCAGATGTCCGGAATCGGCGTTACGGGCGGCATCTCGCTGACGTCGATGCCGTTCCGATAATGGTTGCATTCATTGCAGGAGATTTCCGCGCAGCGGAGGCCTAGTGCCTGATGACCGCCTCGTCGGGCTCGGCCTCGATAACGCCATCGATCATCGCTCGGCGATGTCGTGGATACGTCGAGGCCCTTGGCCTGCCGGCGATGCGCTTCGAGATCCGGGTTACCGCGATCATCGATTGAGCGGGTTCTGGCTATACCGCTTACGTGGGAAAAGGCGTCTTCGTCTCCCACATTCTCCCATCGATGATCGAACACTCGGTTCGGTTGGCTCAGCTTGGAATGTCCGCTTCCCGACAAGATGCCAATGTCCGGAAATGGCGCACATCTGCCTCGGTTCTATAGCGAGATGGGCCGCCGCTCAATCGGTCCGGAGCTGATGCCGCGAGCGGCGAGTTTTCGTCAGCTTGGATTAAGCAATATTGCGATAGTCGGGAGCAATCCGGGAGAGTGATCGTGGTCCAAGGGCGAAAGCCCTTGGAGCTTCTCTACCGCGGTTCTCAGCCGATCGTTACGATCAGCTTCCCTTCCGCCGGGCGGTCCGCGATCGCCTCGTGCGCGGCCGCGACGCCGGCGAGGTCGAACTTGCGCGGATCGAGGCTCGCTGCCACCTTCCCGGCCTCCACTAGCCTTGTCGCCTCACGCATGATCTCGCCATGATGCGCGCGCCCTTCGCCGGTGAGGAGCGGGTGCAGGGTGAAGACGCCCGAATAGGTGGCGCCCTTGAAGGAGAGGGGCGCAAGGGCGTGTGTGCCCCAGCCGAGGCAGCTCACGACATGGCCGAACCCGCGCACCGCCGCGAAGGATGCATCGAGTATCGTGCCGCCGCCGGTATCGTAGACAAGATCAAAGCCGTGGCCGTCGGTGTGCTTGGCGACATACTCCGCGACCTCGGTGGATTCGTAGTCGATCGGAGTTGCCCCGAGGCCACGGATGAACGCGGCGCGCGAGCCTCGATCGACGGCGAAGACGTCCGCGCCGAATGACTTCGCGATCTGCACCGCGACATGTCCAACGCCGCCCGCGCCACCCTGGATAAGCACCTTCTGGCCGGCGCTCACTCCGGCGCGATCGACTAGCCCTTCCCAAGCCGTGATGAAGATGAGCGGAAGCGCGGCGGCCTCGCGCATCGAGATGTTCCAGGGCTTGCGCGCGAGAAGCGCCGCATCGACCGAGGCATACTCCGCCAGCGATCCCTGCAACCCGCCGACGCCGCCGGTCATGCCGTAGACCTCATCGCCGCGCCGAAAGCTATCGACGCCTTCTCCCACCTCCTCCACCACGCCAGCAAGATCGATGCCGAGGACCGCGGGAAGGGGGTGGCGCGCATGCGCTGCGGCGCCCGCGCGGATCTTCGTGTCGAGCGGATTGACGCCGCTCGCGCAGATCCTGACGAGAACCTCGCCGGCGCGCGGCTTGGGACGCGGTATGTCGATCAACCGGAATTCGCCGCCGTGTGTCTCGAGGACAGCAGCCTTCATTGTGAGATTGGCAGTCATCAGATTTCTCCTTTCATGAAGGAGAAGGTGGAGGCTTTATTGCCGCATGGAAATTATCTATTCTGTTTTTAGTCCATGCAATTTTGTTTGAGTTGGAGCGCTTCGTTGGAGTGGAGCGATATCCGCGTTTTCCTGGCGATTGCGCGACGCGGCACATTGGGAGCGGCAGCCAGGGAGCTGGGACAGACCCAACCGACGATGGGCCGCCGGCTGCGTGCTCTTGGAGGCCGCCCTCGGCCACCGGCTGTTCCAGCGCACTCAGGACGGCTTCGTGCTGACCGACGAGGGCCAGGCCGCACTCGCGCATGCGCAGCGGATGGAGGAGGAGGCGCTCGGGCTCCGGAGGGAGTTGGCGGGGGCCGAGGCGACGCTCGAAGGCCTGCTGCGCGTCTCATGCTCGGACTGGTTCGGGATCGTGGTCCTTGCCCCGATCCTGGCGGAGTTCTCGGCGATCCAGCCTCGGGTCACGGTAGAACTCCTCACGGACCCGAGGCTCTATAGCCTTCCGCGACGAGAGGCGGACCTGGTTTTCCGCATCAGGCCCTTCGACGAACCCGAAGTCGTCTCCCGGCGCCTGATGCGTATTCCGTACGGAGCCTATGTGAGGGCGGGCGCTGCCCGTCCGACCGGTGACGGAGCCGGTTATCCCCTGGTCCTCATGGATACTACGTTCGGCGGCATGCCGGACGTCCACTGGATCACACGGAAGCTCCCCCAGGCGCACATCATGTCCCGCAGCAACAACCGCCAAATCCAGGCGCGCCTGTGCGCGTTGGGCGTCGGCCTCGCCGTCCTGCCCCGACCGCTCGGCGACACCGTCGCGGGGCTCGACCTGATCGACCTAGGTGAACCGCCTCCGCCAAGAGACACCTGGGTGGGCTATCATCGCGACATGTGCCGGAACGCCCGCCTGCGCGCGCTCCTCGATCTAGTCATCCATCGGCTCGGAGGGTATTTCAGCGGCACCAGCAAGGCCAGCGAAGCCGTCTCGACCTGATACGCTGGAGGAAGCGGGCAATTGTGGAGAAGCAGCAAACGCTGCTCCTCGACGACAACAGTTTCCCGGGCCGCCCTGAGGGCGCCCAGGTGCTCGCCCCTGACGATGACCCGACTCTTGCCGATCCCGTCGAGCAGGAGACTTTCCCCGCAATCAAGCCGCCGCTGCAGGGCGATCTGTTCTGAAGGTTATCGCCCAGGGTCGCGAAGAAAGAATTTGGGCCGTCAGCCGCTACACCTTCGCGAAAAGGGTGCCAAAAGCCCTGCGGGCGACCTTCAGCTGGGTCTGGGATCGATCTCGCAGCGGCCCTTCCTGGACCGCGATAATGAAGTGATTCTTATCATCCGGGATGATCATCAGCGGTCGGCTGCGAGGGTGCTCAGACCGGCTGGACGAGGATCATCCGGATCAGACCATCTAGCCGGCTGACACTATGATAGCGGCAAGCAGCCAACTCGGCTGGGTCCAGATGCCGCGGCGCTGATCGTCAGGATGCATGGGCCACGCCGATTTCAACGCGGCCCGACGCCCCCTACAGCCACCAAAGCAACGGTATTGCGAGGGACGAGGCGCTGAGCGGATCTCGCACTCAATGTCCACCCCGACGCTGTGGATCTAATCGGGATCTGGCAGTCCGGAGTCGACGACGCCTTCCTTGCGCTGCCGGATCTTCCCAGAAGGAGTACAGGCTACTCGCTCGCGCCCGTCGCAAGGCCGGCGCCAGCGAACCCGATATGACGCAACTCCTCGACTGTGGCTACCATGGGCCGGAATGATCTGCCCGGAACGCCGATAGAAGACGAGCGGCTTCCGCCGAGATAAGGGAATCTCAGGGATGTCGCACGCCGCGATCGCGAATCGCCTTGACCGCTCTGTCGACGATACGGTTGATCACGTCCTCGGTCCCGGCCACGCTCCCATCACGCTCGTCGAATATGGGAGCTATGCCTGCCCATACTGCCGCGCTGCCAATGAGCGCATCGTCGAAGTCCGCGACCAGCTCGGGGAGCGCCTGCGCTACGTTTTTCGCCACCGGCCGCTCACCGGCAGTGACATTGCGCTGCGCGCGGCTGCGTTGGTCGAGCGGGCGCAGACGGCCGAGCAGTTCTGGGACGCGCATGTCAAGCTGATGACGCGCTCGCAGGTTCTAACCGAGGAAGATCTTGAGGCGGTCGCCCGGGATCTCTGCTTCGCCGATCTTGATCCGGAACGCGATGCGCAGGAGGCCGAGCGTGCGGCTGCGCGCGTCGAAGCCGACATCGCTAGCTCAAAGGCCAGCGGTGTACGCTTCACGCCCTCGTTCTTCATCAACGAGCGGCGCTACGACGGCCCCTGGGACGAGAGTTCCTTTCTCGATGCGATGCTGGGAACGCTCGGCCATCGCGTCCGGGTCGCGGCCCTCGACTTCGCCAGTTGGGGGCCCTCGGCCGGCATCCTTCTCCTACTCGCGACGATCTTCGCTACGGCGTTGACCAACTTACCGCTGGGCCCGACTTTTGAGGCCTTCTGGCACCGCGAGATGGCGCTCTCGTTCGGCGACGCTCACTTCGGCATGTCAATCCAGCATTGGATCAATGACGGCCTGCTCACGATCTTCTTCCTGGTCGTCGGCTTGGAGATCAAGCGCGAGTTCACCGTCGGCCATCTGGTGAGCCGACGCTCAGCCGCGTTGCCGATCGCCGGCGCGATTGGGGGTATGCTGGTTCCGGCGGCGCTTTACCTGCTCGTCCTGCCAGGTGGCCCCTGGTCGCATGGCTGGGGCGTGCCGATGGCGACGGACACCGCATTCGTCATCGCCATCATCGTCATGATGGGCCCGCGAGTGCCGATCGAGTTGCGCATCTTCCTTACCGCAGCAGCCATCGTCGACGACATCGGCGCGATCATCGTGGTCGCGCTCTTCTACTCGGGCAAGCTCGAGCTCGGTTACCTAGTGGCGGCACTGGCCCTGACCGGCGGGCTCGCGGGCCTCAATTACGCGCATGTCTACCGCGTGACGCCTTATGCGCTGATCGGCATCGCACTCTGGGCCTGCATCTATGCCGGGGGGCTGCATGCGACGCTGGCCGGTATTCTGCTGGCGCTGTTCATCCCGACGCGCCCGCCGGCCAATCTGTCCGCGCTCACCGCTCAGGCTAACTCGATCATGTTGGCGGAAGCTGCGCATGGTGCTGAAGTGCTCCGGCACGGCCCTTCCACTCCCGCATTGCGCGCGCTTGACGCCATCCACGATCGACTCGAATCGCCCGCAGATCGCCTTCTCCGCCATGCCGGGGCCCGATCGAGCTATCTGGTGCTGCCCCTTTTTGCCTTGGCGAATGCTGGCGTCGCCATCGCGCCGAATCTTTTCGAAGGGCGGGGCATGCTCGTTATCGCGATCATGGTCGGGCTGGTGGTCGGCAAGCCGCTGGGAATGCTGAGCGCCGCCGCGCTGGCGGTCCGCCTCGGCATCGCGGTCAAGCCCGCAGAATATTCCTGGCCGCAACTCGCCGGCGCGAGCGTGCTCGCCGGCATCGGCTTCACCATGTCGCTTTTCATCGCCGGCCAGGCCTTTGCCGACCCCGATGATTTCGCCGCCGCCAAGGTCGCCGTCTTCGCCGCGTCGATTGCCGCGGCCCTGCTGGGCGCGGCTGTGCTCTGGTGCGCAGCGCCGAGGCTCACCTCTCAGGCACAGGAATGAGCGTTGGCCAATTCTACTAACCTGCGGATTCGATCAACGCTTCAAGCTTCTGAAATCGTTCGTTAGATGGCCCAACCAACGGACAATTGAACACTTGTCACGCTTTGAGGGGATGTCTGCATGCCGTTCGGATGCACAATGCCGCAAAGCTCCCCGACGGTTTGCTTCGGATCCTGGCGTGAAGCAAAGAGACGTCCTGTTTCTGCCGGTCTGTCCGGCCCGAAACAGGCTGCAATGCGGCCGCGGCGCCGCCAATTAGCGATAAACTCGCTAATGTTCACGATAGCTGGTGCGCCGATCCGCCGCAGCGCTGCTCCCGCGGTCCCCTTCGGCTATTCAGAAAGACATGCTACTCTTATTGCATGTTTGATGGCCATACAATTTCGTAAGATGTCTTGGTCTCCGCGCTATGTGAACGCTGCGCCCTCGCGCTACCAGGGAATCGTCGAGGCCCTCGCGGCGGATATCGACAGCGGGGCCGTCCAGCCGGGGGAGCGGCTGCCGGCGCAGCGCGCCGTGGCGAAGGCGCTCGGTGTCGATCTGACCACGGTCACCCGGGCCTTCAACGAGGCGCGAAGACTCGGTCTTATCGAGGCTCAGTCGGGCAGGGGAACCTTCATCTGCGGGACGGTCGATGCTGCGAGAACCTCCGTGGAGGAGGGCGGCCGGGCCGGCATCGATCTCGGCATGAACATCCCGCCGCAGCCCCGGAGCGCGCGGCTGCAGCAGCGCATCGCTGATGGCGTCGCGGAGCTTCTGCGCAGCCCAAGCGGGCTGTTGCGCTTTTCCTATCAGGAGAGCACCGGCCATGCCGCGGACCGGCGAGCGGCCGCGGCCTGGCTGCGGGACCGACTCTGCGAGATCCAGCCCACGCGGATGCTCGTCGCGGCGGGGGCGCAGAGCGCGCTCTTTGCGATCTGCACGTTGCTTCTGGCGCCCGGCGAGACGGTGGCGGCCGGCGCGATGACCTATCCCGGGCTGAAGGCAGTCGCGCTACAATGCGGCTTGCCGCTAGCCCCTCTTGAGATGGACAAGGAAGGCATCGTCCCGGACAGCTTCGCGGCTCTGTGCAGGAAGGCGGCGCCGAAGGCGCTCTACGTCGTTCCCTCAATCGACAACCCGACGACGGCGAACTTGCCGCTCGCGCGCCGCCAGGCGCTGGCCGAGCTCGCGCGCCGCCATGGCGTCCGCATCATCGAGGATGATCCCTATGCGCCGCTCCTGCGAGATCCGACGACGCCCTTCGCCGCGCTCGCGCCGGATATCACGTGGCACGTCGCGACTTTGTCGAAAGCCGTCACGCCGGCGCTCAGGGTGGCTTACGTCGTCGCACCAGAGGAGGCCCAGGCGCTCGACCTCGCGGGCGTGTTGCGCGCCACGACGCTGATGGCGCCGCCGCTACTGGCGGCGCTTGCCTCGCGCTGGATCACTGATGGCACGCTTGCTGAGATCGTCACCGCGATCCGGGAGGAGAACGGGCGCCGGCAGGCCTTGGCCGCCTCGATCTTGGGAGCGGCCGCCGCCGCCGACCCGCAGGGTCCTCATCTGTGGCTGCGTCTTCCCGCCCATTGGCGGGCCGAGGAATTCGCGCAGCGCGCCTCAGGCTCCGGCGTTGCGATCGTTCCCGGCTCCGCCTTCGCCGTCGCCGCCCCCGCGGTCGAAGCGGTGCGCCTGTCGCTGGGCGCCGTACCGGGGGATGAGGCACTCACGGACGCCCTCTCCAAGCTCGCCGGCCTTCTCTCAAAACCCTCGCTCGCGCCGCGAGCCATCGTCTAGCAAGGCGAAAGGACGTGTCATGTTCGGTCTGACGGCACTGGAACTCGCCCGGATCCAGTTCGGCTTCACGATCTCCTTCCACATCGTCTTCCCCGCCATCACGATCGGGCTCGCGAGCTATCTCGCGGTACTCGAAGGGCTCTGGCTCTGGAAGAAGGAGACGGTCTATCGCGATCTCTACCATTTTTGGTTGAAAATCTTCGCGGTGAACTTCGCGATGGGCGTGGTTTCCGGGCTGGTCATGGCCTACCAGTTCGGCACAAATTGGAGCTACTTCTCCGCTTTCGCCGGTAGCATCACCGGCCCACTACTCGCCTATGAGGTGCTGACTGCCTTTTTCCTTGAGGCTGGGTTCCTCGGCGTCATGCTCTTTGGCTGGAACAAGGTGGGGCCTGGCCTGCATTTCTTCGCGACGACTATGGTCGCGCTCGGCACGCTGATCTCCGCCACCTGGATCCTCGCCTCCAACAGTTGGATGCAGACGCCGCAGGGCTTCGAGATCATCGACGGCCGTGTCGTGCCGATCGACTGGCTGAAGGTCATCTTCAACCCGTCCTTCCCCTACCGCCTCGCGCATATGACCATCGCCGCCTATCTGGCGACGGCGCTCTTCGTCGGCGCCTCCGGCGCCTGGCATCTCCTGCGCGGTCGTTCTACGCCAGCGGTGCGCACGATGACCTCGATGGCGATGTGGATGGTCCTGATCGTCGCCCCGATCCAGATCGCGGTAGGCGACGCGCATGGCCTTAACACGCTGGAACACCAGCCGGCCAAGATCGCGGCCATGGAGGGCCACTGGCGCAACGAGCCGGGCGAGGGCGTGCCGCTCCTGCTGTTTGGTTGGCCCGACATGGCAGCCGAGACCACCCGCTTTGCCGTCGGCATTCCCCGTCTTGGCAGCCTTATTCTGACGCATTCGCTGGACGGTCAGTTCCGCGGCCTGTCGGAGTTCGCACCGCAGGACCGGCCGAACGCCACCATCGTATTCTGGTCGTTCCGGGTGATGGTCGGTCTCGGCATGCTGATGCTGGTGCTGGGCGTTTGGGCGCTGTGGCTCAGATGGCGAGGCCGGTTCTACGCCTCGCCGGCCTTCCTCCGCTTTGCCCTGTGGATGGGGCCGAGCGGGCTCATCGCCATTCTCGCCGGCTGGTTCACGACGGAGATCGGCCGCCAGCCCTGGCTGGTCTATGGCGTGATGCGGACCGAGCATGGTGTCTCGAACCACTCGGCGCTGGCGCTCTCGATGACGCTGGGCCTGTTCATGGTGATGTATTGCGCCGTCTTCGGCACGGGCATCAGCTACATTCGCGCAAGCAGCGGCGTCAGTTTCATCAGCCACGGCTTCGTCGCGACCATTTTGGCGAGCTGGTTCAGATCGACGGCAGCGAGCATCGCTGGTTCGAGGATCGTGGCCCGCGCTGCACGCTGATCGTATTCATCGACGATGCGACGGGGCGCCTGGTCGGGCTTCGTTTCGTCCCATCAGAGAGCGCCTTTGCGTATTTTGAGACGTTGAAGGGCTATCTGACGAGCCACGGACGCCCCCTCGCCTTTTATTCCGACAAGCATTCCATCTTCCGGGTGTCGAAGCCGCAGGCTCAAGGCGGTCAGGGCATGACCCAGTTCGGCCGAGCACTGAGCGAACTGAACATCGAGATCCTGTGTGCGAACTCGAGCCAGGCCAAAGGGCGGGTGGAACGCGTGAACCGCACGCTGCAGGACCGCCTCGCGAAAGAGTTGCGGCTCGAAGGAATCTCGACGATCGAGGCGGCAAACGCCTATCTTCCTGCCTTCATGGCGCGCTTCAACGAGCGCTTTGCGACGGCGGCGGCGCGGCCGGAGAATCTCCATCGTCCGCTGGAGCGGGCGCCCGGACAGCTCGACACGATTCTGGCCTGGCGGGAACAGCGCTATGTCACGCAACAGCTGGCGCTTTCCTATGACAGCAAGCGGATCATTCTGGATGAGACGCCGCTGACGACTGGGCTGGTCGGCAAATACGTCGAGACCTACGAGTATCCTGATGGTCGGCTCGAGGTGCGCTGGAAAGGCATCGCTCTGCCTCATCGCGTGTTCGACAAGAAGCAGCGCGTGACGCACACCGCGATTGTCGAGAACAAGCGGCTTTCGGAAGCTCTTGCGTGGGTGAAGGCTCGCCAGGATGAGATCCGACCGGTACGAACCAAGACGAACAGCGAAGCCGGCGGCTACATCCCGCGCCCGAAAGGACGCCGAGGACCGATCTCTTTCGCCGATCGCCACGCCGCG
>NZ_JBFTIC010000021.1:0-20586 GCF_056394545.1 Allobosea sp. 10N428 | reverse complement strand
ATCTGGTCATACGCCGTGAACGACGCGCCGCCGGTCTCGGCCAGAACCTTCGTGATCGCAGCCGTCAACGACGTCTTGCCATGGTCAACGTGACCAATCGTGCCAATGTTGCAGTGCGGCTTCGTACGAGCGAATTTCTCTTTGGCCATCGTAGCCTCCGTCAGATCTTGTTCAAATGTTCAGTCGGTTCGGTGCGGAGCTCAGGCGTACTTGGCCTGAACCTCGGCGGCGACCGCCGACGGCACCTGCTCGTAGTGGTCGAACTGCATCGTGTAGTTCGCGCGGCCCTGCGAGAAGGAACGCAGCTGGTTGACGTAGCCGAACATGTTCGCCAGCGGAACCATCGCATTGATCACGACGGCGTTGCCGCGCATGTCCTGGCCCTGGATCTGGCCGCGACGCGAATTCAAGTCGCCGATGACCGAGCCGGTATAGTCTTCCGGGGTCACGACCTCGACCTTCATGATCGGCTCGAGCAGCACGGAGCCGCCCTTCTGCAGACCTTCGCGCAGCGCTGCACGGGAGGCGATTTCGAAGGCCAGAGCCGACGAGTCGACTTCGTGGAAAGCGCCGTCGATCAGCGTGACCTTGACGTCCACGACCGGGAAGCCGGCGAGAACGCCCGAGCCGATGACCGAGTTCAGGCCCTTCTCGACGCCGGGGATGTATTCCTTCGGCACCGAACCACCGACGACCTTCGACTCGAACTCGAAGCCCTTGCCGGTCTCGTTCGGCTCGATGACGAGCTTGACGCGGGCGAACTGGCCCGTACCGCCGGTCTGCTTCTTGTGGGTGTAGTCGATCTCGGCCTTCTTGGTCAGCGTCTCGCGATACGCAACCTGCGGCGCACCGATATTGGCGTCGACCTTGTAGGTGCGCTTCAGGATGTCGACCTTGATGTCGAGATGCAGCTCGCCCATGCCCTTTAGAATGGTCTGGCCGCTCTCCTGGTCGGTCGACACGCGGAAGGACGGATCCTCGTTCGCGAGCTTCGACAGGGCGAGGCCCAGCTTCTCCTGGTCGGCCTTGGACTTCGGCTCGATCGCGATCGTGATGACCGGCTCGGGGAACTCCATGCGCTCCAGGATGACCGCGTTGGTCGGGTCGCAAAGCGTGTCGCCGGTGCGGACGTCCTTCAGGCCGGCCAGGGCGACGATGTCGCCGGCGAAAGCCTCCTTGATGTCCTCGCGGTTGTTCGCATGCATCAGCAGCATGCGGCCGACGCGCTCTTTCTTGTCGCGGGTCGAGTTGATGACGCCCTGGCCGGCCTCGACCTTGCCCGAATAGATGCGGCAGAAGGTGATCGTGCCGACGAAGGGGTCGTCCATGATCTTGAAGGCAAGCATGGAGAACGGATCTTCGTCCGTGGGATTGCGGACGGTCGGCTCTTCGGTCTTGAAGTCGATGCCTTCGACCGCGCCACGATCAACCGGCGACGGCAGATAGTCGACGACGGCGTCGAGCAGCGGCTGCACGCCCTTGTTCTTGAAGGACGAGCCACAGAGAACCGGGTGGAAGGCGCGGCGCTGCACGGCGGTGCGGACCAATCGGCGCAGCGTGTCGGCGTCGGGCTCGGTGCCTTCGAGATAGGCTTCCATCGCGGCATCGTCCATTTCGACGGCCGCCTCGACGAGCTTCGAGCGGTACTCGGCGGCCTTCTCAGCGAGATTGGCCGGAATGTCCTGCTCTTCGAAGGACGCACCGAGCGCCTCGCCGTTCCAGACGATCGCCTTCATCTTCACGAGGTCGATGACACCAGCGAATTCGGCCTCGGAACCGATCGGAATCTGCAGGCAGACGGGCTTGCCGGCGACGCGGTCGATGATGTCCTGGACGCAGCGATAGAAATCGGCGCCGATCTTGTCCATCTTGTTGACGAACACGATACGCGGCACGTCGTACTTGTCAGCCTGGCGCCAGACGGTCTCGGTCTGGGGCTCGACGCCCTGGTTGCCGTCGAGCACGCAGACGGCGCCGTCGAGCACGCGCAGCGAACGCTCGACCTCGATGGTGAAGTCGACGTGGCCGGGGGTGTCGATGATGTTCAGGCGGTTGTCGCGCCAGAAGCAGGTCGTCGCAGCCGAGGTGATCGTGATGCCACGCTCCTGCTCCTGCGTCATCCAGTCCATCGTGGCGGCGCCGTCATGGACTTCGCCGATCTTATGGGACTTGCCGGTGTAGTAGAGGATGCGCTCGGTCGTCGTCGTCTTGCCGGCATCAATGTGGGCCATGATGCCGAAGTTGCGATAACGGTCGATGGGATGGGAACGGGCCATGATCGTGCTCTGTGTCTCGGGTCAGCGCGCCGCTTACCAGCGGTAGTGCGAGAAGGCGCGGTTGGCTTCCGCCATCCGGTGCGTGTCTTCGCGCTTCTTGACGGCGTTGCCGCGGTTGTTGGCCGCGTCCATCAGCTCCGCCGAGAGGCGCTCGACCATGGTCTTGTCGTTGCGGCCGCGCGCGGCCGAGATCAGCCAGCGGATCGCCAGCGCCTGGCGGCGCTCGGTGCGAACCTCGACCGGAACCTGATAGGTCGCGCCGCCGACGCGGCGGGAACGAACCTCGATCGCCGGAGCGACATTCTCGAGCGCCGACTTGAACACGCCGAGCGGCTCGCTCTTGGTCTTCGCCTCGATGATGTCGAAGGCACCGTAGACGATCCGCTCGGCGGTCGACTTCTTGCCTTCATACATCACGGAGTTCATGAACTTGGTCACGACGATATCACCGAACTTCGGGTCCGGGATAACTTCGCGCTTTTCGGCACTGTGGCGGCGGGACATCGTCTAGTCTCCGGTCAAATCTTCAACGCGGCGGATCGGCCTGGGCTCATCGCCCGGCCGATCGGGCCGAACTCACTTAGGACGCTTGGCGCCGTACTTCGAACGGCGCTGCTTGCGGTTCTTGACGCCCTGCGTGTCGAGCACGCCGCGCAGGATGTGATAGCGCACACCGGGAAGGTCCTTCACGCGGCCGCCACGGATCATGACGACCGAGTGCTCCTGAAGGTTGTGACCTTCACCCGGGATGTAGCCGATCACCTCGAAGCCGTTCGTCAGACGAACCTTGGCAACCTTGCGGAGCGCCGAGTTCGGCTTCTTCGGGGTCGTCGTATAAACGCGCGTGCAGACGCCGCGCTTCTGCGGGCACGACTCGAGCGCCGGGGCGGTGTTACGCGCCTTCACGGGCGAGCGTGGCTTGCGGATGAGCTGGCTGATTGTCGGCATTCTGGCCTCTCGCCCCACTGAGCGTTTGGAAATTCTCTGATCAATCTCCCAGCCCGAACTACGCCATGACATAAACGAAGCCGCGCCATCGGCTCCCGTCGAGGGGCCTCAGGCGCGTTCGCCAGCAGAGGAACACGGGAAGCCCGCGTTCATGCATCCTGCCATGTCGTCATTCGACGCTGGAATTCCGACGGAGTTTCGGTCGCGAAACTCGCTTGCGAATCTGGCGCAAGCGACAAACGTGTCCGACAGCCGTCGACAGTGGCGCGCTTATGACTCACCCAGAGATTCGCGTCAACCCCGAAACCGCCGAAAATGGCGGGGTTTTGCGGGGTTGGAGCAGGTTCGCCCCCTGCCCGCCTCTCCTTGAAACAAAAAGGCCGCCCTGACGGGGCGGCCTTTCCGATGATTACCGAGGATCGCTCGCGGCCGAGGCTTACTCGGCGGCGGGGAGCACGGCAGCGGCTTCCTTGGCGGCCTTCGCCGCCGCATCCGCCTTCTGGCCGACGATGAGATCGTCGCGGCGCGTGGCCACCTGCTTGATGCGGGCGACCTGGGCGCCGGTGCCGGCCGGGATGAGCGAGCCGACGATGACGTTCTCCTTCAGGCCTTCGAGCATGTCCGACTTGCCGTTGACCGCCGCTTCGGTGAGGACGCGGGTGGTCTCCTGGAAGGACGCCGCCGAGATGAAGGAGCGGGTCTGCAGCGAGGCCTTGGTGATGCCGAGCAGGACGGGGACGCCGGAAGCCGGCTTCTTGCCCTCCTCGCGCAGCTTCGCGTTGACCTCTTCCAGTTCGATGCGGTCGATCTGGTCGCCGGTCAGGATATCGCTGTCCCCCGACTCGGTGATCTCGACCTTCTGCAGCATCTGCCGGACGATGACCTCGATGTGCTTGTCGTTGATGGTCACGCCCTGGAGGCGATAGACCTCCTGGATTTCGTTGACCAGATAGGCTGCCAGTTCCTCGACGCCCTTGATCGCCAGGATGTCGTGCGGGGCCGGGTTGCCGTCCAGGATGTAGTCACCGACCTCCACGACGTCACCTTCCTGGAGATGGATGTGCTTGCCCTTCGGGATCAGGTACTCGACCCCATCGGAACCATCATGCGGCGTCAACGTCACGCGGCGCTTGTTCTTGTAGTCCTTGCCGAAGCCGATCACGCCCGACTTCTCGGCAATGATCGCCGCGTCCTTCGGACGACGCGCCTCGAACAATTCCGCCACGCGCGGCAGACCACCGGTGATGTCGCGGGTCTTGGCCGAGTCGGTCGAGACACGCGCCAGCACGTCGCCGGCCTTGATCAAGTGGCCCGGCTCCACCGAGATAATGCCGTCGACCGGCAGGATGTAGCGGGCCTCGCCACCACGGGCGAGCTTCGCCACCTTGCCGTCCGCACCGAAGATCACCATCGCTGGCTTGAGATCGGCCGTACGGGCCGAACCGCGCCAATCGATGACGACGCGCTTGGAGATGCCCGTCGCTTCGTCGGTCGTCTCGGTGATCGACATGCCGTCCACGAGATCCTCGTAGCCGACCTTGCCGTCCACTTCCGCCAGGATCGGGCGGGAATAGGGGTCCCACTCGATCAGGCGCTGGCCGCGCTTGACCTTGTCGCCCTCGTCGACCCGCAGCTTCGAGCCGAACTGAACGCGATGGACCGCGCGCTCGGCTCCATCAGGGCCGACGATCACGATGGCGATGTTGCGCGCCATGGCGATCAGGTCGCCGTCCGAGTTCCGCGCGACGTTGCGGTTGCGCATCTTGACCGTGCCTTCGAAGTTCGACTCGACGAAGGACTGGTCGGCGATGGTGGCCGCGCCGCCGATGTGGAAGGTACGCATGGTGAGCTGCGTGCCCGGCTCGCCGATCGACTGCGCCGCGATGACGCCGACGGCCTCGCCCATGTTCACGGGCGTGCCGCGGGCCAGATCGCGCCCGTAGCAGGTGGCGCAGACGCCGTTCTTGGTCTCGCAGGTGAGGACCGAACGGATCTTCACCTCCTGGACGCCGGCGGCGTTGATCTTGGCGATGTCGCTCTCTTCGATCACCACGCCCTTGGCGACGATGACCTTACCCTCGACGTCGACGATGTCCTCGGCCGTCGCGCGACCCAGGATACGCATGCCGAGCGAGGCCACGATCTGGCCCGCATCGACGATGGCGCGCATCTTGATGCCGTTATCCGAGCCGCAATCCACCTCGGAGATGATCGCGTCCTGCGCCACGTCGACGAGGCGGCGTGTCAGATAGCCGGAGTTGGCCGTCTTCAGCGCCGTGTCGGCGAGGCCCTTACGGGCGCCGTGGGTCGAGTTGAAGTACTCGAGAACGTCGAGGCCTTCCTTGAAGTTCGAGATGATCGGCGACTCGATGATCTCGCCCGACGGCTTGGCCATCAGGCCGCGCATGGCGGCGAGCTGGCGCATCTGCGCCGGCGAACCACGGGCGCCCGAGTGCGACATCATGTAGATCGAGTTGATCTGCTTGTCGCGGCCGGTCTCGTCCTTTTGGACGGTCGAGATGCGGGCCATCATCTCCTGGGCGAGCTTGTCGGAGCACTTCGCCCAGGCGTCGACGACCTTGTTGTACTTCTCGCCCTGGGTGATCAGGCCGTCCTGGTACTGCTGCTCGTAATCCTTGGCGAGCGCGCGGGTCGTATCGACGATCTCCCACTTGTTCTCCGGCACGACCATGTCGTCCTTGCCGAAGGAGATGCCGGCCTTGAACGCGTGGCGGAAGCCCAGCGCCATGACGCGGTCGCAGAAGATCACCGATTCCTTCTGACCGCAGCCGCGATACACGGCGTCGATCATCCCGGAGATTTCCTTCTTGGTCATCAGGCGGTTGCTGACGTCGAAGGACACGGCCGGGTGGTCCGGCAGCGCGGTCGAGAGGATCACGCGCCCCGGCGTGGTGTCATAGATMTTCGTGTACGGCTTGCCGTCCTTGCCGGTGCCGGTCCAGCGATACTTGATCTTCGAATGCAGCGTGACGACCTTTTCGTGCAGCGCGTGCTCGAGTTCGCCGAAATCGCCGAAGACCTTGCCCTGGCCGGGCTCGCCGTCCGAAACGATCGAGAGGTAGTAGAGGCCGAGCACGATGTCCTGCGACGGCACGATGATCGGCATGCCGTTCGCCGGGTGCAGGATGTTGTTGGTCGACATCATCAGCACGCGCGCTTCCAACTGCGCTTCCAGCGACAGCGGGACGTGCACGGCCATCTGGTCGCCGTCGAAGTCAGCGTTGAAGGCGGCGCAGACCAGCGGGTGGAGCTGGATCGCCTTGCCCTCGATCAGCACGGGCTCGAAGGCCTGGATGCCCAAGCGGTGCAGCGTCGGCGCCCGGTTCAGCATCACCGGATGCTCGCGGATGACCTCGTCCAGGATATCCCAGACCTCCGGCTTCTCCTTCTCGACGAGCTTCTTGGCCTGCTTGACCGTGGTCGAGTAGCCCTTGGCGTCGAGGCGCGCATAGATGAACGGCTTGAACAGCTCGAGCGCCATCTTCTTCGGCAGGCCGCACTGGTGCAGCTTCATCTCCGGGCCGACGACGATGACCGAACGGCCGGAATAGTCGACGCGCTTGCCGAGCAGGTTCTGGCGGAAGCGCCCCTGCTTGCCCTTCAGCATGTCGGCGAGCGACTTCAGCGGGCGCTTGTTGGCACCCGTGATGACGCGGCCGCGACGGCCGTTATCGAACAGGGCGTCGACCGACTCCTGCAACATCCGCTTTTCGTTGCGGATGATGATGTCCGGCGCGCGCAGCTCGATCAGCCGCTTCAGGCGGTTGTTGCGGTTGATGACGCGGCGGTAGAGGTCGTTCAGGTCCGAGGTCGCGAAGCGGCCGCCGTCAAGCGGCACGAGCGGGCGCAGATCCGGCGGGATGACCGGAATCTGGGTCATCACCATCCATTCCGGCTTGTTGCCCGACTCCTGGAAGGCCTCGATGATCTTGAGGCGCTTCATCAGCTTCTTGGGCTTCAGCTCCGACGTCGTCGTCGCGATCTCATGCTTGAGGTCGGCGTTGATCTGGTCGAGGTCGAGCGCACGCAGCATCTCGCGGATGGCTTCCGCGCCGATCATGGCGGTGAAGGTGTCCGCGCCGTACTCCTCCTGCGCCCGGACGTACTCCTCCTCCGACAGCAGTTGACGGTCCTTGAGCGGGGTAAGGCCCGGCTCGATGACGACGTAGCTTTCGAAGTACAGGATGCGCTCGAGGTCCTTGAGCGGCATATCCATCAGGAGGCCGATGCGCGAAGGCAGCGACTTCAGGAACCAGATATGCGCCACCGGGGCGGCGAGTTCGATATGGCCCATGCGCTCGCGCCGGACGCGGGCGAGCGTGACTTCGACGCCGCACTTCTCGCAGATGACGCCCTTGAACTTCATGCGCTTGTACTTGCCGCACAGGCACTCGTAGTCCTTGATCGGCCCGAAGATGCGGGCGCAGAACAGGCCGTCGCGCTCCGGCTTGAACGTGCGGTAGTTGATGGTCTCCGGCTTTTTGATCTCGCCATAGGACCAGGACAGGATCTTCTCCGGGCTCGCGATCGAGATCTTGATCGCGTCGAAGGCCTGCTGGACCGGCTGCTGGCCGAAAAGGTTCATGACCTCTTGCTTCATCGCCTGTCTCCTTCCGCCGGCGGGGGCTAGGGCCGCCCTGCCCGGCTCGTAAATTCCGTCGGCCGGCGGCGTCAGTGCCGCCGGCATCTATACAAGGCTTGGTTAACGGCTCACTCGGCCGCTTCGGCCGGCGGCAACTCGCCCGGCTTCGCCTTGTTGTTGATGAGCTCGACGTTGAGGCCGAGCGAACGCATCTCCTTGACGAGAACGTTGAAGCTCTCGGGGATGCCGGCCTCGAAGTTGTCCTCGCCGCGCACGATCGACTCGTAGACCTTGGTGCGGCCGGCGACGTCGTCCGACTTCACCGTCAGCATCTCCTGCAGGGTGTAGGCGGCGCCATAAGCCTCGAGCGCCCAGACCTCCATTTCGCCGAAGCGCTGGCCGCCGAACTGCGCCTTGCCGCCCAGCGGCTGCTGGGTGACGAGCGAGTACGGGCCGATCGAACGGGCGTGGATCTTGTCGTCCACGAGATGGTGCAGCTTCAGCATGTAGATGTAGCCCATCGTGACCTTGCGGTCGAAGGGCTCACCCGTGCGCCCGTCATAGAGGGTCGACTGACCCGACGAGTGCAGGCCCGCCTGCTCCAGCAGCCGCTCGATATCGGCTTCCTTGGCACCGTTGAAGACGGGGGTCGCCACCGGCACGCCGCGGCGCAGATTCTGGCCCATCTCGACGAGTTCGTTCTCGTCCATCGAGGCAATGATCTCATTGTCCTCGTAGACGGCATCGAACTGGGCCTTCAGCGCCTTGAAGTCGTGCGTCTTCTTGTAGGCATCGAGCGCCGCGCTGATCTGCCTGCCGAGACCGGCGGCCGCCCAGCCCAGATGCGTCTCCAGGATCTGGCCGACATTCATGCGGCTGGGCACGCCGAGCGGGTTCAGCACGATATCGGCATGGGTGCCATCCTCGAGGAACGGCATATCCTCGACCGGCACGATGCGCGAGACCACGCCCTTGTTTCCGTGACGGCCGGCCATCTTGTCGCCCGGCTGGATCTTGCGCTTCACCGCGACGAAGACCTTGACCATCTTCATCACGCCCGGAGGCAGCTCGTCGCCGCGCTGCAGCTTCTCGACCTTGTCGAGGAAGCGCTGCTCGAGGCGCTTCTTCGACTCGTCGTACTGCTTCCGCATCGCCTCGATCTCGGTCATCAGCGAGTCTTCGGCGGTGGCGAACAGCCACCACTGCGAACGCGGGAACTCGCTCATCACCTCGCGGGTGATGACCGTGTCCTTCTTGAAGCCCTTCGGGCCGGCTAGGCCGGTCTTGCCGGTCAGGATCTCGGCCAGACGCGCAAAGGTGTTGCGGTCCAGGATCGCCTGCTCGTCGTCGCGGTCCTTGGCAAGACGCTCGATCTCCTCGCGCTCGATCGCCTGGGCGCGCTCGTCCTTGTCGACGCCGTGGCGATTGAACACGCGCACTTCGACGATCGTGCCCTGCACGCCGGGCGGAACGCGCAGCGAGGTGTCGCGGACGTCCGAAGCCTTCTCGCCGAAGATGGCGCGCAGCAGCTTCTCTTCCGGGGTCATCGGGCTCTCGCCCTTCGGCGTGATCTTGCCGACGAGAATGTCGCCCGCCGCCACTTCTGCGCCGATATAGACGATGCCGGCTTCGTCGAGGTTTTTCAGCGCCTCTTCCGAAACGTTCGGAATGTCGCGCGTGATTTCCTCAGGGCCCAGCTTGGTGTCGCGGGCCATGACCTCGAACTCCTCGATATGGATCGAGGTGAAGACGTCCTCGGAGACGATCTTCTCGGAGAGAAGGATCGAGTCCTCGAAGTTGTAGCCGTTCCACGGCATGAACGCGACGAGCACGTTACGGCCGAGCGCGAGCTCGCCGAACTCGGTCGACGGGCCGTCGGCGACGATGTCGCCCTTCTTGACGACGTCGCCGACGCGCACCAGCGGACGCTGCGTGATGCAGGTCGACTGGTTCGAGCGCTGGAACTTCTGCAGCCGGTAGATGTCGACGCCCGGCTTCGTCGGATCCATCTCCTCCGAAGCGCGGATGACGATACGGGTCGCGTCGACCTGGTCGACGATGCCGGCGCGGCGGGCTGCAATCGCGGCGCCCGAGTCACGGGCCACAACCGCTTCCATGCCGGTGCCGACGAAGGGCGCGTCGGCGCGAACCAGCGGCACCGCCTGGCGCTGCATGTTCGAGCCCATCAGCGCGCGGTTCGCGTCGTCGTTCTCAAGGAACGGGATCAGCGCCGCGGCGACCGAGACGAGCTGCTTCGGCGACACGTCCTGGAAGTCGACCTTGTCGACCGGGGTGACGATGACTTCGCCGGCGCGACGGCAGACAATCAGGTCGTCGGTCAGGCGGCCTTCCTTGTCGACGGCGGCATTCGCCTGGGCGACGTTGTACTTCGCCTCTTCCATCGCCGAGAGATAGATCACCTCGTCCGTGACCTTGCCGTCGCGGATGCGGCGATACGGGCTCTCGATGAAGCCGTATTTGTTAACCCGCGCGAAGGTGGCGAGCGAGTTGATCAGGCCGATATTCGGGCCTTCCGGCGTCTCGATCGGGCAGATGCGGCCGTAATGCGTCGGGTGCACGTCGCGCACCTCGAAGCCGGCGCGCTCGCGGGTCAGACCACCCGGGCCAAGCGCCGAAAGACGACGCTTATGCGTGACTTCCGAGAGCGGGTTCGTCTGGTCCATGAACTGCGAGAGCTGCGAGGAGCCGAAGAACTCGCGCACGGCGGCAGCCGCCGGCTTCGCGTTGATCAGGTCCTGCGGCATGACCGTGTCGATATCGACCGAGGACATGCGCTCCTTGATGGCGCGCTCCATGCGCAGCAGGCCCAGGCGGTACTGGTTCTCCATGAGCTCGCCGACCGAGCGGACGCGGCGGTTGCCGAGATGGTCGATGTCGTCGATCTCGCCCTTGCCGTCGCGCAGGTCGACCAGCGCCTTCACGACCGCGAAGATGTCCTCCTTGCGCAGGATGCGCACGGTGTCCTCGGCGTCGAGGTCGAGGCGCATGTTCATCTTCACGCGGCCGACGGCGGAGAGGTCGTAGCGCTCGGCGTCGAAGAACAGCGACTGGAACATGTTCTCAGCCGTCTCGAGGGTCGGCGGCTCGCCGGGACGCATCACGCGGTAGATGTCGAACAGGGCTTCCTCGCGGCGCGAGTTCTTGTCGACATTGAGCGTGTTGCGGATGTACGGGCCGACCGTGATGTGGTCGATGTCGAGCACCGTGATCTCGTCGAAGCCGTCATCGGTGAGCTGCTTCAGCAGCTTCTCGGTGATCTCCTCGCCGGCCTCGGCATAGACTTCACCCGTCGCCGGATTGACCAGGTCCTCGGCGATGTACTGGGTGTACAGGTCCTCGTCCTGCGCGCGCAGGAACTTGAGGCCCTTCTCGGCGAGCTGGCGGGCCGTGCGGGCGACAAGCTTCTTGCCGGCCTCGACCACGACCTCGCCGGTGTCGGCGTCGATCATGTCCTCGGTGGCCTTGAAGCCCTTCATGCGCTCCGCATCGTAGGGAACGCGCCAGCCCTTGGCGTCCTTGGTGTAGGTGATGTGGTTGTAGAAGCGGTTGAGGATCTCCTCGCCGTCCATGCCGAGCGCGAACAGCAGCGAGGTGACCGGGATCTTACGCTTCCGGTCGATACGGGCGTAGACGATGTCCTTGGCGTCGAACTCGATGTCGAGCCAAGAACCGCGATAGGGGATGATGCGCGCGGCGAAGAGCAGCTTGCCCGAGGAATGGGTCTTGCCCTTGTCGTGGTCGAAGAACACGCCCGGCGAACGGTGCATCTGCGAGACGATGACGCGCTCGGTGCCGTTCACGATGAAGGTGCCGTTATCCGTCATGAGCGGCATGTCGCCCATGTAGACATCCTGCTCCTTGATGTCCTTGACCGACTTGGCCTGGGTGTCCGGATCGATATCGAACACGATCAGGCGCAGCGTCACCTTGAGCGGCGCAGAGAAGGTCATGCCGCGCTGGCGGCACTCGT
Source organism: Allobosea sp. 10N428 (assembly GCF_056394545.1). NCBI lineage: Bacteria > Pseudomonadati > Pseudomonadota > Alphaproteobacteria > Hyphomicrobiales > Alloboseaceae > Allobosea > Allobosea sp. 10N428. The sequence goes on along the minus strand of NZ_JBFTIC010000021.1, from coordinate 8,768 downwards.
CGACGTCGTATTTCGGCGGCTCGAAGGTGTATTTCACGAACTCCAGCAGCGAGGCGCCGGAGAAGTCACCGATCGGGAAGACCGACTTGAAGACGGACTGAAGGCCTTCGTCGGGCCGGCCGCCCTTGGGTTCGTCGACCATCAGGAACTGGTCGTAGGACGCCTTCTGAACCTCGATGAGGTTCGGCATCTGCGCCACTTCCTTGAGTTTGCCGAAGAACTTGCGGACGCGCCTGCGACCCTGGAGCGAATTGACCATGTTGTTCCTCGCAATCTCTTCGGACGGCTCACCCGGCGGTCCGGGCAAGGACGGCACCAGGCCGCCGGGTGAGCCGTTCGGCGCAGCATCGCGCCGACCCCGCATTTCCATCGAAGCCGCGCTGCACGGTTGCAGCAAACTTCGACAACAACTCCCGCGCATCTGCGCGGAAACGACGCGACAGCCCCGGAGGCGTAGCTGCCCCGGGACTGTCTGTTTTGACTACGGTCGGACCGGCATCAGCCGGCCCAAGCTCACTTGAGCTCGACCTTGGCGCCGACGGCCTCGAGCTGCTTCTTGAGCTTCTCGGCCTCGTCCTTGCCAACGCCTTCCTTGACCGGCTTCGGAGCGCCTTCGACCAGGTCCTTGGCTTCCTTGAGGCCGAGGCCGGTGATGGCGCGGACTTCCTTGATCACCTCGATCTTCTTGTCGCCGGCGGCGGCAAGAACGACGGTGAACTCGGTCTGCTCTTCAACAGCGGCGGCGGCAGCGCCACCGGCAGCCGGGCCAGCCGCAACGGCGACGGCGGCAGCGGCGGAAACGCCCCACTTCTCTTCGAGCATCTTGGCGAGGTCAGCGGCCTCGAGAACGGTGAGCGACGAGAGATCGTCGACGAGCTTGGCGAGATCGGCCATGTTTAACTTCCTGTTTTAAGAGGTTCGAACGATAACGGTTTGCTGGCTTCAAGCCGCATTCTTGTCGGCATAAGCCTGAACCACGCGTGCCAGCTTGCCGGCGGGCGCGTTCGTGAGCTGCGCAAGCTTCGTAGCCGGGGCCTGGATAAGGCCGATGAGCTTTGCACGCAGTTCGTCGAGCGAGGGCATCGTGGCCAGAGCCTTGACACCATCGGGGTTCAGGGCGGTCTTGCCCATCGCGCCGCCCAGGATGACGAGCTTGTCGTTCTCCTTGGCGAAAGCGCTGGCGACCTTCGGCGCCGCGACCGGATCGTTGGAATAAGCGATCAGGGTGGGACCCGTCAGCAGATTGCTGATGGACGCGACGTCGGTGCCTTCAAGAGCGATCTTGGCCAAGCGGTTCTTTGCGACCTTAACAGTGGCGCCATTCGCCTTCATCTCGCGACGAAGCTTCTGGAACTGGGCCACGGTCAAACCCGCATAGTGGGCCACGACGACGACCGACGTGTTCGCAAACACATCGTTCAGCGACGCGACGGCATCTTTCTTTGCCGCTTTATCCACTGGGCTCTCTCCGGTAGGCGACAAGCTTTTGAGGGCTCGCCGCCGGTTGCAAATGCCGCTTCCTGGAACCCCGGTTGACACCGGCGTCCCGTGAAGCGACGCTTGGTGCCCTGTCCCCGCTCCCGACCCTTTGAGGATCACGACCGGGCGAGATGGTTCGAACCGTCTTCTCCGGATCTCGCGATCCGGGACTAAGCTCTTGCACCGTCTATGCAGGCCTCTTGGCGAAATTATGCTCCCGGACGAACCGGGAAGGCACCTGCAGTCTCAGACAGGACTGGGTGATTCCTGCTCGAAAGATCTCTCTCCCGACCCTGAAACACCCATTTCTTCAGCGGAAACCCGCCGAAAAACGCGAAACGGACCCCTTCGTGTCAAGCACGCCGGAGCCTCGTCACTCATGGAAACAGGCGTGCGTATAGCGCTTTCGCCTGCTCCTGCCAAGTAGGCTCTTGACATCACGAAATCAAGAGCGGCGAGCGGCCGGTTGTCCGGCCGCCCTTCCTCAGACCAATCAGCCGCCGATGACGGTGTTCGGCTCGACCTTGACGCCCGGGCCCATGGTCGACGAGATCGCGACGCGCTGGATATAGGTGCCCTTGGCGCCGGCGGGCTTCGCCTTGGCGACCGAGTCGACGAACGCCTTGATGTTCTCCGAGAGCTTCTCGGCCGAAAACGAGGCCTTGCCGACGGCGGCGTGGATGATGCCGGCCTTCTCGACGCGGAACTCGACCGAACCACCCTTCGAAGCGGCGACGGCGGCGGTGACGTCCATGGTGACGGTGCCGACGCGCGGGTTCGGCATCAGGCCGCGCGGGCCGAGCACCTTGCCGAGACGACCGACGAGACCCATCATGTCCGGGGTCGCGATGCAGCGATCGAAATTGATCTCGCCCTTCTGGACGGACTCGACCAGTTCCTCGGCGCCGACGATGTCAGCGCCCGCAGCCTTGGCTTCGTCAGCCTTGGCGCCGCGAGCGAAGACGGCAACGCGCAGCGTGCGGCCCGAGCCGTTCGGTAGGTTGCAGACGCCGCGGACCATCTGGTCGGCGTGACGCGGATCGACGCCGAGATTCATCGCGATCTCGACGGTCTCGTCGAACTTGGCGTTGGCGCGCTCCTTGACGAAGGTGACGGCCTGATCGAGCGAGTACAGCTTGGTGCGGTCAATGCCTTCACGGCCCTGAACGACGCGCTTTCCGGTATGTGCCATTGTCAGCCTCCCCTCAGCCCACGACTTCCAGGCCCATGGACCTGGCCGAGCCACGGATCATGGCCGAAGCCGATTCGACGGTGTCGCAGTTGAGATCGGCCATCTTCTTCTCGGCGATCTCGGCGATCTGAGCGGCGGTGACCTTGCCGACATTGCCGCCACGGCCCGGGGTCTTCGAGCCGGCAGTCAGGCCAGCGGCCTTCTTCAGCCAGTAGGACACCGGCGGCTGCTTCATCTCGAAGGTGAAGGAGCGATCCTGATACGCGGTGATGATCACCGGGATCGGCATGCCCTTTTCCATCTGCTGGGTCTTCGCATTGAAGGCCTTGCAGAATTCCATGATGTTGAGGCCGCGCTGACCGAGCGCGGGACCGATCGGCGGCGACGGATTGGCCGCGCCCGCCGGAACCTGAAGCTTCACGTAGCCCGTGATCTTCTTCGCCATGATGGCTGCTCCTGCCGTCCGCTCCGCTGCCTATCGGAACGACGACGCCCCTGCCCGCCGACGCTCTCCGCCGGGGCCGGGGTGGTTGCAGTGCGTGGTGCGACGTGTTTGATCCGGCTGGCGACCGGCGCGTCTCCCACGCGGTTGAGGCGCGGCCTATCGCACAGATGGGCTGGAAAGGGAAGAGGGCGTTGCGGTCGCAGGCAGCGTCTTCCCCGCATCGATCCGGGCTGCATGCTGGATATCGTCGTCGAGCGCGAGGCAGACATGCAGGGCGACGAGCCCCATGAGCGTGAAAGCCAGAATCGCGTGGCTGCGGAACAATATACCCGCATAACCGGCGCCTTCCGGCCAGATCGCTGGCAGAGAAATCCCGCCATAGATCTCCCGTGCGTCGAAATCGGACACTCCAGCCAATCCGAGCAACGGGATCACGATCAACAGGCCATAGAGCATCCTGTGGACCGCCCTGCCGCCCGCCGCACGGGGCCAATGCCCGCCCAGGCGCGCCAGAAGCCGATAGGCGATTCGAACCATGACCAGAAGCAGCAGCAAGAAGCCGGTCGTCTTGTGGAAGGTCATGAGCGCATCCGTCCAGGGGCCGCTCCCGACCTCCTTCATCAGGATTCCAACGCAAAACAGCACAAGGACGAGCGCCGCCGTGCCCCAGTGCAGCACCTTGGCGAGGCGCGGAAAGCCAAGATCGCCGCCCCGCATACGTCGGGCCTTCGATGAGCCTGGGGAATCGACCGGCATCGTCATGCGCGCTGCACGCCTTGTGTCTCGGTCATGAAGCTGTCGACCGCGTGGCGCAGGGCTGCGGCTTGCCCGTCGATGTCGGCGGAGGTCCGCGCCATCCGTTCCGTCATCCGCCGCCAGTCTTCGATCATGCCGGCGACCTGCTCGACCTGCTCCGCCATGCCGCGCACATCCCCGGCTGTCTGGGCGGTCCCGATATTGATCGAGCGGGAGGTGTCGTCCTGTCGGCGCGCCAGCTCCGCAATCGAGTCGGCGGCGGTCTCGACGGCATTGACCGAGGCGACCAGTGCGCCGATGCGGCCGATGATCCGCTCGGCCGCGGTGCCGATCGAGTCGAGCCCTTGCCGCACCTGCCCCGTCGCTTCCGCCGTACGGTTGGCGAGTTGCTTCACCTCGGCGGCCACGATCGCGAAACCACGACCGCTTTCCCCGGCCCGGGCCGCCTCGATCGTCGCGTTGAGCGCAAGCAGATTGGTCTGGTTGGCGACGGTGCTGATCAGCGTCACCACGGCCGAGATCGATCCGACCGCCTCGCGCAGCAGCACGCTGTCATCCGTCGCCTCCACCACGAGCGCCTTCGCAGTATTCGCGATGTCGGACGTCCGCTGCGCCTCCCCGGCCGTCGTTGCGAGGAGCTCGGCAATCTCGTTCAGGGACGAAGACATCTGTTCGACATGATTGGCCGCGCGCTGGCTCGACTGCGCCGCGGCGCCGGCATGCTGATCCACGAAGCCGGAGAGCTGCGAGAGTTCGTTCGATGCGTCGGTCATGCTCGCGGCGTGAGTTTCCAGCGCCGTGGCGATGCCGGCGATGTTGCCCTGGAAAGCCTGCCCTCTGACACGCAGCGCACGCTGCCGCTCGACCTCTCCGGCAAGCGAGGCCAGCCGCTCCTTCGCGGCCTCCTGCCTCGTCTTTTCCTCGGACAGATGGGCATGCAGCGCCCGGCCGAGCATACCGATCTCGTCGCCGCGACGCGCGAGTTTGCGTACCCAGCCGGCATCCTCTCCAGGCGCAGACAGCGCCATGGCCATCGTCGAGATCGGACGCACCAGCCAGCGATGCTCGAACGCGACGATCAGAGCCACGACAAAAAGGCCAAGCGCCGCCAGAAGCATGGTGTTTTGCCGCGAGTTTTCGACATGCGCGCCGAGCGCTTCGCTGACGCTCGCCACCGCCGCGTTCAACTGCACGCGCAGTTCGTTGCGCTGCTCGACAGCTTTGCGCAGTGCCGCGCGCGCAACCGCAGCGTCGGCCCCCAGCTTCGATGAAAACTCCTGCAGCCCCCGGACGGCATCGTCCGCGCGGGCGGCAATTTCGCCGTCGCTGCGCGCCGCGACCGCTTTCATCGCGGCCTGCATGGCTTCGATGTCGACTGGCAGAGCGCCGCGATCGGCTCCCGAGACGATCGTCACGACGATGCGGCTCAATGCGGCATCCGTTTCCGAGAGCACTGCCACCGCATCGGTATGGGCAGCAATCGCCCTGGCGAAACCGGCGAGCTTCACGGAGCCGATGAACTCGGCCGCGCCTAATACGCAAGCGAGGATGCCGAGCATCAATGCCCAGAGCGTCAGCCGCTGGCGGACCGTAGCTTTGAAGAATCTGGGAAACATCGCGCCCTGCGTCGGATTACCGACGCAGAGCCTTGGCGCAGTTGTGTTAAAGGCCGATTAACCTAACGGAAGCCGCCAGGAACCGACCCGAAACAGCCTGCTGGCTCAGAGCTTCTCGACCTGACCGTATTCTAGCTCGACCGGCGTGGCGCGCCCGAAGATCGAGACCGCGACCTTGAGGCGGGCACGGGCGTGATCGACATCCTCGACGACGCCGTTGAACGAGGCGAAGGGGCCGTCCGCCACCTTGACCTGCTCGCCGACCTCGAAGACCACCGTCGGCTTGGGGCGCTCGATGCCCTCGGCGACCTGGCCCTTGATCCGCATCGCCTCATGCTCCGGGATCGGCATGGGCTTGGCCTTGTCGGCACCGAGGAAGCCGGTGACCTTCGGCGTGTTCTTGATGAGGTGGTAGACCTCGTCGGTCATCTCGCACTTCACCAGCACATAGCCCGGGAAGAACTTGCGCTCAGTATCGACCTTGCGGCCACGGCGAACCTCGACGACCTTCTCGGTCGGCACCAGCACCTCGTCGAACTTGTCGGCGAGATTGCGCTGCTGCGCCTGATCCTTGATCGACTGCGCGACCTTGTTCTCGAAGTTGGAATAGGCGTGGACGATGTACCAGCGGGTGCTCACGTTCGTAATTCCGTTCAACGGGCGCCGAGGATGATGCCGAGCACCCAGCGGATGACGGTGTCGGTAAAGAGGAAGAACAGGCTGGAGACGACCACCATCGCGAGCACCAGGCCCGTGGTGATGAGCGTCTCGCGACGCGAGGGCCAAGTGACCTTGGACGCCTCGGTGCGCACATCCTGCAGGAACTGGAAGGGATTGGATTTCGCCATGAACCACCTCGGGTTCCGACCCCGCCCGCAGCCCCGCTGCGTACCGAATCGGCCGTCCTGAAACATTCGCGGCGCGGGACCCGGGGAGGGTCGCGCGCCGTCATTGCAAGCCTCTTACATCGCTTGAGGCCTTTAGCCAAGACCCTTTCGGCTCGCGGGCGGCTCAGCTCCGGCTCGCGGCGACCAGCAGGAAGAAAGGCCGCTCGCGCTCCTTCGCCCAGCCTGGCTCGGCTGAGACCTGCTCGGGGCTCGGGGCCCATTCGACGAGCTTGCCCGGCGCGAAGCCCGCTCCCCGCAGCAGATCGAAATAGGTCGCAATGGTGCGGTGGCGCTTGACGACACCTTCGGCGAGCCAGTTGCTGACGCGCTCACCCTCGTCGAGATAGCCGTTGACCGGCCAGGTCGCCCGCCCATCCGCATCGCTGAGCCATTCCTGCCGCACCGGCGCCGTCATGATCGGATGTTCGACCGAGCAGACCAGCGCCCCACCCGGCGTCAGCGCCGCATATGCCCGCGCGAACAGGCCAGCGAGATCGACGATGTAGTGGAAGGCGAGCGAGCTGTAGACGAGATCGAAGGCTTCGGCCGGCGGCGCATAGCTTTCGAGATCGGCCCGCTCGTAGGCGACGCTGGCGTCGGCCGTCACGCGCCGCGCGCGCTCCAGCATCTTCCCCGAAACATCGATTCCCAGGACGCTCCGGGCGCCCTCGCCCGCGGCGAAACGGCAGAACCAGCCGAATCCGCAGCCGAGATCGAGCACGCTCTTGCCGGCGAGTTCCGGCAGCATCGAACGCAGCACGGGCCATTCCGGCGCCCCGTCCAATCCGTGGACGGAACGCGGCAGCCGGCTGTAGCCCGCGAAAAAAGTCTCGTCGTCGTAGATGTTCTGGGTCATGGCGCTCGAAGAACCGCGTTGCGGTCTGCGCATCGGCCGCTCAAAGAGCGACTGGCAGGGGCGGTAGGGCTCGAACCTACGACAACCGGTTTTGGAGACCGGTACTCTACCAACTGAGCTACACCCCTGCAGGTGGGCGTGATGTGCCCCAAGGCGCGTCACATTTCAAGTCGAAATCTTCAGGCATCCTCATTTGCTGTAGGGACCGAGTGCGCGGGCATAGCGCTCGACTAGCTTCTGGCCAAATTCGGTCGGCCTCAACGCCGGCCCGCGGTCGTGGATCGGAATGCCGGCGCGTGCACCGAAGATGCGCTTGCCATAGCAGAGCAGCGTCTCGATCGACTGCATGATGAAGGTGATCGCAGGCAGCACCTCGCGATAGGCCGCGTCCGCTCCGGCCTCGTCGCCCGCTCGGTAGCGGTTATAGGCCCGCAGCGCGTAGTCGATCGTGTCGGGCGCCAGGATCATGCCGCTGCAGCCGGCCCGGAAATTGTCGATGAGTTCCAGCCCGCCGCGCCCGTTCAGAATAGGTAGCCGGCCTTCGGTCACCGCGATCAGCCGCTCGATTTCGATCACCGAGCCCTCGCCCTTGATCAGGCTGATATTCGGGTGCCGGCGCGTCAATTCGCGAATGTCCTCGGCAGACAGGCCGCGCCCCATATAGGCCGGCGCATTCTGGATCGCGACCGGCAGGGAGGTCGTGTCGGCGATGCGGCCGAAGAAGCGGATATACTCGGCGGCGGCGAAGCTGCCGACCATCGGCGGTTGAAGAATCACCCAGTCGGCGCCGTTCTTCTCCGCGACCTTTACGAGTTCGGCCTGCTCCGCGACGGAGGAACCGAAGATGGTGAAGGCTAGCGGCTTCCTCCCCGCGACATCCTCCGCCATCCACTCCATCACCGTGCAGCGTTCGCTGAAGCTCAGCTTGGAGACCTCTGTGGCGAGGCCGAGCGCCGCCATGCCCTGAACGTCGAGCTCGACGCTGATTTGAGCCTGCTTGCGCATCGCCGCCCGGTCGAGCCGCTCATGCTCGTCGAACAAGGCGAAGACGATCGAATGGATGCCGGGAAACGGCGGCTTGAACGACATGGGCAGGCTCCTCGACGATCGGAGCGGCTGATCCGCTCTCTCCAGGCGATTGAGAGCATGGAACGGATGAGCCGCACAGACCACGGGACGAGACTAGCCTTGCGTTCAAGGCATGCGCGCAGAGCTGCCGCGCCCAAAGAAAAAGGGCGGTGTCGCCACCGCCCCTTCCCAAATCGCTATGCGCGTCGATCAGGCAATGATCGAAGCGACGACGCCGGCGCCGCAAAGTCCGCGGGTTGCGCGGACATCGCTGTTGCTTCGATCAAGCAATGATCGAAGCAACAACACCTGCTCCAACCGTGCGGCCGCCTTCGCGGATGGCGAAGCGCAGCTTCTCTTCCATCGCGATCGGGGCGATCAGCGTCACCTCCATCGAGATGTTGTCGCCCGGCATCACCATCTCCGTGCCTTCCGGCAGGGTCACCACGCCGGTCACGTCCGTCGTGCG
>NZ_JBFTIC010000020.1:0-26683 GCF_056394545.1 Allobosea sp. 10N428 | reverse complement strand
GGCTACAGGCCTCCCGCGCCAGAGGTCTTCATCCCAGCCATGACCGCGCGGCCGGCTGCGCAAACCAGACCGGCTACGCCGCCCGCGCTAGCGCCGAGGCCAACCGTACACTAACAATCACATCGGACCTCTCCGCGGGGGCGGATCAGTGTGTGATCCTCAAGCGATCGCCATCGCACGATAAGGTTGAATACTTCGGGCGTTTCGATTCCCTGCGCCAGAAGGTGACCACGATAACCCTGCGCGCGGCTAAGCAACGGAAGAACTTCGGTGAATGCTTGGCTGAACGCTTCAATTTTCTCCTTGTAAATCGGCAGCAGAGCGATCTCATAAATCATGGCTGGACCTTTAAATTGAGCGGTCATGTTTACGAATTGGCGCGCGTAGTGTTGGCCGACGGGTCGATCGCAATCGCGATTTTACCCCGGACACCGTTGTTCGGCGTCTCAAGCCGGGCATGGGCGAGGGAGATGTCAGCGAGCGAATAAACAGCGCCAAGGTGCGGCCGTAGCTGACCGCGCTCCACCAACGTGGTCAGCTCATCAAGCTTGCCGCGGTTCTGTCTCGTGAAAACGAAGTGATAGCTTGCGTTCTTGCCCCACGCTTCGATGAGGTTCTGCGGCTGTGCGATGTCTACGATCGAGACAACGCGGCCAAGTTGCGCGAGCACGTTCGGGCTGCTGGACAATGTGTCGCCACCAATGGTGTCGAACACAACATCGACTCCGCGACCATCCGTCTCGCGCATGATAGCGCTGACAACGTCTTCTTTCCTGTAGTCGATGACGACATCAGCGCCAACACTTCGTGCGAATTCGAAGTTGTCTTCGCGAACGGTCGTGAACACCTTCGCACCGATGGCTTTTGCAACCTGGATCGCCACATGACCAACCCCTCCGGCACCGCCGTGGATCAGGATGGTTTCTCCTACTCTAAGAGAAATACGCGTGACGAGGGCCTCCCACACCGTGCCGCCCACGAGGCTCAGGCTTGCCGCTTCCAGATGGCTCAGCGAGGCGGGTTTCCTTGCGATGATGTTTTCATTCGCAACGTGGTATTCGGCATAACTTCCCGGCCCGTCAAAAATTTGCGGGGTGTACCAGACTTCGTCTCCCGGAGAGAATGCCGTCACGCCGGGTCCAACCGCTTCGACAACCCCAGATACGTCATGGCCGGTAATGGCCGGGAGTGGGACATAGTCGCGATAGTCGCCGCGCCGAACCTGATAGTCCAGCGGGTTGATCGACGTAGCATATACGCGCACCAGTACTTGTCCTGCCTGCGGAACAGGCTTTGGTACTTCTGTAAGCTCGAACGATTCCGGGCCACCAAAACAGTTGAGTGTTATCGCTTTCATTAGAGATCCTCGGTTCGATAAAAAGGGATATCGAGAATTCTCGATATATCGCGGTAAGAAATTACAATTCTTTCCCTATGATGTCGGCGAGAGCACTGATGGTGGCTTCGTTTCGCTTGTAGTAGGTCCACTGACCGATGCGCCTCACTTCTACTAAGCCGGCCCGTTGCAGAGTTGCAAGGTAATCAGACACTGTTGACTGCGACAGTCCGACGCCTTCTTGAATACTACTGACGCAGACTCCTACCGTCAGGACGTCACCTTCATCCTGGGGAGGAAAATTCTTCGCGGGATCCTTCAAACCTTTCAAAATTTCAAGGCGTGTACGGTTTGAGAGGGCTTTGAATATTTCGAGCAATTCCATATCCTAACCATATCGATATTTTCCGATATGTCAATGCGAAAACCGACCGCCATCGTGAGCCAGCCCGTTTCTGGAGCAAAACCTGACGAGTTGACGCCCAAGACCCCTCCTAGTGGGGCAAAATCACACGCTTGGTACCCGCGTGTCAGTGATCGCGAACGACCGGATCTGATGGATTACGGTCAGTCGGCTTCCGGAGGATCGATTCGAAGAGGCGGACGTCAGTCCGAGCACGCCTTGCAGCGTTGGCGAGATTGCTCTTCTCCGCCGGTCGCCGTCAAGAACAGCCGAGCTTTGCTTCAGCGCGCAACCGGGTCCGCGGGCCGTCAAGCCGCCATTGACGACCAGCTCCGCCCCGGTCGTGAAGCAGGACTTCGCCGAAACAGATATCCGACCTGGACGGCCGTCGGCATGACGTGGCTCGCCGGGTTCGACTTCGAGCTCAAGGTGGTCGCCCGAAACCCGACCGGCCCTGCTGAACGCGCTCTGGAGACACGGGCCTGAGTGGCGTTGCGCGGGCGGTCGAGAACGCATTTCAAGATAGCGGCCGGGGGGAAACACAGCGCAGGGCAAACCCGTCAGGCGGTAACGCTCGGCCTCAGCGTCGCGCGAAGGTTCTCGACCGCAAAATCCACGAACGCGCGTGTCTTGGCCGACGCGCTCCGACCTTCGGCGTGAACCACCTGGATGGGCAACGGCGGCTCCTCGAAATCTTCCAAGACGGGCATGAGCCGCCCTTCGGCGATCGCCTTCGCGCCTTGGTAGGATAGGATGCGCGCCAACCCCCAGCCGCCCAGGGCCGCCGAGATCGTAGCTTCCACGGTGTTGCAGTATAAGCGAGGGTGGAAGCGGCCCTGGCCGATCGGTTGGCGAAATACAAGCAGCCGAAGCGCGTCGTATTCGTCGACGAGCTTCCCCGCAACGCGATGGGCAAGATCCAGAAGAACGTGCTCCAGGCGACATTTGCGGACCTGTACTCGGAGAAGGTTCGAGCCAGCTGACGTCGTCGCCTCGGAAAAGCCGCGACGGCGGCTTGCAAGTTTTGCCGCGCGGACGGCGCGACGCGAGCGTCCGGCACCTGACGGGGCCTCGCAGCGAGCTGGGCCGAGGAATGCTCTCGGATGCGCGCAGCGCTTCGCGCAGATCGCAGTCCGGCCCAATCGAGAATGGCTTTCAACGAGATCCGCACTCACCCGAACACGAGCGCGCGATGAGCCGCCGTTCCTGCCGTCACACCGTCAGCGACGGCCCAGCTCACACTATGCGGAGCGCGGGCAATGTCTCCGGCGGCATAAAGGCCACGCACCGTGGTCATCTTGTCTGAGTCCGTCCGAATTATTGGGCCGATAGGCCCTTCATCGATAGCGACGCCGAATTGTCGCGCGATTGCGCTCGACAATTCGGACTGCGGCGCGACGTACAGGGCAGCCAAGCGTATCTGGTCTCCACCGTCCAGCTCGACGGCAGTCAGTGAACCGTCCTCGCCAACGAGTCTGACGACCCTTCGTGCCTCTACCCTTACCCCACGGGCGGAGAGCAATCCTGCGGTCTTGGGATCGAGATCGGCGCCATTGAGGAACAGGGTCGTCGGGCCCCACTCTGCGACGAGATACGCTTGATGAGCCGACATTGGCGTGCGGAAAAGGACCCCCAGCGGTTGTTCGCTGAACTCGAAACCATGGCAATAAGGGCAATGCAGCACCGTCTTACCCCAGCGCTCCCGCAGGCCCGGGATCGGCTCGAGGCTATCGCGAAGGCCAAACGCCAGGATCAACTTGCGCGCTGAGATTTCCTTGCCACCGGATAATACAACGGTGAAGCCATCCTCCTGCGTATGCCCTTCGATCGCCTCCGCGCTGATCATCGCCACGCTAGGATACGCAGCGATCTGATCACGCGCGCTCGCCAGAATCGACTGCGGATTGCTGCCGTCGAAGCCAAGGAAGCCGTGGGAAGCCTCAGCGAAGCGATTACGCGGCTCGCCCGCGTCAATCACGCACACGCTTCGCCGCGCCCGCCCAAGATAGGTTGCGGCAGCGAGACCGGCAAAGCTACCTCCGATGATGATCGCATCATGTTGCATGACTTGTCTCCAGCGTTGGCGATCCGCCCCATGCCGCGAGCCGCTTGTGAAAATCCGCACTTAGAGTGGCGAGGGAAATGTCACCGAAACGACGAAGGAGAAGTGCTTCAGCTTCGTCGAAGGCGTCGCCGAGAGCGGCATTGACCGCCTGCTCGACGAGACACCCCGGAGCCTCGGTACGATTGCCCATCGCCAGGAGTTCGGGCCTCCCGAGAGCATCGTAAATGTCGCGAAGCGTTACCTCGTTGAGGTTGCGGGCTATAGTCCAGCCTCCGCCATGCCCCTTCTCCGATCGGACATAGCCTCCGTCGCGAAGCCCCCCCATGATTCTTCGGATCACGACAGGGTTCGTGTCCATGGCCCGAGCCAAGACCTCAGATGTGGTCGGGCCCTGCTGCTCGGCCATGTGAAGGAGGACGTGCAGAACGCCCGATAATCGGCTATCTCTTCTCATGCAACTTGATATGTTGCGAGTCTAGAGAGCTGTCAAGCAGCAGACGACATATCTGGTTGGCGAAGCCTCCCCCTAGGTCATCTGGAAAGTGAGAGCGAAGCGGGGCTTCTGTGACGGGTAAAGCCTGAAGAGAGGCTTCCGCGGCCTGCCATGGAGATAAGCGGCGGTTTCAAGGAGACCTTACGCGCGGCGAGTGGGTCGGTCGTGTTTCGTCAGAGTGGTTCTCGCGGCCCGATGACCAGCGATTTCTTTCCCTCGATCAACCTGGCGGCGCCGTCCTCAGGCGGTCCGACCGGAGCCGCACGCGAATGATTGAGAACGCTGCGATCCGCGTCGAAGCCGATCACGGCCGTTCCGAACACTTGGAGCTCATTCTACCCGGCGCYGATAGGCCCATCGCACCGTGGCACCGGAGCTTCGGTCAACTTTCCAGTCTCGTGGGCGCCCCCCGCTGCGTATCTGCGCCAGCTTCCTGCCGCGCTGGCGGGGATCAATCTGTAGTATGGTCTGTCTGTCAATCGAGCCGAGCAGATCAAAACCCTAGAAACGGACGAAGGACGCCTGGAGCTTCGTGCGGTGACTGGCCCGGACTACGGACCGATCTTCGACCTTGAGTTGGTCAATGCCGTGCAGCGGATCGCTGGACACGAGGTGATTTCAGCCCGGACGCCCCTACATTAATCATCAGTGACGCGACCGCCACGCGACGCGCGGCTCAGGACTGGTCGTGCCGCAGCATCAGCGACAGCAGGCCGGTGAGCGCGCTGACGACGCCGGTGGCGAAGAAGGCGGCGTGATGGCCCGCGAGCATGGCGGCTTCCGCGGCCGCATCCCCGCTGTGGTTCCCGGCAACGGCATGCGCCAGCGCCCCGAAGCCGGCGATGCCGAGCGCGCCGCCGATCTGACGCGAGGTATTGAGCAGGCCCGAGGCAAGTCCGGTATCGGCAGGCTGGATGCCGGCGATGGCAGCATGAACCGCGCTGGCGATCAAGAGGCCCGTGCCGCAGCCGATCAGCAGCGTCGGTCCGAGGACGTCACCGAGATAGTCCGCCTGCGACGGCAGGAAGCCCAGCCATATAAGCCCCACGGCCGCAATCAAACCGCCGATAAAGGGCAGATGCGCCACTCTGCGTTCCCGCAAGGCGCGCGCGCCGAGTGCTCGGGGGCGACGCAATCACCGACGTGATCGTGCCTTACGAGATTGCGAAGGCGGACGCGCGCTATCGGTTTGTCAAACGGCTTCCTCGCGACTACTCCCGCCAAGCGAAGCTGAGGCGGCTTTCCTACACCTCCGCCAAAGAGATGTTTGCCGAGCGCTTCCATATGAGCGAGGTATTGCTTGTCGCGCTGAACCCTAAGGTACGGATGACAACAGCGGGCAGCGAGATGCATGTCGCATCGCCGGGGCGAGACATCCAGAAGGGGGCGGCAACGCGCATCGAGGCGGTCAAGTCAACGGGCATGGTGACCGTTTATGGAGCTGATAATCGCATCCTCGCGAGTTATCCCGCGACGATAGGGAGCGAAGAGACTCCCTCACCGAGCGGCGAGCACACGGTCATCCGAGTGGTGCGAAATCCTGACTACACCTACGATCCAGAAAAGAACTTTCAGCAGGGGAGCAACCGCAAAAAGTTGACCCTGCCCCCGGGGCGGAACGGCCCTGTAGGCTCAGTCTGGGTCGCACTTTCGAAACCGACCTTTGGCATCCATGGCACGCCTGAGCCCTCGAAAGTCAGCAAGACAACCTCGCACGGCTGCATAAGGCTGACGAACTGGGATGCCGAGGAGCTGGCCGACTTGGTCAAACCAGGCGTGCCTGTGCGCTTCGTCGACTAAAGCCGGTCGCTGCGAAACGCGCTCCCAGCGACAGGCAGCGTGTAACCGAGCTGCATCCCAGCAAGCCGGTCTGACGTGGCAACGAGGGAGCAGCCCGCCGGCCGGCGGAGGGTACAGCCTCAACCTGTGTTGAATGCACCGATCAGCGAGGCGGGTCTTCTACATACGTGTCAAGCGATGGACTGCCGTATTTGTCCGATTTAGCTTGAGATTTGGCCGGAGCGAATCCCGATCCAAAATTGAATTCACCGCGTTTGTAATAAATATTCCGCCGAAGTCGAATCGAATTCGACGCAAAATCGGAATTGAGGTGAATGGTGTCTTGGATTATTCTCATATTCGCCGGAATTCTGGAGGCATTCTGGGCGATCCAGTTAAAATACACGGATGGATTTACCAAGCTTATTCCGTCTGTAGCAACTATCGCTTGTATAATACTGAGCATGGTTATTCTGGCCGTCTCACTCAAAAGCCTGCCCATCGGCACTGCTTACGCTGTCTGGACTGGCATCGGAACGGTAGGTACCGCGATCTTCCCTAGCCCGCCTCGAAACGGGGATGGGCGTCGGGGCGGCCGTCTATCTTGGCGTAATGGTCACGGTGCTCGGCCTGTTCCTGTGGCTGCATCTATTGCGCGTCCTGCCGGCTCGCGTCGCGGCCAGCATCCAGTACCTCCAGCCCATCATCGGCGTTGGGGCGGCGGCGCTGATGTTCGGCGACGAGCTCGGTCCGCTGTTCATCGCCGGAGTCGGCTGCGTGCTGCTAGAGTTGGCGTTGACGGTCACGAACGCGAGGAAGCCCGAGCAAGGGCAGATTCCAACGTACACTGGTCGCGAGTCATCCAGAGGGCCTCGAGGCAACGTCGCGCCAACAGCGGAACTTAGCTCATCGCCCGAAACCGGACCTCTAGAACGCTAAAACGGCCCGACCGAAAACGACTCTCCTGTCGCACCTTAAGCAGGCCGGCTGCGGCGCCCCCCGGTACCCTCAGAATTTAACGGCGAGCACGCCCTTGAAGGCGTGGTCCTGGGACTCCTGGGCGAGCTGGCCGGTATAGGAGAGGCCGAGGGAGGCGCTTTGGCCGATGGCCAAATCGAGCCCCGTCTCGATCAGGGCGGCGTTCTTCGCGATCGGGACGCCAGCGACCGAGAACGGGTTGCTGCCGGCGAAGGCCAGGGTTGCGATCGGGTCGAGATCGCCAAAGGCGTGGCGCCAGGCCAATCCGCCACGCAGGGTCAGGCCCATGTTCAACAGGTCAAGGCTGGTCGCGGCGCGCAGGCCGAGCGTCGAGGACCCCACATTGGTGTCGTCGCCACGGCTGGAGAGCGCCGCGGCGCGGCCGGCCTCGCGGAAGCTGTCCGTGTGCAGGTTGACATAGGCGAGGCCGGCGAAGGGCTCGAGCGCGACCTGACCCAGATCGATGCGATAGCCGAGCTCGCCGAAGATTTGCGCCGTGCCGGCGTCGTAGTCGGCGCGCGGATCGTCGCCGAAGCCCGAGAACGCGACGGTGCGGCCGGTCCTCATGTCGTGCCAGCTATAGCTTGCGCCGGTGCGCAGGCTGAGTGCCCCCCACTGCCCGCCGCCATAGAGGCCGAAATGGTAGTTGTCGCTCTCGCCCGAGGACTGCCTGCCCTTCACGTCAAATTCGGAGCGGCTGTAGCCGGCGACGAGCCCAAAGCGCAGCGCTTCGAACACGGCGGCGTCGGTGCCGATCAGGAATCCGCCGGTCGAGCGGTTTAATGCGGCCGCGTTGCGATCACTGTCTGTCGTGCCCCAACCGCCATAGCCCTGGCCCCAGATGGCGAAGCGATCGGACCTCAGCGTCGGCATCGGGCCCGTCACGGCCGGAGCGAGATCAGCGGTGGAACCGTAGCTCATCGTCGCCACGGACTGTGCGCCGACCGAGCCGAAGGCCGAGCGCAGCCGGTCGTTCATCGCATTGCGCATGAACCAGCTCTCGTCGATCAACGCCGTTTTCGCCGAGGCGTGGATCTCGCCGGAGAGCGTGTCGAAGGCTGCCCTTGCCGAGGGCGCATCGAGCGCCAGAAGGCTGTTGTAGAGCGCGAGCATTCCGCCCGCCTGTGGCAGCGTGTTCAGTGCGACGGCGGTCGCGAACTGGTTGCGCGTCTCCGCCACGGCCTGGAAGATGGAAGGCGGCGGAGCGGGTGGCGTCACCGGATCGGAGGGCGTCACCGGCGACGTGCCCTTGACCGCGATGATGAGGTCGACCTGGTTCGGCTGCTGGTCGACGCTGAGGTCGAGGAAGGCCGAGCGCGAGACCGCGCTGGGCGCGGTGCCCGAGACGCCGCCGGTCGCGGTCAGGAGCGTGTAGCGCTGGCCGTTGACGTAGCTGGTCTGCGGATCGAGCGCGGTCACGCCGACATGGCTGCCCGTGACGATGGCGCTTCCGGTCACCGCAATGCGGTCGGAGGTGCCGTTGCCGGCGATCTCAGCCTCATAGGTTGAGCCGGGCGCCAGCGTCAGGTTGCCGTTGACGTTGAGGGTGCCGATCGAATTGCCCGGGGCAATGGTCGCCCCCGATTGGATCGTGGTGGAGCCGACCGTGCCGCTGCCGCCGAGCGCTGCGCCCGAGATCACGGTCACGGCCGAGTTCGCGAACGAAGCATTCACCGAGAGCTTGCCCGCTTCGACGGTGGTGGACCCGCCCAGATTGCCGTCGCCGGTCAGGTTGAGATTGCCCGCCCCGCGCTTGGTGAGGGTGCCGGTGCCGTTGATCGCTCGGACGAAGGTTCCGTCGCCTGGCTGGTCGAAGACCAGCGCGGCGTTGTTGTGGATGGGACCGAGGCCGAAGCTCGTCGCCGAGCCTATCAGCGTGCCGGCCTGGATCAGCGTGCCACCATAGGTGTTAGTACCGGTCAGGGTGAGCGACCCGGCCCCCAACTTCTGCACGTCGCCGCCGCCCGAAATGGTGCCGGTGAAGGTGATATTGTCAGAGCGGTTGAAGGCAAGCGTGCGATTGTTGACGACGTTGCCGATGATCGAGCCGGTGGTGCCGCCATTGCCGATCTGCAGGACGCCGGCGCTGATCGTCGTACCGCCCGTGTAGCTGTTGGTGCCAGTCAGGATCTGCGTGCCGGCACCGAGCTTGGTCAGGCTGCCCGTCCCGGAGACAGCACCGCCCAGTTCGAGCTGTGTGCCTGTCGCAACGTCGAAACTGCCGGCGCCGTCGAGCGCCACCGGACGAAGCGAGGCGAAGCTGGCCGTGGTTGCGAGGGTGCCGCCGTTAAGGCTCAAGCCGCCGGAGGCAGCTCCGAGATTGGCATCGGCGGAGATCTGGAGCACGCCGCCTTCGATCGCCGTGCCGCCGCTGTAACTGTTGCTGCCGGAGAGCACGAGCCTGCCGTTGCCGACCTTGGCGACGGCCGTGCCAACGCCGTCCGCGATGGTCGAGGCGATGCTGGCGGTGACGCCGTTATCGACGTTGAAGGTGCCGGACGAGCCGCTCGCGGGCAGGATCGAAAGCGTGCCGCCGCTCAGCGCGTAGTCGTTGGCCGAGAATTGCAGGGTGTCGAAACTCATCGTGCCGGCAGCGCTGACCGCGCCGCCGGCGGCGCCGGCGAAGACGCCGACCGACCCGCCCCAGCCGGCGTTGGCGCTGCCGGCGCTATTGGTCCAGTTGGTGCCAAAGGTAGCCCAGGTGCCGGCCCCGCCGTCGACGGTGCCGTTGCCGATCGCGTTCGTGCCGTCCCAGAACTGCATGGTCTGGCCGGTGCCGAAGACGGCGAGGTTGACCTGTCCTGCCGTCGCCGTCTCGACCCGCGCTCTGGCGATGGCGAAACCGCTCCGGGTCGAGGTCACACTCTGGCTGACGAAGCTGCCCGCGAGCGTGCCGCCATAGTCGAACAGCCGATAATAGCCGGCTGCCGCCGCACGCGCATCAAGGGCGCCGCCGAGCGTGAGACTGCCGGTGACCTTGACGAGGTCGTTGCCGACGACGGGATCGCTGCCGCCGACCACGCCCGGCGAATTCAGCTCGAAGACCGAGGTCGAGCCGCCATTCAGTGCAAGCGAGCCGACCGTCAGCGTGCCAGGACTATGGCCCGCCGATAGGGTGCCGTTGACGGTCACGGCTCCAGCAATGCTGCCAGTGCCGGACAGCGTCGCACCGGCTGCCACGGACAGCGGCCCCGAGCCGTTAAGCGCGCCGTCGACACGGAGCTCGCCGGCCGAAACCAATGTGGTGCCGGCATAGGTACTGACGCCGGACAGCGTCTGCATGCCCGTGCCCTGCTTGGTGATACCACCGGTACCGTTGATCGTTCCCGCGAAAATCTGGTCGTTCGCGTTGCCGAAGGTCAGCGTGTTGAAGCCGAGCGCGATGGTGCTGCCGGCAACACCAGACAGCGAGCCGATGGCTTGGTTGCTGCCTGCGAGGCTGATGTCGAAAGCGGCGCTGGCCCCGGCGAGCGAGAGTGCGGAGCCTGCCGCAAGTCGGCCCCCCGCGCCGAGTGCCAGGGTGCCGGCATTGATTGTCGTACCGCCAGTGTAGGTGTTCACACCACTCAGCGTCAGCGTGCCCACGCCCTGCTTGACGATGCCGCCCGAGCCGCCGATGACCCCGCTGAAGGTCTGGTTCCCTCCATCGCCCAAGCTCAGCATATGAGCGCCAAGGGCGACGCTGGTGCCCGCCACCCCCGTTAAAGCCCCGATCGTCTGGTTCGCACCCGATCCGCTGATGTCGAAGATCGCGCCCGCGCCGGCCAGGTTGACACCGCCGGTCGCGGCAAGGCTGCCGCCCGGCCCCAGTGCCAGCACGCCGGCATTGATCAAGGTGCCGCCTGTGTAGAGGTTGGTGCCGTTGAGCGTTTGTGTGCCGGAGCCGCCCTTCACGAACGCCCCGGAGCCGGTGATCACGCCGGCGTAGGTCGCGCTGGCGGGCCAGGTGGTGGTCAGCGTCGCCGAACCCAGATCGATCAAGCCGCCAGCTCCGCTCAAGCCGTTGACGCTCTGGTTGAAGCCGTTCAGGCTGACAACGCCGTCATTGACTATGAGAGGCCCGGTGCCAAGGGTGTCCTGCCCACCCAGATTCAAGTTGCCGGCCCTGACGATGGTGCCGCCACTATAGCTATTTGCGCCCGAAAGGAACAATGTGCCGCCCCCGGTCTTGATGAGGGTGCCAGGCCCTGAAAGCGTAGCTCCGCCTTCGATCAAGAGAAGGCTGCCCGTTGCCGCGCTCACAGTGAGGTCGGTTGCCGCTATGATACTCATCGGCCCCAAAAGGGACGTGATACTCTCGCCGACCCCTCGCACGTCGATGGTCGCGTTCGGACCGCCGAAGCGCAGCGCGCCATTGCTGATGCCATAGCGGAAGCTGCTGCCGGGAGCATAGGTGAGGCTGTTCAGCGTAAATGTCCCGCTGTTCAGATCGATCAAGGTCTGGATGGGCGGAGCCGGAAGCAGCACCTGCGCCGTGGTGCTGTTCGGGACCACGAATGTATCCCAAACGCCGGGATCGTCCCAGAAGTCGCGCGCACCGCCGACATAAGTCTGGGCTCTCGCTGCGTCGCGCGGCAGTGCCAGCACGGCGAGGGTGGCGCCGGCCAGCGCTGTCGATCCCAGCAGGCGGGCGAGGCGAAGCGCAACCCCGGCGGAGAAAGGGCTGCGCGAAGCGGTAGACCGTCTAGTCAGCCTTACCCCAGCCGATACGAGGTCCGAGAACACCCATCCGTCCAGGCGCATTGCGCGACGCCTCCCAAGGCAAGCCAAGACGGCGGCCGACCGCAGGGCCGCCTGATATTGCAGCATTAACGTAGGCGCGGCGTCGCGTTAAGAGCCTCTGGAGCCACTGTACGCACCAGCTCAGATCAGTTGTTGAGATCGCGGAGCCGCGCATGACGAGAAGCCGCGCGATGCCTCGACGAAATGCAAGAGAAGGCAGACAAGGTGATGGAAACACGATCTTATTAATTCCGTTTTCTAGCCTACGGATGGCAAAAATAGGTGGACAGTCGGCCTGCGCCATTTGCGGACATTGGCGCCTTGCCGAAAAGCGGGCGTCAGCGGTTCTTAGACGACACGTCCGCTTCCGACCCTT
The DNA here is from genome assembly GCF_056394545.1 of Allobosea sp. 10N428. Lineage (NCBI taxonomy): Bacteria > Pseudomonadati > Pseudomonadota > Alphaproteobacteria > Hyphomicrobiales > Alloboseaceae > Allobosea > Allobosea sp. 10N428. The sequence continues at coordinate 14,531 of NZ_JBFTIC010000020.1, read as the reverse complement.
GGTGGTCGTTGGCCGAATGGTGAAAATGGCACGGCGGATGCCCGCCGTGCCAAGTGTCATAGGTCGGTTTGCTCCGAAAGGAGAAGCGCATCGTCAACCTCGATGCCGAGGTAGCGTACGGTGCTTTCCAGCTTTGTATGGCCGAGCAAAAGCTGACAGGCGCGCAGATTGCCGGTGCGCTTATAGATCAACGCGACCTTCGTTCGGCGGAGACTGTGAGTTCCGTAGAGCGCCGGATCCAACCCGATCAGAGCCACCCAGGTGTCGAGGAGACGTGGCGCGTGGTGATATGGTTGCCAGGCCGGCTGCGGCTCGGGAAGAGCCAGTCGTCCTCACGAGAACCTCGCTTTCTAAGCCAGGCGGTAAGCGCTTCCCGGGCTGAGTCCGTCAGTTCGAATGGTACCGGCCGCCCAGTCTTCTGTTGAACAATCGCAGTTCGGAGGCGAACAGTCCCTCCGAGGACGACATCTCCGACCCGAAGACGAACGAGATCGCAACCGCGCAGCTTGCTGTCGATTGCTAGATTGAACATGGCGAGATCGCGAGTTCGCCCTTCGTGCTGAAGCCGCGTCCGCAACGCCCAGATGTGCTTTGGTTTCAGAGCCGAGGTTCCAGGCCTGATGGGGTAGTTGGTTCTGCGCTTGGATATCCATGGCAGATCCCCTTCTTGGGATGCCGCATCCACGAAAATTCTATCAAAGACGGATGGCCCTCTCACGCCTCTTGGCCAAAACTGCGGCGAGGAGCGCGCCCTGCGCCAGCAGCGGACTCCAATGCTACGCCCGCAAGCAGACCTTCATCGTTCGCGTTCTCCAACCGGAAAGGGGACGCCCTTTCGGGCATCCCCTCGATCGTCGGCGCTATTTGGGCGCCGCAGCCTTGGCCGCGTTGGCCTTGATCTTGGCCTCGACGTCCCTCGCGATCTGGTCGATGGAGAAGCTCGCCGGCTCCTGGCTGGGCGGGTATTCGATGAAGGTCTGCAGGAACTCCGCGGCCTTCAACGTCATCTGAGCCACCTTGAAGTCATTCCTGACGAGCCAGTCGAAATACTGGTCCGACACGATGTCGGCGCGCTCGTAAGGACCCATGCGCAGGTGGAAGAGCTTCGGCACGCGCAGCGGTGTGAACGGCTCCTGCCAGACCTGGAAGCCGCCAGGGTGCTTCATCTCGACGAAGACGGCTTTCCAGTCGCCCAGCCGATAGGCCACGAGGACGCCGTCATCGTTGAAATAGGCGAACTCGTTGCGGCGGCTCTTCGGCTCCTGTCCCGTGAGGAAGGGAAGCTGGTTGTAACCGTCCAGGTGAACCTTGAAGGTCGTATTGCCGATGGCAGTACCCTTCAGCAGCTTCTCCTTGATATCGGGTTCGCCCGCCACCGCGAGAAGTGTGGGGAACCAATCAAGACCGGAGAACATTTGCGTCGAGGTCTGTCCCGGCTTGATCTTGCCTGGCCAACGGACCATCGCCGGGACGCGGAAGGCGCCCTCGAAGTTCGAGTCCTTCTCGTTCCGGAAGGGGGAATTGGCTGCGTCGGGCCATGTCCAGCGATTGGGACCGTTGTCGGTGGTGTAGATGACGATGGTGTTGTCCGCGATGCCCAGATCGTCGAGAGCCTTGAGAAGCTTACCGACATCACCGTCGTGTTCGATCATGCCATCCGCGTAGAAATTGCCGGGCATTCCACTCTGGCCGAGCATGGATGGTCTGACATGCGTGAAGAGGTGCATGCGGGTGGTGTTCATCCAGGCGAAGAACGGCTTCTGCGCCTTCACCTGTCGTTGAATGAAGTCGACCGCAGCGTCAGTGGTCTCGTCGTCGATGGTCTCCATCCGCTTTTTGGTGAGCGGGCCGGTGTCCTCGATCTTGCCGTCGGCTGACGTCCGCAGCACGCCGCGGGGAGAGTTCATCTTGGTGAAGGCAGGATCATCCTTCGGCCAGGTCGGATTCTCCGGCTCCTCCTCGGCATTCAGGTGATAGAGGTTACCGAAGAACTCATCGAAGCCGTGGTTGGTTGGCAGATACTCATCGCGATCGCCGAGATGGTTCTTTCCGAACTGGCCGGTGGCGTAACCGCGAGCCTTGAGGGCCTGTGCGATGGTGACGTCCTTGGCCTGAAGACCAACGGTGGCCCCTGGCACGCCGACCTTGGAGAGTCCTGTCCGCTTCGGCGTTTGCCCGGTGATGAAGGACGACCGTCCGGCCGTGCATGAGTTCTCGGCATAGTAGTCCGTGAACTTCATGCCCTCGCTGGCAATCCGGTCGATGTTCGGCGTCGTGTAGCCCATCACGCCGAAGGTGTAAGCGCTGATATTGGACTGGCCGATGTCGTCGCCGAAGATGACGAGGATCGTAGCAAGTCCCGCGCCCGCTTTGCCCGATGAGTTTCTGCTGACACTGTTCGATCGCTCGATGGCCGTGAGCAGCGGTAGCGCTCTCGCCATTCGGCCGGCGAGCTCTGCGGCACTTTCGCCCGAGATAACTTCAAAGCTCGACGCAACTGACGGCGAGTTCGCCGAGTATCATTATCACGACAGGCCCGTGCGCCGCTGCCCGCCGCCGCACTCTCGCGATCGAGGTCCGAGATCGTACTGGCGCCACAGGCGCGATCCGCCACATGACTACTACCGCCCGCCGACACCGCCGCTACCATCGCCACCGTCGCTGGCCAGCATTCGCTCCGTCGCCGGACCGGCTGGCGGAGCTTACTGTTTTGTCTCGCAGCGGAACTGATTGCTCTCAGGCGGTGTTGCTCCGGCATATTGGAGGTCGCAATGAACGGCGTTATCTATATCGTGGGACTTATTGTCGTGGTCCTGGCAATCCTGTCGTTCCTCGGTCTGCGGTAGGAATTTGCCAAGTCCCTATCCGGCACGGATGTCGTTGTCGCTCCGGTGAGCGTCAGCAAGGATAATCGCTCCTATGTACAATGGGGTGCGATCATCGGCGGTGCGGTGATCGCAACCGCGATTTCGACCATCATGACGGTATTCGGTTCGGCGATCGGCCTGTCGATGGCCTCCGCCGATTTCGAGAGGAGTTCGAGCGCGACGGCCCTGGCGATTGCCGGTGCTCTCTGGGCGCTCTGGGTCATGGCTTCGGCAACGATGGCCGGCGGCGACTCGGCCGGGCGGATGCGTCACCCGAGCTTCGATGCGAATGCCGAGGAGCACAAGGTGCGCGACGCGACGCACGGTCTGCTTGTCTGGGTGACCGGAGCTCTTCTGATCACCGTCGTCGCGACCTCGTCGCTGTTCGGTGGCGCCAAGACGGCAGCCAGCGGCGTCGCCAATGCAAGTTCGGGCATGGCATCGCTGGTCTCCCAGAACGTCGACCCGCTCGCGATGCCGCTCTACAACATCATGCGCGCGAACGGCCAGCAGCCGCCGACGGCCCAGGAGCGCGACGAGGCCTCTCGGGTCTTCGTTCAATGGCATCGCGGCTGGCGGCGCGCTTGGGCATCAGCGAACAGGATGCGCAGAAGCGTATCAACGACGCCTATGCGAAGCTCTCGCAGGCCAAGGAAACGGCCAAGCAAGCTGCGGAGCGTGCGCGAAAGATGGCCGTGTTGACCGCCTTCCTCACGGCTGCGGCTCTGCTCGTCGGCGCGGCTGCCGCTCCCTGGGCCGCCACGCTCGGCGGCGAGCATCGCGACGAGAACCTTCGCGTTCAGACAGCGGTTTAGCGATTGGCCTACGCTTCGTTGAAAGGGCCGCCGGCGATGACGGTGGGCCTTTTCGCGCGATGAAGCAGCTTAGCGCCGTGCAGCATGACGACAAGCGGGGTCGCATCGATCGTCCCGCAATAGCGGGTGAAGGGCCGATTGCCTTCCACGCGTAGTTCGAGGCGGGACAGGAAACGCGTGCCGCGGAAATACAGGCCCTCGAGTGTCGCTTAAAGTCCCGATATTGTCATGCGCATCGAGCACGGCAAAGGCATCGCCGTGTTTGAGATTGCGCAGGGCATGGTCCGTCAACGACGTCGTAGCCTCGATCTCATACTCGGACCATAGATTCTGCCGGACCCAGGTCCTGTCCGATCTTACGAATGCTCTCGGACATGGCGCCTGCCTCGGTTCTTGGGGATTGCAGCTGCGACAGTCCCACGCTGCCCTCGAAGCCAGGGAGGTCACCGCCCGGCGACAGAATAGCGGTCAAGGCGGACGCTGGCTTCGCCACAGGGCGGCAGCACAGCGCGTCAAAGGTATCGATGTAGTCGGCTGCCATGCGCGCTGCCGTAAAGCGCATCTCGAAGCACTCCCGCACGGCCCGGCGATCCAGCCTGCCGATCCGGGTTGCTGCCTCGACCGCTTCGTCGATCGAGGTCACAATGACGCCGGAAACGCCTTGATCGATCACTTCGGGGACGGAACCCTCCGCCCAGGCGATTACCGGCGTTCCGATCGCCATCGCTTCGATCATAACCAGTCCGAAAGGCTCGGGCCAGTCGATCGGAAACAGCAGCGCCGATGCTCCCCCGAGAAATTCATCCTTCCGCATGTCGTCAATCTCGCCGATGAATTCGACCAAGGGATGGTCGAGCAGCGGCCGGATCGTGCAATCGAAATAATCGCGATCGTTCGCATCGACCTTGGCTGCGATCTTCAAAGGCATGCCGCTCAGCTTGGCGACCTCGATCGCCCGGTCTGGTCGCTTCTCCGGCGAAATGCGCCCCAGAAAAGCAAGGTATGCGCCGCGCTCGCATCTGAAGCGATGAAGCTGTTCGGGCAAGCCATGGTGGATGGTGGATACCCAATTCACCGGCGGCATGTGCCGCCGCTGAGCGTCCGAAATCGAAACCAGCGGCATATCGGGGAAGGCCCGGTAGATTGGATGAAAGTCCGGGAGGTCGAGGCGCCCGTGCAAGGTCGTGACGCATTTCGGAAAAAGGTTCTTGAAGAGTGGGAATTGAAGCAGGTCGACATGGAAATGTATGACGTCGAATTCATCGGCCCGCCGCAGAACCTCCTCCAGCATCACCAACGTGCTAGCCGTGTGGTCCCGAATGCCCGCGAGGCGCAGTGCTTCGGGCACAGCCCGGACGAGCCTGGCGCGGCTGCGGGAATCGCCGCTCGCGAAAAGGGTCACATCCTGCCCCTGYCGGACGAGCTCCTCCGTCAGCCAAGATACAACCCGTTCCGTTCCGCCATAGAGCCGCGGCGGCACGGCCTCCGCCAAGGGAGCCACCTGAGCAATCCGCATCGACTGTCGTCCTTTGAATGCCCCGAACCAGGGGAAATCGCCTCGGGATGGCAACGCGCCCGGAGCCGCTTCGGTTCAATGACCTCGGGGGCCTCGCCCTTCGGTCAGAACCGTTCGCGTTCCCGCAACCCAGCTGTCAAAGGCAACGCAGCGGCGCAGAGCACGGCCATCGCGAAAAACGCGTGAGCGCGGAAATGCGCATAGAGGGAGCCGGACGCCAACGTCGTAAGGCCGGTCGCCGACGCCGCGGCGAATGCATAGATCGCCTGGCCGGTAGCCGCCAGACGGGCGGGTACGACCCGGACCAGAAGTCGCATGCAGGCGAGATGGAGCAGCGCGAAGGTCAAACCGTGCAACGGCTGCACGACAGCGAGCGCCAACCGGTCGGCGCTGATCGCCATGACGATCCAGCGAAGGACGCCCGCTGCCGCGGCAATGGCTGCAGCGCCGGCTGGCCCCGCACGGGCCAGCAGCCGCGGCCCGATCAGCCAGAAGACGACCACCTCCGACGCGACCGAGAGGGACCAAAGAACGCTTGCCAGGCCGGGGCCGATGCCGGCCGCGTTCCAGCGGATGACGGCGAAGGCGTCGTGCATCGCATGGCTACCGAGCACCAGCGCCGCGACCAAAAGCAGGCGGCGAAACAACGGCAGGTGCAGCAGCACGCGATAATCCGCGGCGGCTGCCGTCGCCGGCTCGGCACCCTCCTCAGGCTCCGGTCCGTCCTTGATAGAAAGYGAGGTTACCAGGGCAGCGGCAAGGAGCAACCCGGAATGAAGCAGCACGGCGGATGCAAGCCCCGTGACGCTGACCACTTGTCCGGCGATCAAGGTTCCGACGACGAACGCCGCCGAGCCGGCGCCGCGCACCCAGCCATACTCGAAACCCCCATTCCCCGGCCCGGCCGCTTTTGCTCCGTGGCGAGATGCCAGCGCGTCGGCCAGAGTCGTGACGGGCGCTAGCACCGCTGCCTGCGCAAGACTCACCCCCAGCAGCAGTAGAAACCCATCTGCCCGTAACAAGCCCAACACGAACAGCGCCGACAGCCTGGCGAGCTCGCGGGGCGTCAGCATCCGCATGCCGATGTCCCAGACGATGATGCCAGGTGCGATCTCGACCAAGACGTCAGGATCGTGCCAGACGCCAGGAGCATGGAGGAAGCGGGCCACCATCTTGGCGGGCTCCCGGCGTCTCGCAATGGGTGGAAAGCGGACCCCATTTGATCGCCACGAAGCGAGCTTTTCGAAGCCAGTCCGCGGTCCATCACAAAGACGCTGTTCGATTAGCAAAGCACAGTAGGCAAGTTTGGCAACCGATGTGAATAGGGTGTAAGTTCCTCGTCGCAGGTTACGGTCGCCGCGGCAGGGCGAGAGCCTGGAGATGACCCTAGCCTCCGGCCGCCCAGCAATTGGTGGAGGTTGTCATGAGGAAACTCGCAACCCTGGCCAGCGCCGCTCTAATCTTGACGGGCAGCGTCTGTGTGGCCAACGCACAGTATTGGCGTGGCGGCGGCTGGGGGTACCACGGCGGCTATTATCGTTACGGCTGTTGTGGCGGCGGCGCGATCGCGGCCGGGCTTATCGGCGGAGCGCTATTAGGAGGTTTGGCCACTGCTGCTGCAACGGCACCCGCATACGGGTATGGATATGGCTATGGCTATCCGGCCTACAGCTATGCGTATCGGTATCCCGCTTACGGGTACTATTACCGGCCTCGAGTTTATTATGCCCCCCGCTACTATGCCCGACCGATTTACTACGCGCGCCCGTATTACGGATGGCATCGGACGTACTATGGCCCCTGGATGGGGTATCGCCGGTATTATTGAGGTCTCAGACTCTCTTCCCTTGAAAGTTCGCTTCGGTGGGCAATTGAATAAGAAATTACACAGCGTCCACGCTCCGATAATAGTATCGGACTGGATGGTCGCCGCTACGATCTTGAGCGGGTCGGCCGCCCGGCTGAAAGGGATCAAAAAAGCTAGGCCTAGGGCAAGCCAGGCACCCAGCACATGAGTTAGGCCTATCTCGGCAAGAAGCTCGCATGCGCCTGCGGAATACTCTCACGGCCCCATCCGTTGCGAGGGCAAGGCTCTTAACGTGCTGTCGGGCCTCCCCACGGCGTTCGGCGAGCACACCAGCACATTGGGCTGCTTCAGCGTATTGTCCTCAAGGACAGCTCGCTTTGGCAAAAGAGGCACCGGAGCACGTCTTTCGCCGAAATCACTCATCCCCGCAAAGGCCCTAATCCGGATCTCCCCTCAGCCAGGCCAAGGCGTTGGCTTTCTCATTTGCCGGAAACCGTTTGATGTCGGCCGCCACGAAATGCTTCGCGACGTGGGGAGCGAACTTCAAGAGCTCGCTGTCCGAGACGATCGCCACACGCGCGACCTTGCTATGATGGCCCATGACGAATTTGAGGTGGGAGACCAGCGCGCCGATGTCCTCCCAGCCGGGAAAGGACGCGGCATCGACCATGAGCCCTTTGAGTACCCCGTTTGCCTTGATGTAGGGGTCGACGACGCCGGACAACCGTTCGAAATCCGCCTTGTCGAGGGGGCCATGAGGCGCCAGAATCACGATGCCCTCGGCGAACAGTTCAATCTGCAACATGCGCCCCCTCCGTCAAGACGCGACCTGAGCGGTCGGGTTATTTGGGCAGGCACTCGACATTATAGGCGACGATGATCTCCTTCGGCCCGACTTCGTTCCAGGCCGCTTCCAGTGCAGCCTGGGTGCGGGCCAGGTCGACCGGATCATTCAGCGATGAGAATGGCATGGTTCCTTCCCGCGGCTATTGCATGGCTTGATTATTCGGGCTTTCCCTATCGCCACGGTCCAATCGTGAACAAAACTGACCTTCAGCGGAACCGGTGGGCTCTCGGGAAGCTCAACGACAATTGAGCCGCGTGCCACTACAGGATCGGATGCCCGCCGGTGACGGCGATGGTAGCCCCTGAGACGTAGCTCGAGAGCGGATCCGCCAGCATCACATAGGCCGTCGCCAGTTCCGCCGGTTGTCCCGGCCGCTTCATCGGAACCTGCTTGCCGAATTGCGTGACGCTCTCTCCCGTCATCGTCGAGGGGATCAGCGGCGTCCAGATCGGCCCGGGCGCGACGGCATTGGCCCGGATACCCTTCTCAGCCAGCAATTGTGCGAGACCGCCGGTGAAGTTCTGGATCGCGCCCTTGGTCGTGGCATAGGCGAGCAAGGTCGGATTGGGCTTGTCGGCGTTAACCGAGGCCGTGTTGATGATGCAGGAGCCAGGCTGCATGTGCGGGACGGCGGCCTTGGTCAGGTAGAACATCGCATGGATGTTCACCGCGAAGGTGAGTCGCCATTCTTCATCGGATATGTCGCCGATTTCCTTGAAGCTCGCCTGATGGGCGGCGTTGTTGACGAGGATGTCGATGCGGCCGAATTCGGCCACGGCCCGGTCGACGATCTGGCGGCAATGGTCGGATTCCTGGATGTCGCCAGACACCAGAACGGCTTTCCGTCCGGCCCGCTCAACCCAGCCGCAAGTTTCATCGGCGTCCTCGTCCTCGGTCAAGTAGGAGATCAGGACGTCAGCGCCTTCCCGCGCGAACGCGATGGCGACAGCCCGCCCGATACCGCTATCACCGCCGGTGATGATGGCGCGCTTGCCCTTGAGGCGGCCGGAGCCGACATAGCTTTCCTCGCCATGGTCCGGCCGCGGCGTCATGGCGTCGGTCCGTCCCGGCATGGGTTGCTGCTGTTCCGGGAAAGGCGGTTCGAAGCGTGACGTCATCCCTGCCTCCTCGAAAACCCGGCGAGTCAGTGCTTGCTCTTGTGCTCGGGCTTACCCTTGCGCTTGGTCGACGCCATCTTCTCGAGTTCGCTCTCGCTCATCGATTTCTCCATTGATTTCGATGCGCCCTTGAGTTCGCTCTCCTTGATGTCCCCGCGCTTGGCGGCGAGTGCGGCGCCGGCGGCCTTCTGCTGAGCGGCTGATTTCGCAGGCATGGCATCCTCCTTCGTTGGAATGGGCGCCTGACGGCCTCGATCTTGAAGTCGTCGCGATGTGAAGACGAACACGCCGGCCGTCGGCAGGTTCCCTCTGAACGGTCGTCCATGTGCGAAGCGCATCATCAGCGCGCCGGATCGTGTCTCGATAGCCCGGCCAGCCGACGACAAACTAGACGACGGGGTTCTGCCGCCAAATCGTCGGCCGCGAGGACCGCGTTGCCTAGCTCTTTCCGATCGGGCGGCGCGGGTTGATCGGATTCGAGGAAGACGACGGCTTGCGTTCGCCATCCTCGGACGAGGGAACCTCCGAGTGTTTGGGCGGCTTGAGCTCGGGAGTTTCGGAGCCCGGGCGGGGTCGACTATCGGTCGCGCGTTTGGGCTGGCCAACAGTTTTGTCCGTGGGTTGCGACATGTTGCTTCCTCCGCAGTTTCGCGAAGAATTGCGATCGACACCTTTGGTTCCATGCGGTGTGGAAAGATCTCGACCATTTGGGAGGGCGGCCGACGGGTCGCGGGGACACCCTTGAAAGACGTCGCCGAGGTCTTCGGCTCCGACTAGGCCTGCCGCATTGAGGTCGGCGGCGGCAATGAGGTCATGACCCGTCAACGTCAACGGCGTCTGGGGTCGTGCCACTGCCTTCGTGCTCGCGGCCACCGTCCATATCGGGTTCCACCTTATCGCGGTCTATCTGAGCTTGCTCAAAATGCCTGCTATTGCCAGGCCATTGCATTGCGGCGCTACAATCCCGGGCTGGTAACTGCGGTCCTGCTGTTCATTCCCCTCGCAGTTGTGACGCTATGGACGTTCGCCGCCATCCCGGGAGTGACGCTGTCGGACCACTTCATTGGATTCGGCGACGCGATTTTCATTCACGCCGCGATCCTCACGCGGGCACTTTCCCGCAAGCGGCATCTTGGGAGAGCCGCTGGCACGCAAGAGGATGGTCGCCTTTTCGAAACCCGCGAGCGAACCGATCACGCGCTCTGCTCGTTTTGGCGGCTTGCTTGCGGGAAGTCTCCTCGAGGCGGAATGGGCTTCTTTTGAAGTCGAATGCCCCAAGTCCAGTACCACAGGGGGGAGCGGACGGCATTCCCCCAATCAGCGCAGGATCGGGGCGGCGGCTGCCAGATCATTGCGGATCGTCGTGGCCGCGACGCCAGCCTCTCCCATCGCATGACTAATCTGGTCCAACCCGACAACGACGTCACCGGCGGCGTAGAGACCTCGGATGCTCGTCCTCTGGTGGGCATCAACCTTGATGCATCCCTCGTCCGTCAAATCGGCGCCGAGCGCTCCCGCCAGCTCCGAATGTATCTCCGAGCCCAGAGCCGGATAAACGGTGTCGAAGGTCATTCGCCGTTGGCCCACGGTGACATGAATGCCGGTGCTGCCCAGGGCAAAATCGCTCGGATACCCGCGGACGATCGCAATGCCTAGCGCTCGGGCACGGTCGATATCCTGGGCAGCCATAGCCGAGTCCTCCTCGATGATCAGCGTGATCCGGACGGTGAAGGACCTGAGAAATGTACACTCGGTCAGGGCGCGAGGGCCGCGGCCGATGACCGCGACATTCTGGTCGGTTACTTCAAAGCCATCGCACACCGGACAATAGCGCAATCGTCCTTCGCGCAACGCTTCCGCGTGCGTTGCCTCGGATATCTCCGGCCGTCTGTTGGTGACCCCGGTGGCCAGAAGGACGGTTCGGGCACAAGCGATGCTCTCGCGACCGCGGGCCTCGAAACCGGCCGCGCTCACCGCCAATCCATCGACGCGCGCTCCGATCAGGCTGGCGCCGTATTTCAATGCGTGATCACGCATGCGATTCAGTAAATCAACCCCGGCGATGCCGTCCGGAAAACCGGCCTGGTTGTGCGTGCAGGGGATTTGCCGCGCCCGGCTGTTGCCGTCGTCGGCGACTGCCACGGAGAGATGAAAGCGCGCCAGGTAGATCGCTGCGGTCAGTCCGGCGGGACCTCCTCCAATGATCAGGCAGTCCAGTGTTTTTGCCATGGGGCGCCTTTCAACCGTACCGCTTATTCCCGGGTCTGGTCATTCCTGCTCGGCGGGTTTGGGCTCGGGAGAGCCGCGCTGCCGTATGAAAAGTGGGCTGCGCCTGACGGCGCAAAAGACCAAGTGCCTTCCCGAAATGGGTTGGCGTCGACCCCTTGTGATGCCTCAAGCGTTGCCATTAGGAATAAGTTCGAAGGCTTCGTGCTTCCTCAATGCCGATCAGCGAGTTGCGAGCGCCGTCATATGCCTTGATCAGTTCGCCGATCTTGGCCTGTAGAGCGGCGCCGTCGCGGTTTTGGGTTGCTTGCAGAATAGGAAGAACCAGGAGCGTCACGGCGCTGATCGCCAGGCTCGCACCGCCAGGAAATGATCGCTCCCGGAAGGCGAGCGCGCCTAAGAGAGAAAGCCCGATGGCGATCAGAAGCATCGCAGAGCGCGCCCGGCGAAGCGAGCGCAACCGGTCGAAAAATGGCCACGCGCGTGAAGAGAGAAGCTTGGCTGTTCTTGTGAAGAATGTGATCGTAGCTCGACATGGCGCACCTCGGTCCAGGCGCTCGCCACGGCCCGTGCGGTTCAAGAGAATGAGTTGGACGGGCAAGCCGATTACCTTCTTTGTGGCCGTAGGCCTCATCATCGCCTGGGCGGCGTCCGGCCTGACGCGAGTCTGGAGGCGCGAAAGTTTCCAGGGGATGCAACCTTTCCCCTCCCGGCGCGGTTGCCCGAATTTGGGGCGGTGACGTGCGAATTCCGGTCTTATTGAAACAGGTCGCATTGACGATCTCCACGGGTACGGCTGCCGCGATGATCGCGGCGGGAGCATTCTCGCTGATCGCGGGCCCGGGCCGTCCTCGAAATCGTGAAGGCGGAGGATCTGGCGAAGGCGTCGACGCGGAAGCGCCGACCGATATTCCTCCGCCCGGCTGGCGCGACATCCTCTGGCGGACATACGGCGAGGTGAGCACCGACAGGGTCCTGGCGGTTGCAGCAGGTGTGACATTTTACGGGTTGCTGGCCATCTTTCCGGCGATCACGGCCTTCGTATCGCTGTACGGTCTGGTAGCCGATCCGGGAACTGTCGCCGAACAGCTCTCTGCTGCGCAGGGCGTTATGCCAAGCGGGGCCATCGAGGTTGTTCGCGACCAGATCACACGAATCACGAGCGGTAACGACACCAAGCTCGGGTTTGCTTTCGTGATCGGGCTCGCGCTTTCAGCCTGGAGCGCCAATGCGGGCGTCAAAGCCGCCTTCGATGCCCTGAACGTCGCCTACGGCGAGCACGAGAAGCGCAGCCTCATCCGACTGAATTTGACCTCGTTGGCCTTCACGATCGGAATTCTTGTTTTCGCGGTTCTTGCGATCGGCGCGGTCGCAGCCATTCCGGTGATCCTCGACCGCGTCCATCTGGGGAAGGCCGTGGGATGGCTTCTGTGGCTCGGACGCTGGCCAGCCTTGATCGTGCTGTTGATGGTTGGCCTGGCGGCCCTCTACCGCTATGGGCCGAGCCGCGATGATGCCCAATGGAAATGGGTGAGCCCCGGTGCCCTATTCGCAAGCGTCGCGTGGTTGATAGGATCGATCCTGTTCTCCTGGTACGCCGCCAGCTTCGAGGACTACAACAAGACATACGGCACGCTCGGCGCCGTCATCGCCCTTCTCATGTGGATGTGGCTGTCAGCCACCATCATCCTTGTCGGGGCCGAACTGAATTCCGAAGCCGAGCGCCAGACGATGCGCGACACCACAAAGGGGCCCCCTCAACCGATTGGGCTGCGGGGAGCGGATGCCGCCGATAACAAGGCGGGCAAGTCAGACCCATCACGGTAAACCGGAAGCCGCTGAGATCATGGGATAGGATTCGATTTGGAGCGGAACCGCCGCCTGCCGGGCCGGTTGAAACCGCATCGGATACACTTGCACGAAATGGCGGGAGAGCGAGATGGCAGACAACAATGAAACCGAACGGACGGCCGCTGGCGGCGCCGGATCGCGCTCGAAGGCATCCAGGGAAGGCGGGGAATCCGCAGGCCAGGCTGTGTCCGACCTGAAGTCCGTCGGCATCGATACGGACCGGATGACCGAGGCTGCGGGTGAGCAGGTTAGTGAGTTGCAGCGGCTTGTGATCGAGGAGGTGAGGGCCCGTCCCCTGCGTGCGCTGGCGTGGGCCGCAGCGGCTGGCGTGGTCTTCGGCTTCTGGGCGGCGAAATAGGCGGTGGGGGCGCTTATCGCCCAGCTCACGGGGGCCGCGACGGCGGCCATCAAACGAAGAGCGATCGTTTATGGCCTCGGGGCCGCAAGCGGTCTGCTCGGGCTTTTCGCCGCGGCTTACGCGGTGGATGCCCTTTACACGTTTCTCGCACTACGGTGGGGGCTTGTCGCCGCCAGCCTCGCCGTTTCCGGCGTTCTCCTTCTCAGCGCTTTCATAGCCGCCTTAGCCGGTTATCTCGCCTCCAGGACGCCGTCCAAATCTCTTGCAGCTCGCTTGCAAGCATCTTCGGAAGTTTCGGCGGCAAAGAGACGTCTAGCGGGGTCAAAGAGATCGCTCGCGCCCACTTTCGCCGGGGCGCTTGCCGGGGCCGTGGCGGTGATGACACTCGCCTTTCTCAGGCGCGCCGGGTCACTGAGCGAAGCGCGCGAGAAAACGCGCTCGAAATAACCCTGGTTCGCGACCCCAAAATCGGCCGGACCTGGCTCAGGCGACTGATGGCGAAAGACAGTCTCCCATCGTTCACCGAGAGTCGCGGCAATCATAATCCAGACTGCCATGGGGTTCGCGAAGCGCTTCCCTTAGAAAGCGAATGGGAAACTGGATCGCTTCGGCATTGGCTTCCGAAAGTTCCGTGGTGCGCTGCGACACTCCCTCCTCGGCACGAGCGAGAGCGTTGTCCAAGTCGGAGGACTGAAGCCCCTTTTCGCTTCAATTCAGCAAACGCGGCGGCGACAGAAAGGAGCAGACCTTCGAGTTGCAGGTTAGCTGTGTTCACCGGGGAACTCCTTTTTGGATAAAGCGCACGGCTCAAGCGAGAAGGAGGGGAGTTATTTGCCGTGATGAGTGACTGCCTCGCTCTTGTTTCGGGGTCGAAAGATAAAGGCGCCGTAGTAGTTCGGATCGTATTCCGGCGGCGGGCCCGGCGCGCCAGCGTCCGTCCCGCCGTTCTGCAAGGCGACCCGATGAAATTCATGACCTAGAGCGTTTCCGGCTTAATCCGGGTCATATCCCGCCGCTCTGAAGTAGTTTGCGCATTCGTTCGGCGAGAAGAGGTCGACGATTGCTCCAACAGCTCCCCAGAGGGCGGGGATGGTGCGTTCGGTCTTGGCCCGCAGCAGGGATTTGA
>NZ_JBFTIC010000019.1:0-31919 GCF_056394545.1 Allobosea sp. 10N428 | reverse complement strand
GCAACGGATTGCCCCTGCGAGACCAACACATCGACCTGGCGTAGCTTCGCGACGATCTCTTCGGGCTTGTGGCGCTTCTTCGGCATCTCGGTCCTCCTGTCTGCCAAAAGACATACTTCAGGGTGGACCAATTCAACGGGGGTGGATCAATCCAGACCCGCCGGGTTCGCCAGCCCTGGCCCGCCGATCGGCCCTTCCGCATCCTCTCGATTGACGGCGGCGGCATCTGCGGCATCCTACCCGCGTCGGTGCTCGCCGAGCTTGAGCTACGATTCCTCGGCGGCCAGTCGATCGCCCGCCATTTCGACATGATCGCCGGCACCTCCACGGGCGGCATCATCGCGCTCGGCCTGGCGAATGGCCGGACCGCGTCCGAAATCCGGGACATCTACGTCGAGCGCGGCGACCGGATCTTCCCGCCGCCGTCGCGTATCGGACGGTTCGTCAGACTGCTGCGGCGAAGCCATCGCTACGTCTACAAGCGCGAGCCCCTTGAGAACGAGTTGCTGCGCATCTTCGGTGACGCGCCCCTGGGCGAGGCGACCACTCGGCTGTGCATCCCCGCCTTCGAGGGTCGGCACGGGGAGCCGTGGGTCTTCAAGACCCCGCACCACCCCGACTACAAGCGCGATCGAGTCGAGCGCATGGTGAAGGTGGGCCTCTCGACTGCCGCGGCGCCGACCTACTTCGAGGCGCTGCCGAACAATGGCTACGTCATGGTCGACGGCGGGCTGTGGGCGAACAATCCGATCATGAACGCGCTCGTCGACGCTCTGGCCTGCTACGATCTCGATAGGGCGCAGGTCGAGATCCTGAGCTTGGGCTGCGGAGAGACCGCCTTCCGGGTGGACGAGCGCAAGGCCGGCGGCGGCTTGTTCCAGTGGCGCGGCGTCATCAGCGCAGCGATGCGAGCCCAGTCTCTGAACGCACTCGGCCAGGCCTACCTCCTCGTCGGCAAGGACAAGGTGATGCGGATCGACGCTCCGGAGAGCCCGAACCCCATCGGGCTGGACGACCACAAGCGGGCCCGTGAAGAGTTGCCGGCGATGGCGCGTTCTCTGGTCGAGGGCGCCGGTCGGGAGATCGCGCGGACCTTCTTCGCGAGCGAGGTTGCCCCTTATGCGCCGGTAACGGCTGCATGAAGGTGGCCGAAATTTGCTCTGAAATCGGCCGGGCTGCTCGCCTTATCCCAATGCTGCCTGAGGAGGACGTTCTCAGCTTCGGTGTCGCCGTTCGTCGAAGCGCTGAGCTACCCGGCAGCGGACGTTTCCAATGTCGGCAATGGGCCGATTGTGTTGAAAAAGTCAGCAGCAATACTTCGCACGAGATCGCTTGGCCGAAGCGTAGAAATTTCATCTCTACGTGGATGGGATAGCCGGTCGTGGAGGGCAGTTTCCTGAAGCGTGAAGAGCGTTCTTCTCTGCCTGGCATCAGTGTCAGACGAATTTCGCGCCAGCCGGACTTTTTCAACACAACGGCCAGCAGCGGACATTGGCTACTGGCCGGGAAGCAGACATTTCGAACTAGCAACCTAATGGCCACTAAGCCCGCTACACAGCTGATGGTTGTGGACATCGGTGATCAACCGAGGCCAGAGAAACTGGATTGCCTTAGTCTTCTGCAGGCATGGAGCGTACGAGCCAGCAAGCAGATCTCCTGATCTGCGATCGTTGGAGCCCAGCCTTCTATCCACGATCGCGTCTCATCAAAGCGGCGAGACCTGCTTCGCTCGGATCGCCGATGGTGGGCGACCAGATGCGCGGGGGCTCACCCAGCTTCAAGCCGGTGATGGAACGTCTTCGCGTCCCGAAACAGCGTGTTTTCGTCCTCGGGCTGCATTTGGCTGCCGCCTAACCTCATCAGCATCCGGACCACGGCCGCAGTGGCCGGTCTTTAAAGAGGGATAGGTCATGATGCTGGGAAAACGCCTTCTATTGATCACCTGCCTTGTGGGGAGTGCCGGCCTCGCGCGTGCTGAGGGAGATGCGGCGAAGGGCAAGACGTTGTTCTCTCGCTGCGTTGCCTGCCATGCCGCAAGCAACCAGAACAAGGTCGGCCCCGGACTCGCCGGTGTCGTCGGTCGCCCGGCGGCGAGCGCTCCGGGCTTTCGCTACTCGAAGGCGATGACGGGCTCCGGCCTGACTTGGACCGAGGAGCAGCTCGACACCTACCTCGGTGGACCTGCGAAGGCGGTTCCGGGGACGACGATGGCGATCGCGGTTCCCAACGCGCAGGATCGCCGCGACATCATCGCATTCTTGAAGACGCTGCCTGCGCAGTAGAGGCGCGCCGCCCAAAAATATTCGTGGGCGCGCACCGGCGAATTCCGCCGGCGCGCGCCCTTATCGATTGTTGGCTATGCTCACCCCCCGGGAAGAGTGCCGGGAGGCGAAGAGATCAGCTACCGAACTTCGCCTTCGACAACGGCAGGCTTCGAATGTGCCGGCCGGTCAGCGCCGCAACGGCGTTGACCACGGCAGGCGGAACGCCGGGCAGCCCGGGCTCGCCGACGCCGCCCATCGGCGCTCCGCTCTCGACGATCTCGACATGAACCTGAGGCATCGCCGTCCGGGACAGGATCGGATAATCGTCGAAATTGTGGGACTGGCGCAGGCCGCCATCGTAGACGAGTTCCTCGAACAGCGTGGCGGAGAGCCCGAGCGCTGCCGCCGACTCGACTTGCGACTTCACGATCGCTGGGTTGACGATGCTGCCGGGATCGAAGGCGATCCAGAGGTTGTGAACCTTGACCTCGCCCGCTTCGAGCGAGACCTCGGCGATCGTCGCTGTTTCCGAGCCGAAGGGCGAGGCCATGGCTACGCCACGCGCCCGTTTGCCGCCCTCTGCATCATAGGGGCCGCGCTTCCAACCGCCCGAGATCGCGGCCACCGTCTCCAGCAGCTTCCGATGGCGTGGCTTGTCCTTCAGCAATTCCATACGGAGCTGGAACGAGTCCTGTTTCCCCGCATCGGCCATCTCGTCGAAGAAGCCTTCGTAGAAATAGTCATTCATCGAGTGACCGACCGAACGCCAGAAGGCGATCGTCACGGGATGGGGGAAGCGGACGTATTCCATGGCTTTGTTCGCGATGGCGTAGGGCTTTTCGACGATGCCCTCGACCGCGGAGCTGTCGACCCCGCCATTCGCGCCGGCGCCGAAATAGCGTCCCAGCGGTCCTTCTCCAACGGTACGGACCTGGATGGCGGTCGGCTTTCCATCGGGGCCAATCGCGGCCCGGAAGCGGCTGAAGCTCAGCGGGCGCAGCGCGTCGCGCTTGAACTCCTCCTCGCGGGACCAGAGCACCTTGACCGGCTTGCTGGTCTCCTTAGCCAGCAGGATCGCCTGCTGAAAGGGGTTGCCGGGCCCATAGACGAAATGGCGCCCGAAGAACCCGCCGAGCATCGGCGAGTGCAGGATCACCTTCTCTGGCGGCAGTCCGGCCGTCTGCGCCGCGACCGACTGGAACAGCTCGGGCATCTGGTTGGGAAGCCAAAGCTCCAGTGAACCATCCGCGTTGAAGCGCGCGATCGACGAGGGCGGTTCGAGCTGGCCATGGGCAAGGTATGGTGCATCATAGTCCGCCTCGACCACCTTGGAGGCTGTGGAGAAGGCAGCCGCAACGTCGCCTGCCTTTTCGGCCGAGACCGCCTGGGCGGTGTTGCCTTTGAGCGCGGACAGCAGGCCCGCCGAAGAGTAGTCCGCCGCGACGGCGTCGAAGCCACTCGCAGGCGGCGCGGACCAAGTCACTTCGGCCGCCTCGACCGCCTTGCGAGCCCGGTAC
This sequence comes from Allobosea sp. 10N428, assembly GCF_056394545.1. Classification (NCBI taxonomy): domain Bacteria; kingdom Pseudomonadati; phylum Pseudomonadota; class Alphaproteobacteria; order Hyphomicrobiales; family Alloboseaceae; genus Allobosea; species Allobosea sp. 10N428. The sequence goes on along the minus strand of NZ_JBFTIC010000019.1, from coordinate 28,138 downwards.
CAGCTGTTAGCAGTGACGGCGACCGCGCCGGGCAAGCGGTGCACGCCATGGACTCCCGGCATCGCCTTGAGCGCCTCTTCATTCGCGATCCCGGTCGGGTTCGTGCCGAGATGCGGCGCATGCTGCACGGCCGCGTAGAGCATGCCGTCGACTTTCTGGTCGATCGCGTAGATCGCTTTTCCGGTCGACTTTGCCCGGACGTCGAGCCGGGGTACGGGCCTGCGCAGCCAGCGGAAGGTTGCGGGGTCGCGCAGCTTCAACTCGGCGGCGGGGGTGAGCTTCAAGGCCTCCTCGGCGAGTTCGCCATAGGCTACGCGCCGACGGGAGGCCGCGTGAACGACATGGCCGTCTTCGGTCGTGAGACTGTCGGGCTTGACCTTCAGGCGCGCCGCGGCTGTCCGAATGAGCATTTCGCGCGCGCTGGCGCCGAGCCGGCGCATAGGCATGTAGCTTGAGCGCGTCGAGAAGCTGCCGCCCGTCATCCGCAATCCGTCGATGACGGCGTAGTCGGGTCCGGGTGGCGCGCATTCCACCTCGAAGCGGGCCGGATTGACGTCGAGCTCCTCACCGATCGTCTGAGCCATGCCGGTGTTGATGCCCTGACCGCCTTCGACGAAGGGGCTGAGGATCTTGAAGCTGTTGTCCTTGCCGATGACGAGGAAGGCGGCAACGCGTGTGCCCGGCTTGACCGCTTGGGCGGTCTGGGCGCGCGCTGGCATGGCGGGCAGCAGAGCGCCCAGCACCAGCGAGGCCGCGCCACCGAGAACGCCCCGGCGAGAGAGATTGGCGACGCCTTCGACGGGGATCAGCGCAGTTGCGTCGGTGGACTTGATCGCTGCGAGCATGTTCATATCGATCCCTCCTCAGCCTGCTGCCTGATGGATCGCCGCTGCGATCCGGTTGTAGGTCCCGCAACGGCAGAGATTGGTCATGGCGTCCTGGATGTCCGCATCGCTCGGCTTCGGCGTCTGCTTGAGCAGCGCGGTCGCGGCCATGACCTGTCCCGACTGGCAATAGCCGCATTGCGGCACCTGCTGTGCCACCCATGCCTCGACGACCTTATGGCCGACAGGATCCTGCTCGATCGCCTCGATCGTGCGGATTTCCGCGGTGCCGACGCTGTCGAGCGGCATCTGGCAGGACCGCACGGCCTGGCCGTCCATTAACACGGTGCAGGCGCCGCATTGTGCGATGCCGCAGCCATATTTCGTCCCGGTCAATCCCAACATATCGCGCAGAATCCAGAGTAAGGGCGTCTCCGCTTCCGCATCGACCTCATATGCAGCCCCGTTGATCTTGATGCTTGTCATGACCGCCTTCTCACTGCGCGAATGAAGCATGAACCTTAAAGGGGGCGGGGCCTGCGCGAAGGACGAAGACGAGGCGATTTCGGACAAATTCCTGCTAGAGCCACGAGTGCGTCTGTGGTGCAACGACAGGCAATCGGGACGTCCCGTGCAGGGATGTTCCGCTCCCACGTCCCGAATTGCCTCGTCTTCGTCCTGCGATCCTGCTGGGGTTGCCGCTAAGGTCCGGCATGTCCCGACCGGGCCGATGGGATGCGGAGATGTTCCCCGCTCGCGGAGGCGCGTCTGATCACGCCACCGCGCCAAACAACCCAAAGCCCCACCCTGATGGACAGATCCATGAGCAAGCCCCTCGCCATCCCCGCCTCCTTCTTCGGCATGGTTCTGGGGCTGATGGGGTGGGGCAATAGCTGGCGGGCGGCGCATGAGGTCTGGGGGCTGCCGGCAGCAATCGGCGAGGCCCTGATGCTGGCAGGCGGTTTCGTCTGGGCCGTTCTCCTTGTCCTCTTCGCCGCCAAATGGCTGGCGGCTCGCAGCGAAGCCATCGGGGAAGCAAGTCACCCGGTCCAGTGTTGCTTCATCGGGCTCGTCGGAGTCGCGACAATGCTGGTCGCGATTGCCGCCCACCCTTATTCCAGGCCCGTCGCGGCGTCGCTTTTTGCCGCAGGATTGGCCTTCACTCTGGTCTTCGCCCTGTGGCGCACAGGCATCCTCTGGCAGGGCGCACGCGATCCGGCCGCGACGACGCCAGTCCTCTATCTGCCGACGGTCGCAGGTTCCTATGTCACCGCAATCGGCTTTGCGACATTCGGGCTCGGAGACTGGGGCCGCCTCGCCTTCGGAGCCGGCCTCCTGAGCTGGTTCGCGATCGAGTCCGTCCTGCTCCACCGGCTCTACACGGCGCCGGAAATGCCGCCGCCGCTGCGGCCGGTGCTGGGCATCCAGCTGGCTCCGCCTACGGTCGGCGCCGCAGCCTATCTCAGCATCACGAGCGGTCCGCCTGATACGGTCGTCTACGGCCTGATCGGTTACGGCTTGCTGCAGCTCCTGCTGCTCGCGCGGCTCGCACGGTGGATCTTCGCTGCCGGTGTCACAGCCTCGGTCTGGGCTTTCACCTTCGGGCTCACCGCGCTGGCAACGGCGATGGTCAAACTCGTCGGCCGCGGCGATGCAGGTCCGGTCTCCGTCCTGGCGCCCGTCGTGTTTGCATTCGTCTCGATGGTGATGGGCGCGATCGTTCTGCGGACACTCTGGCTCTTGGTCAGGGGAAAGCTGCTGCCCGCCCCACCGGCTCCGTCGGTCACGCACTGACCGCCACGACGTCCTCCTCCAGGTCAAACGCCCAGAAGACGATGCAAAACTTAGCAGACCACATGATCTTGAGCCCGGCCGCAGAGGCGACGACCCCGGTCGAACCGACTGGCCTGCTTGTCATCGCTCACCCGCGGCTCGACCGCAGCGTCGTGAACGCTCGCCTGGCGAAAACGGCAGCCGAGCAGCCCAGGATCGAGATCCACGATCTCTACCAGGCCTATCCGGACTATCAGATCGACGTCGCTGCGGAGCAGGAAAGGCTGCTGCGCCACAAGGTGATCGGGATCCAGTTCCCGCTGTTCTGGTATTCGGTGCCGGCTGTCCTCAAAGAGTGGTTCGACCTCGTCTGGCTTCACGGCTTCGCCTATGGCGGCAGCGCGCCGCGCCTTGCTGGCAAGACCTTGTTCTGTGCGGCCTCCACCGGCGGCGATGAGCGGAGCTACCGCGAGGACGGTCGCAACGGTTACAGGGTGGAGGAATTCCTGCGGCCGCTGGAGCGGACAGCGGCGCTCTGCCAGATGCGCTGGGCCGCTCCTCATCTGCTCCATGACGCCCCCCGGTTGCGTGGAGAGCAGCTGGAGCAGGCAGCGCAGGGATATAGGCGCTATCTCGACAATCTGATGCGGGAGACCGTCATATGAGCACCGGCGAAATCCTGGTCCGGACCTTCGTCTATCTGCTTGCCGGCGTCATCGCCGTCCCTCTGGCCAAGCGTTTGGGGCTCGGATCCGTTCTCGGCTACATCATCGCAGGCGCCGTGATCGGCCCGGGCCTGCTCTCCTTGACGGGTGATATTGCCGCCGTCAGCCATGTCGCCGAATTCGGCATCGTCATCCTGTTGTTTCTCATCGGCATGGAGGTTCGCCCTGCGCTGCTGTGGCAGATGAAGGGACTGATCTTCGGGCTCGGCATGGCACAGATGCTCGCCGTGTCGGTGGTGATCACGCCCGTAGCCATGATGCTGGGGCTCTCCTTCGCGGTCTCGGTGACGCTTTCTCTCATCCTCGCGATGAGTTCGACCGCGCTCGTCATGGCCACACTGGAAGAGAAGGGGCAGCGCTCCGGGACCATAGGCCGTGCCTGCTTCGGTGTGCTGCTGTTTCAGGATCTCTCCATCATCCCGCTGTTCCTCGTCGTTCCGCTGCTGGCGTCGAACGCATCTGCGGCAGCAGAGGGCAATCCGGCCGCCTGGCTGCGCGGCGCCGAGGCCTTGGTGGCAGTAGTCTTCGTCGTCCTCGCAGCCCGGTTCGCCGTCAGGCCTCTGTTCCGATTTATCGCGGCAACGCATTCGCGCGAGGTCTTTACCGCAGCGGCATTGATGCTCGTCGTCGGCGTGGCGGCGCTGATGACCGTCGTCGGTCTGTCGCCGGCTCTGGGTGCCTTCATCGCCGGGGTTGTCCTCAGCGAAACCGAGTTTCGGCAGGAAATCGAGAGCGACATCGATCCGTTTCGCGGCTTGCTGCTGGGGCTGTTCTTCATCACGGTCGGAGCGGGACTCGATCTCGAACTGCTGCGAAGCCAGCCGCTTTCCGTCATTGCGATCGCGGTGGGCCTGATGCTCGCCAAGACGCTCGCGATGTACGCGGCCTCCCGCGCCTTCCGTTTCCGTCCCATCGAGGCGATTTCGCTGGCTGTCCTGCTGGCGCAGGGCGGGGAGTTCATCTTCGTCTTCATCGGCTTCGCCAAGCAGTTTGCGCTGCTGCCCGAGCAGCTGTCGCGCCTGCTGCCTGCCGCGGTTGCCATCTCGATGCTGCTGTCGCCGCTGCTGATGCTCTTGCTGGACCGCATGATCCGCCGCCGAACCGCTCCGTCGCAGCAGGCCGCGCCAGACGTACAATTCGAGGATCGCGTCGATGTCATCGTCGCCGGGTTCGGCCGGTTCGGACAGATCGCGGGCCGGTTGCTGCAGGCCAACGGCCTGCGGATCTCGATCATGGACACGAGCCTGACTCAGATCGAAATCCTGCGCCGCTTCGATCAGCGCGTGAATTTCGGGGATGCGACCCGACTTGACCTTCTTCGCGCCGCAGGAGCGGAAACGGCAAAGATCCTCATCGTCGCCATCGACGAGCGCGAGCAGATCAGCAATCTGGTCGAAACGGCTCGGACCTCCTTTCCGCACCTCGTGATCCTCTCGCGTGCGTGGGATCGGCGCCATGCCTACGAGCTGCTGCGCCTTGGAGCGGATCACGTCGAGAGCGAGACCTATGAATCCAGTCTTTCGATCGGGAAGGAAGCCTTGATCCGTTTCGGTTTTCGCGCTCACCGGGCGCATCGGTCTGCAGCCTTGTTTCGAATGCACGACCGTTCGCTCTTTGGTCGGAGCCGGCCATCGAGTGCAGACGAGAATGGGTTCCTGCAGGCGTCGAAGGCCGCCGCATCGACCCTGGCCCAGCTCCTTGCCGCAGATCTCGAAAACGAGCGCTCGCACCGGGGCCAGGAAGAGGACTGGGGCACGCGCGGGCTCTACGGTGAACTCACCGCAGACACAGGGGCAGCGTCCGGCGGCGATCAGACCTGACGATAGCCGCCCGCAACCCAGGCCGAAACGGCATCCATATAGCCCGGGGCATCGTCTTCCCAGACGAAATGGCCGGCATCGAATACCCGGTGGGCGGCATGGGGAAGGTTTCGCGCCAGAAACTCGCCATTGGCCGGCGGCACGATGGGGTCGTCCTTGCCGGAGATCACGAGGACGGGCGTCGTCACAGTCGGCAAGAGGGCCTGGAGCCGCGGCAGTTCGCGCGGATAGGCCCTGACATAGTCCGCGGCCTCGATCCAGCGCCGCCCTAGCGACGACAGGCGGAAGTCTTCCATCGCCTCCGCCGGCGGCGTCTCGCGCGTCAATCGGGTGATCATGCCGACGACCTGGGCACCGCCATCGGGCTCGCCATACGTCCCCGGCTTTGCCTCGATCACGCCCCGCAAGCCCTTGCCGAGCAGGTTCATGTCGACGCCGCCGCTGCCGACCACGAGGCTTTCGAATAGGTCGGGCCGGGCCGCCGCCGCGAACAGCATTGCCGAGGTGCCGACATCGGGACCGACGGCATGACACCGTGCGATGCCCAGATCTGCGGCCAGGCGGATGACGAATTGCCCCATGGCTTCCGGCGACATCAGTTCGGCGCGATGATCCGAGCGCCCGAAGCCCGGGAGATCGACCGCGATGACCGGGCCGAGCTGCATCAGATCGTCCCAGATCGCGTGAAATGCGTAGATGCTCTGCGGCCAGGGCGCAGTGATGAGGATCGGTAGGCGGAGCCCCGGGCTTCGCAGAATCCGAAGCTTATACCCCTCCACGGGGATGAACCCAGGCTTGAGAGGTTCAAAAATAGCTTTGACCATGATGCCGCCTCGCTAATGCGCATTGCGGGATGTAGACGAATATTCGGCGGCTCGATCCGTCAAAGACACGCCGATTTGGGACAATCCGCGCGATCCGTCATCCTTGTCGCTTGAAGCCTGCGCGCCGCTGGCTATCTCGCCCGACGGCGGCTGACTGGCATGACGGCTTTTAAGGCCTGCTCCGCCGTGACTGAAATCATGCTATCAAGCAAAACCCGGTGAGGTGGAGGTGCGGATGAGACATGTCGGCTTCATCATGGAAGATGGTTTCCAGGTCATGGGCCTAGCTGCCTTGTCTGCGTTCGAGTTCGCCAACTTGCAGATTGGGCATAAGGCCTACGCGGTCTCCATCATGTCGGAGAAGGGCGGCGGCATCTTCTCCACTTTGGGCATGAAAGTCGAAACCGTCCCGCTGGGGGATTTCCCCGATACCCTCATGGTTCTCGGCGAGTTGCGTCCGCGGCCTCTCACGGCGGCGTTGCGCGACTACATCGCCGCGGCCGGGCAGCATTGCCGCCGTGTGGCAGGCGTCTGCACAGGCGCTTTCGCCCTTGCGGAAGCAGGCCTGCTCGATGGGAAGTCAGCCACAACGCACTGGGCCCATGCCAAGACGCTGCAGGAGCGCTTCCCCGCGGTGCGGGTCGACGACGACCGCATCTTCATCAAGGACGGCAATGTCTGGACATCGGCCGGAATGAGCTCCGCGCTCGATCTCGCCCTGGCGCTGATCGAAGACGACTATGGCGCTGAACTGGCCCGGGGAGTTGCGCGCCGCCTCGTCATCTATCATCGGCGGCCCGGTGGCCAGTCGCAGTTCTCAGCCTTGCTTGAACTTGAGCCGCGCTCCGATCGCGTGAAGCGGGCGCTGGTTTATGCGAAAGAGAATTTGCGCAACGCCCTGACCGTTGAGGAACTCGCGGATGCGGCGAGCCTGAGCCCAAGGCAGTTCACGCGCGTGTTCCGGGAAGAAACTGGGCAATCCCCGGCCAAGGCGGTCGAGCGGCTGCGCCTGGAGGCGGCGAAGGCAATGCTGGAGGATGGCAGGCATCCGATGGACATCGTTGCCCGAGATACCGGCTTTGCCGATCGTGATCGGATGCGTAGGGCCTTCCTGCGCTTCTTCGGGCACCCACCGCAGACGCTGCGCCGCAATCTGCGTCTGGCGGAGGCGCAGGATCAGGTAGGCGATATGCTACCTGCCATGGCCGAAGCTGACGAGTAGTCCCCCGACCAACGAAGCCATACGCACCCAACTCTATTTGCACGACGCGTTAGGCGCGCCTCCGGCAGTCGAAAGCAGACGCCATAGCGGCGCCCATGTCTGGAATTGCTGTCTTGTTGACTTAGGCGCGGGCGCTGGTGGGGCCTAGCTTGTCTCGACCGTCAAGGTCGAACGCCGGAGGCAAGCGTGGCCGTCAAATCCGAGATCAATGCGCTGGAAACATCCTTCGGGCGGTTGGCATGGCGTGAAGACGGACCGATCGGCGGTTTGCCGCTGGTCCTCCTTCAGCGCTTCCGCGGCACGATGGACGATTGGGACCCCGCCTTCATCGCGGCGATCTCACAAGACAGGCGGGTGATCCGCTTCGACAGTGGGGGCATAGGGCGCTCGGAGGGGAGCGTGCCGGAGACGGTCGCAGGCCTTGCCGCCGTCGCGGCCGAATTCATCCAGCGTCTCGACTGCTCGCAGGTCGATCTATTCGGCTGGTCGCTGGGTGGCGTGGTCAGCCAGCAATTCGCCCTCGATTTCCCGGCACTCGTCCGCCGGCTCATCGTGGCGGGGTCGAGCCCGGGGCCGGTTGCCGACGGTCCGCAGCAGCATCCACGGGTGCCGCAGATCATGACGAAGCCGGAAAACGACGCCGACGATTTCCTGTTCCTGTTCTATCCGGAGAGCGAAAGCGCAGTCGCTGCCGGCCGCAGCTCGCTCGCCCGCATCGCGGCGGCGCCGGACCGGGGGCCGCAGGTCAGCGCAGTGTCGTTCATGGGCCAGGTCAAGGCGGTGTCGAGCTGGCCCGGCGTGCTGCACCGCGCCAAGGAGCTGCGGCTGCCGATCCTCGTCGCGAACGGGGCTCACGACGTGATGTTGCCGGCATACCGCTCCTATGTGCTCTCGCAGCAGGCGCCGGACGCCAAGCTGGTGCTTTATCCGGACGCTGGGCACGCCTTCCTCTTCCAGCACATCGACGACTTCGCAGCTGAGATCGATCGCTTTCTCGAAGGCTGAGCCGATTACGCGGAACTCGCGACCGTCAACGTTCGGCGATAGCGAGATTTCGCGACGCAATGTCTCAAATCGACGCTTATGTGTCATTTGAGACATTGCGATTGTTTGCGATTGTCGGTCCATCGGCGGCGGGGAGTGCCCGGTCTGCCTCAACGAGAGATACCAGGTGACGCCATGCAGATGACCGGCAACACGATCTTCATCACCGGGGGGACCTCGGGCATTGGGCGGGGCCTGGCCGAGGCATTCGACAAGCTCGGCAACAAGGTGATCGTGGCGGGGCGCCGCCGGGCGCTGCTCGACGAGGTGACGACGGCCAATCCGGGCATCGACGGGATCGAACTCGACATCGCCGATGCCGCCGATATCGAACGGGTGGCTGGCCGCCTGACGCAGGCCTATCCGACCCTGAACGTGCTGATCAACAACGCCGGCATCATGCCCTTCGACGATGCGGGCGGCACGATCGACGACGCGACGTCGCGCAAGATCATCGACACCAATCTCCTCGGGCCGATCCGGCTCACATCGGCGCTGATTGGGCATCTGAAGGCCCAGCCACGTGCGACGGTGATCCACAACACCTCCATCCTGGCCTATGTGCCGCTGGCGACGACGGCTGTGTATTCGGCCACGAAGGCAGCCCTGCACTCCTATGCGCTGTCGCAGCGCTTCATGCTGCGCGAAACCAGCGTCTCGGTGCAGGAAATCGCGCCGCCCTGGGTCGACACCGATCTCATCAAGAAGAGCGGCGACCCTCGCGCCATGCCGCTCGACATCTTCATCGAAAAGACGATGGCCGGTCTCGCCACCGAGGCGGAAGAGGTGGTCGTCGACGAGATCAAGACGCTGCGGGACAACCCAGGCAGCGGCGAGCACGCGCTGGTACACGGCTTCAATCTCGAACTGATCGCCAATCCCATTCCGGTCTGATCCGTAGAGGCGCCCCCATGTCGGTCCGGCAGGGGGCGCCTGCGGCGTTTGGAGCGCTCTCGATGATTCATGACAAGCCGCTATCCTCCGCGGCTAAGGCCCCCGCCGCCGTCGAAGCGATGGCGTCGAAGCCGGTTGAGGAAGGCTCTCTTCTGCCCCCGGCCTTTCTCGCGCTCGGCACCTTCGCCATCGGAACCGAGGGGTTCATGATCGCGCCGCTTCTGCCGACCATCGCCGACGACCTCGGGATGAGCCTCTCGGCGACGGCCACGCTGGTCGTCGTTTTCACGCTCGTCCTTGCCGTAAGCTCGCCGATCTCGACCGTCCTGACCGCAAGCCTGCGGCGGCGCGACACGCTGCTTCTCGCCATGGCGATCTTCACCGCCGGAAACCTCATCGCCGCGCACTCCTCGTCCTTCGCGACGCTGATGCTCGCTCGCGTCATGATGGCGGTCGCGTCGGGGCTCTACATTCCGGGAGCAAACTCGCTGGCGGGTGTCATCGTGCCTGCTGGCAAGCGCGGACGTGCGCTCGCCATCGTCAGCGGCGGCATGACAATCGCCATCGCGCTCGGCTTGCCTCTTGGCGCCATCGTCGGCCACGCTTTCGGCTGGCGAACCACCTTTCTCGCCGTTGCTGCGATGGGGCTCGTCGCGATCGCCGGAATCGGTCTCGGGATTCGCCCCGACGCGGGGTTCGGGATTGCCGTGGCGAGCCTGAAGCAACGGCTCGGGGTGGTGCGGCGCCCTGCGATCCTTCGCCTTCTCGCCGTAAGCCTGTTCTGGGCGATCGGCGCCTTCACGGCCTACCCCTACATCGCTCCCTATCTGAAGGCGGTGCTCGGTTTCGGTGCCACCGGAATCAGCGCGACGGTCTCGATGTGGGGCCTTTCCGCTGCGATCGGCGTCACAGTCGGCGGCACGCTGAACGACCGCTTCGGATCGAACCGGGTGGTGCTGAGCTCCCTCATCGCTCTTTCAATCTCCTTTGCAGCTCTTGCTGTCGCGACGTTGTTGGCGCCGACAGGGGCCCTCATCGTCGCGCTTCCTGCCATTGCGGCATGGGGCTTCAGCGTGTGGTCGCTGTTTCCTGCCCAGATGGCGCGGCTGATCGCGGCTGGTCCGGTGTCGGAGGCGTCCGTCGCGCTCGCGCTCAACACCTCGACCATGTATCTCGGCTTCTCCATCGGATCGGCGATCGGCGCCGGTATCATCGGCATCGGTGCGGTCTGGGCCATCGGTGCCATCGCGGCGCTGGCTGAACTGGTGGCGATGATGCTCGATCGGCGCGTGGCAGCTCATGCGACGCGATGACGATTCCTCCGTGCCGGTGGCGCCCGGCTCGCTGCCCGGTCCCTCGGCCGAGCTCCCGCAGCGCGCTGGGTCGGCGGCGCCTGTCGATCCGCGCACCAGGCGCATGCTAGAAGCACCCGTCCTACCGCTGCTGGTCCGCATGGCATGGCCGAACGTGCTCATCATGCTCGCCCAGGCATCAAGCGGGCTGATCGAGACCTGGTTCGTCGCCAAGCTCGGGACGGACGCGCTGGCGGGCATGGCGCTTGTGTTTCCGACCGTCATGCTAATGACGATGCTCTCGAACGGCGCGATCGGTGGCGGCATTTCCTCGGCCGTGGCGCGTGCGCTCGGCTCCGGGCGGCGCGAGCGGGCCGACGCTCTGGTCCTACACGCAATCGCCCTAAACCTCGTCCTCGGCCTTGGCTTCTCTGCCCTGTTCTTGATCTTCGGCCGGCCGATCTACCGCGTGCTCGGCGGCTCAGGCGGCGATCTCGAGGCCGCCTTGACCTATTCGGCCGTCGTATTTGCCGGCAACGGCCTGATCTGGCTCATGAATGGGCTGGCCAGCGTAATCCGCGGCACCGGGAACATGGTATTCCCGGCCATCGTCAGCTGTGTGGGGGTCGCCCTGCTGATCCCGATCTCGCCCCTGCTCATCTTCGGCTTCGGCCCCATTCCGGCTCTCGGCATAGCCGGAGGTGGGGTGGCGCTGCTCGCCTTCTACGCCGGCGGAACACTCGCGATGGCGTGGTATGTCCTCTCGGGGCGCAATGCGGCGCGCTTCCGCTGGGTGCGCCTGCACTGGGAGCCGCTCGCCGGCATCCTGAAAGTCGGCGCGCTCTCGGCGCTGCAGTCGCTCCAGACCAACCTCATCGTCGCGGGCGCGACCGCGATCGTCGCCGCCGCGGCCGGGGTGGATGCGGTCGCCGGTTTCGGGACCGGCGTCCGCCTCGAATATCTGCTGGTCCCGGTGATCTTCGGCATCGGCGCGCCGATGGTCGCGCTCGTCGGCACCAATATCGGCGCCGGCCAGCGCGAACGGGCTCTGGAGATCGCGCTGAGCGGCGCGGGCCTGTCCTTCGCGATCACCGAAGTCATCGGTCTCGCGGCCGCCCTGTTTCCCGCCGCCTGGCTCGGGCTGTTCAGCACCGAACCCGCGATGATCGCGACCGGCAGCGCTTATCTGAGGATCGTCGGCCCCTTCTACGGCTTCTTCGGTCTCGGTCTGTCGCTCTACTTTGCCAGCCAAGGCGCGGGAAAGTTGCTCTGGCCGCTGGGCGCCGGCGCGCTTCGCCTCGTCGTTGCCCTGCTCGGTGGCTGGCTGGTCTTGCGGCTCACCGGATCGCTGGAAGCCTTCTTCGCCACCCTGGCGCTCGCGCTTCTGGCTTATGGGCTGGCGATGTTCGCTGCGGTGAAGGCGGGTGTTTGGTTCAAATAGCCCGGTCCGGCGTCGCGCGCCGGATCGGGCTAACCTTCGGCGAGGCTATCATGCGCAGGGCCGCGGCATCGAGGCAGCGGCCTTGCTGCGGATCAGGCGAGCCGGATGTCCGAAAGATCGATCGAGACGACCAGCGGCTCGGCAAGAGAGATTCCATCCGGCTGGCGCGGGTAGATTCGCCGCTCGGTTGGAAACCGGAGACCCTGCACCTCGGCATAGCCGCCGATATAGTGTGCGCCCGGCGTGTTTCCCGCGATCTCGACATCATAGTCGTGACGCTTCAGCAAGCCGGCATCGTCGACGTAGAGCGTCTGCACGGTGCTATGTGTGGCGATAGCGGGCGGAAACGTGACTTCGAGCCGCTGCCAGACCTCACCCTTCTCCCTCCACTCCCCGATGGATCGGCTGACGACGCCCGGCGCGGCCAGCAGGAACGGCATGTTGAGATAGGTCCACATCGCGATCCCGGCGAAATAGGCCAGTTGAGGCTCCGTCCACGGTGTTTCGAGCGTATGGCCGGCGAAGGAGGCACGAGGCTCGTCCAGCTCCTCGACGATCTTCCCGGCGGCGTCCTTGATCTCGACGCGGCCCGGCTCGAAGCGGGTCACCTTGCCCTCCGGTCCGAACGGCGAATGGGAAGCCCACTCATTGCCAAGCCCAACCGTGACGTTCGTCTCGTCGAGTTTGCCGCCATGTCCCTTGAGCGGCCAGAGCACGCCGCCCTGCCGGAGATGAGCGGTCAAGGAGGTGAATGTCTTCCATCTGTCGAGCCCGCCATGAGCATCGATGATCTTCCGCGCCAGAGCGTCCATGTTTTCATCCTGTTATTTGCTGCGTGATTCAGGCGTCGAGAAAGGTCTCGACATGCGAAACGAATGTTTCCGGATACTGGAACAGCGCACCGTGGCCTGAATCCGGATAGATAATGAGCGTGGCGCTGCTCATGTTCTTGAACATCGCGTAGGCATTGATCGACGGGAACATCGTGTCGTCGCTGCCATGGACGATAAGCGTGGGCTGCCGGATCGCCCTGAGCGAGGCGGGACTCGGGTCGGGCTCCGCGCACCAGCGGATGATGGCCTGCGCCTGCGGGTTGCTGACGGCTTCGCCGCGGTCCGGATCACGGTCGACCGTCCGGACACTCGCGCGGTCGACGAAGGCAGCGCCGGCGGCCTGGCTGGCTTCGGACGGCGTGAAGAAGAGCGAAAGCCTGACGTCGCGCGCGTTCCGGGCGAAAGCCTCTTCGACGACCTGCAGCAGATGCTCCTCGCCGCCGCGCGGAGCCGTACCTGCGAGAATCATCCTGCGGACTTCGACCGCGCCGCGCGTCGCCATCACCTGGGCCAGAAAGCCGCCGAGCGAGAAGCCGAGGAGGTCGACCTGCTTCAGGCCGAGCGCTGCGATGAAGGCTTCGGCATCGGTGGCCTGCTGCTCGACGCTGTCGGGTGTTTCGCCGGAGGAGGTGCCGACGCCGGCATTGTTGAAGGCGATCACAGGGCGCCGCACTGCCAGCGCATTGATCACTACCGGGTCCCACGCGTCCATCGTGCCGGTGAAGTGCTGCAGCAGGATGAGCGGAATACCCGCTTCCGGCCCGAGCCGCCTATAGGCGAAGCGTAGGCCGCCGCTATCGACATAGCGTGTCGGAGTCCGTTCGAGAGTATCTGGCATGGTGGGTTCCTTTCGCTTCGAATGAAGACGAGCCTTTCCGAGCGCGGCGGCGCCCATGCAGCCGCGCGAAAGCTGATCGAGTCGGTGTCGGCGGATGGAGGCTTAGGGCGCCGGTGTCGGATCCTCGAGGCTGATCATTCCGTGTCCTTCGGCTCGAAGCGCGGCCTCGACCGAATGCCTCGCTCCGACCAGTCGAAGGAAAGCTGCCAGCCGGGGATAGGCGTCGAGCGCGATGCCGTAGAAGCGCGTCCAGCTGGCGATGACGAAGAGATAGGCGTCGGCAGCGGTGAAGATTTCGCCGGTGAGGAACGGCCCAACCATCCCCTGTTCGGCGAAGGCGAGACGCCCCCGGGTGCGGGTGAGGACGAGCTCGCGCATGGGCGCATCGATCTTCCAGTTGAGCGGGATGAAGCTCTTGTGCAGCTCGGCGGCGACGAAACTTTGCCATTCCATGACCCGGTAGCGCGCAATAGTGCCGGGAGCAGGCATGAGATCGCGTCGCTCCGCCTGGTCACAGATGAATTGCGCGATCACCATGTTCTCGGTCAGCCGCTCGCCACCAGGAAGCTCCAGCAGCGGCACCATGCCTCTGGGAGCCACATCGCGATAATCCGAGCCGTCCGCCCGCTGCTTTGCCGTTACGTTCACGACCTCGAGATCGAAGGGCTCCGCGATCTCGCGCAACAGGATGTGCACCGACAACGAGCTCGCACCCGGATGAACGTAAAGCTTCATGCAACAGCCCTCCTGGCAGGTGCCTCGGCCCTGGGGCCGAGGCACCGCTTCATCAGGCCTTCACGAAGGCGAGCAGGTCTGGGTTGATCACGTCGGCGTGGGTCGTGAGCATCCCGTGCGGATAGCCCTTGTAAAGCTTCAGCGTGCCGTTCTTCAGCAGCTTCACGGCCTTGAGGGCGGCATCCTCGTAGGGCACGACCTGGTCGTCGTCGCCGTGCATGACCAGCGTCGGCACGGTGATGTCCTTCAGGTCATCGGTCTGATCGGTCTCGGAGAAAGCCTTGATGCCGTCGTAATGCGCCTTCGCCGAACCCATCATGCCCTGGCGCCACCAATTCTGGATCGTGCCCGGGATCGGCGTCACGCCCGGCCTGTTGAAGCCGTAGAACGGTCCGGTCGGCACATCGAGGAAGAACTGCGCGCGATTGGCTGCCAGCGCGGAGCGGAAGCCATCGAACACCGCCATAGGCAGGCCTTCGGGATTCTTTTCGGTCTTCACCATGATTGGCGGGATCGCCGAAACCAGAACCGCCTTGGCGACGCGGCCCTGCGGTTGACCGAACTTGGCGACATAGCGCGCGACCTCGCCGCCACCCGTCGAATGGCCGATATGCACGGCGTTACGCAGATTCAGGTGCTCGGCCACTGCGGAGGCGTCCGCGGCATAATGGTCGATGTCGTGCCCTTCGCTGACCTGCGATGAACGACCATGACCACGCCTGTCATGCGCCACCACGCGATAGC
Organism: Allobosea sp. 10N428; assembly: GCF_056394545.1. NCBI lineage: Bacteria > Pseudomonadati > Pseudomonadota > Alphaproteobacteria > Hyphomicrobiales > Alloboseaceae > Allobosea > Allobosea sp. 10N428. Next base: position 13,129 of record NZ_JBFTIC010000019.1, on the reverse strand, counting down.
CGTTGTGAAGGAAGAACAGCATCTGCGCGTCCCAGTCGTCCGATGACAGGGGCCAGCCATGGTGGAAGACGATGGGCTGGGCGCTCTTCGGACCCCAATCTTTGTAGAAGATCTCCACGCCGTCCTTGGTGGTGACGTAAGCGGCGCTCATGGCGGTCTTTCCTTTCGATGCGGGGATTGCGGACAAGGGAGTAGCGAACGCGGGAGCCGGAAGAATCGCGGCTGCTGCAATACCGACCGCTCCGGTCAGGACAGTGCGGCGGCTCTCGGTGGAACCTGGATAAGACATGGCGGCGGCCTCGAAAAACTTGCTCCAAAGAGCAGTAAAGCCAATCCGGATTCATTGACGGACATAGAAGCCTGAGATCGGGACATTTCGACCTCTGCCCCTCTCAAGGAGCCGACGACGATCGATAGCGCGCGGGCGAGGCCGAAAGAGTCCGCATTGCTGCGCTGGCAGGAAACTCGATGACTCGTTGACCGAGAACGGCATCGAAGCACGGAACCTCGTCCAGGTGACGCGACTTCAGTTTTTCACTGAAGACCGCCAAATCCTGCACAATCAAGTGCGTTGCTATCTCGCAAAAAAAGCTGCCACCCGCGTGCAGACGAAACGCGCCAGAAGCGGAAGCTGGGCTTTCGCCGAGAAGCGGACATTCAACCTGCATGCGATTACCGCGCGACTTAAAGCCTAAGGGTATCCTTGAACTGCGTCCGGTCTTACCTCGGCGCAGCAGGCACCAGAAGTGAGCTGCAATGCTGAGGCCTTTTATTGAATGGCGATAGCATCGCGAGCCTACCAGCCACACCGACCCACAAGCCATCTCCCTTAGGTTGGCGCTCTAATTCTACTTTACGGTGGGAAACCATTGCCGATTGCGGAGCAAAATTTGCCGCCGCCAAGGATGTTTGAAGACTGCGCCCTTGCCCTATGTGATAGTAAATGCTCGCTTTTTTCGAGCTTGCCCGGAGACTGCTGACGGCACGGCGATTGCTGATCCACGCCAAAGAGAGTTGCATGGGGTTGGAAATGAACGTTACCGGGTTCGGCTCACCTTACCTTCCCAATAGGCCCGCCTATGACCTCGGCTCAGCGCAAGGTAATGGAGCGAAGGCTCCATCGAGCCCGTCGGCGCAACCGCTGCCCAACCAAGCGCAAAAATCGCCGTCGGATGCGGAGCTCAAGGAGTTCAAGGACGACTTGCTCGCTTATCAAGCCCAGCAGGAAGCTTCGGGCGATTACCCTGCAATCCAAATGTTAATCCCCGCGAACGAGCGCGGCTACGTCGCAATCCCCTCGGCCGACCAGCAGAAGCTTATCAACGCGATCATCGCCCGCCATCAGGGCGATGCCGAGTTGCAGAACCCAACTGTTGCCCTGAACAAGACGGCCCTGTGGAAGGAACTCACGAAGGAGGGCGTCAACTCCGACCAGATAGCGAGCGGCGCCAAGTTCTTCTATTCGCCCGACGGCACAATCGTAGACCGCAGGACGGCCACCACGGGCGTCGACAGAATGGCCTAAGCTGGTTTCAATAGGCTGCGCTCGGGTTCGACGTCGAAACTGCGCGCCGATGTGCCGTAGGCCACGGCGAGGAGCCGCTGGTTTCGGGCCCCGACAAGCTGGTCTTGTTCGGTGGCGTCTTGCAACCGACTGTGACGGGCAAGGGCCGGACATGGTCGACTGTCCAACAGCGTTTTGGCGAGCCATCGAGTAAGCACACGCAGGCCATTCTCCTGACGCCATTATCGCACGCCGGGCATGGATTAATGCTCGCGCTATAAGAATTACACCCACATATCCAAAGGTATATATCTGACTCATCAGAGTGAGAGGATAATGCGCATCTCTATAACATGATTCCTGTCTTAACAGTGAAGTTATTTCTCAAATAAGCTAGCGTGATTTGGCGCCGGAAATCATCAGACTTTGCGTATTGGGCACCTAATTGTTTTCTTGGTTCCCGAAATTCGCAAAGAGGATACTGAAATGAAGAACGAAGTGCCGAGCAAGGGTCTTGAGTGGACCAACTTGATCCTCGGAGTCAGCTTGGCTTGCGCTTCTATGGCGTTCGCCGGGTCGCCGCTGGCAGCATGGAACGCGGGCATCACCGGGGGATTGATTGCGTGCCTTTCCGCGATCGCACTATACCGAAATGAGAATGGCGCCGCTCGGTACAATCTCATCCTGGGCTCCTGGGCGGTGATTGCTCCTTTCGTGTTGGGCTTTGGAGCCGTTGCCGCTCCGATGTGGACACATGTGGTGATGGGGCTCTGCATCGCGGCAATCGCGGCGACCCAGATCCTCGCGAAACGCAGTGCTCGCCCCGCTCCGCTCAAGTAGCCCTGGCCGCTATGCGCGACGATTATTCGAGGCGGCTTTGATCGGCCGCCTCGGAGTTCCCGTCAAAATCACGATCGGGGTGAACATGTGCGAGATTTCCGAGCCGACGCTTGAAGAACTTCTGGCTGACACGCTGATCCAAATGGTGATGAAGCGGGATGCTCAGACCGTGCACGACATACGCGAGGCGTTTCGTACCAGCGAAATGCATGCCGAACAGCGTGCGCTCGGTGGACCGGATAGCGTTGCCAAGGTCGGAACGCGCATTCACTGGGGCGGACAGCTACGTAGAGTTTCGCGAGACCGCGCCGTTCAGGAAGACCTCGACGGCCGAGACCACGGCTTCCCGAGCCTCAGCAACCGATGGCGGGGCGCGCAGGCCGAGGATGACTTGCAGATGCAGATTGTCGCGGATCATACCGACAAAATGGCCTGCCAGCCGGAGGGTGTCGTCAGACTTGATCTCGCCGCGTTCTTTGGCCGTTTCGAGCACGACTGCCAGCCGCAATGTCGTGCGCCCCGGGCCGCGCTCGTAGAAGGACTTGGCGAGGTCGGGGAAGCGGGTCGCCTCGGTAACGATGGTACGGTAGATGCCGATCAGCGTTGGCGACATGTAGACGGCGAGAAGATGCAGGCCGAATTTGGTCAGCGTTTCACGCAGGTCGCGGCTATCGACTTCGTCCAGCTCCAAGGAGGCGAGAGCCGCGTCAGCGTTCGCCTCCACAAGGGCGAGAAAGAGGCCCTCCTTGTTGCCGAACTCATTGTAGATGTTGCGTTTTGATCCGCCGGCGCGCTGGATGATCGCGTCGATGCTCGTCGCGACATAGCCGCGCTCGAAGAACTCCTCGGCCGCCGCTCTGAGCAGCGCCTCACGTCGCATGCTCGATTGCTCTTCTTTCGATCCATTCACGGGACTTCACGGTCCTTCCCAAAAACACGTCATTGACCGGTAATTCATATTACCATAACGGTCAATGGTAACGATCATTACCGGAGATTGCGCCGTGACGCTGTCCAGGAAGAAAAAAATCGCCGGATTGTCACTATGCCTCGTTGCCGTGGCAGCAGCCGCCGGCGGCTGGGTGCGAACCAGCTCAAGCGACGAGGCCTTTACGGATAACGCCTATGTCAGGGGAGACGTGACATCGCTTGCGCCGAAGGTCGCTGGCTATGTCACTGTCGTCGAGGCGGGAGACAATCAGGCCGTGCGCGCGGGCGACGTGTTGTTCCGTATCGACGACCGAGACTATCGCGCCCGGTTGGCACAAGCGGTCGCCAATTTCGAGGCAGCCCAAGCGCGTGTCACGAATGTCGATGCTGAGACCCGACTCCAACAGGCCTTCATCAGACAAGCTGTGGCGCAGAACCGATCGGCCGAGGCGGAGCTGAGCCTGGCAAGGCGGGCTTGGGATCGCCGTAGCGAACTCATCCATCGTGGTGCGGTCAGCCAAGCGCAACTCGACGAAGCGGAGGCCGCGCGATCGCGGACCGAGGCAGGCGTGTCGGCGGCGGCGGCAACGGAGGAAGCGCAGCGACAGCGTCTCGTTGTTCTGGCCGCCCAGCGCGAGGCCGCGGTAGCCGCTGTCGCGCAGGCGCAGGCAACACAGGAACTGGCGCAGATCGATCTGGATAACACCGTCGTCCGTGCACCGATCGATGGCGTGATCGGCAATCGGCAGGTCCGTGTCGGAAGGCTCGTCGCGCCCGGTGTCGCGCTCCTAGACTTGGTGCCCATCGCCGATCTGTGGGTGGTGGCAAATTTCAAGGAGACCCAGATCGCGCGCATTCAGCCCGGGCAGCGGCTGCGTATCACGATCGACGGCTATCCTGACGAGGCCTTCCACGGTGTCGTGGACAGCTTCGCCCCAGGCAGCGGCTCAGCATTCAGCCTGCTGCCCGCGGACAATGCGACCGGGAATTTCGTTCGCGTCGTGCAGCGCGTCCCGGTCAAGATCCGTTTTCTCGACCATCCGCCGCCCGGCCGCCTCGTACCGGGCCTCTCGGCGCGCGTTGCGATCGACCTGTCGAGCCCGTCGTGACCGAGCCCGCTCCCCTGTCGCAGGCTCGAATTGTGTCCACTCGCAACCGCGCCGTATCCGACGCGCTTCTGGTCGTGGGCATCGTTCTGACGACGCTGACGGAAGCGATCACCGGCACCGTCCTGTCGCTGGGGCGAAGTGACATCATCGGAGATGTTCACGCCACGCCCGACGAGTTCGCGTGGCTCGACGTTGCCTACACGACATCTAAGCTGATCGCCTTCATGACCGCCCATGCGCTTTCAAGTCGCGTTGAGCCACATCGCCTGGTGATAGGATCGACTCTCCTGATGGGATTGGCCTGCGCCATGGCCGCTGTCACCACTCGGCTGGACCTGCTGGTGGCGCTGCGGGCCGCTCAGGGCTTCTCCGGAGGCACTCTGCTGGTTGCGGGGCAGATGCTGCTGTTCATCACCTATCCGCGCCGACACCAGCCTGTCCTTCAAGCCTTGTTTGCCATTGGGGCAGTCGTTGCGCCCGCTACTGTAGCGCCCGCTCTCCAAGGCTGGCTGCTCGACGATCAGTCTTGGAACTGGATCTTCTTCAGCGCCGTTCCGATCGCCTTGGCGGGAGCCGGCATCCTCCTGCTCCCGGAACACCGGCAGAGCGCCAGCATCGCCAAACGCCCTTTCGACTGGCTTGGCGTCGCTCTCATTTCGATCACCATGTTCTGCTTCGCCTATGTTCTCAGCCAAGGCAGCCGCTGGGACTGGTTTGAAGAGCCACGGATAAGATGGCTGAGCGGGCTCGGCGCGGCCTCCCTTGTCGGCTTTATCGGGCAGCAGGCGGCGGTGAAGCGTCGAGGTCTGCTCGATATTAGCTGCTTTCGATCTCAGGATTTCCTCTTCGCCTTCATGGTCAGCTTTGTAGCTGGCGCTGCGCTTTTCGGAAGTGCCTATCTCATTCCCGCCTTCGCGGTGTCCGTCCTGGCGTTCACGCCGACAGATGCCGGACAACTCCTGCTTCCGAGCGGCGCGCTTTTCATCGCCGCACTACTCGTGGCAGCCGTGCTCATGCAGTTTCGTCGCCTTCCGCCGATCGCCACGGTGCCCTTCGGCATCCTCATGGTGATGACGGCGATGTGGATGCTGTCCGGATCGACCAGCGAGAGCGGCACCGCCGATATGATGCCGGCGGTTCTGCTGCGCGGATTCGGTCTCGGGTTCCTGTTCCTGTCTATCACGCTGATCGCTTTCGGCGATCTCCGCCGTCACAATCTTGCGTCCGGCATCGGCATCTTCAATACCGGGCGACAGCTCGGCGGCCTTATCGGGGTCGCCGCCCTCCAGACGCTGATTGACCGGAACGTCGCCGCCAATACCACCGTATTCGCTCTGCACATCAGTTCGGGCATCCCGACCGTGAACGAGCGCCTTACGGCGGTGGCCGCCATTCTCGCAGGAAAGGGTCTCGACCCAGTGGCGGCCGCTCAAGGAGCCAGGAGCATGCTGGGAAAGTCCGTTACCGTGCAATCAACCGTGATCGCATTCGACTCAGCGTTCATTGCCGTCGCGATGCTGTTTGTGGTCGCGGCTCCGGTGCTCGTCGCGGTCAAGATCGGGCTCGTCCGCCGCTCCAAGCGACAACCGTCTCGGCCGGAAAAAACAGAACAATTGTCGGTCCGACTGGCGGATCGATAAAGGCCGCGAAGCGAGCGGCGAACGGCCGAAACCGCTCGACCATGCAGCCCTGCGCACGACCTTGGTCCGTCATCCCTATGCAGATGTACAGGTCGGACCGACTTTTATCGAGAGCAGGCTGCTGTCAGGGCAATAGCGGCTCAAGCTTCCGATGTGAAGAATTCCGGTCCTGTCTTCGCGCCGCCGGCCCTCTCGGACTCATTTCGATTGCATGGCGTGGCGCACATTCGGGAGGAGCTACCTATGAAAGAAGTCTTCGCAGGTAAGGCCGTCCTGCCTCAAAACCGCGCTGTTGCAGCGGCCGTCGTGACGATGGTCGCCTTCAACGGGATATTTCTGTCCCTGAACGGCGCCTTCATGCTCGTTGCTCCGCTGGCCTGGTACGAACTGGTGCCGGGCGTGACCGACACGGGCTTCTTCAACCAGCACTTCATCCGCGACATCGGGATGATCCAGCTCTTCCTGGGCGTGTCGTTTGGTTTGGGTCTGCTCCTGCCGGAGCGCCGCGTCGGATACTGGGCGGCCGCGACGGCATGGCTCTGCTCTCACGCGCTGTTTCACTTTTGGGAGGTTGCCGTCGGTATCTGTTCTCCGTCGGTCATTCCAAGAGACTTTCCAGCGGTGACGCTTCCGGCGCTCCTTGGACTGGTACTGACCTTCTGGGCAGTGCGCAACGCGCCACAGGCTGTGCTGCAAACGTCAGAGATGCGGCCCGTGCCGGCAGAACGCTTTTGCCCTTCGCCTTGCCCACGCGGCAATCCATCCCGGAAGTAAGAACCCGTCTTGCCCGGGGAATTCCCAGAACTGGCGGCGGTCCTCTCGCGCTAAGCGCACCCTCGCCATGCCGCCCTCCGAGAACACAGGAGAACGCAGATGAGACCGAGCGCATTCACATTCGCAGTGGCAGCCGCACTGGCCGGCGCGCCGAGTCAGCCATTGTATGCAGCGCCGCATGCCAGACCGACCATCATCCTCGTCCACGGCGCCTTTGCTGAATCCGCAAGCTGGAATGCCGTGGTCTCGCGGTTGAACAAGAGCGGATACCGGGCAATCGCCGCCGCCAATCCCTTGCGGAGCCTAAAGGCCGATGCAGCGGAAGTCGGAGCGCTCATCCGATCGATCGCCGGCCCCGTTGTGCTGGTCGGCCATTCCTATGGTGGCCCGGTGATCACGGAGGCTGCGAATGGGCAACCGAACGTGAAGGCGCTGGTCTACGTCGCCGCATTCGCGCCGGATACAGGAGAATCCAGCCTGTCGCTCACCGGCAGATTTCCCGGAAGCACTCTCAGTAGCGCGATCCACCCGGTCGAACTGGTGAGTGGAGGACGCGATCTCTACATCAAGCCGGACAGGTTCCCGAGCCAGTTCGCTGCCGATGTTCCGAGGCGCCAGGCAGCCGCGATGGCGGTTACGCAGCGTCCCGTCGCCGAAGCCGCACTGGCGGAACCCTCCGGCACACCTTCGTGGAAGACGCTGCCGTCCTACTCGATCTACGGGACGGGCGATCTGAACATCCCGCCGGCGGCAATGGCGTTCATGGCGCAGCGTGCGCAGGCGGTGAAGACGGTCAGGGTCAAGGGAGCTTCGCACGTCGTGATGATTTCTCATCCCGCGCGGGTCGCCTCGCTGATCGAGCTGGCCGCGTCGCGCTAGGCGGCGGCAGCGGGGAGCCAAATCCGCACGCCATCTCGGTCTGGGCGAGAACCCTTGGCCATGCCTGCCCCCGCGAAAAGTTGGCCTTCCTGGGCTCTGCCCTTAATATTTTTAGTAGCGCTCATATTGCGTAATATCAGCACATAACAAGTCGTTATATTTCCAATGATCTATCTATCATATAGTATAGAATCTTCTAACACTAAGATCAATCGATATTCAATTCGTTCTAATACATCGTAATCAAGCCGTGATTAGAGCGGTAATCAGCAGGAGATAATCATGAGCCTAGACATCGCCTTGCGTCCCGGGAAGCCGGGTCCAGAAGAGCTAGTTCCGTCACGTTATGCCGTGCGGGTCGGCGAGATCGACGTGCTGGTGATCAGCGACGGAGTTCTGCCGCTTCCTACCAAGATGCTCGGACACAACGCCGACGCCACCGAACGGGCGGCTTGGCTGAACGACATGTTCCTGCCGCCGGATGCGTTCGATTGGTCGCTGAACGTGGTCGTTGTCCGGAGCGGCAGCCAGACCATCCTCGTCGATGCCGGGCTCGGGTTGGACCCGAATTTGAACCTGCCGCGCGCCGGACAACTCGTGAAGCGGCTGGAGGCGGCAGGGATCGATCTCGGGTCCGTAACCGATGTTGTCTTGACACACATGCACATGGATCACATCGGCGGGCTTCTCGTCGACGGGGTCAAGGAGCGGATGCGTCCGGACCTTCGGATCCACGTTGCGGCCGCCGAGGTCGAGTTCTGGGAGGCGCCCGACTTCACCCACGCCGTCATGCCGCAGGGCTTCCCGGACGCGCTCCGGGCAACAGCCAAGCGGTTCGCGAAGGAGTACCGCAGCCAGCTTCGGTTGTTCAAGGATGAGCATGAGGTCGCCCCCGGCGTCGTCGCCCGTCGAACTGGAGGCCATACCCCCGGCCACAGTGTGGTTCGCATGGCCTCCGGCGGCGACCGGCTGACATTCGCTGGTGACGCCGTGTTCGCGGTCGGCTTCGAGCATCCCGACTGGCACAACGGCTTCGAGCACGACCCTGAGGAGGCGGCCCGCGTGCGCATCCGTCTCCTGACGGAACTGGCGGAAACCGGCGAACAGTTGGTGGCCACTCACCTGCCATTCCCGTCCGTCGGACGTGTGGCCGCGGATGGCGACACTTTCCGCTGGGTGCCCGTTTTCTGGGACTACTGAACGCTTCCTGTTCGCGGCCGGACCGGGCCACCCACCACAAACGACGCTCCCGGTTCGGCCGACAAGCCCGGCCTCGACGAGGTCGGTTCCCCTCAATGCCTATCGAATGGCACGTCGCATGAGCGGCTGCGAACGGAGAGATCACATGAAGATCGTCATCATCGGTGGAACTGGCCTGATCGGTTCCAAGACTGCGGAGCGCCTGCGCAAGCACGGACACGAAGTCGTCGCCGCGGCGCCCAACACCGGCGTGAATACGATCACCGGGGAAGGCCTGGAGAAGGCGCTTGAGAACGCCTCAGTGGTCGTCGACCTCGCGAACTCTCCCTCCTTCGAGGACAAGGCGGTGCTCGAGTTCTTCCAGGTTTCTGGCCGAAACCTGACGAAGGCGGAGGAAGAGGCCGGTGTGAAACACCATGTGGCGCTCTCCATCGTCGGCACCGATCGTCTGCCGGACAGCGGCTATCTCCGGGCTAAGGTGGCGCAGGAGAAAATCGTCCGGGAATCCGGAGTCCCCTATACAATCCTTCGCTCCACTCAGTTCATGGAATTCCTCGGCGGCATCGCGCAGGCAGGCACTGCCGGCGACACGACCCGGCTGTCGACAGGCAATCTCCAGCCGATCGCCTCCGACGATGTCGCGGACTTCGTGGCGGAAGCGGCCCTGGCGGCGCCGACCAATGGAATCATCGAGATCGCCGGGCCGGAGCGTGCGCGCCTCTGCGATTTCGTCGAGCGCTACCTCAAGGCGATTGGCGATACTCGCAAGGTCATTGCTGACCCCGAGGCCCACTACTTCGGTACTCGGCTCGACGCGGGTTCGCTGGTCTCCGACAACAATCCGCGCATCGGGCGGATCGACTTCGACCGCTGGTTCGCGACGGCACCTCGAAAGTAGCCACAAGCTCACGGGCCGCCCAATGGGCGGCCCGATCAGTTCGACGCTCTGACTTCCACGGGTTCGGCAGATTTCGGTGAGGGCCTCATGTTCGGCGATGACCATTTCCTGCCGATCGTACTCCTCAATGTTCTCGGAGCTGCCGGTGTCGTCGTGTGGCACCTTCAAGGCAGCAACCGACCGACAGCACGCCTGATCGTTCAGATCCTGTTTTTCTTCTGTATGAGCCTGGTGCTCTACGTTGGAGACATTGCTCCGGCTCAGCCCGAAAGCATCTACACACAGGGCTTCACCGCGCTGCTTTCGAAATCGGCCATGATCCTCTGGTGGACTCATCTCGCGTGGACGACCATCGGCTTAATCCACATCTATGTCAGTCTCAATCGCAAGCCGCGTGAGGCGCATCTGATTATGGATATGGCGGTTGCCGTCATCTATCTCGGCGTGGCGTTGTCGGTCATGGGCTTCGTCTTCGGCATGCCGATCGCCACCCTGGTGACAACCTCGGGTGTCGTAGCGGTCATCCTGGGTCTGGCGTTGCAGAATACGCTGGGCGACGGTTTCTCAGGCATCGCTCTGACGCTGGGCAGGGCCTATGCGATCGGTGACTGGATCCAGTTGAGCGACGGCACGGCGGGACGGGTCACGGAATCGAACTGGCGTTCCACGAACCTCCTGACTGCGGTGAACAATATCGTCGTGCTGCCGAACAGCCAGCTCGCAAGGCAGAGCCTGACCAGCCTGAGCCGACCCGACGAAACCCATCAGATCACGTTGGGCGTGCGCTTCGCCGCCGGACAGAGGCCGAGCTTTGTCGAGGAGGCCATGCGGACCGTGCTCGAGAGCAGTATCCGGATCGTCGCAGATCCGCCGCCGACCGTCGTTCTGAGAGCCATCGACGCGGTGGCAATCGAAGTGGAATTGCAATTCCGGGTCGCGAGCGTTGCCATGGGGATATCAGCCAAGAACGAGATCATCGACCTGATTCATGGCCGATGCGAGACCAGCGGACTTTCGCTGGCGCCGCCCGCCTGAGCCTTCTTTCCCATCGCTCACTAAACTCCACGCAGATCATGGATTTCCATAAGTGCGCTGGAGGCTTCGCACAGCTAGCGTGCCGAATGACCTGTGGCTCCGTGCTGGGTGCGAGTTCGGCCTACGTCCTCTGGCCGCGCGAACATGCCGACGGAGCGGCTCAATGTTTTCGACGAGGACGGTCGAATGGCGACGGCACGACTGGATCATCGAGTAGCGATCGCGATCATGGCATCCGTAGTCGGGATCGCCGTCGCTTGGCTCACGGGTGCGATGTACGGGTATATTGCCCCGCTCGCGGCGCTATCCACCTATGTGAAACTCAGATCGTCCCTGCACATCGCATTGGCGCTGGCGGTTCTCATTCTCCTCCTGGTGGTCACTGTTTTTCTCCATGGGACGCCTTTGCCAGAATCGTTGCCGACCTGGTTGCCGCTGGCGGCAATCGCGGTTTCCGTCTGCGCGGTTACGGTGAGTTCCTGTGCGCAAGGCGCGTCGGCCCATCTGCGAGATAATCCAGCACGGGATGATGCCGAAGTACTGCATGGCAATGGCGAGGCTGCCATCCAGCGCGCGCCCCGGTTCGAGGCCGTTCACCCGGACGACCGCACTGGCGTCGCGCACGCCATGGCACGGGCGCTCTGGACGGGTGTGCCCCAGGTTCTTCAGCATCGTCAGCTCGAACCTGATGGCTCGCATCGCTGGGTACGATCGCGTTGGGAGCCTGCCACTAAGCCGGGTGTCTCTGTGCCGGAACTGGACCCGCATGAGGCAGTCGTGGAGCGCGGCCCATCTCGTGACGACGCCGGCGATGTCATCGCCAAGGCGCGAACGATCGAAGATCTCTTTGGTAATGGCTGGGCGCTGGACCGGGACGGACGCTGGATTTACCTGCCGGCTTTCGCTCAAGCCACTCTGGGTTTGACGCCTGAAGACCTGAACCGCTCATGCGATGAGGGCGATATCGCCTGGGGGCAGATCGTCCATCCAGAAGACCATGATGAACTAGCCCGACAATGGCGTCACTGCCTCCGGACGGGCGAGCCCCTCAACGCGGAGTTTCGTATCCGTCGTAAGACTGGCATTTTTGCTTGGGGTCGCAGCTCTGCGCGCGCCGTGCGTGACAGCTCCGGCGCCGTCGTCGGCTGGTTCGGTACTTCGATCGACATCGACGTCTACAAGCGAACCGAAGCAGGCCTCCGGGAAAGGGAGCGTCTTCTCGAGCAACTTATCGAGACTGTCCCAGCCTCCATCTGGAGCGCGACGGACAAGGGATGGCCTGTCTACGTCAACAAACATCTCACCGAGGTGACGGGCGCGACGCTGGACACGATTACGGCGCCCGACGGTTCGATGTCGTTGAACGTCATGATTCATGCCGATCATCGCGAGGCTGCAATCAATGCTTACATGGAGTCGATCGCGACGGGTAAGCCTTACAGGATCAAATATCGCCAGCTTCGGGCGGATGGTTCCTATCGCTGGACCGAGACCCGCGCGGATCCGCTGCGCGACGAGACCGGCGCTATTCTCCGTTGGTACGGCGTTAGCGTCGACATTCATGATCTTGTGAGTACGCAGGCCGAATTGCGTCACCGCGAACGCGAGTTGATGCAGTTGGTCGATCTGGTGCCGAGCTTTCTCTGGCAACTGAAACCGGACGGCGAGCCAAGCTTCTTCAACAAGCGCCTCATCGACTTTTTCGGACTGAATGACGCCGCGTCCGAGCAGATTGCGCCGGACCGGTTGGCAGGAATCTTGCGGACGTCCGTTCACCCTGAGGATGCAGCGGGATTGCAGCAGACACTCAGCCATTCTCTGGCCACCGGCGAGCGCTTCTCGATGCGATATCGCCTGCGTCGTGCCGATGGCGTCTATCGCTGGATGGAGGGGCGCGCCGAACCATTTCGGGATGTCACAGGCCGCATTCTCCAATGGTACGGACTGTCGCATGACATCGATGATCAGCTCCGGACCGAGGAGGCGCTGCGCGAACGGGAGCGCTTCCTCTGGCAGTTGGTCGAAACCTTGCCGGCTATGATTGATTGCGCAAAGCCCAATGGCGAGCCGGTCTATCGCAGTCGCCAGCTCCGTGAATTCCTCGGTTACGAGCTCGAGGAGCTGGATGGCGAGAATCAATCGCGGTTGCTCGCCACCCTCGATGCCGGAGTTGACCTGAGACCCTTTTCTCCTCCGGTCTGAGAGAGAGTCCTGAGTTTCGTTTCTRGCCTCATGCGGCCTGTTTTTCCAGCGTGGATTTGAGGGCGAACTCGGCGGGCGTGATGTTGCCGAGGGCCGAGTGGGGTCTGTGGCGGTTGTA
>NZ_JBFTIC010000018.1:0-39193 GCF_056394545.1 Allobosea sp. 10N428 | reverse complement strand
GGGCATCAACGAGATCAACCTCGTGGTTGATTCGGCGACGACGGAGTTCGCGCAGGCATTGTCGGCGATCGCGGGCGGGGATCTGACCAACCGGGTCGAGACCGCCTATCGCGGCCGCTTCGCCGATCTCAAAGGCGCGATCAACGAGACGGTCGACCGGCTCTCGGCCACGGTCGCGACGATCCAGACGACCTCGGCCGATGTCGGCCTGGCCGCCCGCGAGATCCATATGGGCTCCGACGACCTGTCCAAGCGCACCGAGGAGCAGGCCTCCTCGCTCGAGGAGACCGCCGCCACCACCGAGGAGCTCGCGGCTTCGGTCAAGGCCTCGGCCCAGGCCTCGAAGGACGCCGCCCGCATCGCCGACGGCGCCATGCAGGCTGCCCAGAACGGCGGCGCCATCGCCGGCCAGGCCGTCGAGGCCATGGCCCGCATCGAGAGCGCCTCGCAGAAGATCTCCGACATCATCCGCGTCATCGACGACATCGCCTTCCAGACCAACCTTTTGGCGCTCAACGCCGCGGTCGAGGCGGCCCGTGCCGGCGAGGCCGGCAAGGGCTTTGCCGTCGTCGCCTCCGAGGTGCGCACGCTGGCGCAGCGCTCGGGCGAGGCGGCCAAGGACATCTCGGCCCTGATCTCCTCGTCCAATGCCGAGGTCGGCGAGGGCGTGAAGCTGGTGCGCCAGGCCGGCGAGCAGCTCGCGCGCATCCTGGAAGCCTCGCAGAAGGTGGCGGCGACCATCGCCGACATCTCGGCGGCGTCGGGCGAGCAGGCCAACGGCATCGACGAGATGAGCCAGGCGGTAGCGCATCTCGACGAGATGACCCAGCAGAACGCGGCGCTGGCCGAACAGAGCGCGGCTTCCGCCAACGCCCTCTCCGGCCGGATCGGCCAGCTCAACGAGCTCGTCGCGACCTTCCGCACCAGCCGCGAGGCGGTCGGGCAGTCCAGCTATCCGCAGCCGGTCGCTTCCGCCGCTGCCACGGCGCGCCCGGTGAAAGCCGTGCCTCGCGCCGCGGCGCGGCCCGTCGCGGTCTCGAACATGGCTCCGGCCGCCTCCGCCAAGGCCCCGGCGGCCGAGCCGGAGCGGCTGCGCAAACTCGCCGAAGCCGCCTTCGCCCAGTCCAAGGCCACCCCCGCCCCGCGCAAGGTCGCCAATGGCCGCGCCCAGGATGCAGGCTGGGAGGAATTCTGAGCGCGGAGGACTGAGCCCTCAACGCCCACAGCCCTCCCGCCCTCAAACGCAACGGCGCCCGAAAGGGCGCCGTTTTTCGTCGATCCTGAATTTTTCTGCGCATCGGCACCTTGCGCAGAGCCGGTATCGACCTATCTCTGCGACAGGCGCCGGGACTTTGTGTCCCTTTATGACGCCGACATCGCAAACAGATTTGTGACGACCGTCATGCCGCCTTCCTCGGAATCGGCAGATGCTTCGCCGCTTGCTGACAGGTCCCGACGGGGATGTCTGCGACAAGCGGTTTCAGCCGTCACCAGAACAGGGAGACGAAAACCATGCCCTTCAGCCAGGTTCTTCAGACTCTCGGCCAGCTCGCCTCCGGCTTCACCCAAGCCAGCCGTCCCACCCGCCTGCTCGAGATCGATCTCGACGACAGGGGCGGCCCCACCCCCTTCGAGCAGGCCGCCATCGGCACGTGGAAGACCGAGGACGGGTCGATCCTGATCGATTTGAGACCGGATGGTCAGTTCCACAAGGCCAAGCCCGCAGCCGGCGCGCAGCATCGCGGTCGCTATGCGGTCGATCGCTCGAAGCTCTATTTCGAGGGCGAAAGCGGATGGGTCGCGCTGGGCAAGCTCAAGCGCGGCACGCTCAGCATCGGCGAGAAGCATTTCCGCAAAGCGTAACGCGACGCCGGACAGCTAAGATAGGGCCGTGCCTTCGCGAGAAGGCGCGGCCCTTTTCTTTTTCGGAGTCGTTCGCAGCGCTCGTTAGTAGCCGACCGTGAAGCGACGGCGGCTGTGAGTTGGCTCTTCCAGCTCATCGACCAGAGCCATGGCGTAGTCCTCTGCCGAGATCGCGCTGTTGCCCTTGCCGTCGACCAGGAGCTGGTCGGTGCCAAGCCGGAACTTGCCGGTCCGTTCACCCGGCTGGATCAGTGCCGAAGGCGAGAGGAAGGTCCAGTCCAGGCCCTGCTCCCGCTTCAGCAGATCGAGGAAGACGCCGCCCTGCTTGGCCTCGTCGAGATAGGCGGCCGGAAATTCCGGCGTGTCATAGAGCCGGATGCCCGGCGCCACTTCGAGGCTGCCGGCGCCTCCGACGACGAGATAACGCTTCACGCCCGACTGCTTCACGGCGGCAAGGAGGAGCTGCGGATCGCTGGCGGTGAAATGGACCGCGCTGATCACCGCGCCATGACCGGCAAGGACCTTCGCCAGCCCGTCCTTGTCGAAGATGTCGCCCTTGACGGCGGTGACGCCGGGCAAGGCCGAGACCTTCTCGGGATTGCGGACAATGGCGGTGACGGCGTGGCCGCGCGACGACAGCTCGGCAAGCAGGCGCGAGCCGATAAATCCGCTTGCGCCGATCAAAGCAACTTTCATGACAGGGGCTCCTTATTGAGGTATCAAAAAGATACCTGCATCCTAATGGAACCTATCTGCTCATGCCGCGCAGCCCCGTAAAGAAGGCACTTTCCCGCGACATGGTCACCTCCCGGAAACCGCCATGCTGAAGCGCCCCGATCCATTTCAGGCGCTCTGTCCGACGCGGCGCGTGCTCGATCGCATCGGCGATACCTGGGCGGTTCTAATCCTGATCGCGCTCGACGACGGCACGCTGCGCTTCAATGCGCTCCGGCGCCGGATCGAGAATATCTCGCAGAAGATGCTGTCGCAGACGCTGAAGAGCCTGGAGCGCGACGGGCTCGTCCGGCGCGAGGTTTTTGCGACCGTGCCGGTCACAGTCGAGTATTCGCTGACCGAGCTCGGGCGCACGCTCTCGCGAACCGTGCATCAGCTCACCCTCTGGGCCGAAGCGCATATCGGCGAGGTCGAGGAAGCGCAGCAGCGATACGACCGCGGCTCCCAGCTGCTGGAAGGCGGTCGCATTCCGATCCCGCTCATCCCCCGGTAAGCGGCTTGCCCGCCGCGAAGAAGCCGCTCCAGAGATCGGGCGGCAACGCGCCGTCGAGGATGTCGCCCGCCTTGAACGCATCGGGCTTCAGCTTGTCGATGTCATCCCACTCGACCGGCATCGCCAGCGTCGCACCCGGCCGGGCGCGGGTCGAATAGGGGGCGATCGCGGTCGCACCGCGGCCATTGCGGAGATAGTCGATGAAGATGCGGCCGCGTCGCGCCTTCTTCGACAGTGTCGCGGTATAGAGCTTCGGCTCGGCCTGCTCCATCGCCTTGGCGAAATCGCGGGCGAAACCCCTGACGCGTTCCCAATCCGCCTTTGGCTCCAAGGGCAGCACGACATGGAAGCCCTTGCCGCCGGAGACCTTCAGGAAGCTTTCGAAGCCGAGTTCATCGAGATGCCGGCGCACCGTCAACGCCGCATCCCGCACGCGCTCGATCGGCACGCCCTCATCGGGATCGAGGTCGAAGATGATCTGGTCCGGCGTCTCGATGGCGTCCATGGTCGCGCCCCAGACATGGACCTCGACCGTGCCGAGCTGGACGAGAGCGGCGAGCCCGTCGAAATCCTCGATATAGATCAGCTCCTCGCCGTCCGAATCCCGGCGCCGTTTGACGGCCTCGTGCAGGCCCGGCCCGGCATGTTTCTGGAAGAAGCGGGAGCCCTCGATGCCGTTCGGCGCGCGTACCAGGCTGAGCGGGCGGCCGATGACGAAACGCTGCATCAGCGGCCAGACCTTGGCATAATAGGCGAGCAAATCACCCTTGGTGAAGCCGATATCCGGCCAGAGCGGCTTGTCGGGGTTCGACAGTTTCACCGCGGTCGCGACCGACCTCCTTTGAGAGGGCGGCGCAACCTTCCCGCCCTTCGTTTGCGCCGGAGCCGTTTGGGCGGGCTTCTCCGCGACGATCTCACCCGCCGGCTTGTCCTCGCGCAAGCCCAGGAACGAGGCGTGGCGCAGGGTTTTCGAAGCTGTCCAGGCGCGGAACTCGACCTCGGCCACCAGCTCCGGCTTCGCCCAGACGATGCCGCGCTCGCGCCCCGCGGCGCCTTTGAAGGGCGAATTGTCGGTCGCGAGCCTGTCGAGCTTCGCCTTCAGCGCAGCTGCGGATTTCGCGGTGAAACCAGTGCCGACGCGACCCGCCGGCTTCAAATCGCCCTTCTCGTAATAACCCGTGACGATGGAGCCGAGCTTGCGTGGCGCCGCCTGGGAGGGGACATAGCCGGCGATCACGAATTCCTGACGCTGCGTGCATTTCGACTTGATCCAATCGCGCCCCCGGCCACTGCGATAGGGCGCATTAGCCTGTTTCGAGATTACGCCTTCCAGCCCCATGCGGCAGGCATGATTCAGCATGGTCTGGCCCGGCTCGATGAAATGCTCGCTGTAGCGCAGAGGCCCATCGGCCGGGCTGCCCTCCAGGAGATGCTGCAGCCTTTCCTTGCGCGCGAGCAGCGGCTCGTCGCGCAGATCCTCGCCGTTGAGATGAAGCAAATCGAAGGCGAAATAGACGAGACCGCCCGTCTTTCCCTCCGAAAGCGCCTGCTGCAGCATGGAGAAGGACGAGATGCCGTTGCTGCCGAGCCCAACAAGTTCGCCATCGATCAGCGCAGCCTCGCAGGGCAGACCGGCCAGCGCCGCAATGAGGCTTCCGGCGAAGCGGGCCGTCCAGTCGAGGCCGGAGCGGGTCAACAGCCGGACGTCGCCGTTGTCGATGCGAGCTTCCAACCGATAGCCGTCGAACTTGACCTCGTGCAGCCAGTTCGCGCCGCTTGGCGGCTTTTCCTGCAAAGTTGCGAGGCAGGGCTCAACGAAGGCGGGAAGATCCTTTCGATCGCTCGGCCGCTTCGCCTTCGGGACAGGCTTCGCGGCGGCCGCCGCCTGCTTTGCCGGCTTTGTCGTGTCCCAGACGGCTCCGCGATCGGCGTCAATCCCGATCCGCTCGACCGAGAGGCCAGATTTCACCGAATCGGGCTTGGTGTCGAGGATGTCCTCATCGGTCCGGGCGAATTCGTCCTCCGACTTGATCAGCAGCCAGTTGTCGCGCTTCTCGCCTCGCCGGGGCTTCAGCCGAACGAGATGCCAGCGCCCACGCAGCTTGTGGCCCTCCAGCGTAAAAGCCAGGTGGCCCTTCTTCATGCCGGCAGCCGGATCGCCCTCCGGAATCCATTGGCCTTCATCCCAGACGATGACCGAGCCGCCGCCATATTGACCGGCGGGAATCGTGCCCTCGAAGCCGCCATATTCGAGCGGGTGATCCTCGACATGAACCGCCAGACGCTTCTCGGCCGGATCCAGGCTCGGGCCGCGCGTCACCGCCCAGGACCAGAGCACGCCGCCATGTTCGAGCCGAAAATCGTAATGCAGGCGCCGGGCCGCATGTTTCTGAACGACGAAGGCGCCACCCTTCGCGGCAGATTTCTTGCCGGCGCTCGCTGCGCCCGCCGGTTCACGGGTTCGAGAGAAATCGCGTTTGGAGCGATAAGGATCGAGCGTCGACATCGCCTTTTCTATCCTCACAACCTCGAAGACAGCGCCTTCAAGCGAGCGAGAGTTCGAGATAACCCGTCCACACCGGCCGCGCTGCCATCAGACCATCCGCGGCGATGAGCCTGATCGGCATAGCGTGATCCCGCATGCACATGGGCATGACACGATCCCGCCTTCCGGACCGACGATAAGCAAGTCAAACCGGCGTCTGGCGCTCCTGTTCCGCACGGCGCTGGCGTTTCCGCCGATTTCGTGTATATGGCCCGCATCCGGCCCGAAAAAGCCGGCAGCGCGACCCCTCCGCGATGAGGTGGCTCGCGGATTTCGGACCTCGCTGGACGACATCCCGGCCCGGCCCGCCAGATCAACCCAAACAGAGGATATCCCGATGTCGATCACTGCCGAGCGCAAGACCGCGCTGCTTCAGGAATACGCCACCAAGCCGAACGACACCGGCTCGCCGGAAGTGCAGGTCGCGATCCTGACCGAGCGCATCAACAACCTGACCGGCCACTTCAAGTCGCACGCGAAGGACAACCACTCCCGTCGCGGCCTGCTCAAGCTGGTCTCGCAGCGTCGTTCGCTGCTCGACTACCTCAAGGGCAAGGAAGAGGCCCGCTACAAGACGCTGATCGAACGGCTCGGCATCCGCCGCTGATCGAAGGCTGAAAACCGTTTCCGCCCGGTGCGCCACGCTCCGGGCGGCATCCTTTTAGGGCGATGCCGCCATGGGCGGATTGCCTCACTGCCGCGGCGGCCGCATGGGGCGGCCCTCCCGCGTGACCCGCCGGGCGCCGCAGACGTCCATGGCAGGATCGCCGAGCGCTCGGGCGCACAACCTTTTCCACCCGAGTGCTCCGCCGTCTTGCCCATGGGCCTGAAGGCACCGGACGGGTCGAACCCGACCGAAAGACGAAACACATGTTCGACATCCAAACCGAAGAACTGATCTGGGGCGGCCGCAAGCTCGTCCTCGAAACCGGTAAGGTCGCCCGCCAGGCCGACGGCGCCGTGATGGCCACCTATGGCGAGACCGTCGTGCTCGCGACCGTGGTCTCGGCCAAGGAGCCGAAGCCGGGCTTCGACTTCTTCCCCCTGACCGTCAACTACCAGGAAAAGACCTTCGCGGCCGGCCGCATTCCCGGCGGCTACTTCAAGCGCGAAGGCCGCCCGAGCGAGAAGGAGACGCTGGTCTCCCGCCTGATCGACCGCCCGATCCGCCCGCTCTTCGTCGAAGGCTACAAGAACGACACGCAGGTCGTCATCACCGTGCTCCAGCATGATCTGGAGAACGATCCCGACATCCTCGCGATGGTTGCCACCTCGGCTGCGCTGACGCTCTCCGGCGTGCCCTTCATGGGCCCGATCGGCGGCGCCCGCGTCGGCTATATCGACGGCGCCTACAAGCTCAACCCGACGGTCGAGGAAGCCAAGGAATCGGTTCTCGATCTCGTCGTCGCCGGCACGCAGGACGCCGTGATGATGGTTGAGTCCGAGGCCAAGGAGCTGACCGAAGAGGTCATGCTTGGTGCCGTGATGTTCGGCCACAAGCATTTCCAGCCGGTGATCGAGGCGATCATCCGCCTGGCCGAGAAGGCCGCCAAGGAGCCGCGCGACTTCACCCCGCCGGATGATTCCGCCGTTCTCGACGCGATCATGAAGGTTGGCGAGTCCGAGCTGCGCGCCGCCTACAAGATCACCGCCAAGGCCGAGCGTTACAAGGCTGTCGACGCCGTCAAGGCCAAGGTCGTCGCCGCGCTGGTCTCGGAGACCCCGGACGGCGTCGCCACCTTCCCGAAGGACAAGGTCGGCGCCCAGTTCAAGGAAGCGCAGGCCAAGATCGTCCGCTGGAACATCCTCGACGACGGCATCCGTATCGACGGCCGCGACGGCAAGACCGTGCGCCCGATCGTCGCGGAAGCGGGCGTTCTGCCGCGCACCCATGGTTCCGCGCTGTTCACCCGCGGCGAGACCCAGGCGCTGGTCGTGACCACGCTCGGCACCGGCGACGACGAGCAGTTCATCGACTCGCTGGAAGGCACCTACAAGGAGACCTTCCTGCTGCATTACAACTTCCCGCCCTACTCGGTCGGCGAGACCGGCCGCATGGGTTCGCCCGGCCGCCGCGAGATCGGCCACGGCAAGCTCGCCTGGCGCGCCATCCACCCGATGCTGCCGGGCAAGGGCGAGTTCCCCTACACCCTGCGCGTCGTCTCGGAGATCACCGAGTCGAACGGCTCCTCCTCGATGGCCACCGTCTGCGGCACCTCGCTGGCGCTGATGGATGCCGGCGTGCCGCTGCGCGCTCCGGTCGCGGGCATCGCGATGGGCCTCATCCTGGAAGGCAAGCGCTTCGCCGTGCTCTCCGACATCCTGGGTGACGAGGACCATCTCGGCGACATGGACTTCAAGGTCGCCGGCACGGGCGAGGGCATCACCTCGCTGCAGATGGACATCAAGATCGCCGGCATCACCGAGGAGATCATGAAGGTCGCCCTCGATCAGGCCAAGGGCGGCCGCGAGCACATCCTCGGCGAGATGGCGAAGGCCCTCTCCGCCTCGCGCAGCCAGCTCGGCGAGTTCGCGCCGCGCATCGAGACGATGAAGATCCCGGTCGACAAGATCCGCGAAGTCATCGGCTCCGGCGGCAAGGTCATCCGCGAGATCGTCGAGAAGACCGGCGCCAAGGTGAACATCGAGGATGACGGCACCATCAAGATCGCCTCGGCCGACGGCAAGTCGATCGAAGCCGCGATCAAGTGGATCAAGTCGATCGTCTCGGAAGCCGAACCGGGCATGATCTATGACGGCACCGTGGTGAAGATCATGGAGTTCGGCGCCTTCGTGAACTTCTTCGGCGCCAAGGACGGCCTCGTCCACATCTCCGAACTCGCCTCGCGCCGGGTCCAGAAGGTGCAGGACGTCGTCAAGGAAGGCGACAAGGTCAAGGTGAAGTTCCTCGGCATGGACGAGCGCGGCAAGATCCGCCTCTCGATGAAGGTCGTCGACCAGGAAACCGGCGAAGACATCACCGAGAAGCTCAAGGCTGAGCGCGACGCCGAGAAGGCCCGCGAGAAGCAGCAGGCCGAGTAAGCTTCGCCCTCACGCGATTCACGTGAAACGAGACGCCCCGCATCTCCCGATGCGGGGCGTTTTGCTTTGGTCGGTGTCCGGCAGAGGCGGGAGAGGCGACGTAGTGCCGGGGCTTGTCCCGCGCATCGCGTGAAGCAGCGGCACTTCTTCTTGCCAGCAATTCCAGGGTTTCCGCTTCGCCTTGCCCGGGGAAGGACGGCCCGCTTTCGAGAAGGTGACGCGCCGCCATCAATAGTCTAGACATATGTCCATCCATGGAGACCGGCATGTCCGACCACCGCATCGCCTCGCTCGACGATCTCGCCCGCGCCTACCCCAATCCGCTCGCTCCGGCCTCGGTCTTCAAGGAGATCGATCATGTCGACGAGAATTATGCAGCGCTGATCGCCGCCTCGCCGTTTTTTGTGCTCGCGACGGTCGGCCCGGAGGGGCTGGATTGTTCGCCGCGCGGGGATCTGCCGGGCTTTGTCACGGTGCGGAACGCGAAAACGCTCCTGATTCCCGACCGAAAAGGAAACAACCGTCTGGATTCATTGAAGAATATTCTGTTTGACGATCGAATCGGAATGCTCTTCCTGATCCCCGGTTACGGCGAGACGCTGCGCGTGAACGGACGCGCAGCGATCTCCTGCGATCCTGAGTTGTGCGCACCGTTCGAGATGGCCGGGAAGCTGCCGGCGAGCGTCATGATCGTCCATGTCGAGGCCGTCTACTTCCAGTGCTCGCGCGCGGTGGTGCGGGCGGAGCTCTGGAACCCGGAGCGGCAGGTCGACAAGCGGACCCTGCCCTCGCCCGGAACGATTTTGCGCGACATCACCGCGCGCGATGCCGCGGTCGCAACCTTCGACGGCGGAGCTTACGACGCAGCGCTGCCGGCGCGGGTCAAGGCGACGCTGTATTGAGGTGTGCCGTATTCGGAACAGGCGCGCATCATGCTCGGCCTTGAGCCGAGCATCTCGGGACGAGAGGACGCCTGCACAGTGGGCCGCATCTAGATGCGATTCTCGGGTCCGCGCAAAGCGCGGCCCGAGAATGACGGACTAACGGCTCACAGCAGGCCTTCGTTGCCCGCCAGCGTCTTCAGGACAACATCCGGCCGGGCGCCTACATGCGAGATGATTTCGGCCGCTGCCAAGGCGCCAAGACGCAGACAGTCGCGGGTCTCTCGGCCGGAGGTCAGGCCGTAGAGGAAGCCGGCGGCAAAGAGATCGCCCGCGCCGGTTGCGTCGACCACGCGCTCGATCGGGAAGACCGGCTCCTCGATGATGCCGTCCGGCGTCACCGCCAGCGCGCCCTTCTCGGAGCGGGTGACGACCGCGATAATGTTCTCGGAGCGCAGCCAGGACAGGGCCGTATCGAAATCCGAGGTCTCATAGAGGCTCTTGAGTTCGTGCTCATTGGCGAAGACGAGGTCGACCATGCGGTTGCGGATCAGGCCGACGAATTCGTCGCGGTAGCGGTCGACGCAGAAGGAGTCCGACAGGGTGATCGCGACGCGCCCGCCCGCCCTGTGCGCAACCTCGGAAGCCTTGCGGAAAGCCTCCTTCGCGGCCGGCGGATCCCAGAGATAGCCTTCGAGATAGATGATGTCGGCGTTCTCGACGGCCTTCTCGTCGACATCCGCGGCGGAGAGACCCTGGCAGGCGCCGAGATAGGTGTTCATCGTGCGCTCGCCATCGGGTGTGACGATGATGAAGGAGCGCGCCGTCGCCGGGCCGTCGGCGGCCGCAGCCGTATCGAAGGCGACGCCAAGCGAGGTGAGATCGTGGCGGTAGAGCTTGCCGAGCTCATCGGCCTTGACCTTGCCGATGAAGGCGCCCTTGCCGCCGAAGGAAGCGAGGCCGGCGATGGTGTTTGCAGCCGAGCCGCCGGAGATGATGCGCGCCGGACCCATGGCGGCGTAGAGCGATTCCGCACGGTTCTCGTCGATCAGCATCATCGCGCCCTTGGTCAGCTTCTGCGCAGCGAGGAAATCTTCCTCGGCCAAAGCCAGGACATCGACGATGGCGTTGCCGAGGGCGAGGACGTCCGTGCGGGTCTTGGTCATGAGCTGTCTTGTCCGGAATTGCGCGGCCGAAGTGCCGGAAAGGAAGGTTTCGGCGTGTCGCATCCGCGCGCGGCGGGGTCAAGCGGCCGAGATCGTCATGCGTCCTTTCGGACGCAAAGTAGCGATCCAGCCCTTTCTTTAAGCATGGATTTGCCCGAAAAGCGGATTCCACTTATCGATCCGATGCTCAGGCTCAACCCTTGTCCCGACGCGTGGCGGCTTCGTCGAGGACCGCCGCCAGGCGACGCAGATCCTCGCCGTCGAGTTCGGCGACCTCGCGGGCAAGACGGTTGGCGAAGAGTGTCGCCTCGGGATCGAGGCCGGCCGTATCGACGGTCACTCGCGGATGCGAGAGATCGGCGAGGCGGACGAGTTCGTCCGCCTCATCCCAGATGACACCGAGCACATGGATCGCGCCCTGGATCAGTGTGAAAGTCGGACGACCACGCTTGCCGTGCTCCAGCGCCGAAAGATAGGCCGGCGTCACGCCGAGGCCTTCCGCCATCTGAGCAAGGGTCAGGCCTCGCCGGTCCCGAAGCTCCCGCACACGCCGTCCGAAGGGCGTCACGGGCCGTGCTCCCTAGGCCGCCGCAAGCGCACATAGAGCGCGCCGGAACCGCCATGGCGCTGCTCAGCTTCTTCGAAGCCCAGCACCAGCGGGCGCAGCTCCGGAAGCCTGAGCCAATGCGGCACCATGCGCCGCAGGACGCCACGCTCATCACCGAACAGGTTTGGTGCAGGACCGCCCTTTCCAGTGACTACAAGGGCCAGGCGGGTGCCGCGGGCCTGTTCGCGGCGCAGGAAGCCGTGCAGGGCCAGATGCGCCTCGTCCTGCCGCATCCCGTGCAGATCGATCGATGCTTCGATCTCCTGCCGGCCACGCCGGAGCTGCGTGCGCAGGCGGCGCTCGATAGGCGCGAGCGGGGGAGCCGCCGGGGGCGACGCTCTGGCCGAGGCGACGGCAACGACAAGAACGGATGTCTCGGTTGGAGAAGGCGCTGCCGGAGGCGGGGCCGGCTCCGGCTCGATCGGCGCCCTGCCGGGCAGCGGCTTGACCGAACGCGCCACCTGTCTCCAGAGCGCGATATCGGCCTGCGTCAGCGTCTTGCCCCGGCGTGACCGCATGTCAACGCGGCCATAGCACGGTGAAGGACACGGGATGGCGGATCAGCCCGGCGCGATGGCCGGCAGCCGGGCCGGAACCGACGAAGAGGTCCATCCGGGCCGGGCCGAGGATGGCCGAGCCCGTGTCCTGCGCGATCATCAGCCGGGCGAGGTGTTCGTCACCCCCAGTACCATCCGGAATCGTCGTGTCGATCCAGACCGGCAGACCATAGGGCCAAGCAGTACGATCGATGGCGATGCTGCGCAGCGGCGTCAGCGGCAGCCCGGCGCCGCCGATCGGCCCGCTCTCCGCCGGCAGGTCGTCGCGGCGGGCGAAGAAGACGAAGGACTTGTTCAGGCGGATCAGGTCCCGGGCAAAGGCGGGGTCGGCCTTCAGCCGGGCGACGAGCCGGTCCATGGTCATCTGCTCGGGCGGAATGGCCTCGCGCTGGCTGAGAACACGGCCGAGCGAGGTATAGGGATGGCCGTTGCGACCTGAATAGGTCAGCCGCGTGACAGAACCGTCGGGCAAGCGCACGCGGCCCGAGCCCTGCACCTGCAGGACGAAGCGGTCGACCGGATCGCGTAGCCAGAGAATCTCCAGCCCCTGCCCGTCGAGCGCGCCGGTCTCAATCGCGGTGCGGTCCGGAAAGGGTTCGAGTCCCCTCTCGGTGCGGCGCGCGGCGGACAACGTCTTTTCCAGGCCCGGCCAGTCATCCTCCGGGAAGCGCGTCACCAGATCCTTCGGTCGGTCGTAGAGCGGCGTCGGGAAGGCATCAGTACGCTTGAGCGAACCTTCGAACTCGGGCTCGAAATAGCCCGTCGTGAAGCCGGTATCAGCGCCGGCCGGCCGGATGCGCCAGAAGCTGAAATTCTGCTCGAAGAAGCCGCGCGCCTGGTCCCGGCCGACATTGCCCTTGGCGGCCAGCGCCTTCGCCTTGTCGCAGACGGCGGCGAGGATGTCGGGCAAAGGTACTGCCTGGCGCAACGGCGGGTCGGCCATGCAGCCGCGCGCGAAAATGGCGAAAGCCCGGGCGTGATCATCCCGGGCCCAGCCATCGATCTCATGCGCGGCGCGTTGCTCGGCCCGGGCGCCGTCCGGCAAGGGAAAGGGAGCGGCCATGGCGGTCATGGAGGAGAGGCAGACTGCCGCGGAAAACGACAGCGCGATCCCCGCAGCACGGTTCACGCGGCCGATTCGGTGGCGACCAGAAGCCAGTTCGGATCGCGGCTGCCGAGCTGACGCGAGAAGGTCCAGATGTCGTTGACCTCGGAGACCTGATCGGCGCTGCCATCGACGACATTGCCCTGCGCATCGCGGGTAACGCTGATCAGCTGCGAGATGAAGGCGATGGTCACCTGGGCGGTCTTGCCCTTGACGTCGACGGCGGCGAGATCGGCCTTGTCGATCGAGACGAAATTCGATTCCGCCTTCTCACCGCGCTTCTCACGCTCGGTGATCGCCTGCTCGAAACCGTCATAGACATCCTTCGCAAGCAGGCCCTTGAGCATCTTGCGGTCCCCGCGCGCGAAAGCGGTGACGATCGCCTCATAGGCCGACTTTGCGCCCGAAATGAAGGCATGCGGATCGAAGCTCGGCTCCTGCCTGATAATCGCCTCGATGCCGGCACTGACCGGCGAATCCGGCGGCGCAAGATCCTTCCAGCGCTCGGCAGCCGGCGGGTCTGCGGCGACGGAATCGTTGGCGGCACCCGGCAGGCGGATCACGTTGTCGCGCTTGTCCGGGGACTGCGCCTGGTCAGGCCGCATCGGCGGGGTCTCGCGACGCGCGAAAGGATCCTTCGGCTGCTCGTTGCCGGTCTTCTGACCGAGCACGGAACGCAGCTTCCAGGCGACGAAAACGGCCAGAGCCAAGAAGACCAGAGTCGTCATGTCGAAGGAATTTTGCATCGAAGGCTGACCCGCGGCTCCCCGTTATTGCTTGCAGCCTTTCCGCGCAGCCGCGGCAGGCCTTAGCCGTCATATGGTAAGACAGGCTCGTAACATCCACCCCCCACCTTGTGAAGGCGACTTCTTGTGCCGGCCCAGCGTCCATGATAGCCGACGCGCGCGTTGCTCCGGAATGTGGGACGCAGTCCCGGACGCCGGCAATGGCGCGGGATTTCCCGAGACAGCCTGCCAGAACAAGATGGGACCGATGGCCAACGAACTCCCCAACGGCAATGGCACGGACGCTGCGAACGCGGCTCCCAGCCTGAACGCCCTAGTCCAGTACACGAAGGATTTTTCCTTCGAGAACCCCAAGGCGCCGCGCTCGCTCTCCCAGCAGGAGGCGCAACAGGGCCCGCAGATGTCGCTGCAGGTCAATGTCGGCAGCACTGCGCTCGGCGACAGCGATTATGAGACCGTGCTTCGCCTGGAAGGCAAGGCCGAACTGAAGGGCGAGACGCTCTTCGCCTTCGACCTGAGCTATGCCGGCGTGTTTCGTCTGCAGAACATCCCGCAGGAGCACATCCACCCTGTACTGGTGATCGATTGCGCCCGCCTGCTCTTCCCCTTCGCGCGCCAGATCGTCGCGGAAGCGGTCCAGAACGGCGGCTTCCCGCCCTTCTACATCCCGCCGATCGACTTCGCCTCGCTCTATCAGCAGCGTATGCAGGAACTGCAGGGTCAGCCCGGCGCCACCGCCAACTGACGGCAGCTCGAGCCGCTACAAGGATCAAGAAAGGGCCCTTCCGGGGCCCTTTTTCATTTGTTGCGGATCATTGTTGCCCTTGCAGAGCAAGTGCCACCTCTCCATGTCGCACGAGCAACGGCGGACGCCCCGGCAGGGACGCCCGCCTTTTCCGTATCCGTGGAGACCCGATGGACAACCTTCTGACACTTGCCGCCGACCCCGCCGTATGGGCCGCGCTCGGGGCATTGATCGCCATGGAGGTCGTGCTCGGCATCGACAACCTGATCTTCATCTCCATCCTGACCAACAAGCTGCCCGAACATCAGCGCTCGAAGGGCCGCAAGATCGGCATCGGCCTGGCGCTGATCCTGCGCCTTGCGCTGCTCAGCACCGTCGCCTTCATCGTCACGCTGACCACGCCGATCTTCTCGGTCTTCGGCCAGGCCTTCTCCTGGCGCGATCTGATCCTCATCGCCGGCGGTCTCTTCCTGGTCTGGAAGGCGACGAAAGAGATCCATCATAAGGTCGATCCCGATCCCGACTCCGTCCTCGCCGAGGGCGGCCGGGCGGTGACGCTGAGCTTCGGCAGCGCGATCTTCCAGATCCTGCTGCTCGACCTCGTCTTCTCGATCGACTCGATCATCACCGCTGTCGGCATGACCGAACATGTGCCGGTGATGGTCATCGCCGTCATCGTCGCCGTGCTGACGATGCTGCTCGCCGCCGATCCGCTGGCGCGCTTCATCGACAGGAACCCGACCATCGTGATGCTGGCGCTCGGCTTCCTGCTGATGATAGGCGGTACGCTGATCGCCGAGGGCTTCGGCGTGCATGTGCCGAAGGGCTACATTTACGCCGCCATGGCCTTCTCGGCCCTGATCGAGGCGCTCAACATGCTTTCGCGCCGCAAGGTGCGGAAGGACGCCCAGAGCTGACATTCCGGGAAAGGACGATGCGGATTACTGTGCCGCGTCGTCCGTGATGCCGAGATAGCCCTTCCAGAGTGGGGCCTTGAGCGATCCCAGGATGAAGGCCTCATGCGCCTTGATGGCGGCTTCGTCGAGGCGTGGCGCAAGCGGACGCTGGCGCTGCGGCTTCTCGGCCGCAACCATCGCAAGCCCGCCGCGACCCGCCACTCCCTCGACGCCCAGACCCAGCGAGGTCTGCTTGCCGCCGATCAGCTCGATATACACCTCGGCGAGGATCTCGGAGTCGAGCAAGGCGCCGTGCCTGGTGCGGCGGCTGTTGTCGATGCCGTAGCGCGAGCACAGCGCATCGAGGCTGTTCGAAGCGCCGGGGTGCTTGCGGCGCGCCATCGACAGGGTATCGACCACCCATGCCTGCTCGATCGGCGGCAGGCCGAGGCGCTTGAACTCCATGTTGATGAAGCCGACGTCGAAGGCAGCGTTGTGAATCACCAGCTTCGCGCCGGCGATGAACTCCGCGAACTCCTGGGCGACCGCGGCGAAGACGGGCTTGTCCGACAGGAATTCTTCCGAGAGGCCGTGGACATTGAACGCCCCGACCGGCATCGAGCGCTCGGGGTTGATGTAGACATGATAAGTGCGGCCGCTCGGGCAGTGATTGACCAGCTCGACGCAGCCGATCTCGACGATGCGGTCGCCATTATTGGCTTCGACGCCGGTGGTTTCGGTATCGAGGACGATCTCACGCATCGCTTCAGGACCTCACTGCAGCGCCGCGCCCGGGACGGCCGGCGAGCGCCATCAGGATAGAACCGACCTGTCGCTCCGCGGCCACGAGCCCGCGGGACGTGTCCACAAGGAAATGGGCGCGGCGGCGCTTCTCGGCATCCGGCATCTGGCGCGAAAGGATCGCGTCGAGCTTTTCCGCGTTCATGCCGGGCCGGGCAAGGACGCGTTGGCGCTGAACCTCAGTCGGCGCGGTCACGACGAGGACGGCGTCGCAACGCACCTCCCCGCCGGTTTCGAGCAGCAGGGGCACGTCGATGACGACGAGCCCCGCGCCCTCGCGGCGACAGCGCGCGACGAAGCTTTCCTCTTCCTCGCGCACGAGCGGATGAATGATCGCCTCGAGCCGCTTGAGCGCTTCCGGCTTTCCGAGGACCGCCGCGCCCAGTTTCGCCCGATCGACCACGCCATCGACCAATGTGCCGGGGAAGGCCTCCTCGATCGGTGCCGCCGCGCGGCCGCGGTGCAGGCGATGTACGGCAGCATCCGCATCATGCAACGGCACGCCGCGCTGCACGAACAGCCCGGCCGTCGTCGACTTCCCCATTCCGATCGAGCCCGTCAGCCCCAGCACGAAGGTCATGCTCTCTCCGCCGAATCAGGTCTTCAGGATATCGGCTTCGATCAGGGCGCGCAGGGCCGGCGTCACCTCGGGCGTTACGCCGAACCAGCGAGCGAAGCCGGGTGCGGCTTGATGCAGCAACATGCCCAGCCCATCGACCATAATGCCGCCGCGACTC
This sequence comes from Allobosea sp. 10N428, assembly GCF_056394545.1. Taxonomy (NCBI): domain Bacteria; kingdom Pseudomonadati; phylum Pseudomonadota; class Alphaproteobacteria; order Hyphomicrobiales; family Alloboseaceae; genus Allobosea; species Allobosea sp. 10N428. Next base: position 22,274 of record NZ_JBFTIC010000018.1, on the reverse strand, counting down.
TCGGCCTCCGCGAGGAGCGCCGTCTTGAGAGGCGCATAGACGATGTCGTCGACGATGGTGCCGGGCCGGAGCGCCGCGAGATCGATCTCCAGTGGCGGTTTGCCCTGCATGCCCAAGGCCGTCGCGTTCACGATGAGATCGGCCTGCCCGACGAGCCGGTCGCGCTGATCCCAGTCTCCGGTCTCAAGCGGCCGCCCCAAGGCAGCAGCCAATTCCTCTGCGCGCTCGCGGCTGCGATTGACGACGACGACGCGGTCGACGCCCCGCGACTTCAGCCCGTAGCAGATGCCGCGCGCGGCCCCGCCGGCGCCCAGGACGAGTGCTGTTCCGACACGCGCCTGCCAATCCGGCACGGTCGCATCGAGATGAGCGAGGAAGCCCGGCACATCGCTGTTATCAGCCAATACGCGATTGCCCTCGCGCCAGAGCGTGTTGACCGCGCCGACCGCCCGGCCGGCATCGCTGACCTCATCGACCAGCGCCATCACTGCTTCCTTGTGCGGCACGGTGACATTGCCGCCAGCGAATTCGCCATCGCGCAGGCGCTGGATGAAGGCGGGCAGATCGGGCGGTGCGACATCGAGGCGCTCATAGGATCCGGCGATCCGGTATTGGCGGAGCCACTCGCCATGAATCATCGGCGAGCGCGAATGAGCGATGGGGTGTCCAACAACGAAGCAGCGAGGCGGCATGGGATAGTCCGGTCAGCGGGCGAGGCAGCCGAGATCGCGCAGGGCGGCGAGAACGGCAAGCAAGGGCAGGCCCAGGATGGTGAAGTGATTGCCTTCGACGGTATCGAAGAGCTGGGCGCCCAGCCCTTCAAGCTGATAGCCGCCGACGCTGGACAGAGCCGCAGGGCCGACCAGATCGACATAGAGCCCGATGAAGTCGGAATCGAGAGAACGCATGGTCATCCGCGCGGTCTCGCGCCCTTCGGCGATCGGCGCGCCGTCCCTCGCCAGGACGAAGGCGGAGTGGAGTTCATGCGTCTTGCCGGCGAGCTCCGCGATCTGCTCGGCAGCTGCGAAGTTGTCGACCGGCTTGTGGAAGGTGATCCCGTCGCAGGTCAGGGTCTGGTCGGCGGCGAGGACGAGACGACCGGGCCGGGCGTTCGACACAGTGAGAGCCTTGGCGCAGGCAAGCGCCGCTGCGATCTGGTCTGCCGGGACATGCTGCTCGACCAGCGGATGCTCGACCGCGCGCTCGTCGATCTCGGGCTTCAGCACCTCCACCGGAACGCCGGCCGCAGCCAGCATGTCGCGGCGGGTCGTGCTCCCGGAGGCGAGGATCAAGGGCTGTGCTTCGAGCCAAAGGCTGTTCGATATGATCATGTCGCGATGAACTTCATGCGGTGGTCGCGCAGCAGGTCAACGATCGATGCTGCGGTCTCCTCGATCGAGCGACGGGTCACATCAATGACCGGCCAACCCTTGCGGGCGCAGAGCCGGCGCGACTGCGAAACTTCGTCGGCGACCGCCGCCGGATCTACATAGGATGTCTCATCGTCGGCGCGTAGGGACAGGAGCCGATTCTGGCGGATCTGGACGATGCGATCGGGGCTGGCGATCAGGCCGACGATCAGCGGCTTCTTGGCGCTCTCCAATTCGACAGGCAGCGGAATATTCGGCACGAGAGGGATATTGGCGGTCTTGATGCCGCGATTGGCGAGATAGATGCTCGTCGGTGTCTTCGACGTCCGGCTGATGCCGACCAGGATGACGTCGGCATTGTCGAGGTCGCCCCCCATCTGCCCGTCGTCATGGAGCAGCGTGTAGTTCATCGCATCGATGCGGCGGAAATACTCGGTATTGAGAACGTGCTGCGCGCCCGGCTTCAGCGCGGAGGCCTGGCCGAGATAGGATTGGAACAGCGACAGCACCGGCTGCAGCACCGAGAGACAGGGGCAGCCCAGCTCGCGGCAGAAGTTCTCGAGCTTCTCCTGCCATTCAGGTTCGACCAGCGTGTAGAGCACGACGCCGGGTGAGGATTCGATTTCGGCCAGAACGCGGGCGAGCTGAGCCTCCGAGCGCACCAGCGGGTAGACATGCTCGATGGCCGATACGCTCTCATATTGTGCCGCCGCGGCACGGCTGACCGCGATCAGGGTTTCGCCGGTCGCATCGGAAACCAGATGCAGATGGAAATAGTTGCGGACCACGGCGTCCCCCGGCCTGAAGCGCTCTTGTCTTCATCTAGCGCGCTTTCGGCCGGATCGGAATCAGGCATTCGATCCGAAAGCGTCCGCACCATGGCCGCGCCGAGTTTTCCCGGGGCATGGGGAGTGGTGTGGACAACCCGGCCTGTGGCCGGCGGCGGCGAGAGCGCCTGTATAACCTGCCCTGTTCGTCAACAGCCGCCGGACTGTGCATGGTTAAGGAAGTGTTTCACGTGAATCATTCTGGCCGCCGCAAGAGCGGAAGCGGATTCCAATTCGTTAATAAAGCCTTAACACCTGATCGCTCGAGCCTGAGACCCGCGACCGGCTGTCCCACCACCTGTGGAACGGTTGTGGACAGGATTGGGCCGGGCTATCTCCCCTGTCCAAGAGTCAAAGAAAAAGAGAATCTTTCATAGAATCTCTTTTTAGTGAGGATACGGGATGAGCCATCCAGCCGCTGGAACGATCAGCGCAGAGCCGCTCTTTCTTCGGGCATTGGCAGGCGAGAAATTGCCTGTTCCTCCGATCTGGCTGATGCGTCAGGCCGGGCGCTATCTGCCGGAGTATCGCGAGCTTCGGGCCAAGGCCGGCAGCTTCCTTGCGCTCTGCTACAACCCCGAGCTCGCTGCCGAGGTGACGCTCCAGCCGATCCGGCGCTTCGGCTTCGATGCGGCGATCCTGTTCTCGGATATTCTCGTCGTGCCGCAGGCACTCGGGCAGAAGCTCTGGTTCGCAGAGGGCGAAGGTCCGCGGCTCGAACCCGTCGCGGATGCTGCAAGACTGGCAGAGATCGATCGGCTCGCCGATGGCGCCAAGCTGGATCCCATTCTGGAGACCGTGCGGCGGGTGCGTGGTGCCTTGCCCCGCGAGACGGGGTTCATCGGCTTCTGCGGCGCTCCCTGGACTGTGGCGACCTATATGGTGGCCGGCCGCGGCACGCCCGATCAGGGACCTGCCAAGGCCCTGTTCGCGAAGGACCCTGAACTGTTCCAGGCGATCATCGATCGAATCGTCGTTGCCTCCGTGAGCTATCTCAACGCCCAGATCGCCGCCGGCGTCGATGCGGTGCAGATCTTCGACAGTTGGGCAGGCGCGTTGGGACCGGAGGATTTCAGGCGCTGGTGCGTCGCGCCGACCCGGCGGATCGTAGAGGGCGTGCGCGCGGTTCACCCCCATGCCCGCATCATCGGGTTCCCACGCGGAGCCGGCCGGTTGATCCCGGACTATGTTGCTGGAACGGGTGTCGATGCGGTCGGGCTCGAATCCGATATCGATAGGGACTTTGCGCGCGACGCCATCCAGACGAGGCTGCCCGTGCAAGGCAATCTCGATCCGCTCGTTCTGAGGGCTGGCGGCCCGGAGCTCGAGAAGGAAATCGCGGCGATCCTCTCAGCCTTCGGTGGCGGGCCGTTCGTCTTCAATCTCGGGCATGGCATCCTGCCGGATACGCCAATCGCCCATGTCGAGCGGCTGCTGAAGGCCGTGCGGGGCTGAGGGTCAGGATATGTATGAGTGGATCAAGGCTTTCCACGTCGTCGCGGTCATCTCCTGGATGGCCGGGATGCTCTATCTGCCGCGGCTGATGGTCTACCATGCCGAGGCTCAGATCGGCTCGATCCAGTCCGAGACCTTCAAGATCATGGAGCGCCGGCTGCTGAAGGGCATCATCAACCCGGCGATGATCCTGACCTGGGTGCTCGGTCTCTACCTCGCCTGGTACGGCTTCGCCTTCAAAGGCGGCTGGCTGCATGCCAAGCTGCTGCTGGTGCTGATCCTCTCCGGTATCCATGGGGTGCTGGTGAAGCATGTCCGCGCCTTCGCCGAGGACAAGAACCAGAAATCTCCCCGCTATTTCCGCATCCTCAACGAAGTGCCGGCTGTGCTGATGCTCGTCATCGTCATTCTCGTCATCGTGAAACCGTTCTGACGCAGACGATTCTTCCCGCTTGAGCCCGGCCGCGATTCCCGCTATCAGGAGCTGCGCTTCTCCAGCGTCCTCCCTTGTTGTCGACTGTTCGTGAGCGATCTGCCCTAGCAGCAGCTCAGGTCGCGCACCCCCCGCGCAGGTCCGGTCAGGGCCGAAGTCGATCACTCCAGTACAGTCCCCACCCCTGCCGATTCGCAGGGCGTTCACGATCCGGGTGCCCCATGCGGGAAATCAAGCTCCAAGAGCTCAAGATCAAATCGCCGACCGAACTTCTGACCTTTGCCGAGGAGGTGGAGGTCGAGAACGCCAGCACGATGCGCAAGCAGGAGCTGATGTTCGCCATCCTGAAGCAACTCGCCGCACGCGAGACCGAGATCCTGGGCGAGGGCGTGGTCGAGGTGCTGCAGGACGGCTTCGGCTTCCTGCGCTCCTCCGATTCGAACTATCTGCCGGGTCCCGACGACATCTATGTCTCGCCCTCGCAGATTCGGAAGTTCGGTCTGCGGACTGGCGACACGGTCGAGGGGCCGATCCGCAGCCCCAAGGATGGCGAGCGCTATTTCGCCCTGCTCAAGGTCAACTCGATCAATTTCGAGGACCCGGAGAAGATCAAGCACAAGATCCATTTCGACAATTTGACGCCGCTCTACCCGGACCAGCGGCTGAAGCTCGAGGTGCAGGATCCGACCAAGAAGGATTTCTCGCCGCGCGTCATCGACATCGTGGCGCCGATCGGCAAGGGCCAGCGCGCGCTGATCGTCGCGCCGCCGCGCACCGGCAAGACCGTGCTGCTGCAGAACATCGCGCAGTCGATCACGACCAATCATCCCGAATGCTATCTCATCGTTCTGCTGATCGACGAGCGGCCGGAAGAAGTCACCGACATGCAGCGCTCGGTGAAGGGTGAGGTCGTGTCCTCGACCTTCGACGAGCCGGCCTCGCGCCACGTCCAGGTCGCGGAGATGGTCATCGAGAAGGCCAAGCGCTTGGTCGAGCATGGCCGCGACGTCGTCATCCTGCTGGACTCGATCACCCGGCTTGGCCGCGCCTACAACACCGTTGTGCCGTCCTCGGGCAAAGTGCTGACCGGCGGTGTCGACGCCAATGCCCTGCAGCGGCCGAAGCGCTTCTTCGGCGCGGCGCGCAATATCGAGGAAGGGGGCTCTCTGACCATCGTCGCGACGGCGCTGATCGACACCGGCTCGCGCATGGACGAGGTGATCTTCGAGGAGTTCAAGGGAACGGGTAACTCCGAGATCATTCTCGACCGCAAGGTGGCCGACAAGCGCATCTTCCCGGCGATCGACATCATCAAGTCCGGCACCCGCAAGGAGGAGCTCATCACGCCGCGCTCCGACCTGCAGAAGACCTATGTGCTGCGCCGTATCCTCAACCCGATGGGACCGCAGGATGCGATCGAGTTCCTTTTGGACAAGCTGCGCCAGACCAAGCAGAACTCGGAATTCTTCGACTCGATGAATACCTGACGGGTCCATCCGATCCGGCATTCGATTCGCCGCCGTATCGATCGCGCAGAAGCGGTCGGACGGCGGCGAATTAGTTTGTGGCGCAGCTACCGCCGGCGCCACCAATCTATATGGCGACCGATTCACTCCCGTTACAACCGCGAGAAAGATTTCCCGGAAGGACTCGATTCGTAATCGAAACGAATCCGAACGGTCGCCTATCTTCGGGCTCCCGCATGGAGCATCGTTGGCCAGTCGCTCCCCAGCTCCACATCGGGCTTCTTGTGCCTACGCGCGCCCGGCTGAGACGCGGCAGGATGCGGGCCCAGAGGATGCAAGCTTGACGCGCTGCCCGGGCAAGGCACAGCTGTGCCGCCATCCCTGATACCGACCGACGAATGCCCAGCATGAACGCCACTGAGATGCACATCTACGAAGCCCATCCGACGATCGTGGCACTGTCCTCGGCGCCTGGCCGGGCCGGTGTGGCGGTCGTACGTGTCTCGGGTCCGCGGGTTCGTTTCGTCCTTGAGACCGTAGCGGGAGTCATACCGCCGCCGCGCATGGCGACACTCCGCCGGCTCTCGGATGGAAAAGGTATGGCCGTCGATACGGCGCTCGTCCTGTTCTTCGCGGCACCGGCGAGCTTCACCGGCGAGGATGTCGCGGAGTTTCATGTCCACGGTTCGCGCGCCGTTCTCGCGGAACTACTGGCCATACTGACGGTACTACCGGGAGTAAAACTCGCGGAAGCCGGAGAATTTACCCGGCGAGCCTTCGAGGCCGGCAAGCTCGATCTCGCAGCCGTCGAAGGCTTGGCCGACCTGATCGATTCGGAAACGGAATGGCAGCGCAAACAGGCCCTGCGCCAAATGGACGGCGCCCTCGGCTTCGTCGCCAAGCGCTGGCGCGGAGAGTTGATCGAGGCGATGAGCTTGCTCGCCGCCGAGCTGGATTTCTCAGACGAGGGCGATGTTGCGGGTCCGCTTCAGGATCAGGCACTTGCCTTGGCCGGCGGTGTTCTGATCTCGCTGCGTGAGGCGCTCGGCAGTTTCACCATGGGCGAACGTGTCCGCGAGGGCTTCGTCGTGGTGCTGGCCGGCCCGCCCAATGCCGGCAAATCGAGCCTGCTCAATGCGCTCGCCCGGCGCGAGGTTGCTATCGTGTCTCCGATTGCCGGCACGACGCGCGACGCTTTGGAAGTACGCCTCGACCTGGAAGGTTTGCCGGTGATCCTGATCGATACGGCGGGACTGCGCGACAGCATCGACCCGATCGAGGCCGAAGGCGTCAAGCGTGCACGCGCGCTGGTGGAGCGCGCTGATCTCGTACTGAGCCTGCGCGGGATCGATTCGGATACGTATCGAATCGAGCAAGAAGCTTCGACATTGGCAGTCGCGACGAAGTCGGATCTTGGTGGGGAAGCACTGGCGGGGGAACGTGCGATCTCGGTGAAAACCGGAGAGGGAATCCCTGACCTGCTCGCGGAGATCGTGGCACGGCTGCGCGATCTCGGTCAGACGGAGCCTGCGCTGCTGACCCGTGAACGCCATCGCGTCGCGGTGAGCGATGCGGTCGCGGCGCTGGAGCGTGCGGTCACCGCCGATCATGGCCAGGGTGAGTTGCTTGCGGAGGATATCCGCCTGGCGGTCGTCGCGCTCGAGAGGCTGGTCGGCCGCATCGATGTCGAGGATGTGCTCGACCAGCTCTTCGCCGGATTCTGCATCGGAAAGTAAGCCCGAGCGGATGATCCGCCCGGTTTGTAGCGATTGCCGTTGACCCGCCTCCCCGGCTTCGTTAGCGAAAATGGCATGTCCATCCATCATCAGCAGCACTACGACGTCATCGTCGTCGGCGGCGGCCATGCCGGGGCAGAAGCGGCTGCGGCTGCGGCGCGCTATGGCGCGCGTACAGCCTTGGTGACGCACAAGCCCGAGACCATCGGCGTGATGTCTTGCAATCCCGCGATCGGCGGTTTGGGCAAGGGCCATCTCGTAAGGGAGATCGACGCACTCGACGGCGTGATGGCCCGCGCGGCCGACCTTGGGGGCATCCAGTTCCGTATGCTGAACCGGCGTAAGGGACCGGCGGTGCGCGGGCCACGCGCCCAGGCCGACCGCAAGCTCTACCGCCAAGCCGTGCAGGAACTGCTCGCCCAGCAGGCCGGGCTCGATATCGTCGCCGGCGAGGTCTTCGACCTCGAGATCGAAGCTGGCCGCGTTGTTGCGGTCATACTTGCGGATGGGCGCCGATTCGGAACCGGAACGGTCGTGATGACGACGGGGACTTTCCTGCGCGGGCTGATCCATATCGGCGAGACCAAGATCCCGGCCGGGCGGGTCGGTGAGGCACCCTCGCTCGGACTCTCGGCGACGCTGGAGCGTTATGGCTTCCCGCTCGGGCGTCTGAAGACCGGAACCCCTCCCCGTCTCGATGGTCGAAGCATCGACTGGGCTGCACTTGAGATGCAGCCGGGCGACGAGCCGCCGGAGCCGTTCTCGGCGCTGACCACAGCGATCACCAATCCGCAGATTTCCTGCGGTATCACGCGCACGACGCTGGCGAGCCATGAGCTGATCCGCGCAAATCTGCATCGCGCGCCGATGTTCTCGGGCCAGATCGAAGGGCGCGGCCCGCGCTATTGCCCGTCGATCGAGGACAAGGTCGGCAGGTTTGGCGATCGCGACGGACACCAGATCTTTCTGGAGCCTGAAGGGCTGGATGACGACACGGTCTATCCGAACGGCATCTCGACCTCGCTGCCCGAGGACGTCCAGCTCGGTCTGCTGAAGACCATCCCCGGCCTCGAGCGCGCCACGATGCAGCGGCCGGGCTATGCGATCGAATACGATTTCGTCGATCCGCGGGCGTTGAAGAACACGCTGGAGACGCACGCCGTCGCTGGCCTGTTCCTGGCCGGCCAGATCAATGGAACGACGGGTTACGAGGAGGCGGGCGCCCAGGGACTGCTCGCAGGACTCAACGCGGCGCGGTTGGCTGGCGACGCTGAGCCCGTGGTTTTCGGCCGAACACAGTCCTATATCGGCGTGCTCGTCGACGACCTCGTCACGCGCGGCGTTACGGAGCCGTACCGAATGTTCACGTCGCGGGCGGAATTTCGCCTGTCACTGCGCGTGGACAATGCCGATGAGCGGCTGACGGGCTTCGGCACGAAGCTCGGCGTGGTCGGCTCAGCCCGACATGCCGCCTTTGAGGCGCGCCACAGCGAAATCGCCGCGTTGCGCCAGACTTTGCAGGGCCTGTGGTTGACGCCTCGGCAGGCAGAGGGCGTGGGCCTGCAGCTCAATCGGGACGGAGTGCGACGCAGCGCTTACCAAATCCTGTCTTATCCCGATGTCGGTTTCGAGCGGCTTGCTGCGATCTGGCCTGAGCTGCAGGGTTATTCTGCGTCCGTGACGGCGCGTGTTACTGCGGATGCAGTCTATGCGGTCTATCTCGACCGGCAGGCTGCGGAGATCCAGGCTTATCGACGCGACCAGTCTTTGAAAGTTCCGGCTGATCTCGACCTCGACATGATTTCGGGCCTGTCGAACGAGATCAAGGCAAAGCTCGCCGCGCTGCGCCCAGCGGACCTGGCGCAGGCCGGCAAGATCGAAGGCATGACGCCGGCAGCTCTGGCGTTGTTGGCTGCACACGCACGGAAGGGCCGGCTTCCGGCGCCGTTATCCACAGGATCGACGTGACTGTTGAAAAGACCGACAGGCAGCGCGCTTTGCGCTTGACGCCTGTTTCACGTGAAACAGAGGAACGCCTGGCGCTGCTCGTGGCGGAGCTCGAGCGCTGGCAGGCGGCCAAGAATCTGGTCTCCTCCACGACGCTGGCGGATGTCTGGACGCGCCATATCGCGGACTCGCTACAGATCTTCAGTCTCGCTCCCGAGCGCGAACGCTGGCTCGATCTCGGTTCCGGCGGCGGTTTTCCGGGGCTGGTGATCGGTATCTGCCTTGCGGAGCGTGGCCGAGGTCAGATCGATCTCGTCGAGAGCAATGCTCGCAAATGCGCGTTTCTGCGCCACGCGGCGCGGATTACCGGCGCCCCGGTCAAGGTCCATGCCGCTCGTATCGAAGATGTGATCGGCGATTTCGCGGGCAAGGCCGATGTGGTGACAGCCCGCGCGCTAGCGCCGCTGACGAAGCTGCTCGACTGGTGCGAAGAGCTGTTGAGAACCGGCACTCTTGGGCTCTTTCCCAAGGGACAACATCTAGATGCGGAATTGACCGACTCGGCCAGATATTGGAAGATTCAGGCGACAACGGTTTCCTCCGTGACTGATGATGCCGCGCGAATCCTGATGATCCGCTCGGCCGAGAGACGAGCCGATCCATGACCGAACTCAGATCTGCGACAGCGCAGCGCCGCCCGCGTGTCATCGCGCTTGCGAATCAGAAGGGTGGCGTCGGCAAGACGACCACGGCGATCAACCTCGGCACGGCGCTGGCCGCGATCGGCGAGAAGGTGCTGATCGTCGACCTCGACCCACAGGGCAATGCCTCGACCGGGCTTGGCGTCGATCGCCGTAGCCGGAAGTCCTCGACTTACGATGTTCTCTGCGGCGATGTCGGCCTGGGTCAGGCGCTCCAGCCCACGGCCGTACCGGGCCTGTCTCTGGCGCCCTCGACGCTGGACCTGCTCGGCGTCGAACTGGAGATCGCATCGGCCAAGGATCGCGCTCATCGGTTGAAGAGTGCGATTGACGAATTGTGCTACGACCAGCGCTGCCAGGATCTGACCTATGTCCTGATCGACTGCCCGCCTTCGCTGAGCCTGATCACTATAAACGCGATGACGGCAGCTGATGCCGTATTGGTGCCGCTGCAGTGCGAGTTCTTCGCGCTTGAAGGTCTCAGCCAGCTGCTCAAGACAGTGGAGCAGGTGCGCGCTGGGCTCAATCCGCGGCTGATGATCCAGGGCGTGGTGCTGACCATGTTCGACCCGCGCAACAATCTGTCAGGTCAGGTCATGGCGGATGTGAAGAGTTTCCTTGGTGATAAGGTTTATGAGACGGTAATCCCACGAAACGTGCGGGTTTCCGAGGCGCCGTCCTATGGCAAACCGGCATTGCTCTATGATCTGCGCTGCTCGGGTTCGCAGGCATATCTGCGATTGGCGTCGGAGGTGATCAAGCGGGAGCGCGCTCTGCGCGCCGCGGCCTGACGAAACGAAATGGTGAGGTAACGAGGATGGCGATGGCCGAAGAACAGGGGCGCTCACGCCTGGGCCGTGGTCTGGCGGCGCTGATCGGTGACGTCGGGGAGGAAATCGGCGCAATCGAGCGGGCGCGGGGCCAACGCAAAGTGCCGGTCGAGTTCCTGCGTCCGAGCGCGCGCAATCCGCGCCGCAGCTTCGTGGAGGAGGATCTCGACGAGCTCACGACTTCGATTCGCGAGCGTGGCATTTTGCAGCCGATCATCGTGCGTTCGATCCCCGGCATGGTCGATGCCTACGAGATCATCGCCGGCGAGCGGCGCTGGCGGGCGGCGCAGCGCGCCGAACTGCACGATGTCCCGGTGATTCTGGTCGAGGCGGACGACCGCGAAGCGCTGGAGATCGCAATCGTCGAGAACGTTCAGCGTACCGACCTCAACGCGATCGAGGAAGCTGCCGGCTATGAGCGGTTGATCGCCGAGTTCGGTTATACGCAGAACGATCTGGCACGCGTCATCGGCAAGAGCCGCAGCCACGTCGCCAATACGATGCGTCTGTCGAAGTTGCCGGAATCCGTCCGCAAGATGGTCAGCGAAGGCGCGGTTTCAGCGGGTCACGCTCGCGCCCTCCTCTCCGTTTCGGAGCCGGAACTGATGGCGCGCCGGATCGTCGACGAAGGCATGAGCGTCCGCGATATCGAGCGTGTCGTGCAGGAAGAAGCACGGGGCGAGACGACAAAGAGCGTCGCGCTGTCGAAGCCGAAGGTCGAGAAGGATCCGGATACGCGGGCTCTCGAGAAGGCGCTGGAGGAAGCGCTTGGTCTCTCAGTTTCGATCGCGCATCGCGCCAACGGATCGGGGGAGGTCCGGATCGGCTACAAGACGCTCGAACAACTCGACGCGCTCTGCCACCGGCTCAAGGCCTGATCACTCAGGCCGGCCGCTGCGGGCGAGCCGAGCCAACGTCCACAATGTGCGGGTCGCGACGGCGCGACCCATATCGGCATTCTGGCGCGTGGCCAGGATCGCATTGCCGAGTAGGCCGACAGCTTCGTTCAGCTTGGCGCTGGACCAGGCATTCAGTGCAGCCTCGGTTGTGGCAATGCGGGGGTAAGGTAGGCGCATCGTTCCGACGACGTCTCGGACCCCCTTCCCGGCATCGACAGCCTGACGCGCTTTGAGCAAGGCCAGCGCCTGGCGAAGCACCGTGCCGAGCATCACACCGGCGTCCAATCCCTCGCTGCTGAGCTTGGCCTGAGCGAGGTCGAGCACCGGCAGCTTTCCCGCGAAGACCGCATCGACGAGCATGGCCTGCTCGCGCTGGGCGGTGTCGCCGACGATAGCGTCGATGTGCTCTTCCCGCACGGCAGGGTCGGTTCCGACATAAAGCAGGAGCTTTTCGATCTCGCGACGGGATGTCTGGCGGTCGCCGCCGAGAAGACCGGCGAGATGCTCCCGGCTGGTGCGGTCGATCGACTTACCGGCGCCGCGTACCATTTCATCGATGATCGAGCCGAGATCGCGGGCTGCGTCGCCATAGCAGGGCACGGCGAGCGCGGTCTTGGCTCTCTCGCAGGCGGTGCGCAGTGGGTTCGTGCGCTGCAGGTCGCCCGCCTCGACGATGACGAGGGCATCCTGCGAAGGCACCGCCAGCAGCGGCTCGACCGCCGCCAGCAGGGGTTTGGATGTCGGAGAGACGCGGATTGCGCGGCGGCCGCCGAAAAGGCCGATAGTGTTGGCTTCGTCAGCGAGCTTCAGCGGGTCGGCGGCAACGGCGTCGCCATCCATGCGGATGAGCTGGAAAGCATCGCTGGCATCATCGACGCTGGCGCGGGCCAATGTGCCCGCCCGCTCGGAGACGAGCCCGGCGTCAGGTCCGTAGATCAGGACAAGGCGCCAGGCCGGATCGAGGCGCGCCAGTATCCGTTCGGCTTCATGCGCCTTGATCGCGACCATGGCAGGTCAGGAGGTGAGATCGGCGGCGATCTGTCCCCGGATGATCGTGGCGAGGTTCTTCGCGGCGCGGATCTGTGCGTCACGTGCTGCACGCAGCGTGGCGAAACGCTGTCCGGAGCGCTCATAGGGCGCGCGGACGGAATTGGTGCCGGAGGAGACGACTTCACCCGTCCCGATGCGCGTCACTTTCCAAGTTGCGGTAGCGACGAGCACCGCCGAATCGGCGCGGCCATTGATGTAATCCACCGTGACGACCTCGACGGATTCCGCGATATTGGCATCGAGCCTCAGCTTCCTCTGCGCGTCGGGATCACCGCTGCCGTCGAACTCAAAGACGAGCTCGTTACGGAAGTAATGGCCCACCAGGCCTTTGATCTCTGGAATCTCGATGCTGCGAAGCGCGGTCTTGACGCTGCCACCGACCGTGCTCGTCGTGTTCTCGGAATAGAGCGGCTGGAAGCAGCCTCCAGCGAGCGCTGCCGCGGCGAGCACGGCTGCGAGCAGCGTCCGGCGGGAAAGAGCGGCTTCAGACGACGACATTCACGATTCTCCCGGGAACCACGATGATCTTGCGGATGGCGCGCCCTTCGAGGGCCCGCTGAACCGCTTCGCTGGCGCGGGTGGCGGCTTCCACCGCCACCGTATCGGCATCGGCCGGAACCGTCACCTCAGCCCGCTTCTTGCCGTTGAGCTGGACGGGCAGCGTGACGCTGTCGTCCTTCAGCAGTGCGGGCTCGACCTCCGGCCAGGAGGCTTCGCCGACGAGGCCAGGCTGGCGGAGAGCCTGCCAGCATTCCTCGGCCAGATGCGGCATCATCGGTGCCACGAGCTGGGTGACGATCGTGGCGGCTTCAAGCAGCGCGAAGGCGATGTCGGCATCGAGCTCGGGCCTCTCGGCCGCAGCGTCCAGCGCCTTACCGATGGCATTGGTCAGGGTGTAGATATGCGCGACGCAACGGTTGAAGCCGAGGCGCTCGATATCGGCGCCGACCGCGTCGAGAGCGCGATGGCTCGCTTTGCGTAGCGCGAGCGCGGCATCACCGACCTGGGCAGGCTTCTCGGCCTTGCCGCCGGTGCGTTCGGCGATCTCGGCGACGAGACGCCAGAGACGCTGGACGAAGCGGGCGGCGCCCTGCACGCCCTCGTCGGTCCAGATCACGTCGCGATCCGGCGGCGAATCCGAGAGCATGAACCAGCGGGCGGTGTCGGCGCCGTAGGACGCGATGATGTCGTCGGGGTCCACGACGTTCTTCTTCGACTTCGACATCTTCTCGATCGAGCCGATTTCGATCGGAGCGCCGGTCTCGACGTCGAAACCACGGCGGTCGTTTCCGGCCACCTCGATACGGACATTGCCCGGCTCGACCCAGTCGCCATTGGCGGCCCGGTAGGTCTCGTGCACGACCATGCCCTGGGTGAACAGACCAGCGAAGGGCTCGTCGAGGCCGGCATGGCCGGTCCTCTTCATCGCCCGGGTGAAGAAGCGCGAATAGAGCAGGTGCAGGATCGCGTGCTCGACGCCGCCGATATACTGGTCGACCGGGAGGAAGCGATCGACGGCCTTGCGGTCGGTCGGGCTCTCGGTGCGCCACGGGTCGGTGAAGCGGGCGAAGTACCAGGACGAATCGACGAAGGTATCCATCGTATCGGTCTCGCGCCGCGCCGGTTTGCCGCATTGCGGGCAAGCGACGTGTTTCCAGCTCGGGTGATGGTCGAGCGGGTTGCCCGGTTTGTCGAAGGAGACGTCGTCCGGCAGCTTCACCGGCAGGTCGGCATCCGGCACCGGAACCGTTCCGCAGTCGGAACAATGGATGACCGGGATCGGGCAGCCCCAGTAGCGCTGGCGCGAGATGCCCCAGTCGCGCAGGCGGAAATTGACCTTGCGCTGGCCGACCGGGCGGTTGCCGCGGGTTTCGCCCTCGAGCCGGCGCGCGACCTCCTCCTTGGCTTCCGCGATGGTCATACCGTCGAGGAAGCGGGAATTGATCATCCGGCCATCGCCGTCATAGGCGGTGTCGGTGATGACGAAACCAGCCGGATCGGTGCCTTCCGGCGCTACTACAGGGGTATTACCCAGGCCATACTTGTTGACGAAGTCGAGGTCGCGCTGGTCATGCGCCGGGCAGCCGAAGATGGCGCCGGTGCCGTATTCCATCAAGACGAAATTCGCGACATAGACGGGCAACGTCCAGTTGGGATCGAGCGGGTGCACGGCGCGCAGGCCAGTGTCGAAACCGAGCTTCTCGGCCTTGTCGATGGCTTCCTGCGCCGTGCCTGTGCGCTTGCATTCCTCGATAAAGGCCTGCAGCGAGGGGCTCTTCGCCGCGATGGACTTGGCGATCGGATGATCGGGCGCGATGGCGACGAACTTGGCGCCGAACAGCGTATCGGGGCGGGTCGTATAGACCTCGACCTCGTCCTGCCCCGCACCATTCGATTCGAGTGCGAAACGAACCAGCAAGCCTTCGGAGCGACCGATCCAGTTCTTCTGCATCAGCCGGACCTTCTCGGGCCAGCGGGTCAGGCCGTCGAGCGCGTCGTTCAGTTCCTGACCGTATTCGGTGATCTTGAAGAACCACTGGGTCAGCTCGCGGATCTCGACCGGCGCACCGGAACGCCAGCCGCGGCCGTCGATGACCTGCTCATTGGCCAGCACGGTCTCGTCGACCGGGTCCCAGTTGACCTTGGCGGTCTTGCGGTCGACCAGCCCGGCCTTCAGGAAGTCCAGGAACATCTTCTGCTGGTGGCGGTAGTAGCTGGGGTCGCAGGTCGCGAGCTCGCGGCTCCAGTCGAGAGACAGGCCCATCGACTTGAGCTGCTTGCGCATCGTCGCGATGTTCTCATAGGTCCATTCGCGCGGATGGACCTTCTTCTGCTTGGCGGCATTCTCGGCCGGCAGGCCGAAGGCGTCCCAGCCCATCGGATGCAGAACCGAAAAGCCCTTGGCGCGCTTGTAGCGCGCGACCACGTCGCCCATCGCGTAGTTGCGGACATGGCCCATATGGATGCGTCCCGACGGATAGGGGAACATCTCGAGGACATAGTAGCTCGGCCGCGTGTCGTCGTTCCTCGTCTCGAAAAGCTTGCGCTCTTCCCAGACGGTGCGCCATTTCGGCTCGGACTCTTTCGGATTGTAACGTTCGACGGCCATGTCAGCGGGCAATTCTCTGAGCGGGCGATTCTTGGCGGTTCGCCGGTTCCCGGAGGCAGGCCGGCGCAGGGGCTGAATGCAAAAACCGGATGTCGGAATCTTGCAACCTGCTCTAGGACACCATTGCGCGCACGCGGTCAACGGCGCGCAGGGCATGAGAGGCTGGCAGATGAGCGATACGGTTACGCGTTTGGCTGAGATCCGGGCGGCGATCAGCCGTACCGAGCGCGATTTCGGGCGCAAGCCGGGTTCGGTTGCGCTGGTCGCCGTCTCCAAGACCAAGCCGGTCGAACAGATCATCGAGGTGCTGGAGGCTGGACAGCGCATCTTCGGCGAGAACTATGTCCAGGAGGCCAAGGCGAAGTGGCCCTCGCTGAAAGAGCGCTTCCCCGATGCCGAACTGCACATGATCGGACCGCTGCAGTCGAATAAGGCGCGCGAGGCGGTGGAGCTGTTCGACGTCATCCAGTCGCTTGACCGGGAGAGCCTGGCGAAGGAACTGGCGCGCGAGATGGCGCGGGCCGGCCGCGCGCCGAGGCTGTTCGTGCAGGTGAACACCGGCGAGGAGTCGCAAAAGGGCGGTGTCCTGCCGGTGGAGGTCGATGCCTTCATCGCCCGCTGCCGCGAGGTTCACGGTCTCGTGATCGAGGGGCTGATGTGTATCCCCCCCGCCGACGAGCCGCCTTCTCCGCCTTTCGGCCTTCTGGCCAAGATCGCCGCCCGCAACGGGCTCAAAGGCCTGTCGATGGGGATGAGCGCCGACTACGAGGCGGCGATCCAGCTCGGCGCGACCTATGTGCGGGTCGGTAGCGCGATTTTTGGCGCACGGGGATGATTTCGACGTCATGCCCGGGTCTGACCCGGGCATCTCTGCGATAGGGAGGACCCAGAGCCGCCCTGGCATGAGATTCCCGGGTCTGCGTTTCGCTGCGTCCGAGAATTGACGGTCTATTTCAGCGGCTCACCGACATCGATGCGGTTGCCGTCCGGATCCTCGAAGACGAAGGCGCGTAGGCCGTAATCCTTGTCGCGCAGCCCCTTGACGATGCGCAGGCCGCGCTCGCGGACGAGGGAGTGCACCGCGTCGATGTCCTCGACCATCATACGCGCGACGTTGAACGCTGCCGGCCTGTGGCCGGGCTGGAGGGTGAGGTGCAACTCGGCGGCGTCGCGCTTCAGGATCGTGAAGCCGACGGGATTGCCGTTCTCGAAGGTTTTTCGGAAGCCGAGAGCGCCGATGTAGAAATCGCAGGCGCGGGCCATATCGGCGACCGGCAACATCGCGGCGATCCGCCCGAAGCGGAATGAGGAACCCGAATCATTCATCGCAAATCTCAGATTGGGATCGTGCCGCGACATGGGACGGTGCCCGCGGGCGCGGCCGCTGATCCAAAGAGGATGATCGAGACGGTGCTCACCGCTGCTTCTAGCTGAATTCGCGCTATCTGACCAGAATCCGGCAATCGCGCGCCAGCCGCGGCAGCACCTTGGCGAAGACATGGCCCTCGACCGCGACGCAGCCGGCGGTGGGCGTGAAGCCGGGGCGGGCCAGATGCCAGAAGATCGCGCTGCCGCGCCCTCGAATCACGGGCCGATCATTCCAGCCGAGCTCGACGACGACGTCGTAGAGATGGTCCTCTCGCTGCAGCCGCTCCTCGGCCTGGCCCGGCGGACGGTCGATCAGCCGATTGTAGCGGCGGTCCTTCACGTCGTCGCACCAGGCGTCGCGCGGCCCGATCCGCTTTGAGGGCAGCAGCGTGCGCGGCCGAGCCAGACGGTCGGCCCGGTAGAAAACGCCGCGCAGCGGCAGGGCGGTGCGCGGCGTGGCGCCGTCGCCCTCGCGCTTGTCGGTACGGATGCCGGAGCGACCGAGCGCGCAAGGGAACACCGACGAGCCGGCGATCAGGAAGCCCTTGCGGCGGTCATGGACGGAGGCGAAGACCCGCAGCGATGAGAGTTTGCGCGGGCCTGCGGGGAAGGAAGGGCGGTTTCTCAAGGGGATTCCTGGCTGCCTGACTTGCGATGACGACTCAGCGGGCTCATGTTGCCGTAACGATTGCGTCCGAGCGAACCGTCCCATGTCCGTCGTCCATCATATTCTCCTGGTCGATGACGACCAGACCCTGCGCGATGCACTGGCCGAGCAGCTGGCGCTTTACGAGGAGTTCAGGCTGTCGACGGCCGGCACGGCCGCCGCTGCCGTGAGGGTCGTGCAGGGCGAGCGCGTCGATCTGGTCGTCATGGATGTCGGGCTGCCCGACATGGATGGCCGCGAGGCCGTCAAGGTGATGCGCAAGAACGGCTTCAAGAGCCCGGTGGTGATGTTGACCGGCCAGGGCTCGGACGCCGATACGGTGCTGGGCCTCGAGGCCGGCGCCAACGATTATGTGGTGAAGCCGTTCAAGTTCGCCGTGCTGCTGGCGCGCATCCGCGCGCATCTGCGGCAATACGAGGCGAGCGAGGACGCCATTTTTCAGGTCGGTCCCTACACCTTTCATCCCGGATCGAAGTTGCTCGTCAGCGAAAAGGGCTCGAAGACCAAGCTGACCGAGAAGGAAACGGCGATCCTGCGCTTCCTCTACCGGGCCGGCCGCAAGCCGATCGCGCGCGAGGTGCTGCTGCAGGAGGTCTGGGGCTATAACAGCCAGGTGACGACCCACACGCTCGAGACACATATCTACCGTCTCAGGCAGAAGATCGAGCCGGATCCCGGCAATGCCCGCCTGCTCGTCACCGATGCCGGCGGCTACCGGCTGAATCCCTGACGGATGGCGCTCGACGACGATATGGCCCTGCTGGCCCGGCAGCCGCTGCTGAGCTTGATGGAGCGCGATGCACTGCGACTGCTCGCCTTCGCGGCGGAGAGCCGCATCTTGCGTGCCGGCGACGTGCTGTTCCGCGCCGGCGAGCCTTCGGACGGGGCCGTTCTGGTGGTGTCGGGCGCGATCGCCGTTACGGCGCGGGATGACGGCCAGCCGGCGCAGGAGATCATCGGCCCCGGCGCCATGATCGGCGAACTCGCGCTCTTCACCTCGGTGCCGCGGCAGGTTACCGCGATCGCGCGCGAGCCGACGCGGGTCATGCGGTTGCCGCGCAGCGTGATGCGGCGCGTGCTCGGCGAATCGCCGGATTCGGCGGAGGCAATCGCCTCAGAGATCAGCACCAGGCTGCGTGGCTTCGTCGGCGAGCTCTCGGCCGTGCAAGAGGCGCTCGCCGCGATCGACCGCAAGTAAGGCGCAGTGCCCTCAGGACGAAGGCGGATGCCTGGCGGCGCGGATCGCCGCGAAGCGCGGCCAGAGGATGTTGATGCACAGGCCGGACAGCACCAGTCCGGCAGCAAGGAACTTCCAGCCCGGCAGCGGCTCCCCCAGCCAGATGGCGGCGGCACCCATGCCAAAGACCGGGACCAGCAACGCGGTTGGCGCGACCGTAGCGGCGGCATAGCGCGAGAGCAGCCAGCCCCAGACGGCATAGCCGAACATCACGTTGCCGACGGCTTGCCAGAGCGCGGCCGCCCAGGCGGCGAGCGGGGCTCCGGTCAGCCCGTCGCGCATCGCCGGCCAACCCTCGATGAGCCAGGACAGGATGAAGAGGGGTGGCACGGCGAAGAGGCTGGTCCAGACGACATAGGCCAGCATGTCGACGCCGGGGGTGCTGCGCGACACGATGTTGCCGCCGGCCCAACAAAGCGCTGCGGCAAGCACGAGGGCGATCCCGAGCGGGGTGGTCGTGCCGTCCGCGTGCCAGAGAATGACGCCGATACCGACCGCGGCGAGCAGCAGGCCGGCGAACTGGAAGGGTTGAACGCGCTCACGCGTGATCGCGGCGGCGAGCAGGATCGTGAAGAAGGATTGCGACTGCACCACCAGCGAGGCCAGCCCCGGCGCGATGAAGCCCTTGATGGCGATGAACAGCAGGCCGAACTGGCCGGCACCGATCAGGAGCCCATAGGCAGCGAGCTTGCTCCACGGGACGGCTGGCCGCTTGAGGAAGAAAACCGCGGGCAGCAGCGCGAACGCAAAGCGCAGGCAGGCGAAGAGCAGGGGTGGGAAATGGTCGACGCCGATGCGGATGACGACGAAATTGGTGCCCCAGACCACCATCACCGCGAGGGTGAGCAGTGCATCGCGCAGGGACAGGGAGGTGGAGAGCGGCGGGTGCAACGGCTTTGGCCACGGCAATGAAAACTGCCGCGGCTATATCACGATGCGTCGGCGGTCCGTTAGGACGACCTGGCATGGCCGGGACGCCGTCCGCTCAGGCGTTGCGCGCCAAAGAGCTTGTCAGAGTTCCAGCGTCACCGTTACCGGGACATGGTCGGAAGGGCGCTCCCAGCCGCGGGCTTCGCGCAGGAAGGCGAGGTCGCGCAGCGTCGGCTTCAGGCCGTCCGAGAGCCAGATATGGTCGAGCCGGCGGCCCCTGTTCGATGCTTCCCAGTCCTGCGCGCGGTAGCTCCACCAGGAATAGAGCTTCTCGGGCTCCGGGCGGAGCGTTCGTGCGGCGTCGGTCCAGCCGGTCTCGCTGCGCAGCTTCTCCAGTGTCGTGGTCTCGATCGGGGTGTGGCTGACGACGTCGAGGAGCTGCTTGTGGCTCCAGACGTCATGTTCCAGCGGCGCGATGTTGAGGTCGCCGAGCAGGATGGCCGGCCGATCGGTCGGCTTCTTGGCCACCCCCCAGGCGCCGAGCTCGTCGAGGAAGGCGAGCTTGTGGGCGAACTTGTCGTTCTTCTCCGGATCGGGGATATCGCCGCCGGCAGGGATATAGAAGTTATGGATGGCGATGCCGGCGGCGGCGCCCGCGGCCTTGTCGAGCGTCACGGTCATGTGCCGGGCGTCGTTGCGGCCGCACATCGACATCGCCTCCTTCTCGCTGAAGGGCAGCTTCGAGACGATGGCGACGCCGTTATAGCCCTTCTGGCCGATGAAGGCCTGATGGATATAGCCGAACTGCTGGAAAGCCTTGGCCGGGAACTGCTCGTCCGGCGTCTTGGTCTCCTGCAGGCAGAGCACGTCGGGAGCGTAGGTCTTCAGGAACTCGCCGACCATGCCGATGCGCAAGCGGACGGAGTTGATATTCCAACTGGTGACGGTGAGTTGCACGCGAGAATTCCGGCGGGAAGGAGGCCGGAAACTGGGTCGTCGGGGCGCAAAAGGCAAGCCCCGCGCGAAGTCCGTCTGCGGGTCCGTTCAAAGGGCCGCCTAGAGCGTGCGCTGGTAGTCGATCACGAACTTCTTCGGATCGGGACGGCGCTGGGTGTCGAGATTGTAGAGCGCGACCGAGGTCTCGTAGCCCTGCGGATCGACCACGATCCATTGCCGCAGCTCATTGGCGACGAGATCGTATTTCAGCGTGATCTTCGAGGTGCCCCCCAGCGTCGAGCGGTCCTCGATCCTGACGGAAAGGATGTCACCGTCGATGCTGGCGCCGGTGAGGGTGCCTTCGCGGGCCAGGTCCATGCGCTCGCGCACGAGAAACTTCAGCGGCGTCTGGCCGATCGAGTAGATGTCCTGCGTCGCCAGGCGCTTGTCGCGCACGGCAACCGAGGTGCCGTCGGCGATGACTTCGGTGGTGGCGGGCGGCTCGTACTCGAAGCGCATCTTGCCCGGGCGCTGGATGTAGACGCGGCCTTCGAGCCGCCGGCCATTGGCGGCAAACTGGATGAAATTTCCCTGCAGCGAGGTGAAGCTGTTGAGATAGGCGTTGAGCCGCTCGATCGCCTCTTCCTGTGTGGCAGGGACAGAGCCCTTGGCCTTCGCGGGCGCGGCGGCGTGTTGCTGGGCCTCGGGCGGCTTCGTCGCAGTGGAGCCGGACGAAACGGGCTGCACGGCTGCCGGTTCGGCTGCAGCGGTTCGCGCCATGCCGAGATTGGCGGGGCGCGGCGGCGGCAGGACGAGACGCGGCGCGGCGGGCTTGGCCGCGGCCGGCTTCGCAGGGGAAGGGGACTGGAGCTGGAGAGGCTGGGCGGCCAGCGGCATAGCCGCGATGACGCCGCCAAAAAACGTCGCCGCCAGAACCATTTTCCGGACCGCCGGGGCCATGTGCTTGAGCAAGCTGCTCCACTCCCTGTGCCTCGGCCAACGCGCTGCCGGGCCTTGCAAGTGCGTTGCGACAAACGGGTCGGCTCAGATTGGCCCAAGGTCAACGCGCGATATGCTGCCGAGGTTGCAGCATCGTCATGGCAATTTGAGGACTGCCCTCCCCGGCCGCAAGGGCCCACAGCCCGTCACGAGCGTCATTCGTCGTGCTGGTTCTGGGTCTCGACGAGGATTTCGCGTTTTCCGGCGTGGTTTGCGGGGCCGACGATGCCCTCGTTCTCCATGCGCTCCATGATCGAGGCGGCGCGGTTGTAGCCGATCTGGAGGCGGCGCTGGATGTAGGAGGTCGAGGCCTTCTTGTCGCGCAAGACGACGGCGACCGCCTGCTCGTAGGGGTCGTCCGAGTCGACCGAACC
>NZ_JBFTIC010000017.1:0-43336 GCF_056394545.1 Allobosea sp. 10N428 | reverse complement strand
TCTCTTTCTGTCTTCAATTTTCAAACAGCAGGGCTTCAACAAAACCGACAGAACTTCACCCGGCGAACCGGCCTCAGCCCCAGCGTCCTTAGGAAGCGCAGAAGAGGCGCCGCTCAGCGGCGGCGCCGTCTCGATGGGTGGCTTATAGGGCGCGCTCCTTTTCGCTGTCAACGCCGATTTTGAAAGTTTTTCGACAACGCCAGAATTTTTAGTGAATTCAATGAGTTGTATGGAATCATGAGTTTTCCACAAGGTCGGGAGCGCCATTCTCGTCCGCTCCGGGGCCAAGCCGGCGCCATCCCTCACCAGGCCAGAGGGAAGATGCCGCGAGAACGCGAGAGCCCGTGCCCTCAGGATGCAGCGGGCGCATCGCTCAGCGCTTCCGCCAGGAAGTCACTCAGGGCCACCACGGCCGCCGCCGCGCGCCCCGGCGCCTGGTGCAGTGCGATCTCGGAGGCCGGCAACGCCGGCAGCCCCTGCTCCGGCCCCAGCAACTGCAACTCCTGGCGTGCGGTGCCGGCCTTGACCACGGTCAGCGCCGCGCCCGATGCCGCCATGGCTTCGACAGCGCCGATGCTCGACGATGAGAACAGGATGCGCCAGCGCAGCCCGGCTTCGTTCAGCGCTTCCAGCGCCCATTCGCGGAACATGTTGGGCGCCTTCAGCAAGGCGAGTTGCAGCGGCTCCTCCACGGAGAAGGCGGCACGGTCCGAGCAAGCCCAGACGGTGCGTTCCCGGCGCAAGACCTGGCCACGCCCATCGCCGGCCTTCTGCGTGGCGAGAACCAGGTCGAACTCCTCGCCGAGGCTGTTCAGCAGGTCGCGGGTGAAGCCGGTCGTGACCTCGAGCTCGACCTCGGGATGGGAGCGGGCAAAGCGGGCGAGCGTTTCCGGCAAGACGATGGTGGCGTAATCATCCATGACCGCCAGCCTGACTCGGCCGCTGACGCTCTGCGCATTGATGACGTCGAGCGCCTCATCATGCAGCGAGACGATACGGCGGGCATAGCCGAGGAACTGCTCGCCCGCGCGCGTCAGCAGCACTTCCTGCGGCGAGCGCTGCAATAGCGTCTGCCCCGCCAGCTCCTCGAGCCGGCGGATCTGGGTGCTGACCGTAGACTGGCTGCGGAACAGCGCCGCCGCCGCGCGGGTGAAGCTGCGCAGCTCGGCGACCGTGACGAAGCTGCGCAGCAGATCGACGTCGATATTGCGCAGCATGGTGCAGCAGCCCTCGCCTCTTCGCGTTCCAGCGGGTGTCGTTATGCCAATTCGGAAACCATCTGTCCCGTAGGCAGAGCCTGTGGCCGCCATGCGCGGCGCCGATCATGGAAATCGAAGAATTCAATTTTGTCGCAGGGCGCGGCAACGGTAGTTTGCCGCCCAACGGGACATCAGGAGCCCGAGACCGGAGACGCATGAGATGCCCAGGCTGAGATCCGCAACCTCCACCCATGGCCGCAACATGGCCGGCGCCCGCGGCCTGTGGCGCGCCACAGGCATGAAGGATGGCGATTTCGGCAAGCCGATCATCGCCGTGGTGAACTCCTTCACCCAATTCGTGCCGGGCCATGTCCATCTCCAGGACCTCGGCCAGCTCGTCGCACGCGAGATCGAGAAGGCCGGCGGCGTCGCCAAGGAGTTCAACACCATCGCGGTCGATGACGGCATCGCCATGGGCCATGACGGCATGCTCTACAGCCTGCCCTCGCGCGAGCTCATCGCCGACAGCGTCGAGTACATGGTCAACGCCCATTGCGCCGACGCGATGGTCTGCATCTCCAATTGCGACAAGATCACTCCGGGCATGCTGATGGCGGCGATGCGCCTGAACATTCCGACCGTCTTCGTCTCGGGTGGACCGATGGAGGCCGGCAAATTCATCGCCGAGGGTGTGCTGAAGAAGGTCGACCTCGTCGATGCGATGATCGCGGCGGCGGACGACAAGTATACCGACGCCGAGGTCGACGTGATCGAGCGCTCGGCCTGCCCGACCTGCGGCTCCTGCTCGGGCATGTTCACCGCGAACTCGATGAACTGCCTGACCGAGGCGCTCGGCCTCGCCCTGCCCGGCAACGGCTCGACGCTCGCCACCCATGCCGACCGCAAGCGCCTCTTCGTCGAGGCCGGCCATCTGATCGTCGATATCGCCCGCCGCTACTACGACCAGGACGACGAGAGCGTGCTGCCGCGCAATGTCGGCTCGTTCAAGGCGTTCGAGAACGCGATGACGCTCGACATCGCCATGGGCGGCTCGACCAACACGGTGCTGCACCTGCTGGCGGCGGC
Organism: Allobosea sp. 10N428; assembly: GCF_056394545.1. Taxonomy (NCBI): domain Bacteria; kingdom Pseudomonadati; phylum Pseudomonadota; class Alphaproteobacteria; order Hyphomicrobiales; family Alloboseaceae; genus Allobosea; species Allobosea sp. 10N428. Next base: position 41,051 of record NZ_JBFTIC010000017.1, on the reverse strand, counting down.
CCATGAGGCCGAGATCGACTTCACCATGGCGGATATCGACCGGCTTTCGCGGCGCGTGCCCGTTCTGTGCAAGGTCGCTCCGGCCGTCGCTAACGTGCATATGGAAGACGTCCACCGCGCCGGCGGCATCATGGCGATCCTCGGCGAGCTCGACCGCGCCGGGTTGATCGACACCTCGCTGCCGACCGTGCACAGCACGACGATGGCCGATGCGCTGGCACGCTGGGACATCACGCAGACGCAGAGCGAGGCGGTGCGTTCGTTCTACAGCGCTGCGCCCGGCGGCGTGCCGACCCAGACCGCCTTCAGCCAGGACCGGCGCTTCGCCGAGCTCGACGACGACCGCGAGAAGGGCGTGATCCGCAGCGCGGAGCATGCCTATTCGAAGGATGGCGGGCTCGCCGTGCTGTTCGGCAACATCGCTCTGGACGGCTGCATCGTGAAGACGGCGGGCGTCGACGCCTCGATTCTCAAATTCTCCGGGCCGGCGGTGATCTTCGAGAGCCAGGACGCGGCGGTCGACGGCATCCTCAACCGCAAGGTCAACCCCGGCGACATCGTTCTGATCCGCTATGAGGGGCCGCGCGGCGGGCCGGGCATGCAGGAGATGCTCTATCCGACGAGCTATTTGAAGTCGAAGGGGCTCGGCAAAGCCTGCGCGCTCATCACGGACGGACGCTTCTCGGGCGGCTCCTCCGGCCTCTCCATCGGCCATGTCTCGCCGGAAGCGGCCGAGGGCGGCGCGATCGGCCTTGTCGAGAGCGGCGACATCATCGCGATCGACATCCCCAATCGCAGCATCTCGTTGCAGGTTTCCGACGAGGAGCTGGCGCGCCGCCGCGCGGCGATGGAGGCCAAGGGCAAGGATGCCTGGAAGCCGTCCGCGCCGCGCAAGCGCAAGGTCTCGACCGCGCTCAAGGCTTACGCAGCGACGACGACGAGCGCCGCCAAGGGCGCGGTGCGCGTGGTCGACTGATCGTCCTCGGGTCGACCGGCCAACCCGACCGGTCGACCTTTTCACAGAGATCGAATTTCCACACCCCGTCACGGGACGAACGATTTCTGCTTTTCACGCCCTCCGGCGCGGCCGCAGCAGCAGAATCGCATTGTCTGGACACATTCTCCGGCGTATTGAGCCTGCCGAAATTTTGAGCAGCGCCAGCCGAGTTCAATGTCCCTCCCCGTTCCCGACCCACAGACCGGCCGACGCTGGCGCGGCAGGTTCTTCGCGCCGATCCTGGCCGGCGCGACATGGCGAGACCGACTCGTCGCCTGCCTCGGCGCCCTGATCGGGGTCGGGGCGACCGGGCTGATCTGCGGGCTTCTGCTCGGCAACGATCCCCATCTGCCGCTGCTTGCCGCGCCGATGGGCGCCTCCGCCCTGCTCCTTTTCGCCATCCCATCGAGCCCGCTCGCGCAACCCTGGTCGATTGTCGGAGGCAATACCGTCTCGGCGCTCATCGGATTGCTCGTCGGCCGTTACGTTCCCGAGCCCGCCATCGCGGCCGGCAGCGCCGTTGCACTTTCCATAGCCGCCATGTCGCTGCTGCGCTGCCTGCATCCGCCCGGCGGGGCGGCGGCGCTGACGGCGGCGCTCGGTGGACCGCTCGTCTCCGCCTACGGCCTCGGCTTCGCCTTCGTGCCGGTCGGGCTGAACGCGCTGGTGCTGACCCTGTTCGGCGTGCTGTTTCACCGTTTCTCCAGCCACAGCTATCCGCATCGTCCTGTGGCCGCCGCCAATCCACACGGAACGAAGGACCTGCCGGCCAGCCAACGTATCGGCTTCAACGAGGTCGATATCGACGCGGCGCTCGGCGATCTCGGCGAGGCCTTCGATATCGACCGCGGGGATCTCGACCAGTTGCTGCGGCGCGTCGAGATGCATGCGCTCTCGCGCTCCCATGGCCTGCCGCGCTGCGCCGATATCATGTCCCGCGACATCGTCCGCATCGACCGACACGGCGGGATCGAAACCGCACGCGCGCTCCTGCTCGAACATGGCGTTCGTGCCCTGCCCGTCGTCGATCACGACAACCGGCTGCTCGGCATGGTCGGGCTGCGCGAGCTGACGCGACCGGGCCTGCGCGTCGACGATGTCATGGCCCCGGCCCGCACCGCCAGCCCCGATGTCCCCGCCATCGAGCTGATCGCGCCGCTGACCGATGGCTGCCGCCACGCCGTCGGGATCGTCGACGAAGCGCAGCATCTGCTCGGGCTGGTGACGCAGAGCGACCTGCTCGCCATGCTGCTCAAGCCGCTGCGGCAGGAAGCCGCCTGATCAGCGCGGCACCAAAAAACGTTCCCCCTTTCGCCCGTCCTCCTTTAGCTTGCCGCCAATCTCATCGGAGGAACCGCAATGCGGGCCGCGGCCGTCGCCTTGATCTGCCTTTTGTCGCCTCCTGCGGAGGCGGCCGGCCCGTTCGGCAAGATCGTCGTCGGCAACTGGTCGGGCGGTACCTTCACCAACGACCAGACCGGCGCCTTCTCGCATTGTGCCGTCAGCGCCCGCTACAAGAGCGGCGTGACGATGCTGACCTCGGTTACCGCGCAGTATTCCTGGCTGCTCGGCTTCACCAGGCCCGACTGGAAGCTCAGGGCCGGTGAGACGCTCAATCTCCGGCTCGTCTTCGACCGCAGCTCGACCATCGATGTGACCGCGAACATCAAGACACCGACGCTGCTCACCATCGCGATGCCGGCGCAATCCAATCTGATCAACGCCTTCCGCCAGGGCCGCTACCTCGAGCTGATCGCCAATGACGCACGCTATACCTTCGCGCTGACCTCGACTGGCGAGATGCTGCCGGCTCTGGTCGAATGCGTGAAGCAGAGCGCCAATGCACGCGGCCCGGTGACACCCGGCGCGCCCGCTCAGGCTCAGACGCCAGAGGCGACGGAGAAGGAGCGCGCGGCACGGGCCGAAAAGAAGGCGCTGCTGGAGAAGACGCGCGACCTGATCCGCAGCAAAATGCTGGCCTGCATCGGCCGGGAGGGAACCCCGATGCTGCTCACCGACGAGAAGGCGGAGGTCGTCGCCAAGGCGGCCATGCTGTTCTGCAAGGGGGACGTCGACGCGCTGACCAACGCCACGATCGAGCTGATCGAAACCGAGGACGGGCGCCCCGCCAATCGGGGCGCGGTCCGCGAGGCGGCGGAAAAGCGGGTTCAGGAAGTCGTGACGGCACATATCATCCGCGCCCGTGGCGAGATGCTCGGCAAGGGGCAAAGGCCGTCCGATCCTGCGCCGACGAGACCGTCCGACCCTGCTTCTCGTCCGTCGCAGATGCTCTGAAACGCAAAACGCCGCGCCTTGTGGCGCGGCGTTTCGAACGCTGATCGATGCGAGGATCAGCCCTTGAGCTTGGTGTTGCACTGGCTCCAGTAGCCGCCGCCCTTCTCGATCCATTTCAGCTCGCCATTGGCGTTGGCCGCCTTGTTGGCGTTGTACTGGTCGACGCAGGTCTTGAGGCGCGCCTTCCCGGCGGTCTCGTTCGAATATTTCTGCGAAACGGCCTTGGGGAAGACCGCGGCCCTGGCCTTGGCGGACGGCATCGCCATGGGCTTGCCAGCCGGAGCGGCCGTCGTCGCGGCCGGAGCGGCAGGCTTCGCCGGCTCGGCCGGCACCGCGGCCGCGGCCTCGTCGTCGGCGGCATCGTCGTCACCACACTGGGCCTTGCGGAAATCGTTCCACTTCTGGCCCTTGAGCGTATTGGCCTTCTTGGCGTCCTGATACTTGACGCTGCACTCCTTCATCGTCAGCGCCGAGGCCGGCGCCACGGTGAAGGATGCAAGAGCAAGGGCCGATGCGGATGCGAGAATGAATGTCCTGAACATGACCTTCTCCATGGCAAAGCGTACTGCCGCCGGTCGGCATGCCACTCCGATTTACGCCCCGAGGCAAGCCCTTTTCCGGCACGCCGAATAACCTTTCGCCTGCAAAATGTTCCTTTGTAGGCAAGCCCTTGCGCGATCGCGGAGAGAAAGCCGCGGAGTAAGCCAGGCAGATCTTTCAGTCTCTCCTTGCCGGGTCGCCCGATTTCCCTGCTATATGACGGCCCATCGCACATCTGGAGACGATATGGCACGGCCCTCCGACGCCGCGAAGGACCGCGAGCTCATCCGCATTCTCACCGAAAATGCCCGGCTTCCCGTGTCCGACATCGCCAAGCAGCTCGGCGTCTCGCGAGCGACCGTGCAGGGACGGCTGGCCCGGCTGGAACGCGACGGCGTGATCGCCGGCTACACCACGATCCTGGGCAAGGCGACCCGGCCTGTCACCACGATCTCCGCCCTCATCCTGATCGAGCTCGAGGTGAAGCAGCAGGGCGGGGTGGTCGCATCCCTGAAAAAGCGGCCCGAAATCGTGCAATGCCACACGCTGAGCGGCCATTTCGATCTCTCCGTCAAGATCGAGTGCGAGACGGCGAGCGACCTCGACACCATCATCGACTGGATCGCCGAGATGGAGGGCGTCCGGCGCACGACGTCCTCCGTGATTCTGGCCCGGAAATTCGAGCGCTGACGCTGCCACGACGGCGCGGCCGGCGGCCCTCTCGTCCATTTCACATCGAAATTTTGCATATCCCTTCATCTTGAAGACACATGGCTGCCCGCAGCGGCGATCCGCTCGTTAAAGCCTGCGCCGCCTGAAGCGATGAATGACGGGAGAGGGAGGTGCCTTGCCTGCCCGACCCGTCAGGAGATCGCGACATGACCATCCAGAAGCAACGCATCGCCGTGCTCGGCGCCGGCCAGATCGGCGTCATCATCGCCGGCATGCTGGCCGAGCAGGGCCATGAGGTGACGCTGGCCGACGCTTCCGCGGCGCAGCTCAAGCATGCCGCCGGCGGCCGCTTCGCCACCGCAACGGTCGACGCCGCCGACCTCGGCGCGCTCAGCGCCTTCCTCAAGGACCGCGACATCGTCGTCAGCGCCTGCCCGTACTTCCTGAACAAGGGCATCGCCAAGGTCGCGGCCGAAACCAAGACCCATTATTTCGATCTGACCGAGGACGTCGCCACCACCTCCTACATCAAGGAGCTCGGCGCCACCTCCGAGGTCGCGCTGGTGCCGCAATGCGGTCTGGCCCCCGGCTTCATCTGCATCCTCGGCGCCGACATGGCCGCTCGCTTCGAAAATGTCCGCGCCATCAAGATGCGCGTCGGCGCGCTGCCCCTCTACCCGACCAATGCGTTGCGCTACAACGTGACCTGGTCGGTCGACGGCCTGATCAACGAATACTGCAACCCCTGCGAGATCGTCTTCGACGGCCAGCCGACCCTGGTGCCCGCGCTCGAAGGCATCGAGAGCGTGATGATCGACGGCGTCGCCTACGAGGCGTTCAACACCTCGGGCGGGCTCGGCACGCTCACCGAGACGCTGGCCGGCAAGGTGCGCAACATGAGCTACAAGACGCTGCGCTATCCCGGCCATGCCGAGATCATGAAGCTCCTGCTGCGCGATCTCGATCTCGCCGACGACCGCGAGACCCTGCGCCGCATCCTCACGCATTCCGCGCCCTTCACCCGCAAGGACGTGGTCGTGATCTTCGTGACCGGCGTCGGCGAGCGCCGCGGCCGACTGGAGGAAGAGAGCGTCGTTCTGCGCTATGACGGAAATGACGAGCTCGGCGCGATCCAGCTCACCACCGCTGCCGGCTGCGTCGCGATGGTCGAGCTCTTCCTCGCCGGAAAGCTGCCCGCCAAGGGCTTCGTGCGCCAGGAAGATGCCGTCCTCGCCGACTTCCTCGCGACCAAGGCAGGCACCCGGCTGGTGCGCGAGGCGCGCGGCGTCGACGCCGAAGGCCTCGCCCCCACCGTGGCGGTCAAGAGCGCGGCCTGAGAGCTCGCGCTCCCTCCGACAGTCAGGCTCTGCCCGTCAGAGCCTGACGCCCAGGCCGCGCAGCTCGGCGCGCAGGTCGATGGGCTCGACGAAATGGACGGTCCGCATGCCGATACCGCGGGCCCCCACGATGTTCTTCTCGCTGTCATCGACGAAGATGCAATCGCCGGCGTCGAGGCCGTAGCGGCCGAGCAGCACCTCGTAGATCGCCGGGTCCGGCTTCAGCAGCCGCTCATGGGCGGAGACGACGACGCCGTCGAAGCTCTGCAGGAACGGGAAGCGGACCAGGCATTCCGCCCATTTCTCGCGCGAGAAATTGGTGATGGCGTAGACCTTCTCGCCCTGTCTCTTCAGCTCTTCCAGAACCGCGACGCTGTCGGCGATGGTGTGGGGCACGCTGTCATGCCAGCTTTCATTGAAGGCGCGGATCTCGCGCTCCCATTCCGGATGCCGCGCGACCAGCAACGCCACGCCCTCCTCCCAGGAGCGGCCGCGATCCTGCTCCAGATTCCAGTCTCCCGTGCAGATGTTCTGCATGAACCAGTCGAGCCGCTCGGCCTCCGGGATCAGCTTGCTGTAGATCAGCCGCGCGTCCCAGCGCAGCAGGACATTGCCGACATCGAAGACGACGGTGGGATTGCTGGAAGCCATCGTGAAACCCGCTTGAAATGGACCGGCAGGACAACCCATTCACACGCTTGTGTCCAGACGTGCAGGACAGTGGCCGACCCTATCGTTTATGCCGGGGCATGAGCCTTCGCATCGGAGACCCGCCCGTGAAAGCATGGCTGCCATGGACCGACCGACAGGGCCGCTTCTCGCCCTTGCGGGCCGCGGCCTTCGCATTGCTGTTCGTACCGGCGCTGCTCCTGCTCCATGCCGCCTGGATGCATCAGCTCGGCTCCAAACCCTGGACCGAAGCGATCCACCAGACCGGGACCTGGGCGGTCAGGATCCTCATCGTCACGCTCGCCGTCTCGCCGTTCCGGCGGCTGTTCGACTGGGGCAAGCTGATCGGCATCCGCCGCATGGTCGGGCTCGGCGTGATGGCCTATGCACTCGGCCATCTCTCCCTCTACTTCATCGACATGGCGTTCGATTGGGGGCTGATCGTTTCCGAGATCGTCAAGCGCTTCTACCTGACCATTGGCTTCGTGGCGCTCCTCGGCCTCTGCGCGCTCGGCGCCACCTCGACCGACGGCATGATCCGCCGGCTCGGCAAGAACTGGCAGCGCCTGCACAATCTCGTCTATCCGATCGCGATACTGGCGCTCCTGCACTTCGCGCTGCAATCCAAGATCGACGTCACCGAGCCGGTGCTGACGAGCGGGCTCTTCCTGCTGCTGATGCTCTATCGCGGCCTGTATCGCTGGAAGCTGCCGGTCTCGGTTCCGGCCCTGGCCGGCATCGCGCTTCTCGCAGGGCTGCTCACCGCAGGGCTGGAAGCGGGCTGGTATGCGGCGACTTCCGGCGTCTCGGCCTGGCTGGTCTTCCAGGCCAATGCCGACATCCTGACCTATCAGGATTACGCCTCGCTGCGGCCGTCGCATTGGGTCGCCCTGGCCGGGCTTCTGGTCGCATTCGGCCATGGCTTGCGCGCACGCAAGCCGCGCCCGCCACGGCAGGTGCGCCAACCCGCGGTGGCGTAGACCTCCAGCCCTCATCCTGAGGAGCACCTTCAGGCGCGTCTCGAAGGATGATCCAGATGTCTCCTGGGTCAAACGGGCTCCAAGCAGAAAAACGTTCCAAGTTTCGACATCTTCCCGATGGAAAGGATTTCCCCTCCCGCACTCATGCTCTAACCCTATGGCATGCCTGACGACCCGCACGCCCAGCCCACGGCCGATGTCATAGAAGCCGAGCTCGCCTCGGAAGGCATCAAACCAGCGCAGGCCCGGGTCTCGCCCTTCGTTCCGCTGCAGCAGCCGATTTTCCGCGCCGTCTGGTTCGCCAGCCTCGCCTCGAATTTCGGCGGCCTGATCCAGGCGGTCGGCGCCTCCTGGATGATGGCCTCGATCTCGCCCTCGGCCGAGATGGTAGCGCTGGTGCAGTCCTCGACCACGCTGCCGGTGATGCTGTTCTCGCTGGCCGCCGGCGCCATCGCCGACAATTACGATCGCCGCCGCATCCTGCTGGTCGCGCAAATCTTCATGCTGCTGGTCTCCATCGGGCTGGCTGCCGTCGCCTGGTTCGGCCTGATCACGCCCTGGCTGCTCCTGACCTTCACCTTCCTGATCGGCTGCGGCACGGCACTCAACAACCCGGCCTGGCAATCATCGGTCGGAGACATGGTGCCGCGCCGCGACGTGCCGGCAGCGGTGACGTTGAACAGCGTCGCCTTCAACATCGCCCGCAGCGTCGGCCCGGCCATCGGCGGCGCCATCGTCGCGGCGGCCGGCGCGGTCGCGGCCTTCGCCATCAATGCCGTCAGCTACATCCCCCTTCTCATCGTGCTGGCGCGCTGGCGGCCGCCCAAGGTCGAACGTCTCCTGCCGCGCGAGACGATGCTGATCGCGATGGGCGCGGGCGTGCGCTATGTCGCGATGTCGCCGAATATCCGCTCCGTCATCCTGCGCGCCTTCGTCTACGGGTTCGGCGCCATCGTCGGGCTGGCGCTATTGCCGTTGATCGCGCGCGACCTCGTCCGCGGCGGCCCGCTGACCTATGGCGTGTTGCTCGGCGCCTTCGGCGCGGGCGCGGTGGCCGGCGCCTTCATGAGTGCGCGCCTGCGGCGGGCGATGAGCACGGAAGCGCTGGTTCGCTCCACATTTACCGCCTACGCCGTGGGCGTCATTTTCGTCGCGCTCAGCTCGACCATGCCGCTGGCGATGGCCGGGCTCTTCGTCTGCGGCGCGTGCTGGGTGCTCGCGCTCTCGACCTTCAATGCCACGGTGCAGCTCTCGGCCCCGCGCTGGGTCGTCGGCCGTGCGCTCGCGACCTACCAGATGGCGGCCTTCGGCGGGATGGCGACCGGCAGCTGGGCCTGGGGCCGGCTCGCTCAGCATTTCGGCGTCGAGAAGGCGCTGCTGATCTCGGCGGTCACGCTGCTGGCCGGCGCCGCGCTCGGGCTGCGCTACCGGCTGCCGCCGCTGGAGGAGCTCAATCTCGATCCGCTCAGCCGCTGGCGCGAGCCGAAGGTCGCGGTCGACATCGAGCCCCGCTCCGGCCCGGTGATCGTGACGATCGAATACATCATCAAGCCGGAAGACGTCGTCGCCTTCCTGACCGTGATCGCGGAGCGGCGCCGCATCCGGCGCCGTGACGGCGCCCGGCACTGGACCCTGCTGCGCGATTTGACCGATCCGACGCTCTGGATCGAGCGCTACGACAGCCCGACCTGGGTCGAATATGTCCGGCAGAACCAGCGCGTCACCCAGGCCGATGCCGAAATCGGCGAGCAGGTACGCGCGCTACATAGCGGGCCGAACCCGCCGGTGGTCCACCGCATGATCGAGCGGCAGACAACCTCCTTGCCGCAATTGCCGGCGGCGAGGTCTCCGACGCTGGCCGACTCGCTGGCCGACTCATCGCGGCCAGCCTGAGAGGGAGTCGAAGTGTAACCGCGGGGCTTCGCGCCAGCGACGCGCCCGGAAATGACGGGCGCTCCCCAGGTCGGTCCGGTCAGCCGACGATCCAGAGGCCGGCGAGACCGACCATGCCGACGATGATCCGCCACCAGGCAAAGGGGGCGAAGCCGCGCTTCGAGACGAAGTCGAGGAAGCTGCGCACCACGATCAGCGCCGAGAAGAAGGCCGCGATGAAGCCGACGACGATCAGGATGCCGTCATCGAAGGTCAGGTCCTTGTAACTCTTCAGCAGATCATAGGCGAAGGCGCCCGCCATGGTCGGCATGGCGAGGAAGAAGGAGAATTCCGCCGCGGCGCGCTTGCTGGCACCGAGCAGCATGGCGCCGACAATGGTGGAGCCCGAGCGCGAGACGCCGGGGATCATCGCCAGGCACTGGATCAGGCCGATCTTGAAATACATAGGCAGCGGGAAAGTCGTGGCGTCGGTGTGCTTTTCCTGCAGCTCCATCTCGTCCACTACGAGCAGGATCAGGCCGCCGGCGATCAGGGCGCAGCAAACGATGAACGGGTTGAACAGCACGCTCTTGATGAAGCCGTGCAAGGCGGCGCCGATGATCGCGGCGGGCAGGAAGGCGATCAGCACGCCGATGACGAAGCGCCGGGCGGAAGGGTCCGTCGGCAGGCGTCGCGCGATGTCCAGCAGGCGGCGGAAATAGACCAGCAGGATCGCGAGGATCGCGCCGAGCTGGATCAGCACCTCGAAGGTCTTGCCGTTCGACTCGAAGCCAAGGAAATGGCCCAGCAACAGCAGATGGCCCGTCGAGGAGACCGGCAGGAACTCGGTGAGGCCCTCGACGATGCCGAGGACGAAGGCTTCGATCAGGTTCTGCATGCGGGAGATCCTCGCGCGAATCAGACCGCACCTGGCCGGGCGTCGGTCGTCGTCTCGTCGGCTTACGCCCAGGCCTTTGCAAATTGGTTACCACTTTGCGAAGGAGCCGGGACAAATTGCAGGCACCCGCATTGCCGCGGCTTGTGACGCTTTTCAGGCATGACTATAGCAAGCCTCGCCGCCCCTTCGGATCGCGACAAAGTCCGGCGGCCCTGCTTCCGACGCATTTTGCCTGCTTCACAAGTCTTCATGAGTGCCATGGCGACCCTGTACCATTACCCGGTATGTCCGCATTCGCGTTTCATCCGTCTCGTACTTGGCGAGTTCGGCATGGAGGCCGAATTGGTCGAGGAACGCGTCTGGGAGCGGCGGCGGGAATTCCTCGAGCTCAACACGGCGGGGACGACGCCCGTCTTCCAGGAGCAGAACGGGCTACCTGTGCCCGGCGCGGGACCGATCGCGGAATATCTCGACGAGACCCGCGGGCTTGCGCTCGGCGATCGCCGCCTGCTGCCGGAAGGGCCCGGCGAGCGCGTCGAGGTGCGCCGCCTGCTCGACTGGTTCAACGTCAAGTTCCATGAGGAGATCACCGGCCCGCTCGTGATGGAAAAGGTGATGAAGCGGTTCATGAGCCGCGACGATGGCGGCGGACCGCCGGAAATGAGCGCGATCCGCGCGGCGCGCGCCAATGTGCGCTATCATCTGCGCTACATCTCCTGGCTGCTGGCCAAAAGGAACTGGCTCGCGGGCGCTCAGCTGAGCTATGCCGATCTCGCGGCGGCGGCGCATCTGTCCTGCGTCGATTATCTCGGCGACGTGCCCTGGGAAGAGGATGAGGCGGCTCGCTCATGGTATGCGAGGATCAAGTCGAGACCGAGCTTCCGGCCGCTGCTGAGCGACCGAATGCCCGGCATGTCTCCGAGCGCCCATTACGACAATCTGGACTTCTGAGCGGCGAGAAGCTGAAGCGCGCCGTCGCTGAGCGGGCGCTCGGTGAAGGCTTTGCCGTGATGCGCGTCGCCGCGGCCGACGCCATACCCGAGGCGCCCGAGCGGCTCGAAGCCTGGCTCGCCAGCGGCTATCAGGGCGAGATGAGCTGGATGGAGGAGCGCCGCGACCAGCGCGCCGATCCGCGCCGGCTGTGGGGCGAGGTCCGCTCCGTCATCATGCTCGGCATGAACTATGCGGGCGACGGCGATCCGCTCGCGACGCTGGCTCAGCCCGACAAGGCGACGATTTCGCTCTATGCGCGCCGGCGCGATTATCACGACGTCATCAAGGGCAAGCTCAAGAGCGTGGCCGGCCTGCTCGCCGCGCGCGGCGGCGCCGACGTCAAGGTCTTCGTCGACACCGCCCCGGTGATGGAGAAACCGCTGGCGCAGGCGGCCGGGCTGGGCTGGCAGGGCAAGCACACCGTGCTGGTCTCGCGCGAGCACGGCTCCTGGCTGCTCCTCGGCGCGATCTACACCACCGCCGAGCTGCCGGCCGATGCGGCTGAGCGCGATCATTGCGGCTCCTGCCGGCGCTGCCTCGACATCTGCCCGACAGATGCCTTTCCGGCGCCCTACCGGCTCGATGCGCGCCGCTGCATCGCCTATCTCACGATCGAGCATCCCGGCCATATCGATACGGAGTTGCGGCCGGGCATCGGCAACCGCGTCTTCGGCTGCGATGACTGCCTCGCCGTCTGCCCCTGGAACAAGTTCGCGCAGACCGCGCAGGAAACCCGGCTCGCCCTCAAGGACGAACTCGACGGGCTGGACCTCGCCGCACTCGCTCGCCTCGACGACGCCGCGTTCCGCACGCTCTTCGCCGGGACGCCGGTCAAGCGCACCGGACGCGACCGCTTCCTGCGCAATGTGCTGATCGCCATCGGCAATAGCGGCCGGCCGGAACTTGCCGAGAGCGCCCAGCCCCATCTCGCCGACCCTTCGCCGCTCATCCGTGCCATGGCGGTCTGGGCGCTCGGCCGACTCGCTCCCGAATGTGTCAGCGAGCGCGCCGCGGCGGGACTCGCCGGCGAAGACGATCTGCAAGTGCGCGCCGAATGGCTCGCACTGACACCTCAGACGGAAGACGCCGCATGAACATCCTGATCCTCGGCCTCGGCTATTCGGCGGGCTTCTTCGCGCGCGCCGCGCTGGCGCGGGGATGGGAAGTGACCGGCACCGTCCGCTCCGCCGAGAAGGCGGCGCAGCTCAGCCGCGAAGGCATCAGGACATTGGTCTTCGGCGGCTTCGCCGTGTCCTCTGCGCTCAGCAAGGCGGTGGCGGAGGCCGACGCGGTGCTCGTCTCGGTGCAGCCAGCCGAGGATGGCGACCCGGCACTCGGCCCGCTGCGCGGCGCGCTCGCTGCGGCACCCAACCTGCGCTGGATCGGCTATCTCTCGACGATCGGCGTCTATGGCGACCAAAGCGGCGCCTGGATCGACGAAGCCACGCCGCCGGCTCCAACCAACGGCCGCACCCGCCAGCGCGTCGCGATCGAGGAGGCCTGGCTGCAGCTTGGGCGCGATAGCGGCAAGCCGGTGCAGATCTTCCGTCTTTCCGGCATCTACGGCCCCGGCCGCAACGCCATCACCAAGCTGCGCGAGGGCAAGGCGAACCGGCTGATCAAGCCGGGGCAGGTTTTCAACCGCATCCATGTCGACGATATCGCCGAGGTGCTGATGGCCTCGCTGGCGCAGCCCCGCAACGGCGCGATCTACAACGTCACCGACGACGAGCCGGGGCCGCCGCAGGACGTCGTCACCTTCGCGGCCGAACTGACCGGCCTCGAACCGCCGCCGGAAACCCCATTCGCGCAAGCACAGCTCTCGCCGATGGCGGCGAGCTTCTACGGCGAGAGCAAGCGCGTCTCGAATGCGCTGGTGAAGCGGGAGTTCGGCTACGCCTTCCGCTACCCGACCTATCGCGAGGCGCTGCGGGCGCTGGCCGCAGCCGGCGAATAGTGGAGCAACCTCGCGCTTCCCTGAATCGCGAGGTTGCTCTCAGTTTTTGTTTTATCGCATTTTCTTTACGCGAACCGGTGCCCACTTCGCTCGAAAATGCTCTAGCGTCAGGCCGCGCGACGCGGAGTCTCGCCGCCATAGTAGTCGGTGTAGCGCTTGTCGATCGCCGAAACCGGCAGCACGACCAGCACGTCGGTCGTGCCGAACTGGCGGTCGATCACGGCGCCGGTGCCGAAGCGCGCGCCGATCCGAAGATAGCCCTTGATCAACGGGGGCAACTCCTTGAGCGCGAGCTTGGCGTCGATCATCTCCGACGGCAGGCGATCCATGCCCACGAAATGCTCGGGATGCGCAGCCGCGGCCCATTCGCCCTGCGAGCGAGCCTGATGGTGCAGGAAGCTCAACGGCAGGGCCAGCGAGTCGGGATCGGTCCCGTCGAAGGAAGCGCAGCCGAACATCGCATCGATGCGGTGATGCTGGAGATAAGCCCAGATACCCGACCAGAGCAGCTCGACCGTCCTCTTGGTGCGGTAGGGCTTCAGCACGCAGGAACGGCCGAGTTCGAGGAAGCGTTGACCGGGATGGCGCGCGAGCAGCGGCGCCAGATCGAATTCGCTCTGCGTGTAGAAACCGCCGAGCCGTTCGGCCGCGCTCTGGCGCATCAGCCGATAGGTGCCGACGACCTTGGGCTTGGTGCCGCCGAAGCGGCCGCGCGCCGCATGATCGATGACGAGGAGATGGTCACAGGCCTTGTCGAAGCGGTCGGCATCGCGGCGGAACATCCGCGAGACGACATCGGGCTTGGCCGACATTTCCTGGTAGAAGACACGGTAGCGCAGGCGCTGTGCCCGCCAGATCTCGCGCGGGCCGCGCGCCAGCCGGACCTCGAGCGAACCGAGCCGGCCGAGCGTGCCCGCAAGCGGCGGAGCCTCGCCGGGTTCGGCACCGAAACGCCGCATCGGGCCGCCCGCGATCAGCATCAGCGGAGCGAACCGGGTGAACGCATTGCCGGCTGAAAACCGGGAGGGCAGCGCGTTCTTGCTATCAGAAACGTGCAATGCCATCGCGAATCTCGATCCCTCAGCCGCGTTCGGCCTAGAGGTAGGCTTGCCCGGAGGATCTTACAACTTCGCGACAAAACGGCGTCGAAGCGATGACTGCCGTCAAGCCGAGAGGCTGCCTGCCGACGGTAGCGATAGGCGCTCCAGCCAGCGCAGCAATGCCGCGCGCTCCAGCGGTTTGGCGAGACAATCATCCATCCCCGCTGCGAAAGCCGCTTCCCGATCGGCTTCCGCGACATTCGCAGTGACGGCGACGAGCGGCAAGGCGGAGGCGCGCCCGAGCCGGCGTTCGAGCGCGCGGATGGCGCGCGCGCAATCAAGACCCGTCATCACCGGCATGCGCACATCGAGAAGGGCAAGCGCCAGCGGCGGAGCCGCGCCGGCAAAGCTGGCCTCCACGCGCTGCAGAGCCTCGCGCCCGTCGCGCGCCCAGAATGCGATGCAACCGAAACGTTCGAGCGTGCGAACGACCAGCAGCGCGTTGATTTCATTGTCTTCGGCCACGAGCACATGGAGGCCGGTGCCGGGCGAGTTGCGAGCGGATGCGGTGGCATTCGCGATTTCGCCCATCGCCGGCAGCCTATGCGGGAAGTCCGCATCGAGCCGTTCATAGAGCGAGCGCGTCCGCACCGGCTTGATGAGAAAGCCGGAGAAGCCCGCGGCCTGCGGCGCACCGAACTGCCGCCGCTCCAGAGGCGAGAGCAGGATCAGGCAATCGCGGATGCCCGACGCAGCGACCGCTGCCGCGAGATCCTTCGCCGGCATATCGCCGAGTGCGTGATCGATCAGAACCGCTGTCGGGCGGGTTTCGCCGATCAGCTTCACCCGCGCCGATTCGGCGGTCGTCGCGACGGAGACCGCGGCCCCGGTCACCCGGATCGCTTCCGCCAGGAAGCGCGCCGCGAACGGAACAGGCGAGACCAGCAGGATATGCTGTTGCGGCCAATGCGGAATGCCCGGACGCGGGGCATCCGCAGCTGCCGCGAGCGGCAGGGTGACGCGGAAGGTTGCTCCTTCGCCTAGGCGGCTTTCGGCCCTCACTTCGCCCGCCATCAAATCAACGAGGCGCCGGACGATCGCCAGCCCGAGGCCGGCTCCGGACTGCCGTATGCCGGCACCATGTTCGACCTGTTCGAATTCGCTGAAGATGTCCTCGAGCCGGTCGACGGGAATGCCCGGCCCGGTATCGGCGACGGTGATCTCGACGCCCGCACCCGACAGCCGCAGGCTGAGACCGACCCCGCCGGCTTCGGTGAACTTCACCGCGTTTCCGACGAGGTTGAGCAGAATCTGGCGCAGGCGGTCGCGGTCGCCGATGAGGCGCGTGGGCAGCTCGGGCGCAATATGGGCGGAGAGCTCGATGCCCTTCGCCTGCGCCCGCGGCGCCACGAGTTCCGCCACCGTCTCGACGAGCTGGACGACGTCGAAGGGTTCCTCGACCAATTCGAGCTTGCCGGCCTCGACCTTGGCGAAATCCAGGATATCGTCGACCAGCGCGAGCAAGGCCTCGCCGGAGGTCCGCAGCGCAGCGATATAGGTCGCCTGCTCGGCATCGGGGCCGGTATCGGTGAGAAGGTCAGCCATCCCCAGGATGCCGTTGAGCGGCGTGCGGAACTCATGGCTGACGGTGGCGAGGAAGCGCGATTTCGCCTCGCTCGCGGCTTCGGCCCGGGCGCGTGCCTCGACCAGGGCGTCCTCGCCGGCGATACGGGCGGAGATGTCGCGGCCGACGCGTTGGATGAGCGCCTTCCCGCCATGTCCCGGAACCGCCGTCTCGACCCAGGAAATCCAGCGCTCGCCCTCATAGGTCGCCAGGCACTCGTCGAAGCTGCGGGCTCCGCCTTCGAGCAGTTGCGCTGGCCGACTGGCGAGTTGCGGCAGCTGCATCTTGCTGCCGACGAGATCGACCTCGCTCGCGCCGAACAGCGCCCCATAAGCCCGGTTGGCATAGACGATGCGCGCACCGTCGCGCCTGACGATCAGGTCGCCCTGGGCTTCGATCAGGCTGCGATAGCGTTCCTCGCTATCGGCGAGTGTCCAAAGCCGGTCGTTGAGATTTTCGGTATCGCGGAGCAAAGCGGCGACCTGCCGCCGCAACTGTTCACGCTGGAACAGGAGCCGGGCAATCAGCAGGCATAGCGCGAGCGCGGCGCCTCCGACGATGAGCCATGACCAGAACGAAGAAACCATGCCCTTCGATCTAGCCCTCGTCCCTTGAGAAAGGCGCCTGCTAACCCCGCAGATTCGCCGTTCGGCTTTCAGGATCGGTTAATCAAGAATACGTCGAGCTCATCGCATCTTGCGCGGTCTTCGGACAAGCCATCTGCTGCGCTCGAAAACGCGCCACGCGATCAGGCCGCCTGAACGAGCTCGCCACCGCGCGAGCGATAGGACAGCGCCTCCGCCAGATGCAGCCGCCCGACCTTGGCCTCGCCGTCGAGATCGGCGAGCGTGCGGGCTACTTTCAGCACGCGATGATAGGCCCGCGCCGTCAAGCGCATCGCCTCCGCGGCATCGCGCAAAAGGGCGAGCCCGGCATTATCGGGCCGCGCGATCTCTTCCAGCACCGGCGGAGGGCAGGCCGCATTGGTGCTGACGTGGCCCAGGCCGCGCTGAGGCAGTTCCAGCGCCTCGAAGCGCGCGCGCTGGCGCTGACGGGCGGCTGCGACCCTCGCGGCGACGGTGGTGGAGTCCTCCCCCGTCGATGGCAGGATCAGGTCGGCAGCGGTGACCGCGGGGAGATCGATGGCGATATCGATCCGGTCGAGCAGCGGACCGGAAAGCCTAGTCTGATACTGCGCCATGCAACGTTCGTTCGGCTGGCGGCGGCAGGCGAAACCGGGCTCAGTCGCCTTGCCGCAGCGACACGGGTTCATCGCCGCCACGAGCTGGAATCTGGCGGGATAGGTGACCCGGTGATTGGCGCGAGAGATCAGGACATCGCCGGTCTCCATCGGCTGACGCAAAGCATCCAGCACCTGCGGCTGGAACTCGGGCAGCTCGTCGAGGAAGAGCACGCCGTGATGGGCGAGCGAGACCTCCCCCGGCTTGGCATGAAGGCCGCCGCCGACGAGCGCCGCCATCGAGGCCGAATGGTGCGGTGCCCGGAACGGGCGGCGATCGGTCAGGGCGCCGTCGGCGAGATGGCCAGCGACCGAGAGCACCATCGAAACCTCGAGCAATTCGCGCGGCGAAAGCGGCGGCAGGATCGACGGCAAGCGGCTCGCCAGCATCGACTTGCCGGCTCCGGGAGGTCCGTTCATCAGCATAAACGAGCCTATTAAAATTCAATCCTTGAATGCTCGTTCAAGTGCCTGACGTTGTTATCGATTTTGAAAGCCGCGATGGCATAGCTGTAGCACAATTGGATGGAGTTGATCATGCCAGCCGCCAAGGCCAAAAAAGCCGATACATCCTCCGAGCCGCAGACGTTTGCAATCTCTTACCTACGCTTCTCGACGCCGGAGCAGCGCAAGGGCGACACCGTTCGTCGCCAGCTCAAGATGGCGGATGAGTGGTCCGAGAAGCACGGCATTCCTATCAATGAGCGAATTCGCGACGCAGGCGTCTCCGCGTTCCGAGGCAAGAACGCGCTGGAAGGAAATCTGCGTCGGTTCTTGGATCTCGTTCAGGAAGGGAAAATTCCCCCGGGGACTTACCTTCTCGTGGAGTCGCTTGATCGCCTTAGCCGTGAAGCTGCGCACAAGGCCTTCAAGCTGATGTTCGACCTTATCGGAGCGGGCATCAGGATCGTCTCTCTTTCGGACGGCATGGAATACTCGGAAGAGATTCTTGAGAAGAACTCGGGAGCCCTCTTCCTATGGCTTGGCACGGCCATTCGATCCAATTTTGAATCGGTGGAAAAGTCGAAGCGCATCCGCGAGGCCTGGGCCGCCAAGCGGAAGCAGGCTGTCGAAGAGAAGAGGGTGCTCACTGCGAGGCTTCCGGGTTGGCTCAGATCGGTCGGCACGGGCAAGAATAGACGAGTCGAGGTGGATCCAGAGCGCGGGGCACTCGTTCAAAAAATTTTCCGCATGACCATCGACGGCTATGGCCGCCAGCGGATTCTCCAATACCTCAATGGAAACAAAATCCCTCCTTTCCGGAACAGCGACGAGTGGGTGCCGTCAAATCTCTCCCGAATTCTCTGTTCGCGCGCCGCTTTCGGCGAGTTCCAGCCGCACGTGACGGACGCCCAAGGAAACAGGCATCCGGATGGTGACCCTATCCCGGATTATTTCCCGGCAGTCGTTACGCAGGAAGAATTCAATCAGGCCTCTGCCGCGGTACTTTCTCGTCGAGCGTCGCCTGGCCCTAAGGGGCCGGTCATGGCCAATCTGCTACAGGGGATGGTTTACTGCGCAAGCTGCCGGCGCAGGATGGCGCTGCAAAACAAGGGCACACCACCCAAAGGCCAGCGATATTACGCCTGCTCTGGCAATGAGCGTTTGGCAGGTTGTACCAACTCAGGCAGATGGCGCGTTGACGTCGTTGAGAACGCCGTCTTGGATCGCGCCCATCAAGTCGATTGGTCTGAACTCGACGTCGGGGGAACAGCCTCGCTGGCGATTCTTATCAGCCAAAAGACTGCGGAGCTGAGAGCGCTGAACGCCAAGGTCGCACGCCTTCTGGATGCCGTGGAAGACGACGACGATGACGAGGCAGCTGAGCGCTATCGCAAGCGCCGCGCGGAAGCCAAAACCGTGAAGGCGGAGCTAAAGAAGATGGAAGCTCAACTTGCCATGGAGAACAGCCTCCCTCCCCCTGGCCAGCGCGAGGGTATCGTGGCCGCGCTCCGAGAGCGCCTCGAACAGGCAGATCCCGAAACCGCGCTCGCCTTGCGTACGAAAATTAGCCAGACGCTGAAATGGAGTATCGACAGGATCCTTTTCGGAACCGTCGAGATCAGCGTCAGCTATCGGACCGAATTGCGGCCCTACATGAGAAACGGCCCGGCGCATAAAACCATTATTGCCCGCACACCCGAACTCACCGAAGCCTATCAACGTGATGGGGAGATCGCGGCGGAGCTGGAAGCGATGGAATTGGCGGAAGCGGGTCCGATCAAACGACCATTCTGGCGATATGTTGGGAAAGACCCCAAAAGGCCTTCAAAATAACGGGCTCTCAACCAGCCTCGAGGTTCGCGACGCTGAGTGGCTGATAGCGGTCCCCGGTTTTGGTAAAGAGCCGCCCCCGATGAAAACTCTCATGCATGCGCTTGGAGAGACTGCTGGGGTTGAGTAGCTCGCCCTCCTCCGCAGCGCGCTGTACGACGTCGTCTGGAAGCCTGGCCGCGATCTCGGAGGTGGTGAGCCCGGGCGAGCCTTCTGGTTCGGCTAGGAGCATCTCCAAAATGCGTCCTTGTGCGAACCTCCAGAAGAGGCGCGATCGGCCGCGCTCCGCCCGGCGTACACCATCAGGATCGACAGGATCGCCGCGCAGCTCCATGAGCTTCGCCAAAAATGCGCCTGATTGCTTCTGGCTCGCTACGAGTTCCGCTTTCAGGCGGTCGACTTCGGCTTGCAGGTGCCCGACGCGCGCTTCCAGAACATCGGCGGCGGCGAGAGCCTCGTCTCGCATATCCTGATCGACCTTCGCCACCGCCCGCGCTTGTTCCCGCTCAGCGCTCAGGAACTTGGTGGAGTCCTGCAAGGCCGCTTGCCAGAGCGTGGCTCCCGCCCGCGCCAGCTGCGTCTGGATATGATCCGGCAAGCCGGACAGCTCGATCACTCGCGTGTAGCTGCGCTCAGCTTTCCAATCCGCCAGATGCGGGCCGATGTCGCGATAGGAACCGCCGTAAGGCAAGGCGGCCCGAACGCTGCGAACGGAAACCGTCTGTGACTTCGCCCGCAGAGCGTCTGCAGCAAGCCAAACCTCGCGCTTCGTAGGCATATCCAACTCCTCGGCCGACCCAGAGCTAAGTGGGAACGGGTAAAAGGCTGGTTGAAACGACCGGCCAATCCTTGATGCATGCTTGAAACTCGTCTGGGCTCATCGGATGGAACCGAGGCACTCCGCAACCCCTGCCGGCGAACGCCCATTCAGCCCCGCCACCCTGTTCGGCTTTCTTGAGGCCGCCCACAGGAGATGGGTGAGACCGGCGGACCTCGCCGCGATTGCCGCATCAAACAGGGCCGATGCCACCGGAGCGTCGTGGCAGCCTCCGCGGGCAACCGTCCATCGCGTGTGACCCATCTCTCCGGATCTGGGACGGTAACGAATTGGTAAGGAAGCTGCAGATATGGTGATTTCAGGTTCGAACTAGCGCTTGCTCGCAAGCTGTCGGGCGAACCAGGTTATAGCTCCTGCAGCTGCGACCTCCCGAGGCCACCCAGCACGAGTAGCACGCTGGAGCACGGACCGAAGGGTGACGTCCAGGGCGCGGGCAGCATCTGCGGTACCACCGTCCTCGGTGGAGAAATCGATCGGGCCAGGCGGCTCGATTTGCTGACGAAGCATAGTGCTCAACATCTGCACTATGTGCTCTGGGGGACCGCTCCTGGACCAGTTTTGGACCGTCCGCACCGGCAGGCGGTTCTCGCGCGCAAAACTCGTCTGAGTGTGCCCGAGCTTGGCTAAAGCCTCTTTGAAGGCAGCTCCGTCCATCAGCATCCTGTTGCGTCGAGCAGCAGCGTGAGTCGGCCAGCCAGTCCTGAGCCGTACGATCAGCGCTTCGCCGATACAGTGCAAGCCGCATTGTTAAGGATGCGTTGAGCTCAAACCTTGCCCCGCTGCCGTCGATTAAGGACTCGATCATGGATTGCACCGATCTGGTGTAGCGCAATCCTTTGCTGCGCGGCCGTCCGTTGATCCTCGCCTTAGCGTTCTCAACCACACCTGCTTCCACACAGGAGACGATGAATGGACTTCGACGACCCTATCAAACGCGACATCGTCCTCAAGCGGATCGCAGTCCTTCAGCGCCTGGTCGACGACCTCACCGACATCGCCGCCGGCACCAGGCCGACCGACCTCGACCTGGCAGACGCCGTCGTCATCCGAAGCCCCAGGTTGAGCGCCATCCCGCTGCCCTGCTTTATCGGCCATGCCGAAAACCACCCCCGGCTCGGCAACAAGATTATCACGACGTCGCAGCTCTTCGCGGTCGATCCCAAGGGCAAATGGGCGCGCACCCTTTCCCGCTTCTACCGGATCGAGGGAGATGAAACGCCACGCAGCGCTCTTCGCTCGTCGCGCAAGGGAGCGTGGGAATGAAGCTCCATCCGACGAAAGCCGTCGGATCCTTCGACGACCACTGGGAAGGTAGTTCCGAACTCGTCGTCCATATGGAAGCCGACCCAGGAACCCTCTCGTTCGCAAGATTCAGTTTTCAATCCATCATGCCACAGGAGAAAGCCTGCTCATTCCCAGGAATGGCTGCCTACCTCCTACGCCACGAATTCGGCTTGTTCGTCCTGACGGTCATGCCCACGGGCTACACATTCACCAACCAGGAGGTCGCCCTGTGGAACGAGGCTGACCGCATTCTTGCAAGAACGAGCACATGGCTTTTCGCGACGTCGCGGCACAACCTCCTGCGCGATCCTCAATGGTCCAACGCTCAGATGATTGCGCAATGCACCAACGCCGAGATCACACCTGCCGACCACACGCGCGTTGTCGACTTCCTGACCGACGCCGGACAGGCCTCGCTACTGGAATGCGCCAGACGCTGCGAGGAAAGCATCGATAGCTGCGAGGCCGCCCTCAAGCTCGTCGCCAACGGCGTCCTGCACTTCAATATGTCGGAGCGCCTGACCCTCAACAGCCACGTGCACCTCCGGTCTCGGCATTCGACCAACTCGACGCCCTGGATCCAGTTCCCCCGTCGCGCCTCGCGACCCTCAATATTGGTAGCAGGTAACAGGTAGCACTACCCGCTACCCGGCCTCACCGACTCGCACACCAGCGCTCCATCTCGCCAACTAGGCGCTGCGCGCGAACCCCATCCAGTCCACGAAAGAACGCGTGATTGTAAGCGTTGCACGCCCGAGTGCCCCCGATACTCTGTTCAGGCCGCGAGACCGGCATTCAGGCCGCGAGACTGGCGAACTCCTCCGCTCGTCTACACGAACGAGACTCCCGGCCCACCGTCTCCAACTCCACGCCATCGTCTTTCACATCTTGGCAATCGCGCGCGTTCGATCCCGCCCGGTAATCGTCCGCTATCGGATCGCGCCAACCCCCATCCCGAGACGCACATGAACATCACCGTACCCATGCTGGACGACGACTTCCCGCCCGACACCGACGATGAACATGCCCCCATCCGCCCGTCGATCTATCTGGGCGAACGAATGCTCGCTGATGCGATCCCCCGGGCCATGAGGCGCCACATGAAGCGGAAACGGAGCATGGTCGTCATCATCGAGGCTCCCTCCCAAGGCTGGTTCGAGGTCATCCGAACCAGCGTCCAGTTTAGCTTCCGTCCGGCGGAGGTCATCACTCGGGAGGAGAAGCTCTCTAAGAACGCGTCCCTCACCCAGAACGACGCTCTGCGCACTTCGATCGAGGTCGGTCATTCACTGATAGCGCTGGTGACCGACGCCGACACGCAGCTTTGCCCCGAGCTCATCGCGTCGGCCGATTTCCGTCTGCGGGTCCCACACCCGACGAATGCCCAACTGGCGGCTGCGCTTCGCGCCTTGTACGGCAACAAGCGCATCGGAAAGCTCCCGAGAGATATCGGCTCCCGGGCCCATGCCAGCTCGATCTTCGCGGCTATGCGGCCTGGCGAAAATGCCGGACGCGCCGTCGCTCGCTTGCATGAGCTGGACAAGCGGCTGAGAGGGGCCCTCGCCCAGTTCACAGTCCAAAACAACAGCCCGACGCTCTCGGAGCTCACCGGGTACGGAGCCGCCCGGGACTGGGGGTTGGCCCTTGCCCAGGACCTCCAGTCCTATCGCCGCGGCGAGCTCGTCTGGGCCGAGCTCAGCTCGGCCGCTCTTCTGCACGGCGCACCTGGTACGGGCAAAACGCTCTTTGCCACTGCGCTTGCCCGATCCTGCGAGGTGCCTCTCATCAGCACGTCGTTGGGACAGCTCTTCGCCAGCACCGACGGCTATCTCAACTCAATGACCAAGGCGCTGGACGAGATATTCCGAAAAGCGCGCGATCGGGCCCCCTCTATCCTTTTCATTGACGAGATCGACGCCATTCCCAACCGCGCCGCTTTGGACAGCCGTCGTCGGGACTACTGGACCACGCTCGTTACGCAACTCCTCAAACTCCTCGACGAGGCACGCCATGGCGTGATCGTGGTCGCGGCGACCAATATGATCGATCGGCTCGATGCAGCTTTGACCCGATCCGGGCGCCTTGAACTCCACTTCGAAATCAAGCCGCCCACGGCGTCAGAGCTCGTCGGCGTGTTTCGCCATCACCTTGCGGGACGGCTTTCCGAGCCCGAGCTCACCGCGCTCGCCGAGCTTGCCCAGGGCTCGACCGGCGCGGACGTCGCATTCCGGTCGAAGGTCGCGATCTCCGATGCACGCCGCGATGCCCGCCCGCTCACCTTCCAGGACGTCGCCACCCAATTCCTCAAGGACGACGTCGAGGGAGAGGACCTGCGCCGCGTCGCAGTTCACGAAGCTGGGCACGCGGTCGCGGCCCTCGCACTCGGCCGCCATGTCGACCATGCCTCGATGGTATCAATCGGCGTGCGGGCGGGCGGAGTGTTGACGGAAGGCGTTGGGGGCATCGGCACCCGACAACGCCTCGAGGACCACGTCGTAATCATGCTCGCCGGCAGGGCTGCCGAAATCCTGTTGCTCGGCGAGGGATCGTCTGGCTGCCATGTCGACCTCGCGCTTGCCACGACTTACACTTGCGCGATCCACGGGTCATTCGGTCTCGGCGCCAGCCTCCTACATCGAGCCCCCTCCAGCGACCCCGCGCGAATGCTCGCCGATCCGCGGTTCCGTCAGCAGATCGAAGATGAGCTCCACATCCTCGACGAGCGCTGCACGAAGCTGTTGACCAACCATCAGCATCGGCTCCTGGCCATCGCCGACGCGCTGGAGCAGAAGCGAGCACTTAGCGGCAACGAACTCCGTGAGCTCTTCGCATGACCCGTGAAGAACTCGCGGCCCTCAACCGCGCGATCGTCCGGCTCCTCGATCGCTGGAAAGTCGATGATGGAACAGCCGCGCGCATCCTTGATCTCGACCCGCAAGCCTATGATGCCTGGAAACGCGGCGAAGTCGCCGGGGTCGACGACGACCTCAAGCTGCGCTGCGTTCTCTTGCTGGACATCCACGTCCAGCTCGGCGCCCTGTTCGTAGATCGGCGACGCGGATATAGGTGGATGAGCCGGCCAAACGCCGTCTTCGGCCAAAGCCCACTCAACCTGCTCGGCCAAGGCGATTTGAACGCGCTATCGCGCCTGCACGCCTATCTCGCCGCCGAGAACCAAGGGTCGTGGTGACCCAAGCCCCGCCAAGCAAAGCGACCGCAGCCAACGCATGTCATCGCCCTTCGCGCATCCCGCGAGATAGATCGCCCGATCCGGGGCAGCGTTCAATTCGTCTTCGTTGCGATCCTGAGATGAGGCGCAACTGCTGAGCATTCCGAACGTTCCTCCCATCGCTCCCTTAACTCGGCGTAGTCTAGGCTGCGTCGGGCCGCAGCTCAGCCGGCTTTCACCGTGCAAGGTAGTGGACGACGATCCAAGCAGGCTCGGCCAACAAGAGCCCTCCAACGAGTACCGCCAGCACCGGGCGGCCCAAAAATCCTTGGCGACCTTCAACGGGCGTTTCCAACGCAGGGTCGGTGATAATCCTCAAAGCCGAATAGGGTTCGGGACCCCAGCCTTCGGCTCCCCGCTATCAGCGGCGGCACTCTGCTTTTGCGACAGGCTTCCGGCCCTGAGGTATTTAAACTTGGACCTCACCCTCCTCCTCGCCGTTCCAATAATGGATCCGGGACGCGTGCACCTTTAGCAATACAATGCCTGGGGTTTCGATCCCCTGCGGGAACCAACGCTCCATGTCGTCAACCCAGTGGTCCTCGAAAGCGAGGCGGTCTTTGATGAGGTCGGCCTTGCCTTCAACCGCTATGAAGATGCCTGGCTTGCCAAGCAGGCTCTTATCGCCGGCGAAAGTCAGCCCTACCTGATCGTTGGCTTTGACATCTTGGATGAAGCGGGCGTCATCGTACGCAAAGAACCAGGAATCTCCGTCGTAGTCGACGTCGCGGTTATTGCTCATGGGGCGGCTCGAAAGCTTCCCGCCGTCGGTCAGGGTTGTGAGCATGCAGAAATCGATGTCCTTCATCTTTTCCGCAATGTCGCTGAGGGTGAGCTCGCCCATATCGTTCTCCCGGTCCGTGGGTGGCCGTTGTGGAAACCGAACGGGCCGGCGCCGGGCATGTTCCTTCCGCCCGGATTGAGCTTCTATGGCAGATTGGCTGGAAGGGGGCAGTTACGAGGCAAGCTGTCCAATAGCGTGCTTGTCGCAAGCTTTCTTGAGGCGATCCGGGTAGCAATCTGGTTCTCAAAGGACCTGGGGCTTCTCGAAATCTCACGAAGCTCGCGCGCATCGACCGATCCCTCGGGTGCCCCGAAGAGTTGTTCAAAGCGCTTTAGCGCTCGGGCGAGATCTTCGTAGGTTCGGATCTTAGACATCTAAGCGCGAGGGCTAAGTCCGTCCTCCGTCGCGAGCGAGTTCGGCTTCCGCGAGAAGTTTCCCCGCTGCCGAGAGGATCGCTTCGGGAGGGACCATTTCCTCCTGGAGGTGCCATTCGACATAGTCGCGCGGGCAACCGGAACATTCCATCATCATCGCGATCCAGTCGTGACCGGCGAAAGCCGCGTTCATGCGAAGGGCGAGTTCGCGACCATTGGTGATCGAGTCGGAAGAATCCATTTTGTGCTCCGTGCGTCGGCGTTTCGAAAGCTCGTGTCATCGAGGAACTTCACTGGTCCCGCCACCGTTCCGGAGATGCGTGGCCCCTTCAGTGTCGCGCCTGAAACCACGTATGAGGGGGCTGGCAGCTGCCGGTCCCCTCTTCCGCTACCGACCTCAGTGAAGTTTCTGATGCTCCATCTGCTCCAGATTGGCGCGGTCCAGCAGACCTTCGAGCTGGGCGAGCTGTTGTAGAGGCAGGACGAGCTGTACACGCTGTCCACCTGCGCAATGCATGGCGATGACAGCCCCATCGGCTCCGTCCGGGCTGACTACGAGCTTCGTGATTTCGAGCACCTCGTAGCTATGCGTCCTGGCCGTCATGACAGTTTCTCCGGGCGCACCGTCCGTTCGGGCGTCTCGGATCGAGTTGCGCTGGGGCGCGAGCGGTTTTCATGATCCCACTGATCGACCAAGCGCTCGATGATTCCAGCACCAGGCTTGGTCATACGAACGCGAGCCGATCCATCGTCGATGATCCACTCGTCGCCGTCGCGGCGAATCTCGATTGTCGCGCTCACTGCTTCGATCCGTCGGTGAGCGTCGACCGGCGAAGCTCGGTTTCAACGGCCTCTGCAAAAGGACCCACCTCTCTGACGGCCTCTTCGAGTTGAGCCTTCGATACCCCGAACTTGTCGGTCCAATAGCGAACTTCGTAATCCTCATTCAGATTGATACGCGACCGGTCCTGAGAGCCTCGATCTGTCTTGTCGTCTGCCATGTGAATCTCCCGTCTCGCAATTCAATCGGCAGGAGCGC
Source organism: Allobosea sp. 10N428 (assembly GCF_056394545.1). Lineage (NCBI taxonomy): Bacteria > Pseudomonadati > Pseudomonadota > Alphaproteobacteria > Hyphomicrobiales > Alloboseaceae > Allobosea > Allobosea sp. 10N428. The sequence goes on along the minus strand of NZ_JBFTIC010000017.1, from coordinate 14,115 downwards.
GTCGAGTTCCGACGCGATCTCCCGTTCATCATCCGCCTCGGAACCTTCTCGTCGTAGCTCGTATACGCCCGCGTTTTGGAGGCGGGCATGGACGAGCCGGTTTTCGTCACAGTTGGGATGACGGCGGTGGCGATGTTGGCTTGGTATCCCCGACGGCCCACCGCCGGGGATCGTCGCACTCAGTTGAGGAGGTCGGCCGGGACCTTGCCACCGTTCTCCGAGAGCTTCTTGATGACTGCCTTGTGCAGCCAGACGTTCATCGTCGCCGAGTCGTTGGTATCGCCCGTGTAACCGAGTTCCTGCGCCAGTTCCTTGCGGGCGGTGAGGCTGCTGTCGATCTTGAGCGCCTTGAGCAGGTCGACAATGGACGTCTTCCAGTTGAGCTGCTGGCCGCTGTCCTTGACCGCCTTGTCGAGGATCGGCGCGACATCGACCTGCTGCGAGGCCGTCGATCCAGGCGCAGTACCGATGTTTGCCGTGGTCTGACCGGCCGGTGTCCCTGCCATCGGCGAGGCCGCTGCGGTGGAAGTGCCGGAGGGTGTGGCAACCCCACCTGGAGGGGGAGCAGACGTTGAAGTAGCGACCGTATCGGCCTTGGCCTCGCCGAAGATGGCCTTCTTGATGCTGTCGAAGATTCCCATAATCAGGCTGCCTTCTTCGTTGCGGCGGTGTTGGCGGCGCCGCCGAGCTGCGTCAATGCCTTGTCCGTCTTGGTCTCCTCGGCGAGCGTCGCGTCGAGCAGCTTGACTGCATCCTTGTGGCCGAGCTGCTGGGCCCACGCCTTGAGGGTACCGTAGCGGGCCATCTCATAGTGCTCTACGGCTTGTGCCGAAGCGACCAGACCGGCGTCGATCGCCGGGCTGTCGCCATAGTCCTCCATGACTGCCTTGCCTTCCTCGATGATGCCGAGGATGGCGTCGCAGGTCTTGCCGCGCGGGGCCTTGCCGATGAGCTCGAACACCTCACCGAGGCGTTCGACGTGTCCCTCGGTCTCTTCGCGATGAGTCTCGAAAGCCTTCTTGAGCTCGGGCGACTGGGCCGCCTTCGCCATCTTCGGCAGCGCCTTCAGAATTTGCTTCTCCGCGTAATAGACGTCCTTGAGCATGTCGTGGAACAGGTCGTCGAGCGGCTTCGGTTCGGTCGCCATGTATTCCTCCAGCGATGTGGGGTGGTCATGGCTGCTGAACGAACCCTGAGAGCCGGTGTTCCATTCCGCTCCGCTGGAACTTTCGCGGGCAATCTGCCGTTGGATTGTGCATCGCGGCATCGGCCGCACGCCCACGGGAGACCATCATGAAGAAGCTGCTCATTGCCACCTTGATCGCCTCCGCGACATCCTTTGGTGCCATCGCTCAGACGTCTACGACGTCGCCGATGCCGGCCCCGAAGGCTGACGCCGACAAAAACGCCCCGCTGCCGGGCGCCAACAGCTTCACCGAGGGCCAGGCCAAGAGCCGCCTTGAGGCCAACGGCTATTCAAACGTCGGTGCCTTGAAGAAGGACGACAACGGCATCTGGAAGGGCACCGCGACCCATTCGGGCGGGCAGGTCAACGTATCCATCGACTACCGCGGCAACATCACCCGCAACTGATCCGTGCCCCTCGAAGCCTGAAAACTGGAGAACGATATGACCCGCACCCTGACCCGTTCCTACGATAGTCACGCCACCGCCCGCTCCGTCGTGGACCAGCTTGAGGCTGCCGGCGTTTCCAGCAGCGCCATCAGCATTGTCGGCGGCGATGGCAAGACTGACGAGACCAACGCTGCCGAAGGCGCCGGGATCGGCGCCGGAGTCGGCGGGGCCGCCGGCCTGCTGACCGGCCTTGGCATCATGGCGATCCCCGGCGTAGGCCCGGTTGTTGCCGCGGGCTGGCTTGCCGCCACCGCAGCAGGCGCGGTCGCCGGTGCCGCCGCCGGTGGTCTCGTCGGCTCATTCGTGAAGGAAGGCCACGATGAGGACGAGGCCAACTACTACGCCGAGACGGTTCGTCGCGGCGGATCGGTCGTATCCGTCCGCACCGAACCTGAGCACGAGGCGACCGTCCAAGCTATCCTCGACGGCGCCACTCCGATCGACCGCGCGACCCGCGAGGCTGACTATCGCGCCGGCGGGTGGTCGCGCTTCGACGAAAACGCCGATCCTTACGTTCGGGATGCCAGCGCATCGGGCCGAGTGCCACCTGCGGTGATCTGACGCCGCGCGCATGATGAACAACGGCCTCGGGTGACCGGGGCCGTTTTCTGTTTGGCGTCCAGAGAAGCTTGGGAGCTTCTGTCGCTCCCCGACCTCATCCCGTTGGGTAGAGGATGGTCCACCGCTGCGGCCCTGGGCGGATGTTCGCCTCGCCGGAGCAGGGCCGGGGATATCAGCGACTGATCGGCCAAATCAGAGAATGGGATGAGGCCCACAAGGGGCAAAACGCTCGCGGCCCCGAAGAGGACGATGGCTTCTTGACGGCCGACGATATGGCTGTGACGGGATGGCCGGGCAATCTGGGCAAGCTTCGCAAAGGTTGAATGCGCTGTCGGCAGCCCGTGCTCGCCCACGCGTGGGCCTGGAGCACCACGCGGTCATGTACGAGCTGCCAGAGCTGTTCGAAGTGCTCCCGCTCACGGAACCTCGGTCGGGTTCGAGGCAGCTTACCGTTCGGCACAATCCTGAGACGTCGTCGAGCGTTGGAACGTCCGGCTTGCGAAATATTTGAATCCTAGTTCGATCCCTGCCGGAACAAGCAGGGGTCAAGCCGATTGACTCGCTGGAGTGAGTTGCGTGGGAGTTTGTCATGGCGGGTCATCGCGCCCAGTGGAAGGGCTTCATCAAGTTCGGCCAAGTGAGCTGCGGCGTAGGTTTATACACTGCCGCGAGTACCTCAGACCGCATCGCGTTTCACACGCTGAACAAAGCTACCGGCAACCGCGTGAATCGCATTTTCGTCGATAGCGAGACGGGCAAACCGGTCGATCGCGAGGATCAAACCAAGGGCTTCGAGATCGAGAACGGCGAATACGTCATGATCGATCCGGAGGAGGTGGCGGCCACCGTTCCCGAGAGCGACAAGACGCTCGCGATCGAAACCTTCATCCCGTGCTCAGATGTCGACGACGTGTACTTCGACAAGCCGTACTATCTCGTCCCTACAGACAGAGTGTCTTCCGACGCGTTCACTGCGCTGCGTGATGCCATGACCAAATCCAAGGTCGCTGCCGTCGCTCAGACCGTACTCTTCCGCCGCATGCGGACAGTCCTCATCCGAGCTCACGGCAAGGGGCTGATCGCGACGACTTTGCAGTACGATTATGAGGTCCGCTCATCGGAGAAGGCTTTCGAGGAGATGCCGAAGCTGCGGATTAAAGGCGAAATGCTCGATCTGGCGAAGCACATTATCGCAACCAAGAAGGGGGAGTTCGATCCCTCCGAATTCGATGACCGCTATGAGGCGGCACTTGCCGAGCTGGTCAAGGCCAAGATCGAAGGCAAGGCGATGCCGAAACGCAAGGAGGTGAAGGTCTCGAAGCCAGACGACCTCCTTGCCGCCCTGCGCGAGAGCGCCAAGATGATGGCGGAAGGCTCGCGCCGTGGCGAGGCGGCTAATGCCAATCTCGGGACGTCCCGCACTGCTAGGCGCTCCGCGAGCCAAGCCTCACGCGATCAACAGCGCAAGGCGAGCTGAGGAGAGGCGATATGGCTCTGCGCCCTTATTGGAAAGGCTACCTCAAGCTATCGCTGGTCACGTGCCCGGTGGCAATGTCGCCCGCTACATCTGAAAGCGAGAAGGTCCGCTTCCATACCCTGAACAAGGCCACCGGCAATCGCGTCGTGTCCCAATACGTCGACTCGGTTACCCGCAAGCCGGTCAAGGACGACAACGAGATCAAAGGCTACGCGCGCGGCGAGAACGACTACGTCATGCTGACGGATGATGAGCTCGACGCTGTCGCACTCGACACCGTCAAAACCATCGATATCGAGAAGTTCGTCCCGCGTGACAGCATCGAATGGGTCTTTCTCGAAAAGCCGCATTACCTGATGCCCGACGATCCGGTCGGCCACGAGGCGTTTGCTGTCATCCGGGACGCGATGGCAGCGGACAAGGTCCTTGGCATCTCCCGGCTCGTAATCGGCCGGCGCGAGCGCGCCATCGTGCTGGAGCCTCGCGGAGAAGGGATCGTCGTGTGGACGCTCCGCTTTGGTGATGAGGTACGGCCCGAAGAGTCGTATTTCGAGGATATCTCGACGAAGTCGGATCCGGCTCTCATCCCTCTCGTCCAAAGCTTCATCAAGCAACATACGAAAGCCTGGTCGGCCGACATGGTCTCGGACCCGGTTCAGGACGCTCTTCTCGACATCATCGCCGAGAAAAAGAAGGCTATGAGGCCGTCGCGGAAGGGCAAAAAGAAGGGCCCGGACGGTTCGTCCGGCAGCAACGTCATCGACATCATGGAGGCCTTGCGCGCAAGCCTAGCGGCGGGCGGCAAGAGCAAGAAGGCTTCCTGAGCGGAGCTTGCGCATTCACGCGGCGCGCTTCGTCTTACCCAGTCGCTTGATCGCAGTTTCCAAGGGGCGTTGGCCGTCGCAGTAATCCTTCCAGGCGGAACTCTTGCCGAGCAGCGACGGCACCGTGCGCACCGTAAATCGCTTAGGGTCGAGATCCGCTTTGACCTGGGTCCAGGTTAGGGGCATCGAGACGGTCGCGCCTGGACGTGCTCGTGGTGAAAGCGGAGCTACCGCGGTCGCCATGCGATCGTTGCGCAGATAGTCGAGGAATATCTTCCCGCCGCGCAGGCTCTTCGTCATCTTGATGAGATAGCGATCCGGGTCCTCCCGAGCCATCTCCTGGCAGACATCGTGGGCGAAAGACTTCGCTTGATCCCATGACAGCGGCCTTCGAGAGGATACGGCGAGCGGCGTGACGACATGGAGTCCCTTGCCGCCCGTGGTCTTGCAGAAGCTGACCAGACCGAGCTCATCGAGGCGAGCGCGCATATCACGAGCAGCTTCCACCACTGCCGAGAACGCGACATCCGGACCGGGGTCGAGATCGAAAACCAGTCGCCCGGGAACCTCGGGCTTGCCCGGCTCACAATTCCACGGGTGCAATTCCACGCCGCCGATTTGCGCGATGGCCACCAATCCCTCGATACGGTCGACCTGCAGGTAAGGCTTCTTGTCGCCAAACACCTTGACCAGTTCGAGCAGGTTGGAGGTGCCCGGCATCGCATGGCGCTGAAAGAACTGCTCGCCCCCGATCCCATCGGGCGCGCGTATGATGGAGCAAGGACGACCTTTGACGTGATCGATCAGCCACTCGCCGACCGATTCATGATATCGTGCCAGATCCTCCTTGGTCACCGGCTTGTCATCCCCCGCGTCGGGCCAGAGCGGCTTATCCGGGTTTGAGATCAACACGCCCATCACCTCCGCCTTCGCTCCTTTACGGCGCGGCGACCTCGCCGTTGAAACAGGCACGGGAGTTTCGGTGCGGGAAGGTGGTGCGGGCTTCTCAGCCTCGACCTCCGCGGCCGGCTTCTCCTCTCGAAGTCCCTTAAACGCGCCTTGCCGGACGAGTCCGTCGGCGGTCCAGCCGGCGAACTCGATTTCAGCGACGAGTTCCGGCCTTAGCCAGATGACCTCCTTTTCCCTCTTGGGAGCACCGACGCCGGTGAACGGGGATGATCCGGTCTCTGCTGCCTTCAGTTTGGGGAGCAGCTTCTCGACCTTCGCCGCTCCGAACCCCGTGCCGACGCGCCCGACATAGACAAAATGGTCCCCACGGTGCACTCCTACTAGCAGCGAGCGGAACTTGCCGTTGGTCCTGGCATAGCCGCCGATGACGACCTCATGCCCAGCCCGACACTTTGATTTCGCCCAGGTGTCGCTCCGACCGGATTGATAGGGAGCGTCAGTTTGCTTCGAGACGATGCCCTCGAGGGAGAGTTTACAGGCCGACCGCAGTACGGCATCGCCCCCCGTCTCGAAATGCTCAACGAAGCGCAGGCGGGGGTCGTCCGACGCATTGGAGAGCAGCTTCTGAAGCCGATTTTTGCGGTCGACCAGCGGAAGGTCGCGCAGATCCTCGTCGCCTTCGAACAGCATATCGAATGCGAAGAAGACGAGATTGCCCGTGGTGCGCTCTGATAATGCGGCCTGTAGCGCGGCAAAATCGGGAGCGCCATTTTCATCAAGCGCGCAAATCTCCCCRTCGAGTATGCAGTCCGGAAGCTCCGATCCGGCTACGACGATTTCAGGGTATCTGGCGGACCAGTCCAAGCCCTTTCGCGTCTTTAGCGATACCTCGCCGCTGCCCACGCGCATCTGGATGCGATAGCCGTCGAACTTGATCTCATGCAGCCAGTTCGCGCCTGTCGGCGGTCGCTTCAGGGTTTCGCAGAGCTGCGGTGCGATGAAGTCTGGAAGCTTGGCCTTCTTGCCCACGCTTCCGGAGGGCGGCTTCTTCGATTTGGCGGCAAGGCCGCGCTTACTGTCCCAGACTGCATCCCTTTCAGTATCAGCATCACGGGTCATAAACGGCGTGGGCTTTCGCCCTTTTCCGTTGGCGATCTGCTCCATCGTCCGTGAGGACGCCACCGAGGTCATGTTCTCTTCGAGAACAGCTTCTCCATTGGCGTCGACGGAATAGTCGTCGTGGTGCTTGATCAGAAGCCAGTTGGTCCTCTTTCCGCCATCGCGATCGCTACGCATGCGGACGAGCACAAAGCTACCCTTCAGGCGTTTGCCATGCAGCTCAAACTTGAAGTCGCCCTTCTCCAGCGCCTCCTCTGGGGGCCGAGAGCCCTCCGGCTCCCAGTATCCACGATCCCAGAGCATCACTGTGCCGCCGCCGTACTCACCTTTTGGGATGGTCCCCTCGAAGTCGCCGTAGTCGAGCGGGTGATCCTCAACCTCGACGGCGAGGCGCTTGTCGTGGGGATCCAGTGAAGGGCCTTTCGTAACGGCCCAGGATTTGAACACGCCGTCGAGTTCAAGCCGCAGGTCGTAATGCAGCCGGGAGGCGTCGTGCTTCTGGATGATGAACCGGCGCCGGTTAGAATTCTGGATCGGGCGTTCGCCGCTCGGCTCCGCGGTCTTCTCGAAATCGCGCTTGGAGCGATACTTGGAGAGCTTCTCCGTGGCCATTGCCGCATCCTCAAATGAAGCGTCTAACTCGACCTCAGTGCGTCACTTGCAGTGAAGCTAGAGGTCTTCCGACGAGTCGCGCGGTTCTCGTAACTGGCATTTCCGAGGCCAGTGCCGATTGTCAGCACGCCCCAGTTCTGGACATCCTGCATGAACGGCAGCTCGCTCAGGCCTTGGATCACCGCGTCGTTGTGCATGGTCACCATACTCTCATGCTCCCCGATGGTTGGAACCGTTTCCTTGATGCTGTCGATCAGGTTGAAGCGGCTACTCTCCCAGTTCCCCGGCAAATTCTGCGCGCCGCGATCGATCGTTCCGTCGGATTGGATGATGCCGGGACAGCCTATCCCTATAAACGGCGCGACCTTTAATCCCGCTCGGGTCGCGGACTTGATTTGATTGCGAAGCATCTCGCCCAGCCGCTCGACCGCCTGGTCGCGATTGGTGGTCTCGTCGGCATGACGCCAAAGCTCAAACTCGAAGACCTTCGCCTTGCTCAGGTCAGAGGCTTTGTCCTGGCGAAGCTCCACGATCCCCGCCCGGATGTTCGAGCCGCCGATATCGACAGCGACCAGGCTGTCGAATGCCCCGAACATCCATTTCGGCACGATATGCACGTTTCCAATGAGGCCGGCCTCGTCAGGATGATGGCGGATCGGAACGAGTTCTACGGGGGAGCCCTGAGTCCGCAGCATGATGGCCGCCCTGCCGATCGCGAGCTCGCCAACTCGGCTTTGCCGAAATCCCCCTCCCACGACGATGCGCTCGACCCGAGACCAGGCCTTCAGGCGCGAGAACCGTCGCACGACCGAAGCTAACGCATCTGCGTATTGCTCGACGGCACTGTGCACCAACGCCGCGGCTTCCGCGTCGTCGCCGGTCAGGATTGCGTCCAGATCCTTTTTCTTCAGCTCCTCGCTTGGAACGTCGATGGGATCCGCGCCCTGCTTGCGCAATGCGGCGCGGAGCTCCTCAAGATGCTCGAAAATCGCCCCCCGACGCGCGCGGTCGCCGACGAAGCCCTCTTCGTCGCGCGCTTCGAGATTATAGCTCGTGACGATAACAGATGGCAGTTGCGAAGCCCCATTGGGTCCATCGACAACTTTCGGCCGGGAGTTCTTCGCCATATGAGCCTCGCTCTTGCGAGGGACACAACCGGACGCGCCGCGCAGAGTTCCTCCTGTCCGCGTGAGGCGCCGACGCCGGAGGGGGCGGTGAGCTAGCTGCAGCCGCTCGCGCCCCCTTCTCCCTGCGGCTTGCGATCCTCAGGCGGTGCCGTAGGAGCCCGCATTGCGGCTACCGACAGGCACAGTGGCTTCAAGAGCGAGAAGATCATGCTTCTCGGCCCAGGATGCGAACAATCCCTTCGCGGTTTCAGGCTCGATTTCGCCGCGGACGGCGGCCAGGCAGGCCTTTGATGCGAAGGCATGCGCGGCGTCTCGTTGCGACTTCGGCCAATCTGCGAGGAACATGTAAGCCTCCATCGCCGAGCAAATTGCTGTGGGATGTCCAAGGCCAGTCAGAATGACGACAGGACGTTCGAATTCGTCGGACGGCAACAGTGCCATAGCCATATTCTCCTCGAAGCAACATGGGTCTGGTCCCGCGCGGTGCGCTTGGATCCCGCAGATTTAGGAAGGCACCCCCGACCTTTTCAAGGAGGCTTGCAGAGGCTCGAAGCTCACCTAAATCAGCCCTGCCGGATCCAATGAGGGAGCCGATGGCATGCCCTTTTCTTCGCTGACCGATCCGACCGATCTAGCGCGGGCTTATGCTTCGCTCGAAGCGGTTTGAAGCCAAGTGAAGGCGTCCATACCGGCGAGCGACCACGAGAAGGAGCGCGAGAGAATTGCCTATTTGGTAGCGGGCTTTGCTCCAGTCCCACTCGACGAGGATGATCTTACCCGCAACGTCCTGTTCCAGCTGCAGCGTGACGAAGCCGCCTAAACCGAAGCCTTTGCAGCACGATCATTCCCGAAGCCGGGACAACCCCGGCTTCGACAATCGCGGCGCGAGATCCCGCGTTGCGATCGTAGATTGGAACCTCGGTGCCAGACGGCCCGTTGCCGATCGGTGGGGGCTGGACGGAGAGCAAGCCATGATGTTCGTAGAGCAAATCAAGGAAGGCCAGCGCGTCATCGGCTCGGATGGAGCGCATGTCGGAACCGTCGACGCCCTGAGCGGCCAGCTCATCAAGCTGAAGAAGAATGATCCCGAGTCGGGGGGAGCCCATCATTACCTCGACCTGGCGCTCGTCGTTGCCCTCGAGGATGAGACGATCAAGCTGATCGTCCCGGCCGCTGAAGCCAAGGAGAGGTGGTCGGAGGCGACCGAGTAATGGACCGACGCCATTTCGTTGGTGGAGCTGGCGCGACCATCGTGTCCGGGCCAGCCCAAGCGAGCGTCGCAGTCGACCGCTTTGGTCCGAGCGTTTCCGGAGGCGGCGTCCTCCTCCTCTATGGTTCGGACGGTCTGACGAATGGTGGCCGATATCAGTTCGCCGCGAACATGATCGCGGGGGCTGGCTACAACGTCCTTCTACCGCGGTACTTCGAGGCCACCGGCGATCAGCGGGCCCGCTACGGCGAAATCAAAAGCAAGTTTCCGATCTGGCTGGAAGCGATCGAGACGATCACGGGCGATCAGCAGGCCCGTTTCGCCGTTGTCGGCTTTTCGCTTGGCGGCGCATTGGCCTTGGCTCTGGCGGCGCGCGATCGCAGGATCAAAGCCGTTGTCGACTTCTTCGGATTTCTGCCGCCAGGCCTGGAAAGAGCGTCTCTGCCCCCTACGCTTATTCTGCATGGGGATGCGGACCGAGTGGTGCCGGTGTCCAACGCCGGCGCCATCGAGAGATCACTCAAAAGCAAGGGAGGGACTGTCCAAACCCATATCTATCCCGGCGAAGGACATGGCCTGTCTCTGGCGAGCTGGCCGGATGCGATCGCGAGGACGCAAGCATTCCTGCGCGAGCACTTCTGACGATCGGGTTGGAGGAGCCTTCGTTGAAGATCGCGACCTATAATGTGAACGGCATCAATGGCCGGTTGCCCGTTCTGCTCCGGTGGCTGAAGCAGGACCATCCTGATGTCGTGTGCCTGCAAGAGCTGAAATGCTCAGACGATCGCTTTCCCGAGCGCGAATTGCAGGAAGCCGGCTACACGGCGGTCTGGCACGGTCAGAAGAGCTGGAATGGCGTCGCGATCCTCGCGAGGGGCGGACCGCCGGTCCTGACGCGCCGAGGATTACCGGGGGATCCTGACGACAGCCATAGCCGTTACATCGAGGCGGCGGTCAACGGGGTGCTGATTGGGTGCCTCTATCTTCCCAACGGGAATCCCGCTCCCGGCCCCAAGTTCGAATACAAGCTCCGCTGGTTCGCCCGCTTGCTGAGTTATGCAGAAGAGCTTCTCTCCCACGACGTGCCGATCGCACTTGTAGGCGACTTTAACGTCATGCCGACCGAGCTCGATGTCTACGCACCAGAGCGATGGCGAGATGACGCCCTTTTTCGTCCGGAGGTCCGAAAAGCTTATGCCGACCTGGTCGATCAGGGTTGGACGGACGCCGTGAGGCACCTTCACCCGAGAGAGCGCATCTACACGTTTTGGAAGTATTGGCGGAACTCGTTCGAACGCGACGCCGGCCTTCGCCTCGACCACCTCCTGCTTAGTCCTACCCTGGCGCCGCGGTTGAGATCCGCGGAAGTCCGACGGTCGCCGCGAGGCTGGGAGCACACCAGCGACCACGCGCCGGTGATGGTCGAACTTCTGCCCGCATAGGCGTGGAGGCTAGGGATATCGTCCCGCGACTAACGCCCGTTGATCAAATTGGCCAGACACCGACCGTGCCCTTTAATCCCTCATCCTCGCTCTCGAAGCTTTTGAACGCACAGATGAGATCGGGACAGGTCGTTTGGCTTGGTGTCCGCCCTGGCCGCCGTAAGCCCATGCTGGCGATCGAGACCGCAAACCTCGATGTTGATACAGGGATTGTCGGCGATCGTTACACTCGGCCGGCCGGCAGCCGGCAGGTCACTTTGATCCAGGCCGAACACTTGGCGGCCATCGCCAGTCATTTGGGCCGCGATCAGATCCTGCCCGCGGACATGCGGCGTAATATTGTTACCCGGGGTATCAACCTGGTCGCTCTCAAGGAGAAGCGCTTCAAGCTGGGCTCCGCCATCTTGGAGACGACAGGCGAGTGTCATCCGTGCTCACGAATGGAAGAGATACTGGGCGCGGGCGGATACAATGCCGTGCGGGGTCTCGGCGGTATCACAGCGCGGATCATTCAAGGTGGAAGCGCCGATATCGGCGACGAGCTCGTCGCGCTACCCTCGGACACATAGGCAGCTTTCACCTGGTGCGGCCGATCTCGCCTCAGCCGACTGTCCGACATCAGGAACGAATAGAGAAGCCCTTGAAGGTTGCCGAGAGGTGCGAGCTCGCGCTGGATTCGCCGCACAGTCGTTTTGGGCTAGGACTGAAGAGGGCTTGGCCGGTAGATCGCACAACACTTAATCGGGCTACACCGCGCGATTATATGGGCTAAACGACGGGCAATCGGGATACACGACAATTATCTCGTTGTCGGCGCGGCATACTCTGATGCCTGTCTGCTCTCCAGTTGGATGCGTTGCCGCGGATGTACCGGCCCAGACGACCGGAGGGCATGGCCAATTTCCCAGCGATGGCCGGATCCGCCTAGTCCTGACAGAAGTCGGAGGCCCGCCGTTCTCTCAACGGCGGGCTTATTCTTTGAACGTCACCGCGGCCATCGCCCGGCGCTCGCCGCAACCTCTCCTTTGAATCTCGCCTCGTGAAATGCTATCTCAGGAGAGAAATTGAGCAGGACGATGTCGAGCCAGATCAACCAGGAACGGGTCAACGACCGCGCGAAACTGATCATGCATCGCATGGTCGCGCGCGAGCTTGCCCGTGATCCGGGGTTGCTGGCTCGCGCTCGTAACGCGCTTCGCAAACGTTCGGTTCGGATGCCGGAGCGTGACTTCACGAGCGAGTGGGAAAAACTGCTATCCTCCTCGATCGACGAGCTCCGGCGGAAGTTGACTAGCCGGGAGGAAGATATGGCTCGGCTACGCCTATCCTCTCCATTCATGATGGTTACCAGTCTCGGACTCGACGATGTGCCTCTTAGGCGCCGCATCTGGCGTCTCGCGAAGCGCGGTTTGGAGCGTCAAACGCCGCTCCACGTCGCGGAGGAGACAATTGTCACGCCGTCACCCTGATCCCGAACGAAATAGCCTGCAGGTTCGCTCTGTTGCCGATCTAGAGGAGGCAGTGCGCGCGCTGGCCTTCCACTTCCAAACCGACACAGTCGTTATAGTCGGCAGCCAGGCGATCCTTGTCGGATGGCCTGAGGCTCCCGTGATCATGCGTACCTCGCCGGAGATTGACGCCTACCCGGCCAACGCCCGGCTCTGGGAAGAACGCTTGAACGCAAAAGCTCAAAACCCAGCCGAGATGGCCGAAGCCACTGAGGACATCAATGCTTGGTTCGGGCAGGGATCTGCCTTTGAAAGAAAATGGGGCTTCTACATCGACGGCGTCGACGAAGGCACCGCTCGGCTGCCGCTAGGATGGCAGCAGCGGGCGATCTATCGGGAAGTAGAGGGCATCACAGGAACCGTTACCGTCGTTGCTCCCTCCCCTGTCGACCTGGTTATTTCAAAGCTTCACCGGCTCGAAGAGAAAGATCGCAGCTACATTGAAGCCCTTCATCGCTCAAGACCGCTCGACCGCGGGTTGGTGCTGGATCGCATGAGGGCGTGCGAGCCGGCGCAAGAGAGCATGGCTCGGGTCGAGGTGTTCATCAACGCCCTGCCGGAAGTGTCCTTGCCACCGGGTCGGCCACAGGTCTTTGAACCGCTCCCTCGATGCCCTCCGGGGTCACATTGCCGCTTCATCGACAACGAGGGGACGGCAGTCACCGTCCGAGCTTGGGACGACGTGCGAAACCTGTATTACAGGATCGACAATCCTCTTGGGCCAGCAGTCGTCAAGGACGGTGCCGAGTATTTTTTCCTCGAAGGGGAGAAGCTATCAGAGGCTGAATGGCGCGAAGCGCCAAGAGTTACGGAGGCACAGCCGGAAGAACCATCCGGGCCCACTCCGAAGTGGGCTACGCAGAGGCGTTGAGTTCCCGAAAATCCCAGAAGATGGGGGCACCCCCGCCATTTATTGGATCCCCTACCTCGCGATTGTCATTAGGATCTCGTCAAGTTTTCCGTAAAGTAAATCTGTAGGATCACCGCCTTCATCTCGTTTTCGCAGCATTTCACAGAATTCTTCGAGACTTATCCATAGAATCAACTTTCCTTGCTCTCGCAGCGCGCCTCGGCAGGCTTTCTGGGCACTGTCGCTCGCCCCACCTCTTGCAACGATGACCGCCACAGAGCGAAGGGCAGCTGTAAACAAATATTTTTCAGTGGTGTAGATCTGATCCTGAGTTATTGGATTGGAGTAGTTCTTGAACTCGAAAACCACGTAGCGCGTCCGAAAATCGTTCGCTATCCCGGACCAGAACGGATTAATCGTCGGCACCAGCCGAGCAATAAGGTCCATTCTGTGGAAACCTTCGTCAACCTCATTCTGTGGAGTCCAACCAAAGAACTCCGACCCAAACATCAATCTAAGCGCGCTTTCGCATACTCGCTCAAAGTCGGCAGCATGATCCCTTCCGGGCTCGATGGCATGAAGCTGCTCCATTAGTTTAGCAGCTGGCGAAGCCCTGGGATAAGGTGCCGCTTCGTCGTAGTTCAACTCAACCTTGAGCAGCGGGTTGGGATTAGGCTTCGATTCGGCGCCTACTTGCAGTGACCTGAGACCCTGATCTTCCTCCAGATTTGAGTAGAGTCCGTCGATCATGGAGACGGACGATGCGCCCCTCACGATTCACGGAAGAGCAGATCATTGGGATGCTGAAGGAGCAGGAGGCTGGAGCGGCGACGGCTGATGT
>NZ_JBFTIC010000016.1:0-45584 GCF_056394545.1 Allobosea sp. 10N428 | reverse complement strand
TCAAAAGGTCCCATATCCTTACCGCGGGGTGGAGCAGCCCGGTAGCTCGTCAGGCTCATAACCTGAAGGTCGTCAGTTCAAATCTGGCCCCCGCAACCAAACACAAAAACCCGTCGCAAGCAGCGACGGGTTTTTGCGTCTAAAATCCAGAAAAAACAGCGCAAAGCACCCCTACAATCCGCCAAAGCGGAACACCCCACGCACCAGCACTTCAAAGCCACACTTGATCGCCGACCACATCAGGGGACCGGCCAACGGCTTGACCGTTCGGCAGGAACGCTGCCTAGTCTGGCACTGACTGTCACAGCTCAGCATCATTCCCGCACGATAACGCGATGTCGGGACAGAGTGGCGTGGTGATCGGGGGCGGGCATGCGTGTTGCGTTACTTCACAAGGCCGGGCTCCGGTCTTTCTCGGCGGGAGCCGCGGCCCTGCTGCTCGCGGGCTGCGCCGGGGATGTGAAGGGGGTGCTCCTGCCCGTGAGCTCGGCGGCTACGGATACGAGCAAGGTCACCATGCTGGTGGCGACGACGCGCGCACCCGACGAGGACGCCGGCATCCTGTTCTCCGGCGAGCGCGGCAAGCCGTCTTTCGCTGAAATTACCGTTTCGCTGCCGCCGGCATCCCATCGCAAAATCGGTGAGGTGCAATGGCCGAACCGCCTGCCCGGCAATCCCGAGACGGACTTCGTCACGCTCAACGTCGAGAAGCTCGATCAGGCGCAGGCCATCTCGCTATTTCATAAGGCTGTGACGAAGGTGCCGAAGCGCCGGGTGATGGTGTTCATCCACGGCTTCAACAATCGCTTCGAGGATGCGGTCTATCGCTTCGCGCAGATCGTGCACGACTCGAATGCGAAGGTCGTGCCGGTGCTCTTCACCTGGCCGTCGCGCGGCTCGATCTTCGCTTATGGCTACGACCGCGAAAGCGGCAACTACTCCCGCACCGCGCTCGAGAACCTCCTGCAAAGCCTGGCCCGCGATCCGGCGGTTGGCGAAGTCTCGATCCTCGCCCATTCGATGGGCAACTGGGTGACGATGGAGGCGCTGCGCCAGATGGCGATCCGCAACGGCAGCATCCCGCCGAAGATCGCCAATGTCATGCTCGCTGCGCCGGATGTCGATGTCGACGTCTTCCGCAGCCAGATCGCCGATATCCATGGCAAGCGGCCTCGGTTCACCGTGTTCGTCTCGCAGGACGACCGGGCATTGGCCGTGTCGCGGCGCGTCTGGGGCAGCGCGGCACGGCTCGGCGCCATCGATCCCGATGTCGAGCCCTATCGGAGCGAGATCGCCGAATACGGCATCACCGTCCTCAACCTCACCAAGCTGCGCTCCGGCGACAGCCTGAACCATGGCAAGTTCGCCGAGAGCCCGGAAGTCGTGCAGTTGATCGGCTCGCGTCTGGTCGAGGGGCAGCCGATCACGGATTCGCGGGTCGGCCTGGGCGAGCGCCTGATGGAGGTGACCGCCGGCACCGCGGCGGCTGTGGGCACGGCAGCGGGCCTCGCGATCTCGGCGCCGATCGCCGTCGTCGATCCCCACACGCGCCGGAATTTCAACGACACGATCCAGCAGGTCGGTCGCTCCGTATCCGATGCCGGTCAAGCGA
This sequence comes from Allobosea sp. 10N428, assembly GCF_056394545.1. Classification (NCBI taxonomy): domain Bacteria; kingdom Pseudomonadati; phylum Pseudomonadota; class Alphaproteobacteria; order Hyphomicrobiales; family Alloboseaceae; genus Allobosea; species Allobosea sp. 10N428. The sequence goes on along the minus strand of NZ_JBFTIC010000016.1, from coordinate 43,972 downwards.
CCGGGGATGCGGTCGCCGCCCCGTTCGAGGGGACTGGGCAGTCGGGCCGTTGAGAATGAAGCCCGCGCGCATCGGCATCGCTTGGCGTCGACGCGGGGCTTCCCCTTCACGGAGGCTCTTCCTCGTCGGCCGGCGGAGGGCTAACCACGAAGGTATCGGGACGCGGTCCCAAGCGTCCGACAGCTTCGAGGCCGCCATGCAGCATGCTTCCGACCACAACGACATTCGCGATGCGGTTGCGAAGCTCTGCGCGGACTTCCCGGGCGAGTATTGGCGCAAGCTCGACCGCGAGATGGCCTATCCCGCGGCGTTCGTCACGGCGCTGACTGAAAGCGGCTTCCTCTCGGCGCTGATCCCGGAGGAGTATGGCGGCGCCGGCCTGTCGCTTTCGGCCGCCGCCGTGATCATGGAGGAAATCCAGCGGCAGGGTTGCAACGGCGCCGCCTGCCACGCCCAGATGTATGTGATGGGTACGGTGCTGCGTCACGGCACCGAGGACCAGAAGCGGCGCTACCTGCCGAAGATCGCCTCCGGCGAATTGCGCCTGCAAGCCTTCGGTGTCACCGAGCCGTCCAGCGGCACCGATACGACTGCGCTGCGCACCACGGCGCGGCGCGAGGGCGACCACTACATCGTCAACGGCCAGAAGATCTGGACGAGCCGCGCCGCTCAGTCCGACCTGATGCTGCTGCTCGCCCGCACCACGCCGCGCGACCAGGTGCAGAAGCGCACCGACGGGCTCTCGGTCTTCATCCTCGACATGCGCGAGGCGCTGAAGGACGGCCTGACCATCCGGCCGATCCGCACGATGATGAACCACGCCACTACCGAGGTCTTCTTCGACAATGTGAAGGTGCCGGCCGCGAATCTCGTCGGCGAGGAGGGCAAGGGCTTCCGCTACATCCTCTCCGGCATGAATGCCGAGCGTATCCTGATCGCGGCCGAGTGCGTCGGCGACGCCAAGTGGTTCATCGACAAGGCCTCGAACTACGCCAGGGAGCGGCATGTCTTCGGCCGGCCCATCGGCCAGAACCAGGGCATCCAGTTCCCGATCGCCAAGGCCTACGCCAATATGCGCGCCGCCGAACTGATGGTGCGCGAGGCGATCCGGCTCTACGAGGCCGACGCCAATCCCGGTGCCGAGGCCAATATGGCGAAGATGCTTGCGGCGGATGCCTCCTTCGAGGCAGCCAATGCCTGCATCCAGACGCATGGCGGTTTCGGCTTCGCCGAAGAATACGATGTCGAGCGCAAGTTCCGCGAGACACGGCTCTATCAGGTCGCGCCGATCTCCACGAACCTGATCCTGTCCTATCTCGCCGAGCACGTGCTGGGCATGCCGAGGTCCTACTGATGGCTGCGTCCGGCATCTCCGAGCTCGACATCGATCACTTGCGCGGCTGGATCGGCCGTGAGGATGTCGGCGTCGACATCGTCAGCGAGGATCTGGCGCGGAAGTATCACGCGACCTTCGATTATCCCGGCGAGGCGCCGCAGCACGGCGAAATCGTTCCGAGGCTGATCCATTTCTGCCTGGCCCAGCCGGCTGCTCCGACCGGCACGCTCGGGCCGGACGGGCACCCCGCTCGGGGCGGCTTTCTGCCGCCCGTGCCGTTGTCCCGCCGGATGTGGGCCGGCGGCGCATTCGCCTTCTCCGGCGATCTCAGAGTGGGCGATGTCGTCAGGCGCATCTCCCGCATCATGGATGTCATGCTGAAGAAAGGGCGCACCGGGCCGCTCTGCTTCGTCACCGTAGAGCACCACGTCGAAGCGAATGGAGCGCTCGTGCTGGAGGAGCGGCAGGACATCGTCTATCGCGGCCTCGAGAGCGCCGCGGGCGCGACAAAGCAGCCGCCCCCTGCCGAGCAAGGCGCTCATCAGCGGCCGATGCGCGCCGAGGCGCCGCTGCTGTTTCGCTATTCCGCGCTGACGTTCAACGGCCATCGCATCCATTACGACCGCCGCTATGTCACGGAGGTCGAAGGCTATCCTGGTCTCATCGTCCACGGTCCGATGCAGGCCGCCCTGCTCTGCAACTACGCCGCCGAGCTGCGCGGCGCCCCGCCTCGGCGCTTCAGCTTCCGGGGCCTGTCGCCGCTGTTCGACGATGACGCCTTCGCATTGCACGCGACGGAGGAGGGGGCCGGCTTGAAGCTCTGGACGGCGAAGCAGAACGGCACGCTCTGCATGACGGCGGAAGCCTCCTGGTCGTAAGCGCGGCCGCCGGTCAGCCGGATCTGGCGGTCGACGGCATCGCCTTCTCGGTCGCGCGCTGCCTCGGCCAGACCACGGCCCAACTGCCGATGAGGACGATGACTTCCGACAGCGCTCCGCCGAGAAGCACCCAGGAGGGCGCAGCCGTCAGCAGCAGGACCAGCACCACCAGCATGCCGATGGCGGCGGCAATCGCCGAGAGGATCGCGATCGAGCGGAAATCCTGGGCGATCTCGAGCCAGATGCGGGGCATGACATAGAGCAAGGGCATGCCGCTCATGACCCATGCCAGCACCGATATCTTGAAGAAGCGGGTGTCCTCGAGGCTTTCCGGCAGGATGAGCGGGAGCGCGAGCAGAATGACGATCCCGTAGACGACGCCCAGCGCGGCCAGCGGTATCGGCCAGTAGCGCAGCAATCGTCCGACCTTCCCGGAGTCGCGATGGGCCATGAGCGCCGTCATCTCCGGATGCATCATATTGGCGAAGGCGGTGGAGACGATGCGCAGCGGCACGAAATTGACCAGCGCAGCCGCGATCGGCGCATAGGCTGCCGGCCCCGCGATCGTGGCGACCAGCAGCGCCATCCCCTGGCCTTGGAGGTTGGTGATCGTCACGCTCAGCAGCGACCATTTCAAGTCCCGCCAGAGCTTGCGATAGCGCCGCCAGACATGTGTGCCGAAGCTCAACCGCACCGGCCGCCGGCCGAGCGTGAGCATCACGGCGATGCCAAGCGCGTTGGCCGTCATCATGACGAGGAATGTATGCTGCAGGATATGGGTGTCGTTCCACACGACCCATGCTGCGCCGAGTGAGCCGCTGATCGTGAACGTCAGATCGCTGGCGCTGACCAGCATCTGCCGATTGCGGGCGAAGAAGACAGTGCGGATATGCGCGCGTGCGGTCCACAGAGCGACGAAGGCGCCGCCGCTGAAGGCCCCTTCCGGAAGCCAGCCGCTCAGGGCGAAGGCGACGCAGACGCCGAGCAGTGCCGACAGCAGCGCGGCTGCCGAGCCGAAGGTGATCTCGTAGGCCCCGGCCGCGCCGACGCTATGGCTGCGGGCGATGAAGATGCTCGCCGGGAGAGCCGTCAGCGCGCGGATATAGGTGAGGCCGATGCCGCCGACCACCATGACCAGCGCGAAGACGCCGTAATCCCACGCGGATACGGAGTGCAGCAGGACGAGGTTGAGGCCCAGATGAAACGCGCTCTGCATCGCCTCGCCGCCGACCATGACGACGAGCTTCAGGATCAGACGGCGCAGGGATTCGAAGTTCATTGCTGCGCCAGCCGGCCGCGGGAGAGCATGTCCTCGACAACTGCGCCGATGGCACGGGCGACAGCCTGATTGCTGAACAGCGCCGAGAAGCGTTCACGTCCCGCATGCGCCATGGGGGCGAGCAGCTCCGGCGCGAGGATCACCTGCTTCAGCGCTTCTGCGAGGGCGTCGGGGTCGCCGGGCGGCAACAGCCGGCCGGTTACACCGTCCACGACCACCTCCTGCAGGCCTCCGATCGCCGAAGCCAGCGGCGGCCGGCCGAACGCCATGGCTTCGATCGCGACGCGGCCGAGCGACTCCGGCCGGCGCGACGGCACCACGACGATGTCGGCCCATCGATAGAGCGGCGTGGGATCGTCGCGGAAAGGCTCGACCTTCACCTGCGGGTCGAGACCCGCGCTCGTCACCGCCTCGTGCAACGCCTGTTCGAGGGCGGGATCCTCGAAAGCGCTTCCGACGATCCGGACCTCGAGCCGGTCTCGCAGATCCGGGGGCAGGGCACTCACCGCCGCGAGCAGGATTTCCTGGCCTTTGATGCGGTTGATGCGGCCGAGCATGAGGACACGCAGCCGCCGCCTGCCATCATAATCAGTGGGCGCCCAGTCGGCCGGCCCGGCCACGCCATTGTAAATGACATCCGCTTCATGGCCGTCCGGGAGCGGGAAGGCAGAGCGCGTCGCCTGAGAGTTGAAGATCAGCCGCGCGCGGCCCCAGAGGATCAGCCGGCGCAGGAGCGTGCGCGTCATCCCTTCCGGGATTTCGTGGATATGCTGGATTGCCTTGCCGGCAAAGAATCGTGCGGCAAGCACATGGTCAACGATGACCGAGGTATTGATGTAGACGAGGTCGCAACGGCGCATTCGCCGGGCCGCGCGCAGCATGGCGCGCGGCAGTTCGATCGGCGCCATGGCCATTAATCTCGGCAGATTCCTGCGGCGCAGCACCCATAGCGGCTCGATGACGATCCGGCTGGCGACCGGCTGGAGCAGGCTGAGGATCGGACCTTCGCGCGGGAGCACGACCTCGATATCGGCGGCCGGGTAGGTCTGGCGCAAGGCGGCCACGCTCTCGGCGAAAGCGCGATCCGACCCGTAGAGTTCATAGCCCTGATGAATGCAGGCGATACGCAGCGTCACAATCCGTTTCCATTCGAGGACGCCGCCATCGCGCTTCCACCGATTCCGTATGGCCGGAAAGCGCGTCCTAACCATCTTCGATAAAAGCGGGATAAGTCCCAGAAATTCAAGGTATTCTTGAAGCTACGCGCTATCTTCGCGCAGCTTTGCGCCCCTCCGGATGAAATCATGGCAAATACCGCTCCTTCGTTGCTGATCCTCGGAACACGGGGTATTCCGGCAGCGCATGGTGGTTTCGAGACCTTCGCCGAGAAGCTCGCCTTGTTTTTGGTCGAGCGGGGCTGGCAGGTCGGCGTGTACTGCCAGGACGAGGTTCCGGCCGTCACGCGCCGGTTCCACAGCGAATCCTGGCGGGGCATCGAGCTCATTCGCACGCAGGTGTCGACATCGGGGCCGCGCGCGACCATCGACTTCGACTGGCATTGCGTGCGGCATGCGGCGCGGCGTCCGGCGCTCAGCCTCGTGTTGGGATATAACGGCGCGATCTTCCTGCCTTATCTGCGCCTCGCCGGGCGGAAGATCATGACGAATATGGACGGGATCGAGTGGCGCCGGCCGAAATGGTCATGGCCCGTCCGCAGTTGGTTCTGGATGAACGAGTGGATCGCGGCCTGGTCCTCGCACCGTCTCGTGGCTGATCATCCGATCATCGCCGACCATCTAGCGACGCGGCGTCCGCGCAGCGCCACGGTCATGATTCCCTATGGCGGCATGCCGATCAGGATGGCGCCGGCAAAGCCGCTCGCCAAATTCGGGTTGGAGAGCGGCCGCTACCTGATCTCGATCGCGCGGATCGAGCCCGACAATTCGATCCTCACGCTGGTCGAGGCCTTCTCGTCCAGGCCGCGCGGCATGCCCCTCGTCGTTCTCGGCAATTTCTCGGACGAGAACGCCTATCATCGCCAGGTCAAGGCGGCCGCTGGGCCGGAAGTGATCATGCCAGGCGCGATCTACGACGCCGAGACCGTGAGGGCCCTGCGTTTCCACGCGCGCGGCTATCTGCACGGACATACCGTCGGCGGGACCAACCCCTCGCTGGTCGAGGCGCTCTGGGCAGGGAACCCGGTCATCGCCCATGACAATCCCTATAACCGCTGGACCGCGGGTGAGGCGGGCTTGTTCTTTGCTGACGAGGCGAGCTGCTCCAATGCGATCGGGCGGCTGCTGGCCGATGATGAACTGGCGGCTCGCCTGAAACAGGCTGCGCTCGGGCGCGCCCGCTCCAGCTTCGAATGGCAGGCGGTCCTCGAACACTACGAACGCGAGGCGCTGGCCCTGCTCGGTCTCGAGCCGGAAGCTGCCGTCGCTCCGGCCGAGGTGGCCGGCGGCCGCAGGGGATGACGGTCAGCCGCCGTTCTCTGCTGGCGGGGGCGATCGGGACGGCGGCGATCGGCGGCGGTCGCGCTCATGCGGCGCGGCCCCTCGGCATCCGGCGCGGCGTCAATCTCTGGCCATGGTTCTCCCTGACGCGGGAGCACCCTGCGCCGCGAACCGATTATGATTGGCCCCCGTTCCAGCTCGACCGGCCGGTTCCGACGCGGGCGGATCTCGCTCTCTTGCGTCGTGCGGGCCTCGACTTCGTCCGGTTGCCCGTGGACCCCGGCCCGTTCCTTGCCGCAGCTCCCGCCGTCAGGGCGTCATTGCTCGATCAGGTGATGGCCGCGGTGGCGCTGGCGCAGGGCGAGGGGCTTGCCGTGATCGTCAATCTTCACGCCAACGGCGCGACGCATTACTGGACGCCGTCGCGATTGTTCGGAACCTTGGATGCTCCGGCGTTTCCGGCCTATCGCGATCTCGTGGTGGAGCTGGCGTCGCGACTGGGGCGGAGCGATCCGGAGCGGACGGGATTCGAGCCCGTCAACGAGCCGCTCCAGGCCTGCGGCTCCGCTGAATGGGGGGAGACGCAGAAGCGGCTTCTGGCCGCCGCCCGACTGGCCGCGCCGGGGCTGACATTGCTGGCGACCGGCGCTTGCGGCAGCATGATCGCAGGTCTCGAACCCCTCCGGGTCCGCGAGCTCTCGCTCTATGAGCCGCTGCTCTTCACCTTCCACTTCTACGAGCCCTATCTCTTCTCGCATCAGGGCGCGCGCTGGATGAGCGAACCGGTCTATCGGGCGCTCAACGCCGTGCCCTGGCCAGCGGCGCGGGGAAGCCTCGACGCCACCCTCGCTGCGGTGCGCGCCAGGATGGCCGCGCTGGGTGCGCCGGCACAGGGCAGTGGAGCGGCCGCCTATCGCGAGACCGAGCGCATCCTCAAGGAATATTTCGATGCCCAGCCGGATCGCCCCTTCATCGACGGCTATCTGCGCCGGGTCCGTGCCTGGGCGGAGCGCGAGGGCGTGCAGCCCGGCCGGATCCTGATGGGCGAGTTCGGAGCGCTGCGGTCCGGGGGCGGCACCGTCGCCTCCGCTCCGGACGATCGCGCCCGCTATGTGCGTGACGTCAGGCTCGGCGCCGAGGCGCTCGGGTTTCCCTGGGCATTCTGGAACCTGTTCGACAGCATGGGGATGATGGACGATGTCAGCCGCCGGCTCGACCCGGCCATGATCGCGGCCCTCGGTCTGCGAATGCCGGATTGAGCCGGCCGGAACCGCGCCTTTCCGGTCGATAAAGGCACAGAATGACGATGACGAATTTCGCCGGCATCGTCGTCTTCGTCGCGATGCTCTCCGAGCCGTTCAGCAGGATGATCCAGACGATCATCGGGAGCCAGACGCCGGGGCGTCCGCGCCCCAATTCGTACATGAAGAGGCCGAAGGCCAGCGTCACGAGCGCGGTGATGATCGCCCCTTGATAGAGGATCATACGCACGAACGGGTTCTCGATGCCCCATTCCAGTCCGTTGACGCGGCGCAGGGTGTCGACGAGCTGCACATCGGGCCCGATGACGAGGTCGCCGATCGAAAACATCTGCAGCAGCTCGAACATTTCCTTGCGGGCATTGGCACTGCCGCCGTCGGAGACGAAGCGCGTGGCCACGTCGTCGAAGAAACCAAGCGCCACCAGCCCGCCGATGGCGACGGGCAGGAGGGCTACGAGCACGCAGCCGATGGCGGCCGCGATCAGCGATATCCGCCCGCTCCGCAGCAAGGCGAACAGCTGTACCGTGCCGTAGCAGAGGCCGAACGCCAGCGACGTCAGAAGCGCGGTGCGGCCGCCGAAGACCACCAGGGCAGCGCTCTGCAGCGCGATGAGGACGCCACGGACCGCCGGCGGCAGGGAGCGTGACCCGCTGATCAGAGCCATCAGATAGCAGGCGGTGATCATGGCGTTCGCCAGCGGATGGCCGTGAAACGCGCTGGAGCGGGTGTCGGTTTCGAAGACGGCGCCGTCGAAGCGGTAGGGAAAGAGCCGGAACTGCGTGACGAACTCGAAGAGCGCGAGCAGGGCGTTGAGGGTCATGACGACATGCAGCATCGTCGTGAGGGTCGTCATGGTCTCGTCGTCGGCATCGACGAGCAACAGGACCAGAAGGCAGACGGCGACATAGGTGTCGACCATGCCGCCAAGGCCCGGCCCGTCGCGCATCACCGTGACGACAATCGTCGCCATCGTCACCAGCAGCATGAACAGCGTCGCCGGCCGAGCGCTGACGAGATGAATGGCGCGGCTGACCGGATCCCCGCAGGCGATCAGGCTCCAGCCGAACAGGAGCACGATCATATAGGTCGAGGGATGGATCTTCGTGGCGGCGGCGCCGGTGAGGCCGTCATAATTATAGCCGACGAGCCAGAGCATGCCGCCCGACACGCAGAACAGCACCAGGACGGTGGCGAAAAGACCGTAGCGCGTCAGCCCATCCAGGTGGGCCCAGCCCGGTACCCCACGGGCCGAGGCCTCGGCCGTGAGCCCGGCGGCAGGCATCAGCCTCGCCCGTCGGCGTCGATCAGGATCGTTGCCGTCACCGAGCGGCCCATGACGCGCGCGGATTCGACCGCCCGCATGATCTCCTGCTGGCGCGTGGTGTAGAGACGGGCGACGAGCACGATCTCCTCGACCATGCCGACCAACGGGGCGATCTTCACATTGCGCTCCAGCGGGCCGCCGTCGATGACCACGATGTCGAAGTGACGGCTGGCATCCCCCAGCATTCGCATCGCATAGCTGCGTGCCAATGCCTTCTGCGTTGCGGCTTTCGGACGACCGGCGGACATCAGCGCGACATCCTTGGCGTCGCTGAAGTGAATGGCGTCCTCGAAGCTGCATTCGCCGCGCAGAATATCCATCAGCCCGGCCGGGCCGCCGTGGACCGGTTCGGTCGTCGTATCGACCAGGAGGACGCGCTCTCCGTGCTGGACTCCAGCGCTGGCGAGCAGGTCGGCCGCATGCTCCCGCTCATCGCCATCGGCCTCGGCCGAAATGAGCAGGGCGCTGCGGGCGGCCGGGATCGGCACATCCGTGGGCTTGAACAGCAGGAGCAGCGCGAGTTGCGCCGCGCCGTCCGCCTCCGCTTGCCGGCCTGCCGATCGCCGGAACCATCGGCCGAAGCCGCGCGGGGGCGCGGTTCGGGGGCGCAGGACACCGACCACGGGAGCGCCGATCAAAGCCTCGGCCTGCGAACGGGAGAGCAGATGAGGCGCGGCATACTCGCGAAGCAATGCGAGGCCGGCACCGAGGCCCAGCCCGAGGACGGCGGCCGCCGCTGCAAGCGGAAATGTCGGCGGCCAGCTCGCCTGCAATGGCGGCTGAGCCCGGCTGATGATGCGGGCGTTGGTGGTGTCCAGATTTGCCTGCTCGCGTGTTTCCTGCGCGCGCAGCAGGAACGTCGCATAAACCGCACGGACCGCTTCGAGATCGCGCTGGAGCTCGCGCAGCCGGACCGACGCCTGGTCCGCACCTTGCGTCTGGCGCGTCAGGGTCTCAAGCTTGCTGGCGAGCAGCTTCTCATTGCCGAGCGCGCGCTCATATTCGGTGCGCACGGACTGCTCGACCCGCTCGATCTCGGTCGCGATGAGGCGGCGGACATGGACGAGCTGGTTTTGCACCGCGCCGATCGACGGGTGGCGCGGGCCGAACTGGCTCTGCAGATCGGCTTCGCGCTGAACCAGGGCGGCCTCCTGCTCCCGCAGTCTTCCGATGACAGGAGACTGCAGTGCCTCCATGGAGCTGCCGGCCAGGGCGCCGCGCCGGCGTTGCTGGGCGATCAGCTCCACCTGCGATCGGAGGGTGGAAGTGCGCGCCTGGGCTGCCGAGAGCTGATTGCTGATCTCGCTGAGTTGCTGCTCGCTGATCAGGCGCCCGGACGCCGCGACGAGATTGTTTTCGGCGCGATAGCGCTCGACGGCATTCTCAGCCGCCTCGACCCGCTTGCGCTGTTCCGCCAGCCGGGCTGTCAGCCCCTCGGACGCCTCCGTCGCAGCGCGGCTTCTGGCATCGGCCTGGTCGGCGAGATAGGCTTCGGCGATCGCGTTGGCGAGCCTGGCCGACTTGTCGGCGTCGCGCGTCGTCACGACCACGTCCAGCACCAGGACCTTGTCCGCGCGCCTGACGGAAATCTTCCGCCGGAGGTTGGCGAGCGTCCGCGCCTCGGTGGGCGTGAGGGTGCCGTCCGGGGCAGGGGCATCTGTCGCAATCCGGCCGAGAAGGCGGCTGAGAAGCCCCGCGCCGTTGAATTCCGTGTCCTCGGTGAGTTTCGTCGTCCTGATCGCCCGAGCCAGCACGTTCGTGGACTGGACGACGCTGGCCTGGCTCTCGACCTGCGCCAAGCCGCCATCCGGCGAGACCGTATTGGGGTTGACGTCGTTGCTGACGACGTTCCGGTCGCGCGGATCGATCAGGAGCTGCGCCGAGGCGGTATAGAGCGAAGGCGTCAACAGCCCGTAAGCGAGGGCCAGCCCCGCCAGCAGGCCCGCGACGGCCAGGATCATCAGGCGCCGATGCCAGAGGATGCGCCAGAGCTCGGAGACTTCGACGGCGCCATCCGGGCGGCGACGAAAGGTCTCCTGCGGAGGCGGCTGTACCGTTTCCTCCTGCCGATGAGCGGTCGCAGCCAGACTCGTCATTCCCCTACTCGGACAACGCAACGCGATGCCGCGGTGTCGTCCAGCCGCAGCTTCCAGGCGCGACACTGCCACGAACTCCTTAACAAGTGCCCCGATCGGTCGAGCCGCCCGCATGAGCGGGCTCGCACGCGGGGCTAACCAAATCGAAATGCGGATGTTGGAGAATGCTGGCTGCTTTGGCGCAGTTGCCGCAAGAAATGCGGCTGGGCTTGGATATGAGATTGAGATTGTACATGGGTGCTTCGCCCTTGCGGCGGTGGCATCTGGTCCTCATCGAGCGTCTCCGGGCGATCCCCGGCCTGGCGCTTTCGGTCGTTCCGCCGGCAGTGAACGCAGCCGACCCACATCGGCTCGACGGTCTCTTCCGCGTCGAGGGCTATCTGCACGGCCTTCAGCCCGATGGCCTTTTCACGCTCGCCCGGCCGGCTGAGGCAGCTGCCGTGGCCGCCGCGCCGGGGCACGACGAAGCCGACTTGCTTCTCGATCTCGGCAGCGATGAGCCGGCCGGACCAACGCGCCGCTGGGTCCTTCGCTTCGAAGGGCAGGCGGGAGAAGCTGCACTTGTCGCCGCTCTTCTCGCCGGTGGTGTTCCCTTGGTCGAGCTGACGGAGAATGGGGCGCTGATCGCGGCAGCGCGGCCCGGCAGCGATCACGGCCGCATTCTGCTGGCGAAGCTCGACGATATCCTCAGCCGCGTGATCACCTTCATCGTGGCCGCGGTCGAAGGCAGCCGCATGCGTGTGCCGCAACTGCCTGCCGAAGCCGAGCCTTCGCCCACGCCCCATACCGGCCTCGCGCGGACCATGGTCCGCGCGGTGACTTCGAATGCGGTCGATCGCATTTACCGGCGCTGCTTCCACGCCCCCCATTGGCGGGTGGGCTGGCGCAAGCTGGGCGGCCCGGATCTTTTCGATCTGAAGCGCCATCCCGACGCGGGCTGGTGCGACCTGCCCGATGACGGCACCCGCTTCTATGCCGATCCGTTTCCGATCCTGCATAGGGGGCGTCTCACGCTCTTCGTCGAGGATTTCCCCCACGCCACCGGCAAGGGCATCATTTCGGCGGTGGAGTTCGGGCCGGATGGTCCGATAGGCCGCCCCGAGCCAGTGCTCGAACAGCCCGGCCATCTCTCCTATCCCTTCGTCTTCGAACGGGACGGGCAGGTCTGGATGATCCCGGAAAGCTCCGGCGCCGCGCGGGTGGATCTGTTTCGCGCGACAGCATTCCCCGGCGGCTGGGTCAGGGAGGCGACGCTGATCGACGGCGTCGTCGCCAGCGACGCGACGCTGATCGAGCATGGCGGTCTATGGTGGCTGTTTGCCACGGTGCGGGACGGCGGCGGCTCCCATTCGGATACGCTTCATCTCTGGTCGGCGCCGGATTTCCGCGGTCCCTGGAAACCGCATCCCCGCAATCCCGTGCTGATCGATATCGCCTCGGCCCGGCCGGCCGGGCAGATGACCATCCGCGATGGCGTTTTGCTGCGTCCGGTGCAGGACTGCCGGTTCGGCTACGGCAAGGCGCTCGGCATTGCCCGCGTCACACGGCTCGACCCCGAGGGCTTCGATCAGGAGATCGAGACCATCATCCAGGCAGGTGCTCTCTGGCCCGGGCGCCGCATCCACAGCCTCAACCGAGCCGGCGGCTACGAGTTCATCGACGGCTCGGCAATGGCTCGCCGGCCGCTTCTGGCGGGTCTGCGGCCGGTGCCGGCGCTCGCCGGCTCCTGATGGCATGCCGGGCGCCGTCGGCGAGGACGGCAAGCCGCCCGAGCAGCGTGCGCCCTCCCGAAACCGAATCCAATGTCACCGACTGGGTGGCGAAGCGCCGCTTGAAATCCTCGCCGCCGCAGAGGAAATCGACCATCGACAGGCCCTGGTCGATCGACCACTGGATGTAGTCCATCATCAGCACCATGCCCGGCGACGCCCGCTCATGGTCCGGATCATAGGTGGTGACGAAGGCCATCATCCTGTCGCGCTGCACCAGATTGATCGAGACGGCGACGACGCTATCGCCGCATTCGAGCAGGAAGACACGCAGGATGCCGAGCTTCGCCATCACGCCGACGAGCGCGGTGAGGGCCGGAGAGCCTTCGTCGAACAGATCCGAGGCATGGCCATGGCGCTCGAGCCATTTGCGCTTGAGGGCGGCGACGCGCAGCAGCACGGGCTCAAGTGGCTCTTCCGGAGACATCAGCCGGAAGCGGACTTCCCCGGATTCCTCCATGAATTTGCGCCCGCGCCGGTAGTTCTGCCGCGTCTTCTTCGACTGCTGGTCGAACCAGAGCGCGCCACGATTCCAGGAGCCGCTCACACGATAGTTGATCTCGGTGCGGTGGTTCGGGCTCAGACGGAGAGCTGCATTGTCACCCGTCAGGATCTGGCGGGCGAGGGCCTCGGGCGCAAGCCGGTTGAGATAGGCCATGTCGAAGCGGCCGGCTTTGGCGATCGCCCGCCACAAGGCGGCTGCGGCCTCGCGGCTCCAGCCGGGAGCCATGAGGATATCGCCATAGTCGCTGTGTTCCTTCGCCGCCCATTCAAGGATGCGGATGCCGCGGCGCCTGATCGTGGCGAAAGGCAGCACGGCCTCCAGGTTTTCGCCATTCCAGACCAGGCCGATCAGCAGCCCGCGCTGGTCGCGGCCCGGCGTGGTCCGCCACCAGGCGCTGATCCAGCCATAGCTCTGGAAAACAAGGCCGTCGGCTTGCCGCCATAGCGCATCCCAGGCCGGAGCCAGCGCAGTGAGCCGCTCCTCCGAGGTCACGATCTCCAGCTTTCGGCCATCGACGGCGGTGAACTCGGCAGATGCGCTCACTGCTGTGCTCCCTCGGCCTCGGCTTCGGTGCGGCGAGTGGGGCGCAGGCCGAGCCGGCGCCGGATCTGGTGCCACATCCGCTTCAATGGCAGCAGGTAGAGCCCCGAAAGTGACTGGTAATCGCGGACGCCACGTTCCATCAGCCCGAACTTGAAGTCCTCATCCGGCTTCGGCACGCACAGCGTTCCGAACAACCGGTCCCAGAACGAGAACAGCAGCCCGAAATTCTTGTCGTAATGGCGCGGATCGACGCTGTGATGCAGCTGGTGCCAGTGCGGGCACAGGACGACGTTGTTCAGCGGCCCGAACGATATCTTGAAATGCGTATGCCTGACGAAGTCCATCATCAGGATGTTGCGCATGACGTAGACGTTCACGCCGAAGACGGTGAGTTCGATGAGGTTGAGCGAGACCAGCGACCAGATCCCGAAGCAGATGCCCGGGATCACCCCGTCCCAGGCCCGGTTCATTAATTCGTCCAGCGGATGGACGCGGTCCTTGGTGATGCCCACCATCACCTCGGCCGAATGATGAACCTTGTGCAACTCCCAGAGGATGGGAAAGCGGTGCTGCGCAACGTGGTAGAGGTAATAGGAGATGTCGTAAGCCAGCAGCATTGTGACCGTGAAGATCACGGTCGTCACCGGCCCGGCCGGCCCCGGAATGAGGGGCGGATCGATCTGGAAGATCGTGGCGAGGATTTTGTTGGTCGCGTAGCCGACGGCCGCGACGAAGGCGACGCCCGCCGGCAGCATCAGGAACGGCATGATCGCCTTGCGGGTCACCCAGAACAGCAGATCCGCCTTCGCCGAAGGATGAGTGATGATCTCGTTGGGGAAGATGAAATCGAAGAACTCCCGGAAGTTCTTCTGCTCGGCCGTCCGCCAATAGGCGACCAGCGCGCTGACCAGCGCCGTCAGCAGCAGCAATCCCGTCGTCAAGAGGCTCGTCGCCGAAATCTTGTCGAGGATCTTGCCAATGAACTCGGTCATGCCGTCTAGCACCTGCGCTGGGGAGTGGCCTCCTTAGGCCACAAGGCTATTAAATATTCGGCGCACTGCAGGAAACCTCGCGCGTTATGGTTAAGCGCGGTTGCGGGCGATGCGATTCTGAAGGCGAGGCGCTGTCCTCAGCCACGCTCCGCCGCAAGCCGGCAGATCATGCGTGCGGTTTCGTAGGATTTCACGAAAGCCGGCACGGGCAGGAACTCGAAGCGCGAGTGAAAATTGCAGCCGCCGGTGAAGAAATTCGGCGTCGGCAGCCCGCGTGCCGAAAGCGCCGCCCCGTCCGTGCCGCCGCGCATCGGGATCAGTTTCGGCGCGATCTTCAGCTCGTACAGCGCCGCGAGGAGCAGATCGACCGAGCGGCGGTCGTCACCCAGGCTGTCATGGATGTTGCCGTAGGTGTCGCTGACGTCAGACGAGACCCGTCCCGTCGGATAGCGCCGCGCGATCAGTTCCGTGACCTCGCCGATGCGGCGCTTGCGCTGTTCGAACCGCGCCTTGTCGAACTCGCGGATCATCACTTTCAGCCTGGCTTCGCTCTGGCCGGCGGCGATCTCGGTGAACCAGAAATAGCCTTCGCGCCCCTCGGTGCTCTCAGGCGTCTCGGTCCGGTCGAATTCCGCGATGAAATCCATCGCCATCAGCAGCGGATTGACCAGCACGCCCTTGGCCGACATCGGATGGGCGCTGACGCCGGTGAAGCTGATCTCACCCTGGGCCGCGTTGAAGTTCTCGATGACGACCTCGCCCAACTCGCAGGCATCGATCGTGTAGGCGAAGTCGCAGGCAAAGCGCGTGAGATCGAGCGCCTTGGCACCGCGCAGGCCGATCTCCTCGTCCGGCACGAAGGCGACGAGGATGTCGCCATGGGCATCCTCGGGTCCGAGCTCGGCGAGCAGTGTCATGACTGCGGCGATGGCCGCCTTGTTGTCGGCGCCGAGCACGCTTGTGCCGTCGCCGACGATGACGTCCGCGCCGGCCCATGGTTCGAGCTGCGGGTGCTCCGCGACCCGCAGCCAGATGTCCCGCTCGCGGTTGAGGCATAGATCCTGCCCTTCGAAGCGCAGGATCTGCGGGCGGATCACCGGCGAGAGCCCGACATCGACCGTATCGAGATGGGCGATGAAGCCGATGCGCGGCGCGCCCGGGCGCGTGCCGGACTTGCGCGCGGTGACGGTGGCGTGCTCGTCGATGACGATATCGGCGAGGCCGAGGGCTTTGAGTTCCTCGGCGAGAAGGGCGGCGAGGCGCTGCTGTCCGGGCGTCGTGGGCAGGGTCGTCGCCTGCGCGTCGCTCTGGCTCTCGACCGCGACATAGCGCAGGAAGCGCTCCGTCAGTTTCGCCGCAATGGACATCTCGACCCCGCTCGTCAGGCAGCGCCATACCAGATGGCGCGCGCAGCGAGAGCTATCGCGTCGGCCGGCGCTTCGGCAAGACCTGCCGAAGCCCAAAGCACCGGGCCGAAAAGTGGGATCCCCTTTTCGGAGAAATCCGGTGCTCAAACAACGAGATAGATCGCCACTTTGCGTCCCATAGGACGCCCGGCGATCTAGCGGTCACGCCGCCTTGGCGAGGAAGTCCTCGGCATAGTGACAGGCGACCTGCCGGCCGTCGATTTCGCGTTTCTCGGGGCGCTCGGCCCGGCAGCGGTCGGTGACATAGGGGCAGCGGGTCGAGAACACGCAGCCCTTCGGCGGGTTGAGCGGGGAGGGCAATTCGCCGCGCAGCACGATGCGCTCGCGTTTGCCGGCATCGACGCGCGGCGTCGAAGCCAGCAGCGCCTGCGTATACGGGTGCAGCGGCCGGGCGTAGATGCGCTCCTTCGGACCGTGCTCGATGGCATTGCCGAGATACATCACCATCACGTCATGGGCGATGTGCCGGACGACGCTGAGGTCGTGCGAGATGAAGAGATAGGCGAGCTTCAGCTCTTCCTGCAGATCGGCCAGCAGGTTCAGCACCTGCGCCTGAATCGAGATGTCCAGGGCCGAGACCGGCTCGTCCGCCACGACGAGCTTCGGCGAGAGGATCAGCGCGCGGGCGATGGCGATGCGCTGGCGTTGGCCGCCGGAGAACATGTGCGGATAGCGGGCATAATGCTCCGGCCGCAGGCCGACCTTGGCCATGATCGCGCGCGCCTTCTCGGTGCGCTCGGCCTTGGAGAGGTCGGTGTTGATCTTGAGCGGCTCCTCCAGGATCGTGCCGATCTTCTTGCGCGGATTGAGCGAGCCATAGGGGTTCTGGAAGACGAACTGCACCGTGCGGCGCAGGCGCTTGCGCTCGCCGGCGGGCGGGTTGACGGCGTCGAGTCCGTCGAGCGTCAACGTGCCCGAGGTCGGCGTCTCGATCAGCGTCGCCATGCGGGCAAGTGTCGATTTTCCGCAGCCGGACTCGCCGACGACCGCGAGCGTCCGGCCGGCATCGACCGCGAAGGACACCTTGTTTACCGCCTGCAGCTGCGCCGGCGGGCGGAAGAGCCCCTGCTTGACCGGATAGATCTGCGTGAGTTCACGCGCCTCGATGACGGGGCTGCTCATCGCACGGCCTCCTTCGCCCGGCCGGCTTCGTCGCGGGCGCGATCGGCGTCGCGCTGGGGATCGCCGAGCGGATAGTGACAGCGTACGCGCCCGTCAGCCCAGTTCCTGAGTTCCGGCTGGACATTGCGGGAATGTTCGGTCGCATAGGCGCAGCGCGGGCTGAACAGGCAGCCCTTCGGCCTGTCGTTGAGGCCAGGCACCATGCCGGGGATCGTGGCGAGCCGCGTCGCGTTTTCGCTCCGCTCCGGCAACGCCGCGAGCAGCGCGGCGGAATAAGGATGCTGCGGATCGGCGAACAGCGCATCGACCTTGCGCTCTTCCATGATCTGCCCGGCATACATCACCATGATGCGCTGTGCCGTCTCGGCGACGACGCCCATATTGTGGGTGATGAGGACGAGCGCCATGCCGCGCTCGCGCTGCAGCGACATCAGGAGATCGAGGATCTGCGCCTGGATGGTGACGTCGAGCGCGGTCGTCGGCTCGTCGGCGATCAGCAGGCGCGGATTGCAGGCGATCGCCATCGCGATCATCACGCGCTGGTTCATGCCGCCGGACATCTGATGCGGGAAGGCCTTGAGACGGCTTTCAGGTGCCGGAATGCCAACCTGCTCGAGCAGCTCGATCGAGCGGCGCTTTGCGGCCTTGCCGTCCATGCCCTCATGCTTCTTCAGTGTCTCGGCGAGCTGGAAGCCGATGGTGAAGCAGGGGTTCAGGCTGGTGCTCGGCTCCTGGAAGATCATCGCCACATCCTTGCCTGTGAGCTGGCGGCGCTCGCGGGCGGACATGGTCAGGAGGTCGCGGCCGTCGAAGCGCAGCTTGTCGGCGCGGACGCGGCCGGGATAGCCGACGAGGCCCATCAGCGCGAGCATGGTTACTGATTTGCCGGAGCCGGATTCACCGACCACGCCGAGCACCTCGCCCTCCTCCAGGGTGAGGTCGATGCGGTCGACGGCGCGCAGCGTTCCCTGTGAGGTCGGGAATTCGACGCTGAGGTTTTCGATTTCGAGCAGGGGCATGGGTCAGCGCTTCAGCTTGGGGTCGAGCGCATCGCGCAGGCCGTCACCGAGGAGGTTGAAGGCGAGCACGGTGATGAGGATGGCGAGGCCCGGGAAGGTGACGACCCACCAGGCGCGCAGCACGAACTCGCGCGCATCGGCGAGCATCGTGCCCCATTCCGGGGTCGGGGGCTGGGCGCCGAGGCCGAGGAAGCCCAGCGCCGCGGCGTCGAGGATCGCGGTGGAGACGCCGAGCGTCGCCTGCACGATGAGGGGAGCGGCGCAGTTCGGCAGGATCTCGGAGAACATCAGTCGGACGGTCTGCGCGCCGCTGACCTGGGCGGCGATGACGTAATCCTTGCTCGCCTCGGTGATCACGGCGGCGCGTGTGATGCGGACATAGTGCGGCAGCACGACGATGGCGACGGCGAGCATCGCGTTCATCAGGCCGGGGCCGAGGATCGCGACGATGACGATGGCGAGCAGCAGACTCGGCATCGTCATCAGGATGTCCATCAGCCGCATGATCGCGATATCGGCGATGCCCTTGAAGTAGCCGGCGATCAGCCCGAGCACGATGCCGACGATGATGGCGACCGCGACGACGAAGATGCCGATCACCAGCGAGAGCCGCGCGCCGTAGAGCAGGCGCGAGAGGATGTCGCGGCCGATGGCGTCGGTGCCGAGCGGATAGGAGAGCGATCCGCCCTCCTGCCAGAACGGCGGCTTCAGGAAGACCGCATTATTGGTCAGATTGGGATCATGCGGTGCAATGATCGGCGCGAACAGCGCGCAGAGCAGCACCAGCACGATGACGACGAGCCCGGCCACTGCGCCGCGATTGGCGCTGAAATAGGTCCAGAACTCGCGCGCCGGATGGGGCGGCGTGCCGCTCGGTGCGGCGACGGCTGGGGCTTCGAGGGTTTCTGCGCTCATGGACGAGGGCTCCAATGGGAGCTGAAATGCGAAGGGCGGTTCATTTGGCGTGCCTGATGCGCGGGTTGATCAGGCCATAGAGCAGGTCGACGAAGAGGTTGACGCTCATCACGACAATGCCGAGCAGCAGCGTGCCGCCCTGGAGCACGGGGTAGTCGCGCCGGCTGATCGCCTCTATCAGCCATTTGCCGACGCCGGGCCAGGAGAAGATCGTCTCGGTCAGGATCGCGCCGGTGAAGAGCGTGCCGACCTGCAGGCCGATGACGGTGACGACCGGGATCAGCGCGTTTCGCAGCGCATGCAGCGCGACGACCCGGATCGGCGCCATGCCCTTGGCCCGCGCCGTGCGGATGTAATCCTCGCCGAGCACCTCGAGCATCGCCGAGCGCGTCATGCGCGCGATGACCGCGAGCGGCACGGTGCCGAGCACGATCGCCGGCAGCACGAGATGCGACAGCGCCGACCAGAAGGCGTCGACGTCGCCGGCTAGCAGGCTGTCGATGGTCAGGAAGCCGGTGACGGGTTCGATGAAGTACTGCACCGCGATGCGGCCCGAGACCGGCGTGATGCCGAGCTGCACCGAGAACAGCAGGATCAGCAGCAGGCCCCACCAAAAAATCGGCATGGAGTAACCGGTCAGCGAGATGCCCATCACGCCATGGTCGAAGATCGAGTTTCGCTTCACCGCCGCGATGATGCCGGCCGGCAGCCCGACGATCAGCGCGATCAGGATGGCGCAGAGCGCGAGTTCGATGGTCGCCGGGAAGAGCTGTCCGAACTCGGTCAGGACGTTCTCGCGCGTCACGATCGACTTGCCGAGATCGCCTTGCACAACACGCTCGATATATTTGCCGTATTGGACGAGCAGCGGCCGGTCGAGGCCGTATTCCGTGAGCAGCTGGGCATGGCGAGCGGCGTCGATGCCGCGCTCGCCAGCCATGGTCTCGATCGGGTCGCCCGGCACGAGCCGCACCAGGAAGAAGGCCAGCAGCGTGATGCCGATGAAGGTCGGGATGACCAGGCTCAGCCGGGTGAAGATGAAGCGCAGCATGGTTCTGCCATTCTTGTCGGCCGGAGCATGTCGTCCTGCGCGGCGGCCTGTCTTGTCACTTTAGTCGAGTTCGAATTCCGGCGCAGCGGAAACACCAGAATCCGCGAAAGATCAAGAACGCCACGACAAAAACCGTGGATCGCAACGGGGTATCGCGGTTCTCGCGTATTTGATCACGAAATACTTGAGAACGTTCGGGAATTCTGGCGCAACAATACGAAATTTTTCGGCGCCGGAAAAGCAATGAATGCTCTGCCGGCGCCGGTGATCATCGGGCGTTCGGGTCTTATTTCGCGATCGATACGCCGTAGAACGGCTGTCCTCCGAAGAAGTGGATCTTGTAGTCCTTCGCTTCCTTGCGCACCGGCGTGAAAGCCTGCGCATTGGCGAAGAGCAGGCCCGCCACATCCTCGTGGAACAGCTCCTGGAAACGCTTGTAGAGCTTGGTCCGTTCGCCCTGGTCGGTGATTGTGTTCGCCTTGGCGAGCGCATCCGAGGCCTCCTGGTTGCACCAGCGTGCGCGATTGGCCCCGGTCTTCACCCCCTCGCAGGTCCAGCCCGAGAGCAGGATCTGGCTCGGATCGGGATAGTCCCAAGTGTAGCCGAACATGCCGACTTCGTGGTCGCCGGCCCGGCCGCGCTTGAGGTATTCGCCCCATTCGAAGGTCTGGATCGTCGCCTTGACGCCGATCTTTGCCCAGTCGGCCTGGATCAATTCGGCCGCGCGCCGGCCGTTCGGCATATAGGCGCGCACGACGGGGATGGCCCAGAGCGTCGTCTCGAAGCCGTTCGGATACCCGGCCTCGGCCAGCAATGCCTTGGCCTTCTCCGGATCATAGG
Organism: Allobosea sp. 10N428; assembly: GCF_056394545.1. Taxonomy (NCBI): domain Bacteria; kingdom Pseudomonadati; phylum Pseudomonadota; class Alphaproteobacteria; order Hyphomicrobiales; family Alloboseaceae; genus Allobosea; species Allobosea sp. 10N428. The sequence goes on along the minus strand of NZ_JBFTIC010000016.1, from coordinate 23,158 downwards.
GACGCGGCTTGAGGTCGGTGTTGTGCGACCAGAGCGAAGGCGGAACCGCCGCCGCCGTGGGTTTGCCGGTGCCCTGATAGACCGCGTCGATGATCGCGGGGATGTTGGTGGCGTAGGCCAGCGCCTCGCGCACCCGCTTGTCGCCGAAGGGCTTTTTCTGCTGGTTGAAGGCGAGGAAGCTCTGATCGGCGATGCTGCCCTGCAACAGGTTGATCGTCGGCTCGGTCTTCATCGCCGGCAGGTCACCGGGATTGGGGTAGCGCGCGATCTGGCATTCGCCCGAGCGCACCTTGGCGAAGCGCACCGCGGCATCTGGGGTGATCACGAAAATCAGGTCGTTGACCAGCGCCATGCGGTCGCGGTTGCCGACGGCCTTGGTCCAGTGATCCGGCACCGCCTTGAAGCGGATGATCGCATCCTTCTGATAGGAGAGAAGCGAGAAGGGGCCGGTGCCGATCGGCGCGAAATCGACCTGCTCGGGCGTGCCGGCCTTCAGCATTGCGGCTGCGTATTCGGCCGAGAGGATCGACATCGGCTCGACCGTGAGAGCAGACAGCATCGGCGAGTTCGGTTTGGTCAGCGTGAGCTTGACCGTGTAGTCGTCGATCTTCTCGATCGACTTCAGGCTCGGCTTCACGATCTCGCTGAAGAACTGGTAATTGCCGCTGCCGACCTTGTTGTAGGGGTTGCTCGCATCGAACATCCGCTCGAAGGAGAAGACCACGTCGTCGGCGTTGAATTCGCGCGTCGGCGTGAAGGCCTTGTTGGCGTGCCACTTCACGCCCTTGCGCAGCTTGAAGGTGTAGGTCAGCGCGTCCTCGGAAATCGTCCAGGACTCGGCGAGGCTCGGGATGATCTGCGAGCCGCCGCGTTCCGTCGCCGTCAGGCGCTCATAGATCTGCGCCGCCACATCGTAGGCCGTGTTCTGGCTGCTGAATTGCGGGTTCAGGAAATCGGGACTGGCTTCGGAGCAGACGACCAGCGCCTGGGCGTTGGCGGCGGCGGGTAGCGCAAGGGCGCTCAGCCCCAGCGTCAGGGCGAAGGAGCGGGCACGAACGGACATGGACGTTTCTCTCGGGACAGGCGGGAGGGGGATCGGGCGCGGGGCGTCGTGCCCCATCGTCTCCGCCTCCCGGAACGCGGCCCCGCCGGGGCCGCGTCATCTGGCGTGCATCAGCCGCGCCGGGTCGGGGCGCGGCTGGCTCCTCGCCTCAGTTGGCGATGTCGACGCCGTAGAAGACGTGGCGGCTGAACGGCGAGAGCTTGAAGTCCTTCACTTCCTTGCGGACGGGCTTCAGCTGCACCGCATGGGCGATGGTGAACCAGGGCGACTGCTCCTTGAACACCACCTGCGCCTGCCGGTAGAGCTTTTCGCGCTCCGCCTGGTCGGTCACGGTCTTCGCCTTCACCACCAGATCCTCGAAGGGCTTGTAGCAGAACTTGGCGACGTTCGAGCCGTTGGTCTTGGCCGAATCGCAGCCGAGCAGCGTGTGCAGGAAGTTGTCCGGGTCACCGTTGTCGCCGGTCCAGCCCAGCATGCCCGTCTGGTGCTCGCCCGCCTGCATGCGCTTGCGGTACTCGCCCCATTCGAAGCTCTTGATCTCGGCCTTGACGCCGACCTTGGCGAGATCCGCCTGCATCAGCTCGGCGATGCGCTTGGCGTTCGGGTTGTAGGGGCGCTGCACCGGCATGGCCCAGAGGTCGATCTCCATCCCGTTCGGATAGCCGGCCTCGGCGAGCTCCTTCTTGGCCGCCTCCGGATCATAGGGGTCGTCCTTGATGGTCTCGTTGTAGGACCACATGGACGGCGGGATCGGGTTGATCGCCGCGATGCCGCTGGAGAGATAGACCGCGTCGATGATCGCCTTCTTGTTGATCGCCTTGTTGACGGCGCGGCGCACCTTGACGTCGTCGAAGGGCTTCTTGGTCGTGTTGTAGGCGAGATAGCCGATGTTCAGGCCGGGCTGCTCGAGGATCTGGACATTGGCGTCCTTCCTGATCGCATCGAGATCGGCCGGGTTCGGATAGGGCATGACATGGCATTCGCCCTTCTGGAGCTTGGCCCAGCGCACCGAGGCGTCCGGCGTGATCGCGAAGATGAGGTCGTCGATCTTCGCCTTGCCCGCCCAGTATTCCGGGAAGGCCTTGTAGCGGATGATCGCGTCCTTCTGGTACTGCACCAGATAGAACGGGCCGGTGCCGAGCGGGTCCTGATCAAGCTTCTCGGGCGTCCCCGCCTTCAGCATCGCATCGGCATATTCCTTCGACTGCACGCTGGCATATTGCATGGCGAGGTCGGAGAGGAACGGCGCCTCCGGCTGGTTCAGTGTGATCTTGACCGTGTAGTCATCCACCTTTTCGACCGACTTCAGCAGCTTGGGCATGCCCATGTCGTTGAAGTAGGAGTGGTTCGAGCTCGTCACCTTGAAGAACGGGTGGTCCTCCTTCCACTGCCGCTCGATCATGAACATCACGTCGTCGGCGTTGAAGTCGCGCGTCGGCTTGAAGGTCTTGTTCGAATGCCACTTCACGCCCTTGCGCAGGTGGAAGGTGTAGGTCAGTCCATCCGGCGAGATGTCCCATTTCTCGGCGAGCGCCGGCTGGACCCTGGTGCCGCCGCGCTCGAACTGGACGATGGTGTCGTAGATCTGGGTGTTCGCGTCGAAGGAGGTGCCGGTCGTGTTCACGCTCGGCGCGAAGTTCTCAGGGCTGCCCTCGGAGCAATAGACCAGCGTCTTCGCCATCAGGGGCTGCGCCGCCATCAGCGCGGAGGCCGACAGCGTCGCCAACAGAATTTTCTTCATGGATGTCTCCTTGAACGCCTCTTCCACCGCCGTGTGCGGACGATGGCCCCGTTGTATCGGAAGCTTCGTGGGCGGAATTCCCCGAGCCGCCTTGTCAACAGCTTATTGAAAGTCGGGGGGCGCGAATAGTCGTTTCCACAGGCGTTTTTCTGCCGGCGGAAGGGAGGGTAAACGATTGCGCGGCGCGTTCCGCATCGCCTCGGAGGCCACCTCGCAGAAGCCCGAGACCGGCCCCTGGAGCCGCTAGAGCACCTCGCGCACGCGCAGCAAGGTCACATCCATATGACGGCCGATCGCCTCCGACAGGGCGTCGGCGTCGCGCTTGAGCAGGGCCGCCATCATCTCCTCATGCTCGGCCACCGCACCGGCCCATTTCTCCGGGCCTTCATTGCCGACGAAGCGCAGCCGCTTGATGCGCGACTGCAGGGTGGTGTGCATCTCCAGCAGCACCGCGTTGCCGGAAGCGGCGACGATGGCGCTGTGAATGGCCTGGTTCAGCTTGAAATAGTCGAGCCGGTCGCGCGTCGCGTAGAGCGCCAGCATGTCCCGGTGCATCTTGTGGATCGCTTCGATCGTGGCGTCGCTGGCCTGGGCGCAGGCGATCCGGCCTCCGAGCTGCTCCAGGCTCTTGATGACTTCGAGGATGTCGGCCAGGTCGCGCGCCGAGAACTTGCGGACGACGGCGCCCTTGGCCGGCAGGATCTCGACGAGCCCCTCGCTGGCGAGCGTCTTGATCGCTTCGCGCAGCGGCGTCCGCGAGACGCCGAGCTGCGCGCCGACGAGACCCTCGTTGATGCGCTGACCGGGAGCGAGCTGCCCCTCGATGATCATGTCGCGCACCCGCTCCAGGACCTCGTCATGCAAGGTCCGCCGCGTGATCCGGGGGAAGTCGGCCGCCGTCTCGCTCATCGCTGCTCCATTGTCTTCGGCTGCTCCGTTACGGCACGCGGCGTCAGTGCTGTCAAACCGCGGCGAAGAGTGCGTCCTGGCGGTGTCGCATCGCCAGCAGCCCGGAATCCCCGCCGATCTCGACGTCGCCGAGGCGGATCGCCTCGCCGGCCTTGACGGAGCGGACGAGCGGCCGGTCGGCGACGAGGTAGAACGGGGCAGGGCGGTCGGCTGCGAGCGGGGCGGCGGGCCGCACCTCGGCACCGATGCCGTCGATGCTGTGATGATGCCCGCCCATCTTCAGCACAGTGCCGGCGGCGAGGTCGCGCAGCGCCACCGCGACGAGATCCTGCCGTGGCCTGTAATCCCCGCCATAGCCGGAGCGGCCGAGGCCGGCGGCATCGAGGATGGAGGTGGCGACCTCAACGCCCAGCAGATGGCGGGGCAGGTAGAGCGCGCCAGTCCGGCCGCTGCGGCTGACAACATGGCCCTTGTCGGCGAGCATCTCCCAGGTCTCGGCATTGTCGCAGCGCACGACGATGAAGACGCCGCCGGCGAAGCTGGCTTCTTCCGCCAACCGCAGATGGTGGAAGACGTCGATGCGCCGCGTGCCCGACATGAGGCCGCCCTCGCCGCGCTCCGCGAAGAGGTCGGCAAGCTCCGGGATACGCGCCGGCGGCGCATGGAAACCGGCGGTATCGGCAGAGAAGCCGAGCGCGTTGGCGACCAGCGTCATCTCGCAGAGATCCGGCACGGCCCGCAGCGGGAAGGCCTCGCCCAGAACGCGGGCGCGCTCGGCCGCATTTGCGACGATGGAGCGGGAGCCCGGCAGCCAGTGCTCACGCAATGCCGGGAGATGGCGGGTCACGCCGTTGCAGGCGACATCGCCGGTGGCGGCGTCGAGGACGAAATCGTATTCGCTCGACTTGCCGGCGGCGATGATGTCGAGACCAAGCACCTCGGCCCAGCTCGCCAGCGCGATCAGCAGGCTCGGCTGGTCGCCGTCGACCGGCGTCACCACCACGCCCTTCTGCTGCGCCAGCCGCGCCAGCCCCGGACCGGCGACGCTGTCGGCCTCCTTCGAGACCAGTGCGACATGGCGGCCGGCCTCGATCGCGGCGAGGCTGTATTGCGTCGCGCCTTCCGGGCTGCCGGTCGCCTCGACGAGCAGCTGGAAGGGCAAGTCGAGGACGATGTCGAGGCTGGCGGCGGCGACGCATTTTCCGCTGTCCCAAGCCGCGCGTGCTTGCGTTGCAGTCTCGCACAGGGCGATTTCGGACGGTGCGAAACCGGCGGCGGCGAAGGCGCGCCCGGCGGCTTCCGCCGACATGTCGACGGCGATGCGCGCATTGACCAGCCGCGTGCGGCGCGACTGCGCCAGATAGCTGCGGCCGAAGCTGCCGCTGCCGACGAGGCAGGTTTCGACCGGCTCGGTGATCCCGGCGTAGTGCGCGTGAAAATTCATCAGGCTCCTCCCGGCGCGGCCGATGACGGCGTGGTCCGCGCTTTTGGCGATGACTACAGCAATCCCGTTATGCTGCATACAGCATACTTGAGACGACGCGATGCCTGTGTTAGCGAAAGGGCCGACAAACAATTCCAGGCAGCGGAGTGCGGCCATGAGCGAGCGGATGAACGAAGCCCTGCCGGTGATCGCCGTGGCGATGGGCGATCCCTCGGGCATCAGCCCGGAGCTGACGGCCCGCATTCTCTCGGAGGCCGATCTCAGGGCTGCCGCGCGCTATGTCGTCTTTGGCGACAAGCGGCTGCTCGACCTCGGCATCAAGGATGGCGGCGCCGATCCGCAGGTTCAGGTCGTCGGGGATGGCGATGCGTTGCCACTCGGCGACAAGCCTGTCTTCGTCGATCTCGCCAACCATGATCCCGCCGATCTCAAGCGTGGCACCGCGACGCTCGCTGGCGGCAATGCCGCGACGGAGAATTTCCGCCGAGCGCTGCAATTCGCCGCCGCCGGCAAGGCCGATGCGGTGTTCTTCACGCCGTTCAACAAGGCGGCGATGCGCTTCGCCTATCCCGGCTATGACGACGAGATCCGCTTCGTGCGCGACGCCATCGGCTTCGAAGGGGCTGCGAGCGAGTTCAACATCCTCGACAAGCTCTGGAACGCCCGCGTGACCTCGCACATCCCGCTTTCGGAGGTGGCGCAGAACATCACGCAGGAGCGCATCCTGCGGGCGCTGACCCTGGCGGATGCCAATCTGCGCGCGGCCGGCTTCAACCCGCCGCGCATCGCGGTCGCGGGCATCAATCCGCATGCCGGCGACGGCGGCAATTTCGGCCGCGACGAGATCGAGACGATCGAGCCGGCGGTTGCTGCGGCGAAGGCCAAGGGCTTCACCGTCGAGGGGCCGTTCCCCTCCGACACCGTCTTCCTGCGCGCCAAGAACGGCGATTTCGATGCCGTGCTGACGATGTATCATGACCAGGGCCAGATCGCGATGAAGCTGATCGGCTTCGACCGCGGTGTCACCCTGATCGGCGGCTTCCCCTTCCCGATCTGCACGCCGGCTCATGGCACGGCCTATGAGATTGCGGGCAAGGGCATCGCCAATCTCGGCGCGACGCGCGCGGCACTGTCGCTCGCGATCAAGATGGCTCAGGACGGAAAGGCCGGGGCGCGCGCTGCGGCCTGAGTTCCCGCTGCTTTCAGTGAAGCCGCCAACAAGAGCGGCGTCGCAAAAATCCAGTTCCTAGGGAGAAAAATCATCATGAAGACCATTGCCATCTCGGCTGTATTCGCTGGCGCGATCGCGCTCGGCGGCGCCAGCGCGGCGCAGGCCTGGGAGCCGACCAAGCCGATCGAGTTCGTCGTGACCTCGGGCGCCGGCGGGGGCACCGACAATTTCGCCCGCGTGATCCAGTCGATCATTACCAAGCACAAATTCACCGAGCAGCCGATCGTCGTGGTGAACAAGGGCGGCGGCTCCGGCGCCGAGGGCTATGTCTATGGCAAGGGCGGCAAGGGCGATCCGAACCGCGTCATCTTCGGCACCAACAACGCCTATCTGCTGCCCTATGTCGCCAAGCTCGGCTACAAGTTCACGGATCTGACGCCCGTCGCCTCGCTGGCGCTTGACGAGTTCCTGCTCTGGGTGAAGGGCGACGCCCCCTATGCCGACGCCAAATCCTATATCGAGGCGGTCAAGGCCAAGCCGATGGGCTTCAAGATGGGCGGCAGCCAGTCCAAGGACACTGACCAGACGCTGACTTCGATGATCCAGGACGCGTCCGGCGTGAAGTGGATCTACGTCCCGTTCCAGGGCGGCAGCGCGGCGGCCGTGCAACTCGCCGGCGGCCATATCGATTCCAACGTCAACAATCCCAACGAGAACATCGGCCAGTGGAAGGCCGGGCAGGTGAAGCCGCTCTGCGTCTTCTCGCCGGTCCGCCTCGCCAAGAGCGATCCGGTCTTCGAGGGCAAGGGCTGGGGCGATATCCCGACCTGCAAGGAGGCTGGACTGCCGCTCGAGACCTTCCAGATGCCGCGCACCGTCTGGCTGCCGGCCGAGGTTCCTGCCGATGCGGTGGCCTACTATGCAGACCTTCTGGAGAAGGTCTCCAAGACGCCGGAATGGCAGGAGTTCGTGCAGCGCACCGCCCAGACCGCCCGCTTCATGAAGGGCAAGGAGCTCACCGACTTCGTCGCCAAGGACGAGGCCGCGAACAAGAAGGTCTTCGAAAACGAAGGCTGGGTCGCGAAGTAAGGTGCGATCGTCATTCCCGGGCGGCGCGACGCGTCGACCCGGGAATCTCATGACGCGAAGGCCGGTTTCCGAGATGGCCGGGTCAAGCCCGGCCATGACGTGCAAGCCCTGAAAGGGAGAACCCACCGCATGATCACCCGCTTTTGGGCCGAGATCGGGACCGCGATCCTGACGCTCGTCTTCGGGCTCGTCATCGTGAAGGGCTCGCTCGAATTCGGCATCGGCTGGGATACGTCCGGCCCGCAACCCGGCGCTTTCCCCTTCTATGCGGGTGCGCTGATCGCGCTTGCGAGCCTCGGCACGCTCGCCATGACGGTCGGCCAGCGCGTCGCCGGCAAGGCGGTACTCGCCGAGTCCTTCCTCGATGCCGAGCGCGGCAAGCGCGTGCTTTCATTCCTCCTGCCGCTGATTGCCTTCGTCGTCATCAGCGCGACGCTCGGCATGTATGTCGCGACGATCCTCTACCTCGTCTTCGCGATGCGCTTCCAGGGTGGTTATGGCTGGCTGCCGACCCTGGTCACGGCCTTTGCGACGGCGGCGTTCTTCTATTTCTCGCTCGAAAAATTCTTCCAGATCGGCCTGCTCAAAGGCCCGATCGAGCCGCTCATCGGCCTCTGAAAGCGGCGGGGATATCAGCATGGACAACGTCGCCAACCTGATGCACGGCTTCTCGGTCGCGCTCACCACGCATCATATCCTGCTGATGATGGCCGGCGTGCTGCTCGGCGTGCTCGTCGGCGTCCTGCCGGGGCTCGGCGCCCCCAACGGCGTCTCGCTGCTGCTGCCGCTGACCTTTTCGATGGAGCCGGTCTCGGCGATCATCCTGCTGACCTCGCTCTATTGGGGCGCGCTCTTCGGCGGCTCGACCACCTCGATCCTGTTCAACATTCCCGGTGAGCCCTCATCGGTCGCGACGACCTTCGACGGCCACCCCATGGCCAAGCAGGGGAAGGCGACCGAGGCGCTATCCTTCGCCTTCCTCTCGGCCGGCTTCGGCGCCATGGCCGGCGTCATCCTGATCACGCTGCTCTCCGGCTGGGTCGCGAAATTCGCGCTGCGCTTTTCCTCGCCCGAATATTTCGCCGTCTACTTCATGACCTTCGCGAGCTTCATCGGGCTCGGCGGTTCCTCGCCGTTCAAGACGGTCGTGTCGATGGCGATAGGCTTTGCGCTGGCGACCATCGGCATGGACTCCGTGTCCGGCAATGTCCGTCTCACCTTCGAGTTCGACGTTCTGCTCGCGGGCGTCAGCTTCCTGATCGCGGTGATCGGCCTGTTCGGCATCGGCGAATTGCTGCTGACCATGGAGGAGGGGCTCAAATTCGACGGCGTCGCCGCCAAGGTCCGCATCGGCGACGTGCTGCGCACCGCGGCGAAGCTGCCGCGCTACTGGCTCGCCTTGCTCCGGTCCTCGCTGATCGGCATCTGGATGGGCATTACGCCGGGCGGGCCGACCGCGGCCTCCTTCATGAGCTACGCCATGGCCAAGCGCTCCTCACGCAACCCGGCGAAATTCGGCAAGGGCGAGCCCGAGGGCGTGATCGCGCCGGAGACGGCAGACCACGCCGCCGGCTCCGCCGCCATGCTGCCGATGCTGGCGCTCGGCATTCCCGGCTCGGCGACGGCGGCGGTGATGATGGGCGGCCTGATGATCTGGGGGCTCAACCCCGGCCCCACGCTCTTCACCGACCGGCCGGATTTCGTCTGGGGCCTGATCGCCTCGATGTATCTCGGCAACGTCGTCGCGGTGGTGATCGTGCTGGCGACGGTGCCGCTCTTCGCCTCGATCCTGCGCATCCCCTTCTCGATCATCGGGCCGATCATCGTGGTGATCTGCTTCATCGGCGCCTATACCGCCGCGAGCAAGGAGTTCGACATCTGGCTCGCGCTGATCTTCGGGCTCGTCGGCTATGTCTTCAAGAAGCTCGATTATCCGATCGCGCCGCTGGTGCTGGCCATGGTCATCGGCGACAAGGCCGAGGACGCATTCCGCCAGTCGATGATCTTCAGCCAGGGCTCGCTCTCGATCTTCTGGTCGAACCCGCTGGTCTCGACGCTGATGTCGGTCGGGCTCGCGCTTCTGGTGCTGCCCGTTGTCGGCAGCATCGCTCGCCGCTTGCGTGGCACCAAGGCCGCCAGAACCGTCTGACGGCCGTATCGCCCCTTCGAATGCCGCCCTGTCCGCCAGAGACGAGATGACGCCATGACCGAACCCTATAAGGGCATCCTGCCGATCGCGCCGACCATCTTCCACGACAATGGCGACCTCGACATCGCCGGCAACAGGCGCGTCATGGACCTGATGGTCGATCAGGGCGTCGACGGCATCTGCATCCTCGCCAATTTCTCGGAGCAGTTCCTGCTGACCGACGAGGAGCGCGATCAGGTCATGCGGCTCTCTCTCGAGCAGGTCGCCGGCCGCGTGCCGGTCATCGTCACCACCTCGCATTTTTCGACGCGCATCGCGGCTCAGCGCGCCAAGGCCGCGGCCGATGCCGGCGCGAAGATGCTGATGATGATGCCGCCCTATCACGGCGCGCTGCTCAAGGCCGACGATCAGGGCATGATCGAGCATTTCAAGGCTGTCACCGACGTCTGCGGCTTGCCCGTCATTCTGCAGGACGCGCCGCTCTCCGGCGTGACCATGACCGTGCCCTTCATGATCCGGCTGGCGAAGGAGGTTCCGCTCGTCCGCTATTTCAAGATCGAGGTGCCCGGCACGGCGAACAAGCTGCGCGCCCTGATCGAGGCGGGCGGCGACGCCGTCGTCGGCCCCTTCGACGGCGAGGAGGCGATCACGTTGATGGCGGATCTCGACGCCGGCGCGACCGGCACCATGACATCGGCCATGATCCCGGACTTGATCAAGCCGATCCTCGCCGCCCATGCGGCCGGGGACCGCAAGCAGGCGGCGGCGCTCTATGCCCGCGTGCTGCCGATCATCAACTACGAGAACCGCCAGTGCGGCCTGCGCTCGGCCAAGGCGGTGATGAAGGAAGGCGGCGTGATCAAGTCGGAGGCCGTGCGCCACCCGCTGACGCCGCTGCACCCGAAGACTCGCGAGGGCCTGATCGAACTCGCGCGCGAGCTGGATCCTCTGGCGCTGCGCTGGGGCAAGTGAGGCCGGGGGAAGCGGCGGGCGCAGCCGCGCGCCGCTTCGTCTTTACAAAGCGCGGAGGGGCAGCGAGAACACCCGACTGACGGCCGGGCCTGAAGCACGGCGACAGAGGGGAAGTTCCCGACGATGAGCGACGCTTTCATCTGCGGCTATGTCCGCACGCCGATCGGCCGTTTCGGCGGCTCCCTGTCCTCTGTGCGGGCGGACGATCTCGGCGCTGTGCCGCTGAAGGCCCTGGTCGAGCGCTACGCGGGCGTCGATTTTGCTGCAGTGGACGATGTGATCTTCGGCTGCGCCAATCAGGCGGGCGAGGACAACCGCAATGTCGCGCGCATGTCGCTGCTGCTCGCCGGCCTCCCCAAGGAGGTGCCGGGCACGACGATGAACCGTCTCTGCGGTTCGGGGATGGACGCCGTCATCACCGCGGCCCGCGCGATCAAGGCGGGCGAGGCCGAACTGATGATCGCGGGCGGCGTCGAGAGCATGTCGCGCGCGCCCTTCGTGCTGCCGAAGGCCGATAGTGCCTTCTCGCGCCATGCCGAGATCCACGACACCACGATCGGCTGGCGCTTCGTTAATCCGCTGATGAAGCAGCAATACGGCGTCGATTCGATGCCTGAGACCGGCGAGAACGTCGCCGCCGATTGCAACATCAGCCGCGCCGATCAGGATGCCTTCGCCCTGCGCTCGCAGCTCAAGGCGGTCGCCGCCCAGCAGAATGGCCGCCTCGGCAAGGAGATCGTGCCGGTCGTGATCCCGCAGCGGAAGGGCGATGCCATCCGCGTCGAGAGCGACGAGCATCCGCGCGGCGACACCACGCTGGAGAAGCTCGCCAAGCTGCCGACGCCCTTCCGCAAGGAAGGCGGCACCGTCACCGCCGGTAATGCTTCCGGCGTCAACGACGGCGCCGCGGCGCTGATCATCGCCTCGGAGAAGGCCGCGGCGAAATACGGCCTGACCCCGCTGGCGCGCGTCGTCGGTGGCGCTGCCGGTGGCGTCGCGCCGCGCGTGATGGGGCTGGGGCCGATCCCGGCGACCCGCAGGCTCTGCGAGCGTCTGGGGTTGAAACCGACCGATTTCGACATCGTCGAGCTCAACGAGGCCTTCGCCTCCCAGGGCATCGCGGTTCTCCGCGATCTCGGCATCGCCGAGGACGGCGCGCATGTGAACCCGAATGGCGGGGCGATCGCGCTCGGCCATCCGCTCGGCATGTCCGGTGCCCGCATCGCCGGCACCGCCGCGCTCGAATTGTCGCTGACCGGCAAGCAGCGTGCGCTGGCCACCATGTGCATCGGCGTCGGCCAGGGCATCGCCATCGCGCTGGAGCGGGTCTGACCGCCGGGTTTGCGCCGCCCGTGAGCGGCGCCAGGCCGGATTGAGACAGGTCAATTCCAGGGTGCGGGCTCCATCCGGGCCCGCCCCAGAACCATCACGCGATCGACCTGGAAGCCCGAGCGCTGCAGTGCGTCGTGGTCCTGCGGCCAGGCGGCCGAGCGCTCCAGCGAGATCGAGATCCGGGGCAGGCCAAGCTCGACAGCGAGCTGATTGGCAAAGCGCAGCAGCGCATCGACCAGATGCGTCCCCGGTAAGCGCAGCATCGCCAGCTCGAAGATTTCGAGCGTGGTTCCGCCACTGATGGTCTGTGCGACGCGGAAGGTGAACAGGGCATGCGGCATGCCGCGGCCATCGCGCAGGGCAAAGACGCCCCGCGGCCTTGCGCCGTCCTGCGAATGCTCGCGCACGAAGGCGGCCCAGTCGTCGGGCGTTACCTCCGGATGCAGCATGGCGACGAGGCCATAGACGGCGTCGGCTCCGGCCGGCGCGATGCGCGCGACCTCGAAGATGTCATCGCCGGTCACGTGCGGCTCTCCCGATTTTCTGCGGCGCACGGTGGTTGCGGGGGCGATGTTGTCGCATTGATCTGGATCAATTTCGCCGACTAGGGTGCCGAGCGTGCTTTGTGACCCTGCTCGCCTCGGCTATGGTCGTTTCGACAAGCGGGAAGATGCGATCGTGAACTGTCACCCTTCGGCCTGTAGCACTGCGAACCGTGGCGAGGGCAATTGCGGCAGTTGCATGGTTCGCCTGGTGAGCGTCTGCGCGTCGCTTTCCGACGACGAGCTGGCGCTGCTTGAATCCCTGGCGCACCCCACGCATTTCGCCTCTGGCGAGACGTTGTTTACGCAGGGGCGCGAGGCTCACTCCGTCTACAATGTCACCGCCGGCGTGGTGCGCCTCTACAAGCTACTGTCGGACGGTCGTCGCCAGGTCGTCGGCTTCGCCCTGCCGGGGGATTTCCTCGGGCTCGCCATGCGCGATGCCTATGGCTTCTCCGCCGATGCTATCGGCGACGTCGCGGCCTGCGCCTTCTCGCGCGGCGCTTATACCGCGCTGGTCGACGCCAAGCCGCATCTGCTGAAGCGCCTCCACGAATTCGCCACGCACGAGCTGACGCTTGCCCACGAGCAGATGATGCTCCTCGGCCGGCGCACCGCCGAAGAGAAGCTGATCTGTTTCCTGCTCGGCATGCAGCAGCGCTGGGCGCGCCTGGGCAAGCCTTCGGTCACGGTGCCGCTGCCGATGACGCGGCAGGACATCGCCGATTTTCTCGGCCTCACCATAGAGACGGTCAGCCGTACCTTCACCCGCCTCGCCAAGGACAAGACGATCCTGATCGTGCCGGGCGGTGTGCGCGTGATGAATCCCGAGCGGATGAACGCAGTCGCGGCCTGAGGCCTGCGCGCTCTCGTCGCAATCCGCCGCCCGCTCCGCTTGACCTGAATCAACGCCCGGCCTCAGGCCGCCCGCTAAGCCTCCCGTTCATGGCGCGCTCATGCGCCGGCGACCAAGCGGGAGTCGAATGTGACGGCAACGGCAAGCCAAGTCAGGCAGGCGACTGTCGGCGAAATGATAGGCATGCTGATCGCGGCGGCCTGCGTGCTGCCGCTGATCGTGATCTCGGCACTGGCCGAAAACTCCGGCTACGCCTTCCATGCCATGCTAGGCGTCGTGGCGGCTGCGGCCAGCGTGATCCTGATCGCCAACCGCTGTTTCGACGGCACGCCTGCGGCCGAGCCGCAGGAGCTCGACGGCAAGCCGAACTACAACATGGAGCCGGTCAAGTTCGCGACCGTCGCCGCGATGGTCTGGGGCATCGCCGGCTTCACGGTTGGGCTGCTCATCGCCTCGCAGCTGGCCTTCCCCGATCTCAATTTCGATCTGCCCTGGATCAATTTCGGCCGGATGCGGCCGCTGCACACCTCGGCCGTGATCTTCGCCTTCGGCGGCAACGTGCTGATCGGCACCTCGTTCTACGTCGTGCAGCGCACCTGCCGCGCGCGGCTGGCCGGCACGCTTTCGCCCTGGTTCGTCGTCCTCGGCTACAACCTCTTCATCGTCATCGCCGGCACGGGCTATCTGCTGGGGATCACCCAGGGCAAGGAATACGCCGAGCCCGAATGGTATGCCGACCTCTGGCTGACCATCGTCTGGGTCGTCTACCTCTTGGTCTTCCTCGGCACGGTGATGAAGCGCAAGGAGCCGCATATCTATGTGGCGAACTGGTTCTATCTCGGCTTCATCCTGACCATCGCGGTCCTGCATATCGGCAACAACGTCGCCATGCCGGTCTCGATCCTGTCGCCGAAATCCTACGGCCTGTGGTCGGGCGTGCAGGATGCGATGTTCCAGTGGTGGTACGGCCATAACGCGGTCGGCTTCTTCCTCACCGCCGGCTTCCTCGCGATCATGTACTACTTCGTGCCCAAGCGCGCGGAGCGGCCGATCTACAGCTACCGGCTCTCGATCATCCACTTCTGGGCCCTGATCTTCATCTACATCTGGGCCGGCCCGCACCACCTCCACTACACCGCGCTGCCGGACTGGGCGCAGACCCTGGGCATGACCTTCTCGATCATGCTGTGGATGCCCTCCTGGGGCGGCATGATCAACGGCATCATGACCCTGTCGGGCGCTTGGGACCGGCTGCGCACCGACCCCGTGCTGCGGATGATGGTGGTCTCGCTCGCCTTCTACGGCATGTCGACCTTCGAAGGCCCGCTGATGTCGATCAAGGCGGTGAACGGCCTGTCGCACTACACCGACTGGACCATCGGCCACGTCCATTCCGGCGCGCTCGGCTGGGTCGCCTACATTTCCTTCGGCGCGATCTACTGCCTCGTGCCCTGGCTGTGGAACCGCAAGGGGCTCTACTCGCTCAAGCTGGTGAGCTGGCACTTCTGGATCTCGACGCTCGGCATCGTCTTCTACATCTCGGCGATGTGGGTTTCCGGCATCCTCCAGGGCCTGATGTGGCGCGCCTACACTTCGCTCGGCTTCCTCGAATACTCCTTCATCGAGACCGTCGCCGCGATGCACCCCTTCTATGTGATCCGCGCATTGGGCGGCGCCCTGTTCCTGATCGGCGCGCTGATCATGTCCTTCAACCTCTGGATGACCGTGCGCTCCGAGAGCGCGGCCGAGATGCCGCTCTCCGACGAGGCGCCGGCGCCGCTGGCCATGGCCGTCTGAGGAGCTTCCGGAATGACGAGCATCGAACACAAGCCCGCGCGCCGGTCGCTCTGGGCCAAGCACAAGATATTCGAAACCAACTCGATCATCCTGGTCATCGGCGTGCTGCTGGTGATCTCGGTCGGCGGCCTGGTTGAGATCGCCCCGCTCTTCTACCTGAAGAACACGATCGAGACCGTGCAGGGCATGCGCCCCTACACCCCGCTCGAACTGGCCGGCCGATCCATCTATGTCCGCGAGGGCTGCTACAACTGCCACAGCCAGATGATCCGGCCGCTGCGCGACGAGGTCGAGCGCTACGGGCATTACTCGCTCGCGGCCGAGAGCATGTACGACAAGCCCTTCCAGTGGGGCTCGAAGCGGACGGGGCCTGACCTCGCCCGCGTCGGCGGCAAGTACTCCGACGAGTGGCAGCGGGCGCATCTCGCCGAGCCGCGCGCGGTCGTCCCGCAGTCGATCATGCCGGGCTATCCCTTCCTGGCGAAGACCGAGCTGAACTACAACGACATCGCCGACGAGCTGCGCGCCAACCGCGCCGGCGGCGTGCCCTACACCGACGAGATGATCGCGCAGGCGCAGAGCGACCTGAAGGCGCAGGCGACGCCGGACCATCCCGGCCAGTCCGATCTGGAGAAGCGCTATCCGCGGGTGCAGTCGCGTGATTTTGACGGCAACCCCCAGCGCATCACCGAAGCCGACGCCCTGATCGCCTATCTCCAGGCGCTCGGCACGCTCGTCGACTTCAAGCTTTACGACGACAAGGCCAACATCCGCTGAGCGAGGCTGCCATGCAAACGACCTATCACTGGCTCGCCGGCTTCGCCCAGTCCGCTGGCCTGATCTACTTCGTCGCCGTCTTCCTCGGCGTCTGCCTCTACGCCTTCTGGCCGAAGAACCGCGCCCGCTTCGAGCAAGCCGCGCTCAATCCGCTGCGCGAGGACTGACCATGGACCAGAATAAGCACGACGCCCCGCATATCGACCCTCACACCGGCATCGCCACGACCGGTCATGAATGGGACGGCATCCGCGAGCTCAACACCCCGCTGCCGCGCTGGTGGCTTGGCATCTTCTACGCCACCATCGTCTGGGCCTTCGGCTACTGGATCGTCTACCCGGCCTGGCCGCTGCTGACCGACGCCACCAAGGGCGTGATCGGCTATGCCAGCCGGGCCGATATCAGCGCGGACATGGCGCAACTGAAGGCTCAGCGTGCTGTCCAGGCCGCGGGCATGGCCGACGCCACGCCCGCGCAGATCAAGGCCGATCCGGCGCTGTTCCAGATCGCGATGGCGCAGGGAAAGGCGGCCTTCGGCGACAACTGCGCCGCCTGCCACGGCGTCGGCGGCGCCGGGGGCAAGGGCTATCCCAATCTGAACGACGACGACTGGCTCTGGGGTGGTTCGCTCGACGCGATCATGCAGACGCTGCGCCATGGCGTCCGCGTCGCCGGCAATGACGAGACGCGTGTGAGCCAGATGCCGGCCTTCGGCCGCGACGGCATGCTCAAGCGCGACGAGATCAACGCTGTCGCCAACCATGTCCGCGAGCTCGCCGGCCTGTCGACCGAGCCAAAGGCCAACCTGGCGCTTGGGCGCAAGCTTTTCGACGACAACTGCGCCGCCTGTCACGGCCCCGCCGGCAAGGGCAACCAGGAGCTGGGCGCGCCCAACCTGACCGACGCGATCAGCCTTTACGGCATGGACATGGCCTCGCTCACCGAGACCATCACCAACAGCCGGGGCGGCGTGATGCCGGCCTGGGGCGGCCGCCTCGACGAACCCACGCTGAAGGCGCTGACCGTCTACGTCCACTCGCTGGGGGGAGGGCAGTAGCGTGAGCACCGCCGAGGCCGATCCCGACGACACCCCGCTTTTTGCGGCGTCGCGGAAGGTCTATCCGCAGAGCGTTTCCGGCCCGTTCCGGCGCGCGAAATGGCTCATCCTGTTCCTGTGCCTCGGCATCTACTACCTGCTGCCGTTCCTGCGCTGGGATCGCGGCCCGCATCTGCCTGATCAGGCGGTGCTGGCAGACATCGCCAACAATCGCTTCTACTTCTTCTTCATCGAGATCTGGCCGCAGGAGGTCTACTACTTCACCGGCCTGCTGATCATGGCGGCGTTCGTCCTCTTCCTGATGAACGCCGTCGCGGGCCGGGTCTGGTGCGGCTATCTCTGCCCGCAGACGGTCTGGACCGACCTTTTCCTCGCCGTCGAGCGCTTTTTCGAGGGCGACCGGCGCGAGCGCATGCGCCGCGACGAGGCGCCCTGGAGTTTCGACAAGCTCTGGCGCAAGAGCGCCAAACACGCCGTCTGGCTCGTCATCGCCTGGTGGACCGGCGGCGCCTGGGTCCTCTATTTCGCCGATGCGCCGACACTGGTGCGCGAGCTCGCGACCTTCACCGCGCCGATCTCGGCCTATGTTTGGATCGCGATCCTGACCTTCACCACCTATTCGCTCGCCGGCATCATGCGCGAGCAGGTCTGCAAGTTCATGTGCCCCTGGCCGCGCATCCAGGCGGCCCTGACCGACGACGAGGCGCTCAACGTCACCTATCGCTACGACCGCGGCGAGCCGCGCGTCTCGGTCAAGCAGGCCTCGAGGCTCAAGGCGCAGGGCGCGCCGGCCGGCGACTGCATCGACTGCCACCAATGCGTCGCCGTCTGCCCGGTCGGCATCGATATCCGCGAGGGCGCCCAGCTCGACTGCATCCAGTGCGGCCTGTGCATCGACGCCTGCGATACGGTGATGGCCAAGATCGACCGTCCCAAGCGGCTGATCGCCTATGACACCGAGATCAACGTCAAGCGGCGCATTGCCGGAAAGCCAGCCGTCTACAGCCCGCTACGGACGCGCACGTTGATCTATGCGGCGCTGATCCTCGTCGTCGGCGGAGCCATGATCTGGCAGCTTGCGACGCGTCGCACCGCCGATATCTCGGTGCTGCACGAGCGCGCGCCGCTCTTCGTGACGCTGAGCGACGGCTCGATCCGCAACGCCTATGCGGTGCGCCTGCTCAACAAGCGCCCGGATGTCCGCCCCTTCGCGCTCACCGTGGATGGCCTGCCGGGCATCCGCATCGACGCGGTCGGCGTCGCACCCACCGCCGATCTCCGACCGGTCGTGAACGTCGATCCGGACACCTCGCGAGAAGTGCGTGTCCTCGTCACCGTGCCGGCAGGCGTGCCGCTCGATGCGTCTCAGCCCATCACCATCACCGCCTCGGATCTCTTCGCCGGGGAAACCGTGCGCGCAACCGACCACTTCATGGCGCCCGGAGGCAAACCATGAGCTGCTGCGGAGTTTTCCTGATGTCCTGCGACACCCCCGCCGTCCCGCGCCCGCGCCGCCCTTTCCGGCTCACCGGGCGCATGGTTGCAGCGATGCTGGTGCTGTTCTTCGGTGTCATCATCTCGGTCAATGCGACGATCATGACGGTGGCGCTGCGGACCATGCCGGGGGTCGAGACCCGCAGCGCCTATGAGGACAGCCAGCACTTCAACCAGGAGATCGCGCGCCAGCACGAGCGCGACGCGCGCGGCTGGAATGCCGCGGCCACGCTCGCAAGGCAGGGCGAGGGCGCGGCGCTCGACGTGACGCTGGCCGACCGGCTCGGCCAGCCGCTCTCCGGCTTCACGGCGACGGCGCGGCTTCGCCACCCCGCTACCTCCGCGCGCGACCACAGCGTCGCGCTGAGCGAACGCCAGCCGGGGCGCTACGAGGCGTGCTTCGACCGTATCGACGCCGGTGCCTGGATCCTCGAGCTGAAGGCACGTCGCGGCGAGGAGGTCGTCTTCGTCTCGCGCAGCCGCATCACCCTGCCGGAGAAGTGAGATGGCGGCGCAGGATCTTTCCGTCTTCGTGCGCCATCGCGATGGCGGCGTCGCCAGCATGGAGCTCGCGGTCGACGGCATCCGCTGCGCCGGCTGCATGCAGGCGATCGAGAGCGGCCTCGGCCGCGAGCCCGCCATTCTCGGCGCCCGCGTCAATCTCGCCCTGAAGCGCGTCTCGGTCGAATGGCGCGAAGCGCTGCTGCGGCCGGAAGCGGTCGTCGACAAGCTCGCGGCGCTCGGCTTCAAGGCCTATCCCTTCGTGCCCGAGCGGCAGGAGGATGGCGCCGCCACCGAGGAGCGCAGCCTGCTGCGCCGGCTGGGCGTCGCCGGTTTCGCATCGATGAACATCATGCTGCTCTCGGTCGCGGTCTGGTCCGGCAACAGTGGCGACATCGACCCGACGACGCGGGACTTCTTCCATTGGCTTTCGGCACTCATCGCCCTGCCGACGGCGGCCTATGCCGGCCGGCCGTTCTTCGAGAGCGCGCTCAGGGCGCTGAAGGCCGGCGCGGTCAACATGGACGTACCGATCACCATCGGCGTCGTGCTGGCGCTCGCTATGTCGGTGGCGGAGACATGGACCCATGGTCGCCACGCCTATTTCGACGGCGTGGTGATGCTGCTCTTCTTCCTGCTGATCGGGCGCTATCTCGACCAGCTGATGCGGCGGCGCACCCGCGACCTCGCCGGCAATCTCGCCGCGCTCAAGGCCGAAACCGCGACGCGGCTGGCCGATGACGGCAGCTGGACGATCACGCCGATCGCGGCGATCGCGGCGGGCGACCGCGTTCTCGTGCGTCCAGGCGAGCGCGTCTCGGTCGACGGTATCGTCGAGACCGGCCGCTCCGAGCTCGACCAGAGCCTCGTTACCGGGGAGACTGCCCCTGTTGCGATCGGCCATGGCGAGCGCGTCCATGCCGGCACGCTCAACCTCACCGGCGCGCTGACGGTGCGGGTCGAGGCTGCCGGGCAGGGCACGCTGCTCGACGAGATCGACCGGCTGATGAGCCAGGCCGTCGGCAGCCGCTCGCGCTATGTCCGCCTCTCGGACCGGGCTGCGCGGCTCTACGCGCCGGTGGTCCACACGCTGGCGGCCGCGACCTTCCTCGGCTGGCTGGCCTGGGGGCTGGCCTGGCCCGAGGCGCTGATGATCGCCGTCACCGTGCTGATCATCACCTGCCCCTGCGCGCTCGGCTTGGCGATCCCGGCGGTGCAGGTCGTCGCGGCTTCCGCCATGTTCAAGCGCAAGATCATGCTGAAGGAGGGCGATGCGCTGGAGCGCCTCGCGGAAGCGGATATCGTCGTCTTCGACAAGACGGGAACGCTGACCCTGCCCGAGCCGGACATCCTCAATCCCGAGGCTTTGCCGCTTGAGCGCCGCGTCGAGATCGGCGCGCTCGCCGCGGCGAGCAACCACCCGCTGGCGCAGGCTCTGGCGCGGGCGCTCGGAGGCGCGTCCGCAAGGTCCGATGTCCGCGAGGAACGCGGTCAAGGCCTGACGGCAGGCGAAGGCAACGACGAACAGCGGCTCGGCAGCATCGCCTTCTGCGGGGCTGAAGCCGAAGCTGAGTCGGTGAAGGCGCTTCATCCCGGCGCCTCACTGATCGCCTATCGCCACGGCTCCTGCTGCACTGTTCTGGCGCTCGGCCAGAGCCTGCGTCCCGAGGCGCGCGCGACGATCGACGCGCTGCGCGCGGCGGGGCTGGAGATCGCGATCCTATCCGGCGACCGCCCGGAGGCCGTCGCGCCGATCGCGGCCGAGCTTGCCATCGCGCATGTGCAGGCCGGCCTGCTTCCGGGCGACAAGCTCAACCTGCTCGACAGCATGGCGGCGAATGGCCGCAAGGTGCTGATGGTCGGCGATGGCCTCAACGATGCGCCGGCGCTCGCGGGTGCCCATGTCTCGATCTCGCCGGTGAGCGCGACTCATCTCGCGCAGGCGGCGGCCGATGTCGTTTTCCTCGGCGACAGCCTTGCCCCGGTCTCCGCAGCGATCGAGATCGCGCGGAAGGCGCGCGGGCTGATGCTGCAGAACCTTTGGTTCGCCGTGCTCTACAACGCGGTGGCGGTGCCGATCGCGATTGCCGGGCTGGCGACGCCGCTCGTCGCCGCCGTCGCCATGTCCGGCTCGTCGCTGGTGGTGACGCTCAATGCCCTGCGCGCACGCGGCCGCGGGGCTTCCTCGGAGGCAGATGCATGAACATCATCGTGATCCTGTTTCCCCTCGCCCTCGGACTCGGTCTGATCGGGCTCGGCGCCTTCTTCTGGTGCATGCGATCAGGCCAGTTCGCCGATCTGGAGGGGGCGGCCTGGCGCGTCCTGCAGGATGACGACACGCGGGACTGAGTTCTGCCTCGCCTGTTAACAACGGCTCGGATTCATGGGGCCTTAACCCTGCCGGGCTAGCACTGGGTGACTGGTTAACGAGTTATCGTGTTCGCCCAAGCCCATGCACAAACTTGACCGTCACCGCCGCGCGAACGTCATCGTTTCCGAGGCTTATAGCGCCGACCAAGCCGACGAATCCTTCCAGGCTCCGGTGTCGCCGCGAGCTGTCCGGCGCCCGGTGGAGGAGCCGCAGGAGAAGCCTTGCGTCCGGCCTGAGAACGTGCGTTTCAGCCGCACGCCCGACAAGCTACGCAAGGCGGCGCAAGTCGAGCGAGAGCAGGCTGTTCCCGCTTCGACCGAATCCAGGGCGATAGCCGTTCCAGCGCGGCCGGCCGAGCCGCCGGCCAGCACGAATCGCGTCCGTTTCTGGCGGACGCCGGACCATCTCATCAAGAAGGTCTGGGGCACTCCGGAGAGCGAAGATGCATCGCTTGCCGAGCCGCTGGACGCGCCTGACGAGGCGATGGCCCCGATCATCGAGGAGCCCTTCGAGGTGACCGGCGAGGTCGTCTGGCCGGAGACGGTTGCCGAGGCCGAGGAGGCCACGACGCCGCTCGCCTTCATTTCCGACCACGCCTTCTGGGAATGCGTGCCCGAGGCCGAGCGCGACGACGCCGAGTTTTCGTTCGAGACCGTCACGCCCCCTGCGAGATGGTCCGCCGCCACCACCCCGGCTGCGGCCGACACCGTTTCCGAAGAGCCGCCACGGGCTCAGGGCAAGGCGCGGCCACAGCCCGAGGCCAAGCGGCCCGAGGCTGCGCCGCTCGCCGTTTCGGCCCCGCTCATCGTTCCCGCCTGGTCGGGTCTGAACTGGGGTCAGAGCTATCAGGTGAGCTTCCAGATCTCCGTGCCGTCCTGGTGTGCGCCGGCCGCCGAGATCGAGCCGGTCGAGAATGACGTTCCCGTCCCGGTCGACCCCGTGATCGCCGTGAAGCCCGGAGTGCCGCTGGCACGCAGCACGCGCCCTGTGGTCGAGCCCGCGCCCGAGCCGGTCGTTGTGCCCGAGCCCGTCATGGTTCAGCCGACCAAGGCCGCCCCCTTCAAGGCCAAGCATCGCCTCGTCGAGCTGCCGGTGATGCAGGATGCCGGCTTCCAGCTCCCGCCGATCGAGTTTTTGACCGAGCCGCCTGTGGCGCAGGCCGAGGCGATGCCGGTCGAGGTCCTCCAGCAGAATGCCGGCCTGCTCGAAGGCGTGCTCGAGGATTTCAATATCAGGGGCGAGATCGTCCAGGCCTGCCCCGGCCCGGTGGTGACGCTCTATGAGCTCGAACCTGCCCCCGGCATCAAAAGCTCGCGGGTGATCTCGCTGGCTGACGACATCGCGCGTTCGATGAGTGCGGTCTCGGCCCGTGTCGCGGTGGTGCAGGGCAAGAACGCCATCGGCATCGAATTGCCCAACAGCAAGCGCGAGACCGTCTTCCTGCGCGAGCTCCTCGCCAGCCAGGATTTCGAGGCGACCAAGCACAAGTTGGCGCTCTGCCTCGGCAAGACCATCGGCGGCGAGCCGGTGATCGCGGATTTGGCGCGCATGCCGCACCTTCTCGTCGCCGGCACCACCGGCTCGGGCAAGTCGGTCGCCATCAACACCATGATCCTGTCGATCCTCTACCGGCTGAAGCCCGAGGAATGCCGGCTGATCATGGTCGATCCCAAGATGCTGGAGCTCTCCGTCTATGACGGCATCCCGCATCTGCTCACTCCGGTCGTGACCGATCCCAAGAAGGCGGTCGTCGCCCTCAAATGGGCGGTGCGCGAGATGGAGGAGCGCTACAAGAAGATGTCGAAGCTCGCGGTGCGCAACATCGACGGCTTCAATGCCAGGGTCGGCGAGGCCAAGGCCGCCGGCGAGATCATCACCCGCACGGTCCAGACC
>NZ_JBFTIC010000015.1:0-48227 GCF_056394545.1 Allobosea sp. 10N428 | reverse complement strand
CTGATCCGCCCCCGCGGAGAGGTCCGATGTGATTGTTAGTGTACGGTTGGCCTCGGCGCTAGCGCGGGCGGCGTAGCCGGTCTGGTTTGCGCAGCCGGCCGCGCGGTCATGGCTGGGATGAAGACCTCTGGCGCGGGAGGCCTGTAGCCGAGCGAGCCGTGTGGGCGCAGCGTGTTGAAGTGGCGCCGCCAGCTTTCGACGACGGTCTTCGCCTCCGCGAGTGAGTAGAAGATCTCGCCGTCGAGGAGTTCGTCGCGCAACCGGGCATTGAACGACTCGATGAAGCCGTTCTCCCAGGGACTGCCAGGGGCGATGTAGGCAGTCTTGGCACCGACCGCGCCGATCCATTCCTGCACGGCCTTGGCGACAAATTCCGGCCCGTTATCTGAACGAACATGCTCCGGCACACCGCGCAGGATGAACAGGTCCGAGAGCACGTCTATGACGTCGATCGCCTTCAGCCTGCGATCGATGCGGATCGCCAGGCATTCATGGGTAAACTCGTCAATTACGTTCAGCATGCGGTACTTCCTCCCATCATGGGTGCGGTCTTCGACGAAGTCGTAGGACCACACGTGATTGGGCCGCTCTGCACGCAGGCGGATGCAAGATCCGTCCGCGAGCCAGAGGCGGCCGCGCTTGGGTTGTCGGGCCGGAACCTTCAGCCCCTCACGTCGCCAGATGCGCTCGACCCGCTTGTCGTTGACGACCCAGCCTGCCGTCGACCGCAGCAACGCGGCGATCTTGCGATAGCCGTAGCGGCCGTAACGGCGGGCCAGTTCGACGATGTCGGCGATGAGCTTTTCCTGGTCGTCTCGCCCACGTGGGATCCGGCGCTGGGTCGAGCGATGCTGCCCGAGCACGCGGCAGACTCGCCGCTCCGACACCTTCAGGACGACCCGGACATGCTCAATGCACGCACGGCGACGCGCGGGGCTCAGTAGTTTCCCGACGCGGCTTCCTTCAGGATCAGCTTGTCGAGCGTCAGGTCCGCGACGGCGCGGCAACGGATTGCCCCTGCGAGACCAACACATCGACCTGGCGTAGCTTCGCGACGATCTCTTCGGGCTTGTGGCGCTTCTTCGGCATCTCGGTCCTCCTGTCTGCCAAAAGACATACTTCAGGGTGGACCAATTCAACGGGGGTGGATCACTTTCGACACGCCCGACTCCAGAGCAGTTGGCATACGCCGAGAAGGAGATTGGCTTCGGGTTCAAGCGCGCCGCGCAACTGCCGCCCGACGCGAAACCGATCAATCAGGATCTCACGAGCGGTGCAATTCCGGCTGCGAACCAGGCGGTCGCGAACAGCCCTGCCCCGGATCAGCCGACGCCCCCTCCGCGCCGCTTTACCATCACGGACTGATGCCATGTCTATCGAATCCGATTTCCAAGTTATCGACCTGCTCCGATCGTCTCTTTCCGAGCCACAGCGCCGCCTGCTTGACGTGCGGGAGCGCCTGAAAGGCCGGTACATCCAGACGGATTGGGACGATGATCTCCGTGCCAAGTTCGACACGCTTCTCAGATCTGTCCTCTCGCGCAGAATCGTGGCGGGAGTGCCTCATCCTGAAGCGCGGCTTGAAGCTAGATGCCTCGTGGTGACCGGCGAGGCGGGAACTGGCAAGACGGAATCTCTTGACCGGCTTTTCCGGACGCATCCGGTTCTTCAATCCCGGGGAGAGCAACGCTCTCCCCTCATTCGCGTGACCGTGCCGGCTCCCTGCACGTTAAAGACGCTCGGGCGAGAGCTGTTGAGAGCACCTGGCTACCCGCTGTCCCGAGAGCTGGCGGACCACATCATTTGGGCTCGTATCCATGAGCTCCTGCCTGCTGCCGGCGTTCTACTCATCCATCTCGACGAAATGCATAATCTGACCGACGGCGCAAACTCGCTCCAGTTGGACAACATCCGCAAGGCCCTCAAGGGCCTCATGGTCTCACCTGACTGGCCGGTTGGGCTAATCATCTCCGGTTTGCCCGGTCTCGTCCCTGAGATGCGACGCGTCGACGAGATCCGCAGACGTGGCCAATTCGTCTCGGTCCCTCTGCTGCAATTGCCCCGCGATTTGGAGATGATTGAAGGCCTCATCCTTGGCTTGGCCGAAGTTGCGAACGTCGAAATTAGCAACGGACAGCCGACGAAGATCGCCCCTCGCCTCATCCATGCCGCGCTTTACCGCCTATTCACCAACGTCGTTTGGGTCAAAGAACCAGAGTGGCCCCAGATGACGATCGCCGCTGCCGCGAAACGTACCTGCTGCTCAGCAATGGAGATTGTAAGACTAATCCTGGACCGCCGGCTCCGTTGGGTCGGTTCATGGCCCGCCACGACCGGTTTCCCGTCTCTGTTGGTCGATGTCACCGAGGTGAAAAGACTCATACGCAGTGAAGACAGCGATCATCTTACGATGGGCCAAGCGGCAGACATGCTCGGCACAACAGATCGGGTTCTGAGCGCACTCGTCGAGAGTAAGGTGCTATCGAGCGAGAGGCGCATAAGTCCCAAAAATCGTTGCCCCTACATCGCCGTCCCTCGAAAAGCCGCCGAAGCGTTCAAGGCACAGTTCACATCACTCCATGAACTCGCGCGCGGCCGCTCCAAGCACATGCCGATCCTGAAACGAGAATTGGCGTCGAGGGGCATCGAACCGGCTTTGACGCATAAACAGGTCATGGCTTCGTTCTATCGGCGGTCTGAAATTCCTCCAGATCTCTTCCCGCCCCTTTCGGCTGAGAAGAGCCTGGCCCTTTGGCCGGGCTTTTTTTTGCTTTGACGCGGTCCGTACGCACAATTATGCGGAAGTACTATCCCTCAATTTGCGGAACTTAACCTGCAGAAGTCTCTCGTCGCAGTTGAATGATTTCAAGATCTTATGTCATTGCCTGCGGAAACATTATGCCTGCCTCCTCAAAGTGATGAAAATCGGGGCATAGTGCTGCCGCGATTGTCGGTCGAGTTCCGCAATCTGCCTCTGGACGCCCGGCCCGAGCCGGGCGTCCCATTTGATTCTAAGGCATCCCGATCATAGCTTGCTGCCAAGGTTGCTGCTTCCCGTCGGCAGCCCGTTTTGCCGGTGCTGGACCCTTGGCGGTCCAATTCCTCCAGCCCCTCCCCAATTAGGTGAGGCGTGACGCCGCACGTGAGCAGGCCTCCGCAGAGCGGGAAGGTCCGTATTGGGCAGGACCGGACTTACCAAATTGGCGCAACGAACGAGCGGCCGAAGCCTTAGGAGTCGCCTTCCAGCTTCGAAGAGTGATCGGACCGCGCGTTCGGTCATGGCCTCGCCGCGGAGGTCAGGTTCAGCGAGCATGAAGCGTGTGGTGCGATCTCATGCTCGCGTGGTCAGCGTCGACAGCTGATCGGTGTCGTAGCGATCCCGGAGATCAGCCAACGCCGCGGGATCGGGTGCGCCTCGCGCGGCGAGTTTCGCGAGCTCCTCGAAATAATGCTCATGTCCGGGCGGTGAAACCGTCATCAGCACGCGTGCCGGCTCCTCGCTCACGTTCGTGATGTTGTGCGGCACACCCGGTGGCAGGAACAGGAAGGTCCCGGGGCGAGCGCGGACGATCTCGTCGCCGACATGCCACTCACACTCGCCTTCCAGGACATAGAAGGTCTCCTCCTGGACGCGGTGGACATGCAGCCCGGTGGCGAACCCTGCCGGGATCGTCCACTCGAACATGCTCGTGTGCTTGGTATTCTGGTCTGTGACGAGGAACGCCATAGGGTGGCCGCGCAGCGAGACGCCATGGGTCTGCCCGGGCATGCGGATGACGGGAGTGGCACTCATCTGATCCTCCACCGGCTAGAGTTGCCTCCGCCGCATCCTGTCCTCGCCCTGCCGGCAAGTCGCGAAACCCTTCCGAAATTGTTGCGAAAAATTCGCAGCTAGCTCCATCTTGGACCATGGCGAAGACCTTCGCATTCGGCCCTTACCGCCTCGAAGCCGGAACCGGAGTCCTGTTCCGCGGCGCCGAGCCGGTTGGGCTCGGCCGGCGAGCGGTGGAGCTGCTCACGCTTTTGGTGGAACGCAACGGCCGGCCGGTCGCGAAGGAAGCCCTGTTCGAGGCAGCCTGGCCGGCGCAAGCAATTCAAGACAGCAATCTCACGGTTCAGATCGCCGCGATACGGCGCGTCCTTGATCAGCAGGTCGGCGGCGCTGGCTGGATCGAAACGCTGCCCAGGCGCGGCTATCGCTATGTCGGGCCGGCCGTCGCCATCGACGACCCCGATCCGGCGCCCCCCGCATCGGCGCGGCTGACTTTGCCGGACGGGCCCTCGATCGCGGTGTTGCCCTTCATCAATCTGAACGACGATCCGGAGCAGGACCACGTCGCCGACGGGATGGTCGACGACATCGTCACCGGCCTCGCCCGCATCAAGGGGCTGTTCGTCATCGCACGCCCTTCGACGACTATCTACAAGGGGCGCACGCTCGACCCGAAGCAGGTCGGCCGCGAACTCGGCGTGCGCTATGTGCTCGAAGGCAGCCTGCGCAAGTCCGGTAGCCATGTCCGCGTCAGCGTCCAGATGATCGATGCCTCGACCGGCGCTCATGTCTGGGGCGATCGCTACGACTGCAATTCCGAGGACATCTTTACGCTTCAGGACGAGATCGCCTTGTCGGCTGTCGGGGCGATCGCACCAAGTGTCCGCCGCGCCGAGATCGATCGGGTGAAACGCAAGCGGCCAGATAGCCTTGATGCTTATGATCTCGTGCTACGGGCTCAGCCTGACGTCGATTCCGGTATGCCGGGCCAAGTGACGCGGGCTCTCGGGCTGCTCGAACGAGCCATCGTGCTCGATCCCAATTATGCGCTGGCATACGGCAACGCCGCGATGTGCCACCACTGCCTCTTCCTGCGCGCCGGCTGGCAGGAAGCCAGCCGCGAAGCCTCGATCCGCCATGCCCGCCTCGCACTGATCCATGGCCAGGACGATGCCGCAGCGCTGACCCTTGCCGGGTTTTCTATCGGCATGGATGGTCATGACCGAGGCGCCGCTTTGACCGCTTTCGAAGCCGCGCTCGCGATCAGCCCGTCATCGGCGCTGACCTATATTCTCGGCAGCGTCATGTTCGGTTGGGGTGGAGAAGCGGAGCGCGCAATCGCCTGGAGCGAGCAGGGCATGCGTCTCAGTCCGTTCGATCCCTGGGCCTTCGCGGCTTTCGATGCGCAGGCGATGAGCCATCTGCTGCGTGGCCGCTATGACGAGGCCTGCCATGCAGCTCACAGGTCCGTGCAGGCCAATCCTGCGCATAGCATCACCTATGTGCAGTTGGCAGCCGCACTGGCGAAGCTCGGGCGCCTTGAAGAGGCACAGCGCGCCGCGGCCCGCGTACTCGAACTCCATCCGGCATTTCGCTTCGGCCGCCAATTCGCCGGGGTGAACTGCGCTCCCGCGCTTGCCGACGTGCTGGGCGACGCCCTGCGCCTGGCAGGGCTGCCTGAGTAGCCACTTGTTCTATTCCGCTTCTGCCCCCTGCCAGATGCCTCCTCTCGGTAGCACGCAGGACTTACAAACGTTTGGTTTCGGGTAGGAAGCCAATGTCCGGAACTGGCGCTAGCCCGCTGTCGCCAATGGAAATTTCCCACCACCCTAACCGCGCCTTGGTCAGTTGAAGCGTGGATATCTACTCCCTGCTGAAGTCAGTACCTGAGGATGTAACTCCGTCCCATCTTGCCGTCATGCGTTCAAGATCCAATCCCGGAACGCTGTGATCTTGGACTGCTGCTGGCGGTTGTCCGGACAGACGAGATAGTAGGCAAACTCCTCCATTCGAGCGGGCGGAAACAACTGGATCAAACGCCGGTCGCGCAGTTCATCTTCGACCAGGGCAGCCGGAAGCAGTCCCGCGCCTTGGCCGGCGAGCACCGCTTTTAGCAAGAGGCCGCTGTCATCGAAGGAGGGGCCACGCGTAGTCGTCCTCTCCGCAACGCCGTGCGTGTCAAACCACAGACTCCAGCCCTTTCGTTCGGCATCGTGAACCTGCGGCCAACGCACGAGATCTGATGGCCGGTTCGGACGGCCGGCTCGGTCGATGAGGTCGGGGGTCGCCACGGCGATCATCTCGACCGTGACGACGCGGTCGCTGCGAAGTCCGGGATATCCGCCCATCCCATGGCGGATCGCGACATCCACGTCCGAGCGAGAAAAATCCACCAGTGCATTGCTGGTGACGATCTGCAGATCGATGCCGGGCTGCGCCGTTCGAAAGGATGACAATCGCGGCACCAGCCATGCCGACGCAAAAAAAGGCGTGGCGCTGAGGGTGAGCAGCCCAGAATCCAGCTGGGCCGCGATCCGCTCGGATGCACCGGCGATCTGGCGGAACGCATTTCGTATCGATGGCAGATAATCGCGGCCCGCGTCAGTCAGAAAAATCCCTCGCGTCACCCGCTCAAAGAGCTTCACGCCGAGATTTTCCTCCAGAACCCTGATCATCTGGCTGACGGCCCCCGGCGTCACGCACAATTCCTCCGCGGCCAGTTTGATCGAGAGGTGGCGGGCAGCGGCCTCGAACGCCTTCAGCGCGTTAAGGGGAGGTAATCGGCTTGGCATGAGTTAGAAAATCTGAGTCATCAGGGTTAAGTCTTCTGGTTTGTCCAAGGAGAGAAGAGAGGATAATTCGTGCTGATATCAAGCGTCAATGCTGCAAGCAAGCCACCAAGAATCGCATAAATTCTAAATCATAGCTTGTCGCGCCCGAAAGTGCGTGACCGCTGGAGAGGTTGGATCGGATGTCTTTCAACGTGGAGTTCTGTGGTCTCACAGAGGTCGGAGCGCTTATCGCTCGCCGCGCCATCGCCTCTAAGGCTGTCACCGAGGCGCTCCTTTCGCGCATTCGGCGTCTGGATGGTGAATTGCGGGCTTATGCACGCGTCCTGGACGAGGGCGCCCTCCGCCAGGCGGAGATTGCCGACCGCGAGATCGAGGCGGGAATCCACCGGGGCCCACTCCATGGCGTTCCCATAGCCGTAAAGGACCTTTGCTGGATCAGGGGCGTCGCAACGGCGGCCGGTACCGTGGTCCATAAGGACTATGTGCCGGCACGCGATGCGACCGTCGTGCGAAAGCTCATCGACGCAGGGGCAGTCCTGATCGGCAAGACCCAGCTTACCGAGGGGGCGTATTCCGACTACCACCCATCGATTCCGCCGGTGCAAAACCCATGGAACGGCGACTATTGGGCGGGCATCTCCTCCAGCGGATCAGCGGTCGCGACCGCCGCCGGCCTGTGCTTCGGCGCGATCGCGTCCGACACGGGCGGGTCGATCCGCTGGCCCTCGGCCGCCAACGGCGTCAGCGGCCTGAAGCCGACCTGGGCGCGCGTCAGCCGTTATGGGTCATTCGACCTCGCCCCCTCGCTCGACCATATCGGCCCGATTGCCCGGAACGTGATCGACGTCGCGGCGATCCTCAATGTCATTGCCGGACATGACCTCGATGACCCCACGACGAGCGTTCGTCCTGTTCCCGACTACTTGGCCGACGCAAGCGCGAATATAGTCGGCATGCGTATCGGCATCGACCGACGCTGGAATTCCGAAGACGTTGACGATGGGACGCAGGCTGCACTGACCGAAGCTTGCGCGATATTCTCGAACCTGGGCGCCGAGATCGTCGAAGTGTCATTTCCCGATGTCCGCCAGATCGTGGCGGACTGGACGCCGAACTGCGCGGTTGAAGCGGCAGTTGCCCATCAAGCGCCCTATGCCCTCCATAAGGAACAGTATGGCGCCATCCTATCGTCCGTCATCGAGAACGGAATGGCCGTTTCGGGGATGGCCTATCAGGAAATCCTTCTTCGCCGCGCGGCATTCCGTGGCCAGGTCGAGGCCCTGCTATCATCGGTCGACGCCATCCTGACGCCCGTCCATCCTTTCGCGCCGCTCACGCTGAAGACGATCGCAACCCTTGGCGAGCAGCCGGAGCTGATCGCCAAGCTGCAACGCTACACCAGCCCCTTCAACATGAGCGGCCATCCAACGCTGGCCTTCCCCGGGAGCGCCTCGGTGGAAGGCATGCCCATCGGCCTGCAATTGATCGCCGCCGAGTTCGATGAAAGCGCGCTTCTTGCTCTCGGCGCAGCGTTTCAGGGCGCAACGTCCTGGCATCGTCGTCAACCGGGCCTCAGTGGCCCGCCGCGATCCTAAGGTCTTGGGAGCGGCCCGCATATCGCACGCCGAGACGGCTCGGCCCGCCAACAGAGGATAATCATGAACCTTGAAAGGCCATCGACGATTTTCTACGGCTGGCTTGTGGTCGCCGCAGCCTTCGTCATAACCTTCGTCGGCTTCGGGAGCGCGTACACATTCAGCTCGTTCCTAGACTCGCTCCAGCACGAGTTCGCGGCATCGCGCGGCTCGGTGTCGGCGGTTTTTTCGCTGGCCGGATTTATGTACTTCGCGCTCGGCATCGTTTCCGCGCCGCTCGCGGATCGACTCGGCGTGAAGGCGCTTTCCGCAATCGGAATGACGCTAGTCGGCCTCGGCCTCATTCTGGCCGGACAGGCCCAAACCATTCTCCAGGTCTATGCGGCCTATAGCATCGGTATCGGCGTCGGCGTCGGCTGTGCCTATGTTCCCACACTTGGCGCTGTGCAACGCTGGTTCGTCGAGCGCCGTGGTCTCGCATCCGGGTTGGCGGTCAGCGGCATTGGCGTCGGGACGCTCGTGATGCCGCCGTTCGCGCTTTGGCTGATCGCGGACATCGGCTGGCGCAACGCCTACACCACGCTCGGCGTCCTCGCGATCGTGGTCGGCCTGGCGGCGGCGTTCGTCATGGAGGACGAGCCTGGCCGCCGCGGCCTGCAGCCCGACGGCATCACACGTACCATCGTCGTTGGCTCCCTGCAGGCGGGCAATGATACGCCCGTGGGCCAAGCAATCCGGACGCGACGATTTGCGGGGCTCTATCTTGCGTCGTTCCTGAGCGCGCTTGGTGTCTTCGTACCGTTCGTGCATCTCGCGCCCTACGCGGTCGACCATGGTGTTCCCGCTTCGGCGGCAGTCTGGCTGCTTGGTGCCATCGGCATCGGCAGCACGATCGGCCGCTTCTTCCTCGGCGGCATCGCGGACAGGATGGGCCGCGAGAGCTTCCTGATCGCCATGTATATCGGCATGGCCGCCTCACTTCCGACCTGGATCCTTGGTGGCTCCTTGAGCCAGCTCATACTGTTCGCGTTGATCTTCGGTCTCTTCTACGGAGGGTGGGTCGCGATTTTGCCAGCAGTGGTCGCCGATCTGTTCGGTGCGCGTCATGCCGGCCGCATCATCGGGGTGCTCTATTCGAGCGTTGCCCTAGGCACGCTCGTTGGCCCAGGCGCGGCAGGCTTCATCTACGATCGCAGCCATAGCTACGTCATACCCATTGCCGTCAGCGCTGTCGCAAACGCCGGTGCCGCTGCCGTCATGTTTCTGGCGGCACGTCGAGCCTCCGCTGGCAGGGTGAGCAGATGAGCCAATCCATCCCACCCGATTGAGCTGCGGTGGAATTCGGTCGCCTTGGCCGCACCTCCGAACACTCCTTCGCAGCCTAACGCAGCGTATTTGGTGACCCGGAGCGCGCGCCCTTGAAGGGCGTCGCTGTACGCGAACAGGTTCGGTTCCTGGTGACGTTCCAAAATCTCCTAATGGCGCCACCCCGGCAAGCGCGCCGACTATGGTCGACGGCATAAGATCTTGTCGATCGCCTTCCCTCGGGCGAGTTCATCGATGAGCTTGTCCAAGTAGCGGATTTCCCGCATCACTGGCTCGGCGATTTCCTCGACGCGGACACCGCAGACAATTCCCCTTATGCTGAGGCGCGCGGGATTGAGTGCCGGCGCCTGGGCGAGAAAGGTCTCATAGTCCGAGTTTTTCGTCAGCTGGGAGGCAAGTGCCTCTTGGCCGTAGCCGGTCAGCCAGTGGATGATCTGGTCGACCTCCACCTTCGTGCGCCCCTTCCTCTCCGCCTTGGCGACCAGAAGAGGATAAATCTTGGCAAAGCTCATTCTGTAGATGCGGTGCTGCGTCATCACTTGCGCTTTCTCGGCGCTGCTCGTGGCGTTTCCCGGTGTCCATCTTCATATCGCGACCCTGCCGGGTGTTTGAGCCGCCCGGCCCAGGTAAGAGTTGCGTCGGCCATGGTCACGAGATGATCGGCCGCTGAAGAACCAGAAATTCGCTTGCGGGGTTTCAGATCGTGATCGCCATCCTCCAGCCAGAGGATGTCGATCAGCGGCGAAAGATTATAGCTCAAGACCTCCTCGCGGCTGCCAAACTCGTCCCGCGCTCCTTGCACGATGAGGGTGGGAGTCTTCAGATCGACAAGGTGGCCGGTGCGCGATTGCTCCGGCTTGCCGGGCGGATGGAAGGATAACCGAGGCAAAGAAGGCCACGAATCCGTCCACTCTCTAACAACGTGTCCGCGACCATGCTCGCGACGCGCCCGCCCATCGAGTTGCCACGATAACAAGCTCTCCCTGCCTGCCGAGCGCGTCGACGGCAGCGATATATCGCGGGTTTAGCTTTCAGCGCGGGCCGACGGCATGCACCCAACTGCGGTCCGCCGCGCCGCCATATAGTCGAACTCAAAGCGGGCAACGCGAAAGCCCTCTCCGGCTAAGGCATTTGCGGACGCCGTCATTGATCGCGAGCCCATCGGAGCTCCGGCCCCATGCGCCAGGAGGATCGTCACGTCGGCCTGGTGGGCCGGCGAAAAGAAACATTGCGCTGTCCCACTGGGCCGCTGTCAGCCGCAAACTTACCGCAGCAGATCTCCCGCGTCGAAGCCTTCCCAATGAGCAGTGGCGGCGACTCCTTCGGCACTGTTCGGCTTGCGGCCGGGCCCGTGCCTGCTCTCTCAGGTCAGTGCCGGCTCTTCGGTCGCGTTTGACCACCAGTGTCCACTGTTGGCGCACGCCTTTGAAAACGATCGTCTCCATGCTCAGCTTAAAGCTCGGCGACAATCCACCTTTTAAAGGCGACCATGGCGCCGGTTTCGGTCCGTGACCTCAGCCGCGTCATCCAGTAGGCCCCGGTAACGATACCGACGTCGAGTGGCTGTACAATACGACCGGAAGAGATATCACGCGAGAACATCGCGGCGGGGACCAGCGCAACACCGAGACCTTGCGCTGCCGCTTCGACCAGGGCCAGCGAGTTATCGAAAATCCAGCCTCGCGCGACCGGCGGGGTCAGTCCCGCGGTAAGAAACCAGAGCGGCCATTCGTCCTGGCGGTATGAGCGCAGGAGATGCTGCGCCAGCAGGTCAGCCGGAGTGCGGACTGACATCGCGAGGCCAGGGCTGCAGACCGGAGCGAGCGGGGCTTGCATTAGCTCGACCGCCTCTGTGCCGTGCCAGGCACCGTCACCGAACCGAATGAACAGATCGAGGCCGTCGAGGAGCGTGTCGGCACGGTTGTTGTTTGTCTTGATCCGCACCTCGATCTGCGGGTGCCGGGCGTTGAAGTCCTGCAGGCGCGGCAGAAGCCACCCGAGGGCGAAGCTGCTGACCACGCCGATCGTGAGAATCTCGGCCGTGCCGCCGGTACACAGCTGGTGCACCTTGTCGCTGACCCGCCGTAGCGCATCCGTCAGTACCGGGAGCAGCGCGTGGGCCTCCTCGGTCAGAGCGATGCCACGCGGCAAGCGCTCGAACAGTGTGAAGCCGAGATCTTTCTCAAGCAGCTTGATCTGATGGCTTATTGCGGTCTGGCCGACGCGCAGCTCCATCCCGGCCTTGGTCAGGCTACCGAGCCGCGCCGATGCCTCAAAGGCGCGCAAGGCGTTCAGCGGCAATCTCGAAACATCCATCCAGAAGCCCCAATTTTATTCATATCAAATCTGAGCAACGATCATTTGGCTAGGGCCATGCGGCCTCGCTACCTCTGCGCCTCCCTCTGGAGAAACGCACATGACAACTCGCACCATTGATTCCCTTGCGGCGGATCGGCGTTCGTTCTTGATCGGAGCTGGCGCCGCTCTAGTCGGCGTCGGGCATGCCGCAGCCGCACCTGGGGCTAGTCTCGATCTTCGGTCTCTGGAAGCGCGCCATGGAGGCCGCCTCGGGCTTTTCGCCACGCGGGAGAGCCAGCGGGTCAGCTGGCGCTCAACCGAGCGCTTCGCTTTCTGTTCGACATTCAAACTGTTTCTCGCAGCCTATGTGATGCAGACTGTGCAGCAGGGGCGCGATCGGCTCGACCGAGCCGTCCCGATCACAGCCGCCGACATGGTGCCGCATGGGCCAGTTACGCAGCCGGCGATCGGCAGAACGCTCACGCTGGAAGAGCTGTGCAAGGCGACAGTCGAGGTTAGTGACAACCCGGCGGCAAATATTCTGATCCGCGAAATGGGCGGACTCGCTGCTTTCCAGCAGTGGTATCGTAGCATTGACGACCAGCTCACGCGCGTTGATCGACTGGAAATAGACCTAAACAGCGCTTTGCCCGGCGACATGCGCGATACCACGACGGCCGAGCAATATGTGGCCAACCTCGACCGCGTCTTGCGCGGCAACTTGCTTTCAGCGGCGCACCTGCAGTTGCTTACGCGTTGGATCACCGAGACCCCCACCGGGGCAGGCCGGATCAAGGCCGGCGTCCCCGCCGGCTACACCGTCGGCCACAAGACCGGCACGGGCGCGCGGGGGACGCACAACAATATCGGCATCATTTGGCCGCCAAGCGGACCATCGATCCTGATCTGCGTGTTCTTCACGGGCGCACAAAACGCAACACCGGGCGCCATTGATGCCGTCGTAGCGGATGCGACGCGTCAAGCCATGAAGGCATTCGGGCTTCCATCTCGCTAGGGGAGCCGGTCGTCAGCATTCGCCGATATTTTCCGTGGCAAACTGCAACCACTGTGGTCGGCGTGACGGCTGTCGGTGGATGATAGMGCATGATGGGTGCGAGTCGAACGTGATCCACGATGATGCCCGCGCATGGATCACGCTGCGACAACCGCTATAATTGGAGGTACCACCGATGCCTAATGGCTTTCACGCCTCAGATCGCGACCGGAAGCCCGTGCCAGACGCGAATGGTTCCTCGCGGAGATTGATCCCGCCGCAGAATAGCTGGGTTGATTTTAACTAAAGGAGGAAAGGGCCCTGCGCGCAGAGTTGCACGGGAACGCTGACCGGCATGGCGGGACAGCAGCTTCTCCATCCTAGGCGTATCGCGCCGGACTTACCAGGAAGCCAGACGCTGATGCATTTCCCTGATACCAACACATTCGCTCGTCAGATCCACTTGCATGCGGCCAAGGCGGATGGGCCCTATGTGATGGCGCTCGACGGACGCAGCGGCGTGGGCAAGTCCACTCTGGCAGCCCTGCTAGCAGAGAACGTGGGAGCGGCACTCATTGAGGGTGACGACTTCTTTGCCGGCGGCACTGGGTTGCGATCAGATTCCCCTGCCATACGCGCTGCCGACTGTATCGACTGGCCCCGCCAGCGCGCGGTGCTGGACGCCTTGCGGCAGGGTCGCGCTGCCAGTTGGCGCGCGTTCGACTGGGAAGCTTTTGACGGCAGGTTGCAGTCAAGCGTGTCTGAGCTTTCACCGCGATCCGTCGTTATCCTCGAGGGCGTCTATTCGGCTCGACCGGCTACGACTCCGCGGACCGAACGGCGCCAGAGACGAGTTCCACCTCGCCGCAGCAGCCCAGAACCTCAGGAAGCTCGCGAAGCTTCTACCAAACGGACCTCAGATGAGGGCCGCGTGAGGACGAACGCGCCCGCCCGCAAAATCGCAGCTGTTGATAGCCTCCCTCGCAGGCCGACTTTTTCAACGGTATCGGTCGGAAGCAGACGTTCCACCTCCGGCCGTTTGGCACCGTTCGGGCTGAAGGGTGTCCCGCAAGCGGGCGCCGACCCTCTCGCGACGTACTGGGGTTTCTTAGGCTGCCGATATCGATGACCGCGACCGGCGCGCAGTTTGGACGATGGCCTTGGCCACGGTTCGGAAGAGCAATGCGGGCAGATCATGTCCCATCCCCTCGATCAACATCAGTTCGGCATTAGGGATCGAGGCTGCGGTGTCCTGCCCGCAGGCAGGGGGGAAAAGGGGGTCGACTGTCCCATGTATGACGAGTGTTGGCGCTTTGATCGCTGCCAGCCGCGAACGGCGGTCACCGGCCAGTGCCATGGCGGCGAGTTGCCGCCCGAACCCACCCGGTGAAGGGCCACGCCGCACTTCCTCTAGGAGAAGAGCGCGGCACGCCTCCTCGTCGAACGGATATGCGGCGCCGGCGATGCGTCGTGCGAAGGAAATGCTGTGATCAAGGAAGCCCGCCTCATCCGAAACGGGGTCAGGGGCTGGGCGCGTCATCATCGCCATGGCGTCGGGCTCCGCCGAGGGCATATCCGGTTTCCAGTGGCAGACATGATCGAGGTGAGCGACAGAACGCGAGACGGGTGCTCGCTCGCCATCACCTGGGCGATCATCCCGCCCATTGATCGTCCAACAACATGGGCCTGCGGGATGGACAGTGCATCGAGCAGCCCAACTGCATCCCCGGCCATGTCGGCGAGCAAGTAGGGCACGGGCGGCCGCTGCCCCGCCATGAGGGAGGACGCTAAAGCATTAAGATCCACGGCTCCGTGCTGGGAGAAGGAGGTCGAATAGCCGGCATCTCGATTGTCGAACCGGATGACGCGATAACCCAGCGCGGCAAGTTCACCGCAAAAGGGATCTGCCCAGCGGATCATCTGCGTCCCGAGGCCGGAGATGAGTAGGATTGCTTCCGCCGCCTCCTCGCCGAAGCTGTCATAGGCGAGCGTGATGCCATTGCAGTTCATGAGCTTCATCGTCGTTCTCGTCTCTCTGTCAGATCCGGGTGGCCTGAAGCGTTTTCACCCAGTGCAACAGGCGATCCTGCAGCAGGCGCTCGCGGACATAGTCGATGTCTTCTTCTTCGAGGCGCTCAAGGATCTCGAATGTGAACGCCTCCGCACCTTGGGCAAGCCAGGCGTCTTGGAGCGAACGATGCGTGTTGTTGCCGAGCCGCAGGGTGAACCACAGGCGGGTCTGGATCGTGGACAAGTCGGGAGCTTGCCCCACCCAGACCGCGCCGGTTGGTTTGCAGCGAACGGCGTAGATGCCGGTCGGAATTTCTCTCTTCTTATAGGCCGCAACGGCGGCCTTCCGGTCTTCGCGGTTCATGACGTAGTCGCCTCCTGCGGCGGAGACAGCTAGCAGACCCAGCCCCAAGGTCAATAACACCCGGGTTTTATATTGACAAGCAATTTCAATCCGGGTAATTAAATTGAACTGTGGAGTGCCATATGTCCGATTTCCTGTCCAAGCCATGCACCGCCTTCGTTGGCATGGAGCGACTTGCAGCCGGAGCGCTGATCGACATCGCTCTGGAGGTGAAAGCCGCTGAGGGCCGCCGGTTGGATGCGTCGATTCTCGTCTTCGACGATGCTACGGGGTCCGTTTTGGATCTGGACCTGCGCGGCACGACCGCCGAAATCGTGGTTCGCCTCACCGAGCGGGGCAAGCGGGAGGCAACGGCAGCCAAGGCGCAAATGGCGTCGAACCCCGACGCAGAGCCTCGCGGGCGCGGGCGACCGAAACTCGGTGTGGTCGCCAGGGAGGTCACGCTGCTGCCCCGACACTGGGAGTGGCTCTCCGCCCAGCCCGGAGGAGCG
Source organism: Allobosea sp. 10N428 (assembly GCF_056394545.1). Lineage (NCBI taxonomy): Bacteria > Pseudomonadati > Pseudomonadota > Alphaproteobacteria > Hyphomicrobiales > Alloboseaceae > Allobosea > Allobosea sp. 10N428. Next base: position 32,585 of record NZ_JBFTIC010000015.1, on the reverse strand, counting down.
TCACAGGCTTTGCGGCGCCTCGTGGACGCCGCTCGCCGTTCCGATGGCGGCCAGACCCAAACCAAGGCCGCGCGAGAAGCCGCCTACCACTTTCTGACCGCGTTGGCGGGTGACCTTCCCGGCTACGAGGGTGCGATCCGATCCTTGTTCGCGGGCGAGGAACAGGACTTTTCCGACCGCATGAACGCTTGGCCCCCCGATGTGAGACGTCATGCCTTGAAGCTGGCAACCGGCTCAGATCCCCTTCGAGCGACGATGTGACAGTAAGGGACAAGGCGCGTTGTGCGCGTGGCGCCTCTGCCCGAGAGCGGACGTCGGCAATGCCCGAGACGGGTCGATTGCGGGCGTCGCCGTCCATCTCATAACGAGCAATCTTGTTCGATGCAGCTAATTAGCAACTGGCAAGGCCCATGGCATTCATCCTGCGCCTGGGCCGCCAATCCGCAGGTGAATGATGTCTGCTGTCGCTGATATGGAGGGTCGGTCCCGGCGCCCTGGCGCTCAGGCTTTCGCGGCCTGCCGGCCCGGCGCAGTGGAACGCGCGGCACGCCTGATCCGATCCTGACCACATCCGCCATGATGCCGGGCCTCCGTAATCAGGGTATTCGCCTGCAAGCCGGTCATACAAGTCAACTTCAGCGGCATCGACCGCCAGAGCCATTTCGAGTTCATTGACCGGAGCTAGGGACGCCGCCGAAATGAGCATGAAAGGCGCGCGCAAACCGTGCTTCTTCAAAAGCCACGCGGATCAGGTCTCCAGTCACTGCGCCGAGAACGCGGAAGCCAATCTGCCAATCGCCGCACCACGCTTCTATACGGCGCAGCCGCTCAGCCGCAGACGTTTTGTCCAGCTTGATCTCGACCTGATGCGGCCAATGCCCGGTCACCGCCACATGCCTCGCATCTTCGCCCTGACATCAACCTTCGGCCCGTCTGACGGTATCCGCTGGCTGTCAGCGGTCGCGATGGGCCAGGCCGTCCGCTCGAACTGGCCCAGCAGCGCGTTCGGAATGAAGCGGGTCCGGTTGGCATAGACGTGGCGGTCGCCGGTCGGAGATTGGCCATGCGTGAAGAAGCGCTGTGGCACGACAAGGTGCAGGTCGTCCTTGGCACGCGTCATCGCGACATAGAGTAGCCGCCGTTCCTCCTCGATCTCGTCCCGTGCGCCGGCACCTAGATCGATCGGGATGCAGCCGTCCACCGTGTTCATGACGAAGACCGACTTCCATTCCTGGCCCTTGGCCGAATGGATCGTCGACAGGATCAGGTAGTCCTCGTCGAGATGCGGCACGCCCGCCTGATCGCTGGTCGCGTCCGGCGGATCGAGCGTCAATTCGGTCAGGAAGCGCTCGCGTGAGGGATAGCCCCCGGCGATCTGTTCGAGCTGAACGAGATCGGCTTGCCGCGTGCCGGCATCCTCGTGGATGCGCTCCAGGTGAGGCTCATACCAGCGACGGGCGCATTCAATCTCGGCCGGCCAGCCGGCCTTACCGGAGCGCAGCTCGCTGATCGCGGAGACGAAAGAAGCCCAATCGTCGCCTGCCCGCGGAGGAGCCGGAGCGTTCTCAAGTGCCTCGAGAGGCGCTGAAGCCTGTGCCACATGGTCAAGGACACGCTGGGCTGACGTCGGCCCCACACCCGGCAGAAGCTGCAGGACGCGAAAGCCGGAGACTTTGTCGCGCGGGTTCTCGACGAAGCGCAGCAGCGCCAGCAGATCCTTGATGTGTGCGCTGTCGAGGAACTTCAGCCCGCCGAATTTGACGAACGGGATATTCCGACGCGTGAGCTCGATTTCGAGCGGCCCGCTGTGGTGGGAGGCGCGAAACAGCACCGCTTGCTGCTTCAGCGTCGAGCCACCTTCGCGGTTCTCCAGCACCTTCTCCGCGATGAAGCGAGCTTGATCCGCTTCATCCCGAACATGAACGAGCTGTGGCGGCGATCCGGTTGCGCGATCAGTCCAGAGGTTCTTGGTGAAGCGCTCGGCTGCAAGGTCGATGACGGCATTTGCCGCGGAGAGGATGGCGCTGGTCGAGCGATAGTTCTGATCGAGTGTGATGATTTCGGCCGGCGGCACGAAGGCGGCCGGGAAGTCGAGGATGTTGCGGACCGTGGCTGCCCGGAACGAATAGATCGACTGGGCATCGTCGCCGACGACCGTCAGGCCGCGGCCGTCCGGCTTGAGCGCGAGCAGGATCGAAGACTGCAGGCGGTTCGTGTCCTGGTACTCGTCGACCATGACGTGGTCGAAGCGGTCGCCTATGTCGGCTGCGATATCGGGATCGGTCACCGCCTGCGCCCAGTAGAGCAGCAGGTCGTCGTAATCGAGGACGTTCTGGCTCTGCTTGGCTTCGACATAGGCAGCGAAGAGCTCCTTCAACTCGGCTGCCCAGGTGGCGCACCATGGATAGGACAGGCGCAGGACCTGCTCGATCGGCAGCTCGGTGTTCACGCAGCGCGAATAGATCGCCAGACAGGTGCCTTTCGTCGGAAACCGCGACTGCGTCTTGGAGAAGCCGAGCTCGTGCCGGACCAGGTTCATCTGGTCGGCCGAGTCTTCCCGATCATGGATCGTGAAAGCCGGATTGAGACCAAGCTGCTCGGCGTATTCGCGCAGCAGCCGCGCTCCGATACCGTGGAAGGTGCCGGCCCAAGTCAGGGCGTCGGCGAGGACGCCTGCTCCCTCACCCAGCACCTTGCGCGCGATCCGCTCAACGCGCTTCGCCATCTCGGAAGCCGCGCGGCGCGAAAACGTCATCAGCAGGATCCGTCGGGGATCGGCGCCGCTGACCATAAGATGGGCGACCCGGTGCGCGAGCGTGTTAGTCTTGCCCGATCCTGCGCCTGCGATGACAAGCAAGGGCGCTGCGGCCAATGTGCCAACGCCATGGATCACAGCGCGGCGCTGAGCCGGATTGAGCGCATCAAGATAGCTGATCGGGGCGATGGCGTTCATGCCTTCGGCTCCGACACCGGCCGTGTCCCTTCCGAAAACCGGCCGCGTAGGAAGCCAAGCGAAGCCGCCCGATCCGCGTCCCTCAGGAGCTCATCGCGGTTATGAAGCAAGGCCCCGATTGCCGCCGGAGCGTCACCGTGAAACTCCGCCAAAACGGTATCGATCTGAAGCTCCATAGGAATTGGAGCAGGCGCCTGTTTTGGCACGACTGGCGGCATGGATGCGTCCTCGAGAATGAGAACATTATGAGAACGATCGCAGCCGGGGAGTCAAGCTCCCGAGGGAGATTCTCCCCCGCACCGCCAACCACGAGCGCTGGCTACGCGCGATAACGATCAAAGGCAGTAAGCCGGATCGTCAGTGGCTCCGCATCCTCCCAGCAATAGATTTCGGTACGGAGATAGCGAAACTCCCCCCCTGGAGCTCGTCATCGATCTCGATCCACCAGGCTCGCGGCTTGCCGTCGCTGCCGTCGGACCAGCGATATCCCCTGCCCTTCAGATGATCCTTCATGTCGAAAGGTGCGTTCTCAGCGTAAATGCACACGCGGCTGCGCTCGCTCGATCGCAAGAGCTCGAGAAAGGGTCGGGACCCACCCTCTCCCACCGGCCTCGCCAGGACTTCCAACAATGCGTTGCAGTCATCCGTCGCGCGGTGGCCCTCATGGAACAAGCCGGACTGGCCGACGAGATATCCAAGCTTGTTTCCCTCGAAGCCAAGATCCGCCCAAGGGATCTCTCTGACCGAACAGGCCCAGGCTTTCGACGCGAAGGTCGGAGAGAGCTTTTCGCAGAACGGGCGATCGAATGCGGCGTTATGGGCGATGACGAGATCCGCGGGCTCGATCAGCGCGTCTAGCGCTGCAACATCGATCTCGCGACCCGCGACCATATCGTCCGTGATGCCGGTCAGCCGTGTGATTTCTGCCGGGATCGGGCCCGATGGCTGACGCAGCCCACTGTAGATGCCGACGACATCGCCGATCGCTCCCTCGTCGTCATAGGTGAAAGCGACGGCACCAATTTCGATGATCTCGTCCTTGGCGTGATTGAGCCCGGTCGTCTCTGTATCCACCAGAACCGCAAGGTTCGGAAATGCGCTCTCCGCTCGAGGGATGATCGGAGGCGGCACGAGCTTGCGCAGGATTCTATAGCGCCCGCCCTGCTCCAGCCGTTGCGCGGCCTCCTCATCCTTCCAGTCGGGCGGGGCTGGTGGAGCTTCCGACTTTCGCTTGCGCGGTGCGGATCTAGGCGTCTGCCGGTAACCCGGCGCATCATCGAACAGGTCAAACTGGGTAGAGGCAATCTTCATTTGGCGGCCTTCGTCATCGCGGGTGCTCGCGAGCCTCCGGTGGCTTCAAGTGCGGCCGAGGCGCAACGCTTCGCGCGGGCGACCGGGTGGAAACGAGGATATCATTGTCCTCGAAAGGACCTGCTCCATGCCATCTTATATCAACGATCCTGAGGTCGATAAGCTGATCGCGAAACTGGTCGGCCTTACCAGGACTTCCGAGATAGAGGCCGATAAAGCCGCCCTCGAGCACGAAATTGCCCGTCGAAAAAGCGGTCTGCCGATGCGCGATTGGCTTGCTAAATCCCTCGCGATGGCGCAGTCGGCGGGCCGTTTGCGCCCGGCGATCATAAGCCCGAAATCGATGAGGTGTGGGGCGAGGACTGATGCGATTCGTCGACACGTGGGCAGCGCCCAGCCGCTGGAAGTGTGACCGGGCATATTGCGCTATTGATCGAAAAACGTCTCAGCGCTTCCGGCGCTGCTGACCGAGGCCCATCGTCTTCGCGAGCTTCGAACGGGCCTCGGCATAGGCTGGCGCCACCATCGGATAGTCGTTGGGCAGACCCCACTTCGAGCGGTACTCTTCCGGCGTCATGTTGTAGGCCGTCCGAAGGTGTCGCTTGAGTGACTTGAACTTCTTTCCGTCCTCTAGACAGATCAGGAAGTCGGATGTGATCGACTTCTTGATCGAAACTGCCGGGGCCGGCTTCTCTACTGGCGCGGCCGCCACTGGCTCCTGGCCCAAGCCTACAATCGCCGAATGCGTGGTGGCGATCAGCGCGGGAAGGTCCGCTGCCGGTACGCTATTGTTCGAGACATAAGCCGAAACGATGTGGGCGACGAGATCGATGATTTCGGCATTGGCTTCTGACATTGCAATCTCCGGCCGCGCCTATGCGCAGCAATAAATTTGCCTCGAGCTGGCGTGGTTATTTTGCCAAGCCGATCTAGTCAAATGGACGTGCGTGAGGAAATTGCTGTTTATTCAAATTGTCAGTTTCCAGGACGACGGGTGACGACTGCAATTTGGGGAGCTCCGCCTCTCAACAGCTCAATCGCCCTAGGCAGAACCCCAATTTCATCTTGCCAAGTTGCGGCTGTCCGCGCGCTATAGGTGGTAGCGCCCTCGCGAATGGCCGAACGCGATGATTTTGTTGCGGACAAGCCAGAGGGCGTTTCTATCGGATCACGCCACCCCCCGATTATGCTGTCGGTCGGGAATTTACATAAGGTCGGGGGCCTGAGCGCCATTTCCAGTTTTCGGTTCGTTCATTGCGCGGATCTGCACATCGACGCCCCGCTGAAGTCGCTGGCGTTGCGCAATCCTGAGCTCGTGGACTTGGTCGCAAGCGCGACACGAAGGGCTTTCGTCGCGACGATTGAGCTGTGCCTCGACGAGAAGGTCGATGCCCTGCTGATCGCGGGCGACCTCTATGACGGCGACCAGACCTCCATGAAGACCGCAGGCTTCATTGCCGCGCAGCTTCGGCGGCTCGACGAAGCCGGCATTCGGACTTTCGGCATCCGCGGCAACCATGACGCCGTGTCGCGGATCACCAAGGAGCTTGTCTTTCCCGAGAGCGTCACGTTTTTCAAAGGTTCCGCTGCCGCCATTCCCCTGCCCGGCCACAACGGTTGCCGAGACGTCGTTGTCCACGGGATCAGCTTCCCGAAGCCGCACGCGCCGGAAAGCCTGCTACCGAAGTTCAAGCCGCCGGTCTAAGGCGCGATTAATATCGCGCTGCTGCACACGAGCCTTGCTGGCGCCGAAGGTCATGACCGTTATGCCCCGTGCAGCGCAGCGGACCTAGCCAGTGCAGGCTTCGACTATTGGGCGCTCGGGCATGTCCACAAGCGCCAGGTCCACCTCGATAAGCCCGCGATCGTCATGCCCGGCATCCCGCAGGGCCGGGACATCAATGAGAGCGGCGCCAAATCCGTCACTCTGGTTACGATTGGCGACGATGGTGCGATCGCCATAGCACAGCACCGCACGAGTACCGCTCAGTTCGAGCGTGTTTCGGTAGATCTGTCCGGGATCGAGGACTGGTCAGAAGCTATGCGGGCCATCGGCCGCAGACTTGGCGCCCAGTCGCTGCCGCAGATCAGCGGCCTTTCCCGGCAGACGAAGGAGCTCATCGCAACGATGAGAGACAAGGCTCGGCTCCTCCAGGCGTGCTCGATCACCAAGGCTTCGTTCGCCGAAGCGGACTATCGCCAGAACAGCTTCGAGATTTTTGATCCGCGCTGGCAGGTCATCACGGACAACTACCAGTGCTGCACCACGTTGGTTGCGAAGCTCGGAGCCGATGCGACGGTGCCCTTGCTCAGCAAGCTGAAGGTCGCCGACGGCGGCCCGGTTGCCGCTGCGCTGACGGTTGGCCTCGTCAACGCCTTCGTGAAGGGCGAGCTCAAGGAATTGCAGCGCGAGATCCAGTCGGCAGCGAGCCCCGACGAGCAGGTTCTGGTCAATGTCTGCCTGCCGACTGTCGCTTTCGCTGCGGCAGTGACACCGGCTCCTCGCTAGGGGGCTGCGCGCCGAAGCCCTGCCATCTCGACGTGGTCGATTACATCGCGGAAGGCATCGAAGCAGACCCCGTCATCGCCTCAAGGCGCGTGCTGGCCGGCGAAATACTCGCCGTGCTCAAAGCTCGCAGCGGTGTTGATCCGCGGCGCCCGTGAGCCGCCAGGAATAAACAGGATGCGGACATCTTTCAAAGGGAATTGTTCTATGTTATTCTTTCACAGGAAAGGATATGATATGCCTACTCTTCCCGGTCACGCTTCCCGCCCCGAGGCCGGCGCGGTCATCACGAAGGCTACGATCCGCGCGGCCGAGCAGCTTCAGATCACGGCCCGAACCCTCGCGGCGATCATAGGCATCAGCGAGGCCACTGTCTCACGCATGAAGCGCGGTGCCTTTGGCCTGGAGCCTGGCACCAAGCCGTTTGAGCTCGCCATCCTGTTCGTTCGGCTTTTTCGGTCCCTCGATGCGATTGTCGGAGGCGACGATCAGATCGCGACCAGCTGGCTTTCCAATCCCAATACCGCTCTCGATGCGCGACCAATCGAGAAGCTTCAGACCGTGAGTGGACTTGTCGATGTCATCGCCTACCTGGACGCGCGTCGCGCTCTCGTCTGAGCTTCAGCCCTTCGAGGGTTCGTGCTGGCGCCTCGTTGAGGCCCAGCACCGCGTCTCTACTCTAAAGCTCACCGACACCCTCGCCGAGCAAGCTCTGCTCGAAGACCTGATGGAGGAGTCGAAGCCACCCGTTCCGGCGGAATGCCGTCACCTCGACTTCCTTCTCGCGACGCCCTTCCGGTACGGCGCGCTCTATCCCCACGGATCGCGCTTCCGGCGCGCCGGGCGGACCGCCGGCGTCTACTACGCAGGCGAGCAAGCGACGACGGCGATCGCTGAAATGGCGTTTTACCGGCTGCTATTCTTCTCCGAATCTCCCGAGACGGCCTGGCCGTCCAACGCCGCCGAGTACACGGCCTTTTCGGCTGCTGTCGCAACCCCGTCCGTCCTCGATCTTACTCAGGAGCCGCTTTCCAAGGACGCAGCCATTTGGACTGATCTGATCGTCTATGAGGGCTGTCAGGCGTTCGCGGATGCGGCCCGGAATGCCGATTCCGATGTGATCCGCTACCAGTCGGTTCGCGATCCTGCAAAAGGTAGTAATCTCGCGATACTGCTCTGTCGCGCGTTCGCAAAGCCAGCCCCTGTTGAACGACAAACCTGGCGCATGCGTCTCAGCGCGTCCGGCGTTCGCGCTCTCTGCGAATTCCCGCAGCAGGCGCTCGAATTTGGGCGGGACGCCTTCGCCGCGGACCCCCGCATTGCCAGGCTGAACTGGGATCGGGGTTAGGAAAGACTTCCCCTTCGGAGCGGAAGGGTCGATCGAGGACGATCAACTCCGAATCCTCGGAAGGAACAGGACGATGCCCCACGTCTGTGGCGACGACGGTTTCCAGGAAGCCATGGACTATCAGCTCAACGCCGGCTTCGCCTCGATCATGGATCGCAGCTTGCACTCATCTGATCGCAAATCTCACCCATTCGTCAGGACCATGCCGCTCAATCTTACCAGGAACCAAATCGGCTCCTGTTGATGTAATCGGAGTAACGGCGTAAAAAGACGAGGCACAGAGACACTCCAATGGCTTCGCAAATCGCATCCTTCGACTACTACGAGCTCCAGCGAGCCAAGCAGCTTGCCCGGGCCGAGGATGACGCGCGCCTCGCCTCGGACCCCATGGCGCGCGCTGAGCTGGAACGCCGTAATGGCATGTTCTCAGCATTTGATCCGTCACAAATGCGGATCGGGCGGCGGCGAGTACCCTTCCGCAAATCTTGACGTCCGACGCACCAGCCCTCGGGCCTACGGAAGTTACCCTATCGGATCGTACCTGACCGCCGACGAACCTGTGGCCATGGTTCTACCGCCATCGAGCCCCGTACCTCCGTACCCAAGTCTATTCACCAGCCAAGACATCGACTATTTCGGCGAAATTGGCGTCGCGCAGATATGCGACGCCGCGACGTGCGCGCGCGGAAGCCCGGCCAAGATCGAACCAGACTAAGATCGCGGCCCCGCCCGTTGGCGGGGAATTTCTTTTGTCCGATCCCACAATCCCAGTGGTCGATCGGGCATTGCAGGGGCGTCGAGAAAGTCGGTTAGGGCGAAGAGGGCAAAAAGGTCAGGAGTACAATCCCAGGCGGAGCGGATGAATCTGCAAGGGTAGAGAGGTGGTGAGGTCCGAGTCCCTCGCAGCGAGGTCGCGCGTCGAAAGCCGATTACGCCCCTCGAAAATCGGTTAGCGCGTGAGGCCGGGTCGAGATCCGATTAAGCCTCGGAGGCGCGCTCGCCATCACCGTCAGCATCGCGCAGCCCTGACCTTAGACCGATGTGCAGGCCCGACCTCGCCCGTTTCGCGCGGGGTTTTCTTATGGCCGATTGGCCAATCCCCATCCGCAGACCTTGCGCACGCGCAACCATGGGCTTGAGCGGCAAGCCGCCGGGCCGCCTGATTCATGGTCGCCCCGCAGTCGACCGATACGGTCGCCATCATCTGCCTCCCGGCACCTCGACTTTCCGATTCAACGAGGTCGCTGACGCGGCGCCAGGGCTACCGATCCACCCTGCCGCAAGAGCCTGACGGCTGCCCCTCACATGCATCGATCCGTTTGCCTGTCCGCTGCGATTCACCGCTGATTCAGCGCTACGGATTCATGCCCGACGACGAGGGGCTTTCGGGGCGACCCCCAAACTCCGCATTTTGGGCGTCGCCTTTCCGAGCTCTCTATCAGCGGTCAACGGTGCTCCCGATTCAGCGCTGATTCACGAGGGCGACCCCCAAACTCCGCGTTTCGGGGGTCGCCCTTTTCCAACCCATGATTCGCGCTTCAATTCGCACCTCTTTATATCCCTCGATTTGACCACGGCGACCCCCAAACTCCGAATTTCGGGGGTCGCCTTTTTCCGAGGTCCGCTGATAGGCTGAACTTCCGGAAGAAACAGCATAGGGCCCAATACCGTAAAGCTGGAGCGGGGCTCCAGTCTTTACTGCCTTCGGCTTTGGGCTCTGAGAGGCTAATCCTTCCCGAAGTGGGAAGGATGGAAAAACTTGATACAAGCCCGTTTTCCCGACCCAATCGAGCTTGCCTGCTGACCCGCGATTTTACCGGTCCGGAAAAAGTTTCCGGCCACGGGCAAATCGCGATCTAAGGCTCAGTTGAGTCGCGTTCCGGCCACTAGCCGGACGCCCTTTCCGCGGCGCCGAAAGGCTCCTAGGAAAAATCGTGCTGTCTCCGCGCGCCCCAAAGTTGGGACGCACAGGCCGCCAATGGCGGCCTGTGTGCGGAGATCAGAAAGCATCCCGATATGCCGCCGGTCAGGTGAGATTTCCGGGCTCACTGCGATGTTCGAGAATCTCCCTGGTCCAGCGCCAGAGCACCCGCACGCCGCCCTTCCAGGCGGTGCCACAGCGCGGCAAATCCTTGTCGTGGCGAGTTGCCTAATTGGCCGCGCATAATGCCTGTCGCGGCCCAAAAAAACGGCCCGGAAATTCCAGGCCTCTATCGTGTCACCACGTTTGATATTGCGTCAGTGCAAGGTGTCCCCACCCGCCTGCGCCTTGCGCTGGTCCGCCTTGATCTGCATCAGCTCGCGGAAGGCGGCTGCCATTTGATCATCGATCAACTTAGCGGTTTCCTGATCGAGATTCCGCTGGGCTTTCGACCCTCGACGATCTCATCGATCTGGTCGCAGTGCCTCTCATCGTGGGGTACGGTGCGCCGTCGAGATTGCGATAGCTGACCGAGGCGGCGATGAAGATCCGCGGGCGGTCGCCCTTAGTTAGTTCTTAATCATGAGCGCATGCGGAAGCGCGCAGAACCACGGCGGCTTTGGAAGCCGGTGGGCTTCGAGCTTTAATTGTGGTGCCGCAATCCCGGATTCGCTTTCACGCCTTTGTATGATTGATCTCGACGACATTGCCGCCAGGAAGCGTACTGCAGCCKATGAGCGCGCCGCGAAGTTGCGGGCGCGAAAGGACAATCGACGGGCACAGCGAGAAATCGAGGCCGATCACAAACGGGAGACCGAGGAAGGAGAGCGTGCGGCTGCTGGTGCCCTCCATCGGGTCAACTCTATTGAACGGCAGGCCCTGCGTCGCATGAAGGACGTGTCCCGAGGTGGTGTTGGACTTGGCGACATCGCCCGAGTTCTGGCCAGACCCGGTATTCGGACCGCGAGCGGTCTCCACGGCCAAAAGGCACATAGGCAGACCAGCAGACCGCAAGGCCAAAACGGGGCTGTCTCCTTCCATTTTTCGGTCACGACTTTCTCGAAGGGAGGTGAGTTGGTTGATGTGTTGAAGGGGCGAAAAAGCGTCGCGTCAGCTCTCAGTGGTGGGAGGAAACACCAGCGCTACATCGACCGCGAGGACGTCGTAGAGGTTATTCCGTCGAAAGAAGTGCTGGGATGCATCGACGAACCCTCCAAGCTAGAACAGGTCGCCCGCGATGGCGTGGAAATCTCTTCCTTCGGCAACATTGGCACGACCAGGGAGGAGCGTGATGCCTTCTGGGAAGCGGTCGATAATGCCGAAGACGCGCCCCGCAAGACCAAGGTGATCCTGGATCCCGAGAGGGGCCCTGCCGTCTGGGCCAATATCCGGGAGATGGCCCGGACTTCGTCCCCATTGTCTTCAACTCTCTCGGTGGCACTGGCCACAAACCAGGCGGTCTCGGAGAGCGTCACGGAAGCTGAAGGTCTCAAGCTCATCGAGATATTCCAGAAAGCAGGCTTCACCAGGATCTCGGCCGAGCAGAGCGTCGATGATCTACCAGACGCGCCAATCGCTTTCCTGGTAGGTCGCGGCGGCCGGGTCCAGACGCGCCTCGTGATCGAGTTTCCGCACGAATTGACCGCCTCCCAGCGACTGTCGCTAGCGAAGGCATTCTGCCGGCCCTACGAGGATCTCGCCCTCCCCTATTGGGCCGCCATCCACGCTCCGAACAAGCACAACGATAGCCGGAACTATCATGTGCACATCAATCTCTACGACCGGCCCGCCAAGAAGATCGAGCATCCCGAGAAGCCCGGCTCCGGCGAGTTGATCTGGGACTTCGCCTATTTGAAGCATTTTAAGACCGCGCGGCGGCAAAGCCGTTCCAACCGGCCATTCCTACAGCCGAAGCTCCTCGCAATTGGCCAGGAAAAGACATGGATCCGGACGGAGCGCGCGCGATTCGCCAAACTCGCGAATGAGCATTTGGCTGCCGCTGGTGCCGAGAAACGCCTAGACCCACGTACGTATGTGGAGATGGGCGTGGCCGAGAAGGCACGAGATCGCGTTGATCCGGCCTCCTATGCGCGCGAGCGGAAAGGCTTGGAAACGGCACAGGGCATGAAGCTAGCCAACCAGCAATGGGCGACCAATCTGCAATCCGTTGCAGCGATAGCAAAAGCGGATGCTTCCTATGAAGCCTATCGCCGAGCCTGGCTCGAAAGGGCCTTGGGACCACAGCATGGTCGTCAAACGGCCGAGGCGCTCATTGCAAGTAAATCCGCTAAGGAAATCGTCCGTCTCTCGGCGCGCAAGGCCGAGCTCGTCAATGAGCGCAATGCCATCTCGCATGTGTCGGCGAAACTTGAGTCGCGTTCACGCCTCAAGTCCAAGAAGGCACGGGACGACGCCGATGATGCCGCTATCGCCATCGCCGGCGAGATGAGGAAGACTGTCGAGGCTGTCGACAATCGCATCCGGCTTCTCCTCTCTGAAATTCAGAAGGCCGAGGGACTGGTCGTTAAGGCGAAGAAACTCGACGACGTCACAATTCGCGCGGAAAACTACGCGGCGTTGAACAAGGCGATGCGCGGGATGACCGAGCGTCTCATGGCAGAACCCGCCATCCTCGTTCCCGCGTTTAAGGCGAAGCAGGGGGCTGCGGTCGCCGGCGGCCAGTCGGCGTCGCAGGCCGGTCGAGCCGGCATGGGAAATCACTCCGTCGATCGTCTAAGCAGGGTCCGCAATACAGCGAAGGCACTCGCCGCCGAGCGTGCGGCAACCCAGCCCAATACTTCGCCAGATGCCATCAAGCCGCCTAAGCCTTTGGAAGCGCCAATGTCGGCCGCGATCGAACCGCGCCCGCTTGCAAAAGAGCCTCAGCCCGGAACGCCCGTGGCATCAAATCCGGCGAGGCCGAAGCCGCTCACCGATGATGAGCGGCGCAAGAAGGAGGCAGAGCGTATCGCGCAACTGCAGAAGAGACTGGCGATCGCCCGTCAACGCGGACGCGGAGGTCCGGAGCGCTAGCGATGACTACCTTAGCAGCGATCCAACATTTTCAGCATCTCTCATCGCCGGGCGATAGCCTGATGTTTTCGAGGCTGCCCGTCCCGATATCAGAGCCCGATCCCCTTCCCTATTCGGGGCTTTGAGCAGCCCAACGCGATCGACGCGGGTTCAAAGTTTCAGATCTCAGCGCGATCCTGCTCAGAAGTGTTTGGGAGTAAACAGTTTCTTCTATAATTTGAGAGCAGCCAGCAGCTACATGAGCTTTCTGCTGACATGTCCTTTGGTCGGCATGCCGTGTTGTCATTTTCCAGATTTTTGACGTGGCACATCACGAGCTTGGGTGAGCAGTTGCATCAATTCTGCGTTCTGCTTCCGAAGCAGTTCTAGCTCAGACTCTAGCTGACTTATCTTTGACTGGTCCGGCTGCCCTATCGGCAGATTTTCCAGTCCTATCCACCTCACCAAAAAGTCGACAATCGGATGATAGCCATGAAGCGTTACCTTCGCTTCGGTTCGATTAGTTCGGCTGTTGCCGCGCTTAAATTTTGGCGCGTGACCTTGTGCGGCGCACCAACCATCGAAAATCTCCTGCCAGTTATCGCGGTTTGTCAAACTTCCGAACACGTCCACCACCAGAAGATATTTGACGCGGTCGCTATCGATTAACACCCACTGAATTTCGAGCCTGAGTTTGGAAAAGCCGCGCGCTGGCGAAGGAAAGCGTTCCATCAGAACTCGCACCACCTAAGCGCTCATGAAAGTTCAACGGTCATAACCCCAATGTGCGTTATAGCGCAACGCGGCATACCGCGTCGCGCTAAACGGCTCTCCGCAGATAAATGCGGAAATGGATATTAGACAGGTGATCGCCGCGAATGCGCGAGCCGCTAGGCTGACCAAGGGGCTCACCCAAGCTCAAGTTGCGCAGCGTCTGGGCGTCGACAGGGCACATGTGAGCGCACTTGAAATGGGCCAGCGAAACCCGACTGCGACTAGCCTCTGGCAAATCTCTCAGGCGCTAGAAGTGGCGGTCCGCGACCTTGTTGATGACGGCCATCCATTCGGCAGTCCACGTACTGTGGACAAACGGTGACGGGCTATCGATGCCGCCAAAAATTGCAAAGCAGTTCCGCGACGCAGTCTTCTACGTCCTTTGGCGGACGGTCCAAAAAGATGACTCAATCGCCCTTCCCTCAGTTCCAGTGCTCGAGCCCAGCAAGATCTTCTGCCCAAAGAGGCTTCGCGCCAAATTTTGCTTGGTCCTGCGTGCAGGTTCCAAAATCATGGATCACGCGTAAGGGAGCTAGCTCAGAGATTACTCTGAGCTTCGGCGAAGCAAGCTCTCGGTCGAGGTTAACGGATAAAAAGGGGGCGAGGCGATGCGACCGACCGCCTGCACCAGTGCCGCCTCACCCTGCTACTAAACACCACGCCACGCCTACGCTCATGGGCCGATGCTGATGGCGCTCCTGACCGTCAGTTGAATCCGGCCCGCGCGCCACTTGATCACGTCGATCGAGCCATGCCCCTTCTGGGACCAAGCCAGAGACGTAACCATCGGTGGTGTCTCGACTTGTAAGCCCCATGTGAGCGCGGGCCCTCTGCTCGCTACGTACGCGTCAGTGCCGACTTTTCTGGGGCGTCTCGTTTCGTCGGCAGCCAAAAGGGCTGGAGCCCTCAAATCGCGAACGATGTCCTCGAAGTTCCGTTGGAGGTTTTCGGCATCGACGTCCGCGGCAGGGTTACGGTCCAGAGCGGTAGCGTTCAACCTAGGTCGTAGGTTGACGAGGGACATAGCCCCGACCTCGCTTTCGTTCGAGCCAGCTATCCAGTGCTTCCCTGGCTGATGCGTGGTCGCAATGTAGATCGACGCGACTGCGCCCTCGCCTCCCAATCCTGCCCCACTGGCGAACGAGGCTCAGCTCGCCCCAGAGGGTCGGCTCTATTGAGAGCACATAGAACCGATGCATGTCCCGGGTTCGATCAATTCTATCTAAGACAATAAGGTTGAGCATGACCCGCGCCGCTGATTGACAGGCACCGTAGAATCGTCGGCTCTTCGGTTCACGGTCCAATGCATTTTAAGAATCGATCAACGGCAAACGATTCCTGATCGGAATGTGTGACAAATTGGGACCTCGAACCTTTTCAAAAATGCGTGGCTCTGAACCGATGCTGCGGTTCGATTGACAGCTGTACGGAACGTCAAATTCGTCCGCCTTATCAATATGTTCTGGCACGATAGTTCTAATGCTTTGACCGGGCCTCCTGGAAAATTTTGAGTTTACTTCTCGTTAACTCAAAATCGGTTGCCGCCTCGCGCGAATCGGGCATAATTCACGCTTGCAATTCCCGTTGCTCCGGAAAAGCGTCACTGCTCCGGAAAAGCGTTATTCCGATAGGCGGCCACTGGATGAACTTCGCGAACATCAGCGATGATACAGGCAAGCTTTTTCACGAGATCATTCTCCAGCAGGGAGAATTGATCTCGGAGAAGCTCAATCTGCTGCGTATCCAACATTACCCACCCAACGCGAAGAAGGGCTTGCGGTCGTTCACACTCAGTGAAGTCGCCTATTTCCTCGGAGTTACGCCGTCGAACGTCAAAAAGCTTCATCTGGAAGGCAAGGGGCCAACGCCTACCACGACTTCCTCGGGGCGACGCACCTACACGGCCGAGCAGATGCTTGAGCTTCGGCAGTATCTGGACCGTCACGGACGGTCGGGTGTGAAGAAGTATGTGCCGCACCGGCGGCCTGGCGAGCCACTTCAGGTGATCTCGGTCGTCAACTTCAAAGGTGGCAGCGGCAAGACGACAACGGCTGCACATCTCGCGCAGTACCTCGCCCTCACCGGCCATCGGGTTCTTGCAATCGATCTGGATCCGCAGGCATCCTTGTCGGCGCTCCATGGAATTCAGCCGGAGCTCGACAAGAATCCTTCGCTGTATGACTGTCTGAAATACACGGCCGATCGGGTGCCGATCACAGATGTCATCTGGCCCACCAATTTCCCTGGACTCGACATCGTGCCCGCGAACCTGGAACTCCAGGAGTACGAGTACGATACGCCGATGGCGGCGCAGCGCTCGATTGAGGGAAAGCAATTCTTCTTGCGGCTAAGCGCCGTGCTGAAGGATGTCGATGATCGATATGACGTTGTCGTTGTCGATTGCCCGCCCCAACTTGGCTACCTCACGCTCACGGCGCTCACCGCCTCGACCTCTGTCATCATCACGATCCACCCCCAGATGTTGGACGTGATGTCGATGAGCCAGTTCCTCTTGATGCTCGGTGGGATCCTTGGCTCCATCGTGGGGCATGGTGCCGACGTCAGGCTCAAATGGTTTCGCTATCTCGTGACCAGGTACGAGCCGACTGATGGGCCTCAGGCTCAGATGGTTGGGTTCATGCAGGCTATGTTCCCGAAGTTCATGCTGTCGAACCCAATGCTGAAGTCGACGGCCATCGCCGACGCCGGGATCACGAATCAGTCGCTGTATGAACTCGATCGGTCCCAGTTTACCCGTCAAACCTACGACCGTGCGATCGATTCGCTAAACGCCGTGAACGAGGAGATCCGTTCCCTGATGCATGACGCGTGGGGGCGGAAATGACTGCCGAATTGACAGCTGTACGGAAACCCAAATCGCTTCGGCAGTTCAACATGTTACGCGGAGCTACGGGCAAAAATGGCGCGTAAAGGTTTGCTAATGAGGGCGATTGAGGCACCGACCGAAGGCGTCGCAGCACCTCTGTCTCCAATCCAAGAAGCGCGGGCGCTATACGCGAACCGCGGGGCGTCTCGCGCCATGAAGCAGTCAATCGAGGAGATGGCGGATCAGGTGAAGCTCATCGCCGACGGAGAAGTCGTCGTTGAGCTGGACCCCGACCTCGTCGATAGCTCATTTGTCGCCGACCGCGTCGATGACGATGAGGAGGCGTTCGCGCTCCTAAAGGATGGAATTGCGAGGGAGGGGCAGTTACAGCCCATCCTCGTCCGACCGCACCCTGAGATTGCCGGCCGGCACATGATTGTTTTTGGCCACCGTCGCCACCGTGTCGCGCGGGAGCTAGGCAAGCGCGTCCGAGCTGTCATCCGTTCGTTGGACGATGCCGCGCACATCGTCGCTCAGGGCCAAGAGAACGCCCGGCGGGCCAACCTATCGTTCATCGAGAAGGCGCGGTTCGCGGACAGTCTGCGCAAGCTTGGGCAGGACCGGGCGATCATTATGGCTGCCGTCAGTGTCGACGACACGGTTGTTGCGAGGATGTTCACGCTCGTCGAGGTGATTCCGCAGGAAGTCCTTGAGGCGCTCGGCGCCGCCCGAGGGGTAGGTCGTCCGCGTTGGGAAGACTTAAAGCAGCTGATCGCTCACCCGGCGAAACGCGAAACCGCAATTGCAATCGTCCAGTCGGCAGACTTCGATCAGACGCCGGCTTCGGACCGGTTCAACTTCCTGGTGGACCGGCTCAAGAAGGCGCACAGGCGCCCACAGAAGGCGAGGGCGGCGGAAGGTCAATGGACACCCACTGACAATCGTGTCGCTGCGAACTTCAAGAACACGGGGCGGACATTCAGCCTCTCGCTCAAGTCCAAGGATGCAGGCGAGTTCGGCAATTTCATTTCGAGCAACCTGGAGAAGCTTTATCGCGACTTCAGGACGACGAAAGATCGTAACAACGGAGATTGACCGCAAAAGAAAACGCCCCCGAAACGGCTGTTCCGAGAGCGCTCTCTGTCTTAAGCAAACCGAGAATCGCACTTCCTCGAATCACCGTCAAGAGTCTCGAGAGAGATTTGCGCCATTCGGCGAGCGGATTTCTTTTGCCTGAATAGGGCAAAGGACATGGAACCACGACTCTCGACGACGCCCTTTGGGCGGCGACCGCTGACACTTGCCCTTGTGGCAAGCCAAGCGGGGGCAAAGACACGCCCGCCGGAAAAGGCGGTTCATAAATGGGAGACTTTTCGGGCTATCTGCACCGCAAAGGAGAAGCTCGGCATCTCGGAGCGCGCTTTGGCGGTTCTGGATGCTCTGCTAACTTTCCACCCGGAGACGGTCCTCACGGGGGAGGGGCTTATCGTGTTCCCGTCTAACCAGCAGCTCTGCCTTCGGGCTCACGGCATGGCGCCGGCGACGCTGCGACGGCATTTGGGCGCGCTCGTTGATGTCGGCTTTATCATCCGGCGCGACAGCCCGAATGGTAAGCGTTACGCGCGGAAGGACCGCGCCGGCGGCATCGAGCTCGCGTTTGGTTTTGATCTGGCGCCACTCGTCACCAGGGCCGAGGAATTTGAGCGACTGGCTGATGAAGTTCGCGCAGAAGAACGCGCTCTGAAGCTCGTTCGGGAGCGCGTCACTATTTGCCGGCGGGACATCTGCAAGATGATCGCGACCGGAATGGAGGAGGGCGTTTCGACCCGCCGCAACGGAGCCGGCCCGGCCGATTGGACGGAGCTTCACGAGCTCTACCGGGGCGTCGTGGGGCGGATTCCGCGCTCCGCCACCCGCGAGGTTCTTGAGCCGATTGCCACGGAGCTGAGCCTCTTGGCCGATGAGATCCTCAACTTGCTGGAAGATCACGTAAAATCACAAAAACTTAGCACCAATGAGTCTCAAACTGAGCGTCACATACAGAATTCAAATCCAGACTCCCTTATTGATCTTGAACCACGCTCTCCAGAGAGCTCGGGGGCGAGGACTGAGAGTTCTCCTGAACCGCTGCGGATGCCAGATCGGACGTTCCCGCTAGGAATGGTTCTCGACGCTTGCCCCGACATCATCGATTACAGTAAGGGCGGGGTGGCTAACTGGCGCGACTTTCAGGCGGCTGCCGCGCTCGTTAGGCCGATGCTCGGAATTAGCCCCAGTGCCTGGCTTCATGCTCAGAGCGTGATGGGCGAGCTCGACGCCGCAATCGTCATCGCTAGCATCCTGCAGAAGGGCGAAACCGTGTCCAGCGCGGGCGGCTATCTGCGAGCCCTCACACAGCGGGCCGAAAACGGCGAATTCTCGATCGGGCCGATGCTCATGGCGCTCATTGGCACCAGAAAGCGGGACAAGCAACGGGCATGACGACGTCGACACGGCGCCCGGGGGGCGATCTGGCTTACTCGTTCATGGACACGGCAAGCTGCTTGATGGTGCAGCCGTTCGCCCTTCGGGTTGATCGCCCGGATCGAAGACGGCCTGCCGTTTGGTTCGCTCGAGCGCGTGGCGCGACTGATCGCGCCCAGCGACGCCCAGTTCAAATACAGGCTCATCCCCAAGGCCCCCTACACCGCGGACCGCCTCTCGTCGGACGAGGGGGCACGGCTGGCGCGGGTTGCGCGCACCTGGAGCCTTGCACTCGACGTCTGGCAGGATGAAGACGAGGCGCGGGAGTTTCTCTTCAGGCCACATCCGATGTTGGAGGATCGACGCCCGATCGAGGTCGTTATTCATAGCGAGATAGGCTCTGAACATGCTCGACGTGCTCGGCATGCCTGAAATACGGCACGGCTGCGTGACTCCGCAGATTCTGGACCGTACCGTGCCGGGTTCTCAGATTGGAAATCCGACAGGAGCCTACCCGATTTTCGATGCGACTGGATCCACGATAGCGCCTAGGCGCTGGAATACGGCGGGCAGCCCGCTGATTTACCCCAGCGAGCATTTCTCGACGGCCCTCCTTGAGAAACTGGTGCACGGCAGTGGGCGCCTGCAGCCCAATCAGCACTTCATCCAGCTCACATTCCCGAAGGGGCTATCCTACGAGGTCTTCTCGCCGCCGGCGTTGCCTGGCTGGGATGAAATGCCCGCGACAGTGAGCAAGGCCTTTGGAGAGCGCTGGTACGGAGAGAGGCGCAGCGCCATTCTCATCGTTCCGATCGTCGTTGCCCGCCTACCGAAATATCCTCGTCAATCCGGCGCATCCTGACTCCCGAGCGATCGAAGCGAGTTTGCTTCAGCCCGTTTTCTGGGACCGCTGGTTGTTCGCCGCGTAAAGGCGGCGGCGCGAAAAAAAGATGCCCTCTCAAGAGGGGGCGTCAGTCACGTCCGAATACGACTTGCGCCGAGGATTCCTGGACAAACCATCGAGGCGCCGTGCATTGTGACGAGTGGATTCGGTTTGAGCCTGTCCGCTTGCGAGAGCCGCCATCGCTAGCTATATGACCACAGTAGTCATGGGAGCGGGGAATGAAAGAAATTCAGATTAAGGACGCTAAGGCCACGCTCTCGGCTGTCGTCGATCAAGCTGTCCGCGGCTACCCTGCGGTCATCACCCGACACGGCAGGAAGGAAGCGGTCGTGCTGTCGTTCGAGGAATATCAGAAGCTCGCGCAGATCCCGAGCTTCGGCCGGCTGCTCGCAGCGTTCCCAGGCGACGACGGCGATATTCCAGCGCGCAGCGGCAAGTTGAGCCGCTCCGTCGATATCTGATGTTTCTGGTCGATACGAACGTCATCTCAGCGTTGGCGCCATCGAAACGAGGGCGCGTCGGGGCGCTCATAGAATGGCTAGACGTGGCGAGCCCGCGGCTTTTTCTGTCGGTCATTTCGGCGGCTGAGGTGAAATCCGGGATCGCCAAGGCCGAACGGGAAGGCGCTACGAAGAAGGCGCGAGGGCTGACGCAATGGTGGGAGAGCATAGAGCATCTCTATGCGGAGAAGCTGCTGCCTTTCGATCTGCGGTGTGCCCATATTGCCGGGGAGATCCTTGATGCTTCGCGTGCCCATCAGCCGGGATTTGAGGATATCGCGATCGCCGCCACAGCCCGCCTTCATGAGCTGACCGTGCTAACCCGCAATCTCAGGCATTTTGAACCGCTCGGCGTGAGAGCGATCGACCCATTCGCTGCACTGCCGGAACTGTAGCGGGAGTAGGTCCACGCTACAATTCAGAGATTCGAGGGTGGAAGCAGTATGCGCCGCCGCCAGCCGGCGCGCCTCGGAGGAATGGGGCCACCCTAGGCAAGGCGAGTGCCTCGCCCTCCAACCGAAGGTGCTCAAATGTGGCTTATGCCGCTAAGCATCACGGAGACGATTAGAAAGACCCGGACAGGCTGGCCAGCCGCTGTCCGGGTCCAATTTCTAACCTAAGTCGCTAAAGGGCGGCGGGTGCGCCAACATCCGCCGTCCACTACGGCAAAATAGCGCTTCCCGGGACGATCTGCAAGGTTGCGCAACACCGGGCTTACTTCCGCGCGCGAGCCAGGAAAACCCGACCTCCTCAGAGGCTCGCCTATGGGCCTTCGGCGGGAATTCCAGGGCGATAGTCCCGCCGCAACTTGGTTACCTGACGATGAGCGCGCTGAACGCCGCTACGGCGATGCTCATAATTCTTTCTCATGACCACCGATTTCATGAAGGTGATCGAGGACGCCGGGGGAAAGATCGAGCTCGATTTTTTGCGATACGTGGTCACACGGCACGACCCCCATGACGTGCCTGAGGCGCAAATTGTTGCTTGGCTGAGATATCATTTTCGGCGAGCACGTTTTGCGTCCAATTGCGTGGAAATCGACTGCGATCGCTAATGCAGGCCTGACGAAGCAATCGCTACGAGATCGCGGCTCCGTGGGGAGAGCGGCGTATGATCGTGCCATTGATTCCGTCGATGGTGTGAACGACGAGATTGCTGAACTCAAGGGAGCCTGGGGCCGATGAGCAAGCGCTCTCAAGTCATCAGTTCGCTATTCATGGCGCCGCCAGCGTTGTCAGCTGACAACAAACCTACCGAAACGCCGCATCGGGTTTCCGCCGGTTCGGTGCGCTCATTGCAGAACACGTTCTCTGATGTCGAGAGAGAACGCCGAACTGCGTCAGCGTCTGGACGCTGGAGAAGTCATTGTGGATGTCGATCCAGCCGACATCACCCCGTCTGATATCGCCTCGGATGCAGAGTTGGTGTTGGACCGATCCGATCCAGCGCAGAATATGGCTCGGTTCTACGTGCTGGCGATTGAGCCAACGCTGTTTGGCGATGTCGCGCTCGTGCGCGAATGGGGGCGCCGGGGCTGTTCCGGTCGGCGGCGATTGGATCTCTACGGGGATCAAGAGACCGCAGCCGAGGCGCTGCAGGACTGACTCCTCAGGAAGACCCGACGTGGCTACGGCGTTGTAGCGGCTTCGGTGACGAATAAGAGCATAGCCGGAAGCCCCCCATTGCCGGGACAGCCAGCTTTTTAGAATGGCATGGTGGGCCGGGCCGGACTCGCAACGGAACCGGCGCTGTTATGAGCAGCGAGCTCTAACCATTGAGCTACCGGCCCGGGCGGCGTGTAGCATTCTGCGCGATCGGCAAACACGAATGGCTGGGCGTTCGCCTCACGAGTTGATCGTGCGGGGCGGGGAGGGGAAGGGACTGGCCGCGTGGCGCCCAGACCACAAGAGAGGAGAGTCTGCTGGCTAACGGACGATCGCGGTTGCACGAGGTCGGGATGAGACCGAAGCTGGGTGGAGAGGAGGAGAGGTTATGTATATGCCGGACAGCTCTGAAGCCTCTATGGCTCGGATCAATGGCATCCTCATTCGGAGTGCCATCGTCGTGGCGATTGCCGCGGTTATGGTGCTTCCGCTGTTCCGCTAGGTTTCGCAGGTTGTAAGCGCGCGAATTCGGCTGGAGGCGAAAAAATCGACCTCGTAGGAAGCCCGCTGAGTGCCCTTCACGTGTGGGTCGGCTAGGGTTATGAGGAAAAACGCTCAAAAGCTGCCAGCAGCCATTTATGGGGCTTATCGGCGTGCTTACTTACAGCAAGTGATCCCGAGGTCACCAAAGCAGACAGAGTGAGATATCAATATCGCTTCGTTTGAGGACACCGCTAGGGCAGCGGAGACAACGTGAAGCTCCCGTCTTTCCCAATTTCGAGAACGTGATTGATGATAACGTCCGACGGCTCGCCCTGCGATGCCAAGTGAGCAATCCCGTCAACCAACAGGCTGAACGACTGTTCGCGACTGACGCTTGGAAGGATGATCAGCCCAGGATGCAATTCCTGGCGCGCGACCAGCTTGCGGAAGTCGACAGCATTCTCGGTCACGATCGCTCGGTCTTCATCCAGGCATCGCGCCAGCACGACATGGTCCGGTTCGCCGAGCCGTCCCATGTCGCGCGGGTGGGTCGTATCGTGCTGTCCCTCCTCGTTGAGACGTCGAGCCAGCTGCGGTGACAAGCATTCATTGATGAACAGCTTCACGCGGCTTTCGCCCAAGGGCGGCCGCCAGGTCTTCCAATGATGGGGTGTGTCCGGGCATAGAGCACCGCAGTTTCAACCGCCTCTCGTGTTAGATGAGGGTTGTCCTCGAGGACATCGTCGACACTGTCGCCACCATCAATGCGCCCCAGCACGGAATACACCGTCATCCGAGTGCCTCGCAGCACCGGCGTGCCACCCATGATGTCGGGATCGACGTGAACGAAATCCTCCCGCGCTTTTCCATAGCGTTCAGCGCGCTCAGCGAGGTCAGATCCGACGAGTGCGGACACATCCACAGTGACTGCAGGTGCGATCTCCAACGGCTCGGCCGTCATGCGCGCAGTCGGACGCTTGCCGAGCGCCCGTGCCAGATCGCGCTTTGTTTCGAGCGAGAGCGTGACGGGCAATCGGGCGACAATGGCCGCATACGGTACAGCGTGAAGGGGCAGCATCCGACGTCGGCCAGGTGCCACCGCACGGATGCCCGCCAGCACCTTTTCCTCAATCGCCTTGTCCACGGCGCGAACCGGAACATTGGCTAACTCGGCCACTTCGAGGGCAGAAAACTCGTTGGGCATGATAATTACTCCCTTGCAGGGGAATATATATGCAGTTGGCCGCCCCAACAAGTTGGAACGCGCTTCGCCTGGGTGGCGGTTGAGGCACGTTGATGCCCGCTGCCGACCTATTCCGGACCTCGTCACAAACCCGCAGCCTTGGTGAGATTGACCCGGAAGCGATCGCGCCGTCGCTGATAGCGTCGGGTCATCTCGGCTGAGGCGTGACCGAGCTGCTTCTGGACATGGCGTTCGTCGACCTCGGCCGAGGAGGCGAGTCCGGCCCGCAATGAATGGCCTGCGAATTTCTGCTGCCGTTCTCCCTCGGGGAGATCGCCACGCACCCCGGCGGCGAGCGCGGTGCGCTTGACCAAGCGGGCGACCTCTCGATCGTTGAGGCGCTCGAGACCGACGGATTGGCCCTGGCCGGTCACGCGCCGAAATACGGGACCGTGGGCGATCCTGGCAAGCTTCAGCCAGGTCTGCAGCGCCACGATCGGGCAGGTGGCGTCGGCAGAGCCCCGGCCGATCTCGACCTCGCGCCAACCGGTCTTACCGCGCAAATTAACGATCATGCCCTTGTCGAGGATCTCGACCCAGCCGCGGCCGTCCTCTGTCTGGTCGCGACTGACATCCAATCCAACAATTTCGGAGCGTCGGAGACCGCCGGCGAAGCCGAGCAGGAGCATAGCCCGATCGCGCAGCCCTCGCAGCGAGCCACGATCGAGCGTTTCAAGCATGGCGATCAAATGCTCGGGCAGCACCGCCTCCTTCTGGCGAGGCGGGGCAGCGTGGGTGTTGCGGATGCCAGCGAGCACGGTCGCAATATGACGGTCCTTGCGATCGAGCGCTGTGCCGCGCTGCGCATAGGACCAGGTCAGGGCCGACAGCCGCCGCTCGATCGTCGTCACCGTATTCGGCTTGCGATTGGCCGTGGCCGCGCCCGAGGCGCAGGCCGTGATGTAGAGCCCGACGGTCTGCGGGTTTGGTGGTAGGGGCGCCAGGGCCTGGCGCCGGCACCAGCCGGTGAAATGCGTCCAGTCGGAGGAGTAGGCGCGTCGTGTGTTGTCCGAGCTCGCCGCCTTGACGTAGCCGCGGGCCCGTTCGGCCAGCTGCTCGAGATGCGCCGGTACGCCGGCGTCCGCGCCTGCGAGCGGGGAGGGGAGGGCGTCGCGCTCCTCGCCTGGCGTCCGCGGCGCGGAATGATCGACACCTGCTGACGGGTGCTCCGGTGGGGCGGAGTCGTTCGAAGCGTGATTTTCGGTGTTCCTGACGTCGTTTTCGGCCATTCCTTATATAAAGAGAAAAACGTCCGATAATGCAACCTTATCGGTCATTCTTTCGCGTCGACAGGACGTGCGGTTTTGTTTGAGAGGCATAGCCTAAAGCGCACATGCGTGACATGATCCTCGGACGATGGCCGCTCTCGATTCGACCGCCAGTGTCGCTTTCACGCCCCCGGTTGTCCCCGGCTGGGCCGTGCCGCGTGGGCTCGTGACAACCGACGCCGAAGCGGCGTTTCTGGCTGGCGCCGCGTTGAATTCGCTCAACAATCTGGTGCTTGCCGACCCGCCTTGGGTTGGAGCCTGGCGTCAGCGCCTTGCCCTGAAAAGCGCTGCCGTGGCCGTCGCGCTCGTCGGACGGACCGAGACCGAAGCGCAGTTGCGCGACGCCTGGCATCTTCGCCAACCGGGAGCCGAACTCGGACCCGCCGGCAACATCTTCGCGGCGTGGCGTTGGCTGGCTTCGCGTTCCCCCGCGCTCGATGAGACGATGTTGCGTTCGACGATCGAACTGCTCGGCTTGCGCTGGAGCAATGATCTCGGCCGGTTGCCGGAGGATCTCGATGAGGTGACGCGCTCCGGCCGACCTGCGCCATTGATCGCGGCCCAGATTTTGATCGAGGTTCAGTGCCTGCGTCCCGACGCTGGGCTGCTCGGCTGGTGGCTCGCCGATCTAGCCTTGGCCCAGAGAATGCGCTGGTCGATGGCCGTGCCTTTGCTGGTGATGCAAGCGGGCGGCGCCGCCTTTCGCAACCCGGGAGATCGCAGCCGGATTCGTCCGGGAGGGGAGGGGTTCGAGCGTGCGATCTGCGTGGCGCTCGCGCTGGCCGCGGCCGAGGCCTGCCGGATCGCTGGCGACATCGCACCGCAAGCCGCGCGTCTCACCGCCGTCACGCCGAAGCTGCGCGCTAAGGGGGCAGGGGAAGTGATCCGGCGCTTGCTCGACGAGGATGCCGTGTCCGGCACGCTGCAGACGAAAAATCTGACGCGCTGGGGCGCGCGCCGATTGTTCGAGCGGCTGATCGTCCTGCAGGCCGTGCGCGAGCTCAGCGGTCGCGCGAGTTTCCGGCTCTACGGGCTTTGACGCGATGGCCAGGCGCACCCAAGCGGAGGAACTGTTTGACACCGAGCTCACTGACCTGCCGCCGGACATGCGCTGGCGTGAGTGGATGGGACGGGTCGAGGCCGTGATTTTCGCCTCACCCAAGCCGGTCGATCGCGAAACCCTGGCGCGGGTCGTCGGTCGCGACTGCAGCCTCGATTTGTTGATCGCCGACATCCGCGACGAATTGCGTGGTCGTCCTTACGAGCTGGTTTCGGTCGCGGGCGGCTGGCAGCATCGCACGAAGAAGAGCTTCGCCGTCGCGATCCGCACCGCGACCGGGCTCGGCGGAACCGACAGCAAGGCCCTGTCCCAGTCCGAGAGCCTCGTGCTGCTCTGTATCGGCTATTTTCAGCCGATCACCCGCGCCGAGCTCGGCAAGGTCTTCGGCAAGGAGATCAGCCGCGATACCATCGGCCATCTCCGCAAGCTCGGCTTCATCGCAGCCGGCCCCCGCAGCCCGCAACCAGGCGCGCCTTATACCTATGTCACGACGCCTAAGTTTCTGTCGGTGTTTGGCCTCGCCAGTCTGCGCGATCTGCCCGACATCGAGAAGCTCGAGGACGCCGGCCTGCTGACTAAGGACAATCTCCTGGCCGTCGATGTTCCGATCGGAATCGACGACAACGAGGATGAAGAGGTTTCCCAGGATGTCGTCGACGAGCCGAATGTGTCGGACGGACTGGAGCCGTGAACGGCAAGCGCCGTTCCAAGGTTGCGCCCGGCGTTAACACCTCACTCGGCGCGCAAATTGTCCGCCGAGGTTTTACCAGACCGCTTGTCCTGCACAAGTTCGTAGGAAATCTTCTGACCTTCCCGAAGCTCGCGCAGACCGGCCCGCTCGACCGCGCTGATATGGACAAAGGCATCCTGGCCGCCGTCATCCGGCTGGATGAAACCAAAGCCCTTGGTCGCATTGAACCACTTCACCGTTCCTGTCGCCATGATCCACCTTTCGCTTATTGGGCGGGCGAACATGGCATGGCGAGTAAATTCGGCAAGCCCAAGATGCGGGTTCGATGTGCTTGCTGCACGCCCCGGCGCGGCGGCGCAGGCGGTAATTCCACCTCAGCCGACGTTTGACGAATTCGGCTCGTCCGGCGGCAAGCTGTCAGGACGTGGCGCCATGCCAGCGGCCGCCCGGAGTGCATTATTGATGAGGTCCTGCCAGCCTGGCCCGGCGTTTTGGAAGTGTTCGAGCACGTCGCGATCGATCCTTAGTGACACCAGTTCCTTGGCTCCGGGGATCGCCGGCCGCTTGTCGATCGGCGCTGCTGCCTTGGGAGCCGCGGGCTTGAACAACGCCTCGGCCTCGTCGCGGGCGCTGGTGGGTCTGCGGGTCCTGGCGCGGCTCATGATGCCTCTGCAAATGATCGCTGTGGCGGCCGATGACGAGCGCCACTTTTCGGTTAGGTTGTCGCCTTGGCCTTCGCGCGCTGCACCGGTTTTGCCGCAGCCAGCTCCGCCACCGCGGCCGTAGGTTTGCGGCCAAGCCCGAGTGCCTTCGCCATGGCCGAGCGCGCTTCGGCGTAATTTGGCGCTACCATCGGATAGTCGGCGGGCAGGCCCCACTTCGCCCGGTATTGCGCGGGCGTCATGTCGTACTTGTGCTCAGATGCCGCTTCATCGATTTGAACGCCCTGCCATCTTCAAGGCAGATGATCGCGTCGGGGGTCACGGACTTTCTGATCGGCACTGCCGGAACCCGCGGCTCGGCGGCCGGCGCAGGCGGTGCAATGCCCAAGCCTGCCAGCACGCCATGGGTGTTGGCGATGAGGTCGGCTAGGTCGGCCCGAGTGACGTTGTTATGGGCGATGTAGGCCGCAACGACCATCGCGGCCAGATCGACCAGCCGTGTGCTCTCGTTTGTCATTCGAATTCCAGATCCTCTGAGGTTCACGTCCGCCGGGGGCAAACGTCCCCAGTCACCCAAAAAGGGGCTGATGATTCTCGCTCGGGCGGCAACGTTGACAATGTAAGAGCGACACCTCGGAGCTTCGATATACCGCCGCAGGACCACGCTGCAAATCACCCTCAACTGCCGATGGCTATCAAAGCTGGCACACGCCGATATCTGGACATTGGCAGATACCCATCTGTGGCTCGGGGCTCGGTGACCGCCCCGCTCCATGAAGACTGGCCGTCCACCCAGAGGACGCGAAAGTGGCCCTTAGCCGCCGTTCGGAAAGTCCGCTTTCCGGCAATCCTGTCCTCGCGACGCCACTATGGGTGAAGCTGGCCCTCTCCCGACATACGGAAGGTCTGCTTCCCGGCAAGGCATCGAACGCGCATTCGTAGGCGGGTTCATCCGGGGATCTCCAGCGCAGGTGCTGGAGCTTCGCAGTCCCAGCAGTCCAGCGCCGCCCCCGGATGAACAACCTTCATAGCTTCGACAGCTAGCTACCGGAGCCCACGCAACTTGCGACATTCTGCGGCGTGCAGACGTCGAGGCCAGTATAGGTGGGATCCTTCGGCGCGGGCTTGCCGTCCTTCATGTCCTTGAGGAACAGCATGGTCCTGTAACCCATCTCGAATGGGCGCTGACCAACTTGCCCCTTGGACAGGCCGGCCTTCAGAAGATCCATCTGGACGGGCAGCGTATCGGCGACGACGAGTGCAAGAGAGCCGTCGTCGATGCGGGCCTTATACTTCTCTGCGACCTTGCGATACGCTTGCGGGATGAACTGCGGGAAGCCGCCGGTCGGCACGAAAGCATCGAGCTTTGGGTTCTTGCCGAGCGTATCTTCCATCTGCTGCACCGAGAGCGGAAAATCGTCATTGGTGTAGAGCGGGCAACCTGCGACCTCGGTCCAGCCATTCTGGCCCGAGAGCCTCGTGCCGGGAGCGGAACCAGATTTCGCACCTGACAGCGTATCGCGGATTCCTTGCATGCGCTCGTTATGGTTTGCAGCAGCCGCGCCACCGGACTGGATGCAGATCGTCCCGCCCTTCGGCTTGATCTGCTGGACGAGCTTCGCGAGGTTGACGCCGATGTCATAGTTATACGTGCCGACATAGGCGGTGCGCAGAGCCTTGTCCTTCGCGAGCAGGTCTGAATCCCAGGTCAGGACCGGAATTCCCGCTTTCTTTGCGCCCTCGAGCGCCTTGCCCATCGCGGCTGCATTCGACGGAGAGACGGCGATGCCATCGACCTTCTTGGTAATGAGATCGTTGACGACCTGGACCTGTTCATCGCCGCCGCCATGCTCGCCGGGGCCGATATAGAGACATTCGATCGCGCCATTGGATTCCTTCTCGGCCTTCTTGCAGCCGTCCCGGGCCTGGTCGAAGAAGGGGTTGTTCATGTTCTTGGGAACCAGAGCGAAGACGTATTTCCTGCCCTGAGCCTGAACTTCTCCTCCAACAGCGAGCAGTGCGAGCGCGGCGACACCTAAAGTCAGCGTTTTCATGAGGGTCTCCTCCTGGTGGTTATGGTTGTCCGGCATTCATCATGCCGAACGCCTGCCGCGGATCCGCTGCAGCAGAACCGCCAACACGATGAACAGGCCGACGAAGGCGCCTTGCCAGTTGGCGTCGACGCCGGCCATGAGAAGAGAATTGCGGATCACCTCGATGAGCGCGGCGCCGATCACAGCGCCGTAGGCCCCGCCTTGCCCGCCCATCAGGTCCGCGCCGCCGATCACGGTCGAAGCGATCACGCGCAATTCGTAACCCTGTCCGAGCGCATTGATGGCGGAGCCCTGCCAGCCGACGATGAGGACGGCGCTCAGCGCGGCTGTCAGGCCCGAGACGATATAGGCCTGCAGCTTGATCCGCCGGACCGGCACGCCCGTCAGGCGGGCTGCGTTCTCATTGCTGCCGATGGCGTAGAGATAATTGCCCCAGCTCGTGAAGTTGAGAATGATGCTGAAGGTGACGGCCAGCACGAGCAGCACCCAGACCGGGTTGGCAATGCTGAAGATGGAGCCGCCGCCGATCGCATTGAAAGCGTCTCCCGAGGGACCGAATTCGTAGATCATCTTGTTCTGAGACAGGACGATGGCGAGCGAGCGGGCTCCGGACAGCATCCCGAGCGTGACGACGAAGGCCGGGAGGCCGACATAGGAGATCAGGACGCCATTCACGACCCCGACGACCACTCCGGTGAGAAGACCGGCGAGGATTGCGAGCGCCCAATGCCCCTCGGCCTGGAGAACGAGGCCGCAGACGACGCCGGCGAGCCCCATGATCGACCCGACCGACAAATCGATGCCGCCCGTGAGGATGACGGCGGTCATGCCGATCGCCATGATGCCGATGAAGGCGAAATTTCGCGTGATGTTGAAGAAGTTGTCGGCCGAGGCAAACGCCTCCGGTTGATACCAGGTCATGGCTAGGGTCATGACGATGAGGGCGATCGTCACCCAGAAGGGCTGGCTGGAGAGCAGCCTCTGCCCAAAACTCCGCTCCCTGAGGCCAGTGACGTCCTCGATCGCGACACTGCCTTGAAGCGGGCGGGTAACGGCGCTCGACATGGGCGGCTCCTTGCGCAGCATCAGGCGGTCTGGATGGCCCCGGTGATCAATCCCGTGACCTCCTCAGGCGAACTCGACGCAATAGGCTTGTCGGCGACCTTGCGGCCTCGTCTCATGACGACCACCCGGTCGCAAACGGCGAACACGTCCGGCATGCGGTGACTGATGAGGACGACTGCGATTCCGCGATCCTTGAGCCGGTGGATCATATCCAGCACCTCGGCGACCTGACGAACGCTGATGGCCGCGGTTGGCTCGTCCATGAGCACCATCTTCGCGTTGGCAAGGCGTGTCCGTGCAATTGCCACAGCTTGGCGCTGGCCGCCGGACATCAGTCTCACGAGATCGCGGGGGCGGGTCTCAGACTTCAGCTCTTTGAACAGCTCGGCGGCGCGGGCGTACATCCCCTTGTAGTCGAGGACCGCAAGCGGACCGATGCGGCGTTTCAGTTCCCTTCCAAGGAATACGTTCGCGGCCGCGCTCAGGTTGTCGCACAGGGCGAGGTCCTGATAGACAACCTCAATCCCCTCAGTCCGGGCATCAACTGGCCTGCGAAAGTGCTTGACCATGCCATCGAGGCGAAGCTCTCCCTCGGACGGAAGATAATTACCGGCGACAACCTTCACTAACGTCGATTTTCCCGCACCATTATCACCCATGAGGCCGACAACTTCACCTGCGTCAATTGCTAGATCGACGGCCTTTAGTGCCTCGATCGCGCCGAAGTGCTTTGAAATTCCCCGAAGTTCCAGCAGAGGCATAGGTCTATTCCTTATGCTTCGGGCGATCTATATTTGTTTAAACCATAATTCAGATAATTTTTATAAGTCATATTCAATTATATTAGCTTATGTGATAAATGATTTAAACAATTATTCAAAATATCTGATGTTAATTTTTATAGCCGTGCATTTACATAACCGATCGCCAGCCGCCGCGTCGTCGAAATAGCTGAGCTATTCGCCACATCACATTTGCAGTCCATTCTCTTCAGACCGCGCCGAGCATTCGGAGCGCAGTCATCGGCGCGAACCTCGATGACTCCATAGCTAATGCCTAGAACGCGGGCGTCTGCTGTGCCTCAGGCTCTTTCGCAAATCGTCCTCGCAGAATGCTTCCAGCGAAATCCTACGCTCAACAGACGATTTCGTCATTCAGGTAAAG
The DNA here is from genome assembly GCF_056394545.1 of Allobosea sp. 10N428. Taxonomy (NCBI): domain Bacteria; kingdom Pseudomonadati; phylum Pseudomonadota; class Alphaproteobacteria; order Hyphomicrobiales; family Alloboseaceae; genus Allobosea; species Allobosea sp. 10N428. Next base: position 769 of record NZ_JBFTIC010000015.1, on the reverse strand, counting down.
GCGTTCGTCTGCCTTCTCCCGCCCGTCTGGCGGGGCGGGACCGGCATTCAGAGAGCCTCCACCCTCCTTGCAGCCGGCATGACGTGGCCAGCCGCTTTCCCAATTGTCGGGCACGCGCGACCTCTGCGCATCCTCGTCCTGTTGTTCGTCGCTGGCAGTTTTGACGGGGATCACCGAGATCTGTTGATCGTCGCGGTCCCCCGGCTACCTGCGCTGCCATTCAGCCCGGAGTCGCACAGGCAATGGCTCAACGTCCGGTCATGGCGCTCTGTGTCTTGTCGCTTTCGGCAATGCTACTGCTGTGGAAGTCCCGCCTTGTGGCTAGTCAGGCAGCGGGCGTTAGCGGCTGCGTGTTCGGCTGCGCAACGCCAGACATGCGGCGTCACGAAGTTCAGAACCGCTGACGCCTCCTCGCGCCGCCACCTTGAGACCCGAGCGCAGCATCAGCAACATCCTGCCGGCGGCGTCGGCGTCGAGCCTCTCGTCGAGTTCGCCGTCTTCCATACCAGCGCGAACGCGAGCCGCGAATGCCTTGACCAAGGTCATGCTGGCAGCTTCGTTGAGAGCATTGATTTCAGGGTCTGCGCGGCTGAACTCGACGATCGACCCAACGCCCAAGCAGCCGCTTTCGACGTCATCGCTGGAACCCAGTCCGACGAGAAAGGCGGTTTCGATACCTTTGGCCGGCGACCCTTTCGCCAGGGCCTCGTGCATCTGCGCTGCTTCATCGCCGAGAAGGTTCTGGAGAACCGGGAGGGCGGCTCGACGC
>NZ_JBFTIC010000014.1:0-58963 GCF_056394545.1 Allobosea sp. 10N428 | reverse complement strand
TAGCCGATCTGGAGGCGGCGCTGGATGTAGGAGGTCGAGGCCTTCTTGTCGCGCAAGACGACGGCGACCGCCTGCTCGTAGGGGTCGTCCGAGTCGACCGAACCCATGCCGGTCTTGTCGAAGACGGCGCCGTCCTCGTCCTCGGCGCCTTCCTCCTCCTCGGAGGTGACGGCGTCGAGATATTGCGGCCGGCCTTGCGTCTTGAGGTGAGCGACGACCTTCTCGACCTCGTTGTCGGAGACGAAGGGACCGTGGACGCGGGTGATGCGCCCGCCGCCGGCCATGTAGAGCATGTCGCCCTGGCCGAGCAGCTGCTCGGCGCCCATCTCGCCGAGGATGGTGCGACTGTCGATCTTGCTGGTGACCTGGAAGGAGATGCGGGTCGGGAAGTTCGCCTTGATCGTGCCGGTGATGACGTCGACCGAGGGACGCTGCGTCGCCAGCACGACATGGATGCCGGCGGCGCGCGCCATTTGGGCGAGGCGCTGGATCGTGCCCTCGATCTCCTTGCCGGCGACCATCATCAAATCGGCCATCTCGTCGACGATGACGACGATATAGGGCAGAGGCTCGAGGTCCATGACCTCCTCCTCGTAGAYRGCCTCGCCSGAATGCYTGTCGAAGCCGGTCTGGACSGTSCGSGTGATGATCTCGCCGGCGGCCTTGGCCTCGCCGACCCTGGCATTGAAGCCGTCGATGTTGCGCACCGCGAGCTTCGACATCTTCTTGTAGCGCTCCTCCATCTCGCGCACCGCCCATTTGAGGGCGACGACCGCCTTCTTGGGGTCGGTCACGACGGGAGTGAGCAGATGCGGGATGCCGTCATAGACGGAGAGCTCCAGCATCTTGGGATCGACCATGATCAGCCGGCACTCCTCCGGCTTCAGCCGGTAGAGGATCGACAGGATCATGGTGTTGATGGCGACGGACTTGCCCGAGCCGGTGGTGCCGGCGACGAGCAGATGGGGCATGCGAGCGAGATCGGCGATCACCGGCTCGCCGCCGATGGTCTTGCCGAGGCAGAGCGCCAGCTTGTGCTTGGTCGCCTCGAAATCCTGGCTGGCGAGCAATTCGCGCAGGAAGACGGTCTCGCGCTTGCTGTTGGGCAATTCGATGCCGATGGCGTTCTTGCCCTGCACCACCGCGACACGCGCCGAGACCGCGCTCATCGAACGCGCGATGTCGTCAGCCAGCGAGATCACCCGCGACGACTTCGTCCCCGGAGCAGGCTCAAGCTCATAGAGCGTCACCACCGGGCCGGGCCGGACCTGCGTGATCTCGCCGCGCACGCCGAAATCCTCGAGCACGCCTTCAAGCAGTGTCGCGTTCTGCTCCAGCGCGTCGGTCGAGACGGCGTTGGCCGCGACCTTTTTCGGCTCGGCCAGATAGGTCAGCGGCGGCAGTTCGAAACCTTCGCGGTCGAGGAGCGAGGGCTGCGCCTCGCGCTGCATACGCTTGCCGGGTTTGGGCGCCGCGCGCGGCATGGCCACCCGCGGCGCGTTGAGATCGCGCAGATCCTGCGGATCGTCATCGAGATCGAAGGGGGCGTCGATGTCATCCTGAGCCCGGCCCTTCGCCAGGGAGGGACGCGCGCCCGGAAGCGGTTCGGGATCGAACTCGGGAAGGCTGCGGCGGCTGGCCGGTGCCTCGCCGAACTGAGGCTCCCGGCGCACGCGGCCGCTTTCATCGCGCGGGACGACGCCTCGATCGACGGCGGGCTCGGGTGGCTGCGGCAGGCGGCGCAGGATGGCGGCGCGCAGGGCCATGGCGCCATGGGCGAGCCAGCCGATCAGGATCACGGTAATGCCGGGCTCGTCGTCGCGGCGCTCCTCGCCGTCCGACCAGCTATCCTCGGCCTCGTCGCCATCGAGCGCAGAGTCGTCGTCGGTGACGAAGCCGAAGCCGGCGGCGGCGGTGACGGCGAGAATGGCGATGCCGGCATAGAGGAAACCGACGAGGCTGCCGACGGCGCTGCCGGCAATGCCGGCGATGTTGCGTGTGCCGAAGAGCAGCCCGTCGCCGATGACGCCTCCCATGCCGGTCGGCAGCGGCCAGCGCGGCGTGGCCGGCAAGGCGCTGGCCACGGCGGCGGTCGCAGCGACGCCGACGACCCAGAGGCCGAGCTTGAGCGCGCCGCGATCGAAGAGATGGAAGCGCATGAGCCTGAGCGCCCAGATCATCGGCGGGAAGAGCAATGCGATGACGCCGAGGCCGATGAGCTGCATCAGCAGATCGGCGACCATGGCGCCGGGGCGCCCGAGCCAGTTGCGAACGGCGCCGCTGGTGGCGTTGTTCAGGCTGGGATCATCGACCGACCAGCTCGCGAGCGCGACGGCGATCGCGACCATCAGGGCCAGCACGCCAAGCCCGGTCAGCTCCGAGGCACGGCGCGACAGGAACTCCCGCACCGGATCGGGCAGGCGGTCCATGAGCGATTGGGAGCGGCGAATGGTGCGCATGCGGCTTTCGGGTCGTGTCCGGACTGTCGGGCCGCATCGTTCCGGCCATCAGGAAGAGGTTAGGAAGGCGAGGTTAAGACCCGCTTAACCTTGAACGCCATGCACCGCCTCCCGCCACCGGATGTCGGGAGGCCGTAAGGCCTAAGCGCGCGGGGCCGGCGGCAAGAAGAGAAAAACCCCGGCGGTTGCCCGCCGGGGTCCGGGATTCACGTGAAACCTGCAGGAGATCACATATTGTAAGCGCGCTCGCCGTGCTCGGCGATGTCGAGACCCTCGCGCTCTTCATCGGTGGTGACGCGCAGGCCGACGATCACGTCGACGATCTTGTAGAGGATCGCCGAGCCGACGCCGCTGAACACCAGCGTGAACAGCACCGCCTTCACCTGCGCCATGACGGCCGGGCCGAACTCGTAGGCGGCGACGACGAGCTCGCCGGGCTTGCTTGAATAATCCGGGATACCCCCGCCGCCGAGAGCGGTGTTGACCAGGATGCCGGTCGCGATCGCGCCGATGATGCCGCCGACGCAGTGGATGCCGAAGACGTCGAGCGAGTCGTCATAGCCGAGCGCGTTCTTCACCGTCGTGCAGAAGACGAAGCACACGACACCGACGACGAGCCCGAGGACGATCGAGCCCATCGGGCCGGCGAAGCCGGCCGCCGGGGTGACGGCGACGAGGCCGGCGACCGCGCCCGAGACCATGCCGAGCATCGAGGGCTTGCCCTTGACCGCCCATTCGACGAAGAGCCAGCCCAGCGCGGCGGCTGCCGTGGCGACGAAGGTGTTGATCATGGCGAGCGCGGCGGTGCCGTTGGCTTCGAGGTTCGAGCCGGCGTTGAAGCCGAACCAGCCGACCCAGAGCAGCGCGGCGCCGATCAGAGTCATCGTCAGCGAGTGCGGCGCCATCAGCTCCTTGCCGAAGCCGATGCGCTTGCCCATCATGATGCAGCCGACGAGGCCGGCGATGCCTGCGTTGATGTGGACCACCGTGCCGCCGGCGAAGTCGAGCGCGCCCCATTTGAAGAGCATGCCGGCATCGGCATTGACCGCGTCGAGCGCGGACTGCGCCGCAGCCTTGCCGTCCGCGCCGGCCTCGGCCAGCGCCTTGGCGGCGTTGCCGACCGCGTCAGGCCCGCCCCAGTACCAGACCATGTGGGCCATCGGGAAATAGATGAAGGTGACCCAGAGCACCGTGAACAGCAGCAGCGCGGAGAACTTCATGCGTTCCGCGAAGGCGCCGACGATCAGCGCCGGCGTGATGCAGGCGAAGGTCATCTGGAAGCAGATATAGACGAATTCGGGGATGTAGACCCCGTTCGAGAACGTGCCCGCCACGGTGGTTGCGTCGACGCCCCGCAGGAAGGCCTTCGAGAAGCCGCCGACGAAGTCGTTCAGCCCGCCGCCATTGGTGAAGGCGAGCGAATAGCCATAGGCGACCCAGAGGATGCAGACGACGCTGACAATTGCGAAGACCTGGGTCAGCACCGAGAGCATGTTCTTGGAACGGACGAGGCCGCCATAGAAGAGGGCGAGGCCCGGGATCGTCATGAGCAGGACGAGGATCGTCGAGCTCATCATGAAGGCGACGTCGCCCTTGTTGGGAACGGGCGGGGCGGCCGCCGGGGCCTGGGCGAGCGCGACGCCGGCCGAAACGGCGGCCAGTGCGAGGCCGATCGATCCGGCCCGCAGGGAAGTCCTCAAATTCATCGTCTAAAACTCCTGAAGGGTCGGGCTCAGAGGGCGTCGGCGTCGGTCTCGCCGGTGCGAATGCGCACGGCTCTCTCGATCGAGGAAACGAAGATCTTGCCGTCACCGATCTGGCCGGTGCGGGCCGCGGCGGTGATCGCCTCGATCACCTGCGGGACGAGCTCGTCGGAGACCGCGACCTCAATCTTGATCTTCGGCAGGAAGCTCACGGCATATTCGGCGCCGCGGTAGATTTCCGTATGCCCCTTCTGGCGACCGTAACCTTTGACTTCGGTCACCGTCAGGCCGTGCACGCCGATGGCAGTGAGCGCGTCGCGCACCTCCTCCAGCTTGAACGGCTTGATGATTGCCATCACGATTTTCATGTGCTGGGTTTCCCCGTTTGCGCCGCCCGGTCGTCAGCCCCGGCGATCTCGTTGCACCTCGCGCGCCCTGCGGTCGCAGTGCGTCGCACCATGCAATTCAAGGGACGTGCCAACCCGCTCCGGGAGCCTTAAGGGGGCATCCGGAGGTCAAATGAGGGGAATCAGATGTTGGGAAAGCAGGCGCTGCCTAGAAAATAGGCATGAGATTACCGGAGAAGCATGCGCCCAAAATATCGTCAGCCTAGATTCGGCCGCGGCCGGATGAGCCCTTCCTGGGCGACGGAGGCGACGAGGCGGCCCTGCCGATCGAACACGAGGCCGCGCGAGAAGCCGCGGGCGCCCGAGGTCGAGGGGCTGTCCTGCGAGTAGAGAAGCCATTCATCGGCCCGGAACGGACGATGGAACCACAATGCATGGTCAAGGCTGGCGCCCTGGATCTTCTGGTCGAAGACCGTGGTGCCGTGCGCGATCAGGCTGGAATCGAGCAGCATCAGGTCGGAGGCATAGGCCAGCACGCTCTGATGGAAAGCCGGCTCGTCCGGAAGGGTTTCCATCGCCCGGATCCAGACGTTGAACTTCGGCTCCATCTTGCCGCCGGTGCGATAACGCTCGAGCTCGACAGGGCGGATCTCGATCGGCCGCTTGCGCTGATAATAGGCCTGTATGGCATCCGGCATATGCGGCAGGACGCTCTTGGCCATCTCCTCCCGATCCGGCAGCTCTTCCGGCATCGGCACGCTCGGCATCGGCATCTGGTGCTCGAAGCCGGGCTCGTCGACCTGGAAGGAAGCGGACATGGCGAAGATCGCCTCACCCTTCTGGATGGCGAGCACGCGCCGCGTCGTGAAGGACCGGCCGTCGCGCAGCCGGTCGACTTCATAGACGATCGGAATCTCCGGGTCGCCAGGCAGCAGGAAATAGGCATGCAGCGAATGCGGTTGCCGGCCTTCGACCGTCTTGCAGGCGGCATAAAGCGACTGCGCGATGACCTGCCCGCCGAAGACGCGCGGCCAGTTCGACTTGGGGCTGCGACCGCGGAACAGGTTGCGCTCGAGCGGCTCGAGGTCGAGAATCGCCGTCAGGGAGGCGCTGATCTGAGACATGGCGGCGGGCATCGCGGTCAGTTGACGGAGCGGCCGGCGGCCCCCACAGGAACAGCCGGTTCGGCTCGCATCAGCAACGAGGCGTCCCGTGCCGTCAAGACGCTTGCCGAAGGAGCAGCAGCATGGCCATCGAGCGGGATTCCGACATGGGCATCGTCATCGCGGGTGGGGGAATCGCGGGGCTGACCCTGGCGCTGGCGCTGAAGCAGGTGCTGGGGAACGATTTCGCGATTACGCTGGCCGATCCGGCGCTGGCTGCACCGCCGCGCGACGACAACCGCGCCTACGCGGTGGCGGCCGGTGCCCGCGCGATGTTGGAGACGCTGGGCATCTGGGACGCCGTCGCAGGCTCTGCGCAGGCGATGATGGAGATGATCGTCTCGGACAGCCGCACGAATGATGCGGTGCGCCCGGTCTTCCTGACCTTCGATGGCGAGGTCGAGCCGGGCCAGCCCTTCGCCCATATGGTGGAGAATGCAGCGCTGGTGGCCGCGCTCAAGGCGGCCTGCGAGCGGGAAGGCGTCGAGCTGCGCGCGACCGGGGTGCGCCGTTTCACGGCAGAAGAAGCTGCGGTTGGGGTCGTCTTCGGTGACGGCTCACGTAGCGAGGCTACGCTGCTGGTCGCTGCCGACGGCGCGCGCTCGAAGCTGCGCGAGCAGGCCGGCATCGGCTGGGTCGGCTGGGGCTATGGCCAGTCCGGCATCGTCGCGACGATTGGGCATGAGCGTCCGCATGGCGGCCGGGCCGTCGAACATTTCCTGCCGTCCGGCCCGTTCGCGATCCTGCCGCTCGCCGATGGTGGCACCCTCGGCCACCGCTCCTCGATCGTCTGGACCGAGAGGAGGGAGAATGTCCCTGCCCTGCTCTCGCTCGATGCTGCCGACCTGCTGGCCGAGATCGAGACGCGCTTCGGGCTCGAGCTTGGCGAGATCGCGCTCGAAAGCGCGGTGAGCGCGCATCCGCTCGGCTTCGGTGTGGCACGGCGCTTCGTGGCTGAGCGATTCGCGCTGCTCGGGGATGCCGCGCATCTGATCCACCCCATCGCGGGGCAGGGACTCAACCTCGGACTCAAGGATGTCGCGGCGCTGGCCGAGACCATCGTCGATGCGGCCCGGCTCGGGCTCGATCCCGGCTCGCTCGACGTGCTCGAAGGCTATGAGAAGGCCCGCCGCTTTGACACCGTGGCGATGGGCGCGGTCACGGACGGGCTGAACCGGCTGTTCTCGAATGATGCGACGCCGATCAGGCTGGCGCGTGACTTCGGCCTGGGGGTCGTCGACCGGCTGCCGGGACTGAAGCGGTTCTTCATCCGCGAGGCAGCGGGCGTCGCGGGCGCGCCGCCTCGGCTGCTTAGGGGCGAGATGCTTTGACGGCCGTCATGGTCGGGCTTGACCCGACCATCTCGGAAACCAGAGCCTTCTTATTCTGAGATTCTCGGGTCGCCGCTATGCGGCGCCCCGAGAATGACGACTGGCCTCAATCCTCCAGCGGCCGGGCCTCTTCCGGCAGCATGATTGGGATGCCGTCACGGATCGGATAGGCGAGCTTCGCCGCCCGGCTGATCAGCTCCTGCTTCGTGGCATCGTATTCGAGCGTCGCCTTGGTCAGCGGGCAGACCAGGATTTCGAGCAGCTTGGGGTCGATACGGGTGCTGCGGTCGGCTTCGGTCATTCGGTTCGTCCTGTTCAGCCGCGCTTGCGCGGCAGGTCGGCCAGCATGCCGGCGGCCACCATCAGTTTCGGCAAAGTGAGGCCGGAACTCGCGATTGCGTTGACGGTCGAGCGGGTCCGTTCCGCCTCCTCGCCGCGCTCGGCAAGCCAGCTGTCCAGTGTGCCTTCGCCCTTGCCGGATGCGGAAGCCTCCTGGGTCAGGTTGGAGTGGGCGTCGTCGAGGGTTTCGAGCGCGCGCTCGCGGGCAAGGCGCTCGTAGTCGTCAGTCGCGGGGACGGCTGACGCCGCTGTCTTCAAGCTCGACAGGCCGAACAGCGCATCGATGCCGAAATGGATGCGGGCGACATCGCCGATCTCGCGCTTGCTGCGCTCGGCGATGTCGACGATGTCCGTCGCCTCGGCCATCGCCGGCAGGCTAGCGACGCGGGTGGCCAGTGCTTCGGGCACGCCTTCGGAGGTCAGCACCGCGATGCGGGCGAGACGGGCCTGCGAGGCGGCCTCGGGCAGCAAGCTGCCGAGCTCGGCCGACAGCTCTTTCACGCCCCTGGCATAATGGGCGATCGTTTGCTCGATGGTGCCGGGCTTGGCGACCGCGCGACGCAGGAACCAGCCCATGCGGTTGGTGACGAGTTCCTGGGCGGCGGCATAGAGACCGAGCTGTGTCTTGCCGGGGATCTTGGCGTCGAGCGCGTCGATGTCACCGTTGAGGGTGATCAGGTCGAAGGAGTCGCGGGCGATGGCGTAGGCGGCAGCGATGGCCGGCGCGCCCGAGCGGGTCAGCGCCGCCAGGACCGGGACCAGAGCCGGGCCGCCGCGGTTGACGATCGCATTGGCGAGCTGCGTCGCCACGATCTCCCGCCGCAGCTTGTGGCTGGCGATGGCGTCCGGATAGGCGTCCCGCAGGGCCTTCGGGAAATAGCGGACGAGTTCGCTGGCGAGATAGGGATCGTCCGGCACCGAGGATTCGAGCAATGCGTCGTGCAGCGAGAGCTTGGCATAGGCCAGGAGCACGGCGAGTTCCGGCCGGGTCAGGCCTTCGCTGCGCTTCTCGCGCTCGGCGAGCTGGGCGTCGCTCGGCAGATACTCGACCGAGCGGTCGAGCCGGCCGTCCTGCTCCAGCGTCTGCATCAGGAAGCGCAGGCCGGGCGTCGCCGCGGCGCCCTGCGCCTCGGTGAGCGAGAGCGCGAGTGTCTGCAAATAGTTGTTGCGCAGGACGAGATCGCCGACCTCGTCGGTCATCGCCGCCAGCAATTCGTTGCGCTTGTCTTCCTGGAGGCGGCCGTCCTTCACCGGGCCGGCGAGCGCGATCTTGATGTTGACCTCGACGTCGGAGGTGTTGACGCCGGCCGAATTGTCGATCGCGTCGGTGTTGAGCTTCACGCCCTTGCGGGCGGCCTCGATGCGGCCGCGCTGTGTCACGCCGAGATTGGCGCCTTCGCCGACGACCCGCGTCCTGAGATCGTTGCCGGTGATGCGGATCGCGTCATTGGCGCGGTCGCCGACCTGAGCGTCGGTCTCGTCGCTGGCGCGGATATAGGTGCCGATTCCGCCGAACCAGAGCAGATCGACGCGCGCCTTGAGGATCGCCGTCATCAGCTCGGGCGGTGAGACTTCGGCCTTGTCGAGGTCGAGCAGGGCACGGACCTCCGCGGAGAGCGGGATGCTCTTGGCCTGGCGCGAGAAGATGCCGCCGCCCTTCGAGATCAGCGTCTTGTCGTAGTCAGCCCAAGACGAGCGCGGCAGTGCGAAGAGGCGCTGGCGCTCGGCCAGCGAGGCGGCAGGGTCCGGATTCGGATCGAGGAAGATGTCGCGGTGGTCGAAGGCCGCGACAAGCTTGATCGCCGGGGAGAGCAGCATGCCGTTGCCGAAGACGTCGCCGGACATGTCGCCAACGCCGGCGACGGTGAAGGGCGTCGTCTGGATGTCGATATCGACCTCGCGGAAGTGGCGTTTCACCGCCTCCCAACCGCCGCGGGCCGTAATGCCCATGCCCTTGTGGTCGTAGCCCTGCGAGCCGCCGGAGGCGAAGGCGTCGCCGAGCCAGTGGTGCTTCTCCAGCGAGATTGCGTTGGCGGTGTCGGAAAAGGTCGCAGTGCCCTTGTCGGCGGCGACGACGAGATAGGGATCGTCGCCGTCATGGCGCACCGTGTCCGGCGGCGGCACGATCGTCTCGCCATCGAGGTTGTCGGTGAGCTCGAGCAGGTTGCGGATGAAGATGCGGTAGCTCTCGGTGCCCTCGGCCAGCCAGGCGGCACGGTCGGAAGCCGGAGGCAGCTGCTTCGGAACGAAGCCGCCCTTGGCGCCGACCGGCACGATCACGGCGTTCTTGACCTGCTGCGCCTTGACCAGGCCCAGCACCTCGGTGCGGAAGTCCTGCGGCCGGTCCGACCAGCGCAGGCCGCCGCGGGCGACCTTGCCGAAGCGCATATGGACGCCCTCGACACGTGGCGAATAGACGAAGATCTCGTAGAGCGGGCGCGGCAGCGGCAGGCCGTCCACCTTCGCGCAATCGAATTTGAAGGTGATGGTCTGGCGCGGATGGCCGTCCGGGCCGGTCTGGAAGAAATTGGTGCGCAGCGCAGCGTCGACCAGATTGATCAGGCGACGCAGGATGCGGTCTTCGTCGAGGCTGGTGACGGCGTCGAGCGCCTCCTCGATCTCGGCGCGCTTCTGGGCCATGCGCTGCTCGCGCTCGCCGGCCGGAACGCGCGGGTCGAACTTGGCATTGAAATAGGCGATCAGGCCCGAGGCGATGCCGGGATGGCGCGTCAGCGCATCGGCGATATAGCCCTGCGCATAGGGCGCGCCGGCCTGGCGGAGATAACGGCCGAAGGCGCGCAGCAAAGCGGCCTCGCGCCAGGCAAGGCCGGCGGCGAGGACGAGCTGGTCGAAGCGGTCGGATTCGGCGAGGCCGCGGAACTGCGCCATCAGGGCGGCCTCGATCGTCGGATCGAGATGCTCGATGTCGATCTCGCCGTCGTCGGCGCGCTCCAGCGACATGTCATGCAGCCAGACGCGGGCGTTCTCGCCGGTGCCCTGTGGCATGACGTTGTAAGTCCGCTCGTTGACGACGCGGAAGCCCATGTTCTCGAGCACCGGCACGCGGGCGGACAGCGAGATCGGCGCTCCGCGCGAGAAGACCTTGAGATTGGCGCGCTTGGCGTCGTCGCCCTCGCGCCGGTAGAGGTTGACGGCCCGGCCGCGCTCCGGCGTCAGCTGCTGCAGCATCTCGATGTCGACAAGCGCATCGGCAGCAGAGAAGCGTTCGCGATAAGCGGCGCCGAAGGCCTCGGCGTAGCGTTCGGCCAGTGCGCGAGCGGCCGGCCCAGCCTTCTCCTGATCGAGCACATCCTTGAGGCCGTCGCCCCAGGTGCGGACGATGGCGCTGACGCCGGCTTCGAGCGTGGCGCGGTCGATGCGCGGCGTTTTGCCCTCGTCGCGGCCGATGATGTAGTGGGTGCGCGAGAGCGGGCCTTCCGGATAGGCCGGATAGGCGGCCGAGATGCGGCCGTTATAGATCCGCGCCAGGAATTCGCCGACGCGCTGACGGACCGTGGTGTCGTAGCGATCCTTCGGGATGAAGACGAGGATCGAGACAAAACGGTCGAACTCGTCGACGCGGGCAAGCGCCCGGATGCGCGGGCGCTCGGTGAGCTGCAGGATGTCGAGTGCAAACTGCTCCAGGGTCGTCACATCGATCTGGAAGAGCTCGTCGCGCGGATAGGCGTCGAGCACGTTCATCAGCGCGCGGCCGGAATAGCTCGCCGGATCGAAGCCGATGTTCTTGGCGACGCGCGCGACCTTCAGCCTGAGATAGGGGATGGCGCGGGCCGAGCCGGTATAGGCGTTCGAAGTCAGGAGGCCGACGATGCGCAGCTCGCCGTCGAGCCGGCCGTCCGGCGTGAACAGCTTGACGCCGACATAGTCGAGATGGACGCGACGGTGGACCAGGCTCTTGACGTTGGCCTTGGTGATGATGAGCGCCTGGGGCTTGGCCAGGAAGGAACGCACCTCCGGTGTGGTCGTCACCAGCTCGCGGCCCTTGCGCAGCACCTTGACGGAGGGGTCGCGCAGGATGCCGAGGCCCGAGCCCTCGATCGGGTCGGCCGCGACGTCGCCGCCAGGGAATCGGTAGGCGCGGATGCCGAGCAGGGTGAAGTTGTCGCCGGCGATCCATTCGAGGAACTGCAGCGCCTCGGTGATCTCGTCCTCCGGCAGCGGCGGCGGGTTGGCGCGATAGGCCTGTATCACTTCGGTGATACGGCCGCGCATCGCGGCCCAGTCGTCGACCGCGAGCGCGACATCGGCATAGACATGCTCCAGGCCGGCGCGCAGCTTTTCGCGCGCTGCGGGCGTGTCGATGCGCGGGATATGGATATGCAGCAGGCTTTCACGCCGCGTGCCTTCCGGCGCGCGGCCGGTGGCTTCGCCGGCGAGCGAGACGAACTTGCCCTCGGCATCGCGCGCCACCGCCAGGATCGGATGCGCGACGAGGCGCGGCTCGTAGCCCTGATCCTGCAGCTCGGCCAGCGTCGAATCGAGCAGGAACGGTTTGTTGTCGTTGACGACTTCCAGGATGGTGACCTGGCGCTGGCGGTCACCCTCGCCGAACGCGTCGTCGCGGAAGCGCAGGTTGATCGTCTCGGGCTTGCGAGGCTCGGCCAGGTGCTCGTAGGCGGCGGCCGCGGTGTGAGCCAGCATATCCGGCGGCAGGGCTTCGAGGTCCTCGGCGACGGAACGACCGTAGAGAAGGCGGGGGAATTCGGCCGGCATCGCGCTCTTCAGGCCCGTCGCCGCGGCTTCGATGGCTGCGATCGCTCCGGCGGTCGCGTTCGTCACCCGTTTGCCCATGTGTCACCCCAGTTGTTTTGCAGCAGCGATGGCATAGGCTGCTCAGGCTTTCAACTTTGCCTTGCCTGAAAAAGCGGCAAAATTGCCGCACAGGATCTAACAGGATGCACCATGGCGACGAAGCATGACAAACCAAAGGTAGGCGAAGAGCCGGCGCGGCAGGATGCGCCGCCGCGGGTGATGGCGCTGGCGCTGAAGCCGGGACAGCTTTCGCCGGAGAATGACGCCTATTTCGAGAAGTGCCGGGAGAAGCTCGGATTCGTGCCGAATGTGCTGACGTCTTACGCCCATGACGACGCCAAGCTCTCGGCCTTCGCCGCCTTCTACAATGACCTGATGCTGGCGCCCTCCGGCCTGTCCAAGCTGGAGCGGGAGATGATCGCGGTCGCGGTGTCCAGCGTGAATCGCTGCTATTACTGCCTCGCCGCCCATGGCGCGGCCGTTCGCCAACTCTCCGGCGATCCGGTGCTGGGCGAAATGCTGGTGATGAACTACCGTGCGGCGGAGCTGTCGGCGCGGCATCGTGCCATGCTGGATTTCGCCGTGAAGCTGACTGAAACGCCGCATCTGATCGGCGAGAACGACCGGGAAGCCCTGCGCAAGGCCGGTTTCGGCGAGCGCGACATCTGGGACATCGGCGCGGTCGCGTCCTTCTACAACATGTCGAACCGGATGGCCTCGGCCGTCGATATGCGGCCCAACGCGGAGTATCACGGCCAGGCGCGCTAGCTCGATTTCGTCGGTCATAGCGGCCTCGCGAAGCGAGGTCCGACCCTCAAAAAGAAAACGGCCGGCGCAATGCCAGCCGCTAGTTGGCCTCGACTCGGTGGCCCGGCTCCACCGGAACTCCGGGGGGCTGGGGGGCTGACAAACCGGCGTTCAGCGAAACCGGGCCGTCGAGGCAACGAGGGGAGTTGAGCGGTGTAACTTGGCGGTCGCTGGGCGCGTTCGCGGCGAAAATGCGGCATTTGCGACGAATGCTTACCCAGCGCGCCAACGCGGACGAGCGCGATCGCTTGCCAGCGCAGCAGTGTGGGCGCATCATCGCCCGGTCACTTCGAGAGGCTCCGCTCAGGGAGGCGCCATGAGCGAAAGCGAAACGCCGCAATCGCAACCGGCTGGCGCGGTCGTCCATTTTCCGTCGCCGGCCCGGCCGGCGACAGTCACCTTCGACCGGCGCGAACTCAACGAATTGCTCAATCTCTATGGCCGCATGGTCGCGGCTGGTGAATGGCGCGACTACGCCATCGATTTCCTGAAGGACAAGGCGCAGTTCTCGGTGTTCCGGCGTTCGTCGGAGATGCCCCTCTACCGAATCGTCAAGGATCCGGCGCTGGCCCGCCGGCAGGGCGCCTATTCGGTCGTCGCCGCGACGGGGCTGATTCTCAAGCGCGGCTCGGAACTGTCACGCGTCCTGCAAGTGCTAGACCGCAAGCTCAGCATCGTGAACTGACCATCAACGGAGGTGTCGCTTCAGAAGGCCGGTCGCGAGCGGTCGCCTTCGCCCAGCTCCTTCTGCATCAGCATCTGGTCGAGCCAGCGGCCCTGCTTGAAGCCGACCTTCTCGGCCACGCCGATCAGACGGAAGCCGGCCTTCTCATGCAGGCGGCGCGAGCCCACCGAGGCGCCCGTGCCGTCCCCGATCACCGCGATCATCTGGCGGAAGCCGCATTCGGCGCAGGCATTGATCAATGCGTCGAGCAGGAGGCCGCCGACGCCGCGTCCCTGGGCTGTGGGAGCAACGTAGATCGAATTCTCGACCGTGGCGCGATAGGCGGGGCGCGGGCGGTAGGCGCCGGCATAGGCATAGCCCAGCAGTTCGCCTTCGCCTTCGGCGACGAGATAGGGGTAGCCGCCTGCCAGAATGGTCTCGAAGCGGCGGAGCATCTCCGTCTCGGCTGGTGGCTCCAGTTCCCAGGATGCGGTCCCATGCAGGACGGCATGGGCGTAGATCGCGCGGATGGCGGCGATGTCAGCCGGGCAAGCGGGTCGGATCGCGGGCGTCGTCATCGCTGCAGAATGAGCAATGCCCGTGCCAAAAGAAAAGCCCCGGCCGGGGGCCGGGGCTCGCTCCGGGCATGTCGCCCGCAAGATCGGCTCAGCGGCGGTCGCCGAGCAGGCTGATCAGCATCTGGAACATGTTGATGAAGTTCAGGTAGAGCGACAACGCGCCGTTCACCGAGATCTTCGCAGCCGATTCCGGATCCAGATCCGAAGAGAGATACATCTCCTTCAGGCGCTGGGTGTCCCAGGCGGTCAGGCCGGCGAAAATCAGGACGCCGATCACCGAGATGCCGAAGGACAGCGCGCTCGACGCCAGGAATAGATTGACCACCGAGGCGATGATCAAGCCGATCAGGCCCATGATCAGGAAGGAGCCCATGCCCGACAGCGACTTCTTCGTGGTGTAGCCGACGAGGCTCAACGCTCCGAAGGCGGCGGCCGTGATGAAGAAGACGCGCGTCACCGAAGCGCCGGTGAAGACGACGAGGATGGACGACATCGAAATGCCCATGACCGCCGCGAAGGCGAAGAACATGGTGCGCGCCGAAGAGGCGCTCATGCTTTCGGCCTTGAACGAGAAGAGCATGATGAAGGCGAGCGGGGCCAACATCACGACCCATTTCAGCGGGCTGAGGTAAATCGCCTGGCCAAGCGCGGTCAGGCCGGTGATCTTGCCGTCGGGCGTGAAGCCGGCAATCGCCAGCATCGAGATGCCGAGCGCGGCGAGGCCTGTGATGCCGAGGCCGATCGCCATGTTGTTGTAGACGCCGAGCATGAACGAGCGCAGGCCCTGATCCATCTCGACGGCGCTGGTCTGCTGTGCGCGGCCGGCACCCCAGACTGGAGCATTGCGGTCGAAGTTGCTCATTAAGAGAGTTTCCCCTGACGTAGTTTCGGACGACGGAAGGCACGCGAATGCCAGCCGTCCTCGCGCATGATCGGCGCGGTGAGAGGAATATGAGGGGCTTTTGCCTTCCTTACAAGGGCCGGCCATGGTTAAGCCCGGCCGGGCTATAGAAATTCGGCGCTGCACAAAGGCAGAATTACAGGATCTTAATGTCTATCGTGAGTCGTCCCCAGATAGTCATCATAAATTCCTGAGATGAGAAGCGGGGGCTTTCGCGAGTATTTTTATCGTACCGACGAGCCCGAACAGGACGGTAACACCAACTGCCGCAGTCGCGGCCAGCATCGCGCCGGTTGGATCACTGACGAATTCGATTCGCATCACTTGCGTGACGATGCCCCAGCCCGCCGCTGTACCCGCAACAACGCCGAAAACGGCCGCGACGAGGCCGATGGCGGCGTATTCAAGGGCGTACGACGAAAGTATGAAGCGGCGTGTGGCGCCGAGGGTCTTCAGGATCATCGCGTCATAGAGACGCGCCCTCTGTCCGGCGGCGAGGGCGCCGCCCAGAACGAGAAGGCTCGCCGCGATGGCGAGGCCGGAGGCGCCGCGGATCGCCATGGCGAGCTGGGCGACGATGGTATTG
This sequence comes from Allobosea sp. 10N428, assembly GCF_056394545.1. Taxonomy (NCBI): domain Bacteria; kingdom Pseudomonadati; phylum Pseudomonadota; class Alphaproteobacteria; order Hyphomicrobiales; family Alloboseaceae; genus Allobosea; species Allobosea sp. 10N428. The sequence continues at coordinate 43,312 of NZ_JBFTIC010000014.1, read as the reverse complement.
ACCGCTTCGAGCGCGTCCTTGACCCGCACCGCCGTGACGGCGGGGAAATCGAGCGCGAGGCGGCGCATCAGCACTGCGTCGGTCGCTCCCTGGCCGTCCGGGCTCGTCGCGATGGTCGCGAGGTTGGTGTGCGGCGCGCCAGCGAAGGTGTTGGGCGAGAACACCATGACGAAGTTGATGCCGAAGGAGCGCCAGTCGACCGTGCGGAGATTGGCGACGCGGGCGGTGATGTTGCGGCCGAGCACGTTGACGGTGAGCCGGTCGCCGATCTTCAGGCCGATGCCGGCGGCGTTCTGGGCATCGAAGGAGACTAGTGGCTCGCCGCGGTAATCCGGCGGCCACCATGCGCCGGCGGAGACGCGCGAGCCCTCCGGAATTGCCGCCGCATAGGTGATGCCGCGGTCGCCGTCGAGCACCCAGGCGGATTGCTCGCTCGCCTTGATGTCTTCGGCGCGGGTCTCGTTCACGGCGACGATGCGGCCGCGCATCATCGGCACGCGCTCGGTCTTCGCGCCCGGGCGTTGCTCGGCGAGGAAGGCGTCGAAACGCCCGGAATCGCGGCTGGGCACATCGAGGAAGAAGAAGCTCGGCGCCTTGTCGGGCAGCGCGCCGGTGAGCTGCCGGGTCAGGCTGACATCGATGAAGGAGAGCGCCGAAAGCAGCGCGACGCCCAGCCCGAGGGAGAGCACGAGCGAGGGCGTCAGTGCACCCGGCCGGTGGCTGTTGGCGAGCGCCATCCGCAGGGCCGGACGGCGCGGGCGCGGGATGCGGCGTGCGAGCGCCATCAGGCCAAGCGAGACGACCCGCAGCAGCACGAAGACGCCGAACATCACGCCGATATAGATCAGCGCGATCCGGCGGTCATAGGCGAAGCCGATGGCGACGCCGGCGAGCCCGGCCAGCGCCAGTGCGCAGAGGGCGAGGTAGATCGCGCGCGGACGGCGCGGATCGGGCTCGATGCGATCGCGGAAAAGGGCCGACACCGGGATATCGTGCGCCCGGCCGAGCGGAATGACCGCGAAGACGAACGCCGTCAGCAGCCCGTAGAGCGCGGCGATGGCGAGTTCGCCCGGCGCCAGTGTCGGCTCGAAGGGAACCGGCAGGATGCTCTGGACGACGGCGCCCAGGCCAAAGGGGGCGGCGGCGCCGAGTACGAGGCCGATCGCCGTGCCGATGGCGGCGACAAGCATGACCTCGGTCAGGTGGATAGCGACGACGCGGCCGCCGCTGGCGCCGACCGCCTTCATCGTGGCGAAATCGAGCTTCTTGGCCTCGACGAAGCGGCGCACGGCATTGGCGACGCCGACGCCGCCGACCAGCAGGGCGGTGAGACCGACCAGCGTCAGGAACTGGGTGAAGCGTTCGAGATTGCGCTGGAAGCTCGGCGCGGCATTGGCGCGGGAGCGGATCTCCCAGCCGGCGTCGCGCTGCTGGGTGCCGACATCGGCGACAAGCCGTTCGAGATCGGCGTCGCTGGAGGCAGTCGGCGGAAGCTGAAGGCGATAGGTCCAGCGGACGAGGCTGCCCGGCTGGATCAGGCCGGTGGCGCGCAGGGCTTCCTGCGAGATCAGGAGGCGCGGGCCGAGGCCGACGCCGGCGGCGATCTTGTCGGGCTCGGACATCAGATTGGCGCGCAGCTGGATTTTTGCGCCGCCGACCGTGACGATGTCGCCGGGCTTGAGATCGAGCCGGCCGAACAGGACGGGATCGGCGACGGCGCCGAAAACGCCGTCGCGTTGTTCCAGCAGCCCGGGCAGCGGAGCTTGCGGGTCGGTCTCGACCGCCCCGATGCCCGGATAGCTGGAATCCACCGCTTTGATCTCGACGAGGGCCGCGCCCTTTTCGCCGGCATTGGCCATGCCGCGCATGGTCGCGATGCTGGAGACCGTGCCGCGCGCGGTCAGGAAGGCGAGTTCCTCGGGCGTTGCCTCGCGGTGGATCAGGCTGAAGGCGGCGTCGCCGCCGAGGATGCGTCGCCCTTCCCGGGCAAGGCCTTCGGTCAGACCGCGCGAGGCGGAGGCGACGGCGGCGATGGTCATGACGCCGAGCGCGAGGCAGGCGATGAAGATGCCGAAGCCACGCAGGCCGGCACGCAGGTCTCGGATGGCAAGGCGCAGGACGAGGCCGATGCCGAGGGAGCGGGAGGCCGGGCCGTGTGGTGGCTTGACGGGGGCGTGCATCGTCAGGCGACCGCCGTCTCGTGCTCGGCCTCGATCACGCCGGAGCGCAGGCGGACGGTGCGCTCGCACAAGGCGGCGAGCGAGAGGTCATGGGTGACGAGCACCAGCGTCGCGCCGCGCTCGCGCTTGAGGGCGAAGATGAGGTCGACGATCGAGCGGCCGGTCGCTTCGTCGAGATTGCCGGTCGGCTCGTCGGCGACGAGGATCGCAGGATCGGGAGCGACGGCCCGTGCGATGGCGACACGCTGCTGCTCGCCGCCGGAGAGCTGGGCCGGATAATGGTCCATGCGGTGGCCGAGGCCGACATTGCGCAGTTCGGCTTCGGCGCGGGCGAAGGCGTCGAGATGGCCGGCGAGCTCCAGAGGCAGCGCCACGTTCTCGCGCGCCGTCATCGTCGGGACGAGATGGAAGGACTGGAAGACGATGCCGATCTGCCTGCCGCGGAAGACGGCGAGCCCATCCTCGTCGAGGGCGCCGAGATCCTGCCCGGCCACATGCACGAGGCCCGAATCAGGGCGTTCCAGTCCGGCCATGATCATCAGCAGGGTCGACTTGCCGGAGCCGGAGGGGCCGACAAGCCCGGTCGCCTCGCCATTTGTCAGCGACACCGAGACGCCCTTGAGGATATGGACGCGGGCGGCGCCACGCCCCAAACTCAGGTGGACATCCTGCAACTCGATCGCCGGGGCGGCCTTCTCGCTCATCACGCCATGATCCTGACTTCGCTATCCATCGCCATCCCCGCTGGCGCCAGATCACGCCCGGAGCGGGGCGGAAACGCGGCGCGGCGCGGTCTGCGGCCATATGGGCGCGGTTTCGCGCTTCTCCAATCGGCTGCGGCGTTTTTCGTTATTCTCCTACTGCTTTTCATCGGTTCCAGCGACATGGCCAGCTCCCAGACCGCCAGCACCAACCCAACCGCCGCGAGGCCGCTGAAGCTCGTCGCCTTCGGCGATTCGCTGTCTGCGGGTTACAATCTACCGGGCAGCGCGGCTTTTCCCGCCGTCCTGGAGCAGGCTCTGCGCCGGAAGGGCGTCGCTGTCGAAATCGTGAACGCCGGCGTGTCCGGCGATACGACGCAAGGGGGGCTGGAACGGCTCGACTGGTCGGTGCCTGATGGGACCGATGGCGTGATCCTCGAACTCGGCGCGAACGATGCGCTGCGCGGAGTCGACCCGGCGCAGACACGCCAGGCGCTGGACACGATGATCGCGCGGCTGAAGGAGCGGAAGATCCCGGTGATGCTCGCCGGCATGTACGCCCCGCGCAATCTCGGGGAGGATTATGCGAAACGTTTCGACGCGATCTATCGCGAGCTTGCGGAGAAGTACGGGCTGGTGCTTTACCCCTTCTTCCTGGATGGCATCGCGGGCGACCGCGCTCTGAACCAGGCGGATGGGCTCCACCCCACGGCCGAGGGCGTCACCGTCATCGTCCGCAACATCCTGCCGACGGTCGAGCGCTTCATCGCCACCTTGCCCGCCAGGTCCTGATCCGTCCGCGGGCTTTCCGCGCGGCGATCCCCGATTCTCGTATCGCCGCCCGCCGGCCTGTTTCCGGAGTTGCTTCGCCATGGAATACCGTCGCCTCGGGCGCACCGATCTCAAGGTCTCGGTGATCTGCTTGGGAACCATGACCTGGGGGGAACAGAACACCGAGGCCGAAGGCCACGCACAGATGGATTATGCGGTCGAGCAGGGCATCAATTTCTTCGATACCGCCGAGCTCTACGCGATACCGCCGAAGCCGGAGACGCAAGGCTCGACCGAGCGGATCATCGGCAACTGGTTCAAGGCCCGCGGCAACCGCGACAAGATCATCCTGGCATCGAAGGTTTGCGGCCGTGGCGGCAACACCTGGTTCCGCGACGACAAGAGCCCGACGCGGCTGACGCGCAAGCAGATCTTCGAAGCGGTCGACAAGAGCCTGAATCGCCTGCAGACCGACTATATCGATCTCTACCAGCTGCATTTTCCCGAACGGCCGATGCCCTGGGGCTCGAACCCCACGCGCTTTTCACGGGCTGCCTATGAGAAGCCGGCCGACGAGACCTCGATCCCCGAGCAGCTCGACGCTTTCGGCGAGCTGGTGAAAGCCGGCAAGATCCGCCATCTCGGCCTCTCCAATGAGAGCGCCTGGGGCACGATGCGCTTCGTGGCCGATGCGGAAGCACGGGGCACACCCCGGGTGCAGTCGGTCCAGAACGCCTATAATCTGCTCAACCGCACCTTCGAGACGGCGCTTGCCGAGGTCGCGCTGCGCGAGGATGTCGGCCTGCTCGCCTATTCGCCGCTGGCGCAGGGCTATCTCACTGGCAAATATCTCGACGGTGCCCGCCCGGCCGGCGCCCGCACGACGCTGTTCGATCGCGGCCAGCGCTATGAGGGCGGCGGTGCCGAGGATGCGATCAAGCGCTACATCGCGCTTGCTCGAGAGGCCGGCCTCGATCCGGCGCAGATGGCGCTGGCCTTCGTCAACAGCCGCTGCTTCGTGACCGCCAACATCATCGGCGCGACCTCGATGGAGCAGCTCAGGACCGATATCGCCTCGATCGACGTCAAGCTGTCGCCTGAGGTCGAGGCGAAGATCGACGCGATCCATCAGCTCGTCGGCAATCCCTGCCCGTGAAGAAATGCGTCGTTCTCGGGCGCCGCACTGCGGCGACCCGGGAATCTCGTCGATGAGATGCTCAAGCCGAGCCCGAGCATGACGGAGCGCGCCGAGCATCGCACAGGGGAAAAACGGTTCCCTTGAGCCGGCTGCACGCTTACCGTCTCTCCAGAGTCACAATTGCTTGGCAAGGGATTCACTCATGCCGAGGCTGTTCATCGCTCTGGAAATTCCCGCCGAGGTTGCAAGCCAGCTGATGCTGCATCGCGGCGGCCTGTCGGGTGCCCGCTGGATCGAGCCCTCCGACTACCACATCACCCTGCGCTTTCTGGGCGATGTCGACCGGCGGATGGCGAACGACGTCGACCACATGCTCTCCGATCTCAGCGCCTATCCCTTCGAGGTAACCCTCGATTCACTCGGCAGCTTTGGCGGCGACAAGCCGCGCGCCGTCTTTGCCCGCGCGACGCCGGTGAAGGCGCTGACCGATCTGCAGGGAGATATCGAGCGGCAGATGCGTCGCATCGGCCTGCCGGCGGAGGGGCGCAAATTCGTGCCGCATGTCACCTTGGCGCGGTTGCGCGACACCATGCCGACCGAGGTCGCGCATTATCTCGGCCTGCACCCGATCGTGCCGCCGATCACCTTCACGGTGCGCCGCGTCGCGCTGATGTCGTCGCGCGACTCGATCGGCGGTGGCCCCTATGTGTTGGAAGCCGCTTATCCGCTCGGCCCGTCCTATCCGAATCGACTGCCGCGGGAGATGCGCCGATGACAAGACCGAAGCGGCTTTCCCCGGAGGCTCAGGCCGAAGCGCTGGCGACGCTGACCGGCTGGAAGCTGGTCCAGGGACGCGAGGCGATCACGCGGCGCTTCGTCTTCCGCGACTTCAGCGAGGCCTTCGGCTGGATGACCCGGGTCGCGCTGCTCGCCGAGGCGATGAATCACCACCCCGAGTGGTCGAACGTCTATCGGACGGTCGAAGTGACGCTCGCCACCCATGATGCCGGCGGGCTGACCGAACTCGACGTCAAGCTCGCCCGGGCGATCGACGCGCTGGCGAGCTAAGCAGCTTCAGCCCGAGGCGGCGCTCCATCCGCAGGCCTTCAAGGCTGCCAACATATGCGGCGGCGGCGGCGCCTCGACATGGATCGGCTCGCGCTTGCGGTAAAGCGGCACGGTGATGCCGCGGGCGTGGAGCTGGAGACCGGGGCCGCCCTCGCGCGGCGCGTTGCCGTAGATCTCGTCGCCGAGCATCGGCCAGCCGGAGGCCTGGCAATGCACGCGCAGCTGATGGGTGCGCCCGGTCAGCGGCTCCATGGCGAGCCAGGCGAGCGGGCCAGTCTCGTCCCGGCCTCGCCCGAGCACGCGATAGCGGGTCTGCGAGGGCAGGCCGGCGGGATCGACCTTCATCCACCAACCGCGCTCCGGCGAGCGCCGGGCCAGCGGCAGGTCGATCAGCCCCTCGTCCTCTGCCGGATCGCCCTGCACGACCGCCCAATAAGTCTTGTCGATCCGCCCGTCGCGAAACATCTGGTTGAGCTCGGCCATTGCGCGGGGATGGCGGCCGAGAATGAGACAGCCGGAGGTGTCCTTGTCGAGCCGATGCGCGGCTTCCGGCCGGCGCGGCAGGCCGAAGCGGAGCTGGTCGAGATAATCGGTCAGGACGGGAATGACGCGGCGTTTCGCCTGCGGGCCACGATGCGAAGGCAGTCCGGCGGGCTTGTCGATGACGAGCATCATGGCGTCGCGATAGAGCAGCGGCACCGGCAGCTCGGCGTCGATTTGCCCCTGCGGCTGCGAATTGTCTGGTTGATCCGGCTGAGCCATGGCATTGCGCTAGCGAAGCCGGCACGGCGGCGCAACTGAAGATGCCCGCCGAACCGAAGACAGGATGGCGATGAGCGAGACCGAACCGAAGAAACGCGGCTTCTTTTCGAAGCTGTTCGGGCGCGACGAGGAGCCGGCCAAACCGGCACCGGCGCCCGAGGCGGCAACCGAGCAGGCGGCCGAGTCCCTCGAGGACCTGAAGCCGGAAGCAGAAGAGGTCGTTGCGCCGTCGGTTGCCGAGGCGGAAGTTCCCGCTGTTGAAGTTCACGCCGCCGAGCCCGTTGTATCGCCCGCGCCGGTCGAAAGCATTGCGCTGCCGGCGGAACCGGAACCGAAGCCCGAGGTCGCCGTCGCACCGCAGCCYGAACCCGTTGCTGCTCCTGAACCCGCTCCCACCCCCGCCCCGCAGCCGAAGCGGAGCTGGTGGAGGCGCCTGACGGATGGGCTCTCGCGCACCTCCTCGGCGCTGACGACGGGGATTACCGACCTTTTCACCAAGCGCAAGCTCGATGCGGGCACGCTTGAGGATCTCGAGGACATCCTGATCCAGGCCGATCTCGGTCTCGCGACCTCGGCCAGGATCGCGAAGGCCGTCGGCGACGGGCGCTACGACAAGCAGATCGAGCCGGCCGAGGTGAAGACGATCCTGGCGCGCGAGGTCGAGACGATTCTCGTTCCCGTGGCGCTGCCGCTGGTCATCGACGCCACGAAAAAGCCGTTCGTGCTGCTGATGGTCGGGGTCAATGGCTCCGGCAAGACCACGACGATCGGCAAGCTCGCTGCGAAATTCCGCGCCGAGGGCAAATCCGTGATGCTGGCCGCTGGCGATACCTTCCGCGCCGCCGCGATCGAGCAACTGCGTGTCTGGGGCGAGCGCACCGGCGCCAAGGTCGTCTTCGGCCAACAGGGGGCCGATGCGGCGGGCCTTGCTTTCGAGGCGCTGCAGCAAGCCAAGGCTGACGGTACCGACGTGCTGCTCGTCGACACCGCCGGGCGGCTGCAAAACAAGCAGGGATTGATGGACGAGCTCGCCAAGGTCGTGCGCGTCATCCGCAAGCAGGATCCGAGCGCGCCGCATGCGGCGCTGCTCGTGCTCGATGCCACCGTCGGCCAAAATGCGATCAGCCAGGTCGAGGCCTTCCGCGAGACGGCGGGCGTGACCGGGCTGGTGATGACAAAGCTTGATGGCACGGCGCGCGGCGGCATCCTGGTGGCGCTGGCGGCGCAGTTCGGCCTGCCCGTGCATTTCATCGGCGTCGGCGAGAGCGTCGAGGATCTGGAGCCGTTCTCGGCGCGCGACTTCGCGCGTGCCGTGGCGGGATTGGGAGAGGCGGCGTGAGCGACGGCGCAAGCGAGACGACACGGCAGATTCCGGCCGAGGCCGCGAAAGGCAGGGCGATAAGCCCCCTGCTCAAGCTGGCGCTGGAATTTGGGCCGCTCGCGATCTTCTTCTTCGCGAATTCCTATGGCGACCGGCTGTTCCACGTCGCCGAGGACCGACGCATCTTCGTCGCGACCGGCATCTTCATCGCGGCCTCGCTCGTGGCGCTGGCGCTGTCGCGGGTGCTGATGGGCTATTTGCCGCGCATGGCGATCGTGAACGCCATCGTCGTCACCGTCTTCGGCGGGCTCACGCTGGCGCTGGACGATGCCTTCTTCATCAAGGTCAAGCCGACCATCGTGAATGCGCTGTTCGGCTCGGTGCTGCTCGGCGGGCTTTTCTTCGGCCGTTCGCTGCTCTCGCTGGTGCTGGAGACGGTGCTGCAGCTCGACGCGGAAGGCTGGCGCAAGCTGACCTTCCGCTGGGGGCTGTTCTTCTTCGTGCTGGCGGCGCTCAATGAGGTGGTCTGGCGCACACAGACCCAGGATTTCTGGGTCGCCTTCAAAGTCTGGGGTGTGATGCCGCTGACCATGGCGTTCGCCCTGGCCCAGACACCGCTGATCCTCAAGCACGAGATCAAGCCGGCGAAGATCGAGGAATAGCGGCATCTTGCCATTTGGCAGAGTTATCTCCATTTTATGCCAAATGGAGGATCTGCCATGGCGGCCCTGCTGCGCATCGAAACCGGCCAGCGCGACTTCGCTCCCGATCCGATCACGGACGAGGAAGCGGCCGCCATGTTTCGCGCTGCCGTGAACCTGTTCCGGCTCTGGCGCGTCACCGACGAGGAGGCGGCGGTGCTGATCGACCTGCCGGTTCGGAGCTATCGGCGCTGGAAAGCCGGCGAAACCGGCCGCATCTCGCGTGACGGCAAGGCGCGGCTGTCGAACCTGATGGGCATCCACAAGGCTCTCCGATTGATCTTCACCGAGCCGCAGCGCGGTTATGATTGGATCAAGCGGCCGAACAGCGACTTCGGGGGCAAATCGGCGCTGGATATCATGCTCGGCGGCGAGCTCACCGATCTGATGCGGGTGCGCCGCCTGCTCGATGCCGAACGGGGCGGCTGGTGATCGAGCCGGAGAGCCTGCCTGTCGCAGAGGTCGAATGGCAGGGGGCGGTGCGGATCATCCGCAGCATCTTCCCGCCGATCGACCTGTTCGAGGATATCGCCGACCCCGCGGACTGGCCGCTCCTGATCGCCGCCGAGCAGAAGACCAATCCGCGGCTGATGGAGACGATCGGCAATCTCGATCTCGTGCCGCCCGGCAGACGCGTATCGGGCCAGGGTGCGAGCTGGCTGATGGCCCCCTTCACGCATGTCAGCCCGGACCGGCCGAGCCGCTTCAGCGATGGTGGCTTCGGCGTGCTCTATGCCGGGGACCGTTTCGAGGTGGCGCTGCTCGAGACGATCCACCATCACGCCCGGTTCATGCGGGCGACGGCGCAGCCGCCGGGCTGGACCTCGCAGTTCCGCGAGATCGTCCTGGAGATCGACGCGACCCTGCACGATGTCCGGGCGCTCGGGGCCGAAGCTGCCCCGCTGCTCGACCCGGCCGACTATGCCGGGAGCCAGGCGCTTGGCGCTGGGTTGCGGGCGCTCGGCTCGGCAGGCGTCGTCTATCCCAGCGTGCGCTGCCCCGGCGGAGAATGCGTCGGCCTGTTCTATCCCGACGGGGCCGGTCACCCGGTGCAGGGTCGGCATCTCGACTATCATTGGAACGGCGAGCGCGTGGATCTCTACCGGGACCGCAGCGCCAGCGAGGTCTACCGCATTCTGTGACCGCGGTGGCCAAGCGCCTCAGTCGCCGGAGCGACGCATTCGCGTCACCTTGTACACCTGACCGACCGCATCATAGGTCGTCCATTCGCCGACCTGCTCGCCCTTGTCGAAATGGCCGGAGCGCAACCGGGTGCCGTCCTTGCGAAACCACTCCCAATAGCCGGTGGGCAGGCCATCCAGCGTCTGGCCTCGCGCCCATGGGCTGCCGTCCTTGTGGCGCTTCTCGAAAGGAACGGGTTTCACCATCGCCTCCTGTGGTGGACCCAGCCCGGGGCAGGCGGAGGCGCTATTTCGGCGCGAGGCGGATCGCACCGTCAAGACGGATCGCGGTGCCGTTCAGCATGTCGTTCTCGATGATGCTGCGGGCCAGCGCCGCATATTCCGTGGGTCTGCCGAGGCGCGACGGGTGCGGCACCGAGACGGCGAGCGAGGCTTTCGCATCCTCGGGAAGGCCGGCGAACATCGGCGTCTCGAACAGGCCGGGCATGATCGTGACGATGCGGATGCCGAGCCCGGCCAGATCGCGTGCGATCGGCAGGGTCATGCCGGCGACGCCGGCCTTGGAGGCGGCATAAGCCGCCTGCCCGATCTGCCCGTCCTCGGCTGCGACCGAGGCTGTGCAGATGATGACGCCGCGCCCGCCATCGGCCGTGATCGGATCGAGGCTTGCCAGTGCTGCCGCCGATTTGGCGATGACGCGGAAGGTGCCGACGAGGTTGATCGCGACGGCCTTCTCGAAGGTGGCGAGATCATGGGCGACGAGCTCGCCGGTGTCGCGCTTCTTGGAGACGACGCGGCGGCCCGGCGCGATGCCGGCGCAGTTGACGATGATGCGGGCGATGCCATGGGCGGCGCGCGCCTTGGCCAGCGCCTCGTCGACGGAGGTTTCGCTGGTGACGTCGCAGGCGCAGAAGATGCCGCCGATCTCCTGCGCGATCGCTTCGCCGCGCTCGGCGTTGAGGTCGAGCAGCGCCACCTTGGCGCCCTCGCCGGCGAGCATGCGGGCGGTTGCCTCGCCGAGGCCGGAGGCGCCGCCGGTGACGATGGCGGCGAGGGAGGAATCGAGCTTCATGGTACGTTTCCCGTGCTTTTTGGTTCTAAAGCCGGTTTAGAGCGCGTTTCATGTCGCTCCAAGGGGGTTTTCCGGCCGGCCTCTTGTGCAGGATTGCGACGGGGCCATCTTTCGACATGGCGCGCCGATCTCGAGCGCGCGATCATCGGCGTCATCGGACGCAAAGGAGCAAGACGGGGATGAGCCAGGGGTTCAGCGCAAGCTTCAGCCGCGAGGAGATGGAGGCGATCCGCAAGAGCCTGCGCGACGAAGCGAAGTTCGGTGCCGATTTCATGGCCCGGCTCAAGCGCGTCGCGAAACGCATTCCGTTTGCCGAGGATCTGCTGGCCGCGTGGTTCTGTGCGCGCGATCCGGCGACGCCGCGCCGTGTGCGGCTGACGCTGCTCGCCGCGCTCGGCTATTTCGTGCTGCCGGTGGACGCGATTCCCGACTTCATGCCGCTCATTGGCTTCACCGACGATGCGGCGGTGATTGCTGCGGCGATCGCGGCCGTTGCCGGCTCGATCACGCCGGAGCATCGCGAGCGGGCGAAGGCGAAGCTGGCGGAGCTTTGATCCGGCGGCGTCATGCTTGGGCTTGACCCGAGCATCCCGGCAACCGGCGCCTTCTTGTCGTGAGATTCTCGGGTCGAAGCTTTGCTTCGCCCGAGAATGACGCGGGACCGATCTACAGCGTCAGGACGATCTTGCCCTTGGCCTTGCGGTCGCCAATCAGCGCATAGGCTTCCGTCCAGCGCTCCAGCGGGAAGGTCGCATCGACATGGGCGCGGATATGGCCGCCTGCCGCCCAGTCCAGCAGGCGTTCCATGTTGCGCCGATGCGCGGCCGGCTCGCGGGCGACGAACTCGCCCCAGAAGACGCCGCGCAGGTCACACCCCTTGAGCAGCAGCAGGTTGAGCGGAATCTTCGGGATCTCGCCGCCGGCGAAGCCGACGACGAGGTAGCGCCCTTCCCAGGCCATCGACCGCAGAGCGGGCTCGGCGAGCTCGCCGCCGACCGTGTCGTAGAGGACATCGACGCCGCGCCCGCCGGTGAGCTTCTTCAGCGCGGTGCGAATGTCGTGCTGCGCATAATCGACCTCCTCCTGCGCCCCGTGCTCGCGGGCGAGCGCGAGCTTGTCGGGCGAGGAGGCGCAGGCGATGACATGGGCGCCGAGCAGCGCGCCGATCTCGACGGCGGCGAGCCCCGCTCCGCCGGAAGCGCCGAGGATCGCCAGCGTCTCGCCCGCCTTTAGATGCGCGCGCTGGATCAGCCCGTGCATCGCGGTGCCATAGGTGACGAACAGGCTCGCGGCCTGCGCGTCGTCGAGCTTGTCGGGGACGCGAACCAGTGCGTCGGCGGACACCGCGACCTTCTCGCGCGCAGCGCCATAGCCCATCCAGGCTGCAACGCGCTCGCCGACGCGCCAGCCGGCGACGCCTTCGCCCAGGGCGGCGATGGTGCCGGCACATTCGGCCGAGGGCGAAAAGGGGAAGGCCGGCTTGGACTGGTAGCGGCCCTTGATGATCAGCGTGTCGAAGAAGTTGAGAGCGGCAGCCTTAACGTCAATGACGACCTCGCCGCGGCCCGGCAGCGGCTCGGGCAGGTCGCGGATGACGAGTTCCTCCGCCGGTCCGTGATGTTCGCAGAGCAAAGCTTTCATCGCCACTTCACCGTTGCCATCTTCGGCGCGGGACTGTGCCATGGCCGCTCGGAACGGGGAACCGGCCCGCAATGGTGCCGTTCGCATTTTCGCCAGGATCGTGACACTCTATGCCGCCGTCCCGCGCGGTCCGCTCCTCAACAGGTGGTAAACGCGGTATTAAGTTTTTTAGTGACTGATGGCGGTCCATGATCAAGTCCTTCTTCCGCACCCGCGACGCCGCATTTTTCCGCATCGCCGCCGCGCTCGGCCTGACGGCTGGATTGCTGGCCCTGGCCGGTCTGCCGGCTGAGGCTGCGCCGGCCAAGCCGAAGCCCGCCGCGACCGCCGCTGCCACGCCTGCCGCCAGCCCCGGACAGGGGCAGGCGATGCTGCTGGAGACGGCCGGCAAATGGCAGGCCTTCTCCTCGCAGCAGGGCCGTTCCAAGGTCTGCTACGCGCTCGCCAAGCCGGAAAGCCGCATGCCGGCGAATCTCAAGGATGTCGAGGGCATGCTCTTCGTCTCCAGCCGGCCGGGGGAAGGCGTGCGCAACGAGATCAGCTTCGTGATGAACTTCGACGTCAAGGAAGGCGTCGAGCATCAGGCCTTGATCGGCAATGACCGCTTCGCGCTGGTTGCCAAGGGCCAGAACATGTGGCTGAAGAACCCGGCCGAGGAGCAGCGCATGCTCGACGCGATGCGCCGCGGTTCCGGGCTGGAGATCAAGGCGACCTCGAAGCGCGGCAACGCTACTGCCGACAAGTACTCGCTCGCGGGCATCAGCCAGATCGTGAAGCGCGCCGAAGACGCCTGCAAGTAGGGCGCATGGCGAAGCCATGAGACCGAGGCCCGTCATGCTCGGGCATGCCCCAGCATCTGTGCCAGGTGATTCTCGGGTCTACGCGGCGTTTATCCTCGGGCCACAGGTCGGACCCGAGGGCTCCGCCCGCGAATGACGCTGGGGCCGGATTTCCGGTTTTCCCGCAATTGTGCTAGGGAGCGGCAAATCCCGCGCCTTTCCTGATGGGCGACGACAGAGCTCCGATGACCGTGTCCGTTTCCGCACCTGCCGCTCCGGCGGCTGAAACCGTTTTGCGACGCCCCTCGCTGGTAGGGCGTACCCGAGCCGGCCTCGTTGAGGCGCTCGCCGAGATCGGCGTTTCCGAGAAGGAGCGGCGGATGCGCGTCGGCCAGCTCTGGAACTGGATCTATCATTATGGCGTCCGCGATTTCGACGCGATGACGACGATCGGCAAGGGGCTGCGCGGGCAGCTCGCCGAGCGTTTCTCGCTCGATCTTCCGGAGGTCACGGCCGAGCAGGTCTCGACCGACGGCACGCGCAAATGGTTGATGCGGATGCCTTCGACCGGCGCGCATGACCGCGGCGCCGAGATCGAATGCGTCTACATCCCCGAAGTCGACCGCGGCACGCTGTGCGTCTCCAGCCAGGTCGGCTGCACGCTGACCTGCACCTTCTGCCACACCGGCACGCAGCGCCTGGTGCGCAATCTCAAGACCGAGGAGATCGTCGCGCAGGTGATGGTGGCGCGCGACCGCCTCGGCGACTTCCCCAACCGCAAGCCGCCGGAAGGCGCCTTCGTGCCGAATGATGGCGGGCGCTTCGTCACGAACATCGTCTTCATGGGCATGGGCGAGCCGCTCTACAATTTCGACGGCGTGCGCGATGCGATCGGCGTGATCACCGATGATCAGGGGCTGTCCCTCGGGCGCCGGCGCATCACCGTCTCGACCTCTGGCGTGGTGCCGCAGATCGGCCCGCTCGGCGAGGAGATGGGCACGATGCTGGCGATCTCGCTGCATGCGGTGCGCGACGATCTGCGCAACGAATTGGTGCCGCTCAACAAAAAATACCCGATCAAGGATCTGCTCGACGCCTGCCGGAACTATCCGGGGCTGTCGAACGCGAAACGGATCACCTTCGAGTATGTGATGCTAAAGGGCGTGAACGACTCCGACGCCGAGGCGCGCGAGCTCGTCCGTCTGCTCAAGGGCATCCCGGCCAAGATCAACCTGATCCCGTTCAACCCCTGGCCCGGCACGAAATACGAGTGCTCGGACTGGGACCGGATCGAGCGCTTCTCCGAGATCGTCTTCCGCGCCGGCTATGCCTCGCCGGTGCGCACCCCGCGCGGGCGCGACATTCTCGCTGCCTGCGGCCAGCTCAAGAGCGAGACCGAGAAGCTCTCGGCCCGCGCCCGGCTGATGTTGGAGCAGGAAGAGGCGCAGGCTGCGCCGGCCGTTGCGGCGGAGTAAGCCTTGCTACGCTGGATTCTGCTGATCCCTTTCGCCTGCCTCGTCGCGATGGGGGCGGGGCTGTTCTTCCTCGCCATGGCGAGCGTCGCCTCGCCCGCCGTGGCGCTGCTGATCGGCGGCGGCATTGAGCGGCTCATCGACGTTCTGTTCGGGTTGGCCGAGAGCGGCATCGATCCGGCGCCGGCGGCGCAAGCGGCCTTCGCCCTGATCGGGCGGCTGGGGATGGCGATCGTCGTGGCGCCGGTGGTGCTGGTCGCGGTCGGCAGTGAGCTTTTCCGGCTGCGCAGCGGCCTCATCCAGAGCGGCCTGACCGGCGCCCTCGCGGCGCTGCTGCCTCTGGCCATGCTGAGGTTGTCGCGGGCGCCGAGCCATGCGGAGATCCAGATCATCTCCGGGCTCTTCGTGGTCGGCGCCGCGACGGGCTTCGTCTACTGGTTGATCGCCGGACGCGGCGCGGGCGGGGAGCGCAACGCACCCACCGCACCGCGTCACTGAGCGTCGCTCAGAGCCCGAGCACCTTCCGCAGTTCGGCCTTGGCAGCAGCGAACTCGGTCTGGAATTCGGGCTGCTCCATGATCCGGGCGGCGATGACCGAGCCGGCGATGCGGCCGGCCTCGATGTCCGAGCGGTAGTGGATGCCGCCGATCACGCGGTTCCAGCCATAGGCCCAGGCCCTGTCCATGATCTCGGTGCGCTTCTCCGGCACCATGTTGGAGAGCACGATGCCCATGAGCGTCCCGACGGTGGTATGGCCGGACGGATAGGCGCCGGAATTGGAGATCTTCACCACCGGCTTGACCAGCGGGCTTGCCTGATGCGGGCGCGGGCGCTTCCAGCTGTCCTTGGCCGGATCGACCACGGCGCCTTCGGTCGCGACGACGCGATCGAAGAAGGCGGAGAAGACCGGCAATGAGTCGGCCTTGAAGGCCGGGCCCATGACATTGGCGAAGCGCCAGATGTCCTCGACCGCATCGGCCTGGGCCTGTGCTTCCATCTCGGGCGAGCGCGTGACCTGGATGGTGAGGACTTCGCCGATCTCGGCCTTGGTCTGAGCGGAGTCCTGGGTCGGCGGCGGCTTGAGGACGATGCGCAGATCGATCGAGGCGGCGGTGGCGAAGGGTTTTGCGTCCTCGGCTCGCAGCGGAGCGGCGGCGAGGGCGAGCAGGCTCAGAAAGGCGAGGGCGATGGTGCGCATGGGGCTACATCCTGTTGGGCGCACGGAGCCACGCGCCCGCAAGATGACAGCGTCATGACGCAGGCTCAGTCCCCGATCGCGACGCCCTCGCGCCGGCCATCGGCACCTCCAAGGAAGCCCTCAGGCGTTTTCACGATGGCCTGGGTGCCGGAGGTCATCTCCAGCAAGCGCACCTCATGGCCCTTCGCTTCCAGCGCAGGCTTCCAGGCCTCGGCTTCCGTGCCACTTTCCAGCTCAGTCGGCCCGTTGCGGCTGCCGAAATTGCCGAAATCAACCGCCTGCTGCGGGTCCATCTTCCAATCGAGCAGCGCGACGAGGGTCTTGGCGACATAGCCGATGATCTGGCTGCCGCCGGGCGAGCCGACGACGGCATAGAGCCGGCCGAAAGCGTCGAAGACCAAGGTCGGCGCCATCGAGGAACGCGGCCGCTTGCCGGGTTCGATGCGGTTGGCGACGGGCTTACCGTCTTCCTCCGGTGCGAAGTTGAAATCGGTCAGCTCATTGTTGAGCAGGAAGCCGCTTTGCGTCATCAGGCGCGAGCCGAAGCCGTCCTCGATCGTGGTGGTCATAGCGACGGCATTGCCGGCCGCGTCGACCACCGAGATATGGCTGGTGCCGTTCTCGATGCCATCGGAGGGGGCGAACTGCTGCGCTCTTTTGTTCGGAGGATCGCCCGGCTTGGCCTTGCCCATCGACCGTTCCGGGCTGATCAGGCTGGCGCGGGAGCGGATGTAGCCGCGGTCGATCAGGCCGCGCACGGGGACGCTGATGAAGGCGGGATCGGCGAGATAGAGCGCCCGGTCGGCGAAGGCGAGGCGGCCGGCTTCGCTGAACCAGTGGGCGGCCTCAGCGCCCGGACCGATCCGGCGCAGGTCTTGCCCTTCCAGCACCCCGAGAATCTGCTGGATGGCGACGGCGCCCGAACTCGGAGGCCCCATGCCGCAGAGGCGCCAGATGCGATAGCTGCCGCAAACCGGCTCTCGCTCCTCGAGCTTGTAGGCGGCGAGATCGGCCAGCGTCATGTCGCCGGGATTGGTCGGGTGACCTGTGACGGTCGCAACGATGTCCTCAGCGATCGGCCCCTCATAGAGCGCTTTTGCGCCCTGCGCGGCGATGGCTCGCAACGTCGCCGCAAAGGCCGGATTCTTCAGGACGGTGCCGACCGCCTTGGGCTTGCCGTCGGGTTCGTAGAAATAGGCTGCGGCGAGGGCGTTTCTCGGCAGGTTGGTTTCGCCGGCGAGCAGGCCGTTGAGGCGGGGAGAGATGGTGAAACCCTCCTCCGCCAGTTTCAGGGCGGGGGCCACCAGATCGGCCCAAGGCAGCTTGCCCCAGCGGCGATGCGCCTCCTCCAACAGCTTCAGCGTGCCGGGCACGCCGACCGAGCGGCCACCGATGACGGCATCCACGAACCGCATCGGCCTGCCGTCCTTGATGAAGCGGTCCGGCCTGGCGGCAGCGGGGGCCGTCTCGCGGCCATCGAGTGTCGTCACCTTGCGAGCGGTCTCGTCCCAATAGACGAAGAACGCTCCGCCGCCGATGCCGGAGCTCTGCGGCTCGACCAGGTTGAGCACGAACTGGGTGGCGATAGCGGCGTCTGCCGCGCTGCCGCCGGCGCGCAGAATGTCGCGCCCGGCCGCGGCAGCGAGCGGATTTGCGGCGGCGGCCATGAAGCGCTGGGCCGTGCCGAGTGTCTTGATACTGCGCCCCGTGCCCGCCTCGGGCGCGGGTGCGAGCGGCTGGGCGATCGCGACCTGAGTGGTCAGCAAGGCTGCGGTCATGGACAGAAGGAGGGGTAGGCGCATGGCTCGACTCCGAGGATTGCGGGCAGAATAGGCCATTCGTCGCGGCCTGCCAGCTTGGACCAGCGCGCCGCGACAGGTAGAGTTCCGAATCGAGACCGTTGTGACGCTGCCAAAAGGGGTTTTCGGCATGTCGTTTTCCACCCATCTTCGCCGTCCACTCGCGTGGCTCGTGCTCGGCCTTGTCGGCATCGCGCTTGCCGGCTGCGGCTATAACAACGTGCCGACGCTGGAGGAGAAGGCGAAGGCCGCGTGGTCCGAGGTGCAGAACCAGTATCAGCGCCGGGCCGACCTGATTCCGAATCTCGTCGAGACGGTGAAGGGCTACGCCGCGCAGGAGCGCGACGTGCTGACCGCTGTGATCGAGGCCCGCGCCAAGGCGACGCAGGTCAAGGTCGATGCTTCGACGATCAACGACCCGGTCAAGTTCAAGGAATTCCAGGACGCGCAGAACCAGCTCACCGGCGCGCTCGGTCGCCTGCTCGTCACGGTCGAGCGCTATCCGGAGCTGAAGTCGAACCAGAACTTCCTCGCCCTGCAGTCGCAACTCGAGGGCACCGAGAACCGGGTTGCGGTGGCGCGGCGCGATTACATCCAGGCAGTGCAGGCCTTCAACACTGAGATTCGCACCTTCCCGGGCGTGATCTGGGCGAAGCTGTTCTGGGGCGCCAAGCCGATGGAGACCTTCACGGCCACGGCGGGCGCCGAGCGGCCGCCCGCGGTGAAGTTCTGAGGTAACCAGCTTCGTGCGGCAGAGCGGTATGTCATGCTCGGGCTCGGCCCGAGCATCTCTTTCCGGAGATTCTCGGGTCTGCGCTTCGCATCGCCCGGGAATGACGATGCTGCGCGCCGCTGCGGCCCTGGTTTTGTTGCTCTGGTGCAGCCTCGTATTCGCCGCGGATCCGAACTACCCGGCGCTTACGGGCCGGGTCGTCGACGGCGCCAATCTGCTTGCGCCCGATGTCCGGCAGCGCATCGAGGACAAGCTCAAGGCGCATGAAGACAAGACCTCCGATCAGGTCGTCGTCGCGACGGTGCCGTCGCTGCAGGACGTCCCGATCGAGGATTTCGCCAACGGGCTCTTCCGGCATTGGAAGCTCGGCGAGAAAGCCAAGAACAACGGCGTGCTGCTGATCGTCGCGCCGAAGGAACGCAAGGTCCGAATCGAAGTCGGCTACGGCCTGGAAGGGGCGCTGACCGACGCGCTCTCCAAGGTCATCATCACGACCGCCATCGCGCCGAAGTTCAAGAGCGGTGATTTCGCCGGAGGGATCGATGCCGGAGTCGATGCCATCCTGACCATTCTGGCTGGGGATGCCGAGGAATGGCAGCGGCGCGCCGAGGTTCGCTCGGACGAGAGCTCGTTGGGCGAGGACATCGCCGTCATCGTCGCGATGATCTTCATCTTCCTGTTCATCGTCGCTTTCCTGCGGGGGATCAGCCAGCAGAACGGCGGAGCGCGGCGCCACCGGCTGCGCAACGGGCAATGGGTGATCCTGCCTCCGAGCACGGGCTCAGGATCAGGCTGGAGCGGCGGTTCCGGCTGGGGTGGCGGCGGAGGCGGCTGGAGCTCGGGCGGCGGGTTTTCGGGCGGCGGAGGCTCCTCTGGCGGCGGCGGGGCTTCGGGAGACTGGTGATGGATACCGCTGACAGGGATGCGATCGCGGAGGCCGTGCGCCGGGCCGAATTGCTGACGGCAGGCGAGATCGTGGTGGTGATCGACCGGGCGGCTTCGAGCTACCGCAACGTGCCGGTGGTCATGGCGCTCACGCTCGCGCTGTTTGTGCCATGGCCGCTGCTGTCGCTGACGGCGATGAGCGCGCAGCGAATCTTCATGATTCAACTCTTCTGCGCAGCCCTGCTTCTGGCAGGGCTCCTCTGGTACGGGCGCGGCGGGCGTTTTGTGCCGGGTTTCGTCAAGCGCCGGCGGGCGCACGAAGCGGCACTGCGGGAGTTCACGGCGCGCGGCATGACGCGGACGAGGGGGCGCACCGGCGTGCTGCTCTATATCGCGCTGCAGGAGCGCTACGCCGAGATTCTCGCCGATATCGGGATCGACGGGCTCGTGGACCAGGGCACCTGGAGCGGCATCATCGAGCCGCTGTTGGCGGCGGCGCGCGAGGATAGGCTGACCGAGGGGCTGATCAAGGCGGTCGATGGTGTCGGTGCAGTTCTCGCACAGCATGTCCCGCCGGTTCCCGGCGACGTCGACGAGCTGTCGAACAAGGTCATCCTGCTCTGAGACTCTGCCGCGGCGGCAAGTTCAGCGTGTCGCCGGGCCCTTGGCGGCGGCCAGAATCGCGCCCGGCATCACATAGCCGTGCTTGCCCGGCCGGTCGGCCTGGATGACGACGACATAGCCATCGGCTTCGGGCGCCTGCGTGGCGGCCAACGGGGCGGTGATGGTCGCCTCCTGCCCGTTCCAGTCACCGACGCGCACCATGCCGCGCACCACATTGGCGTAGGTCAGCGTCTTGCCCTGGTTTTCACCGCGCGTGATGGGCACCGTCGCCTGATGCGAGATGGGTAGAACCCAGACACCGGAGACCTCGTCGCTCGCGGCGCCGGTCGGCGCGATCTTGATCTGGAGGTTGCCGTTCTCCTCCTTGAGCGCAAGCTTCGCGGCGAAGCCGGTGACGGCGAACTGGTTCACCGCCTTCTCGATCTCCGCTTTCTCCGAGCCTACCGCATGGGAGGAGCCGCTGATGACGATTTGCGGCGTGTAGACCTGCCCATCGCCACGGGCCTTGGCATAGAGCTTCTGGCGCTTCGCGAAGGAGTCCTTGCCGAGCGTGTCCTTCCAGCCGAGATAGTCCCAATACGTCACCGGCATCGTCAGCGCGATCAGCGTCGGGTCCTTGGCCAGCTCGAGGACCAGCGCATCGGCGGGTGGGCAGGATGAGCAGCCCTGGCTGGTAAAGAGCTCGAGCACCGCCCGCGGCACCTTCGTCCCCGTCTGCGCGAGGGCCGCCGTCATGCCCAATACAAGGGCGGCAGCAGCCACGGTGGATCGGCGCAGGACAGGGACCATGATCTCGACTTTGAAGATGACTTATTTTCCGAAGGTTACCAAAGCCAGCAATTCATCGCAGAGGGAAATCACGTTGCCTTGAAAACGGGCATGGTCGCGCGGGCGTGATCGAACTCGGCCAAGGCGGCAGCCGGGATCATCTTGGGCCGCCAGCGGCGGTGCATCCAGAGCCATTGCTCGGGGTGCTCGCGCACCCAGCCTTCGACCACCGCCGTCATCATGGCCATGGCGCCCCGCACATCGATCTCGCCCGCGGCGTCGCGCGGCAGATCGAGCGGCGGTGTCAGCTCCAGCCGGAAGCGGTGGTTCGGCAGGCGGATGACGCGGACGCCAT
This sequence comes from Allobosea sp. 10N428, assembly GCF_056394545.1. Taxonomy (NCBI): domain Bacteria; kingdom Pseudomonadati; phylum Pseudomonadota; class Alphaproteobacteria; order Hyphomicrobiales; family Alloboseaceae; genus Allobosea; species Allobosea sp. 10N428. The sequence continues at coordinate 22,202 of NZ_JBFTIC010000014.1, read as the reverse complement.
GCACCGGGCACTCGAAGCGTCGCGCGAACTTGCCCATGATCGGATTGGTCAATGCCGGGCGTCCGAAGAACGGTACGACGACGCCCCGGGTGAAATGCTGGTCGATCAGCATGCCGAGATGCCCGCCCTTCTCGAGGACGCCCTGCATGGCGAAGGCTGCTCCCTGCTTGGCGGCGGCGAGGCCGCCCATCGCGCCGGAGCGGATTTCGTGCACGACAGCGGCGATGGCGGGGTCGTTGGGCGCGCGAAAGACGGCGGTCGTCTCGAGATCGTAGGCGGCGGCGCAGATCGCCGGCAATTCCCAATTCGCCAGATGGGTCGAGAAGATCAGGCCGGGTTTGCCATCCTCCCTGAGTGCAACGAAGTGCTCGATCCCCTCGACCTCGATGCGCGAAGGCTTGTCCGGATTATCGTAGTCGTAGTCGAAGAGCGTCTTCAGATGAGCGTATTCGCCGGCGACGCGGCCGAGATTCTCCCAGGCTCCGCGTGCGATGCGCTTCACCTCCGCCTCGTCCTTTTCAGGAAAAGCTGCGCGGATATTGGCTAGCGCGACGCGGTTGACCGGGATCAGCGGGCTCACGGTCCGCAGCAGCCAGCCGCCGAGGTCGCTGGCGCGATCCGGCCCGAGCAGCCGCAGGAACCCGAACAGCGCGCGGATCACGCCAATCATGATCGCCGCGCCGATGCGCGCGGCGATTGCTTTCAATCGTCTCAAGGTCGGTCCAGCCCCAGAGCATGTCCGCGCTTCTTCGCAACGCGGACAGGCTCTGTCCTTTTGTTTTGTCGCATCTTCTTCACGCGAACCGGTATCCACTTCGCTCGAAAATGCTCTAACTCGCCCGTGCCGAGAGCAAGACCGGGCCTGAAAGGCGCGATCTGGGGCAGGAATGCGCTGGCGTCAAGTCTTGCGGCAGGCAGGCCGCTCCGCTCAGAAGGCGATGACCACCTTGCCGAAGACCTGGCGGCCCTCGATGCGGGCGAGGCCCTTCTCGAATTCGGCGAGGGGGAAGACCGAATCGATCACCGGCTTCATGCCGCCGGCCATCTTCTGCAAGGACTGCGCGATGTTCTCGATGCGGCAGCCGAAGGAGCCGGTGATCCGGTATTGCTGCTGGAAGAGCTGCATCAGATTGATCGTCGCCGAGGGGCCGGAGGTCGCGCCGCAGGTGACGAGCCTGCCACCGCGCTTGAGGCAGAGCAGCGAGCCGTTCCAGGTGTCGGCGCCGACATGCTCGAAGACGACGTCCACGCCCTTGCGGCCGGTGAGCTTGCGCACGACGCCCTCGAAGCGGTCCTCGCGGTAGTTGATGACGTGGTCGGCGCCGAGTGCCTTGGCCTTGGCGCCCTTCTCGTCGTCGCCGACGGTCGTGTAGACCGTGCAGCCGATCGCCTTGGCCATCAGGATCGCCGCGGTGCCGATGCCGGAACCGCCGGCGTGGACGAGCACCGACTCGCCCGGCTCCAGTTTCGCATTGTCGAACAGCATGTGTTGCACGGTGCCGAAGCCGATCGGCGCGCATGCGGCATCCTCGAAGGAGACGCCCTTCGGCGCCTTGATCGTCAGGCGAGCCGGACGATTGAGCAACTCACGGGCGAAGCCGTCGATATGGAAACCCATGATGCCGGCGACATTCTCGCAGAGATTGTCGCGGCCCTCGCGGCAGGCCTTGCACCGACCGCAGGTGTCGGCGCCATAAGCCGTCACGACGTCGCCAGGCGCGAAGCCGGTGACGCCTTCGCCGACGCAGACGATTTCGCCCGCAGCCTCGACGCCGGCCGCCTGCGGCATCTTGCGTTTGGCGAAGGCCATGCCGCGGAAGCCCCAGAGGTCGAGATAGTTCAGCCCGACCGCCTTGATGCGGATCTGCACCTCGCCCGGAGCGGGCGGCGGCGGTGGCTCGATCTCTTCCAGGCGCAGGTCGCGGTCGCCGTGGAGCTGGAGGGAACGCATAGTTTCGACCTTTCAGAACGAACTTCTCAGCGATGCACGCCGAGCTGGGCGGTCAGTCCGCCGTCGATCGGCAGCACGGTGCCGCTGATATAGGCGGCGGGCTCGCTCATCAGGAAGGCGGCGAGGCCGGCAACCTCTTCGGGCTTGGCGAAGCGCCCGGCCGGGATCTGCGCCTGCATCTTGTCGCGATAGGCGGCGTAGGGCGCCATCATGTCGGTGTCAACGAAGCCCGGCGCGATGATGTTGACGGTGACGCCGCGCTTGCCGGTCTCCACCGCCAGGGTCTTGGCGTAAGAAATCAACGCACCCTTGGAGGCAGCATAGGCTGCGTTGCCCGGATTGCCACGCAGCGCCGCTACCGAGCCGATGGCGACGATGCGGCCCGCCCTCGCGCGGATCATGTTGCGCATCAGGCTCTTGGCGATGCGGGTGAAGGCCCAGAAATTGACCTGCATCGCCGCTTCCGCCTTGTCCTGCGCCATCATCGCGGCGAGGGAATCATAGGGCTGGCCGGCGTTGTGGACGAGGCCGAAATAGCTCTCGCCCTCGCGCGCTTCACAGAACGCGTCGAGTGCGGCCTTGTCGGAGAGGTCGAGCGGCAGCGCCCTCACGGCTCGGCCGGGATGGGCGGCGGCGATCTCCTCCGCCAGCGCCTTCGCCTGCTCGGCCGAGGAGCGGAAGGTGAAGTCGACATCGTGGCCGGCCGCGGCGAGCGCGCGCACGATCGCGGCGCCGACGCCCTTGGCGCCGCCAGTGACGAGAACTTTTGTCATGAGAGAGCCTGGGTCATGCCGCCTCCGGAGGCGCCGTCAGCACGAGGCAGGTGTTCTGGCCGCCGAAGCCGAAGGAGTTGGAGAGAACCGTCTTCACCTTGGCCTTGCGCGCCTCGTTGGGCACGACATCCAGCGCAATGGCGGGGTCGGGGTTCGCGTAGTTGATCGTCGGCGGGATCGTGCCATTGGCGATGGTCAGGAACGAGATCACCGCCTCGACCGCGCCAGCTGCCGTCAGCGTGTGGCCGATCATCGACTTGTTCGAGGAGATCGGCAGCTCGGCCATGCGCTCGCCGAAGACGGCGGCGCAGCTCATCGCCTCCATCTTGTCGTTCTCGGGCGTCGAGGTGCCGTGGGCGTTGATGTAATCGACGTCATCGGGCGTCAGCCCGGCATCGGCCAGCGCATCCCGCATGGCGAGGATGGCGGGCTTGCCGTCCGGGCTGGAGCGGGTGCGATGGAAGCCGTCGCCGCGCTCGCCGCAACCGGCGACGATGCCGAGGATGGTGGCGCCGCGCGCGAGAGCATGGTCGTAATCCTCGAGCACCAGTGCACCGGCGCCCTCGCCCATGACGAAGCCGTCGCGGTTCTTCGAGAAGGGCTTGGCGGCGCCTTCCGGCGGGTCGTTCTGGGTCGAAAGGGCCGAGAGCAGCGAGAAGCGGATCAGCGCTTCCGCATGGATCGAGCCGTCGGTGCCGATGCAGAGCGCAGTTTCAGTCTCGCCGCGGCGGATGGCCTCGACGCCCATCTGAATCGCGGTCGCGCCGGAGGAGCAGGCTGTCGAGAGCGAGATCGGCGAGCCTTTGGTGCCGAAGCGGTCGGCGATATGGTCGGCGACGCCACCGAAGACGAAGAGTTCGTGCATGGGCGCGAATTTGCGGGTCGCGGCAGCACGCAAAAGGGCGTCGTAGTCGACCTCGCCATCGACGGTCTCGGCGAGTTCCTGCTTCTGCGGCCATTCCATCTCGACGGGCGGGACCGCCATGAACAGCTCGCCGGGAAAATCGCCGTCCTGGCCGAGGCCGCTCTGGTCGACAGCTTCCTCGGCGGCCAGCGTCGCAAGCTTCTCGGAGAGCTGCGGCGCGGTGAAGGGACCGTCGAACAGGAAATCGACGGTGCCGCCGATGGTGGTGCGCAGCCCTTCCGTCGGGAAGCGCTCGATGCGGTGGATGCCGGATTTGCCGGCGGTCAGAGCCTGCCAGTTGGCGTCCTTGCCCTGGCCCAGTGACGTTACGACACCGAGGCCGGTGACGGCGACGAGCGGGCGGCCCTTGGCATCACGATGCGTGGTCATGGCTTCAATCTCTCACGCTTGGACCAAATGCGCGGCACCTTCGCCACGCCAGTGGCCGGCGCCGGTGACGATCGCCTCTTTCGCCTGCCCCGCCGACAGGGCGATTGCCGCCAACGCCACCGAAACAGGGAAGGCGGCCTCGACGGCATGGCCGACGAGATCGCCGACGGCGATGCGCTTGGCGGAAGGGGCGGCCGCCTGCAAGGCAGCGGCCTCCTCGGCAGTGATGCCGGCGCAGCCGGTCGCGGCGGAGATGGCGAGGCTGTCCGGGCCGATCGCGCCGAAGGCACTGACGAGCTTCGTCAAGGCGGATTCGACGGTGCCCGGCGCGCGGCGGCTGCGGGCGGCGCCGGCATGGCTGAGCCGGGCGTGTATCTTGGCGCCCCGCGCGGCGGCGCGCTCGGCCGATTCCAGCACGAGGAAGGCGCCGGCGCTGCCGGTGATCAGGCCGGGCGCGTCTTCGCGCTCGAACACGGGCGCGAAGCTGTTGCGGCGGAGATAGCCACCGAGTTCGAAGAGCAGCAGCATGTCACGGCGCTCGGCATTGTAGGCGCCGCCGACGAGCATCAGGTCGGACTGGCCGGAGGCGATGCGGGCATGCGCCGTGCGGATCGCGTCGACGCCGGCTTGCTCTTCGCCCATGAACGTGCGCGACGGACCGGTGATGCCATGGACGATGGCGATGTTGCCGGCGAGCAGGTTGGAGAGCTGGGCCAGGAAGAGCGTGGGCCTGAGATCGCTCATCAGGTGCTCGTTGAGATAGGCGCCCGGCTCGTTCGCGCCGCGCAAACCGCTGAGGATAGCGGAATCGACGGCGTGGTCGCGCTCGCCGCCGCCGGCCGCGACGATGACCTGCAGGGCGCTCTTGGCCTCGGCATCCTCCTTCAGCCCTGCCGAGTCGAGGGCGAGCCCGGCGGCATAGACGCCGAGGCGCTGCCAGGGCTCCATCTGGCGCTGGTCGGATTTCTTCGGGATCTGCTTGTCCAGCTCCAGCGCCATCAGCGGATGGACGGGATAAGGCTTGAAAGTCTCGGTGTCGACGACCGGCGGACCGCCGGCTGCGAGCGCTGCAGCATGAGCTTCGACGCCTTCGCCCAGGCTGGAGGCGATGCCGATGCCGGTGATGACCACGTCGCGGCGGTTCATGGGGCAGGCTCCGGCGTCAGGCCGATGGCTTCGATGCGGCTGAGCATCAGCGCGCGCATATCGGCGGGGAATGGCATCAGGCGGAAGCGGAGCTCGGCATCGCAGATCGGCTTGCCGCCGCTGGTCAGCTTCGCTTTGGTTGCCGCGTAGCCCGAGCCTTCGATGATGAGTTCGGCGCTGGCTTCCAGCTCCGTGTTCGGCTCGACGAAGGTGCGGAAGCGCGCCTTGTCGACCGTCATCAGGAACGGCATCTGGCTGAGCCCGTTGAGGCCAAGCAGCAGATAGCCCGAGGCCTGCGCCATGGTTTCCGTCAGCAGGACGCCGGGCACCAGCGGGTGGCCCGGAAAGTGGCCCTCGAAGACCGGGCTTTCCGCGGGGACGGTGGAGCGCGTGACGATGCGCTTCTGCGACGGATCGAAGGTCACGACCCGGTCGATCATGTCGAAATATTCGAGGCGCATGCGATCCTTGGTCTGCTGGGCGCCAGAACGGCGCGAGGCCGCAGCACGGATCAGCTGATCCGCGCGACGGCCCCTATGCTCTATCGGGAGCGACGCTTCGGCTCAAGCCCGGCAAGCCTGCTGGCTCCGACCGAGGCTTTCACGCTTGCGTCGTCACGCCTTCTTGGCGGCGACGAGGTCGTCGATGCGCTTGCAGAGGTTCTCCAGCACGAAATACTGCTCGGCCGGGGCTTTGCCCTCGTTGACTTCCTGCGTCCACTGTTCGAGCGGCAGTTTGATGCCGAACGCCTTGTCGATCGCGAAGGCGATGTCGAGGAAGGCGAGGGAATCGATGCCGAGGTCTTCGATCGCGTGGCTCTGCGGTGTAATCTTCTCGCGCGGAATATCGCAGGTTTCGGAAATGATGCCGGCGACCGTCTCGAACGTGGCGGACATGCTGCGGGTGCTCCCGTCTGTTGTCGGTGATGGCGGACGACATCCGAGCGCGGGATTGTCGCCTGCGCTTGCCCCTAGTCGCCACCGAGGATGACTGAAATGCCCCCTTACACTGCGGCGGGCGTGAGGACAACCGGGGCCGGCCCTCAATGCATCATGGCCGGCTTGCGCCGGCCATGACCTGCTTCGGTGCTGCTATCCAGATCAGGCGGCGAGGCCGCGCAGGACGTAGTGCAGGATGCCAGCGTTCTTGAAGTAGTCGATCTCGTCCAGCGTATCGATGCGGCAGAGGATCGGCACCTTCTTCACCGAGCCGTCGGCATAGGTGATCTCGGCTTCCATCATCTGGCGCGGCTTGACGTTGGCCAGGCCCTTGATGCTGACGAGCTCATCGCCCTTGAGGTCGAGCGAGGCCCAGCTGGTGCCTTCCGCCAGGGTGAAGGGCACGACGCCCATGCCGACCAGGTTCGAGCGGTGGATACGCTCGAAGCTCTGGGCGATCACCGCCTTGACGCCGAGCAGATTCGTGCCCTTCGCGGCCCAGTCGCGCGAGGAGCCGTTGCCGTATTCGACGCCGGCGAAGATGACGAGCGGGACGTTCTCCTGCTTGTACTTCATCGCCGCGTCGTAGATTGGCAGCTCTTCCTTCGACGGGTAGTGGATGGTGTAGCCGCCCTCGCGGCCGTTCGGGCCGAGCATGTGATTGCGGATGCGGATGTTGGCGAAGGTGCCCCGCATCATCACCTCATGGTTGCCGCGGCGCGTGCCGTACTGGTTGAAGTCGGCGACCGCGACGCCGTTCTCCGTCAGATACTGACCGGCGGGCGAAGCAGCCTTGATCGAACCGGCCGGGGAGATGTGGTCGGTGGTGATCTTGTCGCCGAACAGGCCGAGGATGCGGGCACCGGCGATGTCGGTGACGGGGTCCGGCTTCTGGTGCATGCCCTGGAAATAGGGCGGGTTCTGCACATAGGTCGAATCATCGTCCCAGGCATAGGTCTCGCTCTTGGGCGCGTCGACCGCCTGCCAATGGGCATCGCCCTTGAAGACGTCGGCGTATTTGGCCTCGAAGATCGCGCGGGTGACGTTCTGCTGGATGAAGCTCTGGATCTCCTTGTTGGAGGGCCAGATGTCCTTCAGATAGACGTCCTTGCCGTCCGAGCCCTGGCCCAGCGGCTGCGTCGTCAGGTCCATCTGGACCGAGCCAGCGAGCGCATAGGCGACGACCAGCGGCGGCGATGCCAGGTAGTTCGCCTGCACGTCCGGCGAGACGCGGCCCTCGAAGTTGCGGTTGCCGGAGATGACGGCGCCGGCGATCAGGCCCTTCTCGTTGATCGTCTTCGAGATCGGCGCCGGCAGCGGGCCGGAATTGCCGATGCAGGTGGTGCAGCCGAAGCCGACCAGATTGAAGCCGAGCGCGTCGAGGTCGGACTGGAGGCCCGCCTTGGCGAGATACTCAGCCACGACCTGCGATCCCGGCGCCAGCGAGGTCTTGACCCAGGGCTTGGCCTTGAGGCCCTTGGCGACCGCATTGCGGGCGAGCAGGCCGGCCGCCATCAGCACCGACGGGTTCGAGGTGTTGGTGCAGGAGGTGATGGCGGCGATGACGACGTCGCCATGGCCTAGATCGAAGTCCTCGCCTTCGACCTCGACGCGGCGCGAGAGTTCGCCGCCCTTCTTGTAGTCGGTCTCCATCGCAGCGGCGAAGCCGGCCTTGACAGCGGAGAGATCGACGCGGCCTTCGGGGCGCTTCGGGCCGGCCATCGAGGGCTGGACCGTCGTAAGATCGAGCTCGAGCGTGTCGGTGAAGACCGGATCGGCGGTCTCGCGGGTGGCGAAGAGGCCTTGCGCCTTGCTGTAGGCCTCGACCAACGCGATGCGGTCCGACTTGCGGCCGGTGGTGGTGAGATAGTCCAGCGTCTCGGCATCGACCGGGAAGAAGCCGCAGGTCGCGCCGTATTCCGGGCCCATGTTGGCGATCGTGGCGCGGTCGGCCAGCGTCAGGTTGTAGAGGCCGGGGCCGAAGAACTCGACGAACTTGCCGACGACGCCCTTCTTGCGCAGCATCTGGGTGACGGTCAGCACGAGGTCGGTGGCGGTGATGCCTTCCTTGAGTGCGCCGGTCAGCTTGAAGCCGATCACCTCCGGCAGCAGCATCGACTGCGGCTGGCCGAGCATGGCGGCTTCCGCCTCGATGCCGCCGACGCCCCAGCCGAGCACGGCGAGGCCGTTGACCATGGTGGTGTGCGAATCGGTGCCGACGAGCGTGTCGGGATAGGCGACCTCGACCTCGACGCCGTCGATGGTCTCGTTACGGGTCCAGACGGTCTGGGCGAGGTATTCGAGATTGACCTGGTGGCAGATGCCGGTGCCGGGCGGGACGACGCGGAAATTGTCGAAGGCGCCCTGGCCCCATTTCAGGAACTTGTAGCGCTCGGCGTTGCGCTCATATTCCAGCTCGACGTTCTTGGCGAAGGCCTTGGGCGAACCGAACTCGTCGACGATGACGGAGTGGTCGATGACCAGATCGACCGGCACGAGCGGATTGATCTTCTGCGCATCGCCGCCGAGCGCCTTGACGCCGTCGCGCATCGCGGCGAGGTCGACGACCGCCGGAACGCCGGTGAAGTCCTGCATCAGCACGCGGGCCGGGCGGAAGCCGATCTCCTTGCCGGCCTTGCCCTTGTCGTCGAGCCAGCCGACGAAATTCTCGATGTCGGTCTTGGTGACCGAGCGGCCGTCCTCGAAGCGCAGCAGGTTCTCGAGCAGCACCTTCATCGAGAAGGGCAGCTTCGAAATGCCGGGCAGGCCGTTTTTCTCGGCATCGGGGAGGGAATAATAGGTGTAGGTCTTGCCGCCGGCGGTGAGCGTCTTGCGGGCTTTGAAGGAGTCGAGCGAGGCCATGTCGGGCTTGATCCTGATCAAGGGGTTGCGGTCACGACCGGCCCGCCCTTGCGGACGACGCCGTTCGAAGGCCTAATGCGCATGACGCGCGCGCCGCCTCGGGAGTGCCCGAGCCCCGCGCCGGATCGGCGTGCGGCGTAGCCGCGGGTTCTATAGAGCAATTCCAAGAAGCGCGCTAGATGAACGAGATGTGGTCGAACCTATCGTCGGCAGCGCTGCCTTGACTCAAATTTCATTCCCGCCGACGCGCCTCTTCGCCGAGAATCTCGCCTGCCGCCGCGGTGGCAGGCTGATCTTCGAAGCGCTGAGCTTCGACCTCGGATCCGGCGAGGCGATCGCCCTGACCGGGCGCAACGGCGCCGGCAAGTCGAGCCTCATCGCCATGCTGTGCGGCCGGCTGCAGCCGGATGGCGGCGTGATCCGGCTCGAAGGGGGCGAGGATGACGCCCATCTTGCCGAGGTTTCGCATCTGGTCGGTCATCGCGACGGGCTGAAGACGGCGCTGACAGCGCGGGAAAATCTTACCTTTGCGCAGTCCGTCCTCGGTGATGCCGCTCTCACACCGGATGGCGCGCTGGCTGTGGTCGGGCTTGCCCATGCAGCGGAACTGCCGGTGGGCTACCTCTCGGCCGGGCAGAGGCGGCGGGTGGCGCTGGCGCGCCTCCTGGTTTCGCGCCGTCCCTACTGGCTGCTCGACGAGCCGATGTCGGCGCTCGATACCGCCTCCCAGGCCATGCTCGCCGGGTTGATGCGCGATCATCTGGTGGCGGGCGGCGCGATCCTCGCTGCGACGCATGGCCCTCTCGGTCTCGGTGGGGCACGCGAACTCAGGATCGGGCCATGAGCCGGGCTTTCATCGCGATCCTGAAGCGGGATCTCGCCCTGGCGTCGCGCGCCGGTGGCGGAGGAGAATTGGCGCTCGTCTTCTTCCTCACGCTCGTCGTGCTCGTGCCGTTCGCGCTCGGGCCGGATCTCAACCTGCTCTCGCGGATCGGCCCCGCAATCCTCTGGCTCGGCGCGCTCCTTTCGGTGCTGATCGGGCTAGACCGGTTGTTCCAGAGCGATGAGGAGGACGGCTCGCTCGATCTGATCCGGGCTTCGCGGCTGCCGCTCGAACTCGCCGTGCTGGCCAAGGGGCTGGCGCATTGGCTGACGACCGGCCTGCCGCTGGCGCTGGTTTCGCCGCTGCTCGGCCTGCTGGTGGCGTTGCCGGGCGAGGGCGTGCTGCCACTGGTCGCGACGCTGCTGGTCGGCACGCCGGCGCTCAGCTTTATCGGGGCGGGCGGAGCAGCTCTGGCGGCGAGCATCAAGCGCGGCGGGCTGATCGTGCCGGTGCTGGTCGCGCCGCTGACGGTGCCGGTTTTGATTTTCGGGGTTTCGGCCGCCAATGCGGCCGTTGGCGGCACGGTCCCGTTCCTGACACCGTTCCTGATCCTGTGCGCGATCTCGCTGGCAGCCATCGTCGTGGGTACGATCGCCGCGGCCGCGGCCCTCCGTCAGGCCGATTGAATGCCGCCGCCTCTGGCTCCGCCGAGCTCGACCGCACAGCCGCATTGCGCGGCGAGGCGCGCGACTGTGGCGACGATGGCGTCGAGATCGACCTCGCCGGTGTCGTGCCGGCTGCGAATCTCTTCGGCTGTGGCGTATAGATCGATGACGAGGGACTGGCTGGCTTTCGAGCGGATCGCCTGCTCGACTTCGCGCTGGACCTCGTCGGATAGCTGAAGCCGCATCTTCATCCCCCGCATCCAGAAAGGCAGGCTAGAGGATCGGTCTGGGGCTTGCAAGCAGCGGGAGCAAAAACTGCAACCGCTTCAATGCGATAACTATTAGCCGGCATCGGTCAACGGGCACCTCTCAAGGCACAATTCTGGGCACGATCGGGAATTCCGCCGGTTCGACAAGGGTTTGGATCGAGGGGCGCCACCGCTCATACGCGCAGCTTCGTGATGTCGCAGCCGGGCTCGGGCGCATTGCTTGGAACGGGTCGAGATTGCTAAAAGCTCCGATCATGGCACCTGCGCCCCGGATGACCCCGCCAGAACGATGGCCAGCCTGATCGACCTCGCCAATCCGACGCGCTTCATGCGCTTTTCGGCCGTGCTGCTGCCCTGGCTGGCGGCCGCGGCCGCGCTGCTCATCGTCGCCGGCCTCTATCTCGCCTGGCAGGCACCGGCAGATTACCAGCAAGGCGAGACGATCCGGATCATGTTCATCCATGTCCCGGCTGCCTGGCTCGCCATGATGTTCTACTCGATGATGGCGCTCTCGGCGCTTGGCACATTGGTCTGGCGCCATCCTCTGGCCGATGTCGCCCAGAAGGCGGCAGCACCGGTCGGGGCCTGCTTCGCGCTGGTCTGCCTGATCACCGGCGCGCTCTGGGGCAAGCCGATGTGGGGCACCTACTGGGTGTGGGACGCGCGGCTGACCTCGGTGCTGGTGCTGCTGCTGATCTATCTCGGCATCATCGCGCTCTGGCGCGTGCTGGACGAGCCGTCGCGGGCGGCGCGTGCCGTGGCGATCCTCACCCTCGTCGGCTTCGTCAACGTGCCGATCATCAAGTTCTCGGTCGACTGGTGGAACACGCTGCACCAACCGGCTTCGGTGCTCCGCATGGGCGGGCCGACGATCCACCCATCCATGCTCTGGCCGCTGCTGATCCTGGCCGTTGGATTCACGCTCTTCGCCCTCGCGCTGCATATGCTGGCGATGCGGGCCGAGATCATGCGCCGGCGGGTGCGGACGCTGACGATCCTCGAAGCAGAGCGGCTCGACAGACTCGCGGTGCAGGGATTGCCGGCATGAACGTGCTTGTCGAAAGCATCGGCCCGCATGCCGGCTTCATTCTCGCCGCTTACGCGGCGGCTGCGCTCATTCTGATCGGGCTGACGCTCGCGACCCTGCGCGATCACCGCGCCCAAAAGCAGGCGCTCGATGCGCTGGAGCGTCGCGGCGCCGGCCGCCGCTCTGGCCGGGAGTCGTCATGAGTCAGACCGAAACCGCGCCGCGGCGGCGTTCACCGCTGCTTTTCCTGGTGCCGCTGATGATCTTCGGCGCGCTCGCCATCGTCTTCGGCATCGGGCTGTTTTCGGGCGATACGAGCAAGGTGCCGTCGGCGCTGATAGGCCGCATCGCGCCGGCGATCACGCTCGCGCCGCTGGAAGGGCTGCAGCGCGACGGCCAGCCGGTTCCGGCTTTCGGCAATGCCGATCTCGCTGGCGGACGGACGACGCTGGTCAATGTCTTTGCGAGCTGGTGTGCGCCCTGCCGGGTCGAGCATCCCGTGCTGATGGGCCTTGCCGAGACCGATGCGGTGAAGCAGGGCAAGGTCGCGCTGGTCGGGATGAACTACAAGGACGAGGCCGAGAATGCTCGCCGGTTCCTCGGCGCGCTCGGCAATCCGTTCTCCGCCGTCGGTGTCGATCGCGCCGGTCGGTCGGCGATCGAGTGGGGCGTCTATGGCGTGCCCGAGACCTTCGTCATCGGGCCGGACGGGCACATCCTTGAGAAACATGTCGGCCCGCTCGATCAGCAGGCCGCAGCCAAGCTGCTGCAGCGGGCGCTGAAGGCGCGGTGACCCGAGCGTCTGCTGCCGACAAGGGCGTGCTATCCTGAAAGAGATTCTCGGGTCTGCGCTGCGCTTCGCCCGAGAATGACGCGCTTCAGGCCGCGCGCTTGGAACCGACGAGGCTTTCGAACAGGCCGCGTCCATCGGTGCCGCCGACCAGCGAATCGATCAGGTTCTCCGGATGCGGCATCAGGCCGAGAACGTTGAAGCCGGGCGAATAGATGCCGGCGATGTTGTTGAGCGAGCCGTTCGGATTGGCTTCGGGCGTGACATTGCCCTGCGCATCCGCATAGCGGAAGGCGACGAGGCCTTCGCCTTCGAGGCGGGCCAGCGTCTGCGCGTCGGCGATGTAGTTGCCCTCGCCATGAGCAATGCAGACGTCGATCGCCTGCCCCTGCGCATAGGCGCGGGTGTAGGGCGTGTCGCTGCGCTCGACCTTGAGGTGCTGGCGCTTGCAGACGAACTTCAGATTGGCGTTGCGCACGAGGATGCCAGGCAGGAGCCCGGCTTCGCAGGCGATCTGGAAGCCGTTGCAGATGCCGAGGACATAGCCGCCGCGGGCGGCATGCGCGCGGGTCGCGTCCATGATGTGGGCGCGGCCGGCGATGGCGCCGGTGCGCAGATAGTCGCCATAGGAGAAGCCGCCCGGCAGCACGACGAGGTCGATACCCTCAGGCAACTCGGTATCGCCATGCCAGACATGGGAGACTTCGGCGCCGGCCTGCTTCAGCGCCTTGGCGACGTCGCCGTCACGGTTGGAGCCCGGAAAGGTGATGACGGCGGCCTTCATGGGTCAGGCTCCGATCTCGACGCGGTAGTTCTCGATCACCGTATTGGCGAGCAGCTTCTCGCAGGCGGCTTTGAGCGACGCTTCGGCCGCCGCCTTGTCGGAGCCGGCGAGCTCGATGTCGAAAACCTTACCCTGACGCACGGAGCCGACGCCGTCGATGCCGAGCGACTTCAGGGCGCCTTCGATCGCCTTGCCCTGCGGATCGAGCACGCCGTTCTTCAGGGTGACGGTGACGCGGGCTTTCATGAGGTTCTCCGGACGAGATTTGTTGCGGGTGCCTTAGAGCATGTTCCGCAAAAGTGGAAACCACTTTTGCGATCAGGATATGCTCAGCCTATTGGTTTTGCGCGAATTCCCTTCGTTCGGCTGACACCAGCCCAACGGAAAGCGCGCGGAACGATCGCGGCCGGCTCAACCATTTCCCGCCGTTTCACGTGAATCAGCGGCTGCGCCAGGCGGCCTCGGCATCCCGCCACGCGGCTTCGGCGGTGTCGCTGACGCCGAAGGCCAGCACGAGTCGGTTCGCTTCCCGGCCGTAGAGAATGGCGGTGACGGCCTGGCGCCCCGGCGTATCCAGCGAGCGGATCGTGACGAGGATGCCGCGTGCCTCGGCCGAATCGAAACGTGCGACGTCGGTTGCGCTGCGGGGCGCCTTCGGCTCGGCATTCTTTTTCGGGTTCCGCTGTGCCTTGCGGCGTTCGGCGGCCTTCGCCGCCGCCTGCCGGGCGAAAGCTTCTCCGAGGCGTGCGGGGCTTTCAGAGAGAGCCCGTTCCATGTCGCGGGCCTGCTCACCTTCCAGCGCAATGACCGCGGCAAAACCCTGCTGGACGCAGGATTCGCGCGGACAGAAGACCATGGCGCGGGCTTCGAGGCCCTCGTTCAGCACCCAGGAGCCGATCGGCAGCCGGTGCCAGCCCGCCGATGCGGGCAGCTCGGCGATCCCGGCGCCGAACTGGTTTGCACAGCCGGCGAGCAGGAGAGCGCCGGCGGCGAAAAGGGCCGTGACGTGAAAACGGGAGCGCATGCGCTCCCGTCTCGTAGGCGATAATGGCGGAGCGATGGCGCTCACTGCACCAGGCGCGGGCCGGTCGGGCCGGGATTCTCGTTCTCGCCCAAAATGCCGAGGCGGCGGGCGACCTCCGAATAGGCCTCGATCAGGCCGCCCATGTCACGGCGGAAGCGGTCCTTGTCCATCTTGTCCTTGGACTTGATGTCCCAGAGCCGGCAGGAATCCGGGCTGATCTCGTCGGCGACGACGATGCGCATCATCTCGCCTTCCCAGAGGCGGCCGGTCTCCATCTTGAAATCGACGAGGCGGATGCCAGCGCCGAGGAAGAGGCCGGAGAGGAAGTCGTTGACGCGGATGGCCAGCGCCATGATGTCGTCGATCTCCTGCGGAGTCGCCCAGCCGAAGGCGGTGATGTGCTCTTCGGAGACCATCGGGTCACTGAGCGCATCGTTCTTGTAATAGAACTCGATGATCGAGCGCGGCAGCTGCGTGCCTTCCTCGAGGCCGAGGCGGGTCGCGAGCGAGCCGGCGGCGATATTGCGCACGACGACTTCGAGCGGGATGATCTCGACCTCGCGGATCAGCTGCTCGCGCATGTTCAGCCGGCGGATGAAATGCGTGGGCACGCCGATGTCGTTCAGGTTGGAGAAGATGTGCTCGGAGATACGGTTGTTGAGCACGCCCTTGCCGTCGATCACTTCATGCTTCTTGGCATTGAAGGCGGTGGCGTCGTCCTTGAAATGCTGGATGAGCGTACCGGGCTCGGGTCCTTCATAGAGGACCTTCGCCTTGCCTTCGTAAATGCGACGGCGGCGATTCATGGGGATGTACCGTGGCTTGAGGAAATCCAAAGGTTGCCCTTCTCTGGACGCGATGAGGTCGCGGCGGGATCTTGGCCCCTGATCTTGTCGGTCCTGCCACAGCCCGGCGATCCGGTCGGGATCGATCTTCGAGCCGGCGCAGGCGCCGGTAGTGCACGGGATGCCCGAGGGCACCCATGCGCCTGCTATATGGAGCCTCCCGGCCGTAAACGCAACAAAACGCCTTTCGGCCGCGCAAGAAGGCTTAAGCGAGGCTGAATAGGAGCGATCAGGCTGGCTCTCGGCGCCCCGACATCCTATATGATCGATCAGTGCTAATTCCCGCCCGCGAGAGGACATGGACGCCGCATGACGACCTTCGATCAGCGCAAGGACGCCTTCGAGAACAAGTTCGCCCATGACGAGGAGCTGCGCTTCAAGGCAACTGCCCGGCGCAACAAGCTGCTCGGGTTCTGGGCGGCGGAGAAGCTCGGCAAGAGCGGCGCGGACGCCGAGGCCTATGCCAAGTCCGTCGTCGTCGCCGATTTCGAGGAAGCCGGCGACGAGGATGTGGTTCGCAAGGTCAAGAACGATTTCGCGCTGGCTAACATCAACGCGTCCGACGCCGAGATCCGCCGCGTGATGACCGAGCTATTCCTGAAGGCCGCCGAGGATATCCAGGCCGGGCGCTGACGCATCCCGGCAGACGCAGGACGTCTCTGAAACGGGCGCATGGGCGCCCGTTTGCATTTCCGGGCCGGCCGGGTCCAACGTGCGGAAGCCTCGCGCCGTCCGAAGTGCGGGCCTTGAAACGGATGAACGCACCATGGCCAAGCCCACTGTCCTCTCCTCCCTCGCCGATCGTTTCGCAAAGGGCGACAGCATCGTCTCGGCCTGGTGCGGGCTGCCCGATCCCTCGATCTCGGCGATTCTGGCGCAGGAGGATTTCGACGCGATCACGCTCGACATGCAGCATGGGCCGATCACGCTGGGCGAGGTCATCCGCGCGATCCCGCTGATCAATGCCGCGGGCAAGCCGGCGATCGCGCGCATTCCGGTCGGCGAATTCCAGAACGTCTCGAAGCTATTCGATTCCGGCGTCTCCGGCGTCATCGCGCCGATGATCAACACCATGGAAGACGCGCGGCGCTTTGCGGCCTACGCAAAATACCCGCCGATGGGCGAGCGCAGCTGGGGCAGCTATGGTGGCCTCGGCGCCTCCGGTCTCGACCAGAACAGCTATCTCAAGGCCGCCAACGGGTTCTCGCTGACATTCGCGATGATCGAGACGCGTGAGGCGATGGCGATCGTCGACGACATCCTGGCGCTGGACGGCATCGATGCGCTGTTCGTCGGTCCCTCCGACCTGTCGATCGCGCTGTCCGGCGGCGCGCAGGTCGATGCCACCGCCCGCGAAGTCGACGAGGCGCTGAAGCATGTCGTGGCGCGCGCTTCCGCCGTGAACAAGCCGGTCGCGCTCTATGCGGCGACGGCCGAGCGGGCCAGGCAAGGTCTCGCCATGGGCGCGCGCATGGTGACGGTGATGAGCGATTCGACGCTGCTGCGGGCGGCGGCGCAGACGGCGCTCAAGATCGTGCGCAGCTAGAGCCCGTCTGAAAGCTCCCGGCCCTCACGCTGAGGAGGCCCGCGAGGGCCGTCTCGAAGGATGGGGCTCGCGGAGCTGCCAAACGGCTTCTTGGCCAGTTCAGGCGTTGATGCCCTCGCGGCGCTTCAGGATGGCGTAGTAGGCCCAGAGCAGCCGCGCGGCGACGCCGCGCCATGGCCGCCAAGCCTCGGCCATAACCTGCAGCTCTGCCGCTTTCGGCCGCTCGGTGAGGCCGAAAGCGTGCCGGGCGGCTTCCTGGATGGCGAGATCGCCGGCGGCGAAGCCGTCGCGATGGCCAAGGCAGAACAGCAGATAGACATCGGCGGTCCAGGGGCCGATGCCGGAAATCGCGGTCATCTGCAGGTGGACCCCCTCAGGCGTCGCCTGTTCGAGGGCCTCGAAAACGAAGCGCTTCTCGACGAGCGCAGTCGAGAGCGCGAGCAAAGTGCGCTGCTTCGGCCGCGATAGGCCGGAAAGGCGCATGTCCTCGTCGCTGGCGGCGAGCATGCGCTCCGGCGTCAGCGGGACGAAGACGCTCTCGAAGCGATTCCAGACCGCGCGCGCGCTGGCGACCGACAATTGCTGTGAGACGATGATCGAGGCGAGGCCGGTAAAACCGCCTTCGCGCAGCCTGAGCGGCGGCAGCCCGGTGCGCTCGACGATGGCGTGCCAATGCGGATGCAGGGCAGCCAGCGCAGCCATACCTTCTTCAAGATCGCTGTCGCAGGTGATTCGTTCGGTCATCGCATGAGCATTGATGAAGCAGGAGTCCGCCTGCGTCAGCAGCAGGGCTTGCTGCTTGGCTGGCAGTACTGGGCCTCCTAGACAAGAACGATGGCGTTCATACCACCCGATTCCCGCAAGCCGATCTTCCGTTTCGCGCCAAGTCCGAACGGGCGGCTGCATCTCGGCCATGCGCTCTCGGCCTTGGCCAACGAGTCACTGGCCGAAAGGATCGGTGGGCGCCTTCTTCTGCGGATCGAGGATATCGACCTCACCCGCTCGCGGCCGGAGTTCGTAGCGGGGATCGTCGCGGATCTCGATTGGCTCGGAATTCCGTTCGAACCGGATATCCGCAGGCAGTCCGAGCATTTCAACGATTACGCGGCGGCTCTCGGTGCCTTGCAGGAACGCGGGCTGGTCTATCCCTGCTTCTGCTCGCGGCAGGACATTCGCGCCGAGGTGGCTCAGCGCGAGGTCGAAACGGGGCGGCCCTGGCCAGTGGATCCCGATGGGGCACCGCTCTATCCCGGTCACTGCAGGACGCTTGAACCGGATGAGGCGACGCGGCGCATCACGGCCGGCGAGCCGCATGTGCTGCGTCTCGATATGGCCAAGGCTCTGGCGATCACCGGCAACGAGCTGAGCTATACGGTTTTCGACGGCGAAGGCGGTATCCGGATCGTCTCGGCCCGGCCCGAACGCTGGGGCGACGTCGTGCTTGCCCGCAAGGACGTGCCGACGAGCTATCATCTCGCCGTTGTCGTCGACGATGCCTTGCAGGACGTGACGCATGTCGTGCGCGGCCACGACCTCGAAGCAGCGACCGATATCCATGTCGTGCTCCAGCACCTGCTCGGGCTGCCGACGCCGCTCTATCATTTCCATCGCCTGCTGCTCGACGAGGACGGACGCAAACTCGCCAAGAGCCGGCTCTCGGAGAGCCTGGCGGAACTCAGGGCGAAGGGGGCCCGCCCGGCCGATATTCGCCGGCAACTGGGCTTCGCTTGAGCCCTAGCCAACGCCGAGGAACGTCAACCAGGCAGCGGTCGTGAACAGCGAGAGCAAGGTCGAGAGCGTGATTGCGCTCGAGGCGTCGGCCACGCCCTGCCGGTAGCGTTCGGCGAAGAGATAGGCATTGATCCCGCAGGGGCACGCCGCAAACAGCACCGCGACGCCCGACCAATGGGCGGGCATGTCGAAGATTTTCGTCGCGAGCCAGTAGACCAGGAGCGGGTGCAGCCCGAGCTTCAATCCGCTCAACACGGTCGGCAGGGCAAGGCCCGATTCCAGCCCGTAGCGACGCATGGCGATGCCCAGACTGATCAAGGCGCAGGGCACGGCAGCACCGGCGAGCAGATCGACCAGTGTCCAGGCCGGCTCCGGAATCTGGCCGACGAAGGGGCGCACGGCCGAGCCGAGCAGGATGCCGACGATGATCGGATGGGTGAAGAGCCGCTTGATCAATTGCGGAATCGAGGCGGAACGGCCCTCGGCCAGGAGCGTCGCCACGGTCATCGTGACGGGCAAGTGAATGGCGAGCAGTAGACCGAGCGGGACGGCGCCGGCATCGCCGTAAGCCTTCAGGATCATCGGTACGCCGACGAAGACCGTGTTCGACTGGGCGGCGGCGAAGCCTGAGACCACCAGCTCCGGCCCTTTCCGTGCGAAGAACTTGCTCGCGATGAGCATGGCCAAGGCCCAGACCACGGCGAGCCCCGCGAAATAGGCGATCCAGTAGCCCCAGGGCTGGGTCGCGGGGATGTCGGCCTTGGCGAGCGTGCGGAACAGCAGGCAGGGAACCGCCAGCACGAAGACGAAATCCGACAGGCCTTCGCCAGTCGTCTCACGCAGCAGCTTCGACCAGCGCGCGAAGTAGCCGAGGCCGATCAGCCCGAAGACGGGCAAGACGACGAGGAAAGAGGCGAGCATCGGCCGGGGACCCGCGTGACGAGAAAAAGCGCCTGTTCAGGCGGTGTCGCCTCGGGGCAGCTCTGTCAAGCGTCAGATGCCTATCGGCGCCTTGATCGCCGAGCGGTCATGCGTTCAGCGCAATTGAGCGATCGCTCCGCCCGCCTTCTCGATCAGCCCGCGAATTTCATCGCGCTGACGTTTGAATTCGGCGAGCATCGGCCCCTGCAATTCGCGCCCGCGCGGCACGCGAATCTTCAATGGATTGACGAAGTTTCCGTTGACCAGCACCTCGTAGTGCAAATGCGGTCCTGTGGAGAGGCCGGTCGAGCCGAGATAACCGATGACCTGGCCCTGGCGGACCTTGGCGCCCGGTACGATGCCGGAAGCGAAGTTCGATTGGTGCGAATAGGTGGTGACGTATCCGTTGGCGTGCTGGATCTCGGTGTGCTTGCCGTAGCCCGAAGACCAGCCGGCCTTGGTGACGACGCCATTGCCGGCGGCAAGGATCGGCGTGCCGATCCGATTGGCCCAGTCGATGCCGGTATGCATCTTCGAATAGCGCATGATCGGGTGGTAGCGCATGCCGAAGCCGGAGCGCAGCTCGCCGTCGGCAATCGGCTTGCGCAGCAGGAACTTCTTCAGCGACTTCCCTTCTTCGTCAAAATATTCGATCAGCCCATCTTCGGGGGACTGGTAGCGGAAAACCCGGCGGCTTTCGCCGTTCACGGTCAGGGTCGCGGAGAGAATCTCGCCGCGCTCGCCCTCGTCGTCCTCGGTGAAGATCACCTCCAGATTGTCGCCGCCATGGACGCGCTGCTGGAAGTCGAGATCGTAGGAGAAGATCCGCACGAGTTCGTCGATCAGCGGTCGCGGTAGATCATGGCGCGCGCCGGTCTCGTAGAGGCTCTCATAGAGGCGGGCGCCGCCGGTGCCCTCCTCGTCGTCGTCGTCCCCATCCGCCTCCTGGCGTTGCGGCCGCTGGAGAGTAAGATTCTGACGGGGCAGATCGACAGTGACGTAGGCGCCCTTGTCGTTCATCGCGATCGTGCCGTCCGGCTGTCCGTTGCTCAGCAGCGAGACTCGCATGATCTGGCGGCCGTCGCCCGGACGGGGGCCTGGTGCGTAGAGCACCTGCAGAACCTGGCCGTCGGGAAGGGCCGTCGTCCGAACCTTGCCGCCAAAGGCCGTCATCATCGCCCGGACCTGATCTGGCGTCGCGCCGGCGCCGCGCAGGGCCTGCTCGAAATTCTCGCCGCGCTTGGCCATCACCAGCTTGTCCTCGACAAGCGGCTCGCGGGAGGCAGGGATCGGCGTCTTCGGCGCGTTGGTCACGTTCTCCGGGACGACGCGTACCTCGATGCCGGAGAAGCGCGTATCCGTGGCCGGCGCATAGGCAAGGATGTCGCCGCTGCCGGCGGTCGCGCCGGTCAGGGTGCGGCTGAGCATCAGCTGTGGCGGAATCGGCAGGGCGCGCTGGCGGCCGGAGTTGGCCAGATTGGCGCGCTCCTCTTCGACCTGGGAGATGATGTCGTTGTCGCTCAGCTGCGGCTTGCCGGCGGGGGTGACGATGTCGCCGAGGTCGCGTTTGACGATGGTGACGTCGGCATCAGGCATGTCCTGGGCCGGCTCGGCATAGCGCTCTTCCGGCTGGCCGCCTTCCGCGAAAAGCCGCAGCGGATTGAAGGGCGGGATATTGCTCGCATAGACGCCGGTGGTGAGCGAGAGGTCGGACGCCAGCCGCACGAAGGGGCGGACGCGGATGACTTCGCGGTTCCCGACCTTCTGCGACATCGGCGCCCTCAGCGTATGGCGCGCCGACATGATCGGCTGGTCGGCGACGAGCTTGTCGGCCTTGCGGGCCCCGCCGCCTTCTCCCGCGGCCGACGAGCTACGCACGGCCACCGTTTCGGGCTGCTCCGGGTAGCTGGTGTCGCCACGCATCGCGACGAGTATCGCGGCACCAAGCAGCGCCGCGCCGCAGGAGCCGACGAGCGCGCAGGCGAAAAGCCATCGCAGCGAGACACCGCGCCGGTCGAGCGGTTGCTGACGGGATTCGGCGGGCTGGATCGGCGGCTCGATCCCGAGATCGACCAGCAGAGCCGCAGCCTCGGGGGCGAGCGGTTCGACTGGCTGAGCGAACTCGGGATGGGCGTTCATATCGTGCGGGCTGCTTCTTGCGGGCGGTTCTGCGTGCGGGGTGCTGGATACCTCGGTGGCGTGCTCCGCCGCGGCGAAGAAGCCTTGAGCGCAATCTGACGAAAGCGCGCAAGACCATGCCCGTGCCGGAAGCGGGAATCAATCCGTCCAGCCACGGGCTGCCTCCTGTGCGGAGCGATTGCGGCTGTTTTGGGAAGCGCAGCGAATATGGTGCGACACAGCTCGCGCGCGAGCGCAAGTGAGCGCACTTGCGATGCCTTGTCACGATAGGCGGCCTGAGGAAATGCCAGTTGGGTGTGGCCGCGTGGGCCGGTCGACTTTCACCTGGAGGCGGGAGGCGCTCTCGTTGTCGATCCGGACCGAGACCGAAAGCCCGATGCTCGCGGCATCGAAACACGGCACGGTGGTGAACCCCGGCCAAGTGTCCAGAAGGCCGCGAAATCGGCCCTTCTTGCGGGCCTCGGAAAAAGAAATGCGCTCCGTCAAAAAAACTTCATGAGCGTGTTGACATGCGTTCTGAGGGTGGCCTATAAGCCACCCATCGAGACGGCGCCGCCGCTGAGCGGCGCCTCTTCTGCGCTTCCTAAGGACGCTGGGGCTGAGGCCGGTTCGCCGGGTGAAGTTCTGTCGGTTTTGTTGAAGCCCTGCTGCTTGAAAATTGAAGACAGAAAGAG
>NZ_JBFTIC010000013.1:0-72047 GCF_056394545.1 Allobosea sp. 10N428 | reverse complement strand
GAACGCCTACAAGCCAAAGTATGATGGAACGCATCTGCAGCCCCTCTTTCGATAGCGGTGCTGCGGCAACGCTCGGAATTTGCGGAAGGTTCCTGGTGCTCACCCGCCTTGAGCTCCGCGGACCGGTCGATCTCAGCCCTTCGCCATCAGACTGCCACCGCGCGCCTGGTCTCGCTATGCGAGGCCGGGCTTTTTGTCGCCGACTGCCGACGCCCGCAACAATCTGCCGCTTAGGGAGTTCTTTCCCAAGGCTGCTTCTTTGGTCGGAAGAAGCCTATTTTCCTTAACTTGGCCCGCCGGTCGTTCTGGCGGGCTCTTTCTTGCCGCTGGAACCCGGCGCCCCGCTCCGCATTGACTCCGGTGGTGTTGCGTCGGGAGTAGAGTGCTGGTTCAACGAAACGAAGGGTTTCGGGTTCATCCAGCCTGATGGCGGCGGTCAGGACGTTTTTGTGCACATCAGCGCCGTTGAGCGCGCCGGCCTTCGCGGACTGAACGAAGGGCAGAAGATCTCGGACGAGATCCTCGCTGACAAGCGCTCTGGGAAGTCGTCTGCTGATAACCTGAAGGCCGAATAGCCGCAGCTATTTGCAGGCTAAGATGCGAATCGCTGCTCGCACCGAGCCCGGCCACTCCGCATAAATCGATCGACGAGGCCTGGCAGCCATCCTTTCCGGGGCAGGCCCTCGCAAGCGGGAATGTCGTCAATCTCACGTCGCGGAACCTCTTTCGGGCCTTCCCGTGAAGTCTCTTCTGATCAGCCTGCGCCGAGCAAGCCTTCGACTTGGCAGTTCTCGAGGGTGTTGCGGCCTTCTTGGTCGCCGGGTCGGCTGTCGGAACGTGAATGATCGCGCCGATTGAGTTGAACGGCAACTGAAGAGCTTTCTGGCTAGCGTTTCGGATTAGGCAGCACCGCAGCCTCAGCGGCCATGTAGGCATCGGAGGCCCTAAGAGCCGCTTCCACAAGCGGCCTGACGACTGTGCGGACATTGCGGCGCCATTGGTCGCTGGATTGGTCCCAGGGGACCTGACGCATCTCGCGTCGGGCTTCATGGAACGTTTTCGCTGCTGCTTCGACCGCAATCTCTGTTCGTTCGTCAGGCATCGTGGGCCTCACCAACTCAACATCGCTGCAGATAGAGAACCACGACGGCCGCCGCCTGTTCCCGTACTCCCGCCCACTTGTGGCGCGCCTCGGGTAGATCGCGCCCCCTGACCGGCGAGCTGTAGAGCGGGAATATCGCGCCGGCGTCAGGGATCCCAACCTGCAGTGTCTAGGGGCGCGGTCATGCTGCGGCTCCTGCGAAGAGGTCGGCGGTCGGATCGTTGTCGGGCCGGAGATCGTCGAAGCGCGGCAGGACGCAGCGCTTGCGGCGCTTGAGATCCGGCAGGGCCAGAGCCTCGATGCAGTTGGCGCGCATCAGGGCGGCAGCAACCTGCGGGCAGACCGAGTTGCCGATCTTATAGCGCTGCGCGGTCTCGGTGAGCTGGCCGCCGGCGGTGATGTCGTATGTATTTGGGAAGCCCTGGGCCCTGGCGAGCTCGCGGGGCGTCAGCATCCGCATGCCGTTGTCCCAGACGATGATGCCAGGTGCGATCTCGACCAGGACGTCAGGATCGTGCCAGACGCCATGAGCATGGAGGAAGCGGGCCACCATCTTGGCGGGCTCCAGCATGAACGGCGTCATCGGCGGGACGGCGATATAGCAAGGGACCGGGCTGAACCGCGCCTTCGTCGGCACGGTCGGGATTGGCGCGTCCGCCGCGGCGTCCGTGCTGCCTTCACTGCAATAGCTGCCGATAAACGGGGCCATCAGGCCATGGGTCGCCTGCTGGGTCGCCGTCGATAGCGCCTCATCCGCTCCGCGCGCCTCGCTGCGGCCTCGCATCCGGCGCCCGCGATTATCCGGGCATTGGACAGGAAAGACCACCAACGATCCTGCGAGTAGCTGAACTTATGACCGATTGATTATGATATTTTAGAGAAATAAGGCCTGAGAACCTTCTCGTGCGGACCGTGGGACGTGCTTACGTGTCGTGCCCGCCGGATTACGCCTAAAATCGGTAGTGCAGCCGCACGCAGCCCTTGTCGATCGCCTGAGCGCTGATCAGTGTCGGGCTCGCGCGAAACCCGCTGAGTGGAAAGAGCGGCCGACCGCCGCCTAGCATTTCCGGGATGACGTAGATTTCGATCTCGTCCAGTGCCCCGCGCTCAAGGAAGGCCATCTGCAACTGCCCGCCGCCCAGCATCCAGACATCGCCATCGTCCAGTCCGCGCAGCTCGCGGATCACCGCATCGACGTCGCTGCGAACCTCCAGCGGCCCCTTCGGATTGTCGATCGGCCGCGACGTGACGACGATCACGCGCTTGTCCCCGTATGACCAGGGAGAGGAATCCCCCGCTATGAACTCATACGTACCGCGCCCCATCACTACGGTGCGGGTTCGTTTGAGGAAGGTGCGGTAGTCGTGCTCGCCGAGGTTCATGTCGTCGTACTTGAACAGCCAGTCGAGGCTGTTGTCTTCAGCCGTGATCATCCCGTCGAGGCTGGTGGCGATATATCCCAGAATTCGAGCCATGGTGGTCCCGTGTTGATTTATAAATGAATATATGTTTATATATATTCATGGCTAGGCACAAGACGATCCCTGACGAGCAAGTACTCGACAAACTCCTCGGGACACTTATGGAGAGCGGGCCCGACGGCCTCACCTTCACCCGCGCCGCGACCGGCTGTGGGCTCTCGCCGGCGACGCTGGTACAGCGCTATGGCAACCGTGAGGCCATGGTTCAGGCGATTCTCCTGCGGGCATGGGACCGGCTGGACGCGGAGACAGAGGCGGCGGACGCGGAGGAACCACCGACGCCCGAAGGCGCGATGAACCTTCTGATTCGTCTGATGCCGCCCGAATCCGCGGAACTCGATGCCACCAACGGCCTGCTGCTGTTGAGGGAGGACATCCGCAATCCCGTCCTCCGCGCCCGTGGCGCTTCCTGGGGCCATCGCTTGGCCGAAGCGCTCGGCCGCCGCCTCTCGAAGGACCGGACGCGAGGCGAACGCCTCGGTTGGCAGATGGCGAGCCTCTGGCAGGGCGCGCATACGTGGTGGGCCTTCACACGCGACGTGCCGGCGGAACAGGCGATCAGGCGGGTGTTGGAGGAGTTTGTTGGAGGGGTGGAATGACCACTGTTGGCCCGAGCCGGAAGTAGACCGAACTTTCGCAAAGCAGCGAAGAGCAGGCGCTCCACCGTCTCGAGGGCGTTCTATGCACCAGCAAATTGTATCAAGGGCGGATCGAGACCGTCATCGTCTGCGGGCAATCGGAGCGTAGGGGCATCCCGGGAATCGGGTGACGCTTCCTTGCACTGCTGTGGGCTGTAGGGAAGCTGAGTTAGCCATTCGTCTCCAGAGCACTTGGTGGTCTTTGTTGCCGAATGCCGCGATTATCAGGGGAGGCCGCTACCGCTCCGACGCCGTGGACGACGGCGCGCCGCTGCGCCGGATTGAGGGTGTCGAGATAGCTGATCGGGGCAACGGCGTTCATGAAGATCTGCTGGACAGTGATTCGCTCGACCCTACCATGTCGGATGATATGGGTGCGTCAGGATTGCCGACGCTTGGTATCGCGCGCGGCTCCACGACCTCGGTACCATGTTCCCCAATAGGCTCCGCGGCCGCGATCTCGAGGATCGAATTCGAACCCGCCCATGATGTCCTTGAAGCGCGCGGCCTGATCCGGATCGGAGAAGCAGAAAACTCGAAAGCGCCTTCCTTCGTGGACAACCTCATGGCCTCGGGGAGCGAGGGAGGACAACGGGCCAGTCGATGGCACGATGCCCAGCCCATGGCCCGGCGGGATCTCGACTGCGACCTGGTGAGGCCAACGGCGGTCAATTTCCGCAGGAGAGAGCTCACCCTTGCGTCTCATGTTTGGTCGACAAGGCGAGGGCGCCGCCGCCCCTCAGAAAAGCGGCCGCGAAGAAACCCTCTGGAAGAGGCCGCATCGGCATCGGCAGCCATCACCGCAAGATCCCAGAGGATCATCCGGATCGCCTCCCGGGAATCTCCGTTAGCTTCCTCCAGGACCGCATCGACCTCCTCATCGGCAACGGCAAACGGGTCTGGTTCAGGCGGGCGGGAAGCCTCGACTGCTACCATCGGTCATGCCCTCGATTGAGAGAACATAGAGAGAACAAACGGAATAGCGAGTCAAGCACGCCTCGCCGACAGCGCCTCCTTCGTTGTGCGAAATCATTCCTGAGTTGAGCGGCTCGTTCGGCGCGTTTCCTGCGCACGGTCCAAGGACCTCGCGGCTCGCCGGGCGGCACGCAGTTCCTCGAGCGTGGGCTGCCACCATCCGCGAAGGAAGGCGTCCGGCGTGGTCGGGCGTCGCGCAGGCCAGGTCTTGACCAGTTCCTCATGGGTCGCACGCCGCCACAAAGCCCAGACCAGATCGTCTGACTGTCCAGAGCTCCAAGGATAATGCCGGGCGGCGGTTTCCATGGGCACGATCTCGCCGGTTACCTCAAGGACGACGAGCGGCCCCTCATGTGACATCAGCACCCGGTCGGTCGGCGGCAATTCGCTTGCAGGCACGGGATAGCGTCGACGTCGGTGCTCGGCCGCCGTTGCTTTCGTGCCTTCGTATTCGGGCTCGGATTTTGCCGCTTCGCGCCTTTGCCTCCGAGCTTCCGGCTCGCTGCGTTCCGCGGCGGCTTCGATCGCCGGCCATCTCCTGCGAAGTTCATCTATCGATCGGAACGGAACGTGCCAGGCCTTGTCCTCGCCGTTCCACCAGGCCCATGGCACTGCGCGCAATTCCTCGACGACGGTTCGTGAATACGGGGTGCGCACGATGATCTCATCGGCAGCCTCCAGATATGGGCTGACGATCGGCTCGAACGAAAAGGAATCGCGACCGCGCTCATCCGCGAGGGTAAATGCACTCGGCAGCTCGCGATCGAGCCATCGTGCCGCGCGAAGCATCGCGGTCGTTCCCGGCAGCTTCCAGGCTGACAACCGATCGCTCCAGCGGGCTCGCGGAAAGGCTTCGCGAAAACGCTCCGCAACTGCGGCGTCGAACGGGAAGGAGACGATGGCACCCGCGCCTTCTTCATCATCGCGAATCTCGATGTCGTTGCGTTCGCGACCGGCCATCGACCTACGATCCTGATCCCGACTGGTGCACGGCTTCAGCCCGGCAGCCCGGGTGATATCGCCTATTCGATGAAGCGGACGGTCGTACCTGGCCTGACGATCTGGGCCAGTTCCTCGGCATCCCAATTCGTGAGCCGGACACAGCCATGCGATGAGGCCTTGCTGATCTTCGAAGGCTCCGGCGTACCATGAATGCCGAAGGTCGGCTTCGACAGCTCGATCCAGACCGAACCGACCGGGTTGTTGGGACCCCTGGGGAGCACCAGGCGACGCTTGTTCTTGCCCTGCTGGAAATTCTTGACCGGGTCGTAGTGATAGGTCGGGTTTTTCACGATCCTCACCACCTGATATTCGCCCTCAGGCGAGGGGGTGTCCTCGCTGCCGATGGTGGCCGGATAAATTGCGATGACCTTTCCGGTGGCATCCAGCGCTCGAACGATGCTGTTCGTCTTGTCGGCCTCCACTGTCCGTGCCTCGTCGGAAGGAGCGGTTCGTCCGACCGAGACAACGTGCAGA
The DNA here is from genome assembly GCF_056394545.1 of Allobosea sp. 10N428. Taxonomy (NCBI): domain Bacteria; kingdom Pseudomonadati; phylum Pseudomonadota; class Alphaproteobacteria; order Hyphomicrobiales; family Alloboseaceae; genus Allobosea; species Allobosea sp. 10N428. The sequence goes on along the minus strand of NZ_JBFTIC010000013.1, from coordinate 66,375 downwards.
GTTTCCTCGCGCTTCCCATAATGCGATCGCGGGTTGAACGTCCTGAGCAGACCCTCGCTCATGTGAAAGCGTTCGGCGAACATCTCCTGGGCGCTCCGGTAGCCGAGCCGCTTCATCCGGGCCTGACGAGCGTAATCGTGAGGAATGCGCCTGACGTACCGGGTTTTGATATCCTCCTTCGTCACGACGTAGTCCGAGACGATATCCGAGCTGACGTCCCCTTTGAGGACCTGCCAGGTCGCAGTGTCAATGATATCGCCGGCTCCGAGATTTTGGCGGCGACGGAACTGATAGATGGCCTTCCGATAGTTGTCGCCATCCAGCCCGTCGATCTCCCCGGGAGAAATACCCTGGCGCGCCAGTAGGACTTGGGCTTTGACGATCGAAGCGTTGGGGCGCGGCACCTTGCTTTTCGTGGTGGTCGGGGGACCCGCTCGGTTCACCTCGTCGGCGGTGAGGGCGTGCGCGGCTACCGGCGCTAGCAATACGCATCCACACAACAAGGCTGCCTGGCACTTCCTCAGCAGTTCAAAAACAGCGCGTGGCACGAACGTCATCATCGCTGGCTCCATGAACCGCCAACGCGATCTTTCATCCCGGAGTTCCGCGACAGCGTTGCTGAGGATGGCAGCGTCGCGATGGGCCGTGATAGACACTCGGCCGGGCTTCAGAGCCAACCCACGCGTCAATGACCTTGGTCAGCGGAAATGGCGCCTTCTCCTTTGACCATTCGTGGAACGGCGCAGCGGTCTGGCTATACGGACCTGGCTCAGGGCGATCGAATTCAACCCGCGTCAAAATATGGAAGGCACTCCCGAAAACGATTGCTTCCCCCGATGACAGGATCGTCTCCTGGTCCAACAATCTTCGAGCCCGGGATGAGGCGACGGAAATGGTCTATGTCGTCGGGATTCTGGAGCCGATGGCCGATGAAGTTGGCGCACTGGCTGATAATGGTCTGGCTGATCTCGCTTGGGCGTTGGGCTCGCGACCGCGCGGTGCGCGGTAAACAGCGCCTCGAACCTCGCGGTATCAATTCGATTTTGGCGAAATGGCCGGTCACGGCATCGCAATAGGAGCCAGCCGCCTTCTTCTTGATTCGCGTCAGCTCACTCAAGAGCTGATCGAGTGCCCACCAATCCTTCAGCACGGGTTCTTGCGTTTGTTCCGCTGCGCTGAGCCAGGCGCAGATTTCTTCGGCGTTCAGGAACCAGAGAGGGAGGCGGAGCTCCTTGCCGTTGAGATAGATGCGATCTGGTGTGCGCGCTGCCGGCGGATCTCCAGGAAAGGCTTTCGCGTACTCGCCGTTGATGTCGATGGGGCGGCCCTCACGCGACGGGTAGGTGGGTCTCCTAGTTCAACGCCTGGGAAACCAGAACCGGCTTGTTCCGATAGAGCTGAGGGAAGACCCGCTTCAGATTCTCGACCTTGGGTATGTCGTTGATCACGATATAGGGGTGCGTCGGGTAGCGCGTCAGGAAGTCCTGATGATAGGCCTCGGCCGGGTAGAAGGCGCGTTCCGGCTCGATCTTTGTCACGATCGCTGCGTCATAGGCACGGGCCTGATTGAGTTGGCCGATATAGGCCTTGGCGACGCGCGCCTCCTCGGCATCGACCGGGAAGATGGCAGAGCGGTAGTGTGTGCCCGAATCCGGCCCTTGCCGGTTGAGCTGCGTCGGGTCATGGGCGACCGAGAAATAGATCTGAAGCAGTTTCGCGTAGCTGACCTTGCGCGGATCATAGGTGATCCGGACCGCTTCGGCATGGCCGGTGCGCCCAGTGCCGACCTTTTCGTATTCGGCCGTGGCCTTCTCGCCACCGGCGTAGCCGGACACGGCAGCGCTGACGCCGTCGACATGCTGGAAGACGCCCTGGACGCCCCAGAAGCAGCCGCCAGCAAGCACCGCGACCTTCTGCGATGTGTCTGAAGCCGCAGCCTCATCCGTCGCCGGAGGCGGAATGATACGAGCCTCCTCAGCCGCGGCCAGAGGGGATAGCTTCAGTACGGCGGCGCCGAGAGCGACTGCGGCAGCGCCGAGCAGCGCCCGGCGGCTCAACATGGTTAGGGGCGAACGGGCTTTGACGGGCATGACGGTTTCTCCGTGATCAGCCGAAGGTGAAGGCATAAGCCTGGGCGCCGGCGTCGAGAAACATGATTTCGAAAGTGCGGTCCTTGATCGGGCCGCTTTGTCGGATGAGTTGGTAGAGACGCTGTCCCGCGACGGTGCCATTGCCCTCGGCGTCGACGTCGATGCCGTGATCGACACCGGGCGGCGCGCCATCGATCATCACGCGGAAGCGCACTGGCTTACGATCTGCGCCCGGGCCAAGCACGAGGTGCAGGTCGCGGGCATGGAAGCGGTAGGTGATGGCACCATCCGGCCCTTCGAGGGCCGCATGCTCCTTGCCGATCGTCGAATGGCCCGAGAGACCCCATTCGTTGAGGCGCGGCGTGCCGGGCTCGTAGCGGCCGACGGAGTCCTCTACGGCTCCCCCCGGGGATACGAAGTTCTCGGCGCGCTCGTAACCGAGATAGGTCTCGGGCGAGCGGACATCCGCTTCGGCGGAGGCCATCTCAGCACCTGACGCTTTGACAGAAACGGTGCCCGTTGCGACATCGCCGCGGCCTGCCTCCGCAAGAAGCTGCTGGATCACCTTTTCCGATTCCGCGTAGCCGCCTTCGCCGAAATGGTGGTGGCGGATCCGGCCTTGCGCGTCGATGAAGTAATGCGCCGGCCAATAGCGGTTCTTGAAGGCGCGCCAGATCGCATAGTCGTTGTCGACCGCTACCAGGTAGCCGATCTGAAGATCGGCGCTGGCCTGCTTCACATTGTCGATGCGCTTCTCGAAGGCGAATTCCGGCGAATACACGCCGATAACGACTAGGCCCTGACCCTTGTACTTCTCTGCCCAGGCCCGGACATAGGGGATTGCGCGAAGGCAGTTGATGCAGGAGTAGGTCCAGAAGTCGATCAGCGCCACCTTGCCTTTGAGGCTCTCGGCCGTGAGCGGCGGCCCGTTAAGCCAGGCGGTGGCGCCAGCGAGCGAGGGCAGGGCGCCTTCGACGGGAAGCTCGGTTTCCGCGCCGGAGGGTTTGGCCGCCATCATGGCTGGATTGGCGCCCGTCATTGCCGGATTGGCGCTCATCATGGCCGGCGCATTGCCGCTCATCATCGCAGGATTGCTGCCCGTATTGGCGCCACCGCTCATCATGGCCGGGCCGCTCCCTGTTGGCGGGGCCGGTGCGGTGGACACTGCGAAGCGGTCGAGCAGATGCTGCTCGACGGCATTCGTGCCTGCCAGCGACAGCCGCGTCAGGAATCCGGTATCGAGGCCGAGTGCAATCGCTACCACGGCCGCGAGAACCGCGACGCCTCCAATGCGGCGCAGCCACTCACCGGCTCCGAGCAAACGCTTCATCAGACCAAAGACCCTGCCGCCGGCGAGCAAGGCGATCGCAAGGGATGTCGCGGCGCCTGCCGCATAGGCGAGCAGCAACAGGGACGTCCCGATATTCGCGCCTTGCAGGGCCGCCCCCGTCAGGATGAGTCCCAAAATCGGACCGGCGCAGGGCGCCCAGAGCAATCCGGTCGCGAGACCGAGTAGGATCGAGGGGACGATGGCCCCTGAGCCGCCACCCTGTCGTGAAGCCGTTTCCGACAGCCGCCCACCCAGTGCAACGAGCGGCCTGGCAAATCGGTCTGCCAGTGCAGGAAACAGCAAAGCGATGCCGAACAGGGCGAGCAGCGCCATGGCAGCAAATCGGCCGTACTGGTTCGCCTCCACGGCCCAGTTGCCGCCGACAGCCGCCCGCGTCGCCACGGCTGCGAAGGCGAGCGCCATGCCGAGCAGCATCGGCAGCGTGCTGCGCAGGAAAGGTTGGCCCGCCCGCGCGAAGATGAAGGGCAGGACAGGCAGGATGCAGGGGCTGACGATCGTCAGCACGCCGCCAAGATAGGCGAGCAGAAGCAAGGTCATAAGCGTCGTGTCTTCGTTCAGGCCGCCAGCGGCCTGAAGGCCATGGCGACCCCGTTCATGCAGTAGCGCAGACCCGTCGGCCGCGGCCCGTCATCGAAGACATGGCCGAGATGGCCGCCGCAGCGGCCGCAATGCGCAGCGACGCGGACCATGCTCAGCGAAGTGTCGCGCTCGGTGCCGACGGCTTTATCGGAGATCGGTGCCCAAAAACTCGGCCAGCCGGTGCCGCTCTCGAATTTGGTCGTGGAGGAGAACAGTTCCTGGTCGCACCCAGCACAAGCGAATGTACCCCGACGCTTCTCCTGGTTGAGGGGACTCGTATAGGGGCGCTCGGTCGCGCTTTGGCGCAGCACCGCATATTGCTCCGGTGTCAGCAGTTTGCGCCATTCCGCTTCGCTGTGTTTAACGGTGTAGTCTTCTGCTGCACTTGCCGAGCGCGGGCGCCTCGTCACGCCCACCCCAATCGTTCCTGCCGCCATTGCCGCCAGAAGGATGCGCCTTGTGATCATAGTGCTCACCTTGGAAGCCGGCGCCGCAATTCGCTTGCATCGTGCAACCATTGTGATCGCTGTATTCAGTTAGGAATAGCGTTAGTCGCGGCGTTTTGATCGGACGACAAAAGCACTCTATCGTTCTTCGCGAGCATCTGCTGTCCTGACAGCAGGAACCAGATCGAGCGCCGTAGTTCGGCGCCTGCAAAGATGGGGTATTTCACCCATCAAGCGCTTCCACTTGGCGAGGACGCGGCGCATCATCGTGGTGCACCAGGTGAAGCCATGCTATGCGTCGGATCTCTCCTATTCGCAGTGTCCATCGCTTTTGCGGGAGCCGCTTCGGCCGCTGAACCAGCGCCTCTACGGCTCGACGGCGAAATTCCGCTTGGTGAGGTCAGAGGGCGCATCGATCATTTCTCGATCGATAGCCCGCGCTAGAGGCTGTTCGTGGCGGAACTGGGCAACGACAGTATCGGCGTCGTCGATTTGCGCGAGCGAAAGCTGCTCCGCACCATTGAAGGGCTAGAGGAGCCGCAAGGCCTCGCTTATGTCGCGTCCACCGACACGCTCTATGTCGCCAATGGCGGTGACGGGTCCGTGCGTGTCTTTCGCGGCGAAGACCTGGAGCCAGTCGGCAGGATCGAGCTCGGCGCCGACGCGGATAACATCCGGATCGATCGAGAGTCCGGCCACATCCTCGTCGGATACGGCAGTGGCGCATTGGCCGTCATCGATCCCAAAACGCTCCGCAAGATCGGTGATGTTGCCCTGAAGGCGCACCCCGAGAGCTTTCAGCTAGACGAGGCTCAAGCCCACGCCTTCGTCAATGTGCCCAATACCACGAGGTCGCGGTCGTCGATCTGGCGGCAAAGCGACAGGTCAAATCGCTGCCGCTCACCGATCTGGGCGCGAACTTCCCGCTCGCCGTTGATCCGGACGCGCATCAGGTGCTCACCGTCACCCGTTCTCCGCCTCGATTGGTTGCCTTTTCGGCCCAAGACGGGAGCCGGGCGAGCGCCGTCGGCACCTGCGGGGATGCCGACGATCTGTTTGTCGATTCCAAACGCCAGCGAATTTACGTGAGCTGCGGCGAAGGCGTGGTTGATGTCTTCGAGCGCCACGATGCCGCCTACGTCCGCTTGGCGCAGGTCCCGACCCGGCCGGGCGCTCGCACGTCATTGTACGTGCCCGAACTCGACCGGTTGTTCGTGGCAATGCGGGCCGGTGGCGGCGAAGCCGCTTCCATTCGCGTCTTTCGGCCGGAACCCTAATCCGGCCGAAAGGCGTTGGCTCTTGTTTGCACCGAAAATCGAAGTTCAGATTCCACCCGTTGCAAGCCAGTACAGCACGCCGATTGCCGAACAGGCTGCAATGACTTGGATCATCCCGACCTTAAAGCGGAACACCGCGATTATCGCGGCCAGCGTCAGCACCAGCGAGGCGACGTTGACCGTGCTCAGGACCGGGACGTCGATCTCCATGCCGAACCCTTTGACCTGCCGAACCTCGGCGAACAGGACGTGCATGGCGAACCAGATTGACAGGTTCAGGATCACCCCGACGACGGCGGCTGTGATCGCCCCGAGCGCGGCGGACAGCGCCTTGTTGTTGCGCATCGTTTCCATGAACGGAGCGCCCAGGAAGATCCAGAGGAAGCAGGGCACGAAGGTTACCCAGGTCGTCAGCAGTCCGCCGAGCGTGGCCGCCAGCAGCGGGTTGAGCGAACCCGGTGCACGATAGGGGCCCATGAAGCCGACGAATTGCGTGACCATGATCAGTGGCCCGGGGGTGGTTTCGGCCATGCCGAGGCCGTCCAGCATCTCGCCCGGCTTCAGCCAGCCATAGTGCTCGACCGCCTGCTGCGCGACATAGGACAGGACCGAATAAGCCCCGCCGAAGGTCACCATCGCCATCTTGGAGAAGAAGATCGAAATCTCGGTGAACACGTCGCCGCGCCCGAGCGTGGCCAGCAGTACGATGATCGGGCCGAACCAGATCACGGCGCCGACGGTCGCGACCTTCAGTAACCAGCTCAGCGGCGGCCTGGCATGGGCCGGAATGCCCTCGCCAAGTGCGGAGTCGATATCGTCGAGCTGCTTGCCTCCGACCTTGCCGTGACCACCTCCGGTCATGAATGCCGACCAGCCCGCGCGGCCGCCGACATAGCCGATCAGGCCTGCGGAGAAGACGACGAGCGGGAACGGGGCCTGGAACACGGCCAGCGCGAGGAAGGCGGCCGCGGCAAGGCCGATCATAACCCCGTTCTTCAGCGAGCGCCGACCGATCCGGAGCACGGCTTCGAGCACGATCGCGAGGACGGCGGCCTTCAGGCCGAAGAACAGTGCCTGCACGCTGCCGACATTGCCGAAGATGGCGTAGATCCAACTCAGCGCCATGATGGCGGCGACACCGGGAAGCACGAACAGGGTTCCGGCGACGAGGCCGCCCTTGGTCTTGTGCATCAGCCAGCCGATATAGACGGCCAGTTGCTGCGCTTCCGGTCTCGGCAGCAAGGTGCAGTAGTTCAGCGCGTGCAGGAACCGCGTCTCGCCGATCCAGCGCTTCTCCTCGACGATGATGCGATGCATGACCGCGATCTGCCCGGCCGGGCCGCCGAAACTCAGCGCCGCGACCCGCGCCCAGACGCGCAGCGCTTCACCGAATGAAACACCATGATCATGTTCGATGCTCTGCTTGGCCAGGGCGGTGTCGATAGTCTCGATCTTGGTCATGGCGTTCCCCAATCGTCAGGCCCGCTTGGACTTGAAGTACTGGTAGAGATTGTCGAAGACGGCGCCGCCCTGGGCGATGCGATCTTCGTCCTGGGCATTGGCTGAGCAGACGCCTGAGATCAGGCTGGCGATGCCCGTGGTTTCCTCGCGCCCGAACTTCCCATCCTTCAGATCGATGTCGTGGACGATCTCGGAAATGGCCTGGAGAGCGGGCTCAGAAAGACCGGCGCGGGTCAGCAGGACCTCGAAGCTGCACCGATCGCCTTCATGGGTGATCTCGCCTTCGAACATGTCGAAGCGCAGTTCTCCGGCCTTGGGCGCGTAGCCCTTGCCCGGAACGAAGCGGATGACGGCATTGGGGTCGATAAAGCGGCGGATCAGCCAGCTACAAGCGATCCGGTCGACATGGATGCCCTTGCGCGTCACCCAGGCATGTCCCTTCAGATCGGCCGCGGTCTGAGCCGAGGCCTCCGGCGTTGCACTGGTCATATCGGTATCCTCCGCGAGCTTGCGCTCGATCTCGGCGACCAGGCTCTCGGCGGTGAGACGGCCCGTCGCTCCGAAAAAATCGATGGTGGCAATATCTGCGAGCCGTTTCCGCAGGCGCTTGGCCTGCGAGCTGAACTCGGCGCTTTCGTCGTCGGTACCGGTTGTCGTGAGGCGGGAGACGAGAGCTCGCGCCTCTTTGGAGATTTCCTCGTAGTCCTCGTCCCTAGCCGCATCGAACAGCGCGCGGGCCTGGCCATCCGAAAGGCCGTCGATCAGGCGCGCCTCACAGACCATAGCCTCGCCACCGCCCTCGACGATCTCCTTCAGCAGCCACTCGAAGTCCTCCTGCGTCTCGGCGTTCGCGGGCAACGCATAGACCGTGCTCTTCACCGCGACGGCACCGATCCCTTGCAGCCGGCGCCAGACTTTCACGCGGAAGTAGGCGGGCTTGCTGGGCAACTGGTGGATCAGCAGCAACCAGCGCTGGTCTGCCGAGGAGGCGTCATCGATCATATCTGCACCGTATCATCAAATAATCAGAAAGCAACACTTGTATCATTTTAGATTCGGGCGTAGCGTCCGCTTCCGTCGGGTATCCCGAAAGAGGGTGTCATGCATCGGATCATGCCTTTGCCCTTCAAGCCACCACGCCTCGAAGGGCTCTCCGAACGGCTTTTGGCGAGCCACTACGAGAACAATTACGGAGGGGCCGTACGGCGCCTCAACGCCATCGAACGCCGCCTCGACGAGCTCGACTGGAGCCAGGCGCCCGTCTTCGACATCAACGGCCTCAAGCGGGAGGAACTCATCGCCGCCAACTCGGCGATCCTCCACGAGATCTATTTCGACGGCCTCGGCGGAACCGGCGATGCCGCGGGCGACCTCGCCCTCGCGCTGGAACGCGACTTCGGCAGCGTCGCCGGCTGGCGCTCGAAATTCTCCGCCTGCGCGAAGGCGCAGGCGGGCGGGTCGGGCTGGACCCTGTTGGTCTGGTCGGAGCGCCACGGGCGCCTGATGATCCAATGGGGGCAGGATCACACGAACTGTCTCGCCGGAAGCATCCCGATCATGGCGCTCGATATGTACGAGCACGCCTATCACATCGATTTCAGAGCGAAGGCTGGCGCCTATGTCGACGCCTTCATGAAGAACATCCATTGGGAGCGCGTTGGTGCTCGCTTCCAGCGGCTTGCCATGAACCGTCGCATGATCGAGCCGAATACGCCTGCGGCGTCACCGGGCGGTATTGCCGCCGAGGACCTCTTGGCGCGCATGCAGCAAAAGGACGATTTCGTCCTTTTGGACGTCTGCCTTGCTGACGATTTGGCGAAGCGCAGTGACATGATCCCAGGAGCGCATGTGCGCCCGCCCGAGACAATTGCCGATTGGATTGGCGAGCTGCCAAAGGACAAGCCGATCGTCGTCTACTGCGTCTACGGCTTCCAGGTCAGCGGCGACGCCGTCGCTGAAATGCGTAGCCGCGGCCTCGATGCCTACTCGCTCGCGGGCGGAATTGCCGCCTGGCATGCGATCGGCGCCCCGACCGTTCCACTCACCATCGAAGGGAGGCCTACGCCATGAAATGGGTCATACGCGAACGCCCCGTCATCGATCGGATCGCCTGTCCCTGGTTGATCACCCGGTTTATCGACAAGGAACCCGAGTTCCTGTTCGTGCCGCCGGACCAGGTCCGGAAGGTGGCCGAGGAAACCGGTGCCATTCCCTATGATGTGCCCGGCGTCGAGTACACGCATGTCGGCGAGGGATGCAGCTTCGACACTTTCGTCGAGAAGCACGACCTGGCCAAGGATCCCGCCATCACCACGGTGGCCGCCATCGTCCGCGGAGCCGATACCGACAGGCACGATCTCACGCGGCAATCGGCCGGGCTGCTGGCGATCTCGATGGGGCTGCGCGATTTGTCTCCGGATGATCATGAGGTCCTGAGACGCGGCTTCATCATCTACGACGCGCTTTATGCCTGGGCATCCCGCCGCAAGGGTGAAACCCATAGCTGGCCACCGGTGATGAAGGCGACGGCTGCCTGATGATGGGCAACGTGCGTCGCGCCGTTGTGATGGCGGGTGGAGCTCTCGGCTTGGCGGTGCTCGTGGGCGTGGGCCCTGTGCAAGCGGAGACATTCCGCACGCTTCGTGGGGCGGAAATTCGAAACCGTCTCGCGAGCATGGAGTTCACCGATGAGGTTCACTGGGCACTCCTGTTCGGGCGCGACGGAACCCTCACGAACATCGCCATGGGCAAAAAGACCCTTGGGCGCTGGCGGGTGAAACAGGACCAGCTTTGCTTGGACCGCACTGCCGATGACCACCGCTGCTACGCCGTCCAAAACTCCGGAAAGACTTACCGTCTCCAGGAGCCCGACTTCGACATCTACGAGGAAGGCATCGTTCAGCGGCCGTCCGCCGGCACTGAGACCAGGCCCTGCGCCGTGAGCGCGGGCCCAGGGGCAGATCCAACGCGGGGGCGATGGAAATGGAGCATCGTGATGCGAGCATACTTTGCAATTGGAATTGGAATGGCGTTGGCGATCTCAGCGCCCGCGCATGCTGAACCGGATTGGGCCGCAGTCGGTAAGGCGCTCGGGAAGTCCGGTGCGCAGGCTCCGGGCCACATCTATCGCGTCGGGCTCCCTCGATCTGACCTGAAGGTCAGGCTGGACGGAGTGGAGCTGAAACCCGCGCTGGCGTTGGGCTCATGGTTGGCGTTCCTGCCGATGGGCGATCACGACGCCATGGTGATGGCGACCTCGTCCTGACCCAGCCGGAAGTGAACCCGGTCATGAAGAAGCTTGTCGAGGGCGGCCTCGAGGTGACGGCACTTCACAACCATCTCCTGAGGTCGGAGCCCGCGACCATGTACCTGCATGTCAGCGGCCATGGCGATGCCGTGAAGTTGGCGGGAGCGCTGCATGCTGGCTTGCAGGAAAGCGGCACGCCTCTCGGTGAGACGCCACCGGCACCCGCCGCCGCTTCCGCGATCGATCTCGACACGTCGGCCATCGACCAGGCGCTCGGATACAAGGGCAAGGTGAACGGCGGCGTCTATCAGGTCGGCGTCCCGCGTACGGAAAAGATCCGCGATGGCGGCATGGAAGTTCCGGAGGCCATGGGCTCGGCCATCGCCATCAACTTCCAGCCGACGGGGAACGGCAAGGCGGCGATCACCGGGGACTTCGTCCTGATCGCATCGGAAGTGAATCCGGTCCTTCGCACCCTTCGGGAGAATGGGATCGAGGTAACCGCGGTCCACAACCACATGCTCGAGGACACGCCACGGCTGTTCTTCATGCACTTCTGGGCGAATGACGACGCCCTGAAACTGGCCAAGGGCCTGAAGGCCGGGCTCGACAAGACTGCGAGCAGCAAGAAGTCCTAGCGCCCCGTGCGCGCCGATCGATCCCGGCCATCGATCGGCGTCTAGCTCCTCGGGGCCATCCCAATCAGCATCGAGGTGAGATGATGACTACCGCAATGCCCAAGATTGCCGTGGTTTGGCGAGGGGACAGGGAAGCGAGAACCACCGCGACGCCGCAGAACAATCGCTTCCATCTGATCTTCGAGGAGTTGAGCGCGATCGGCATCCAAGCCGAGCCCGCAGTGTATGACGAGGCCTTCTCGGGGGAAGTTCGTGATCAGCTCCTCACTGCGGACGGGGTCCTTGTCTGGGTGGATCCGCTGCATGCGGGCAAGACGCGGCATCAGCTTGATGCCTTGCTTCGAGATGTTGCGGCGAGTGGGCCGTGGGTCAGCGCCCATCCTGACACCATCCTCAAGATGGGGGTGAAGGAGATCCTGCACCGCACGAAACATCTCGGCTGGGGTACCGACAGCCACCTCTACCGGTCCGTGGCTTCCTTCCGGGAGGAGTTCCCGGAGCGATTGCGGACGGCGGGGCCGCGCGTCCTGAAGCAGAACCGCGGCAACGGCGGCCAGGGTGTGTGGAAGGTCGAGGGTCTCGGCGGATCGAATGGCGCGGAGATGGTGTGGATCCTCCACGCACAGAGAGGCAGTATGTCGGAAGAGGTCGCTCTCGCGGACTTCATGGCGAGCTGCGAAGACTACTTCGCTGGCGGGGGCTGCATTGTCGACCAGCCATTCCAGCCTCGTCTGCCCGACGGGATGATCGCTGCTACATGGGCGCGGACAAGGTCGTCGGGTTCGGCCACCAGCTCATTAAGGCACTCATTCCTCCGCCACCCCAGGGGCCGGACTCGGAGGCGGCGCAGCCCGGCCCTCGGATCATGCACGGGCCGTCGGCCGAGGCTTTTCAGAAGTTGCGGACTCTGATGGAAACGGAGTGGACGCCGCAGATGATGGACGTCCTCGGCCTCGACATCGCCTCCTTGCCGATCATCTGGGACGCCGACTTTCTCTATGGCCCGCGTACCGCCGCCGGCGACGACACCTACGTGCTCTGCGAGATCAACGTCAGCTCGGTCTTCGCCATTCCGGATGAGGCGCCGGCCGCCATTGCGGGACTTGTTGCCGCGCGATTGAGGGCCGGCCATCGGTGAGTGAGTAGATGGCGCGATGGGGCGACGCTATTGCCGAGGCGTGGATCGACGTTTCTCCGTCGGCGAAACCACCGTCCGCTGGTACGTGGAATATTGTACGGCCGACATCAGATCCACCTTTGCGGACCGGAGGACCGAGGACGAGGCAGTATCGACAGCGCTGGAGTGGGATCTGCCGTTCATTCCAGTAACTCACTGCCCCTTTTGCCGGAAGCGGTCCCGTCGCGGTGGTATCTCGATCTAGGGAACGATTTCACCGCCCAATGATGGCTTTGGCTCGTATCGATTGCAGAGGAAGCGTTGACGCGGGTCAACCCGCAACCTGAACAAGCTCGCTCCCGAGATCAGACGCGGTTCACACCGCGGTAGCGAGCGAAGGTAGTCTGGCCCGAAGGTCCGAACAGGACGACTTCGTAGCTGTCCGGCGCCTTGCCGGCCACCTCCATGCCGGGAGAGCCCATCGGCATTCCCGGAACGGCGAGGCCTCGAGCCCGAGGCATCTCGGCCAGCAGACGATTGACGGCGTCAGCGGGCACATGGCCCTCGATGACGTAACCGGCCACCTCTGCCGTGTGGCAGGAGGCAAGCTCGTCCGGCACGCCAAGGCGGAGTTTCACTTGGTCGACATTGGAGGATGTAACGACCTCCACGGGAAATCCGGCGGCCTTCATGTGCTCCACCCAGCCGCCGCAGCAGCCGCAGTTCGGATCCTTGATCACGACGACCTTCGGCAGGGCAGACGCAAAGACTTGTCCGGCCATGAGGGCCGCGCCGGAGGTTCCTAGGACAGCGAGGAAGCGGCGGCGGTTGAGCATGAGCATCTCCTTCAGGCGGCGACCGGGGTGTAGCCCGCCTTGGTGACGAGAGCCGAAATGGACGCAAGGTCGCGGCTCCCGCGGACGGATACCAGCTTGGAAGTCGGGTCGGCTTCGACTTGGGTGCCGGGCAGTCCCGTCTCGATCGCGTTCTTGATCGTGCCGGCGCAATGTCCGCAGGTCATGTCCTCGACCCGCAAGGTCAGGGCATTCGGATCACGCTCCACTGCCTGACTCGGTTGGGAGGGGTGATTGTTGCATCCGCACATGGAATTGATCTCCATTTCCTGTCGATGATGCGAGCAGGCTGCACCTTCCCATAAGGGCAAGGTCAAGCGGCGATTTCACCCCGGCGCGCCAATCACCATCCGGGATGGCGTGTCAGTGCTTGTTCGGGGTGCCATTGTCAGCGCCGTCGGATCCGTCGGGCATCATGGCGCCGCCGGAACCCATCATTCCCCGTTCCATCATGCCTTGGCTGCCCATTCGGACGAGTATCGGAAGCCGCCGCTTCTGGGCCTCGTCGAGGGTCGCGTGGAGAGGCGCAGCAGCGTCTGCGAGCTTGCGCATGGCCTCAGCTCCTTGGCTCATATGATCGGCCATGGTGCGGAGCATGCCCACCGGATCGTTTGCCGTCATCCCTTGGGTCTGGCGCATGGCCCGCATATGGCTGAGGTGAAGGGTCGCCAGGTTGCTGAGCGCAGCCTCGACAGGCGGCCATAGCTTTTCCTGGTCGGCGGACAGCTTCAGCCCGGCGTGGATTGCCGCGACGTGGGCATCGATGAAGGCGCTCATCCTCGGACGAGAATCGGCCGATCATTCCCTCGCTCATCATGCCGCCGGGCATGCCTTGACCTTGCATCATCTGACCCATTGGCATCGGCACTCCGGATTGGCCGGGCATTGCCAGAGGTTTTGCCGGAGCTGCGGGTTGGGCCTGCGCCGTGGTGGCGCCACCCGGATGATGCTGATCATGGGAAGTCGGTGCCTGGGCCAAACCGGGTCCAGCAAGGGCAATCAGAATGGTCGCGAGAACGGACGTCTTCATGGCAGGCTCTCCTTTGCGGATCAGTCCAAAAAGGGCGACGGACGGCGTCGACGCTGCTTTCGGGTTATGGGCGAACCATCGCAGCAGCCGAGCATGGTCGCCGGCGTAGACGGGGATTCTTCCCGACGCCACTTCATTGGAAGAAGCCTACCCGGTTTGGCGGACCGAAACATTGCGCCGCATCAAACTGCGGGAAGGGCCGGGTGGCTCCCGATGGGAGCGGCCCAGCCCAACGATCACAGCCGTACCGCCCGCAGGCGGATCGCATTGCCAATCACGCTGACCGAGGACAATGCCATCGCGGCCGCCGCGATGATCGGCGATAGCAGAATCCCGAAGAACGGGAAGAGCACCCCCGCCGCCACCGGCACGCCGAGCGCATTGTAGATGAAGGCGAAGAACAGGTTCTGCCGGATGTTGCGCATCACAGCCTGGGACAGCCGCCGCGCCCGCACGATTCCGGTCAGGTCGCCTTTCAGCAGGGTCACGCCCGCGCTTTCCATCGCCACATCGGTGCCGGTACCCATGGCGATGCCGACATCCGCTGCCGCCAGTGCCGGCGCGTCGTTGACGCCGTCGCCCGCCATGGCGACTACCCGGCCGTCCGCCTTGTACCGCTGGACGACGGCACTCTTCTGGTCGGGTAGAACCTCGGCCTCGACCTCGTCGATTCCGAGCCGCCTGGCGACCGCCCTCGCGGTCGTCCAGTTGTCGCCGGTGAGCATCACGACTCGGATGCCCTCCGCCCTGAGCCCGGCGAGTGCCTCGGGGGTCGAGCTTTTGACCGGATCGGCGATGGCGATGGCACCCGCCACCTTCCCGTCGATGCCGGCGAAGATCACCGTGGCGCCGTCCTCGCGCAACCTGTCCGCTTGCTCTGCCAGGGGGGCGGCGTCGATGCCATGCTCGGCCAGGAAGGCTGTGTTGCCGAGCACGACGCGCCGCCCCTCGACGGTACCCCGCGCGCCCTTTCCGGTAGGCGAGTCGAAATCGGCGACCGGTGCGGTGGCGAGGCCCCGGGCATCGGCGGCCGCGACGATGGCCACGGCCAACGGATGCTCGCTCGCCCGCTCGACGCTGGCTGACAGGCGCAGGATCTCGGTTTCAGCGAAGCCCGGCGCTGGAAGCACGGCAGTCACGGACGGCTTGCCCGCGGTGAGGGTTCCGGTCTTGTCGACCACGAGGGTGTCGACCTTCTCCATGTGTTCCAGTGCCTCGGCGTTCTTGATCAGAACGCCCGCCTGGGCGCCGCGCCCGACTCCCACCATGATCGACATCGGCGTGGCGAGACCGAGCGCGCAGGGGCAGGCGATGATGAGGACCGCGACGGCTGCAACGAGGCCGTAGGAGAGCCGCGGCTCGGGACCCCAGACGGCCCATGCGAAGAAGGCGAGCGCCGCCACACCGATCACGGCGGGCACGAAGTAACCCGAGACCTGGTCGGCCAATCGCTGGATTGGGGCGCGGCTGCGCTGGGCCTCAGCCACGAGCTGGACGATCCGCGACAGCATGGTGTCGTACCCGACCTTCTGCGCCTCGATCACGAGGCCGCCGGACTGGTTCATCGTCCCTCCGATCGCAGTCGCCCCGACTTCCTTGGTAACCGGCATCGACTCGCCCGTGACCATCGACTCGTCGACCGCGCTGTGCCCCTCGACGACGACGCCGTCGACCGGGACCTTCTCGCCCGGCCGCACCCGCAGGCGGTCGCCGACCTGCACGGTGTCGAGCTGGACTTCCTGCTCGGTGCCGTCGGACATGATCCTGCGGGCGGTCTTGGGCGCGAGGTCGAGCAGGGCGCGAATGGCCCCGCTGGTGCTCTCCCTTGCCCGCAATTCGAGCACCTGCCCGAGCAGGACGAGAACCGTGATGACGGAGGCCGCTTCGAAGTACACGGCTACCGATCCGTCATGGCCGTGGATTGCGGCCGGGAAAATCCCGGGCGCCAGCGTCGCCACCATACTGTAGACCCCAGGCCACGCCCGTACCCATGGCGATGAGCGTGAACATGTTGAGGTTGCGCGAAACCAGCGATTGCCCGCCGCGCACGAAGAACGGCCAGCCAGCCCACAGCACGACCGGCGTCGCGAGCAGCATCTGGATCCAGTTCGAGGTCTGCTGGCCGATGTAGTGGCCCAGGCCCGTCAGGTGCCCACCCATTTCCAACGCGACCACGGGCAGGGAGAGCGCCAGTCCGATCCAGAACCGGCGCGTCATGTCGATCAGTTCGTGGCTGGGGCCGGTTTCCGCCGTCGCGAGCACGGGTTCGAGCGCCATCCCGCAGATCGGGCAGGAACCGGGTCCCACCTGCCTGATCTGGGGGTGCATCGGGCAGGTATAGATCGTGCCTTCCGGCGGGGAGGCCGCCTTCCGGGCCGCCGCCCGCTCGACGTAGTAGGCTGGCTCGGCCATGAATTTTGACTGGCAGCCGGAGGAGCAAAAGTAATACGGCTTGCCCTCGTACTGCGCCCGATGCGCGGTTGCGTGCGGGTCGACCGTCATGCCGCAGACCGGATCCTTTACCTTGCCGGCCTCCTCGGCGTGTTCATGATGATCTCCCCCATGGGCGCCATGGTCGTGATGATGGCCATGGCCCTTGCTGGTCGGGGTGTCGGTCATGACGATTCTCCGCATACGCATCGATGAGCTGCGGCAAGACTGGGGCTTCCCATCATGGGAAGGTCAAGCGTTTGCGCTGGAGCCTCTATCCTTCGATGCGATCGAGGCGGCGTTCGATCTTGATGGACCATCCAAACGCTTGTTCTTCCCCAGCGTTCCGAGTGGCCGACCCGGTGCAAACAGTCAGGAATGATATTTACCATCCGGATCGGCCGGGAAGGGCTACTTCGCTTTCTGAAGCTTGGTCACCGTGATCTGCCCGTTGACGCGGTCGGCGTCGAATTTGATCTTGTCGCCGGCCTTCAGCCCTTTGAGCATGGCGGGATCGCCCGCTCGGAACACCATGGTCATCGCGTCCATGTCGAGGAGGCGTGCCCTGGTGAGGTTCACCTTTGGGGCAGTCGCGGGCCGCCACAGCGTCGCCGAGGATGGCCCGGCGCGCGTCCGGACTGTGAGTAGCAAGTCAGATCTGCTGCTGCGACGAAGCCATTGCTTGCTGTTATCGGAGGCGACTCAATTCGCCCGTGACAGGTTGATGGATGCTTCAAGCAGGGAGCCCCGAGCAATTTTTTATCGTGGCGAGGACATCCAAACCGCCATACGACTGCCTTCTCCCGGGCCTGACTTCCTCTCCGGTCCCTAAGCGCACTCCTGGCGTTAGCGATGAGCAACGGCGGCAAGGTCCGCTCCCTCAACTTGATCAGTAGGTAAGGTCAGCCAATGCAACGAGACGTTGGCCGAATGCCAGCGGAACGGACGGCTCGGCGCTTCCCCGGTCGCAAGTCGATTATCCGAGCCGGGATTTCCCGCGCTCGGACACGCTCTCAAGTTTGTGCTCATCGCGCCAGCCGGCCCTGGAACTCGATGTCGATCTGGTCGTCGACGATGTTGACGTCACGACCGATATCGTAGGCAGGGCGTAGGAAGCTGCCGCTGGCGCGGAAGGGCAAATGCGTCGCCGCGCCGGGCTTTTCCGACATATAGCTCGGCACCAAGCCCCTCAGACGCGAAGCTGATCGCCGATGGGCACCTTCCTGGCGAAGGGAACAAATGCCAATGCTGCGATTGTGAGGACAGCAACCAGTCCCCAGGCCTCGTTGATCGACAGGACCAGAGCTGCCTTCTCGACCAGTGGCTGAAGCAGCGCCTGCGCCTGCGCGTCGAGCGGCCCGGGCGGGCGCATTGCCATGAGTCCCACAGGCACGCCGATGAACTTCGCCGTCTCGACATCACCTCTTTGCAGCCGCTCCATGATCGCCGTGCCGTGCAAAGGCGAGCGGCTGTAGATGACGGTGTCGATCAGGGCGAGACCGATCGCGCCGCCAAGGTTTCGCATCAGGTTGAACAGGCCGCTGGCGTCTGGAACGCGCATCGGGGGAAGCTGTCCCAATGCAAGGCGCGTTGGTGGTAGAAGGCAAAACATGATTGACAGGCCACGGACGACCTGCGGCCAGAACATCGCGTCGTAGTCGGTCTGCGGGGTCTGAAGTGCACTCAGTCCCAAGCCGATGGCGAAGAGGGCGAAGCCGATGCCGGTCAACAAGCGGACTTCGACACGACGCTCCAGAGCGACGGCAACCGGCGCGATGGCAAGTTGGGCGACGCCGGTCACCAGCATGATCTTGCCGATCTCAAGGGCGTTGTGATCGCGCACGAAGGCCAGGAAGATCGGCATCAAATAGACCGATCCAAACAGCCCGATGCCGAGAACAAAGCTTAGGATGCTGCCGATCATGAAATTCCGGTCGGCAAACCTTCTGAGATCAACGATCGGATTGTCGGCTTGCAACGTCCGCTTGATGAAGCAGAAACCACTTGCCAGGCTTAGTGCCATGAGCCCCAGGATCAGGCCCGAAATCCATCCACGCTGAGGCGCCTCCTTCACTGCGATCTCGATCGCGGCCAGCGCGATCGCCATCATCACCAGAGACAGGGCATCGAGCTTGCGCGCTTCGGTGAAGTTCGGCTTGTCACGTGGCAGGAGGAAACCAGCAAGTCCTGCTGAGAGGATACCGGGAATGACGTTGATCAAGAACAGCCAATGCCAGGAATAGGTCTGCGTGATCCAACCGCCGACGATCGGCCCGACCGTAGGCGCCAGCACGGCAAAGACGCCAGCCAACGTCGTCGCGATGGGCTGCCTGCTCGGGGGAAAGAGCAAAAAAACAGCCGAAAAAACCGCGGGAATCAGAGTACCACCTGAAAACCCCTGGAGGACGCGCCAAGCGATCAGGGCTGGGAACGACTGACTCGCCGCACAGCCGATGGAAGCTACGGTAAAGATGGCGAGCGCCACGACGAACAGCCAGCGCATCGAGAGAAAGCGCGTCAGGAAACCGGTCAGCGGAATCGCGATGACCTCGGCGATCAAATAGGCGGTCTGGACCCAACTCATCTGGTCGGGCGGAAGGTCCAGTGCGCTCTGGATCGTCGGCAGGGACGTCACGACAACCTGCACGTCGAGGATCGCCATGAACATGCCGATGCACATGGCGGCAAAGCCGATCCATGTCGCCACGCTGACGCGCCTTTCGCCCATCACATCATCCCGGGGCGGCATGACGAACCTCTTCAAGTGCCGTATTCTCCGCGCGAATGCGGATCGTCAGGACGAGGCCGTTGGCGATCGAAAAGACAAGGGCGAACCATGGCAGGCCAAGGCACAGCGGCAAGACAGCGATCTCGCCAATGACGACGATGTAGTTCGGGTGCGACACGAACCGGTAAGGGCCCCGCGCCACGAGCCTTTCGCGGGGTGTTACGATGATGCGAGTCGTCCAACGACCGCCCAGCGTCGCCAGAACCCAAAAGCGCAGCCCTTGAAGCAGGTAGAAAACCGCGAGCCAGCCGAAATGGAGCGCGTGTGCCCAACCAAGCCCCCAGAGCCCGATCAGCCAGGTTGCGTGCAGCAGGACTATCAGCGGATAGTGGCCGGCAGCCTTCTCCACGGCGCCCTTGGCGAGCAAGGCAGACGTGTTTCTCTTCGCGAGCCAGAGTTCTCCGATCCGCTCGGCAGTCACCAGGGCCAGCAAGACGATGGCCGGTGTCATGTCCCTTGCCGCAGCGAGGCGCAGCTCACGGTGAAGCCCGGCCCCATCGCCGTCAGAAGCGTGCGCGAGGGCAGGCCTGCCGCGATCGCACGCTGGAGGACGAAGAGGGCGGTCGGAGCCGACATGTTGCCATAGTCGGAAAGGACGGCACGTTCGTGGTCGAGCGCTCCTTGCCCGAGTGACAACGCGATCTCCAGGGCCTCGATCACCTTCTTCCCGCCGGGATGACAGGCAAATAGATCGACGTCGGAAAGCGATAGCCTTTCACGCTTCAGCATGCCTGTGATGGCCGGGTTGAGCCGCTCCTCCACGAAGGGCGGGATCGCCCGGTCGAAGATCACGCCGAAGCCCTCGGGATCGACAGTCCATCCCATGATATCCAGCGTATCGGGCCACATGTGCTGCCCGGTCATCTCGACCGCGGCGATACCATCCGGTCCTGCCTTCAGGATGCAGGCTGCGGCGCCGTCGCCGAACAAGGCGGTCGCAACAATGTTGGCCTTCGTCAAAACATCAAGTCGGAAAGCCAGCGAGCAGATCTCGACAGCCACGAGGAGGATTGTCGAACCCGGGCGGGACGCGGCCAATCGAGACGCGATCGAGAAACCCGATACGCCGCCGGCACATCCCAGGCCAAACACCGGCACACGTTCGACGTCGCTTCGGAATCCAAGTCTCTCGGCGACACGGGCATCGAGGCTGGGGGTCGCTATGCCCGTCGATGAGACCGTCACGATCGTATCGATCTCGGATGCCTGAAGGCTGGCGACGCCCAGCGCCTTTGTCGTTGCCTCCACGAACAGGTCGCAAGCGCCAGCAATATAGGCGGCGCTGCGCTCGGGCCATCCTAATGGCTGCAAATACCACTCAATCGGCCGGACTGCATATCGGCGGCTGATGCCCGAACTTTCGAAAACGGCCGCAAGGCGCTCGAAATCGGGATAGCGGTCAGCAAAATTCCGATGGGCGGCGGCTGCAACATCGCATTGGCTCAATTCCTGGGGCGGGACAGCCGTCGCGATGGAAACGAGCTTGACCGGGTGAGCCATAGCCACTTCCTGCCATGGCGCGCGGTACCGCCCGATGCGGGCGGACCTGCAACACCATCCCAACTACGTGTCAGTGAGCCCATAAGTTCCTGGACAGGCTGCGTGATTACGGCGCGTGCCCGCGGACTGCTGGCTCGGTCTCGTGCTCACATTCTTCGCCGCCCTATTCTCAGCGTGATGGACCGACGTTGCGACGGCTGCCACGGTCGCGGGAACCTGGGCCTGGCCCTTGCTCCTGGTTACCTGGCTGCTGCTTGGCACCGGATATTCGGGGGTACAGACCCCAACCGGCAGATTGCTGCGGCGTTCCGCCCAGGCTGCCGACAGAACCGCCGTATTCGCGGCGCAGTTCGCGCTCTCATATGCCTGCTGGCTCTTAACCTACCCGCTTGCAGGCTGGCTCGGGGCGACGCTTCCGCTCTCGGTGCGTTGGTCTTCGCTGTGCTAACCTTCGCTGCGCTCGCCACGGCCACTCAGGTCTGGCGGGCGGAGGACGCCGAGAGCCCGGCGCACAGCCATGAAGACCTGCCTCCCGAACATCCGCACCTGGCCGAAGCCAACGGTCAGCCGCTTGATCGCCTTCCTCAAGAAGCCGGTCATCGCTGCCAAAAAGAAAGCCTGCCGCGAGTGCGGTGCGTTGATGCGCCAATAAGGCAAACTATGGTTCCACTCACAACGAGCCCGCCGCTGGTCAGCGGCGGGCTCTTTCTTGGGTGAGGCAGACAAGTACCAATGCGCTGTAGTGTCAAACTCAGCGTCTCTTGAGTCGAGTGAGGCGACGGCTCGGACCGCGTGACCAGATCGCTAAGCACTTCGCGTATGCCTGCTCGTTCAGCCCCTTGCAATGCGCTCATACTGACGCGATATAGCGTCAGTATGAGTGGCGGGCTCGAGGGAGGATATCATGGGTCTCGCGCAATATGCTGATGACGGCATCTTCGCTCCTCGCAAAATCGCGGACGCTTTCCGCACCACCAGCGAAGAGGTCGCCCGGACGGCTGGCCTCGGCAAGGACGCCGTCCAGCGGCGGGATCGGGTTCAGTCGGAGCGGACGCAGCGCCGACTGCGGGAGATGGTCGAGGTAATCAACAAAGTTGAATCGCGCTTCGGATCAGCGCTGATTGCTTATGCTTGGTATCGGTCGGAGCCGCTACCCGGCTTTTCCGGCCAAACTGCTATGCAGCTTGTACGCGCGGGCCGTGCCGAAGATGTGCTCGACTACGTAGACGCAGTTGATGCCGGCGTTCATGCCTGACCATGGCGATCAGCTACCAAGGGAAGCTTTATCGCGCGCTCAATCCGGTTTTTGCCCGCGAGCCGCTCTCAGGGCGCGGAGCTGAGCTGTATGGAGGGCGGTTCAATGCGAAGGGCATGCCGGCGCTTTACACCTCCCTGACTGTCCTGACAGCGCTGCGCGAGGCGAACCAAGTCGGCAACCTCCAGCCGACCACGCTCGTCTCTTATGAAGCGGAGATCGAGCAGATCTTCGACACGCGCGACGTCGACGCAATTGCTGCAGAGGGCATGGACACGGATTTGCTCATGGCGCCAACTTGGCGCGACGAGATGAAGGCGAATGGCGTATCCCAAACGCAATCCTTCGCCCGGCGATTAATGGGAAGCGGTTATCACGGCCTTTTGGTCCGCAGCTTCGCTCCGGGAGCAGGATTGGGTGATCTAAACCTGGTACTCTGGACTTGGAGTGATGCTCCGCCTGCCCGCCTGATCCTGATCGACGACGAGGGGAGGCTGTCGATATAAGTCGAACAATTGCAAGTGTGAGTTCTCGCTGAAGCGCGACTTGCGGCCGTGTGATCCGATCCAACCGACCGCATCTGGGCCCGGAAGACCTCGGCCGGTGTCCTGTAGCCCATTCATTTTCGCGGCGTGGTGTTCAAGCGCTCGCAAATGTCCTTGAGCTCTTGGTCGGCGAGGGAGAGGGGATCGACGTCGCGCGAGAGCCATTTCCTGGCCCGGCCGTTCGTGTTCTCGACGGGACCCTTCTGCCAGGGCGATTGCGGGTCGCAGAACCAGGTCTGAGACCCGATCCCGGCCTGGAGATAGGGCCAGTCGGTGAACTCGGTGCCGTGGTCGAAAGTGATCGAGCGGCGGCGCGATGGGGCAGGGCCTGCAGCACGCCGACGAGCCGCTCTATGATCGGCCGCGATTGCCGATCATTGTTGCGCAAGAGGACGGCGACGCGGCTGACCACCTCGACCAGCGATGTCACATTGGCCTTGCCGAACTTCTGACGGAACTGGATGAGATCGCATTCCCAGTGCCCGAACTGCTTGCGGTCGGCGACGACGTCCGGGCGGCGCAGGATGTTCAGTTCCGGGCTGAAGCGCTGGCCATGCCGGCGCCTGGCGCGGGCGGCGGCGCGCGCGGTGTTCCGGCAGATGCCGCCAGAGCTTGAGGGCCTGACCATCGGCCGAATAGGCGAACTTGTAGATCGTCTCGTGGCTGACCGAGATTGGAGGGCGCTCGAGCCGCATCCGGCCGGCGATCTGCTGTGGCGACCAGCCGTGCTGGATCCGTTCGATCACCGATTGGCCCAAGCGATCAGCCCGCCTTGAAGAGGCTCTTGCCCTGGCGCGCGCTTGGCGTCGGTCCGCTCCGGAAGAGCCGCGCCATCAGGCGGCGTTTCTCCATCTGGGCATGGCGTCGCCGTGAGCAGCCAGGAGTTCGTCGACCATCGCGCGCGTCTCCTTCAGCGACAGGACGCTCGCCGCATGTCGATCGAGAGCGGCGGCGCGGTGTACCCGTTCGCGGTCGCCCTCGAGCGCTGCGCGCACAGTCAGATCCTGAACGAAGACATGCGGGGCGCAATGGGCCGCCAGTTCGGGCGGAAGCGCTCCGGCGTGGCAGGGACGCAGGCCGTTCCGATCGACGATGATCGGCACCTCGACGCAGCAGCCTTCCGGCAAATTGTCGATCAGGTGCTTATTCTCGACATTCCCGTAGATCACGGTCGGCTCGCCGGTGACCATGGCCCGGATGATCAGCGATCCGTATTCGTCGCTGCGCTCCAGCGGGAAGGTCTCGTCGGCCAGAAGCTTGCGACGCGTCTCGGAATAGCGATCGAGATTGCGCAGGCTCCTGCGGACATATTCATCGACCGGCACGTCGTATTCGGCAATCTGGTCGTCGCGACGCAGGAAGTACGGCGTGTACTCGGCATTGTGCTCGCTCGACTCGCTGACGAACCAGCCGAGCGTACGCATCAGCTCGAAGCGAACCTTGTCCTTGGCGTAGATGTTCGGGTCCGCCATCGCCTGCCGCAGGGCTGGGTAGGCATCCCGGCCGTCGATTTGGAGCTTGAGGAACCAGGTCATGTGGTTGATGCCGGCGCAATCATAGCTCAGCTGCGGAAGCTCGACCCCGAGATAGGATGCGAGATCACGCGCCGTGTGCTGGACGTTGTGGCACAGCCCGACGACGCACTGTTCGGGGAAGGCGCGGTAGACCGCCCAGGTCAGGATGCTCATCGGATTGGTGTAGTTCAGCAGCACAGCATCCGGGCAGAGTTCGCGCATCTCCCCGACGAGATCGAGCATGAACGGGATCGTGCGCAATCCGCGGAAGATGCCGCCTATGCCGACGGTGTCGGCGATGGTCTGCTTTAGCCCGTATTTCCGCGGGATGTCGAAGTCGATCATGGTCGCTTCGTGCATGCCGATCTGGACCATGTTGATGACGAAGTCGCAGCCCGCGAGCGCACGCTTGCGGTCGAGATGCTCTTCGATGACGGCATCGGCGCCGAACTGCCTGGCGGTCCAGCGCGCCATCATGCCGCCGGTCTCGAGGCGCTCGGGATCGATGTCGTGCAGTGAGATCACGACGCGCCCGAGCTCGGTGAAGTTCAGGATGTCGGTCAGCAGGTTCTTGACGAAAACGGCGCTGCCCGCACCGATCATGGCAATCTTGACCACCGGACTTTCCTTTTCGACACGTCGGTTTGACTGCGCCCGCCGGCGGCGGACGGTTCACTTGAGCCCGGAGCCGGAAATGCCCTGGACGAAATAGCGCTGGAAGAACATGAAGATGATCAGCATCGGCACCAGCGAAAGCAGCGCGATGGCCATGATCATGGTCCATTCGGTATTGAACTGGCCGCGCAGCAGGTTCAGCCCGAGCTGGACGGTGTACATGTCCTGCTTGATCAGCACGATCAGCGGCAGTGCGAAGTCGTTCCAGCGCCACATGAAGGTGAAGATCACGAGCACCGCGATGATCGGCTTCGAGAGCGGCACGACGATCTTGAAGAAGATCGTCAGTTCGCTTGCGCCGTCGATCCGCGCGGCCTCGATGAGCTCGTCGGGGATCGAGACCATGAACTGGCGCACCATGAAAATGCCGAAGGCCTCTGCCGCGCGCGGCAGGATGACGCCCCAATAATCGCTGAGCAGACCGAATTCGGAGACCACCAGGAAGAGCGGCACGATGATGACCTGGAACGGGATCATCAGCGCGGAGAGCACCGCCAGGAACATGATGTCGCGGCCGACGAAGCGAAATTTCGCGAAGGCATAGCCGCAGAGGAGGTTGATGATCACGGTGATCACCACGGCGATCACCGTGATCACCAGCGAGTTCATCGCCCAATGAAGGAAGGGCACGCGCTCGATCGCCTCGGCGAAGTTGCTCCAGACGAAGCGCGAGGGCACCAGGCCGGCGGCGCCACTGAAGACCTCGTCCTTCGGCCGCACGGCGGTGGCGAACATCCAGTAGACCGGAAAGGCCATGACGCCGGCGCCGGCGACCAGGAGCAGCCAGATGCCCGTGGCCTCGAGGCGCCGGGGCAGGGCGCGCGGGTTCGTTCCTGCGATCATGCCCGGGCCCTCATGCGACATCTTCGACCCGCCGGTTCACCCGCCATTGCAGCAGGGTGAAAAGCAGGATCACGACGAAAAGGACCACGCCCATCGCGCTGGCATAGCCCATCTCGGAACTGACGAACGCGGCCTGATAGATGTACTGGACGATCATCGTCGTCGAAAAGCCGGGGCCGCCGCCGGTCATGACGTAGATCAGGTCGAAGACCTGGAAGGAGTGGATGACGCCCAGGATCAGCAGGAGGAAGGTGGCCGGGCGCAGCAGCGGCCAGGTCACGAAGCGGAACTGCTGCCACCGGCTGGCGCCATCCATCCGCGCCGCATCGTAATAGGTCGGTGAGATCGACTGGAGCGCCGCCAGGTAGACCAGCATGCAGAAGCCGATCCGGGTCCAGAGCGTGGTGACGATCAGGGAAAACAGCGCCCAGCGGGGCGATGACAGCCAGGCCACCGGCCTCAGACCGACATGCTGCAGCAGCATGTTGATTACGCCGTAATTGTCGTTGAAGAGCCAGGCGGCGATGACCGCCGTCGCGACATTGGAGATCACGACGGGCAGAAAGAAGATGCTGCGCAGGATCGTGCGGCCGAGGAGGTCGCGATTGAGCGCGACGGCGAGCAAAAGGCCGATGGCGAGGCTCATCGGCACCGTCGCGATCGAATAGACCACGGTGTTCTGCAGCGACTGCCAGAACAGCGCGTCATTGGCCAGGCGCCCGTAGTTCTCGAGCCCGACGTAGCGCGGCGTGTCGATCAGGCTCCATTCCCGCAGGCTGATGTAGAAGGCGTAGAGCAGCGGGAAGAAGACGAAGACCGAAAACAGCGCCATGTTCGGGGCGATGAACATGTACGGCGTCAGCTGGCTCCGCTTGGCCTGGAGCCAGTAGCGCAGGGGCGCGGCCGTCGCGGGCTGGGCTCGGTCCAGTCCGTTCAGCCTTTCCGCGACAGCCATCCTCCTGCCCTCAGACGAGTAGCGCCGAACGGACATGCCGCTCGATATTCGCGACCGTCGCGGCCGGGTCCTGGCCGGAGGTGAAGGCGAGTTCCAGCTCATCCGCCAGCCTGGCATTGAACCTGTCCCAGCTCGGCATAACGATGGTGCTGACGAGGTGTTCGGGCACGGTTGCCGACTGCTCGAGAAAGACCTTCATCTCCTCGTTGCGCAGGTCGTAGTTCAAGCCCTTGTCCTTCAGCGATTTGCGCACCGGCAGGAACTGGGCCTTCGTTACGAAGCTGCGCATCGCCTCTTCCTCGACCATGAACTTGACGAAGTCGGCCGCCGTATCGGCGCTCTTGGAGTCGCGGGAAACCGCGAGAGCGTTCCCGCCGAGATCGGCCGCCATGGCGACGTCGCGCGGCAGATAGGTGACGCCCCATTTGAACTTGGCCTGGTCTTGGATGAACGGAATCTGCCAGTCGCCATGCAGCAGCATGCCGATCTTCCCGGTGGCGAACAGATTCTGGACCGGCTCGGAGCTCTTCAGCGAGGTGTTGGGCGGCACCAGGGCCTCCTTGAACCAGCTCTGGGTCCAGGCGACGGTCTCGGTCGCTTCCTTGGTGTTGATCTGCGGAGCTTTGAGATCGGAGTCGAGTAGCTGGCCGCCATGCTGGTAGAGATACATCAGCCAGCGATAGGCGTTGGAGTTCTGCCAGTTCATGGCGAAGGCGTAGTTCA
Source organism: Allobosea sp. 10N428 (assembly GCF_056394545.1). Lineage (NCBI taxonomy): Bacteria > Pseudomonadati > Pseudomonadota > Alphaproteobacteria > Hyphomicrobiales > Alloboseaceae > Allobosea > Allobosea sp. 10N428. The sequence continues at coordinate 39,057 of NZ_JBFTIC010000013.1, read as the reverse complement.
GCCCGGCCTTTTCCTTGATCAGCTTGGCGGCGGCGATGAATTGCTGCCAGGTCATCGCCCTGTCGAGGCTCTTCGGCGCGTCGATCCCGAGCTTCTCGAAGATCTCGGCGTTGTAGAACAGCGCGAAGGTATCGGTGTGATGCGGCAGTGCGTGAGGCTTTCCCTTGAAAGTCGAGGCGCGCCAGACCGAGGCGAGGAAATCCTGCCCGTACCCGGCATCGAGATATTGCGAGAGGTCGGTGGCAGCGCCGCTCTGCGCGTAGCGGCCGATCCGCTGATACTGCGCGCGGAAGATGTCGGGCGCCTGTTTGCCGGCGAAGCGGGTGTCGAGTTGCTGGTAGTATTGCCCGCTCGGCACGACCTCCAGCTTGATCGAGACATTGGGCTTCCGCGCCTTGTATTGCTCGATCAGCGCGTTGAACGCTGCGATTTCCGCATTCGAGCCCCAGGACGTCATGGTCAGGTTGACGGCACTCTGGGCGCTGGCTGCGCCCCAATACATGCCTGTGCTCGCGCCGGCCGCTGCTCCGAGGCCGGACAAGACGAAGTCACGTCTATTGATGCTTTTCATTGTCTTCTACCCTCCCTTGATTTTGTCGTGCACGGCTTCTGCGCGCGCTTTCAGGCACTCTCCTGGCGAAGCCCTCCATTCAGCATTCGGCCGCATGATTCCCGGACCAGGAGGCGCACCGGCAGGATCTGCTCGCGCGCAGCCTCCATGCGGCCTTCCAGGCGCTCGATCACCGCCTCGACCGACAGCCGGCCGATATCGGCGCGGGAATAGTCGACCGTCGTCAGCTCCGGCGTGACGAAGCCGCCCAGCCCGATGCCGTCGAAGCCGACGATCGCCATCTCCTCCGGGACGCGTATTCCGCGCTTGCGCAAAGCGTGCAGCGCGCCGATCGCCATCTGATCGCTGTAGACGAAGACGCCGGTGGGGGGGCTGCGCAGGGCCAGCAGCTCCTCCATTCCCGCGAAACCTCCGGCCAGGCTGGGCTCGGCCATGACCATGAGCTCCGGATCGACGGGCAGCCCGGCTTCGGCGAGCGCCCGCGCATAGCCGTCCGAGCGCTCCTTGCGTTTCAGCAGGCGCTGCGAGGCGCTCCCGATATGGCCGATCCGGCGATGGCCGAGCGCGATCAGATGGCGCGTCGCAACATGCCCTCCCATCTCCAGATCGACGCGCACGGCCTGAATGGCAGCATCAGGGCTGTGGTGCTGCATCACCACGATCGGCATGCCGATATCGGCAAGCCGCTTCAGATCGGCGGCGAGGTCGGCAGGCGGCGCGGCGACGATGACGCCGTCGGCGATGCCGCCCGACAGCAGGGAATAGGCGCGGCGCTGCACCTCGTCGAACTTGGCCGACATGATGTTCAGCGAGTAGCCGCGCTCCAGCGCTGCGGCATGGGCCGCGCCGATGATTTCGGCGTTGTAGAAGCTGTCGAGCGTGTAGAGCAGCAGCGCGATGACGTTCGTGCGCCAGCGCCGCAACGAGCGCGCCGCGTGGCTCGGCTGATAGCCGAGGCTGGTCGCGACATCGATGACGCGGGATCGCGTCTCGGGCGAGATGCCGATCTCGCCGCTGCGGTTGTTGAGAACGAGAGAAACCGTCGTCCGCGATACGCCGGCAAGCTTGGCGACTTCCGCGCTCGTCGTCCTCGCTCTGTCTCGCCGCGTCGCCACTCTGCGTCTTCACTCCCGCGAGTTTTTCTCTAAAATCGGAATCTAACACGAGTTAGTGAGAGGTTATTCGTGTTTCTGCCGGTGTCAATACGGCTCGTCGATCGTGCGCCGCCTGTGCGTTTGCGGTTGCGGTCACAGCCCGAAGCTCCCAGTGTCGCGCGCCTCATTCGGCATCCTCGGCAAGTGGGGGTGCCGGCGGCTGCCAAGGCCGGGCTGCCCCTGCGATCCGTTTCGATTGGGAGAGTGCCGAAGTGGTGACGCCGATACGCCTTGCGATCGTAGGTCTGGGCAAGATCGCCCAGGCGCAGCATCTGCCAGCCATCGCGGCGACAGCTGGCATCGAGGTGGTGGCCGTCGCCAGCCGCCATGCCAGTCTCAATGGCGTCGCGCATTTCGCGACGCTGGAGGAGCTTCTGGAGCGGGCTCCGGACATCGAGGCCGTCGCACTTTGCACGCCGCCGCAACCGCGTCGCGCTCAAGCGATTGCGGCGCTCGCCGCCGGCAAGCATGTGCTGCTCGAAAAGCCGCCCGGAGCCACGACGGGCGAGCTCGCCCCGATGCTGGCGAGGGCAGGCGAGAGCGGGCGGACGCTCTTCGCCATATGGCACTCGCGCTTTGCCCCGGCCGTCGTGCCGGCACGACGGCTGCTGACGCAGCACAAGGCACGCGCCGTGAAGATCACCTGGAAGGAGGACGTGCGGGTCTGGCATTCCGGGCAGGGCTGGATCTTCGAACCCGGCGGCCTCGGCGTCTTCGACCCCGGCATCAACGCGTTCTCGATCCTGACGGAAATTCTGCCGGAGCCGGTTTTCGCGACGGGAGCGGAGCTTTCGTTTCCGGCCAATCGACAGGCGCCGATCGCCGCCGACATCGAATTGGCGAGTCCCTCGAGCCTTCCGATCCGCGCCGCATTCGATTTCCGCCAGAGCGGCGAGCAAACCTGGTCGATCGAGATCGAGACAGATGCTGGGGTGCTGCTGCTCTCCTCGGGCGCAGCGAGGCTGAGTTTTGCAGGGGACCTGCTCGTCGACGAGCCTGAGCAGGAATATCGCGGCATCTATCGCCGTTTCGTCGAACTGATCCGCGCAGGCCGCAGCGAAGTCGACCTCACGCCGTTGGCGCTTGTTGCCGATGCCTTCATGCTCGGCCGCCGCCATATCGTGGAGCCGTTCGATGACTGAGCGCAGCCCGCCAATTCGCAGCGTGACGCTGCGCTCGCCCTCCGGCATGGAGGCCGAGATCATCGACAACGGCGCCAGCTTGCGCGATCTGCGCGTGCCGGCAGCGGATGGCTCTTGCCGGCGAGCGGTCCTTGGCTTGCAGAGCCTCGAGGATTATCCAGCACATTCGCCCCATATGGGCGCCGTCGCCGGCCGATTTGCCAATCGCATCGCGCATGGGCGCTTCTCACTGGGCGGCCAGGATTATCAGCTGCCCCTCAATGAGAATGGTCGTCACTCGCTGCACGGAGGCCATGACGGCTTCGGCAAGCAGCGCTGGACCTTCGTCGAAATCGGCGAGCGGTCCGCAACTGGCGCTGGTTTCGCCGGACGGCGATGCCGGATATCCGGGGACGGTCCGTGTCTGGTGTCGGTACAGCCTCAACGACGGCGCGACGCTGCGCATCGAATTTTCGGCCACGACCGATGCTCCGACGATCCTCAACCTGGCGCATCATCCCTATTTCAAGCTCGACGATGAGGCAGACGTGCTGAGCCATCGCCTGCAGATCGACAGCGATCTGGTCCTGACGACCGATGCCGAGCTCATCCCGGACGGATCGATTGCGTATGTGGGCGGCACGCCGTTCGATTTCCGGCAGTTCCGATCGATCGGAGCTGCATCTGCCGGGGCAGCGCAACCCCGCTACGATTGCTGCTTCCTGCTTCGGCGCGATGCCATGGAACGCGACGCCGCCTCGGGGCTGGAACTCGCGCGGGCAGCGACGCTGACCTCCGAGGTCAGCGGTGTGACGCTGGAAATCTGGACGACGCAGCCATGCCTGCAGCTCTATGACGGTGCCAAGCTCGCGCTCTCGGTGCCGGCACTTGGCGGGGCGAACTATGGCGCCTTCGCTGGCGTCGCGCTCGAACCGCAGCACGCGCCGAATTCGCCCAATCTGCGGCACTTGCCTTCGACCGTGCTTTCGCCGGGGATCGTTTACCGGCAAGTCAACGAGTACCGCCTGTTCCAACGCTAGCCACGCCGACCCGCGCCAGCCTGCGCTCTCTCGACGCGCGGGGGATGGCCGATGTCAGAACTCGTTAGACAAGTCTCTTTCTGTGCTCATTAGAAATGTCGCCTGCGGACTTAGGGTTGGAGGTCGCTCATCCGCGCTTCAGCGGGATATCGGTGGCGGCAGGCGGCACCGTCATCAAGACTAGCGGAAGCGAGATGAGAAGCTGGATGGCCGCGCGGCCGGAGCGATGTTGAACTCCCACGGCGAGAACAAGCTGACATGTCCCCAGACGATGGGCACCTGCCTCCTTGGCAGCCTCATATACCTCGGGCGGCGCCACCGGGGTTTGCGAGGACGGCACCGAGGTCCGCTTCGTCGTGACCCATTTCAGCGACCGCTACTTGGCAGTCTCCGGGCGTACCCAGGCGCTCGCGGCCTAAGAGCCTTTGATGTTTAGGCCAACGGCGTGGCTTGCTAGGAACATTAAAAGGTTCCGGGCGTTCCTTGACGTTGGAGCGCCGGGGTCATCGAATGTCCAGTGTGCTAAGCATACATCGCGTCGGCCTTGAATGGGCAGCACGAGATGTCACCGGCGCCAACTACGGACAGTCTCCCGAGCTGTTCGAGGCCATCGAGGCTGCAGAGCGCTTGGCAAGGCGTAACGGTGCTCAGGTGGTACTGAGCCGCGAAGCTCAGAACTACCTTCTCACGGAGCGGAAGGCGAAGCCCAAACGCTAAAAACCTCTGTCCCCCGCGCTTGATCGCGGTGGCTCCTCACTTCTCGCGTCGCACGCGAACGATTGGCCCTCAAGTGAAACCGACAGTCGAGACGTACACGGCAGTCTTGCCGTGGTACGAGCGCGCTGATTTTCAGCGCATGTGGGAGCTCGCCGACGATCATGACGACATGCCAAGCGATTATGAAGTCTGGTATGCGTCAGCGCTAGAAGTCATGAACGCCTGGCTCGCTCACGGGCGAGCGCTTCAGATTGTCACGATCCGTCCGGACGAATTTCTGGATTGGCTACGGGCTCGTGGGCTCCCGAACACCGCCGCGACCCGACTGAAGTACGTGGAGGAAAAAGCGAGAGGCGGCGCCGGCGATTTGGCGGGCTTGGCCGCGGCATCAGGAGCGAGCACGGCGTCTGAAGGAAATCCGCGCGCTTAGTCGCTCTCTTTTTTGAACTTCAGAGAGGCGCGGTAAACTTCCTGGCCGGCCTCATTCTCGACCCGCGCTCTCAGATCAAAGCGATTGCCATCCGGCAACTTGTCCTTGGCTATCGGCGAGGGCTCGCTGAGCATCCTCCTTGGCCGCTTTTTCATTCGGAAAATCCAGGGGCTTCTCGTCGCGGTCCACCCGGTTCCCCTCTTCGGTGGTGAAACGATATTTCGGCATGGGATTCCTCGCATTTTTGGAGGAATACAGAATCGGCCGGGGGTTCCTGTTCCCGACTCGCATATCATATAACGATGGCCAAGATTGCTGCGATGATAGAGCGGCACTGGAGCTTGGGAACTCCGCATGCACGCGGTCCGTACAGCGTCTAGCGTCCCTGTTGTGTGAGGCGTCTCATGGTTGCCGTGCGAAAGCCGGCCGAACTGCCGCCCCGCCGCCATAGCCCTATCAAGCGCGAGCTGTATCGGGAGATGCAAGGATAACGACGGCAACCGAGTGCTACTTCCTGATTGAGTCGGCCCGTCAATTGCTAACGCGGTGCGACGACTGACGTGCTTCGGTGCCTAGGAATTTTGCGCTCGCAGGATCGCGAGGCGCTTCGTGCGAACCATTTGCGACCGCCTCTTAAGCGCAGGGAACCATCATCCGCTTTGCCGGATTCTCGGGCTGGAGCGCATCGAGCAACTAACCGGCACCCCGGAAGGCATGCCCGAGGAGCGCGCTAATCCAGCTTGTTCTCGATGTCGAGATATGGCGGGCGACGCATCGTCTGTAAAGCTCAGGTTCGGCGGTAAGGCTTTTTCTGAAATCGTCGCATCACTCGATGCGCCAATTCGGTCGCATCATCTCCGCCATCAAGCGCAAGCGATATCACAACAAACTGCATACGCCGACGGTGCCACACTTTGTCAGCCGGTGCGATGCCTACTTCCACGTAGTTCCATGCAATTTCCAAAGCCATCTCCGCTCGCGATATAGCCTGCGTGTCTTCGAGAATGGCGAATGGGTCTGCATCGGGCATTTGTTCGCTTCGATTCGAGACTTTGCCTAAGCAGGACGCGCCACTGCGGAAGGCGCCATCAGTCATTAAAAAAAGACGGTTTGAGCTGTGATATTTCGTTAGAGACGGACTGCGGGAACTCGCGGTGCCCGAGATGGTTTGACGGCCATCATCAACCCGGAGGAAGATCATGGCCGCTCAAGAAAAGACCCTGGACGACCTGTTTTTGGACACGCTCAAGGACATCTATTACGCCGAGAAGCAGATCCTGAAGACGCTGCCAAAGATGGCGAAGGCAGCGCAGTCTCCGGAACTCAAGAAGGCGTTCGAAACTCATCGCGACGAGACCGAAGGGCATGTCGAGCGCCTCACCGAGGTATTCGATCTCATCGGCAAGGCTCCGCGCGGCAAGACCTGCGACGCCATCCTCGGCATCATCGAGGAAGGCAAGAGCATCATCGAGGAGTTTGAGGGCAGCCCGGCACTCGATGCCGGCCTGGTTGCCGCAGCCCAGGCGGTCGAGCACTACGAGATGGCCCGCTATGGAACGCTGAAGGCATGGGCGCAGCAGCTGGGCCACAAGGACGCGGTGACCTTGCTCGATCAGACGCTTAGCGAGGAAACGAAGACGGATAAGGTCCTCTCGCAGCTCGGCATCACGGCGACGAATAAAAAGGCCGCGTGAACGCGGAGGCGCCGGGCTCAGCGCGGCGCCTCTTTTCGGGGGTACTCATGACCACAAAGTATGAACATCGTCCCAGCAAGCACAATCGTGCTTCGCTCTTCACACGTTTAGCTCAGGCGGTTGCGACCTGGACCGGGAAACCTGTGACGTTCTTCGCTGCCGTCGCCATCATCTTGGTTTGGGCTGTCTCTGGCCCAATCTTCGGCTTCAACGACACCTGGCAGCTCGTCATCAACACCTCGACCACAATCATTACATTCCTGATGGTCTTCATCATACAGAACAGCCAAAACCGCGACACGGCGGCGATGCAGATCAAACTCGACGAGCTGATCATTCGGCTCGAAGGAGCGCGCGAGGAACTGCTGGACCTCGAGGAGCTTGATGAAAAGGACCTAGCCCTGATTCGCAAGGATTTCTGCGAGCGAGCATCAAAGGCCCGGAGCCGATCGGCTTAAGTGGCGGCTTCGGACCTATGGTGCAACCGGTATTCCAAGCCGAAGGCTGAGCTTCGACAAGCATGACGCATCCTGGCCTGCTGCCGGTCGTGGACACCGAGATTGGGTGTTTTATGAAGCGGGAGATGGCGTATGCGGCGAAGACAATTTGGGCGTGAGTTCAAGATCGAGGCGGTCCGCCTGGCCGCGTCGGCGCAGCCAGCCCAAGGATGACGGCCAGATGTCGACGTTCGCGCAGAATACGCTCGGCCGGGAGTTCCACGCCGAACGGCCCAACCAGCGCTGGATCGCCGACTTCACCTACATCTGGACCGCAGAGGGATGGCTTTACGTTGCAGCCGTCATCGACCTCTTCTCCCGCCGGGGGGTGGGCTGGTCGATGAAGGCCGCGATGACCGCCGGGCTCGTGACCGATGCGCTGATGATGACGATCTGGCGCCGGGAAAGCCGGATGCCCTGCTGCACCATTCGGACAGTAAATAGATCGAGGCCAGTTCCCGGGCGGTCTGTCTCAAATACCGATCGACCGTTTGGTAGGCTGGCGCCGCAAGGTGCCCCGTGCGGTCTGACCCGCATTCCGATCGACCCGCCAGTGTCTTTCCCTGGACCTGTCGGTGGGGAGACCATCGAATGTCGTTGCGCGCCAATTCCGGACATGGGGTGCCTGCCCGAAACCTGACATCAACCAAACGGCAACGAAAAGGCACCTCACGATCCAGGTGCTAAAAATAACGCGGGTGCGTTTTCCAGAACAGCGGCCGGTTTTTTTCCAAAACGCGATGGCGCGCCTCACGTCGCGTCGGTTGTCTTCGGCCCACCCGCCTCGCTCAACGAGCGGCGATATTCGCTGGGCAGTTGGCCAAAAGCTGCCTTGAACTTGCGGCCGAAATGGGTCATGTCCGAGAATCCCCAATTGTAAGCAATATCACTCACGGTCCGGTGCGATTGTGCAAGGTCTTCGAGGGCTTTCCTACAGCGCGCCAGCCGCCTTTCCTGGATGATGCGCGAGATCGACGTGTTTTCATCTGACAGCGCAGCATTGGCGTACCGCACGCTCACACCGGCCGCCGCCGCGACCGATGCCAGATCTATCTTCGGATCAGGCAGGCGCGCTTCAATTGCGGCACGTACTTTCATACGGACCAGCGCACGCGCTGACGAGGCGCTCCTCCCGTTCACGCCCCCCGCTTTTTCCAGCGACAGTGTCATCAGTTCCAGCGTCTGGTTCCGAATGGTTTCTTGGGCCAATGGGTTCAAGCTGGCGACGAACGATGGCAGCATTGCCAGAAAACTCGAGGTCAATCCGACCTCGGCTTCAACCGGCCGAAGGGTGCGGGCAGTGATCGCTCGTAAGGAGCCCAAGTGCGCTTCCAGTTGTCGCCTCGGCACTTTGACTACCAGCAGTCGCGAACCGGCCGAGAACTCCCCCGTGTAGGGCAGGCACGGATCGAGGACTGTTATGTCTCCAGGATGAAGCAAGGCATCTCGCCCCTCCTGTTCCAGGATCAAACGACCCGCGGCTTGGCGGCAGATCAGGACTTCATCGGAATTCGCATTTGCAGCGTGTGCGGCGCTGTGAACGACCGTCATCGCCGCATTGCTGAATTCGACTAAGCCGAGGTCAGCGAGAGCGCTCGACCGAAGCTCTGCATGAAATTCCGGCAGGCAGCGCGGCTTTGAATCGTGATGGATCACGTTCTGGCACGCGACGCTATGCCAGTAGTCAAACCGGTTGCGACGAGGAACGTCCGCCGTCGAGAATATCAACTCCACTTCAGCCTCCCGACTGGCGACGACGGCCGATCATTAATGCCCGCAGAGCCGATCGCCCGGCGTACAAATCGACTAAGGTTCTTGAAATCACAAACATGGCTTCAGTTCGACATGAACGAGATTCACGAACCAGACTTGGATAAATCCGACCTCCAGAATGAGCAGCGTGGATGTGGCTATGATCACATCGCCCTCAAACCGGATTTGACGAGCCTGCTTGACCTATCGACAGATGGAGTGCTCGTTGGCGATCTTCGGGAAAGGGATTGTCCACTGATATATGTAAATCCAGCGTTTGAGCGTATAACTGGGTATACCGAGAGCGAAGCAATTGGAAAAAACTGTCGCTACCTTCAGGGACGAGATAGGCTTCAGCCCGAAATTAAATATCTTCGAGAAGCGATAGATAGCGGACGCAGCGTTTGCGTAACGCTTAGAAATTATCGAAAAGACGGAGAAATGTTTTGGAATGAACTTAGGATCGAACCAATCAATATTGTTGATGGCCGGCCTGCTCACTACCTTGGCCTGATGCGTGACGTAACAGTGCGGAAATGCGCCCTGGATCGCGTCGAACAAAATGCACGTCTCGATCATTTAACCGGCGCGCTCAATCGCAATGCGTTCGCGGATGAGCTCAATCGTCTTGCAGTGGTGAAATCAGAGTCTCTGCTGGTCGCCAAGCTCGATGTTGCCGGGTTTCATGATATCAACTCTGGCTATGGTTACGATGCCGGTGATGAGGTTTTGACACAAATTGCCAAGCGCATCCGGAGCGTGGGTTTCTCGATCGTTTCACGAACGGGATCCAATGAATTCGCGATCGCGCAGCCGCTAGGGCACCAAAATAACACCCCAGAAACGATCAATTTGATCCGCTCTGCTCTAGCGCCAGAATTCCTCGTAGCGGGAGCGACAATCAATATTCGCTTTGCCATTGGCTTTGTCGTCGGCCTTTCGACTTTGGACGCGACGAAGCTGATGCGCCAGGCCGACTCCGCCCTGCGACGCTCCAAGTCCAGCAACTTTCTCGAGGCGTCTGAGTTCAAAGCCGAGGATGAGATGCGCAGTCGCAATCGCATCCGGATGACCAGCGAGATGCAGCATGCGCTGACAAACGACGAATTCGGATTTCAATATCAGCCCAAGATTGATCTCTCGACAGGGGCCATCGCGGGGGCCGAGGCCTTGCTGCGCTGGCGCCACGGCCTATTCGGCACGCAGATGCCCGGTAGCTTCATCACCCATGCGGAGGACACGGGGCTTATCCTCGAGATTAGCAGGCGTGGTCTCCACGCCGTAGCAGACTTCGCCGCCCGAATTAATCGAGCGCGCAGTCGTGCGCTCAACGTGTCAATCAACGTGTCAGCCATAGAGTTCAGGCATCGGGACATGCCTGGATTCGTGAACGAGGTTATTTCGGCGAGCGGCGTCGATCCTCGCTGGATCACGCTTGAGCTAACGGAGAGCAACATGGCGGAGAGCTCGCCCGCGATGATAGCTATCATGACGCGCCTGCGGGACCTTGGCGTTGGCCTCTCGATCGATGATTTTGGAACCGGATACGCCAATCTGCGCTATTTGGAGGAGTTTCCCATCACGGAACTCAAGATCGATCGCAGCTTCATCCGCGGACTTGAGCAGAGCCGATCGAAAACGATCATTATCGAAGCAATTGTTCGCCTGTCCAATGAGCTTGGTTTCCAGGTCGTTGCGGAAGGCATAGAGACGCCAGAGGAATGCGCGCGGCTGCAAGATCTGGGATGCCACTTGGGGCAGGGCTTCTTGTTCGGCAAGGCGATCGATCCGGAGGCTTTCGCAGAAGTCGTCGCGCAAGCGGTAGCATGAGCATTCGAGCCAAACCACGAGAGCGCAGAGTCCGAGAATGCCCCCTTCGCGCGTTGGCATCGCGCCCAGACTGCCCCCGGAACCGGACATTCTTGAGTTCAGGAAATGGCGCCAGACCTCGAACACCCTTGGGAAGGCTTGCTACCTGGCAGGCCCGGTTGGCAACGCCGACACCAGCCCTGCAGGGGGAGGTCGGGCTTCATTTGCGAGCTAACGCGTGCCGATCCGAAGGCCGAATACCTTCGGGACCGCGGCGGCCACGCGCATCATGACGCCTGCCCGATTGCCACGCTCCTCTGCCTCCTCGCAACCGATAATACCCCAGCGCACGAGCCTACCGCCAACAGCTCTGAAGGGTTCGGGTGGCAATTTAGGGACGTCGCGCGTGCACAGGGGCAGCGTCGACCATTCATCCTTCACGCCTAGTACAAGCGAGGCCAAGCATTGTCCGCCCATGTAGCTCGGGTTGACGCCGTGGCCGGAGTAGCCTGCTCCATAGTGGATGCGTGCACCTGCCACTGTCCGGAAGAAAGGCAGCCGGTCGGACGAAACGTCGATGCCGCCGCCCCACACCTTTTCAACGGGGACATCAGCCAAACCAGGCAACAGCCTGCGCAGTCCTTTCTCGGCTCGCGCCGCCGAACCGCGGTCAGTGGTCAATGCAGGATTCCTGGTGTTTCCGGCGAAGCTGATCGGCCCGGAACCGGATCCCATCAGGATGCGGCTATCTACGGTCTTTCGGAAGTAGTGGACGAACATGCGTAAGTCCGCGAGCCCCTGGTCGCGGTTCCAGCCCATCGCAGCTAGCTTCTCGGGCGCCGGCGCGGTCATCAGCGCGTAAGACGAGAACACGCTGACATGCGGGCTTACCTCTGGGCGCTTCGCCAATTCGATGTTCGTCGCGAGGACGACTTCGCGAGCGATGATCTCGCCGGCCGGCGTAGAGATCCGGTTTGGCGAACCGGGGTCGAGCCCGGTCATCGGCGTGTTCTCGTAAATTGCGACGCCAGCCTCAATGGCAGCTTTCCGCAGCGCCCGCGCCAACCGAGCAGGATGCACGTTAGCGCCTTCCGGCAGGTATAGGCCACCGCGGAATACCGGCGAGCGGCAATAGTCGGCCACCTGCTCTGGCGTCAGCGCCTGCGCGCTGTCGGGCACGCCGAGACGCTTTGCCGTTCCGACATAAAGCTGGATCTTCGCATCCTGCGCAGGGGCAGCTGACACACGAACATTGCCCGACTCGCGCCACCAGACATCGCGCCCGGGAGCTGTAGCAAAGGCCCGTATCGCGTCCTGGGCACGCGTACCGGCTCGTGCAACAGCAAGAGCGCCATCAGCGCCGATGTTGGCCGCCATGCCGGCAAGCGAGGCCCAGTATCCATGGACCTTCCCACCGTTCTTGCCGCTGGCGCCGGAGCCACAAAGAGAGGCCTCGATCAGCGCGATCGAGAGCTTCGGCGCGCGCTCGCGCAAAGCCAGAGCCGTCCAAAGCCCGGTGAACCCTCCGCCCACAATTGCGATGTCGACAGTGATCTGGCCGGAAAGCGAAGGCGAGGGCTTCTCGCCGCCCTCCGCGCGAAGCGCGTCGCTGAACCACCAGGAAGGATCCCCGGGGGAAACCGATGGATAGACGGATGGCTGCGACATGGCTGTGCACCGAATGGCGAGGCGAATTGAAGCGGAAGGTCGATGCCCTCCACCGTGCGACACGGCGAAGGGCTTATGAGCTCAGACGAGCGCCTGAACCTGGATTTCGACGAGGATGTCGTCGGCAGCCAGCTTCGACTCCACCGTGGCGCGAGCCGGGGGCTGCTTGGGGTCGACCCAGGCTTCCCATGCCGCGTTCATTTCATTGAAGGTGCTCACGTCCTTGAGCCAGATGTTGGCGACAACGATGCGCGTTTTGTCGGTGCCGGCCATCGCCAGGTAGTTGTCGATCTGGGCGAGGATGTCGGCGGTCTGTTCCTTGACGCCGCCGCTGCGGTCCTTGGCGGTCAGGCCGGACAGGAAAGCGAACCCGTTCGCAACCAGCACCTTGCTGAGGCGGCCGGTGACTTCGTGACGCGTAATCATGATTCCTCGTGACAGTTTAGAAGAATGGGCAGCCTCACGCGGCCCGACGCTATCGCCCTAAAGGTGCGATTCTCGGATGTTGATGATCCAAATCAGCCTTGCCTCACTGCCCGAGCGGTTGGTGAGGTAGTGTGGGATCGTGCTCGGAAACTGGAAGCTGTCGCCTTCTGCGAGCTGAAAGACTTCTTCTCCCACCGTCAGATCGACGTTGCCCGACGTCACGTAGCCGGCCTTGTCGCCCGGCCCAGTGAGCACATCCATGCTCTGGGCTCCGGGCGGCACAGTGAGGATCATGAAGCGGAGCTGATTGTTGTCGCGGGGCGAAAGCAGTTCTTTGGTGAAATGGCTCCCGCCGACGACGATCTTAGGTCGCTCGCCAGGACGTCGAACATAGGGGTTCTCGCGCGGAGCTTCGGCCTCGCTCTCAAGGAATGACCACAGCGTCACGCCAAGCGCGGCACGAAGCTTCTGCAATGTGCTGATTGAGGGGTTAGTTGCACCGCGCTCGATCTGGCTGATGCTGCCTGCCGAAACCCCAGCCTTCGCCGCCATCTCAAGAATGGTCATGCCACGCTCCGTGCGCAGAGCGCGAAGGCGGCGGCCGATCCTTTGATTTTCCAACTGCTCTTCGGTCTCGGATTCGAGGCTTTCGGCAGTCTGAATGGCATCCGACATGGGGGCTCACGGCTAAGAGTGATCAGAAGACGATATGATGAGGAGTGAACGGGCGCAACCATTATACTGAATTTATGCGACCTAGCGATTAAAGCTGTTTGGTATCATCACTTTAGAGATAATTCGGTCGCCTCACCGCCGCTGCGCTGCCCAGAATATGCTTGACGCCAGGCATCGATGATGAAAATTTTCGTCCAAAGTGAACCAGGTCGACAACGTTTTGGCCACTAGGTTCAGTATTCTGATGCTCGATCATCAGCCGGAAGCGACCGCCGGGCGCTTTGGAAGGGGAGATAAAAATATGACGATCAACCGGGCTGGCTGGCCATTTGACCTCAATCGCCGTGATCTATTCGGGCTTGGCGCCGGAGCACTCGCTGCTGCCACTAGCTTCGGCGCGCAGGCTCAGACTTCAGGCAAGCCCAATCCCCCGCCCCCCGCGAAGCCGAAAGGGGTGGTCGTCGTCGGCCTTTCGCAGGAGCCAGTCGCGTTCAATCCTCTGATGCCTGGCGTGGAAGTCGACGAGGTCGTCTGGACGAGCGTGTTCAACTCGCTCTGGGTCGCAGAGCCGGATGGCAGCCTCAAGCCGGATCTTGCGGTCGAAGTTCCGAGCGAAGCGAATGGCGGCATTGCTGAGGGCGGTCTCGCCTGGACGGTGAAACTACGCAATGACGTAAAGTGGCACGATGGCACGCCGTTTACCGCCGAGGACGTCAAGTACTCGCTCGAACTGATCAACACTCCCGGCTTCAAGGCCCGCACGCGCGTCGGCCACGCCTTCGTGAAGGACATCGTGGTCAAGGGGCCGCACGAGATCGCCTGGCGAATGGAGAAAGCCTACGCGCCATACCTGGCGATGCTCGCCAACACGCACATCGTGCCCAAGCATATTCTCGGGAAGGCAGGGGATCCGAACACGGCGGCGTTCAACAACGCCCCCGTAGGAACCGGCCCTTTTCGCTGGGGCACGCGCCAACCCGGCGACAACATCACGCTCGTCGCAAACGAGAGTTATCACGGCGACGGACCCTATCTCGAAAAGGCCGTACTGAAATACGTACCGGACATGACGGCGCTCTACGCCCAGTTCCGCACCGGTCAGGTCGACCTCGTCATCATCTCGGGCATTCCCGCCAACTTCTACCAGGAGGCGATCAAGCTTCCGGGGCGAAACGTGGCGGTCGCGCCCAGCGGCAACCTCGAAATCATCATGCCGAACCTCGGCAACAAGGCCTTTGCCGAGAAAGCGGTGCGCCAGGCGCTCTACGCTGCGATGGACAAACAGGCCATCATCGACGCGATCTATTACGGCGTTCCGAAGCCGACAGAGTCGTTCGCGCCGCGGGAGTCCTGGGCTTTCAACCCGAACCTGCCGGCTCAGAAGCGCGACCTCGACAAGGCCAACAAGCTTCTTGATGACGCGGGCTGGAAACGTTCCGGCTCGGGCACGCGGATGAAGAATGGCGTGCCACTCGAATTCGCCGTTTCGACGACGACGGGCAATCAGCTCCGTGAACAGTGCCAGCAGCTCATGCAGCAGGATTGGCAGCAGATCGGCGCCAAGATGACGATCAACAACATGCCCGCGGCCGTCATCTGGGGCGAGTTCTACGTTCGATCGAAGTTCGAGTCCTTGCTGGTCGGGACGACCTTCCGGACCGGCGTCGATCCCGACCCGGCCTCGCGCTTCGCTTCCGACGCCATCCCGGTCAAGGGCGGCAGCGGCGGCAACTACATGCAGTGGGAGAACGCCGAGGCCGACGCTCTGATGAAGCAGGGCCAGGAAACGTTCGATCAAGAGAAGCGCAAAGCAATCTACCTGAAGCTTCAGGAGATCGTCCGCGAGGAGCTGCCGATCCTGCCGATCTTCCAGTACGCGCCGATCGAGGGCGTCAAGGAAGGCCTCATCGGCTATCGCCCCAACATCAACCAACGCCAGAACGCCTGGAACATGGGCAGCTGGTACTGGGCGAAATGACCTGATGAGCAAAGCTGGGAGAGCGGTGTCTTGATCGGATTTCTCATCCGTCGCCTGGGCCAATCGCTGTTGCTGCTGCTCATCGTCTCGATGATCGGCTTCGCAATCTTGCATCTGGCGCCCGGTGGCCCGCTGTCCCAGTTCGCCGCAGGCGGCGAGATGACCCAGGCCGATCTGGACCGCATCGCGGAACAGCTCGGCCTGAACCGCCCTCTGCCGGTTCAATATGCGGAATGGCTATGGCGCATGCTGAGTGGCGATTGGGGGCGCTCTTACCGCGATCAGCAATCCGTGCTCCATGTGATCACCTCCCACCTGGGCGCGACGCTCGAATTGATGCTGACGTCAACGTTGCTCGCGATGGCGATCGGGGCCTGGGTCGGCATCCTTGGAGCGATCAAGCGCTATTCGTTGTTCGACGCGATGGCGACCGTCGGGGCGATGGTCGCCCTCTCGATCCCGACCTTCTGGTTCGGCCTCGTCGTGATCTACGTCTTTTCTGTCGGTCTCGGCTGGCTCCCGGCCGGCAACCGCTACACGGTCGGCGACGGCTCTCTGCTCAACCAGCTGCATCACCTGATCGGGCCCTGCATCGTGCTGGCCCTGGTTTCAACGGCGGTCTGGAGCCGATACATGCGCTCCTCGATGCTGGATGTCGTCAACCAGGACTACATCCGCACGGCTCGTGCCAAAGGCGTTCCCGAGCGTCAGATCCTGGTGCGGCACGCACTCCGGAACGCGTTGCTCCCGATGATCACCATCACCGGTCTGCACGTTCCAACGTTGCTATCAGGCGCCCTGGTGACGGAGACCGTCTTCGCCTGGCCTGGCATGGGGCGCCTGTTCCTCGATTCCATCAGCTATCGCGACTACCCCGTCGTAATGGGCATTCTGATGTTCTCAGCGGTTCTGGTGCTCCTGGGTTCATTGATCGCTGATCTGCTTTACGGGGTCGCTGACCCCCGTATTTCCGGGAGCCGGTGATGAGCGGCGCGCCATTCGTGAGCGAGGTTTCGCTCGGCCCGGCCCCGGGTTTCTGGACCAGCCCTGGTTTCCGGCGGTTCCGTCGTCACAAGCTGGCCGTCTTCGGTACCGTCACGATCGTCTTGCTGACGCTCGCCTGCGTGTTCGGTCCCATGCTTCTGCCTTATACGGACACCTTCATCGACATTCGCTCGCGCTTCGCAGTGCCTTTCTCAGGTCCGCACATTCTGGGAACCGACCCGCTCGGTCGCGACATTCTCGCCCGTCTCCTGATGGCAGGCCGCATCTCGCTCGCGGTCGGCTTCTCCGCCATGCTCATCGCAATGTGCATCGGCATTGTCGTCGGAATGGTCGCCGGCTTCTATGAGGGGGCCGTTGGCGCAGTCCTCATGCGCTTCGTCGACGCGATGCTGTGCTTTCCATCGATCTTCCTGCTGCTGGCGATTTCGGCGCTGGTCTCGCCTTCGGTGCCGTCAATCGTCCTCCTGATCGCCATGACATCCTGGATGGAGGTCGCGCGCGTCGTCGAGGCTCAGATCCGATCCCTCAAGACCCGCGAGTTCGCCCAGGCTGCCGTCTCCTTCGGCGCCAGCAGCCGGCGCATCATGCTGCGGGAGTTGCTGCCCAATGCCGTGGCGCCCATCGTCGTTGCAGCCACGCTGAATGTCGCACACGCGATCCTTGCCGAGAGCTATATCTCGTTTCTGGGCTTCGGCATCCAGCCGCCGACTCCGAGTTGGGGTAACATGCTTGAAAGCGCACAGAGCTATCTGACCAGCGCCCCTTGGCTCGCGATCATCCCCGGTGCCGCAATCACGCTCGCGGTGACATCGTTCAATTTTATTGGCGACGGACTACGGGACGCTTTGGATCCGAAACTTTAAGTTCGAACTCGCGCGGCCTGCCGACGCGGCTAACGTCCGCTTTCCAGCGGCAGCCCAATGTCAGGAAGCGGCGCAGCGTCGACATGACTTAAGCACGCCCCCTCTTCCGATGCTGTCGCGGTGCAACGCCGAAGCGCCTCAGACGTACGGGTCGATGATCGAATCCTCGTCGAGACAATCATCCGTCATTCCTTCCAGGGAAAGACGGACTGCTTCGGTCTCCTCTGCAGGCCAGCATTCGCCGCAGCTGCAGCAAAGACACCACGAGCGAGCAACTGCCACCAATCCTCGCTGGCAACTGCCAATGCCGCTAGGAGCTAGCCAGCACTCAGCGCCAAGAGCCGACTTCAACTCAGCGCCAGGAAGCGGACTATGCACGCGCTAGCAGCGCAGCGGAAAGCTCCCCCGCTCGCCGCGCTGCTAGACCGAAGAAAGTAGGTAGGACCTGTCCGCGCTCATCTCAAATTGCATCATTCAGCCTTTGCCGTGGCTCTCGCGACCACTCTGCCAACCCGTTCGGCGAAACCGCTCGCATCGGCGGGGGGCTCGCCATCGAGCACGCGGGCGGTGTCGAGGAGAAGATGAGCGATGTCAGCGCGCAGGGCACCATCTTCGATAGACGCGACGGCCGAGACCATCGCATGGCGCGGGTTGACCTCGAGGATCGGCTTGGCCGCGCTTTCGACACGGCCCGCGGCGCTGAGCAGGCGTTCGAATTGGCGATCCGGCCCCTTGTCCGACGCAACAAGGCAGACCGCGCTCTCGGTCAATCGGTCTGAGGATCGGACATCCGCGACCTCCTCGGCCAGAATCTCCTTCATCGACGTGAGAAGAGAGGTGATCTTCTCGTTCGTTTCTGCGGAAGGAGGCGCCGCGCCGTCGAGCAGCGGGATGAGACCGAGATCGGCGGCACCTTGCGTCACCGACTTGAACGGCTTGCCTTCGAAATCCGGCGCGGCCGACGCCCAGAAGCTGTCGATCGGATCGGAGAGAAGCAGCACCTCGATACCGCGCGCCCGGAAGCCTTCGAGCTGCGGGGAGCTGGCGATCCGGGAGGCATTGTCGCCGGCGATGTAATAGATCGCCGTCTGGTTCTCTTTCAGCGCACCGACATAGTCCTTCAGACTACGCCAGCTTTCACCTGAAGCCGTCGTGCGGAAGCGCGCGAGGCTTAGAATTTGATCCCGGCGAGCGAAATCCTCATAGAGCCCTTCCTTGATGACGACGCCGAAATTTTCCCAGATCAGCCGGAACGTGTCCGGATCCTGCTCGGCCAGCTTCGCGAGATCGGAGAGGACACGGTTGGTGACGCCCTTTTTGATCGCGCCGAGCAGCGGGCTGTCCTGGATCATCTCGCGGGAGACGTTGAGCGGCAGGTCGGCGGTGTCGACGATGCCGCGTACGAAGCGCAGGTAGCGCGGCAGGAGTTCGGCCTCGTCCGTGATGAAGACGCGCTTCACATAGAGCTTGATCCGCCCCTTGCGGTCGGCGTCGAAGAGGTCGAAGGGGCGCGCACCCGGGACGAAGGCCAGCGCTGTATATTCGTGCAGGCCTTCAGCGCGAAAATGGATCGTAGCGGCCGGCTCGTCATATTGCCCCGCAACGCTGCGGTAGAAATCGGCGTATTCGTCCTTGGTGATCTCGCTCTTGGGCTTGGTCCAAAGCGCGGCCCCGTCGGAGAGGGCGACGGCGTCTGCTCCCGGCTCCGTAATGAGTGAAATCGGGATGGGCACATGGCCGGACTGTTCTTTGACGATGCGCTCCAGCGTCCAGCGCTCGGCATAGGACTTGGCATCCTCCATCAGGTGAAGCGTCACGCGCGTCCCGCGAGACGGAGCCTCGTCCAGCGCCGCTGGCGCCACCGTGAACTCGCCCTTGCCGTCCGAGGACCAAGTCCAGGCTTCGGCGCTGTCGGCCCGGCGGCTGACGACCTCGACCTTCGCGGCGACCATGAAGGCGGAATAGAAGCCGACGCCGAACTGGCCGATGAGCTGCGCGCCGTCCTTGCCATCGGCGGTCGCGACCCGCTCCATGAAGCTACGCGTGCCGGAACGGGCGATCGTGCCGAGGGCCTCGATCATCTCGTCATGGCTCATGCCGATGCCGTTGTCGGCAATGGTCAGCTTGCCGGCCTCCGGTTCGGCCGAGATGGTGATCGCAAGCTTAGGCTCTTCTCCCAGAAGCTCGGGCTTGCCGATCGCTTCGTAGCGCAGCTTCTCGCAAGCGTCGGCTGCGTTCGAGATCAGCTCGCGCAGGAAAACGTCCCGGTCGGAATAGACCGAATGCACCATCATATGGAGCAGGCGAGAGACGTCGGCTTCGAAGCTGCGATGCTCGGCTGTGGTGGCGGTCGTTGTCATCGGGGTTTCTCGAAGAGACGGGGCGGCAGGGAGTTCCTGGCAGAGAGCGATATCCCGCGGAAACGCGGCAAGCTAGCCGGTCGGGGCGACGATTGGGAGCGGAACTCATCGGCTCCCCGACGCTTGTCGGTTGGAAAGCGTCCTGATCAGAGCAAGTATGGCGTTCAACCGCGCGGTCGCGAACTCGCCCGCGCCGGGCAATTGGGCCTCGACATGGGCGGCGACGGTCTGCCAACTTGCCGATCCATCCCGTGTCATGACGGCCAAGAGGTTATCCTTCAATCCATATGTCGCGCTTTCGGCGTTGGTGATGAGAGCCTTGAAGTGGTCGGAAGGGGCGATGTCCTTAGGTTGCTGCGGGCCGTCGGTCATGTCGGATGCCAGATGCGATTGAGACGAATGCAGGGGCTTTCCCGGGGGGCTCTCGACTAGGCTTTCTCGCGAAACCGATCGATCGCACGCTCTGCGAGATCATCCTCGTCGAGCGCCAGAGGAACCAGCGAAGCAACGATATATGCGAGGTTGTTTCGCTCGTGTTCGCGAGAGCCTTCCGGAAGCGACGGCTTGAGTTCGGCCCATGCCTTTTCGAGTGCGGCCTCGGCACGGGCCAGATCGACGGGATCGGTCAACGTTGAAAAGGGCATGGCTTTGCCTCGGCGTGCCGGGAGATCGCGGCGCTGGAAGAGGGCGCCGCCGAAGCGGCGCCCTCCATGCTCAATAGTCCATGCCACCGGCGGGCATGGCCGGCGCCGGATCCTTCTTCGGCGCCTCGGCGATCATCGCCTCGGTGGTGATCAGCAAGCCCGCGACCGATGCCGCATCCTGGATCGCCGTGCGCACGACCTTGGTCGGGTCGATGATGCCGGCTTTGACCAGATCGCCATATTCGCCGGTCTGGGCATCGTAGCCCCAGGCGTAATCCGTAGACTCCAGCAGCTTGCCGACCACGACCGCGCCATCCCCGCCGGCATTCTCGACGATCTGGCGGGCCGGGGCAGTGATCGCCTTGCGGACGATCTCGATGCCGGTCTTCTGGTCTTCATTGCTGGGCACGACACCTTCGAGCGCCTTGACCGCGCGCAGGAGCGCGACGCCGCCGCCGGGCAGAATGCCTTCTTCCACCGCAGCGCGGGTCGCGTTCAGGGCATCGTCGACGCGATCCTTCTTCTCCTTGACCTCGACCTCGGTCGCGCCGCCGACGCGGATCACCGCGACGCCGCCGGCGAGCTTGGCCAGACGCTCCTGCAGCTTTTCGCGGTCGTAGTCCGAGGTGGTATCCTCGATCTGGGCCTTGATCTGGGCTACGCGGGCGTCGATCTCGACCTTCGCGCCGGCCCCGTCAACGATGGTCGTGTTCTCCTTCTCGATGCGGACCTTCTTGGCCCGGCCGAGCATGTCGAGTGTGACGGTCTCCAGCTTGACGCCGAGATCCTCGCTGATCGCGGTGCCGCCGGTCAGGATCGCGATGTCCTCCAGCATGGCCTTGCGGCGGTCGCCGAAACCCGGAGCCTTGACGGCAGCGATCTTGAGGCCGCCGCGGAGCTTGTTGACGACGAGCGTGGCCAGGGCCTCGCCCTCGACATCCTCCGCCACGATCAGCAGCGGCTTGCCAGTCTGCACCACCGCTTCCAGTAGCGGCAGCATCGTCTGGAGTCCCGAGAGCTTCTTCTCGTGGATCAGGATGAAGGGGTCTTCCAGTTCCGCGACCATCTTCTCCGTGTTGGTCACGAAGTAAGGCGAGAGATAGCCGCGATCGAACTGCATGCCTTCGACGACGTCGAGCTCGGTCTCGGCTGTCTTGGCTTCCTCGACGGTGATGACACCCTCGCTGCCGACCTTCTTCATCGCCTCGGCGATCATCTCGCCGATCGTCCGGTCGCCATTGGCGGAGATGGTACCGACCTGCGCGACCTCCTCCGAACCGGTGATGGTCTTCGAGTGCTCGCCGAGCGACTTCGTAATCGCTTCGACGGCTAAATCGATGCCGCGCTTCAGGTCCATCGGATTGATGCCGGCGGCCACCGCCTTGGCGCCTTCGCGAACGATCGCCTGGGCGAGCACGGTCGCCGTCGTCGTGCCGTCGCCAGCCGCGTCGTTCTGCTTCGATGCCACCTCGCGGACCATCTGGGCGCCCATGTTTTCGAACTTGTCGGAAAGCTCGATCTCCTTGGCGACGGTGACGCCGTCCTTTGTGATCCGAGGCGCCCCGAACGACTTCTCGATCACGACGTTGCGGCCCTTGGGACCCAGCGTGACCTTCACGGCATTCGCCAGCGTGTCGACGCCGCGCAGCATCCGCTCGCGCGCGTCCTGCGAAAACTTCACGTCCTTCGCAGCCATGATTCCTCACTCCTTCAGACTTGAGGTTTCAGGTTGATGATGGGGATGAGGCCCCGTCAGGCGGCCTTCTTGAGGGCGGCAGTCGTCTCGACGACGCCCATGATGTCGGATTCCTTCATGATCAGAAGGTCCTGGCCATCGATCTTGACCTCGGTGCCGCTCCATTTGCCGAAGAGCACGCGGTCGCCGACCTTGACGTCGGGCGGCACGAGCTTGCCGGTCTCGTCGCGTGCGCCGGCGCCGACGGCGACGACCTCGCCCTCCTGCGGCTTCTCCTTGGCGGTGTCGGGGATGATGATCCCGCCCTTGGTCTTCTCCTCGGCGTCGATGCGCTTCACGACGACGCGGTCATGCAGTGGCCGAAACTTCATGAGTTCCTCCGGTTTCCATGTCGGTCACATGTCAAAGCGGGTCGGCCCTGTTCGGGTCTCGCGGCGAGGTTCCGCGCGCCCCTGAGGCGCCGTGCCCGCGCGATGATTTGGGTTGCCCGATTTTTGCCTTCAAGAGGCCGGCAGCACTTTTTTTGATTGAGTGCTAACAGGCTGAAAAGGCAGCGCAAACGCAACTTTTTGGCTTGCCAAGGCGTTGGAAACGCGCTGCCATCGGGACAGTGAAACCTGGGAGCTGAAAGGAATGGTTTCGACAGACTTCGCCCGCCAGATCGCCGGCTACGGATTGACCACCGCCGGGATCCTATACCGCTTGCCCGACCACCCTTCGATCCTGCAGGAGTACATCTGGCAGGACTACGACCTCGCCCCGCGCTTCCCCGAGCTCAACAAGTTCCTCGCCTTCTGGCAGACCAAGCTCGACGGCAAGCTGTTCCGCATCACCGTCGCGCACAAGGACCTGATCGGCCCGGCCGACCTCAGTGCGGTGAGCGGCGAATTCCGGCTCCAGTAGCGACGAGTTGCGCTTCGTCCCGATCGATCGCTGCAAGGGCTTGATCTGAGCAAAACCCTCACCAGAATCAGGGAGCCGCCGATCATGACAATCGGCTCGATGCGGGCGGCAATCAACCAAACCGGATCCATGTTGCTTCCAGGAGGATATGGCTATGGCAACGTTGGCAATCGCTCCTCGTTCGGGGAGGACTGCATGATGACATCAGACGACTTCGAGAGGCCGGTCGTGATCCTGACCGGGCTCGGGTATCCGGCGGCAATCGCCTCTGCGATGGAGGCCTACATGTTCCTGGCCGACTTGCCGATCAGCAGGCGAGATGCGGTCCACGGCTTTGCGCTGAAGGCTTGCCTGGCGGCGATCCGCGGCGAGATCGAACCGGATACGGCGCGCGGCTTGTTCGCGTCATGGGCGGAAAAGCACGAGCTTCTCGCGCCCGACGTCGCCGCATTCGCCGGCAGCCGGAGGGAAGGCTCGCGCGGCCACGCCTGATTAAGGGCCCGACCTCGCTTTAGCGAGGCCGGGCTCTTCGTAAGCTGGGTCTCCGCAGGCGCCCGCCGGTTTGTGTACGCCATGCGCCGATACCGTTCTCTAACGGGTCAAGGTCTGGCAGCTTTGTCATGAGCGGTTGATGCCGTTGGGTGCCTGCGTTCTCTGCGTACTCTTTGGCACTCGATGGGGTCAGCTGGGCGCAAAATTGGCTAGTTGAAAGCGCAGTCGGCCGACATTGGGCAGCGGCATGCTACGGAATCGGCGCCATCATCTGCTCCCTCCCTCGGACGTCGCTCCTTGGGAGCTCGTAGCGACTTAGCCTCGACATCGACGATGACGGCATGGTCGAGATCGATCAGATAGTTGGTGCATAGGCGAACCGTCCATTGCGCCGGCGGATCGGAGCGCGGAACTTCGGATCAGCCCTTCCGCGATGCAGCGCGGGACGGTCTTCTCGAACAGCTCGTTTAGGAGATCGTTCTCACGAAAGCGGCCATGCCGGTTCTTCGAGAAAGTTCGAGTGGTCGGGAACATCGCCCTCCAGCCCAAGTCGCCAAAACCAGCGATAGGCCAGGTTCAGATGGACCTCGTCACAGAGCCGACGCTCCGAGCGGATCCCGAAGCAGTGCCGATGAGCAGCATCCGGATCATCGGCTCGGGATCGACCGAAGGCCGGCCCATCTCGCTGTAGAACGGGCGCAGATGCGCGCGAATCTCCGAAAGTTCGACGAAGCGATCGATAGCGCGCACCCAATGCTCACGCGGCGTAAAACAGAGCTTCTTGCGCCACCCGCCGCTCGCCCCTCGTCGCGCCGCCCTCCGTTAGGACGACTGAATCAGGATTTCACAGCCGCAGCAAAGCCACCATTCCAAGTTTGCCGAAAGCGACAATTCCTGAGAGGATGACAGCATGACGGCAAGAGGATGATCACCTGCGTACGTGAGTGTCAATCGCGGGGGGGCCTCTGATTTTCTTGAGCAGCCCCGCTTAGCCGGAATTGGCCGGCGCCATCGCAGCATGCGTCAGAAGCCACCACGTAGACCGACTGGCTGCTGCGGGCTGGCATATCGCCATATCCCAGTCAGCGCTTCTCGAGGAATATCCACGTGCGGGTCATCATCTTCGCGCCTTCCGACGTTCACTCGCTGGAACTCGCGGGCTTGATGGACGTGTTTGCCGAAGCGAACGCGCGTGTTGCCGAAGGTTTCTACGAGGTCGGTATCGTTGCGGAAGAAAACCGCCCGCTCCGCTGCGGGTCGGGACTGAGAGTTTTGCCCGACTCAGACTACCTTATGTGTCCGAAGGATCCCGACACCCTTCTTGTGGCTGGAAGCGTGGGCATACCCAATGCCCCCGGCAAGGGCATGATCGACTGGCTCTCACGCGCAGCCCCGCAGACGCGACGTTACGGCTCGGTCTGCACGGGAGCTTTCCTGCTTGGTGACGCAGGACTTCTCGGCGGACGCCACGTCGCAACGCACTGGCAGTATGCGCCTCTCCTCGCCCAACGCTTCCCAGAAGCGAAGGTGGACGGAGACCGGGTCTTCATCCGGGATGGCCCCATGGTCACGTCCGCCGGATCGAGCGCGGCGATCGATCTCGGCCTTTCGCTCGTCGAAGAGGATCTTGGCCGGGACGTTGCGCTTTATGTCGCCCGCCGTCTGGTTGTGTTTCTGAAGAGGCCGGGGGATCAGTCTCAATTCAGCATGCATCTGGCGGCGCAAGGTGTCGACCGCAGTCGCCTCTACAAGGTCCTGCAGTACATCCTGAACCACCCGGCTGCTGATCTGTCCGTCAACGCCTTGGCGAAGATCGCGGCAATGAGCCCGCGCAACTTCACGCGGGTCTTCACCCAGGAAGTGGGAACCTCGCCGGCCGAGTATGTCGATCTCACACGGATCGATGTCGCGCGCTTTCTGCTCGAAGGCAGCCGATTATCGATCGATTCTATCGCCGCGAAATGCGGTTTCGGCTCGGCGCGGGCGATGCGTCGCGCCTTTCTTGCGCATCTCGGAGCGATGCCCTCGGACTACCGCGATCGGTTCCGGACATCTGGAGACGGGTCGAGACCCACTATGTCCGAAATCGGCTGACGGTTGTCTCGAAACCGCCGTGCCCGCGGATTGCCCGGCTACGGGCAACAGCGCCATTGCTTGGGTATGAAGGAGTTCAAGGGACTGAAGCCGTTGGAGTTCATGAAGTTCGCGCCGGGACCCTGCGCTGGGAATGGGGATCTCGGCTCGGACGCGCTGCTCCGCTCGATTCTGCCGCCGCTCGTCGAGGAATTCTCCGACGGTGTGGCGATCGCCCGGGTTTCCGGGGGGAACGGACCGCTTCTCTACGTCAACCGGGCCTTCGAACGTCTAACGGGGTATGCGCGTCACGAAGTGCTCGGGAAGGATTGCCGGTATCTACAGGGCAATGAACGCCATCAACCGGAAGTCGCCCGCATCGGAGAGGCCATCAGGGCCACCGAACCGGTGGACGTCACGCTTCGCAATCATCGTAAAGACGGGTCGGTCTTCTGGAACAACCTCAGCCTTAGACCTTTCACCGTCGGTGGCGAACTGCTCTACCTTGGTATTCTTCGCGACGTGTCGGCGACGCGCCAGACAGAGATCGCCCTCGATCGCGCTGCAAACCTCGACGTTGCAACAGGCTGCCTCAACCGTCAGTCGTTCATCGTTAGCGTAGAAAGGCACTTCGCGACATGTGCCGGCCCAGTGCTGTTCGTGAAGTGCGACATCATCGGCTTCCACGACATCAACGCCGGGTACGGCTATGACGTCGGGGACGCCCTGCTGATGGAAACCGGCCGCCGGCTGCGCGGGACCGGGGCTGCTCTGGTCGCTCGGATCGGCGCCAACGAATTCGTCCTGGCCTTCGAACTGACCGATGAGGCCAGCGGGCCACCGATCGTGGCCGAGGTTTGGGCCGCTCTCGCCCCCGATTTTGTGATCCCTGGGGCACATGTTTCCCTGCGTTTCGCCATCGGCTATGCGCTCGGCCAACCCGACGGCAACTTGATCACCTTGATCCGGAATGCCGGCGCAGCGCTGCACGCGGCAAAGGCAGCTCCGCTGAGCGGGCCTCGCCGGTTTCAGCACGCCGATGAAGAGGAGGCGCGCAATCGGGTCCGAATGACCCGCGAGTTGAGAGCCTCTCTCGCAAAGGATGAGTTCATCCATCACTTCCAGCCCCAGGTCGATCTCGCGACAGGCCAATACGTAGGTGCGGAAGCCTTGATAAGGTGGAATCACCCCCTGTTTGGTATCGTCCCGCCAGGCCGATTCATCGAAGCGGCGGAGCGCAGCGGCGTGTTGCTCGACCTCGGCGAACGTGGGCTTGCCGCCGTTGCCGCCTTTGCGCGCAGGATCAACGAACACCGGGATAAACCGCTGCGCTTTTCCGTGAATGTGTCCGCGACCGAGTTTTTGCATCGCGACATGGCGGAAGTTGTCGACCGTGTTTTACGACAGTCCGGCGTCCGGCCGGACTTGCTGACACTCGAAATCACCGAAAGTATGTTTCTCAATGACACGCCCGGCGTGCTGGAGGCGTTCCGCCGGCTGCGGAATCTCGGCGTCGGCCTCTCCGTCGATGATTTCGGGACCGGATATTCCAACCTTCGGTCCCTTGAGGCGTTTCCTGTGACCGAGATCAAGATCGACCGGAGCTTTGTCGGAGGCCTGACCGCCAGCCCTTCGAAGACGGTCATCGTCCGGGCCATCATTGACTTGGGGCGCGCCCTTGGACTCACCGTCGTAGCGGAGGGCGTAGAGACGGAAGCTCAGCGAGTGCTGTTGAAGGGCATGGGCTGTCCAATCGGCCAGGGCTTTTTATTCGGTCGCCCTGAGGGCGGCGAAGGTTTTGCCGCGAACCTGCGTCGGGAATCTCCCGACGACTCGACACATCGCGCAATGAGCGATGGCTCCTTTCGAGCCAAGACATCATTCGGCTCTCTGGGCACCCTTCATTCCCCACGCGGCGACAAATCCTGACGGAGCGCGCCAGGAGTAGACGTTGGCATGCTGCCCGAAACCGGACGTCAGCGCGGACCAGCCAATGCCTCCGAAAGGCAGCCTACAGCCACCAGTGTTGTGCGAAGAGCGTCTTCAAGTGGCGTGTGCGGCTCGGGGCCGATCGTCTCGATGAGGCTCTGGTTGTCGAGGCGCACGCCGTGTGTCCAGAAGGGGCGCATCTCGAACAGTTCGCGCATCGTGACATCGAACAGGCCCGCGATGGGAAGCACTGGCCACGGGAAGGGCCAGATCCGCGCCGAAGTCCTCCCTGCTGCGCGAAGTACCGCCCGAGCGAAGGAGCGGCCGTCGGCATCCCAGTACCCCGCGAAGTGGTAACGCGCGAAGGGCGGCAGCATGTCCTGCCGATGGAGAAGCCGCGCGAAGGTCTCCGCAACGTCCGGCAGATAGGCCCAGGCGTGCCCGGCACCGCGGCGCGAGGGTGTCATCACGCGATTGACCGGCTTGCCGGGCTGGATCATCCCCTGCGAGAGCCAACTGTTGCCGGGTCGAGGTCCGAAGAAGTCGCCAGCGCGCAGAATGAGCGCTCGCAGCCCCGGCGTCCTCCGCATCCGTTCCTCCATCTCGCGCCGGATCGCACCCTTGCGGGTCTGGGGCCGCTGCGGCGCATCCGGATAGGCGACCGGCATTTCGGCCGGATCATAGTTGTAGATCGTGCCCGGCAGGGTCAGCCGCGCGCCGTTGGCGAGGGCGGCGGCGATGCTGTTGTCGAGCATCGGCATGACCAACTTGTCCCAGTCACGATAGCCGGGCGGGTTTACGGCATGCACGATGGCCTCGACATCCTCGGCGGCCGCGAGAACGGTGGCCGGATCCAGCGCGTCGCCGACCCGCCAGTCGATCCCGTCGCCGTGACGGGGCGTGCGGCTGAGGCCGCGCACCTCCCAACCGTGGGCGATCAGGGCCCGTGCCGTCTCGCCGCCGATCCCGCCGCTTGCGCCGAGTACCAAAGCCTTCCGCATGGGTCATCTCCCTTCGAGTTCCGGAAGAGAGATGCGCTGTCTGAGGTCGGAAGGAAATTGCCGAACTTTGACGGTCAGCCTATCATAGTTTGATGAGCTGGGATGACGTGCAAGCCTTTCTCGCCGTGTTTCGAGAAGGCAGTTTGACGGGTGGAGCCCGCGCACTCGCGCTTGCTCAACCGACTGTACGACACAGGATCGAGGCGTTGGAGCGCCAGGTCGGCACGGCACTTTTCACCCGAACTCCTACAGGCCTGACGCCAACGGAGACCGCTTTGACGCTCTTTGGCCATGCCGAGGCGATGAGCCATGCAGCAGAAGCCCTGCTGCGCACCGCATCCGGCTCAGCCCGTGAGATAGCCGGCGTGGTGCGGGTCTCCGCCAGTGAGGTGATCGCGATTGAGGTGCTGCCACCTATCGTCGCCCGGTTGCGCGAGGCCTATCCGGAGCTGGTCATCGCGTTAAGCCCGAGTAACCGCAACGAGGACGTGCTGCGGCGAGAGGCCGATATCGCCGTGCGGATGGCGCCGACGGCGCAGGACGGCCTGGTCGCCCGTCGCATTGGGGCCATCGCGATCGGCTTGCACGCTCACCGCGACTATCTGGACCGGACCGGATGGCCACGCGACCTCGCCGATGTGATCGCGACCGGCCTGATCGGGCTTGAGCATGACGATGCCATCTTGAAAGCATTACGTGCTGCCGGCTCGCCGCTCGCGATGGCTAGAACCGTCTTTCGCAGTGACAATCATCTGGCGCATCTCGCAGCGATCCGGGCAGGCGTCGGCTACGGCTTGTGCCAGGTGCCGCTCGCGGCACGTGACGGCGCTCTCGTTCGCCTATTCCCTGACGACGCCACCTTCGACCTGGAGACCTGGATTGTCACGCACGAGGACCTTCGCTCAATCCCACGGATCAGCGCCGTGATGGAAGCAATACGGGATGGGTTGAGACACTACATCCGCGGCGGTGAGCCGGCGGCGTGCGTGTCGTCACGACCGACATGCCCGTAACCATATGTCTCGAACGTTGAAATGGCCCACGACCGCCCGCTTTCACCATGAAGCAACCGAGCCGCCGGATTGGGCGGCGTGCGCAGATCGGGCGAAATTGCCTTGCGGCTGGCTGGGGCGCTGCCTGCGTCGGGCCGCGGCCGGATACGTACTGAGCTTCTCGGGCGCCTCCAGCCGCACCAAGATCAGTCTCTATCGACGACCGTTGAGCCAGACTCAGATCGCGGCATCGTGCCAAAGCCCTGCGTCGTAGCTGCCACTGCTCCGGCGGCGGCATCCGCATGACCCGTTGCGCCATGCACCACCACCGAGTGCGACGCAAAGGCGATGCCGCGCTCGCCGAACACTTTTACGATCCTCTTCAAGGCCTCTCGCTGGATCACGGTTGGTTTTCCCGGCCGAACCGTGAATTTGAAGCGCACCACAAGAGCCGCCTCCTGAATGTCGACGACACCCTGCATCTTGAGCGGTTCGAGGAATTCGGGCGCGAACTCCGGATCGGCCAGCAGCTCTTCGCCGATCTTCTTGACGGTCTTGCGCACCACCTCGGGATCGACATCGCGTGCCAGGCGCAAATTGAATTTGACCATCAGCCAGTCGCGGCTGCTGTTCGTCACGGAGCCGAGCTGGCCGAACGGAACCGTATGCACCTGGCCGTGCTGGTGGCGGAGGCGGACGGATCGAAGTGAGATGCTCTCCACCGTCCCCTTGAGTTGTCCGGCCTGGATGTATTCGCCGATACGGAAGGCGTCATCCGCCATGTAGGTCCTGCGAGATGCCGGTCGCGCAACAAAGCTTGCTCGGACGCACGTTGCCCAAATGACGCATCGCGAGCGAGAGGTTATGCTCGGCTTGGTAGCTGGCGAGACGAACAAGGAAATCGCACGACGTCTGGGCATTAGCCCCCGGACAGTGGAAACTCACCGTGCACATGTCATGGAGCGGCTGGGCGCAAGAACTCTGTCGCAAGCGGTGTTGCTGGCTGCCTCCACCGGCCTCCTATAGGCACGAACCTCCAGATGAGGCCGATCTCCGTTTGCGCCCAACCGGGATAGCGACCTGATTTGCAAATGAAGCTCGCTACAGGTGCCCGTCCGTATTGCTGTGTTGACCTTCGTCTGGAACTCGATCCGACGCGGTTGTCGCGATCCATTCGGGACCGCGCGCGTATATCTCCGGACATCGAGGTTGGCCCCGCGCAAAACGCCTGCCTATCATGGCGGCCGCGCTTCACTTGAGTTCGGTCGACTTCGCTCGGCGAGCCTCGCTTATCGAACGGCGGTATTCGCTCGGCAATCTCGCGCTTCGACATCGGCACACTGGGCTATGTCTTCGACATCGTGCTCAATCGTCGTCCCTTCGGAGCAAAGCAGCCGCATGGTGTCCAGCACTTCGCCCACGAGCTGAGGGTCGAGAGCGGACGTCACTTCGTCGAGCGGCATATAGTCCGGCGACATGGCGAGCGCGCGTGCTCGTGAAATGTACATTTCAGTCAGGAAGAGGCCTTTTTCCGTCATTGTAAGAGAGCCCGTCATCAGGTCAGCGGCGATGAGGGCGCGCCCCCCTTCCGCTTCGCCCCTTGACCACGCGTCCAGCGTGCGCTCCGCTAGGGCATCTGGGAGGAATCGATGGCAGACGAGACCCCCGAACATCAGCTAGCCAGAATAATAGCTGGGCCGCTTACGCCAGCGATGCAAAAGGTCGTCGACGAGCAAAACGCGAAGATGCGGCAGCTGACGAAGGATGCGCTCGCGAAGACCGTCAAGGACATAGAGAAGCGCCCCAGCAGCAAGTTCAAATAACCGGCCCGCACCGCAGCCGGGCCGGGGGGTATGCGAGCGTCAGCGCGCGAATTGACCCGCGATCGAGCCAAGCAGTGCGAGCGCTCCAAGCGGGGACAGGCTTCTGCCTGTTGATTGGCGGATCGTAGGTATGGATCATGCGCCGCTCAGCCCGAAGCTGATGGGATCCCCCAGCGTCGGGCGGTGAATCCACACCTCGATGGCGCTTCGGGTTGGCGATGAGAAGTCGCCCGAGCCGGAATGGACGTTGCCGGAAGGCGCGTATGTCAGGACCAGGCCGAAGCGACACCCTTTGACCGCGCCGCAGCGGGGTTCGGCGTTCGTTCACGAAAATGACGTAACGTCATGGCGTTTCCTGGACGAAAAGCGCGACTCAGTGCCGCCCGCCGCGTCCTCTCCGTTGTACGCGGCGGGCAGTACTCCTACCAATCGTGCCGCTCGCCGCCGAACTGGGCTTGAAAGGCCCAAGCATGAGCCTCGTTGCGAAAGCTAGTGCGCACGCGGCGCGAGTGCGGGTCCATGGTAATGCGCACCTGGTGAGGAATCTTCCACTCGATCAGGTAGTCCAGTCCAGACCGGTCTCGTCATCAGGGCGATGCGGTCCGCACCGTTCACGCTTCCTCATACGCGGCCTTCACATGGGAGGCGCTGAAATAGCTGCAAATCCATTGCCGATGTCGCGTATGGCGGGATCACTGTCGCGAAAAATGACCTTTGTCGTTGGCCGGGCAAACCGGCGTCCCCAGCCTATTGCGATTATACAGTATATCTGTATAATTATGACATGCAGGAGGATCGCATGTTGCTGGATTATGCAAAGACTGTGGTGCGGCGCTTCAACGAGCAGGTGATAATGGGTGGGGATCGTCAGGTTTTTGAAGCACTGATCGCGCCTGCCTTCATAAACCGCTCCGCGCCTCCGGGCTCTCCGAACGGGCCAGAGAGCATGTGGAACACCTTCCAGAACATACTGCGCCCGGCATTGGCGGGACTTTCCGTCACGATCCACGATCAGGTTGCTGAGGGCGACAAGGTGACCACGCGCAAGACCATCTCAGGCACGCATGTCGGTCCGCTGCTGGGCGTCTTGGCGACAGGCAAAGAGGTCAGCATCGAGGTTATTGACATCGTGCGTGTCGAAGACGGCCGCTATGCCGAGCACTGGGGCATCAATAACCTTCCAGCAGTGCTCTCCAGTCTGAAGCAGGCGAGGACGGATTGAAAACTGTGGGAATGATGCGGTGAGCGAGACCGAGGCACACCGGTTAGCGGAAGAATTGCGGCGAAGCGTCGGTAGCTTTGTTCGCGCAATCCGTCAGGGGGCCGGAACCAGGAAATCGGCGCAGTCTGAGACACTCGACATGCTCGGCCGGCTCGGACCGATGAACGTCGCGAAACTAGCGGAGACGCGCGGTGTCACCCACCAAACGATGCGGATCGTCGTTGCGCAGTTGCAAGAGGCCGGGCTGGTGACCCTAGAATTCGATCCATCCGATCGCCGCAGCCGATTGGTGTCAGTGTCCTCCGTTGGCCGTGACGCACTCGTGGAGGAGAGGCGATCGCGCACATCGCATATCGCTGGTTTGATACAACGTCGTCTCTCTGCCGAAGAGCGCGACGTCCTTCGCGCCGCAACGGCGATCCTTAATCGCTTGGCTGCGCCTATGTCGTAAGTCGGTCCGTGAGCGACATTTCGCAATGAGTGGTGCTGCATCGCCTGGCCAGGGGCCACTTCGCGTGAGGCAGGTACTGAACATCGTCTGGGGCGAGCCGGCGGCCATCTCGGACGTGCTGATCCGGCATCCGCTGGTCAAGAAGATCTCCTTCACCGGCTCGGTCGCGGTGGGCAAGCAACTGGCTGCGCGGGCCGGCCAGTACATGAAACGCACGACGATGGAGTTGGGTGGCCGCGGCCGCGGCCGTTTTGGCTGCGCAGAAAGTTCGGAATGCCGGGCAGGTCTGCATCTCGCCGACACGGTTTTATGTGCAACGCAAGGTGCATGACCGCTTTCTGTCGCAGCTTGTCGACGGCATGGCGATGGCGAAGACACGTGTCGGAGCCGGCTTCGAGGACGGAACCCAGATGGGTCCGCTTTGCCATGAGCGCAGGCTGAACGAGATGGAGACGCTGGTCGAGGACGCGCGCCAGAAAGGCGCCACCATCGCGCTCGGCGGCGAGCGGACGAGCAATCGCGGCTTCTTCTTCGCGCCCACAATCGTGGCTGGAGAAACGGAAGACATCCGCCTGATGAAGGAGGAGCCCTTCGGGCCGATAGCGGTGGTGTTGCCGTTCGAGGATTTTGAGGACGTTATCTCGCGTGCGAACGGCCTTCCGTTCGGTCTGGCATCCTACGTCAACACCGGATCGCATGCCCATGGTGAGGTGGCCGCATGAGCCTCGTCGAGCGCTTCGCGCCGGGCGCGGCCCCGCGAAGCATCGTCGCCGTCAGGATCGACACCTCATGGCGATGGCGCCGCGGCGGCAACCTGAGGAAGCAATGCCGGTCTCTGCCAGAGAGCGGGCGATCCTGTTCGGCCCGATGGCGGAAAGGGAGATTGCGGCGGTCCCGGATCCATTCATGCCCAGCCAGCAGCCCGGCCCCGGGCATCTCGATCGGAGCATCGCGCCGCCGTCCCGCGCCTCGCACGATCCCGCAGACCACGCCGCGCCCCGAAATACCCATAGCACGGCCCCGGACCGCGGGTTCCCCCCCAGGAGGCTCTCAGACGCGGGCCCACGAGGCTCGCCATCAACGCTGCGCAAGGGCCCGCATCTGAGACCCTTCACGAGGGCGGACGTTGGCTCTCTGCCGGAGAGCGGACATTCCGTGAGCAAGGCTTCCGCCGCCGAACGCCGACCAGCCGACCAGTCGCCTGGCACAGAGGAGCCGAGGGCGTTTGCTTGGATGACGAACCAGGGGCACAAGTCAATAGGGTTCCCCAGCGAGCCATGTTACCTTACGAAACCGCCGGCTTTGCCCAAGCCGAGCATGTGGCGGTGTCGACGGGCAGTTCGCAATTGACGGCATTTGCTGCGGACGAATGCCATGAAGTTCATCAGTCAGCGTTCGGTCGCGGTTGCCGCGTTGCTCATGGTTGCCGTGATCTTTGAAGCGCAGGCACGCGACGAGACGATCGAACGCCTGCGCCTAGGCTCAGGCTTCGAGATCGTCATCGGTGAGAGGCAACCCGATCCGGAAGGACCGCTGCTGGAGGCTCTTGCAATCTGGGTCGGTGCGAAGCTGAGGCAACCGGTGCCCGCCGCCTTGCCTAGGCTCGTATTCAAACCGAATAGCCAGGTCGCAGCATTGCGTCTCAAGCAATATGCGTCCGAGCTCGTGCAGCAGCGGGGGCGGCCGAGCATCATCTCAATCTACGACGCTCGCGAGAAAATCATCTACCTCGAAGAGGCGTGGAGCGGCGCAACGGCAGCGGATTTGTCCGTTCTTGTTCACGAGTTGGTTCATCACTTTCAAGAGGCACAACAGACCAAATTTGAGTGTGATGCTGCGCGGGAGGCGAAGGCCTTCGAACTGCAGGAAAAGTGGCTGAGATTATTCGGGGAATCTCTTGAAGAGGCATTCCAGATCGATCCATTCACACTCCTAGTCAGGACTTCCTGCGGAATGTGAGGATGTTTCAACCGAGCCTGACGCCATCGATCGGCTTTGTCTCCATTCGGTTTCGCGCCAGGTGCGGAATCTCCGGGCTCTAGCCGGGTTTGATCCGCCCGGTCTCGTCCTGAACAATAGGAAAGAGCTTAGAGCGCCGCTCGCCCGTTCGTCAGCGGGGAGTGTGCCTGCACCCATAGTTTGCCGCAAAATGGAAAATCGACTTTGAAATCATTGATGAATTTCTAGACCATGACAACGGCGATACCGCGATTGACGCAACAGCCTGCCGCAGTTTCAGGGACACTCGGGAGCCTGGCGCGACGCCGAAACGAAAAATGCCCCGAGGGAGGTCCCTCGGGGCATTGGCTTCTTGAGCAGAGTGCGAACGGCTAGGTCGGCAAATCGGCGCGACGGTAGAAGTGCCCCTCGAGGATATCGGGATCGAAGGCGAACCCGACACCGGCTTCGCGCAGAATCCGCATCAGCCCGCGCGACGCCACTCCGCGGTCTTTCGCAAGCTGGCTCAGGCTGACGAAGGTCGACTGAAAATCAGCAAGGTCGCCGGGCATAACGATCGTCTGCGGGCATCGGTTCGTCGGGTTGATTGCTTCCCGGGCGGGCAGGTGGCCATCACGGAGGAGGGCCTTCACCGCGTTCGTCCCCGTCAGGAGACGCTTCTCGACCTGCCTGAGGGAAATGCCACCATGGTCATCGAGGCGGACGCAGCTCCTGACCTCGTCGACGTTGACGATGGCCGAGAGATAGCCGGTCTCGCCTTCCAGCTTGCCCACCCATCGCAACCTGCCGTCCAAGATCAGCTTCACGATCTCGGCCGCTGAGCAGCAAGCGTGCCGTCCGGCATCGGGAAGGTTCGCTTGGTCGGACGAGAGCACTGCGACGGGTTCCGCGCCATCCAGCAAGCGGGAGAGGAAGGTGTCGAGTTCGGCACGGGAAAACGCGTGAGTGTGGACCGTCTCGTTCCCGCCCTCCACGAACGGCTCGATGAAGCCCTGCTCGAAGAGCATGCGGATCTGTACCCGGGGTGCGTTCAGGTATTCACCGGCCGCCTTGAGTGACATTGAACTCGCCGCTTCGCCCAGCCAGTCGGCCGCGAGCTCGGCAGGAAAAACGATGCGGTCGTCCGTCAGAGCCAGATCGTCATCGTTGATCACGCCCAGCTTCCAAAGGAGCTTACGGAGGCGCTTCGGATGACATCCGGTTTCACGCCAGGCAGACCGGATCGAGTGGATCCGCCGAACGGCGACGGGTTCGCCGAAGATGACATCGCCGGGCCCCAGCGGCATCGTCTCGATGCAGCGTTCTCGAAAGATCGTCCGAAAGCGATCGTAGACCGGATCGTCGTCCTCGTGAGCGAGCCACTCGTAGAAGCGGCCATATGTGGCCCGCAGGCCCCAGTCATGAGCCGTTGACGCCCTCCGCAGGTCATCGATCAGATCGACGAACGTCGCGGCTCCGCCGATCAAGATCTCATAGCCCGCACCGCCGGCCTTCGACCATTCGCTGGCCGACATCGCTTCTGCGCGAAAGCGAGGACCGAACAGGGCTACGGCTCCGAGCATCTCGCTGATGCGCGCCGCCGCGTACCAGGGCAGGTCGTCCGCTGACGCTGTCGGCTCGCGGTCCTTCGCCCAGAGCCGCTCCAGCAGATAGCGCTCCAGAGGGGTCTCCGGCAGAGCCGGTGCGGTTTCAACCAATTGATCAAGATCCGGAGCGGTTTCAACGATCGCGCGGGCGAAGTCGTAAGCGCGAACTCCGGCGCGGGTCCCCTCAAGGCAGACGAGGGCAATCCCATGCCTCGAGCAGGACCGAACCGACGCGAGTGACCAAGCGGCCCGGGCGAACATCCGCAAGGCCGGCGGCCCACCATGCTGCGCGGCATCCTCCTGAAGGCAGGCGGGGCATACGTGAATCCGCTCGCGCCGCAAGCTCGCCTTGCGCAGCGTCTGACCGTTCAGGAAGAAATCATCCCTGGTGCGAACCAGGGCGTAGGGAGAGAGGGCCCCCTCCGGCAGGTCGCCCAATCGCTCGAGGCGGCTCAGCCCTTCCGGCTTGCCATGTGCGAGATCGTACACATCGAAGTTCATGTCGTGGCAGAAGTCACGGAGCGACGGGCAGCCATGGAGAGCCGCAAGGCGCGACGCAAAGCTGGTTGGCGTCTCAGCCTGGCCGAGAGGGAGATTCATCGCGAGTTGATGGTGCATGTTCATTTCGCCCTCCTTTTGCGGGTTTCAGACTGGTCGGGAACGTCTGCGGTGGAGTCGGCCGGGGCGGGCACGGCGATCCCCGTCGGCACGAATTCCCAGTCACGGACCAAGAAAATGTTGGCGTCGTCGGCGCAGCCGGTTGCCGCGCGGATCGCGAGCGCAAAGTGCTCCGAGCTGAGGCTGCGCGACTGAGAAACGATGGCCTCTTCCGCGGCCGAGCGGCAGATCTGCACGATGCGACCAAACTGTCCCTCTGCCGCCCGGCAGAGGCGAGCGAGGAACTCGTCGCTGTCCAGCCCTTCCGTCGGAAGGCAAGCGCCGTTCGTCGCGATCTTGTCGACGATGTAGCGCAGGCGCTTGACGCCCCGGGGGAAGGTCACGGCATCGAAGCTGTAGAAGCGGCAGCGCCTTCCGAGCTGGACGTCGCGGTGGGCGAATTGAACGAGAGAAGGGAGGCCGGACAGAACCAGGCAGACCGGCCAATCCGGTTGTTGCATGACGTTCTTGAACGTGTCGCTCAGCTTCTGAATATCGGGTTCATTCATGAGGTGCACGGCATGCTGCGCTTCATCGATGTGCACGATCCGGACCTTGCGAAGGCGAAGCTGCTCGCGAACCCTGTTCCACGCGACGTTTTCGCGGACGTCCCGCTCGATCGGATAGCCGAGCACCCGCAGCAGCTCGACGCCGAGCTGCTTCAGAGTACAGGGGGAGGGCGCGGTGATCGACACGATCGGCATCGACCTGCCGATAGGCAGGTTCTCCGGCAGCAGCTCACGTCGACCTTCGATGATCCTGCGGAGGGCTTGGCTTTTCCCCGCGCCGCTTTCGCCGACAAGGACGAGCGCGCGCCCTTCGGCGCGGCGACCGTTGAGCATGAGCGACGACGTGTCGATCAGGCGCTCGAACTCGGCCTCCAGGGCGGTGTCGCGCGCCGACCGCAGATAGCCGCGATGCAGCCGCTCGAGTGCGGCGAGGCGGCGTGCGCGCTGCTCGGCAGCGGAGTGCTGGGAGAGCGCGATGTCGTCGTCGGGAAAATCGTCGTCGATGTCCTCAAAGGAATCCGTCATGGTCAGTCCTCCAAATCCATGTCGCCGTCGTCGGCGAAGTCATCGTCCTGCTCGTCGCTCTCGCCGGGGTCGTCATGGCCGAGGGCGGAATCGGTGAAATCGCCATCACCGGCGACGCCGAGCACGTCGTCATCGGTTGCGGGGGGCGCGGCCTCTTCCCGGATCCGGAAAGTGCGGAGCAGGTTCTGTTCGGCCGTCTTGAAATCGCTTTCCGTGATGACGGTCGGCTTCAGCTTCGCAGACCGGTGCGCGTTGCGAGCGATTTCGCGGATCGCCACGATCGCCTCGATGAGCGCGGGACGGGCGATGGCCGCCTGCGCGGCGAAGCGCTGGCGCAGCCGGGTGTTGGCCGCGATCCATTCGTCCGCGCTCACGCCCTTGGCAAAGTCCTCGACGCACTTGACCGAAACCCAGCCCGCCTTGGTCTGGATCGAGATTTCCCCGAGATCCTGCGGGTCGACGCGGATCTGAGCCTCGCGCTGATTGATCGTCCGCCGAAGCTCCTGGACGTCCCGGGACTGGTAATGCAGGCCAAGGAAACGCACCCCGCGTCCGCTGATCCGGCGGGCGGTGCGGATGCCGAAGACATTGCGCGCTTCGCTGGGGCTGGGGGCAGGGCGGACCGAGCATTCGCGAGCCAGGCGCTTCCAGGCGTCGAGAGGCGTTTCCCGGCCGAGACTGTGTTTCGGCGTGCAAGTTTGGGTCTGACGCAGTTCTGCTGACGCTTTGGGTCAWTGCGCGCCGATCAGACGGGCTTGGAGAAGATCGATCTTGCCGCGGCCGTACATTTGGCGTTTGACGAGCTTGAGCCGGGTGATCTGGCCCCTGGCCCTCG
>NZ_JBFTIC010000012.1:0-82504 GCF_056394545.1 Allobosea sp. 10N428 | reverse complement strand
ACACGATCTCCTTCGATCGCGATCTCGTCGACCATCAATCCTGAAGGAACCAGGTTGGCTGGCCGAAATCGCTGCTTCATCATGCTGATTCCTTCTGGAAACCAGCGTCAGAACAGCCCCAACCTGCAGCGAAACTGAGTCAGACCCAACATTGGACGCCGATCGGGGGGCAACTTTGCAGGCCGTTTGACAGATTAACATTATCGAACTCAATTGGGCGCAAGTCTCTCGACGATTTCAGCTCTGAAAATGCCTGCCAACGCGAGCGCTGGATTATGTCCGCGTTGGTTTCCAGGCCTTCCAAAGCCGGATGAACGGTCTCACGATTCATGCTTCTTCTACAGATCTAAGACACTGCCCGGGTCGCGGGAATGCGACCGACCTTTCGGTAATCTGCCCGGCGGGTCCACGATGTCTATCGTTTGCTCGTATGTTTTGCCTCACGCTTAGATTAAAATGTTTCGACTATTGGGAGCCGAGAATGGCCCGACGAGGTAGTTGGCAGTCGGCAAGCCGGTAGAAGCCCCGACGATCACGGACCCAAGCGAAGCGATGGTCAATCGCCAGAATTTGGAGTGTGACGACCTGCTCACCTTCTTCGTAGAAGGAGCCGATTTTCGAGGCGCCTGCGCAAAAGCCGACGATGCGCGGCAGCACTTCTCCACTGTCCCAGATACCCCAGCCCTGAAGCGGGGCCGAATCCGTCAGGTCGTCACGACTGGGATTCCAACCCGTCTCTAGACGCGATAGATCGCTCTTGAGCCCTTCCAACTCCTGCGCGATCGTGAGCCCATTCTCGAAGTCAGAAGGAGCTTCCGCGCCGGGACAATCTGAGCTGACTTCGTTTGCCAGCATGTAAAGGCTGACGCCGCGCGCCGTCTCTACGAGCGCTTCGCCGAAAGCATCATCAATGATCGATTTCAAACGCATGGTGTCGATTCCTCTGTGAACTAAGGAATCGTACGACGAGACCTTGCAAGTCACATCAACCAGCTTTCGCAATCCATCAAAACCACGATAGGGACCGCGCCCACCGGGGGTGTTGCGTTGCCGCTGCCGCCAATGCGCGCGGGACGGACTTGCGCAGGATGGTATGACTGAGTGGGCCGTCCTTCTTCGTCATATCGGGCGCATAAGCGGCAGCCGGTGTCTGGTGTCAATTGACGGTTGACACTATGCAGGCCGGACGCTAGCGTGTTCACGTGGACATCGAGAGTATCAAGGATAAGGCACTCCGGAGGTTCGCGGAGACAGGCAGATCCAAAGGATTGCCTGGCGATCTCGTGGGACGACTTCGGAACATGCTGGCGTTTCTGGCGGCGATCGAGTCTGCCGAAGAACTGTACACCCCGCCAAACTTTGGTGCACATCTGCTGACCGGCGACCGAGCTGGCGTTTGGTCGCTCACAGTTACGAAGAACTGGCGGATAACGTTTCGCGTCAATCAGGCAGGTGCGATCGAGGACATAGATTTGGAGGATTATCACTGATGGGGATCAAGCTTCACGCAAGTTTTGCTGTTCACCCTGGAGAGTGGCTTAGAAGCGAACTGGTCGAGCCCTATGGGCTGAATGTCACCGTCGCGGCCGAGAAGCTCAAGGTCACTCGCCAGGCCATGAGCAACCTGCTGAACAGTAAAGCCGGATTGTCGGCAGAGATGGCAATCCGCTTCGAAAAAGCCTTTGGCGTTCGCGCGGATACCTTGCTGCGGATGCAGGCTGTGTACGATCTCGCTCAGGCTCGCGGGCATGAAAAGGAGATCATCGTGGAACGGGTTGCGAAAGCTGCGTAGCCATCAGGTATGCGGACCAGTTCCGCAGTACGGTTCGCCGCTC
Source organism: Allobosea sp. 10N428 (assembly GCF_056394545.1). Taxonomy (NCBI): domain Bacteria; kingdom Pseudomonadati; phylum Pseudomonadota; class Alphaproteobacteria; order Hyphomicrobiales; family Alloboseaceae; genus Allobosea; species Allobosea sp. 10N428. The sequence goes on along the minus strand of NZ_JBFTIC010000012.1, from coordinate 80,669 downwards.
TGCAAACCCAAGCCAGACGGCGGGCGCCGGAAGCACTGAGGCCGGGATATATTCCGGTGGCTCCTCGATTAGGAAGCTGCGACAGGGTCCCAGGGAACCGTGTGCAACACATTCCCGCCCAGTCGGGCGAAGGCGCGCTGGCGACACGAAAACACGACGATCTGTTGGCTTTGAGCCTGCCGATGGAGAGCGTCGAACATCTTTTCGATGCGGTCGTCATCGGAATAGACCAGCGCATCGTCCAGGATTACGGGTGTGATCTGTCCGTCCTTGGCGAGCAGCCGCGCGAAAGCGAGACGCGTGAGGATAGCCAACTGCTCACGCATGCCGCCGCTGAGAAACCCAACCTCTTCCTCGAGGCCGTTGCGTTCGACTGCTCGCGGCAGCAACGTGTCCTCATCGAACGTCACGTCGGCGTCGTCGAAGAGTAGGCCGAGCAAGGGGCGCAGCTCCTGAAGTACGGGAGCAAAATAATGATCCCGCGCCTCCGAGCGGGCGCCTTCTAGAGCGCTTCGCAGACGAGTTAGAATTGCGACCTCGCGGCTCAGAACAGCGACCTTCCGGTCCGCCTCTGAGAGTTTGTCACGCGCTTCCTGCCAGGCTTCCTCGATGGCGGATTCCGCACGGGTTTGAATACGGCCGTTGAGGCCTGCAGCTTCCTCCCGCAGCCGGACGATCTCGCTCCTGGCCGCCTCTACCAATGAACGCATCCGCGCATATCTGGCCTCGGCCGCGGGCAAGTCGCTATTGCGCGCCGCCATTTCAGCAGCATGTTCGGCGATCCGCTGGAATTTGGCTGACGCTTCCTTCTCGGCGCGCTTGAGGTCCTCCTCTCGCTCCGACCACTCAACCGTCGCACCCAGAGTTTCACGGATGGCGGCGAGCGAAGAAGCGAGGGCCGCCACCCGCCGCTCGGCTTCGACCATGCTCGTCGCGAGCAGCTCCGCCCGCGCTCGGGCCGCTGTAGCGGCCTCTCTTGTCGATCGCATAAGAGCTTCCGCCTCACGCGCGGCTGCTCGTGCCACGCCGAGGTCGCCGGTGACTTGGCTGGAGTCCGCGACTTCGGCTTCTAACCGGACAATCTCTTCGTCAAGCGCGCCCCACCCCGTTGGCGCGAGGAGGTCGAAGCGTTGACGAGCGAGGGCTAACTGGTTGCTTAGGTCTCGCAGTTGCGCCTCTCTCTGTCGACCTGCGGCCAGGCTCTCGATGCCCATTTCCGCCAGCAAAGCACTCTGGCGAGCCTTCAGCGCGACGATGTCACGCTCAGTCTTTTCCGATCGAGGCACCGATAGCGACAGCCGGCCGACGTTCACGATGTCGATGAGGGTGGTACCCAGCAGTGGTCGTTCTTCGCCATGCTGCAATATGGCAGAATCGATCGAGACTGCCGCATCGACCCCAGTTGAATATTCCACACGTAGGAGCGGTGCCTGGGCTCGCTCGGCTGCCCGTTGTCCAGCGAGATGTTCCTCGATTTCTCCGAGTTCCGCGAGCTTTTTGGGCGGTAAGGTCAGGTTCTTGATCGATGCTTGGATGACTTCGACATCTTTGCGCGCTGCGTCGGCGTCGTCTCGCGCCTTCCGAACGAGCGCCAGTCGGCTGGCTGCTGACGTGGCGCGAACGGACTTTTCGAGTGCCGCCACATAATCCCGCTGTTCTCGTTCGTTCTGCTCGGCGGCAATAACATTGGCAGAAGCCTGCGTAGCCGCCGACTTCGCTTCGTGGTGTTGCGTGCGATGCGCATCCCGATCAGCTTCGGCGGCCATCAGCAAATCGACGAGTTCGTTATGGCGCGCCAGAGACTGTTGAAAGGTCGACAGAGCAAAACGCGCCGCTTCCAGTTCGTTGCGGGCGAGAGCCTCGCCGCTCCGAGCTGCGTCGAGCCCCGAGCGATGGGCTTTGGCCAACGCTAGAATCGCCTCGCCATCGGCCAGAGCAGCATGACGATCACGCTCCTGCTCTGGAGTGTCGATCTCTGCCAGCCGCCCCCGCACAGATCGGCGGTGGTCCAGAGCCGCGCGCAACTCGACGACTTCACCGCCGAGGCGAGCCTCCAACTCCCTGAGCCGCTGTTGCTCTTCCAACGCGACCGCGTAGGGACCGCCTGTTTTTGCCTTACCTGTGGTCGTGACAAGTCGTGTCAATTCGGCTTCGCAGGCGGCGAGCGCATGCGACATCCGTCGGCCACCAGTCAAAGCTTCAACTTCGCCTTGAACGGATGTCAGGACCGTCTCTCGGGCCCTTCTCTCGGTTTCATCATCCGACTTGGCGCGCTTTTCGATACCGGTCGTTCCTTGACGAACCCAGAGGAGCCCCGCGGGACCGCCAGTACCGCCACGCACCAAGTTCGACATGAAGCGTTCTGCTTCATCCGCTTGCGCGATCAAGCGCCCGCTATCGCGTTCGCGGACTTGTGCTCGCCGCCCGCTGTAAAACTGCTTTGTCAGCCGGAATGCGCCGTCAGCTGTCAGAAGGTCAGCCTCGACGAGGGGGCTGCCCCCGCTATACGGCCGGAGAGCCTGCACCGCACTAGGCGTTCCAGTATGAGCTTGGAAGAACAGGGCGTGCAACGCATCGAAGCAGGTCGATTTCCCATATTCATTTGCGGCGCAGAGAACGTTGACACCTTCGCCGATGTTTTCAATCCGGACGCCCCTCCCGCCGAAGCGGCGAACGTTGTGCAGGCGCAGCGGCGTCAGCTTCATGCCAGCACACCCGCGCAATAGGAAAACAAGCGGGTCAGCGCCTGTCGGGAGACTTCCCGCTCCCCCGCTGACCGAGTATCGTCATGACATTCAGAAAGAAGATGCTCGGCTGCTCGTCGCAGCGCTCCGACACGGTCGATGAGATCGAGATCCCCGACTTCGCATTCGGTCACCAAAGCTTCTGCATCGAACTGCATGAGAGCAAATTCGGGCGCGATCGCTGCAACAGCGGCGTCGAGTTCCAATCTTGCTTGCGGCCCTGCCCGCCCCGCGGCGAGGATGCGCAGCAGGGTTTGTCGACGTGCTGGTCCATCGGGACATCTGCTGAGCAGATTGCCCGCCCCAGCTTCGCCGGGAAGGCAGTCGAGCTGGATCGTTCGCCAATCAAACAGCGACGTTTGTACGGCTTCGATCGCTGGTTCTGCACCATGTGCTGCCACCGCCACGAGCAGTGCTCGCCCAGGTTCATCGTGTTTGAATCGGTCGGGTTCGGGCGTGCCAGAGTACCAGGTTCGCGTTCCAACGCTCAGTTGGCCGTGCCAATCGCCTAGCGCGAGATAGTCCAGACGTGCGCGGGCGGCTCGATCAGGCGCAATGATGTCGGTCGCAGCTTCCTCTTCGGAAAAGCTTTGAACCGCACCATGTGCCAGCCCGATGCGGATGGTGCCATCTGTTGTCGCGGCCGAGCTCATCCATTCCGTCAGATCGCGGCCGGGGCGTCGTGTTGTGCAGGGGGCCGACAACAGGACTACATCGTCGGCGAGCGCCGTTGGGGTGGGGGCAAGCGCGAGATGGACATTGGCCGGAAGTCCCGCACTCGCCGAAGACCAGAGCTCATCGGCTGCCAAGGAGTCATGGTTACCTGGGAGAATAAACCAACGCAGATCACGGTGGCCGGCCATGGCCGCGAGCGCTTGGCGAAGAATCGCAGGACTGGGGGTTTCCGTGTGGAATGTGTCCCCGGCCAGCAATACGGTCTCGGCACCGCCTGATCGGGCCTTGGCCGCGAGGCGATCAAGGACCGTATGCCTTGCGTCACGCAACCGGCCTCTCAACTCCTCTGGCATGGAGCCGAACGGCTTGCCCAAGTGCAGATCGGCGCTGTGCAGGAAGCGAAACATGTCAAACCTATAGAGCGCATGCTGACAGCTCTTCCAGACATTTTATGTCGCGGGCGCGCCTCACCGACGCGCCCACGACGTCTAAGCGAGGCGCTCGATCACTTACACGCGGATCTATGGATGCGACCTCCGGAGGTAGGGCCTCCCCCTCGTTTGTTGGCCTCTGTTCAACACGACGCTTTCTGACGTACGATTCCAGTCCCACCCGCGGATCGCCCACACAGCCTGCTCGTTGTGCTTTTTCATCTGACCTTGCTGTTCGTTGAATTCGGGGAAGCTGACATAAGTTGCCAGCCGTCCCTTGGGTGGCTCGCTCGTCGCGGAGCCTCGAAGGCGTCAGTCATTCTCCGGCGGCACACCGCGCGTTCCGAATGGAGGGACGTCTACCAATGTCGCAATTAGGCGCAGCAACGCGCGTTGCTCTGGCCGCTCCTTGGTTCCTTCTTCGAGAAACGCTCCTAGCGCGATATGACTGAGTTGACCTCCCGAAGGCCCGTTTGGCTGGTGTATAACGAAGGCATTTCCGGTGGCCGGTTCTCTCCCCAGATACCAGCTTTCGCCATTTGGACCGCGGTAGAGTTCGCGTCGTTCGCTCATGATGTTCCGTTCTCCTGCGCGCGAATTAGCTGCCAGCGGCATACGATTTCGCTGCTCGGCAAGACGCTACTTCGCGCGGTCCAGGCGGTCGAACATCGCCGTAATGGGATTATGGCTGCTCCGCGGCTTGGCATTTCTGAGGTGCCCATTGCCCATGATCTGCCCCTCTCCGATCACTCGCTCACGATCGTCTTTGCCCTTGATCCGATATTGTGGCTCGCCGTTCAGCGAAGTCGGGAGGAGCCTGGTGACGTCGTAGGTGCCGGCAGCGTCTCGGTCGAAAAAGCCGAAGGCGAGGGAAACTTCGTCGCCGATCACATATCGATGGGGCATGATGACTCCTTGATGCACGCAGCTTCTGGAGCTGAGATGTATCCTACCATGCCTTGCCCATCTGTGGGGATTTATTCAGTCTGTTCGCCTCATCGACGTCGATTTCGCGCAAACCGTACGATCTTGAAAATATATCTGATAAAAGAATATTGTAATACCGTGCCGAATTCGTGCGGAAAACAAGAATTCCGATTTTGAAGAACCCACAACTATGGTATTTTTATTTGTGTCCCAAAAATTTAGCAGATGGATATCGCTATATCGAGATTGCCTGGATGGCTTTTTTTGTTTTTCTCGCGCTTCGGCTCGGCATCGATGATGACCCCTCTTCGAGATCGTTCTGAACTCGCTCGACATCCTGTCGGCGAGCGACAGAGTTCGTCACAAAGAGGGTTTTCAGGACAACGGCAACGTTAATGGTTCAATTCCACCAAGGGCTGCTTCGGTTTCATCCAGCCGGATGACGGCAGCCAGGCCGTCTTCGTCCATATTTCTGCCATCGAGCGGGCTGGCATGCGTGACCTGCGGGAGCCCGAACAATCCGGGGACCACCCATGGCCACGACCCCGAAGCCGCTGGATGAGATGTTCCTCCACATGCTCAAGGACGTCTATTACGCCGAGAAGCAGATTCTTAAGGCGCTGCCCAAGATGGCCAAGGTCGCCAAGGCGCCCGAGCTGAAGAAGGCCTTCGAGACCCATCGCGACAAAACCGACGGACATGTCGCGCGTCTCGGCCAGGTCTTCGAGATCATCGGCAAGGCACCGCGAGGCAAGACCTGCGACGTCCTCGCCGAGGAAACCAAGACGGACAAGACCCTGACCCAGCTCGGCGCGCCTGCGAACTCGGCGGCTGTCGCCAAGGCCGCCTGATCACGCCGCTGCATCAGACCCCGACGGCATTTGCCATCGGGGTCATTTTTGCGCTCGGGATAATTTGTCGTCATGTTCGAAGCCGCCTTGAGGTCGCTCGCCGGCCATCGCGACAACTGGTCCAGTCATCTCGCCGTCGACGGGTCCTTGTTGAAGGCGTGATGCCATGATGTGCATCCGCACACACCGGCGGTCTGGCAGTCAGCATAATGTGGGGGCTCGCTGGTCTCCGCATCCTGAGCTGCGCCAGCGGTCTTGCGCTTCGGCGCCAAGCATCCATATACCATCCATGTGGATGGTATATGGATGCCTGATGAAAACCCCCGATAGCGAGAAACTGACTCTCAATCTCGGCTTCGTCGATCTCGGCCGCATCGACCTGCTGGTCAGGGACGGCTTCTACTCGAATCGGTCCGACTTCATTCGCACGGCGATCCGAAACCAGCTTTCTAGCCATGCCGATGTCGCGGCGCAGGCCACGACGCGGCTGTCTCTCGAACTCGGCCTGAGGACATTCACCCGGCGCGATCTTGAGGCGGTCAAGGCCGCCGGCGAACGACTGGAGATTCGCGTCCTGGGTCTGGCCGTCATTGAGGCGGATGTCTCCCCTGAGCTTGCCCGGGAGACGATCGCCTCTCTCACCGTGCTAGGCGCGCTGCATGCCGCTCCCGAAATCAAGGCGGCTCTGGCCGACCGACTGAGCTGAAAAAGGACACCCCATGAACACGCGCATCCGCTCCGCCCTCGGCGAAGCCATGTCACGTCTCAAGACGGCCGATCTCGTCGGCGCGACCGCCACCATCCAGCGCGCGCTAACCGGAACTCCGCCCCAGACATGGACACGCCGCAAAGAGGGACAAGCGGAATCGGCCGGTTTCAAGGCTCATGGAACGTGGGGCCTGGGAGAGACCCTCAAATCCCTCGGGGCCGTACGGACCCAATTCGCCGAACGGACCGGCACGCGCCGTCACCCGGCCGAGGCCGGAGACGATGACGGTCGCTTTCGCACGCGCAGCTACCGCAACGGAGCCGGCTCCCTGAATTACAAGCTCTACGTGCCAGAGGGTCATGCCGAGCGGAAACTCGCTCTGCTCGTGATGCTGCATGGCTGCACCCAGGACCCCGATGATTTTGCGCGGGGCACTCGGATGAATGCGCTAGCCGAAGAATTCGGCATCGTCGTCGCTTACCCTCATCAACTGCGTTCGGCCAATTCCCAGGGTTGCTGGAACTGGTTCGACGTTCGTCATCAGCGGCGCGGGGCCGGTGAGCCCGCCGTTCTGGCCGGGCTGGCGCAGGACTTGAGCGCGGAATTCGGCCTCGATCGGGAACGAGTCTTTGTTGCAGGCCTGTCTGCGGGCGGCGCCATGGCGGATGTGCTGTCCTCCACTTATCCCGACGTCTTCTCGGCCGCCGGCATCCATTCCGGCTTGCCACACGGCGCCGCCAACGACGTCATGTCGGCGTTTGCCGCGATGAAGGGCAACGCGAAGACAGCACCTCGAGCGAAAGCTGGCGCCATCAGGCAGATCATCTTCCACGGCACGGCGGATGCCACTGTTCACCCCTCAAATGGTGAGGCGCTGTTCCAAAAGGCAGGAGTACAATCCGGTCGTTCGCCCGAGTTGATCACCGGCACCGTCGTCAACGGCAGAGAGGTCGTCCGCAGGGTGGTCGGGCCCGAGACCGGATCGGCCACCGCGGAGTATTGGGTGGTGGAGGGTGCCGGGCACGCCTGGTCGGGTGGAGACCGGACCGGAAGCTTCGTAGACGCGAAGGGGCCCGACGCCTCGCGGGAAATGATCCGGTTCTTCCTCGGCCACTGACGGACTCGGTCTGCAGATGAGACCCATTTTCTTTCGCTAACAGAAAATAGATTGCCCCAAAGTGCCTCGATACCGATGAAGCTCACCCGTTACAAAGAAGCAGGAAGGCACAGCGGCGGCGGAATCTGATCCGGGCCTGAGGAAAGACGTTATTTGTGCACTGGCCGCAGTGATCGAGGACGTGGCAAACGCGGTCCCTAAGGGCCGCGAGAATGTGTGCTCCCAAGCGACTGCGCAATGTCGGCATTTGGCGCATCTGGTCCGACCAGAATCCGGCGCTTCTGGCCCGCTTCCACCCTTGGGAATGTTTGCCAGCTGGCAAGCCGGTCGGCAACGCCGACACCAGCCCCTGCAGGGGGAGGGCGAGCTTATTGCCAACGTTCACAGGGGCCATCTTCAGGTTGCCTGCCTGAACTCAGCGCGGAAGGTTAGGTTGGGCGCGTTCCAGCCACATGATCAAGGGAAGGGGCGGAGGATACACCCCTCGCACGAACTGCCAGCCAATCCTCTACTGCTCCTTCTTGAACATGTTCTGGAAGATCAGCGCGCCCCAGACGGAGCCGCTGGCGTGAACCAGCGCGCCGCCCTCGTCGAACCGCCCCAGATTGACGGGGGCGAAGCCGAGCTGCCTGGCCAGGGCTGCCACGGATGCGGCCGCGTCCTCGTCGTCGCTCGACAGGAACACGACCCGATGGCCGCCCGCCACGACCGGGTCCATTGCAAGAGCCGCTGCGCCCAGGTGGTTGAACCCCTTGACGACCTTGGCGCCGGCATAGAGCTTCGCCACGAAGGCGGAAGACAGCAGGCCGTCCATGTCCTCCAGCGGAGCCTGGGAGTTGGTCGCATCGACGAGGGTCTTGTGTTCCCAGCTTGGCAAAGCCTTGGCGAGGTCCGGATGCGAGTCGGACCTGATCGCCAGGAAGATCGTATCGGCCTTGAGGGCCTCTTGCCGGGACTTGGCGACGACCTTGGGGCCGATCGCCCGGGCCTGCAGAGCTAGGGCCTCGGGCGGGCGGCGGCTGGCGACGGCCACCTCGAAGTTCCTGCGGGCGAAGGCGTGGGCCAGGGCCTGGCCGATCTTGCCGAAGCCGATGATCGCGTAGCTCATGATGGTCTCCGATATAGGAGGGAGGGATGGCCCGGCCATCAACGGCGCAGCCATCTGGTCTCTGTCGGGCGGGGATTTTCGGGCAGCGCCTCAGATGGCCGAGAAGCCGCCGTCGACGGACAGCTCCATGCCGTTGACGAAGCTGGAGTCGTTGGACGCCAGAAACAGCGCGGCTCCCGCTATCTCCTCGGGAAGGCCCATCGTCCCTCGCGGGATCAGGGACTCGAACATCTTCTTCGCCTCCTCGGTCAGAACCTCGTCCTGCATCGGGGTGGCGATCGGTCCCGGGTGCAGCACGTTCACCCGGATGTTTCTGCCCTTCAGCTCGTTGAGCCATCCTCGCGCGAAGGCGTGCAGCGTCGCCTTGCTCGCCGCGTAGACGCTGTAGCCGGGAAAGCCCTTCAGTGAGGCCACCGAGCCAGTCATGAAGATCGACCCGCCGTCGTTGAACAGCGGCAGCGCCTTCTGCACCGTGAACAGCGTGCCGCGCGCGTTGAGGCCAAAGGTCTTGTCGAAGAGCTCTTGCGTGATCTCGCCCAGCGGCGCCGCCTCGCCGATGCCGGCGCTGGCGTAGAGGACGTCGATCCTGCCCTTCTCCTGCTTCACCGTGTCGAACAACCGATCGAGGTCGTCGAGATTGGCCATGTCGCCTTGAACGGCGGTGACGTTACGGCCGATCTGCTTGACGGCCTCGTCAAGCGCCTCTTGCCGCCGACCGGTGATGAAGACATAGGCGCCTTCGTCGACAAACCGCTTGGCACTCGCCAGCGCCATGCCGCTCGACCCGCCCGTGATGACCGCGACCTTACCGTCCAGCTTACCCATGATCGTCTCCTTTGGGTTCCTTCGTGGCCGTGAGAGGACGACCCGAGAGCCCCGAGATGGCCCTGGCGGCACGCGACGGTGAGTGCGGAGGCGTGAACATCGGTGGTGCGAAAACTAACCGGGTGAATTGGATGGCAACATCGGATCACTGCGCCCGAGCTTTGAAGAGGCACCTTTCCGGTGCAGGATTATGCTATGATCGATTGGGACGATGTTCGCTATTTTCTGGCCGTCGCGCGCGCCGGCTCAGTGCGGGCCGCCGCCGAGCGCCTCGCCGTGAACCACGCGACCGTGCTGCGGCGCGTCGCTAAACTGGAGCAGCGGCTCGGGGCGGGAGTGTTCGAGAAATTGCCGACGGGCTACCGCCTGACGACGGCGGGAGAGGAGGTTTTGGAGTTCGCCGAGCAGATGGAGACCTCGTCACACCAACTGGAGGCGCGCGTGTTCGGGCGCGACCGGAGCGCGCGCGGCCTCTTGCGGCTGACGCTGCCGCCTTTCCTCGCGACGCATCTGTTCATGCCGGACCTCTCTGATTTCGCGCGCCTGCACCCCGAAATCGAGATCGAAATCATGTCGACCGGGGAGGTCGCGAACCTGACCAATCGAGAGGCCGATGTGGCGATCCGCTTCGTCGTCGACCGCAAGACCCTCCCGCTCAATCTCCACGGCCTGATGGGACCGGAACTGGCCAGCGGGGTCTACCTGTCCCGCGACCTGCTGGCGAAGTGGCGGGCGGGCGCGCAGAGGCCCATCCGGCCGATCGTCATTAACGATCACGGCATCCCGGACTGGGCTCGCGCGGGCGAGATCCGAACTGCCGAGGTACCTTTCAGGACCCCGGACGCCGAGGCGCAAATAGCCGCGGTTCGCCAAGGGATCGGCTTGACGAGGCTGCCGTGCTTTGTCGGCGACTCCGATCCCCAGCTGACCCGAGCGCCAGGTATCCTGCCGCAGCGCAACGGCGTGCTCTGGCTCCTCACCCATGGCGAGACCCGCAAAACCAAGCGCGTTCGGCTGTTCATGGAATTCGCTTCCCACAGGTTCGCTGTCTACGCACCGTTGCTTGCGGGACTGTCCGTATCGAGCAACTGACACGGCAAGTCTTCCGCGACACTGTGGAGCATACGACACCTTGGAGGCACCCCGTTGTCGCGTTGGAACTAAATGGGAGACAACGCATCGCGCTGAATGTCCGGTTTATACCGCGCAGCTGAGTTCAGCTATTGGCGCAGCTTAGACACGGCCGATGGAAACAATGAGCTTGGCTCTGGGCTGAATTACTTTACCACGGAGCCCGAACTGCTTCTGGAAAAAGCTTGTGGTGCTCGGCGCGCTGCCGGGATTTGGCAGCGGCGACGGCTGCTCAGATCACCGCTTGCGGGCGTTCGGCGAGACAAGCTCGAAATGCGAGCGGTCCATATGCTTGTAGCCGTGGAAATGACCACCCCATCGGAGCGATACGCCCAATTCACGTCCGGCCTGCGCCAGCGCGTCAGCAATCCGATTCTGAATTTCCGGATCAAAGACGATCTGTCCCGTCTGATCGAGCGGCCATAGGTCCACTGCCTTGCCCGACCGGTGCGAGCTGGCACTAGTCAATGACCAGCCCCAGGCAACCGCCATGCGTTGCTGTTTGCGGTCACGTCTCCCGGAGCCGATCACGAAGCGCAGCCCTGGATTATCGGCTTGCGCCTTCCGCACGACTTTGGCGAGGATTGGTCGGATGGCCCGAAGATTCGCCTCGTGGTTTGCCAGTGGATTTGAATTCCATGCGCGGAACATCGCGAGTTGATCTCGCCCGAATTCATCCCGAGGGGGAATTGTCGCGTAGATGCCGGCCGGCCCGTACCGCGGCGGATCGGCAAGGACATTCTGGCCTCGGCGACGCTCGATGAAAACGACCCGCTCATGAAGAAGCTCCAAGGCAAAGCGAAGCTGCAGGTGGGTGCGCTGCCGCTGCGTAGAAATGCGGCGGGACAATGGGAAATATTGCTCGTGACGACGCGCTCCACTAAGCGTTGGACCGTTCCGAAAGGGTGGCCGATCAAGAAGCTCAAGGCTCATGAGGCCGCCGGCAGAGAGGCTCTGGAGGAGGCTGGTGTCGTTGGGCCCGTCAAGAGAAAGCCAGTGGGGCGATTTCTTTACTGGAAGCGGCTGCAGGCGAGCTTCAGCCTCTGCAAGGTTCGGCTTTACCCAATGCACGTGACACAACAGCTAGCCCATTGGCCGGAGGAAGCGCAGCGCCTTCGACATTGGTTCAGCTTGGAGGACGCATCGGATCTGGTCGAAGAGCCTGGCCTTCGGAAGGTTCTCGCAACGTTGAAGCCGGAGCGCTAAGCTTCAGACTAGGATCTGGACCAAAGACGAAAATCCATGCCGGCGGCCCAACCGGGGCACGTCCGCATTCTGGCAGAATCTCGAAGTCCGCTACTGGCGCGAGATCACCCCAACAGTGGGCGACGCGACTGCAGATCGGATAGCTCGCAGGACGCGCATCAGGCTGAACGACCCATTCCTTCCTGAATCCCATAAGAGGCTTGGAAGGTTCTTCGGATTTATATCGTATCTTAAAAAGAACATTCGTTTGACTAAACAAACGATTCTTTTGCAGGATTTGGTGAGGTCAGCGGTGATCGCCGACGCAACCAATCTGCAAAGGGGACGACCATGGCAGATGCGACTGGGTGGTCCAAGCATGTCCAAGCCGGCCGCCGTGCGCTGCTGAAGGCGTCGCTGCTTCTCCCTTTCGTCTCCCACGCCATCGCTGGCGCAGCGGCTCAGGGGGCACTTCTTCCCCAACACATCCCTGCCGGGACGAAACTGGTTGTGGCCGATCAGAACGAGGCTTTGCAGACACTGATCCGCGCCTCGGGCGTGCAGGCGAAGCTGTCGAGCGACGTGACCTACGCCAATTTTCTCGGCGGTCCGGCGATCCTCGAAGCCTTCCGCGCCGGAGCGCTCGACCTCGCCACCGTCGGGAACACGCCGCCGATACAGGCCCATGCCGCCAGCGAGAAGATCCCGATCGTCGCCGCGCGCGTCTCTTCCGAGACCGACTATTTCCTCGCGGTCCGCGCCGGCCTGAAGATCGGCAGCCTCGAGGAGCTGAAGGGCAAGAGTATCGCCTATGGCGAAGGCACGGGGCGCCAGCCCTTCGTGCTCAACGCGCTGAAGCTCGCGGGCCTGACGCGCAAGGACGTGAAGCTCGTGCCCCTCAGGGCTGCAGACTTTCCAGATGCTATCCGGACCGGGCAGGTCGATGTCGCCGCACTCAACGAGCCGCATTTCTCGCGCTACCTCGCCGATTTCGCCGATCGCGGCGCCAGCGCCCTGCCCAAGGCGCAGAACGACCGCCTGCCCAAGAGCCTGACCTATCTCTACGCCAGCCAGAAAGCCCTCGACGACCCGGCGAAGGCGGCGGCAATCCGCGAATTCGTGGCAGGCTGGATCGACGCCAGCCGCTGGTCGCACCAGAATGTCGATGCCTGGGTGGATGCCTATTACGTCAAGCGCCAGAACCTGAAGCCGACCGATGGCCGCAAGATCGTGGAATCCGAGGGCGAGTTCCAGTTTCCGCGGCTCGCCAGCCTGATCGCCAAGCAGCAATCGCTGATCGACGTGATCCACGAAGCCGGCGACCTGCCGAAGCGCCTCGATGCGCGGGAGGAATTCGACCTGCGCTTCGATGAGGTCATCGGCACCAAGATCAACTGAAGCCCTGCTCGGAACGGATGGATGCCATGAGCCTGATAACCTATGCCACAGGCTTCCAGGCCGACGCGAACGCCTGGGAGCGCTCCGCCGGAACGCAGGAGCCGCGGCCGCCGCAGCTCGCGCCCTCGCGACTTCCCCCCGGCGGAATCCTGTTCGGCCCGATTGCGCTGGTCGTCATCTGGGAGCTGGCGTCGAGCCTCGGCTGGCTCTCGCCGAAATTCCTGGCAGCGCCGTCGACGGCGGTCCTGACCGGCTTCGAACTCCTGAGCAACGGTACGCTGGCCGACCATTTCCTCGCCTCGGCGAAGCGGGCCTATCTCGGCCTCGGCATCGGCGTCGCGATAGGGCTCACGATGGCACTCGCGGCCGGGCTTAGCCGCATCGGCGAGGCCTCTCTCGACGGGCTCGTCCAGATCAAGCGCGCCGTGCCGACGCTGGCTCTGATCCCGCTCGCCATTCTCTGGCTCGGTATCGGCGAGGCGATGAAGATCGCGCTGATCGCCTCTAGTGTGCTGGTGCCGATCTACATCAACACGCATGCGGCGCTGCGAGGCATCGACATCCGCCATGTCGAGCTCGCCCGCAGCGTCGGGCTTTCGCGTAGCGCCTTCCTGCGCGAGGTTGCGCTGCCGGGCGCGCTGCCCGGCTTCTTCACGGGCCTGAGACTGGCCGTCACCACCTGCTGGACGGCGCTCGTCGTGCTGGAGCAGATCAACACCACAGAGGGCATCGGCTATCTGATGAACCGCGCCCGCGACTATGGCCAGACCGATGTCATCGTCGTCGGCCTCGCCATCTATGCCATCCTCGGTCTGGGCTCGGATTTCGCGGTGAGGTTTTGGGCGCGGCGTGCGCTGTCCTACCGCAAGGCGCTCGCCTCATGAATGCGTCCGCCCATCCGCTCAACCTGCCACAGGGCCATGGTCCCGCCGCCGTCAGCCTGCGTGGTGTCACCCGTCGCTTTTCCGGGCGCAGCGTGCTCAGCGACGTCTCGCTCGATTTCGCTCCCGGCCAGTTCGTCGCGCTGATCGGCAAGAGCGGCTCGGGCAAGAGCACCTTGCTGCGGGCCCTGGCCGGTCTCGACGACGGCGTCGAAGGCGAAGGCCGGATCAGCGTGCCCGCCGACCGTTCGGTTCTCTTTCAGGATTCCCGGCTGCTGCCCTGGAAGAATGCGCTGCAGAATGTCGTCTTCGGCCTGCGCAGGGCGGATGCGGACGAGCGTGGCCGCACGGCTCTTGCCGATGTCGGGCTCGGCGGACGCGAGGACGCGTGGCCGAACGCTCTCTCGGGCGGCGAGCAACAGCGAGTCGCGCTGGCGCGCTCGCTAGTGCGTCAGCCACGCCTGCTCCTGGCCGACGAGCCCTTCGGCGCCCTCGATGCCCTGACGCGCATCAGGATGCACGATCTGCTCTTCCGCCTGATCCGCCAGCATCAGCCGACCGTGCTGCTGGTCACACATGATGTCGACGAGGCGATCAAACTCGCCGACCGCGTTCTGGTGATGGAGGACGGCCGCATCGTCGTCGACCGCCCGGTCGCCCTGGCGCATCCACGCCTGAAGGATCCCGATTTCGAAACCTTGCGCGGCGAACTGCTCGCAGCGCTCGGCGTCACCGACGCCGTCTAGCCGCCACCCAGAGGATCGACCGTCATGGCACGCGAACTCCACCTCAATCTCTTCATCAACGGCCGGGGCCATCACGAAACCGCCTGGCGCCATCCCGCCTCGACCAAGAAGGCGTTGAGCGATCTCTCCTATTATCGCGACCTCGCGCTGGCGGCGGAAGCGGCCAAGCTCGACTCGATCTTCTTCGCCGACCAGCTCGCGCTCGGTGACGAGCTTGCCCATGCGGCGCGGGGCGAGCTGGAGCCGATCACGCTGCTGGGGGCGCTTGCCGCCGCGACGAGCCGTATCGGGCTGATTGCCACCGCGTCGACCACCTATAACGAGCCCTATAATCTCGCTCGCCAGTTCGCTTCTTTGGACCATATCAGCGGCGGGCGCGTTGGCTGGAACATCGTCACCTCATGGGCGCCGGGCGCTGCCGTCAATTTCGGTCAGGACTCTCAGGTCGGCCTCGACCAGCGCTATGCGCGCGCCCACGATTTCGTCGAGGCGGTGTCCAAGCTCTGGGACAGTTGGGCCCGGGACGCGATCGTCGATGACCGTGCGGGTGGGACCTACGCCCTGCCCGAGCGGGTCGGGCGCGCCGAGCACCGCGGCAGCCATTTCAGCGTCGCTGGAGCGCTCAACATTCCGCGCTCCCCTCAGGGGCGGCCGGTCTTCGTTCAGGCTGGAGCGTCAAAGGACGGGCGCGCCTTCGCGGCGCGCTACGCCGAGGCGATTTTCACGGCACATCTCACCAAGGAAAGCGCCGTTGAATTCTATGCCGACATCAAGACGCAGGCCCGCGCGCGCGGCCGAAGCTCCGACCAAATCGTCATCCTCCCTGGTCTCAGCGCCGCTATCGGCTCGACCGAGGCGGAGGCGAAGCGGGTGTGGGGGGAGCTGAACGAGCTGTCTCATCCGAGCGTTGGACTGGCCAGGCTGTCGAGCCGCTTCGGTGGCCATGACTTCTCGCATCTCAATCTCGACGACGTCCTGTCGGTGGCGGATTTCCCCGACCCGTCGCAGGTTCAGGCTTCTCGCAGCCGGTCCCAGTCAATCACCGCACTGGTCGCACGCGAGCGCCCGACATTGCGCGGCCTGCTCCACAGCCTCGCCGGCGCGAGGGGGCATTTTACCGCGACGGGGACGCCGGAACAGATCGCCGACATCATCGAGGACTGGTTCACCTCGGGCGCCTCGGACGGCTTCAACGTCATGCCGCCGATCCTGCCGGCACAGTTCGAGGTCTTTGCGGATGAGGTGGTGCCGCTGCTGCGCAAGCGCGGCCTGTTCAGGAGCGACTATCGCGATGGAACGCTGCGCGACCGGCTCGGTCTCGCCCCGGTTCCCAGCCGCTTCGATCCGCCCGAGCCAGCCAAGCGTTCGGCCTGAGCGTCGGCGCGGACCCAACTGGAAAGACCAGCCGACTGCTCTCACGGTGGATTCGTTCTTCCCTCGTCGCCGCGCTTTGGAAGCAAAGACCTCTCCTGCCGTGGGATAAGGCCCATCTGCCTCGGGCCGAGGTTGCGCGGAAGCGAGCGTGAGATGATGGATGCGGCTGCTGGTGCCCGAAACCGCCAACATCCGTAGCCTCAAGGATCTCAAGGGCAAGTCGGTCGCCGTGACCGATCCGGCGAGCCCGGTGCGGAATTTCTTCGCCATCCGCCTCGCCGAGATCGGGCTCGATCCCGAGAAGGACGTGAGCTTCCCCAGGACCTGTTCGGCGAAGCGCTGAAGAAGGGCGAAGTCCAGGCGCTCGCCGGCGACGATCCGCATCTCTACCTGATCCGGGAACGCGACAAGCTCGTCGAGCTCGCCACTAATCTCGAAGGCCAGTACGCGAAATCGACCTGCTGCGTGCTCGGCCTGCGCGGCGCCCTGATCCGCAACCAGCCCGAGGTCGCCGGAGCGATCTCGCGCGCCATCGTCGAGGCACAGGCCTGGACGGCGGCCAATCCCGACGAGAGGGCCGAGATCTTCGCGCCCTTCGTTCCGGCCAAGGTCACGCCCGAGACGGTAGCCGCGATCCTGCGCAGCCACACCCATGACCATCATTCCACCGGCGCGGCGTTTCGCGACGACGTCGCCCTGTTCTCAAGCTCGTCAACGTGATTCGCAAGAACACCGACGCCAAGGCCTTTGCGCAGAAGATCCTCCCCAATGTCCCCGTTTGAACAGACCGGGTCCGCACCCGCATTCGACCGCCCGCGCCCGCATTTTCTCGCCTGCCGAGATGAGCTGGTCCGGCGCGGCGCGCGTGCCGGGCTTCGACGCCCGCTGTGCCGACGGAACACTGCTTTCGCCAGGAAACGGCAAGCCGATGTGGCTGCTAGTGAGCGGCGGCGAGAGTGAAACCGTGCTCGCTCAGGTCGACGGAGCCACCGAGCGCTGCTCCGTTGAGGATCCAGCGCCTTGGGCGGTGGCCTTGGCCGCGCTCACCGGCGGCCCTGTGCCGCCAGCGCAGGTTCTGGTCGACGCCAATGGCTGGCTACGACGCGCCTTCCGGACCGAGGATGACGCCTCGCCGGAACTCGTCGCGGCCGAACTGTCGCGCATTCGAGCCAGCCCGTTCGACGGCTCTTCGATCCACCACTGACACCATGCGGTCGCCATCGCAGAGCCAGGAGACTGCGACATGTCCTGCCGTGGCCGTCAGCCCGGCTAAGAGCCCGAACTTGCACCACTGTGTCTTGCGGCCATCCTTCACTAAATGCCGGCGCCGGCCTGCAATTCGTCGTCGAGCTGGCCGTAGACGCCGCGCCAATAGAGCAGCGCGCCCTCGTTCTGGGCGTGGCTGATCGCCTTGATGCGCCCGATGAGGATCGTGTGGGAGTGACGCTCGAGCGCCTCTTCCGTGTCGCAATCGATGACGGCAAGGGCGCCGTCGAGCGTCGGGGCCCCGGTCACGAGCGTCCCCCAGTCCGCACCGGCGAAGCGGGCCTCTCCTTTGAAGCCGCCACGCCCCGCGAAGTGGTCGGCGATCGGTCTGTGCCGGGCGCCGAGCACGTTGATCGCGAAATGGCCGGCCGCCTCGATCACAGGCCAGGCCGAGGCTGTGCGGTTGACGCAGACGATCACCGTCGGCGGCTCTGCGGATAGCGCGGTGACGGAGGTCGCGGTCAGGCCCGCCCTGCCGCCGCCATGGCAAGCGGTGACGATGCTCACCGCGCCGGCCACATTCCGCATCACGGATTTGAAGGCATCCGTCGCGATGTCGTCCGCCGTGAGGCGGGTGGGCAAGTAGTTCATGTCGCTCCTCGATCGGCCGATCGGGCTCTCTGGCCGTTATGCAACAGGGGCAGCAAGGTCCGGCCCTGCCGTTCGATCTCGCGTAGATAGGGTGTGTCCGACAGGATGAACTTGGTGATGCCCAGATCGCGGTATTTGAGCAGGGACTGCGCGACTTCTTCCGCCGAGCCGACCAGCCAAGTCGTCCCCGCGCCGCCACCACCGAACTTTCCGGGCGTGGTGTAGAGAGCGCTGTCGAGCACCCCACCGCGGGCCTGCAGGTCGAAGAGGCGCTGTTGGCCGACTGCGACGCCGCGCCGGTGATCATTCCAGCTCGCACCGCTGCCCGTCGCCATTTCCGCGACCTTGGCCTCGGCCGCAGCCCAGGCCTCGGAAGAACTGTCGCGCACGAGCGTGGTGATCCGTAAGCCGAATTCCAGAGGAGGCAGATCGCGGTCCAGCCGCCTGGAGAGCGCCTTGAGACGCTCGATCCGCTGACGGATGTCGTCAAGCGGCTCGCCCCAGAAGAGCTGAACGTCCGCCTCCACCGCTGCGACGCGCTCGGCCGCCTCCGAGGCACCGCCGAAATAGAGCGGCGGATGCCGCCTATCGCCGCTGACGCGGATGCGGGGTTGGGCCGTCGAATCCGTGACCCGAAAATACGCGCCTTCGAAGGTCACATTCTCCTTCGTCCACAGGCGGCGGATGAGACGCATGAACTCCCGC
Source organism: Allobosea sp. 10N428 (assembly GCF_056394545.1). Classification (NCBI taxonomy): domain Bacteria; kingdom Pseudomonadati; phylum Pseudomonadota; class Alphaproteobacteria; order Hyphomicrobiales; family Alloboseaceae; genus Allobosea; species Allobosea sp. 10N428. The sequence goes on along the minus strand of NZ_JBFTIC010000012.1, from coordinate 62,005 downwards.
GTCCGCTCGTAGCGGTGGGCCTGGTCGCCCTCGCTGTCGCCATAGGCGGCAAGGTCGTCCTTGCCGGAAACGATGTTGAAACGGACCCGGCCGTCGCTGAGACGGTCCAGCGTCGCGCCGGCCGCGGCAAGATGAGCCGGGCGCCAGTAGCCCGGGCGGATCGCAATCAGTGGCTGGAACCGCGTCGTGCGAACGGCGAGCGCGGTCGCGAGCGTGAAGGTGTCGGGCCGTCCCCAACCCGTGCCGATCAGCGCGCCGGCCCAGCCGTTTTCCTCCAGCGCCCTGGCATGGCGCGTCAGCGTCTCCAGGCTGTTGTGGTCGGCGCTGACGGTGTCGCCGCGATGCCCGAAATCGACGGCGTTGGGGATGTAACAGAGATGCTCCGTCGTGGCGCTCATGAGGCCGATCCGTTCATTCATCGCCGCCTTCGGCCGCGGCGTCAGGCCGCGAGGCCGAGATGGTCGCGCAGCGACGTGTGCTGATAGTCGCGGCGGAATACGCCGCGATCCTGCAGCACCGGGATGACCTTCTCGACGAATTCGTCGAAACCGCCCGGCGTAAGATGCGGGGCGAAGACGAAGCCATCGGCCGCGTCCTCCTGCACATGGCGGTCGATCTCTTCTGCGATCTGATGCGGCGTGCCGATGAACTGCTTGCGCTCGGTCACGCGGATGATGAGGTCGCGGATGCTGAGCCCCTCGTCTTCGGCCAGTTCGCGCCAGGCCTTGGCGGTTTCGAGCCTGTCATCGTAGCGGTTCGCGCGGCCTTGAGCGAGTTGGGCAGAAACATCCGGCTCGATCTCCGGCAAGGGGCCGTCGGGATCGCAGGCGGAGAGATCGCGATTCCAGACCTGCTCCAGAAAAACGATCGCGCCCTTGGGGCTGACCTGCTGGAGCCGGATGGCGCGGTGGCGCGCCTTCGCCTCCTCCGGAGTGTCGCCGAGAACGAAATTGGCCCCGGGCAGGATTTTCAGCGAATCGCGGCTGCGGCCGTACCGGGCGAGGCGGTCCTTGGCGTCGGCATAGAAAGCCTGCCCCTCATCGAGCGTGCCGTGGCGCGAATAGATCAGGTCGGCATGGCTTGCTGCGAGCTCGCGTCCGGCGTCGGAATCGCCGGCCTGCGCGATGACCGGCCTGCCCTGCGGCAAGGGCGCGGCGTCGGTCGTCCCGGCAATGTCGAAATGCGCTCCATGGGCTTCGAATGCACCGCCGCCCCATATCTTGCGCGCGGTCTCGATGAAATCGCGGGCGCGTTCATAGCGCTGGGCGAAGGGCAGATGGTCGCCGCGCCGGAAATTGGCGCCGGTGAATGCCCCGGGAGAGGTCACGACGTTCCAGCCCGAGCGGCCTTCGGAGAGGATGTCCAGCGTGGCGAGCTGGCGCGCCAGCGGATAGGGCTCGTTGAAGGTCGTGGTCAGTGTGCCGATGAGACCGACATGGTGGGTAACCGAGGAAAGCGCGGTCAGGATGGCCAAGGTGTTGGGGCGACCTGCCACGTCAAGCTCGTGGAAACGGCCCTTCTGCTCCCGGATGCGCAGGCCTTCGGCAAGGAAAATGAAGTCGAATTTGCCGCGCTCCACCGTCTCGGCAAGGCGGTGGAAGGACGAGAAGGCGATCTGGCTGCCGGCCTGAGGGTCGCTCCAGACGGTGAAATTATTCACGCCGGGAAACTGCGCGCCGAGGATGACCTGTTTCCTGCTCATGACATCAACCCTCGTCTTCAGGCCGCGGATGCGTAGCGGCTGGGCGTCGCCGGCAGGCCGAAGCGCCGCCGCAGCGATCCTCCGGCCGCCGGCCGCACGAGACCGGCTGCGCGCAGTGCCGGCGCGGTATGGGTCGCGAAGGCTTCAGCCTCCTCCGGCGCGCCCGACAATGTGAGGCTCACCGCGCGCGCACCGGCCGCGGCGGCCCGCCGCAAAGCCGCGAACAGGGTATCGCTCTCGCCGAGCTCGGCCACGATCAGCGTCTGCTTCGCGCCGGGGCGCTCCCTGAAGGCGGCGATGTGCGCGATCCCCAGGACGGTGAGGTCAGCCTGGACGGCCGTCGTATCGTCATCGCCGGGGGCCCAGCGCGCGGCGACGACCGGCTGCCCCTGCGGCGGGCGCGGGGTGATCGAGGGACCGAGAACCTTGAAGGCCTCTCCTGCGAAGTCGACGTAGTGCAGCTTGCCACCGTCGAGATAGCGCTGCGTGCGGGTGTCCCGGATGACCGCGTCGTCCTCCCAACTGTCCCAGAGGCGCCGGACGACGTCGATGGCGTCGGCGAGATCACGGTCGAGCGCCTTTTCGCTTCCGGCATCGGGAAAGCCGTTGAGACGGCCGATCGCCGCGAATGCCGCCGCGTTTCGTTCACTCCGCAAACGTTGCACGAGCAGGCCGGCCCGGCCTTCGCTGACATGGTCGAGCGTCGCGATCGCGGTCGAGACATGGAAAGGCTCGGCAAGGTTGAGCGCCGCTCCCGCGATGAGGCCTATCCGCGGCGCCAGGGGCGCCAACCAGTTGGCGAGCAGGGTGGCGTCCGGGCCGTCACCGTCCGGGCGGCCGAAGCCGTCCTCCAGAACCGCGAATTCGGCCACGCCGTCGAGCGTCGTGATCAAACGCGCCCAGCGTTGCCGCCAGTTCGTCGCAAGGCCGTGGGCGCGGCCGCCGAGATCCACTGTAACGCCGAGGATGAGCGGTTCGATCGGGTTCATGTCGTTGGTCCGGAGAGGGATCAGGCGGCCAGCACGCCGTGATGGGTAAGGCGCGCCAGGATGCGGGCTTCCTGCTCTTGCTTAATCACGGCCACGCGTGCGGTCGCGGCCTCGAGCGACTCGGCCGGCGGCTTGACCGGCGAGGCGTCCGGGCGCGCGGCCGCGCGGCCGATCTGCTTCTCGAAGGGCAGGGAGCGATAGAGAGCCGGATCGGCCGCAACGTCGAAGAGCGGCCGATAACCCAGCTTGAGATAGAGCGCGGTCGCTTCGGGTTGGCGGAATCCGGTCGTCAGGTAGGCGCGCGTATAGCCGAGCGCTGCGGCGCGCACCTCGAGCTCCGCGACGACGCGCTCGGCGAGCCCCTGGCGGCGAACGTCGCCATCCGTCCAGATGCGCTTGAGCTCGGCGGTCTCGTCGTCATGGCTCATGAAGGCGCCGCCGGCGATCGTGCGGCCATCGCGCTGCAGGAGGATGAAATCGCCTAACGGGGGCTGGAAGGCCTCGGACGGATAGCGGAACAGTTCCGAGCGGGCGCCGCCCGGCCGGCTGTTGGCGCCGTAGCGGCCGTCATATTCCCGGATCAGCCCCTCGACGAGGGGGTGTGCCGGATCGTCGTGATGCGACGACCGGATGAAGACGTCAGTCATGGTGAGATCTCCGTGAACGGCCTTTTCGCGACGCGCGGTGGCATCGGCGCGGCAGGACAGCCTTTCCACCATCGGCCGGCCGGTCGCTGGTGCGCGATCGTTGCCGGTGCCTATGCTGGACAGATCAATGCCCTGGAAGAAGGCAGACGATGCAATTCAATGGCTCGCGCGGCTGATCTGTCAAATTCAATGATCGCATATGCTTCTTCTCGATAATAATAATGGCGGATACCGAGAATGCACTTCCGATGCATTGCTGTAACGCATTGAAATTATTCTATCGCAGCGAGGCATGGCGCTTGCCTTTTTCTCGAAAGCATTCACTGAAGCCCCTGCCTGGGAGATGCCGCCAGCATGTCCGTTCCGCTCGCGCCGGGCGTGCCGGCCTCAGTGCGGCCAGGGCGTGCCGTGCCGTTCGGCCAAAACTTCGAGAATGCGGCGCGTGTCGTTGAGAAAGCGGCGGCCGTCGCTCTCAAGGGCATCGGGCGGAGCGGTGGATGCGTCGGCGAAAACGAGGACCGGCAGGCCTTGATGGGCTTCGTCCAGCGCGGCGATGACCGCCTCGCGCGGGCGAGCGAAGGGCACGCGCCGGACTTCGACGGCGTCCTTCAAGGCGGGAAAGCTCGCCAGCACACCTTCGATTTGATTGCAGAACGGGCAGAACCAGAGCTTGCCCGGCAGCTTGGGGTCGGCGAAGCCGGGTTCGATCAGGAAGATGGTGTCGCGCGGCGTGCTCATGATGTGACGGCTCCGTTGCGGAGGAAACGGCCGATCGGCCGTCGAAGAAGACCACACGCGTCGCAGGTCGATGACCTGCTGGACGCGTGTGACCGGCTGGACTCATCGCGGCTCAGAGCCGACCGCGGCGCGCACCGTCGCGGCTGTCAGCTCCGGCCGGCAGAGTTCGATGAAGCGCTGGGCGTAGCCGGGCAGGAAACGCCCGCGCGGCACGGCGATGTAGGAGGTCGCCTCGGGAAACAGATCGTCGGCGATCTTGACAAGATCCTCGTCCCGTTTCGGATCGAAGGCGATCTCAGTGACGATGCCGAGCCCCAGCCCGAGAGCCACATAGGACTTGATCACGTCCGTATCGATGGCGTCGACGACGATGTCCGGTGTCAGGCCTTGTTCCCGGAACGCCGCGTCGATCAGCGGCCGACCGGTGAAGCCGAGGCCGTAGGTCACGATCGGCCGCTGCGCGATCGTCGCGAGGTCGAGCCCGGTTCGACCGGCGAGGGGGTCTGAGCGGTCGGCGATGACGATGTGGCGCCAAGTGTAGTAGGGAAAGGTCGCGAGTTCGGCGGCGCTCGTGAGGCTTTCGGTCGCGATGCCGATATGGGCTGAACCCTCGCGCAGGCGGGTGACGATGTCGCCGGGATCGCCCTGGCTGATCGAGAGCCTGACCTGCGGAAACTCCGACCGGAAGCGCTTGACGATTTCGGGCAGGGCGTAGCGCGCCTGGGTGTGGGTCGTGGCGATCACGAACTCGCCCGCCGACGGGTCGCGGAGATGGCCGGTCACGCGCTTGATGCTCGTCGCGTCGGCGAGAATGCGCTCGACATAGCCGAGCACGGCGCGCCCGGCCTCGGTGAGGCCCAGCATGCGCTTGCCGCGCCGTTCGAACAACGCGACGCCGAGTTCGAGCTCGAGATCCTTGATGTGCTTCGAGACACCGGATTGCGACGTGTTCAGCGCGGCCGCGGCCTCGGTGAAGTTGAAGCCGCTGCGGACGGCCTCCTGAACAATGCGGAACTGCTGGAGATTCATCGATCAGGAAGGGAAGTTGGCGATCCGGACGCGTGGGCGAAGACCGCGATCATAAGGGGTGAGCGCGAGGGGGTCTTTCCGAAGTCGACCCCACCCGGAGGAGGACTTCCGCCATGATGCGGGGCTGGCGAATGCGCTCTTCTGCGGGTCTCTCGTTGCGATGGCCGCGGGCTGTGGCTGAGCAGACGGCCCGGATGGCCGCGCCCTTTTGCCGGACGCCCCCGAGGAGCTAGGGCCTTATCGCGAATTTTGGTTGCGGCAGAGAAGAAGTTCTCTCCGATCGCGATTTAGAGGAGAAGCAAGCGTTCGGATTCCGAGTGTTATCGACGCTGACGATAAGAAAATTCTCAATCCTTATTTCGCCGGACGGTCGCGCGCCGTGACAATCGCCGCCTCTCGCCCTCGATGGGCCTGCGGAGCGAAACATGATTTACGCGCTGAGCCTGCTAGACAAGAGTCCGATCGCGGACGGCTCGGATCCCGAGCAGGCGCTTGCCGATTCCGTCGCCTATGCCCGCCACGCCGAGCGGCTGGGCTACCATCGCTTCTGGCTGGCCGAGCACCACGGCAACGGCGAGGTTGCAGGCGTCGCGCCGGAGATTCTGGCGGCCTGGATCCTCGCTTCGACCGATCGCATCCGCGTCGGCTCCGGCGGGGTGATGCTGCAGCATTACAGCCCGTTCAAGGTCGCTGAGAGCTTCAAACTGCTCTCCGCCCTTGCACCCGGCCGCGTCGATCTCGGCATCGGCCGGGCGCCGGGCGGGCTTCCTCTGGCGACGCAGGCTCTCCAGTCCCGTCTGGACCGCTCAGTGCCGCCGGATTTCACTGCTCTGGTCGAGGCGCTCGAGGGCTATTTAAATGACGATCTCGCCCGGCCGCTCGCCCGCGCTACACCGCGGCGCATTCTGCTTGGCGGCTCGCCGGAGAGCGGCGCTCTCGCCGCGCGGCTCGGCTGGGAATTCGTCTTTGCCGGTCATTTCAACGGTGATGCCGCGCTCATCGAAGCCAGCCTCGGGGCCTATCGAGCCGGGGGCGGCCAAGCGCCGGCGCTGGCGGTTCATGCCTTCGCGGCATCGTCCTCGGCGGCGGCACGGGAGGCAGTGCGGGAGACGCGCATCTTCCGCGTGACGCTCTCGGATGGTCGCGCGGTGAATCTGCGCAGCCGCGAGCAGGCAGAGAGCTTCGCGCGCGAGGCGGGCGACGCAAACTTCACCGTCCGCGAGACCCATCCCCACGTCATCGCCGGCACCGGCGAGGAGGTGCGCGCCGAGCTCGATGCCCTGGCGACGCGCTTCGGCGTGGCGGAGGTCGTGCTCGACAACCCGGTCCGCGACGCGGCCGCGCGCCGGCACTCCATCGAGCTGATCGCCGCCGGCGCCCAGCGGGCCGCAGCCTGATCCTGCATCCCTCTCCAACCCGACGAGGCCCCCCATGAGCGCGAACGCCGCGAAACCCGTCTCCTTTGGCATCATGCTTCAAGGCGCCGGCGGGCATATGAATTCCTGGCGTCACCCGTCCGGCCCAGCGGACGCCAGCGTCAATCTCGACTTCTACGTCGAGACCGCCCGCAGGGCGGAAGCCGCCGGCATCGCCTTCGCCTTCGTGGCGGACGGGCTCTACATCAACGAGAAGTCGATCCCGCATTTCCTCAATCGTTTCGAGCCGCTGACGATCCTTTCGGCGCTGGCGGTCGCGACGACGAAGATCGGGCTCGCCGGCACGGTCTCGACCTCCTATTCGGATCCGTTCACCGTCGCCCGGCAATTCGCCTCGCTCGATCAAATCTCGAAGGGCCGCGCCGGCTGGAACGTCGTTACGACCCCGTTGGAAGGCTCGGCGACGAACTACAGCAGACCGCATCCCGAGCACGCGCTGCGCTACGAGATCGCCGACGAATATCTCGAGGTGACACAGGGCCTCTGGGATTCCTGGGATGAGGACGCGGTCGTCAGGGATCGTAAGAGCGGCCGTTTCTTCGATCCGGCCAAGCTGCACCGGCTCGACCACAAGGGCCGCTTCTTCCAGGTCGAGGGGCCGCTCAATATCGGCCGGTCGAAGCAGGGCCAGCCGGTGATCTTCCAGGCTGGCTCGTCGGACGCAGGCATCAAGCTCGCAGGCAAATATGCCGACGCCGTCTTCACCCATTCGCCCTCGCTCGAAGAGACGAAGGCCTTCCGCGACCAGGTGCGCGTCGCCGCCGTCGCCCATGGCCGCAGCGCCGACGACGTCAAGGTCTTCCCCGGCATCGGGCCGATCGTCGGGCGCACGGCCGAGGAGGCGCAGGCGAAATACGAGGTCATCCGCAACCTGATCTCGATCGACGACGCGCTGGCCTATCTCGGCCGCTATTTCGATCATCACGACTTCACGCAATACCCGCTCGATGCGCCGTTTCCCGAGCTCGGCGACATCGGCAAGAACAGCTTCCGCTCGACGACCGACCGCATCAAGAAGACTGCGCGGGAGCAGAATCAGACCTTGCGCGAAGCGGCGCTTGCGGCCGCGACACCCAAGCCCAATTTCATCGGCACCGGCGCGCATGTCGCCGGGGAGATCATTCGCTGGATCGACGCTGGGGCGGCGGACGGCTTCATCCTCGGCTTCCCGGTGACGGCCGAGGGGTTCGCCGATTTCGTCGAGCTGGTCGTGCCCGAGCTGGAAGCGCGCGGCCGCTATAGCCGCGATCTCGCGGGCGAAACCTTGCGCGACCATCTCGGCTTGCCGTTCAAGGTGAGCCGCTATGCGCAGGCGCAGCCCGCTCAGGCGCTGGCGGTGGCCGGATGAACGCGCCGGTCCGCAATCCGTCGCCTGTCCTTCCCGAGGTCGCGGAAGAACTCGATCGCTTCATCGCGCTGCGCCGTCATTTCCACCAGAATCCGGAGCTCTCGACGCAGGAGAAGGAGACGGCCCGGCATATCGCCGAGTTGCTGGGCGAGTGGGGCTACGACGTCGAGACCGGGATCGGCGGCGAGGGCGTCGTCGGCACGCTGCGTGTCGGAACCGGCACGAGGGCGCTGGGCATCCGTGCCGACTTCGACGCGCTGCCGATCGCCGAGGCGACGAACCTGCCGCATGCGAGCCGGAATGCCGGCGTGATGCACGCCTGCGGCCATGACGGGCATACCGCGATCCTGCTCGCCGCCGCCCGGGCGCTCGCCCGGCGCAAGCGCTTCGACGGCACGCTGCGGCTGATCTACCAGCCGGCCGAGGAGATCTCCGTCGGCGCCAGAAGCATGATCCGCGACGGCCTCTTCGAGCGCTTCCCGGTCGATGCGATCTTCGGCCTGCACAACTGGCCGGGGGTGCCCGAGGGCGTGTTCGGATTCGTGGACGGCCCGGCCATGGCGGCGGTGGACAAGGCCGTCATCAGGATCGTCGGCCACGGCTGTCACGGCGCCGCGCCGCATGAGACGGTCGATCCCGTGCTCGCCGCTGCCCATGTGGTGACGGCGCTGCAGAGCCTGGTCTCCCGCAACGTTCCCCCGCTGGAGGCAGCCGTCGTCACGGTCGGCTCGATCCATGGCGGCACGGCTTCCAACGTCATTCCGGATTCGGTCGAGCTCCAGGCGACGATCCGCAGCTTCTCTCCCGAGGTGCGCCGGCTCCTCTCCGAGCGCCTGCCGGCCCTGGTGAAGGCGCAGGCCGAGGCCTTTGGCGCGACGGCGGACGTCGAATACCGGCTGGGAATGCCGGCCGTGGTCAACCATGCGGGCCCATCGCAGTTCGCGCGCGAGACGGGGCTCGCCGTCTTCGGCGCCGCCGGGGTGGAGCCGAATCTGGCGCCGCGGACGGCGAGCGAGGATTTCGCCTACTTCCTCGAGGAGCGGCCCGGCGCCTTCCTCTTCGTCGGAGCGGGCAAGGGGCCGCCGCTGCACTCTCCCCAATACGACTTCAACGACGCGCTGATCGCGCCGGCCGCGCCCTACTGGACGCGCCTCGCCGAGCGCTTCCTCGCCTGATGACGGAGAATCCGATGACGGATTTGTTTGTCTCGACCAGCCCGGAAGATCCGCTGGCGCAGCCCCTGATTCAGGATCTGATCCGAGAATATGACGGCCGCTATGGCGATGTCCCCGGCCGCGACCCGGCTGTCGTCGAGCTCCATCGCTACCCGCCCGAGCTGTTCCTGCCGCCGCGCGGCCATTTCCTGCTGTTGTTGCGAGGCCGGGAGCCTATCGCCGGCGGCGCCTTCATGCCTCATGCGGAGCCCGAGACGGCCGAGGTCAAGCGTGTTTGGGCGCGCTCCGATCTGCGCCGCCAGGGGCTGGCCGCCCGGGTCGTGCGCGAACTGGAGCGTTTGGCGCTGGAACAGGGCTACCGCCGCTTCTACCTGACGACCGGCAGCCGCCAGCCGGAGGCTGTCGAGCTCTATCGATCGCTCGGCTACGAGCCGCATTTCGACCTGAACGTCGACGCCGGCAAGTTCAGCCATCTGCCCTTCCGCAAACGCCTCGTCGCGTCGATCGACCTGCCCTTTGAGGCCTTCGCCGTTTCGGCCTGAGCCCCCATCCCGTCACAGGATCCAGCCATGACCCTCGCCCTCGACGGCAACGCCGCGACCGTTCCCCCGACGTCCGTGCATGCGGGACGCGCCGGGCTCCGGATCGTTCCGGCCCGTAATCCCTGGCGCATCGCCGGCGGCGCTTTCGCAATCATCGTCGTCGTCGCCGTGCTCAATTCGGTGCTGGGCAATCCGCGCTGGGGCTGGGACGTGTTCGCCGAGTGGTTCTTCGCGGAACCCGTGCTGGTCGGTCTCGGCCGGACGCTGCTTCTGACGCTGCTCGGCGCTCTGCTCGGCTTCACCTTCGGGGCGCTTCTGGCGCTGGCGCGGCTCTCTGGCTCGGCCCCGCTGGCGGCGGTGTCCTGGACCTTCGTCTGGATCTTCCGCTCGATCCCGTTGATCGTCCTCCTGCTGATCCTCAACAATCTCGGCTATCTCTACGAGACCGTCTCGCTCGGCGTGCCCTTCACCGGCTGGACGCTGTTCTCCTACCCGACGACACAGCTCATCAGTCCCTTCATGGCGGCGGTGCTCGGCCTGACGCTCAACCAGGCCGCGTTCTCGGCCGAGTTCATCCGCGGCGGCCTGCTTGCCGTCGACCAGGGCCAGCACGAGGCCGCGGCCGCGCTGGGCCTGCCGAAGCGGCGCCAGTTCTTCCGCATTGTGCTGCCGCAGGCGATGCGCTCGATCACGCCGACCGCCTTCAACGACATCATCGGCCTCGCGAAGGGCACCTCCAACGTCTACATCCTGGCGTTGCCGGAGCTGTTCTACACCGTCCAGGTCATCTATCGCCGCAATCTGGAGGTGATCCCGCTGCTGATGGTGGCGACGGTCTGGTATCTCGTCATCCTGACCGCGCTGTCGGTGGTCCAGTCCCAGATCGAGCGCTATTACGCCCGCGGCGCGTTACGCCAGCGCCCGCCCTCGATCTTCGACCCGCTGCTGCGGCGCTTCGCGCGCGGCAGCGCCTCGGCCGCGGCGACGCCCACCGTGCCGGGCGAGCCTGTCGCACAGGCCCCGCTCGCCCATCGCCGCGGCGGCGAGATCACCATCCGAAGCGTCTCCAAGAGTTTCGGTGAGCTCAAGGTGCTCGACGACGTCTCGCTGACTCTGCCTTCGGGCTCGGTCACCGCGATCATCGGCCCGTCCGGCTCGGGCAAGTCGACGCTGCTGCGCTCGATCAACCATCTCGAACGCCTCGATCGCGGCGCGATCACGCTCGACGGCCAGCTCATCGGCTATCGGCAGCAGGGCGAGCTCCTCTACGAGCTGAAGGAGCGCGAGGTACTTAGCCGGCGAGTCGATGTCGGCATGGTGTTCCAGAACTTCAACCTGTTTCCGCATCTGACGGCGCTGGAGAACATCGTCGAGGCGCCAATCCATGCGCGCCGCACGACCCGTGCCGAAGCCGAGGCCGCGGCCCGCGAACTTCTCGCCCGCGTCGGCCTCTCCGACAAGGCCAATGCCTATCCGCGCCAGCTCTCGGGCGGGCAGCAGCAGCGCGTCGCGATCGCCCGCGCGCTGGCGCTGAAGCCCAAGGCGCTGCTCTTCGACGAGCCCACCTCGGCGCTCGACCCCGAACTGGTCGGCGAGGTGCTGGCCGTCATCAAGGAGCTGGCCCGTTCCGGCGCGACCCTCGTCATCGTCACCCACGAGATCGGCTTCGCCCGCGAGGTTGCCGACCAGGTCGTCTTCATGGATGGCGGCCGCATCGTCGAGGCCGGCCCACCAGAGCGGGTGCTCGACGCGCCCGAACAGCCGCGCACCGCGGAATTCCTCGCCAAGGTGCTGTGAAGCCCCACCGCCTCCATCCCCCTCTCGACCGAAAGGCCCGACCATGACCTCGTCGAACGCATTTTCCCGCCGCGCCTTGCTCGGCCTCCTCGCCGGAGCCGCGCTATTCCCCTCGCTCGCCTTGGCGCAGCAGAGCTTCGACCTGACCGCGGCGCAGAAGGGTCAGCAACGCGCCGAGGCGGTCCCCGAGGCGATCAAGCTCTTGAAGGATGTGAAGCTCGCAAAGCCGGGCACACTCACCATCGCCACCACCGGCACTCGCTTACCCTTCGGCATCAACGCGACCGACGACCAGAAGGTCATCGTCGGCTCCGAGCCCGACATCGCCCGGCTCGTCGCCGACGGCCTCGGCCTGAAGCTCGAACTGGTGCAGGTGGCCTGGGCCGACTGGCCGCTGGGCGTCACGTCCGGCAAATACGACGCGGCGATCTCGAACATCACGGTCACCGAGCAGCGTAAGGAGAAGTTCGACTTCTCGACCTACCGCAAGGACCAGCTAGGCCTGTATGCCGGCGCCAAGAGCGGCATCAAGGAAATCACCAAGCCGGAAGATATCGCAGGGCTTAAGGTCATCGTCTCGTCGGGCACCAACCAGGAGCAGATCCTGCTGCGCTGGATCAAGGCCAATGAGGCCAAGGGCCTCAAGACCACCGAGGTGCAGTATTACGACGACGATGTCGTGCTCTATCTCGCGCTCGATTCCGGCCGGGCCGACGTCTATTTCGGGCCGAACGGCATCCTCGGCTTCAAGTCCGCGCAGACCGGCACCACCCGGCTGGTAGGCTCCTTCTCGGGCGGCTGGCCGGAGACCGCCGAGATCGCCGTGACGACGAAGAAGGGCGCGGGCTTCGCGGATGCGATCGCCGCCGTCATCAACGCTCAGATCAAGAACGGCAACTACCAGAAGTCGCTGGCGCGCTGGGGCCTCGCGGCAGAGGCGATAGAACTCTCCCGGGCCAATCCGGCGGGTCTGCCCAAGAGCTGACCTGCGCGTCTTCGCCAGCTTTCTTCCCCTCGATCTACGGGGCGCCGGTGGGCGCCCCCTTCGCTCGGAGACCCGCCATGATCACCCGCAGAGCGGCCATCGCCGCCGCCGTATTCTCGCTCGCGGCGCCTGCCCTCGCCCAGTCGGTCTACGACCTCAATCCCGAACAGCCAGGCCGGCCGCGCGTGCAGCCCAACCCGGCCGCCATCACGGCAATCTCGAAGGACTTCAAGTTCGTGGAGCCCGGCGTGTTCACGGTGGCGACCAACGCCAGCACGCCGCCCCTTGCAACCTATGCGACCGACTCCAATACGCTGGTGGGTGCGGATCCGGATGTCGCCCAGCTCATCGCCGACAGCCTCGGCCTCAAGCTCAAGCTCGTACCGACACCCTGGGCCGACTGGCCGCTCGGCGTGATCTCCGGCAAATACGACGCGGCGATCTCGAATATCGGCGTGACGGAGCAGCGCAAGGAGAAGTTCGATTTCTCCAGCTACCGGCTCGGGCTGCATGGCTTCTTCGTCAAGGCCGACAGCAAGGTCGAGAAGATCGCCGAGCCGAAGGATCTGGCAGGCCTGCGCGTCGTGCTCGGCGCCGGCACCAACCAGGAACGCATCCTGCTTGAATGGAGCAAGCAGAACGTCGCCGGCGGGCTCAGGCCGATTGAGCTCATCGCCTTCGACGACGAGGCCAATCGCCTGCTGGCCCTGTCCTCCGGGCGCGCCGACGTCATCGTCCAGCCCCATGCGCAGCTTCTCTTCATCCAGCAGCGCGACCGGAACATCAGGCGCGTCGGCGTGCTCAGCGCCGGCTGGCCCGAGCGCTCGGACGTCGCTGTCGCGACCCGGAAGGGGGCCGGCCTCGCCGAGGCGATCACGATCGCGCTGGACGGCGTGTATCGCGACGGCCGCTTCGACGCCGCTCTGAAGCGCTGGGGCGTCGAAGAGGAGCGCCTCGACAAGCCGCAGACCAATCCTCCCGGCCTGCCGAAATATTGAGGGCGCGATGGTTATTGCCTCGCTCGGCTTCCTGACACCCGGCACCTTTACCCTGGACGATCCCGCCGCCGGCCTCGAGCGAGGGCTCGAGTTGTTCGCGCTGGGTGAGCGCCTCGGCTACGATTCGGCTTGGGTCCGGCAACGGCATCTCGAGCGCGGCGTCTCCTCGGCCGCGACCTTTCTCGCCGCCGCAAGCCAGCGCACGCGCCGGATCGAGCTCGGTACGGCGGTCATCCAGCTCGGCTACGAGAATCCGTTCCGCCTCGCCGAGGATCTCGCCACGGTCGACGCTCTGTCCCACGGGCGCCTGCAAATTGGGATCAGCGTCGGCGCGCCCGCCCATTCCGACTATCTCGGCGCGCATTTCTTCGACGGCGTTCCCAAGGCCGCCGACTACGGTTACGAACGGGCGCTGCGCCTGCGCGAGAACCTGCGCAGCCCGCTGCTGGGCGACGAGCATGCGGTGATCGCCTCGCCCGCCGGGCCGCAGCGGCCGCGCCTGCATCCTGTCGCGCCCGGACTCGACGAGCGCCTATGGTACGGCGGCGGCTCGTTGCGCTCGGCCGCCTGGGCCGGGCACAACGGCTTTGATCTGCTGACCGGCAACATCGTCCAGGGCGAGACGACGGATCGCTTCTTTGAGGCCCAGCAGCACATCGTCGAAACCTTCCTCGACGCCTGGTCCGGCGCACGTCCGCCGCAGATTGCGCTGGGGCGGGTCATCGTTCCGACGGATGGCGCCGATGTCGCCTCGCGCCGCCGCTACGCGGATTATGCGCAAGGCCGGACGGCCCGCACTCTGGACCCGCAAGGACCGAAGCGTACGCTTTTCGCCCCCGATCTCGTCGGCAGCACCGACCAGATTCTGTCGCAGCTGCGCAGCGATCCGGTCCTGCCTCATGCGACGGCCTTCAGGCTGGAGCTGCCCTATGATTTCGAGCTCGCCGAATACCAGCAGATCCTGGACGACGTGCTGCGCCGCGTCGCTCCGGAGCTGGGCTGGCGGCGGCCGGCCGTAGCCGCCTGAGCGGCCAGTTCGTGTCGTGCCACTGCAAGGTCGCCTCCCATGAACAACCGTCTGACGGCGGACATCGTCGTACTCGGCCTCGGCGCCATGGGCGCCGCCAGCCTTTTCCAGCTCGCCGCACGGGGAGCGGACGTCCTCGGCGTCGACCAGTTCCGGCCACCGCACGAGCTGGGCTCGAGCCACGGAGAGACGCGCATTACGCGCCTGGCTGTCGCAGAAGGATCGGCGCTGGCCCCACTCGTGCGTCGGTCACACGAGATCTGGGCGGAGCTCGAAGAGCGCAGCGGGGAGAGCCTGTTCGGGCGCGTCGGATTTCTCGCCATATCGAGCGAGGTGCCACGGCCGAGCCCGGCCGATTTCGTCGAGCGCACGCTTGCCGTCGCGCGTGCAACTGGCACGCGCCATGAACTGATCGGCGCGGACGAAGCAGGTCGCCGCTATCCCTGGCTGAGCCTGTCCGAAAGCGACCGCGTCTATTACGAACCGGAGGGCGGGTATCTCAGCCCGGAGCGCTGCATCGCAGTCCAGCTCCGTCTCGCCGAGGCATCGGGCGCGCGCGCGGCTTTCGACACGCGCGTAAGCGAGATCGTGCCGCATGGCGATCATGTCGAGCTGCGAACGGGGCGTGGCACGATCGCGGCTGGCCAAGTCGTGGTCAGCGCGGGTGCCTGGGCCGGCCGCCTGCTCGGCCCCCGCATCGCGAGCCTGCTACGGCCAACCCGCGAGATCCTGCACTGGTATCGGGTCGATCCCTCGGTGCCGGCGGGCTGGGACGAGGCCCCGGTCTACATCTGGTCCTACGGCCCGCGCCCGGAGGACGGCTTCTACGGCTTCCCAGCGCGGGACGGCGCGGTGAAGCTCGCTCACGGTGAGAAAACGCACGGCGTCGATCCCGACGATTTCGACCGCTCGAGCGAGGATGGAGAATCCAGAGCCTTCTATTCGCGTGCGGCAGAAGGTCGGCTGAAAGGGCTGCGGATCGGCGAGACGCGGCGCAAGACCTGCCTCTATACAGTCTCGCCCGACAACGGCTTCATCATCGATCGCTGGCCGGACAGCGAGCGCGTGCTCGTGGTGTCCCCCTGCTCGGGGCACGGCTTCAAGCATTCGGCAGCAATCGGCGAGGCGGTCGCCCAGACGATTTTCGATGGCGCGAGCGGCATCGATCTGTCGAGTTTCGGGTTGGCCCGGTTCCGCGATCGCACCGAACTGCCGATCTCCAGATGAGCCGGTGGCGCGACGCTGCCCCCCGGATGGGGTGGCCGCCGCGCCGGTTCATTCCACGTAGGAGAGATAGCGTTCGCCGCTGTCGGGGAAGATCACCACGATGGTCTTGCCGGCATTCTCGGGCCTGGCAGCCAGCGTCAGCGCGGCAGCGGCCCGATCCGAAAAGAGTTTCGGCGGCCGATGCTTCGCCTCTCTGTCCCGCTCGCGCTCCTGCATTCGCTTAGCCTGCGCTCGTGCTTCATGTGAGCCCTCTCTGACGCCGCAGCCCAAGAACCCCAGTTGCCCAGAACAGTTGCATCCTTCCCGCGAAGGATGGCCCGCACGGCCGGGCCCACGCTTTCCTCCAAAACACGTCCATGAACCGTATCATGCTTCTCGCCTTGGGATCGCTGTCGCTTGCCGGCTGCCAGACGCCGATCCGCTGGGCGTGGCGTTGGCGCGACGGTCCGCCGACGCTGCCGCCACCTAAGCCGCACGGCGGATAGGAACGAAGGATGCGGTCGCGCGTTCCGCCTTCGAGACACCTCGAATCCTCACCTGGCGCCGTCAGCCTCGGCTGTCGGGGCCTTTTTTGTGCGAACGGACCCCGCCAGAGAGCTTGGCGTTTGGCCATAAATAATGGGATCACCCTATGCCTGGATATCGTTTCACCACCGACAACGGGAGGTGGACAAGGCGACGAGGCTTTGGTCTACCCCGATGACAAAGCCGCCGCGCACGCCGCTCAGGAAGCTTTGGCCGACATGGCCAAAGAGGAGCTCCTGACGGTCCGGCGCTGGATCTCAGCGCGTCTGTCGAGAAACATGATGGTCAGCCCGTTTACCGTGCAACTTTAAAATTCAGGGGCGAGACGGCCGAGTAAGCTCAAGGAGCGGCGGCCGCAGACGACGTGTCCACCGATGACGCGGTCGAAGCAGTCCAGGGGGCGCTGGATAGTCGCCAAACGTAGGGCGGTGTTGCAAGCCGATTGAGGCCCATCAAGCTAGGGACGTTTTCGGAATAGAGAGCGAAAGGGCCAGACCTGACTCCTGCCAATCTCGCTCGACGGTAGCGTGTAATGCGCCAGCCAATCCTTGCTCCAACCTGCTACCGAAACCTGCAGCTCGTAGGACGGGGGCAGGTCCGCCCATCTCCTTCCAGGTCAGTATGAGGTCATCATCGGAACGAGAAATCTCGATCATGAGACGGCCGGCATCCCTGGACAATGATCCATGTTTTGCGGCGTTCGTAGCCCATTCGTGGAGCAACAGAGCCAAATTGGTGACGGCCTTTCCCCCTATTTCACAATCGTCGCCGCAGACCTCGATCCGGTCATCGAGGGCGTAGGGTTCCAGGATGACTTGGACGAGCGAACGAAGCGTCAAGTGCCCGGAATCGGGCCCGTGGGAACGGTCCGCGAGGATCAGTTCGTGGGCCCGAGCCAACGAAGATAGTCTGGCCTGCAGCCCATCGATAACCTCGGCTTGATTACCCTTCGAGCGGGCGCTGATAGAGACGATTGCCGTTGCCAGGGCGAACAGGTTTTTGATGCGATGATGCATCTCGCCGATCAGCAGCTGCTGTTGCTGCTGAGCTCTCAGGCGTTCGGTGATGTCACGGGCAATTTTAGAAGCGCCGACGATTTTACCAGCTTCATTACGGATGGGCGAAATTGTCAGCGAGATGTCGATCAGTGAGCCGTCCTTGCGTCGACGTTGGGTCTCGAAATGATCAACGCGGTTGCCCTTCTGGATCTCCGACAGAATCATCGGCTCTTCATTCAGCCTGTCGGGCGGAATTAAGATGGTGACGGATCGGCCTATTACTTCTTCGGGCGGGTAGCCGAACAGCCGCGTCGCGCCGCCATTCCAGCTCTGGATAATTCCGTTCAAGTTCTTGCTGACAATCGCATCATCCGATCCGTCGATGATCGCTGCCAGCCAGTCTCTAGGATCTGGCGTACTCGCGCTGTCGTCTAATTCTGGCCGCAGAACTGCCGAAACTACCATGCTATTCGACAATCTAGCCTCCGCCATATTGTACAAAGGCAACGCTACCGCATGAAATCGCTGCTTTGCTTCGCCGCGCGCGCTATCCGGTGAATCCAGACGCGAACACTATTTTGACGATTGGCCTTATCTGACGCTACCTTGTCAAGTTGCACACTGGTAAGGGAGCGATACTGTTGCTCTGCTTCAACACTGAACTTCACCTCGCCGCCTCGTCGTTCGGCCGTGGTTCGAGCAGCTTGCACCGCCTCTTGGATATGGGGCGAGTGGCCATAGGTCGCCCCCGTAACATCGCGGTAGGCCCACACCGGGCCGACGCGGCAAACTAGAAGCTTCTGCATTCGCGTGTTCCAAAGCAGGTCTGTAAACGCCCCAAATTTACAAAGGTTCCCGCGCATTTCCCTGGGAGGAAGCATAGCCGCTGGCCTTTAGGGGGCTGCGGTTGAACGGGCGATAGGATCAATTCTTTTGCCTGCTGCCGGCCGTAACGAAGGTTCTCGCCGACTATCGCGATATCATTATCGAGATCGTCACGACCTATGAGCTCTCGGACGTCGTCGCCGAGGCGTTCGACGCCGCCGTCAGGCTGGGCGAGCACGTCGCCAAGGACATGGTCGCGGTTCGGCTCGGGCCCGACATCCCTATGGCGATCGTCGGGACGCCCGGCTACCCCCCAGCTCAGCCCGCTCCGGCCATGCCGCAGGACCTCGTGGGCCACCGCGGCATCAATCTGCGCCTGCCGACGCCAGGCACGGTCAATGCTTGGCGACTCGTCCAGGATGAGCGAGAGGTCCGCGCGCGCGTCGATGGGCCGCTGGTCTTCAATGCTGTCAGCGCATACGGGCTCGACTATAAGACTGACGCGAGCCAATACACTGCGCTTCGTTAATGGAGCGATCGGACGAGCGATCGCTTTATCAAGATTACAGGCTGTGTGACATGTTGGTTCAATAGATTCTACGCGGGTCGAGGGCATCTCGCAGCCCATCCCCGAGGAGATTGACGGCAAGCACTGTGGCCGAAAGGAAAGCTGCCGGGATCAGCACGATATAGAACTTGAGCTGCCAGAGCGTCCTGCCCTCCGCCATGATGTTTCCCCAGGACGGTGTAATCGGCGGCGTCCCTGCGCCGATGAAGGACAGCACGGCTTCGGTGACCATCGCCGCCGCGCTGATATAGGTCGCCTGCACAATCAGGGGAGAAAGCGAGTTCGGCAGGATGTGGCGGACGATGATCCGGGGCGTACTCGCACCGGCGGCCGTGGCGGCCTCGACATAGGGCTGCTCGCGTAGGGAGAGAACCGTCGAGCGGACCAGGCGCGTCACGCGCGGGATCTCGACGATCGTCAGGGCGACGATCACGTTGATGACCGAGCCCTTCGTGAGAGCCATCAGCGCGATCGCCAGTAGCATCGACGGGATCGACATCAGCCCGTCCATGATGCGCATGACGACGACGTCGACGCGCTTGATGAAGCCCGCTATCAGGCCGATCAGCAGGCCGCCGGCCGACGAGAGGATCGCGACCGAAAACCCGACCAGCAGCGAGATGCGGGCGCCATACAGGACGCGGGAATACAGGTCGCGCCCGAGCATGTCGGTGCCGAAGAAGAACTGGGCGGAAGGCTCGCGCAGCCGGCGCGCCAGCGACGTCGCCGTCGGGTCAATCGTGCCCAGCATCGGGGCCAGTATGGCGATCGCGACCATTGCGATCAGGACGGCCGATCCGAACGGGATCGTCGGATGCCGCCGCATCAGCTTGAGCGCCTCGGCAAGGCGGGAGCCTTCGGAAGACCTGCCAACGGTGCCGGCGTGGAGCAGGGAGGAGTTCAATAGCGGATCCTCGGATCGACGAGCGTGTAGATAAGGTCCACGGCCAGGTTGACGAGCACGTAGACGAACGAAAAAATCAGCACGAGCCCTTGGATGACGGGGTAGTCGCGGCGCAGGATGGCATCGACGGTCAGCCGCCCCATGCCAGGTATCGTGAAGACGGTTTCAGTGACGACCGTGCCGCCGATCAGCGCGGCGAAACCGATGCCGATAACCGTGATGACCGGCACAGCACCGTTCTTGAGCGCGTGCAGGAACAGGACGGAGTGAGGGCCCAGGCCCTTGGCGCGCGCGGTCCGGACATAGTCCTGCTGCAGGACCTCCAGCATCGATGCGCGCGTGATCCGGGCGATCAGGACGATGTAGACGAAACCGAGCGTGACGGCGGGCAGAATGAGGCGTTGCAGCCACGGCCAGAGCCCTTCCGACAGCGGCGAGTAGCCCTGCGGCGGTAGCCATTGCAGCTTCAAGGCGAAGGCCCATGCCAGGATGTAGCCGACGACGAAGAGCGGTACCGAGAAACCGACCACCGAGACGCTCATGATCGTCCGGTCGATCCAGCTGCCGCTCTTCCAGGCCGCAACCACGCCGAGCGGGACGGCGATGCAGACCGAGAGCAGGAGCGTCAGCAGCATGACCGAAACAGTCGGCCCAACCCGCTCCGCCATCAGCGCCGTCACCGGCTGGCCCGTGAAGACGGAGTTGCCAAGATCGAAATGGACCAGCCGCCACAGCCAGTTGCCGAATTGCACGAGGAAGGGCTGGTCCAAGCCGAGGCTCTGCCTGATCCGCTCGATATCCGCCGTTGAAGCCTGGTCCCCCGCGATCATCGTTGCGGGATCGCCGGGTGCGAGGAACAGCAGCGAGAACACGGTCAGCGCGACGACCAGCATGACCGGTATCGTCGCGAGGATGCGTTTCAGGATGTAGGCGAGCATGGAGCGGTCTCCTCATGCCGCAGGGAGGGCGAAATCAGCCACGACGGATGTTCCAGAACACCGTCGCAGTCGGCACACGATCGACCAGGTGTTTTTTGAGCGCGGTCTGGCGGTAGATGGCGCCGAGCGGAAGGGCCGGGAGCTCATCCATCCCGACGACCTGCATCTCCTGCGCGATGCGCTTGCGGTCGTCGACGGATGGCGAGTTGAGCCAGGCGTCGCGGAGTTCTTCGAGCTTCGGAACGGTCGGCCAGCCGAACCAGGCGTTGCGCCCATTGCCGCGCAGCATGATGTTGGTGCCGGGATCAACGAACCAGGTGCCGGGGAAGAGCCAGCAGCTCAACGACCAGCCGCCCTTGTCGATCGGCTCTTCGGAGCGGCGGCGCTGGGCGACGGAAGCATTGTCGAGAAGCGCGATATCCAGATTCAGGCCGAGCTTGCCGAGCATGTCCGCCGCGACCTGGGCCAGCGGCGTGGTCGAAGCCGGGCTGTCAGCGGCGCCAAGCAGGCGAACCCGCTCGTTGGCATAGCCAGCCTCCTTCAGGAGCTGCCGGGCCTTCTCGATGCTGCGGGGACCTTTCAGCGGGTCGAGGCCGGCATCGCTGGCGAGCGCCGTGCCGGGTGGGAAGAACCCGCTGCCGGTCGCGAAGTTCTGCGGGTTGGTGCCGGCGACGGACATGCAGAACTCCGCCTGGTCGATTGCGGGGAGCAATGCTTGGCGAATCTTCTTGTTGTTGAACGGGGCATGCAGGGCATTGATCCGCATCATCGCCATCGAGGGGATGTCCTCGAGGCGCGGCAGGTCGATATCCTTGAAGCCGGCCAGCAGCTCGACCGTTTCTGACGTCGGTCCGCCGATCCAATCGACATCACCAGTCTGGAGCGCCGCGGCGGCCGTTGCGGCGTCGGGAATGCGGCGCCATTCGACACGATCGAAATGGACCATCTTCGGGCCTGCCGTCAGGCCGCGCGCGGTGCTGGGCGTAGGCTGATAGCCCTGGAACTTCTCGAACACCGCAAGATTGCCAAGCTGGAACTCGTCGGCCTTGAACTTGAACGGGCCCGAGCCGGTCCGATCGGTGATCTGCGTCTTCACATCTGTCTGGGCGACCCGCTCGGGCATGATGAGAGGCACGGGAGCGCTGAGTTGCCCCAGTACGGCGGGCAGGATCGGGAAGGGGCGCTTGAGGCGGAAGCGCAGCGTCCGGTCGTCGACCGCGACGAGTTCGTCCGTCAGCGCGAACAGCGTCGCGCCCATCGGCGCGGCCTGCGACCAGCGCTTCAGGCTGGCGACGCAATCGCGGGCGCGGATCGGCTCGCCGTCATGGAAGGTGATGTTGCTTCGCAGCGTGATGGTGCAGCTACGCCCGTCATCGCCCCAGAGCAGGCCTTCGGCAAGCTGCGGCTGCGGCTGGAAATTCGCATCCAGCCCGAACAGCGTATCGTAGATCATGTAGCCGTAGTCGCGGGTGATATCGACCGTCGACCACATCGGGTCGAAAATCGTCAGGTCCGTATAAGGCACGAACCGAAGCACTTTCTGCCGGGCTGATTGCGAAAGAGCCGGAGCACTGATGCCGGCGAGTGCGGCGGCGGCGCCGGCTTTGATGAAGCTGCGACGGTCCATGGTGATCCCCTGTTGGATTGTGCGGCTGTGAAAGCCGCAGCGATTGGTCGAAAGCCGGACTGGGTCAGGGCGTGCCGTTGCGCGCGGCCTCGACCAGCTCGATGGCTTGCGAAAGACCATGCGCGATGCGGTTGGCGCGCTGGCGCAAGTGCACCCCCGCCATCCGGGTGGCATCGGCATCGAGGCGATTGAGCGTCAGAGCCGCCGCCAGCCCGGGCAGGATCCTGCTGGCCCGGCCGAGGTCGAACTCGAAGGCGCTGCGCGCGTGATAAAGAACCGGGTTGAGATGGCGGCCGAGGCGCAGAAGGAGCCGGTCGTCGGATGCGGTCGGCGCCCAGCCGGCGAGCGCATCGGCAAGTCTCTCGGCAAGGCAGGTCAGGCGCGCGATATCGTCGAGCGCCGGGGCGGCGTCACGATAGACGCGCAGGCCTGCGAGCACGTCGCCCGCCATGGCTGCGGGCTTGAAGGGCAGGGCGCGGGCGTCGATCAATCCCGCGACGAGGTTTCGATAAATTAGCGTGTCGACGGCCAGGACTGCGGCGTCCATATGCTCGATCGTGTCCTGATCTGTGTGCCACCACCAGGCCAGGCCGCTGCCGTGTAGATGTTCCGGGCTGGCAGCCGGGAGGAAGGCGCTAACCTGAGCCGTGGCGAGCCCGATTCCGCTGAAGCTCTGGTCGGAGTTACGTGCCGAGCGCCGGGGATCGATATAGGGATCGAGCCGCTTGACCGAGCGGTCGACGAAATCCTCTTCCTCTTGCGTCTGCTTGCCGACCGTTCCGTCAAGCACCTGCCTGACGTAGTCGACCAATTCAGCGGTCGTGTTCCGCAGGGCCTTGGTGGTGCCGCCGCGGCTGCCGACAATATCGACATTGAGATAGGCGATGGCGTCCCGGTAGAGCGAGGCACGAAATGCGTCGGCATACCAGGATGAGCCGGCGTAGCCGCCCTGTTCGTGCCCGGTCCAGAAGGCGAACTTGATGCCGTAGCGGGGCTTGGGCTGCTGCTTGAGCAGCCGCGCGAGCTCGATCAGTAGGGCGACGCCGGCCGTGTTGTCGGTCGCACCGTCCCCCCATGTGCAGTAATGCGCGCCGAGCAGGACATAGCCCGGCTCCCGCCCCTCGATCTCGCCGACGGGCTGCTGGGCGGCACGCCATTCCGTGCGGATTTCGCTGGTCATGGTGATCTGCGAGCCGCTTGCGATGGCTTGCGCCAGAACGGCGGCGGCGTCGCGCGAAACCTGTATCGCGGGCACGCTCGGCAGCAGGGCGAGATCGGCCGGGCCTGTCGGCGCGCCCCACAGCGGCGAAGCCTGTACGTAATGGCGCTGCGGCCCATGCGAGATGGCGATGACGCCGAGCGCGCCGGCCTTCTGCGCACTGATGCAGGAGTCGTAGCGCGGTAGTCCATCGATCACCAGAAAGGCGCCGTTCAGGTCGGCCGATTCCAAAGAGCGGGTGACGCGGCCGCTCAGCTTGTCGGCAGAGGCCGTGAAGGCGGAGCCATTGGCCGGCAGCACAGTGCCATTGACAGCGAGAGACGCCTTGACGGGCCAACTGATGAAGGCGTCGAGTTCGAGGATCTGATTGGCAACGCCGCAGGACGTCAACTGTTCGCATATGAAGCGACAGGCGGTTGCGGCGCTGTCCGATCCCGGCAGCTTTCGGCCGAGCGCGGACAGGGTGGCCACCGTCGCCTGCAACCTCACCGCGGAGATGCCGGCAGCTTTCGGATCAGTGAGTATCGCAAGCGTCATCTGGCCCTCGGCCGTCATGAAAAGTGGGATTTGCGGAGCGACGGCATGGCGATCGCTCCGGGCAGCGGAGGTCAGGGAGCGACCGAAACATTCCAGTAGCGCGGCTTCTGGCCGGGCCAGGACTGGAAGCCGGTGACGTTCTTCCGGAAGGCGACCGTCGTGGCGCGCGTGCCCCATACGACGAGCGGCGCTTCCGCCATCTGCAGGCGATGCAGCTCATCGTAGAGCGCCTGCTTGTCCTGGCCGTCATCGGCAAGAACGAGCTTCTTGAGGAGCTCCTTCGAGGCGGGGCTGTCCCAGACCTTGTCGGCCTGGCGCGCCTTGTCGCCGGTGAAGCGCTCGACGATGAAGAGCGGATCGAGATAGGGTGTGAGATTCCAGACCATCATCTGGTAGCGCCCGCTGTAGAAGCGCTCGAACTGCGTAGCGAATTCCAGTATTTCGACATCGACATTGAGGCCGACGGCCTGCAGCATGGACTGGAGGTAGATCGCTGTATCGCCCATCACAGGAGATGCCTTGCTGGTGATCAGAGCAATCCGCTCGCCCTTGTAGCCGGAGGCCTTGATCAGGGCGCGCGCCTTGTCGGGGTCGTATTCTGCGCCGCTGCGCTGGACCTTGCCGTAGAATTTACTCGTCAGCGGGATCAGCGACGGAGAGGCGATGCTGTCATCGTCCAGCACTGCCTTGGCGAGGCTCGCGCGATCGATCGCATGGCTGATCGCCTGGCGGATGCGCGGATCGGCCAGCACCGGATCGCGAGATTGCAGCGGGATCGTGTAGATGCCGGCGACCGGCGTCGTGACGACCGTGACGTTCTTATCGTTGGCGAAATCATTGATTGAGGCTGCATCGACGTCGGTCCAAAGATCGAGCTGGCCCTGCAGGATGCCGAGCTTGGCGACCTGGGCGTCCGGGACGAGATTGATCCTAACCTTCTCGACTTTCGCTTCCTTCGCGCCGGAAAGCCCGTCCGAAGGTTCCGTCCGCGATCTATAGTCTGCGAACCTCGTGAGCTCGATGAATTGGCCCTTGCGCCAGTCGGTCATCTTGAAGGGGCCGGTGCCGATCGCCGCGACCCAGTTGCCGTTGGCATCGACCGCATCGGGATGGGCGATGCCGGCGGAATCGCAATCGCCGCGGGCCATGGCGCTGAGGAAGGAGCCGCTCCGCTCAGCGAGCTGGAATTCCACCCGGCGATCGTCGAGCGCCTTGACCGACTCGATCTTCGTCGCGTTCGTGCCATTGAAGGCGCCGCGACAGGGCCACGCGGATTTGGGATCGAGGAAGTGCTCCCAGGTCCAGACCACCTCCTTCGCGGTCAAAGGCGCGCCGTTGTGAAACTTGATGCCGTCGCGGAGGGTGAAGACATAGGTCTTGCCATCGGCGGAGGTGTCGATCTTCTCGGCCAGCATGGGAGCGACGCTTCCGTCGGCGCGCCATGCGACCAGGCCCTCGTAGATGTTCTGAAGGACGCTGCCCGTTGCTGTGTCGGGGCTGCGGCCGGGCATCACACCCCGGATATCGGATGTGAGCATCGTCCGCAGAGTCTGGGCCGAGGCAGGACTTCCGGCCGCCGCAAACGCGGTCAATCCGAGGGCGAGGGCTGCAAGAGCACGCATCTCAATCTCCGGTCGTGTCAGATGTCGGCGCGATGCCGGCTGTTCGAAAGCGCTCCGCCACTTCGGCGCAGAGCAGGGGCTCGGCTCCCCGCGCCTCGGCCAGCCCGACGAGGCGCTGGACCAAGGGCAGGCGCGCGGCGCGCCCGACGCCAATGTCGGCGCGGGGATGGAAGGTGAGGCAGGCGTAGCTGTCGACCGCGAGCAGAGCCGAGAGCTCCTCGCTCATCAGTTCCTCGGCCCGGTCCTGGGTGACACGCCGGCGGAAATGCGTGGCGTCGGTCAGCCCCTCCGAGATCGGCAACTCGACCATGCCATCGCCGCCATGCCCGCCCAATGCGTAGGGACAGTCGTCGTCGAGGAAACTGGAATCGTAGAGATAGCCGAGGCTCTGAAGGATCGGGATCGTATCCGGGGACAGGGTACCCGTCGGAGATCGAAAGCCGCGCGGCGACGCTCCGCTCAGGCGAAGCAACGTCTCGTGCGCTTCGCCGATGGCTGCGGCTTCCGCCTCGCGGCCGAGCGCGGGGTGGTCTTCGAATGCTCGGCCGTGATTGGCAATCTCGTGGCCGTCCCGCAGGCAGCGCTCGACGAGGTGAGGCAGCTTTTCAGCTTCCGTCGCCGGCCAGAAGAACGTCGCTGGAAGCCCGCCTTCGCGCAGGGCGTCGAGCAGGCGGGCAAGGCCGATGCGATAGGTGTAGCGGCCATGGGCATCACGGCCGAACAGCTCCGCTTCCGGAGTGCTTGCGGCCTCCGGGCCAATGCCGTGCACGTTCACGGTGATGAGAAGGGAGCCGGTCATGCCCGTGTCTCCTGCCAGCGGGAGGGCTCGCTCAGGCAGTATTCCGCGAGTTCGCGGCAGGTCATGAAGCGGATGCCGGGCGTCGCCCTCGCGTGAGCCAGGAAACGGTCGACCGCCGCCGCCCGCGCCGGGGTGCCCGAGCCGCCACCCGCTCGGGGATGCACGGTGAGGTGGACATAGCCGTCGCGATCGAGCGCGGCGTCGAACTCCTGCACGAAGTTGCGCTCCACCTCCGCTGCCGAGGCGCCGCCCGTGAAATACATCGGGAAATCGTCGAGAGAGACGGTGTTGTTCGGCAGGATCATGAAGCCATCCTCCAGCAGGTAGGGGATGTCCTCGTCCTTCTCGCTCGCGTCGTAGATATAGCCGAGGCGCCGCAGGGTCGGCAGCGTCAGCCGGCTCTTGCGCCCGGATGGCGAGCACCAGCCGACCGGCGCCGCACCGAAGCCTTCGAGAATCCGATGGGTCTTTTCGAGCAGCTCCGGCTCCCTCTCGCCGAGGTCGAAGCCTTCATGCTGATAGCCATGGGCTGCGATTTCGTGGCCTGCTTTGCTGATATCGAAAAAGGGCTCCGGCCAGTGCTCGGCGTCATAGCCGCAGCAGAAGAAGGTCGCTTTCACGTCGTGACGGTCGAGCATCTCCAGATAGCGGTGGATGCCGCGCCGCAGCGCGTAACTGCCGCGGCCGTGGATGCCGAGCGCGTTCTGGCCGCGGCCGGCTTCGACGGCGGGGCCATCGACATGGATCGTGACGCAGACGACGGCCCTGGCGTCACCGGGCCAGCGGATCCGGCCGAAGCGGACTTTCGCGTCTGAAGCCATCGGTTTTTCGTTCCCTGCGATCTCGATGACGCAGCCGTTGTTGGAGGAGCGCTGCCAAAGGTCGATTTCGGAGGAGCTTGCGTCGGACTTGCGTCGATGTCAAATTATTGAACCGATGGTTCATCTAGCGAACCAAACGACATTGTGGTAGTGGCGAACTTCACAAGAGGGCGGCCCCGCCATCTTGGGGGCCGAGCAGAAGGAGAGCGCCAACGATGAGTGCGTCCCCGCCCAAAGAGATCGAGAAGTACCGGGTCGATGCCGTCGACGCCGCGCTCGGCGTTCTGCAGCTCATTGCGGAAACGCCCGATCTCGGCCTCTCTGAGATCACGCGGCGTTCAGGGCAGAGCAAGGCGAGGGTGTACCGGCTGCTGTGCAGCCTCGAGGCCAGCAATTTCATCAGCTCGACACCCGAGCGGCGCACTTATCGGCTGGGGCTGGCCGCGCTGGCGATCGGCAATGCGGCGGAGCGGCAGATCGATATCGCGAGGATTGCCGGGCCGATCATCGCGAAGCTCGGCAGCGGCACGGGCGAAACGGTCCAGCTTCGCGTTCGCGACGGCCGCAACAGCCTCTGTGTGGCAGGTTGGGAACCGGAGCGAGCAGTGAAGGTGCTGGCGGGCATAGGCGGAAGCAGGCCCATGCATGCCGGCTCGGGCGTCGTCCTTCTCGCCTTTCAGGACGAGGCCTTTCGGGAGGCGCTGCTCAGTGAGCCGCTGAAGGCGTTCACGGACCGGACCTGCGTCGATCCCGATCGGCTTCGGCAGGTGCTCGCGCATGTTCGCGGCCAGGGCTTCTATGTCAGCCATGGCGAGGTTAGCCCCGACCTGATCTCGATCTCCGCGCCGGTGATGGGTCCCGACGGCAAGATCATCGCGACGATCCATATCGGTGCGCCGACAGGCCGGGTGAGCGAGAGCCTCCTTCCCACCCTCGTCGAGACCGTTCGCAGCGCGGCGCGTGAGCTTTCGGCGCTGCTCGCGGCCTCTCGAAGCGCCGGCTGAACGTGTCGGCCCCTTTCACGCAGATGCAAGAGACAAGGATGCCATCGCCATGGCCATAGCAATGCAAGCCGAAGGTGGCCCGGAACCGGCGCTTGTCGGCGCGGTGTCTGCGGCCCGCATGATGTCTGGGCTTGGAACCCTGGCTCAGTGGTCGAAACTGGCCGGAACAGCCGGGGAGGCGGCCAGCTTTTCGTGGATCAAGGAGCAGCTGGACGGGCTCGGCCTGCGAACCGAGCTCATCCAGCATGACGCCTATATCAGCATTCCCGGGCCGGCCCGGCTCGTCGTCGATGGACGAACGATACCGGCAATCACGCATTCGATGTCGCTGCCTTCGCCGGGCGATGGGCTGGTGGGGGCGCTCATCGATCTCGGCGACGGCTCGCGTGCAGCCTTTGCCGAACGGGATGTCCGCGGGCGGATCGTTCTGGTCGATGGGATCGCAAGCCCCGGTATAGCCCTGCTGGCCTCGCAGGCGGGTGCGGCGGGCGTTGTGCAGATCAGCCCCCACCATCTGCTGCACGAGATGTGCATCTCGCCGATCTGGGGCAATCCGTCGATCGATACGCGTTCAGCCCTGCCGAGTGTCGTCGTGCTGACGATCGGAAATGCGGATGGCGAAGCCCTCCGGAAAGCTCTGCAGGATGCTGCGGTGGAGGTCACGCTTCATGCGGAGGTGGATACCGGCTGGCGCAAAACCCCGCTTCTCGTCGGCGATCTGCCGCTAGCCGAGGATCCGCCAGGACCTTTCATCCTGCTCTCATGCCATGTCGATACTTGGTTCAAGGGCGTGATGGACAACGGCTCCGCGAATATCGTGATGCTTGAGGTCCTGCGGCTGTGCCTGGAGCATCGGGAGGCTTGGCGCCGGGGCATTCGTATCTGCTTCTGGTCCGGGCATTCCCAGGGGCGCTATTCCGGATCGGCCTGGTATGCCGACAATCATTGGGCGGAGCTCGACGCACGCTGCGCGGCCCATGTGAATCTCGACAGCCCCGGAGGAATCGGAGCGAAAGATCTGACCCGGACGGGAGCGGCCGGTGGGCTTTTTGGCATCGCAGAGGCCGCTATCGCGGAGGAGACCGGGCAAAAGCTGGCCGGGCGCCGCAAGGCGCGCTCGGCCGACGATTCTTTCCCGGGAATCGGCATCCCCTCCGTTTTCGGGAGCCTCAGCCTGCAGGAGCCGGGCGCGCTGAAAATGCGCAACGATCTCGGCTGGTGGTGGCATACCGAACACGACCAGCTCGACAAGGTGGATCCCGATCTGCTGGTACGGGACGCGCGGATCGTGCTGCGCGTCGTGCTGGACCTCCTGACGCGAGAGCGGCTGCCGATCGACTATACCAACCAGCTGGCCGATCTCGCCGGCGAACTGGATCGCTTCGGGGATCGCCCTGAGATCCCGCCGCATCTCCGCAAGGCCATCGGCAATGCGAGAGCTCTGGCCCTGGATCTCGCGGGCTTCGATATCCTGGCGCTCGACGCTTCGGTGCATGATCGCGCGGTCATGCGGCTCAGCCGCATTATCGTTCCGCTCGACTACACCCGGGGGAATCGCTTCGTACACGATGCCGCGCTTTCGCTGTCATCCTGGCCGGTTCTCGATCCGCTCCGGCGACTTGCTTCCTGCGCGGCTGGAGACGAGGCCCGGTTTGCGGAAGTCGATGCGGTGCGTGCGCTAAATCACTTGACCCACAGCCTTACCGAAGCATCGCGCCTGCTGGCGGCCGCCTCGGATCCGCCAACCGATCCGGCCGGAGTCTGACAGCACGAATGCGGGGGTTTCGACCGGTGAGCCCCGGCTGCACTGGGACGGGCACGATGCGAAACGGCATACAGCTCGCCACCGACATCTATCTACATCCGGCGAGGCATCCAACCGGAGAGCAAGCAGGCACCATGTGGCGCTGCGCGGACAGAGAGATAAGCGCTGCTCTGGTTCCCACAAGGTCGCGGACCGAGATCTTCTCCGGGAAGGAACGGTACAGGCTTAGCAGCGTTCAACCTTCGCACTGACAGTTGACGTAGGCACCCATGGCAGATCCACAGAGCCCGGCAGTCGAGAGTCTCCGGCAGGAGCAAAAGTCTCAAAAGAAAGCAGAGCGGGCGCTCACCTCCGATCAGAAGCTCGAACAGGCCCTCAAAGACACCTTTCCCGCGAGCGACCCTGTGGCCCAGCAGGTGCCCACGACACCGGGCGCCGCGGAGGAGGAGAAATGATCCGGGCAGCGGTCTTCAGCCTGGCTGGTGCCTGGGTTGCCGGGAAGGTGGGAAGGGGCGAAATCCCCGAGCGCCTTGCGGTTCCGATAACGCTACTGGCGACACGGCTTCCCACGCCCCTGATCCTCGCGGGCGCGATTGGCTACGCCTGGTATCGCATGAGTCAGGAGACGCGGGCGAGGGTGGCGGAGGAAGAGCAGCCGGAACGCCCGGCCCGGTCGGCGGCCGGGCAGGGCGCAAAATCTCGCACAAGCCAAGCGCGGAAGGGAATGCGGCGGCCTCGGAAGCCCTCACCTGAAGAGGCTGCCGATGTTTAAGTTGTTTCTGGAAATGTCGATGCTGGCATTCGAGGCGCAGCAGGCCATCTGGTTCCGGAGCATGAAGATCGCCTCAGGTGGTCGTGCTGCCAGCGCGAGATCAGTCGGAAAAGACCTGCGCCGCACAGAATGCCGTGTTGAAGGCCGCTACCGGAACTGGTGCTGTTGGAATTGCTTGCGGCTATCGACGAAAGGTCCGGGCGAATGTTCGGCGACTGTAGAGGTAGGTTTTCGACGTGAATTGGATCGCCGTGGCCGGCACCCTCGCAGCGCTGTGTTCTACCATCAGCTTTGTCCCGCAGGCTTGGCGTATTGTCCGGACACGCGACACGGGGGCAATCTCTACCGTGACATATAGCCTGACTGTGACTGGCTTCGCTCTCTGGACGGCATATGGAATCGGTCTGGGCGAATGGCCACTTATCGTCACGAACAGCATATGCTTTGTGCTGTCGGCGTTCATCCTGATGATGACGCTGCTGCCTCAGGCTAAAAAGGAGGCGGTGGCCGACACGGTCGATCCGGCTTCCTAACGCAGATGGGCTCGCTGCTCGGCCAGCATGTCATCCAAGTTCGATCATGACCGGGGCATGGTCGCTAGTATGTTCCCAGCCGCGCGGCGACCGTCGAACCTCGGCACGCTTGAGTGTTGCAGCCAAAGCAGGGCTTAGCAGGAGATGGTCAATCCGCAGCCCTGCGTCGCGTTCGAACGAGTTCCGCCAGTACTTCCAGAACGTGTAGATGCGCTCTCTCGGATGAAGGTGCCTGACGGCGTCCGTCCAACCCTGTTCGAGGAGCTTAGTATATGCCGTCCTCACCTGGGGTCGAAAGAGCGCGTCATCTCGCCATCGCCCGGGTGCGTAAACATCGAGCTCCGTCGGCATGACATTAAAATCGCCTACGAGCGCGACCGGTACCTCCAGGGAGAGCAGCTCCTGGGCGTAGGCATGCAGTCGCCCAAACCAGCGCAGTTTATATTCGAACTTGGGGCCGGGGGAAGGATTCCCGTTGGGGAGATAGAGACACCCGATCAGTACCCCGTTGACCGCCGCCTCGATGTACCGGCTATGGCTGTCATCAGGATCTCCCGGTAGCCCCCGGCGCGTGAGAACCGGGGATGACCCCTTCGCGAGGATAGCTACACCATTCCAGCTCTTCTGGCCGTGCCAAACCGCCGCGTAGCCGGCTTGCTGCAATTCGTGCTCGGGAAAGCGATCGTCTGAGCATTTAAGCTCTTGCAGGCACACGACGTCGGGGCGGTCCTGCTTGAGCCACTGGAGAAGAACGGACAACCGACCGTTGATGCCGTTCACATTGTAGGTTGCGATCTTCACCGACGGCTCTCCCACACGCGAAACCGGCAATCGTCAAAGGTTCTCGCGCAGGAACGCGTGTGTCCTCAATATTGCATCCAACTCACCAGTGAGAAACCATGTCCATTGGCGTTGAACCGTTCCCCCGCTGCTTTTGACCAATCTCTCGATGGCCCCGGCGGTTAGACACAGGCACCACTCGGTCCGCTTCCCCATGCAGGATGAGCGTAGGGGGCTGCGAGGCTCGCTCCAAGCCCGGCGGCAGGAATCCGAAGAAGTCGACGACAGCTTTAACCCTGCGATCGCGTGCCGCCAGAGCCAGGACCAATGCACCGCCCAGCGAGAAGCCGACAACGGCGAGACGGGCCTGGTGATCGCCGGTGATTGACTCGATCGCTTCCAGCCACACCGGGAACTTGCTCTTGATTTCACCGTAGCGGGCCGATCGCCGGTGGCCTCGAAGTACCGCGGGAGCAGGACGTTGTAGCCGGCCCCCGCGATCATGTTTGCGGCAAACTCATATCGGCCGCTATTCGTCAGGCCGTCTGAGCCATAAAGGAGAATGACGGTGCCTCCAGAGGCACTTGGGCCAAAGCGGTCAACCGCGACGCTCACCTGGGCTGGCCCAGCGACGATGGTCGCGCCGACTCCAGCAACAAAATGGCGTCGGTCCATTACTCGGTCGCCTCAGACCATCTCTCCTTGGCTTCCGCCGCCGGGACGATCAGCTTGATCGTATCGTGCTCGAGGGCAACGACGAGCGCCAGGTCGAGATAGTGGTGGGCTCCGCCCGACCCCGGATCATTCTTCTTCAGCTTGATGAGCTGGCCGCTAAGGGCGTCGACGGTTCCGACATGCTCTCCATCGGATCCAATCACCCCCTGGCCTTCCTTGATTTGCTCAACGAACAGCATCGCTTGGTCTCCTGGCTCGACCTCTCCGAACGGCAACGGAGCATTGGGCACCGAGGTTCCAACACACGTATCGGAACCGTCATCGTGGATGCGGAAGGATTCCGGTGTGTCGATTGCGGCGCTCCTATCGCTACTGAACCTTCGGTTGTGCGGCCCCGCGAGCGATGCCCAAGTGCCTCACCTGATCGATCGTGCTTTTCGGATCGCGGAGGGGGAACGTCGCGTGACCTGCGTGAAACATTCCAGATTCGGGATCCCGTGGTGCCTATGGCAAGGTCGCTGCCGTCGCCGTCGTGGGCAACGAGGATGGAGCCCATCACGTCTCCGCTGAAATCGCTCAGGCATTGTTTGATGTCGGGTTCACCATCGCGGCCGGCGGGCCGACATATTGGGTCGGCGAAGCCAGGGGCAGCATGAATTTCATCGATCTCGACGAGATTTCAGAAACGACCGCCATGACAAACCGGATGCTCGCTCGGAATGCGGCCCACCTCGCTGGACTGCTGAAGCGGCATTCCTATCCGGGGTATTGAGGCAACCCGCGCTGCCTATGGTAGCACCGCCGTCGGCGATCTAAATTTTTACTCGACCAGCTTGGCGCGCCGCTTTCGCCACGTGGTGGAAGTCTGCGGCTTCACAAATACCGAGACGATGTCGGAGCGGCGCTTCCTGAGCCTCGCTTCGATGCGCTCCACGCAATCCTCGATGTCAACGGTCGATCGATCGTCCTTGAATTCAAGGCTCAGCGCCACGACGATCTGATCTGGGCCCAGA
Source organism: Allobosea sp. 10N428 (assembly GCF_056394545.1). Classification (NCBI taxonomy): domain Bacteria; kingdom Pseudomonadati; phylum Pseudomonadota; class Alphaproteobacteria; order Hyphomicrobiales; family Alloboseaceae; genus Allobosea; species Allobosea sp. 10N428. The sequence continues at coordinate 28,440 of NZ_JBFTIC010000012.1, read as the reverse complement.
TGGACTGTCGTCATGCCGTTGACACGCTCGACATCTGGATCTCCGTCGACCGCCGCCCTGATCTCTTCCTGGACGTGGGGCAAAGCCGCTTCCCCGATCAGCAGCGCCTTACTCTCGCGCGCCAGAAGCATTGCCGTCATCGCCAGAATGACGCCGATCAAGATCGACGCCACGCCGTCGAGCTCGGGTCGCTCGAAATAGGCCGCTGCCGTGATGCCGATGAAGGCGATGAACAAGCCGAGCAAGGCTGCGGTATCTTCGAACAGCACCGTGAAGACGCTCGGATCCTTGCTTTGTCGGACCGCGGCGAAGTAGCTCAGCGAGCCCTTGGCGATCTTGAATTCCTTCAACGCAACCCGCCAGGAATAGCCTTCGAACAGGGCCGAGAAAACGAGCACGAGATAGTTCGCGGTCAGGTTCGTCGCCGGATGCGGGGCGATAACATGGGCCACTCCCTCGTAGAGCGATACGCCGGCCCCGACCGCGAAGACTAGGAGCGCAACAACGAAGCTCCAAAAATAGAGCTCGCGGCCGTGGCCGAAGGGATGCGTGAGATCGGGCGGCCGCGCGGCCCGGTTGAGGCCGTAGAGCAAGAGTGCGCCATTGCCGGTATCGACCAGGGAGTGAACGCCCTCCGACAGCATCGCCGAGCTGCCGGTCCAGGCTGCCGCGACGAATTTCGTCGTCGCGATCAGCAGATTTCCTGCCAGCGCTGCATAGATGACTTTCCGTGATCCCGAATGTGTCGCCATCTAGCTCCCCGCCTCAGCGCAACAAGCTGCAGCGGTGGCTGTTCCCTTGACCCGACGCGTGAAATGTATCCCACGAAGGCAAATGATAAGGGCGGGGAGCCCTTGGCCTAGAGCTGCCGACGCATTGCTCTGACGTTTTCGCCTTGTGCAGTCCCGGGCGTTTCCCAGCCAAAGACACTCCGGCCGCCGTATTCCGCAGATCGGCGGCGCTCCTCAGCGACATATTCGACGAGCGTCGGCCCGGTCGTACTACGCTCTAGCCGACGGCTCTCACCGTCCAGCCGCGCAATGGCGGCAAGGCGATCGTCCTGGCCGAGCTTCGCCCGATCGACGGCCGAGCGCAGGACAGCGATGGTCTGGTCGTAGACCTTTGTCGGCACAGCGAAGGGCTGCCGGTCCTTGCCGCCATGGGCGAGAGAGAAGCGCGCTGGATCACTGAAACGGCAGGGCGCGCCATGCAGTACTTCCGCGACCATCGCCAGGGACCGCACCGTGCGCGCGCCGATGCCGGGTACAAGCAGCAGCTCGGAAAAGTCTTCTGGCCCCCGATCTGCCGCGGCAGCCAATGCCCCATGGAGGCGTCGTGTCACGATGTCCTCGGGCCTGACATCGTGGTGGGCGGGCATCACGAGATGCGGGAGGAACAGCTGCGGGGCGTTTTGATCAGGGATGGCGCGCGCCGGCTGCAGCGCCGCCAATTCCCTGACGATCCTGTCCGGTCCCTGATCGCGCAGCATCGTGACCTGCGCTTCGCGGGCGCAGTCAGCGCGCGCATCGGTCAGGTTGACGATGTTGCCGGCGCTGCGCCCCTCTATTGCGGAATGCGGTGTTTCGACGAAGCTGCCAAGGCCCTCGGAATGCCAATGATACCTCCGCGCCAGACCGCCGTCGCCGTTCATGCCCTGCTGCACGACTGTCCAATGGCCGTCATCGGCCACGAAGAATCCGTGCAGATAAAGGTCGAAGCCGTCCTGCACCGCTGCGCTGTCGACCTTGGCGACGAGCCGGCTTGCCTGCGCCAAGGCTGTCCCGTCGAACCCTACCTTCGCGCCAATCTGTTCGAGCTCGGCGGGTGTCCGACGGGAATGATTCCCTCGCCCGCCGCAGACATGCAGCCCCAACTCACCAGCTGGCGGCTTAAGACCCCGTTTCAACGCCCCGATGACGCTGGTCGTAATGCCGGACGAGTGCCAATCCATGCCCATGATCGCGCCGAATGACTGGAACCAGAAGGGATGCGCCAGTCGCTGCAGTAGCTCATCGCGCCCGTATTGCTGGATGATGGCTTCACAGATCACACTACCCAGCCGGGCCATGCGCTCGCCGAGCCAGAGCGGCACACGCCCGTAATGTAGGGGAAGATCGGCACTGCCAGATCGCTTTGTCATAACTCACGGGAACGAAATAAGAACATTTCGATATGTACATCGACCCGTGATCGTTGACCATACCGAGCGAACGGCGTTGGAACTTAGAGCGGTTCACTTCGTTCAAGCGAGCACCCCGAGGGCGCGGAAAGCCGCTCGACCCTCGGAAATCCTCCTAGGATTCGCGGGTGCGACATCCCCGAGCCTTCAGCTCCGTTTTGAGGATTTGGCGCGGTTCTCGTAGCTGGCGTTCCCCAGCCCCGTTCCGATCGTGACTACGCCCCAGTTTTTGACGTCCTGCATGAATGGCATTTCGCTCAGGCCTTGAATGACCGCGTCGTTATGCATGGTGACCATCGTTTCGTGCTCGCCAATGGTCGGCACCGTTTCGCGAACGCTGTCGATTAGGTTGAAACGACTGCTTTCCCAGTTGCCTGGCAAGTTCTGCGCCCCGCGGTCGATGCTGCCGTCGGGCTGGATGATGCCGGGACACCCAATGCCGATAAAGGGTGCGACCTTGAGGGCTGCTTTCTCCGCGGCCTCGATTTGACTTCTAATCATCTCGCCAAGGCGCTCGACCGCCTCGTCGCGATTGGTCGTGTCGTCGGCGTGCCGCCACAACTCAAAGGTCGCAACCTTCGCTTTGCTGAGATCTATCGCCTTCGTCTGTCGAAGCTCGACGATCCCGGCCCGAATGTTCGATCCTCCGATGTCGACCGCCACCAGGCTGTCGAAGGCCTCGAACATCCATTTTGGAGCGATATGAGCATTGCCCAGTAGACCCGCCTCATCCGGGTCGTGACGGATCGGCACCAACTCAACCGGATGCTGCTCCGTGCGCAGGATGATCCCGGCCCGTCCTATGGCCAGCTCGCCGACGCGGCTCTGGCGAAAGCCTCCCCCTACGACGATGCGCTCAACTGCCGACCAAGCCTTGAAGCGACAGAAGCGACGGACGACCGATGCCAGGGCCTCCGCGTACTTCTCGATCGCACTGTGAACCAGCGCTGCCGCCTCGGCATCGTCGCCCGCCAGGATCGCGTCGAGATCCTTCTTCTTTAGCTCATCACTCGGCTTATCGATCGGGTCCTCGCCGGTCTCCCGGAATGCCGCTCGTAACTCCTCGAGATGCTCAAAGATCGCTCCGCGCCTTGCCTTGTCTCCGACGAAGCCGTCCTCGTCACGGGCTTCCAGATTGTAGCTTGTGACAATGACCGAGGGCAGCTGAGCGGCCCCGTTGCGACCGTCCGCCGGGGTCGACTTCGTACTTTTTGCCATGAGAGCCTCGTCGGTGAGACAAACTCAACCCGTCAGGAGGAGCGGGGTTCCAACGCAGATCGGCCGCCCCATAGTGAACACATTCGGGATCAGGGTCGGCCCCTTTCCCGCGGCATGAACCCGATCGGGCACATGTACGCTGGGTGCTCACGAGAAGCACCGTCACGTTCCTGATCGGGTACGGGCCGAATCTGTGACGTCTGCGGATTCGAATGAAATCCGACCGCGATAGACGGGGCGCTCACCCGCCTGGACCAACATCGTTATTTCGCAATTGTCGGTTTCGGTCAGCGCATCGTGGGCAGCTTCAGCGAACGCCGTCCGAGCTTCCTGCCGAGCAGCCTTGTCGTCCGGAAGATCCAAATCGACGAAGTGCGATCCACCGCTATTCGTGATGAAACGGTACATAGGCATGGGAAGAATCCTGAGGAAGTCACTCCTCCAATCGCAGCGGCCCGGCCCTGGTTCCCCAAAATGACAACCTGGACAAGAGAACCGAAGCGATGCAGGCCGGCGGATAGCCGACCTGCCTGACGTTCTACTGTGCACCGTTTTCAGATCACGGGACGCTGATAGGGATCTGCGGTCTCGTCGAAGCGGCTCCAGCCGCCAGCGCGATACTCGGCTAGGCGCTCATCACGATTGATCGGCGTGGCACCATCTAGAATCGCCTCAATCGCAGGCACCTGTTCCTCGGCGGCGCGAACAGACACGACCGATCCGCCGCGGCGGACGGTCTCGGCGTAATAGTTCGCTTCCTCTTCGCTGTGGCCGGCGCTCGTCAGTGCGCCGACGATGCCGCCGGCGGCGCCGCCGACGGCCGCGCCCGCAGCGGTAGACGCCAGCCARCCAGCCGCGACCACCGGCCCGATGCCGGGAATGGCGAGCAGCCCGATACCTGCAAGCAGGCCTGCGGCGCCACCCAGCACGGCACCGATGCCTGCGCCTTCGCCAGCATTGCTATCGTCGGCCTTTTGATGGCGGCCGATGAGGCTGATGTCTGAGGAGTTCACACCGGCGGCTTCGAGCTGGCCGACGACGGCGCGAGCGGCCTCGTAGCTGTCATAGGAACGGGTCAGGGTCTGGGTCATGATTCGTTTCTCCTATGATTAGTTGCGGGTGATATTGCCGCGATAGTCGACCGAGACACTGACCGTGGCGCCGCTATGGGTCGCGCTGCCCTTCCAGACGCCGTTGTCGTCCTTCTTGAGTTCGCTGATGTTGGTGTAGCCATTCGCCTCGAGGCGGCTCTTGGCCTGGCCTTCGGTGAAGCTGTTGGCTCCCGGCAGCGGCGCATTCTTGTCGGCATCCGCCTTCGGTGCCGGCATGGGCGAGGTGGTCGAGGTCTGGGCATACGCGCCGAACGGCGCCGTCGCCGCCAGGATGGTGAGTATGATCAGCTGCTTTCTCATTGGAGAAGCCCCCTAACTGGACGCGGCCTAGGCCGCAGGATGCCTCTCGAACCGCTGGGCCGTCGTTTCTGTTCCCGAGCGCATTGTGCGGCGGAACGAAGCCGGCAGCAGGCTGTTGTTCCCGCGCTCTCCGGGAACAACGCCATGACCAGTCTCTCCGAAATGCCGTCCCCGCCTCCCGCGAAGCGGTCGATTTCATGGAAAGGATGGCGAGGCGCTGCTGTCTTCAAGCAGCTCGGGCCCGGACTCATAACCGGTGCGGCCGACGATGACCCCTCGGGGATCGCGACCTATTCGCAAGCCGGAGCGCAGTTCGGCTACAACATGCTCTGGACGATGGCGTTGACCTATCCCCTGATGTCTGCCGTGCAGCTCGTTAGCGCCCAGATAGGTCGCGTCACCGGCTGCGGCCTGGCGCAGAACCTCAAGAAGGTCATGCCGAAATGGGCGGTGCTCGGCCTGGTCGGCCTGCTTTTCATCGCTAACACCATCAACATCGGCGCGAACTTGGCCGCCATGGGTGCGGCCGGCTCGCTCGCCATTGGCGGCCCGAGCGCGCTTTACACCGTCGTGCTGGCCAGCATTTCGCTCACATTGCAGCTCTTCATTTCCTACGAGACCTACGCCAATTACCTCAAATGGCTGACGCTGGTGCTGCTCGCCTACGTCGCCGTGATCTTTATCGTGAAGATCGACTGGCCCGCGGTCGGGGCAGGCTTCGTCATGCCCAAGCTGACGCTGTCCGGAGACACCGTGACGATGGTGGTCGCGATCTTCGGCACGACCATCAGCCCCTACCTCCTGTTCTGGCAAAGCAGCCAGGAGGTCGAGGAGATCGACCGCAAGGATGAGGACAAGCCCCTGAAGAAAGCACCTGAGCAAGCGGATCGTCAGTTTCAACGGATCCGTCTGGACACATTTGTCGGGATGGCGGTGTCGAACCTCGTCGCGATCGCCATCATCATCAGCACGGCGGCGACGCTGCATGCCAGCGGGAAGACCGAGATCGGAAGCGCGGCCGACGCGGCAGAAGCGCTTCGGCCGATCGCCGGTGATTTCGCCTTCGAGCTCTTCAGCCTCGGCATCATCGGCACGGGCTTGCTCTCATTGCCGGTACTCGCAGGCTCGGTCGCGTATGCATTCGGTGAAGCGCAGGGCTGGAAATGCGGCCTGGAAAACAAGCCTTGGGAAGCCGTCGGCTTCTACTCGGTCATAGCAGCAGCCACCCTCCTCGGCGTGGGTCTCGGCTTTACGCCGATCGATCCGATGAAGGCGTTGTTTTGGAGCGCCGTCGTGAACGGCTTCGTTGCGGTCCCCGTGATGGCAGCGATGATGTGGGTTGGTTCGCAGCGCGATAACATGGGCCGCTTCGTTACGAACGGTACGGTCCGCATTTTTGGTTGGGGAGCGACCATCGTTATGGCGGCGGCGGCCGCATCGATGGCTGTCTTCCACTGATCGGGGCCAGCCCGCGCAAGCAGAGGTCCGGCGCGGAAGGCTCAACCGTCCGGCGCGAACTCTACCGGGAACAGTGCCAAGACGACGACGGCAGCCACTACGTCAGTCTGGCGGAACTCCCGGGCATTTCGACAACGTCCTACACACTGGAAGTCGGCATGCTGGTTCGCCAAGTGGTCGGGGTATCGGGCGACGAGCACATTGATGCTCCACTTCCCCGCTGAATCATTTCACCGCCACTGTGCCACCACCCTCCGCCGTGGTACTGGCTTCGATCTGCTCGCTGAAGCGGTTGAGGTAGAGTTCCATCAAGGCGTCATGGGTGGAATCGGCAGAACTACAAAGCGCATCGGTCACGAGAACAACGCGAAGGCCTCGATCGATGGCACCCAGGACGGTTGCCAGGACGCAAACGTCGGTCTCGCCGCCGGATGATGATACGTGCTTCTCGGAGACGAACCGATCCAGGGCCGCTGTCCAGGGAGAATAAACCCTCTTGTCTAGGACGATGGCGGGCGAGACGAAGCGCTCAAGTACCGCGTGAAGGCGAACAGCATCGAGACCGAGATTGTCAAGGGTTACCTCCGCCCAACGTTCTTAATGCCGGCGCCACGAACCGATACCGTCTCCCGGCCGCGGAGCCGGTATGAAGCGAGTGAACGGCGTACGTTCGGGGTGCGAGCGGGTTATCAGCTCGATCGATGGCAGAACCCTTTCGAGCCAAGGAAAGGCCCATGGATATCCCGGGCCAAAGAGCCGCTGCATATCTACGCACAGGTGGATGCAGTTCTCGCCGAGGGGCCGTTGACCAGGCCGTGCGCGGCCATCGCTCGTCTCCTTCAGACAAAGCAATCGCGAGTTCGGTGCATCTCGGCAGCTAAGCCATCGCCATCATCCAGCTGGAAGGGAGCATGCGGTCCCGTTGCATTCCTCGACCGCGGATTGGGCCCCGGCCGCCGCTGAGCCTCCTCTCCCGGCTGGCCAGGCCGCTGAGGCGTATGAAAGTTCGCCGGCGCTGAAGCATGGCCCTGTGCGAGTGGAGAAACCAGCGCTTCCCGGTCCTGAACCTTTTTCTCGATACGCTCAAGGACATCTACTACGCAGAAAAGCAGATCCTGTAGGCACTGCCCAAGATGGCGCGCAGCGAATTCACCTGAGGTCAAGAAAGCGTTCGAAACCCATCGCGACGAAACCGAAACCCATATCGAGCGGCTCACCGAGGTTTTCGAGATTCTCGGCAAGGCCCCCAGTGGCAAGACCTGCGACGCCATGCTTGGCATCATCGAGGAGTTCGAGGGCAGCCCTGCGATCGATGCTGGCCTGGTCGCCGCCGCCCAGGCGGTCGAGCACTACGAGATTGCCCGCTACGGCACGCTGAAGACCTGGGCCGGGGAACTGGGGCTGCTCAACCAGGCGCCGAAGAACCAAGATGGACCAGCTCCTGTCCAAAATCGGCATCGGCTCGGCGAACAAGAAAGCCGCCTGATCTCGGTGTCAGTCCATTAACGCCTCCCGGATAGCCCGATCCAACAGATCCCGCGCGATCGGGCCGTTCCGGGAGGCGTTCGGAGAGCAATATGCGGCAACGTTTGTGATCCGAAGATTGGGCGCCGAGTGGTTGCTGAGCGAAGGCGTCACCGAGGCACAGCACTTTCATCGCTCGACGGAAAATCTTAAGATCCGAGCGAACCCCCTAAATTGTGTAAGTGCCTTGATGTCGACATCGGAATGATGCTCGCGACGAACAGGCTGCCGATCAAGACATTGAACATCGAGGTGGCCGAAAGCATGCCGATCAGCGTCGCTTATGGGCCGCTGCCCCCTAGATCGACGGCGCTTTCCTCCCTCTGCGCGGCTGTCCACATTACGGTTGCCGTCACCCGGGCCGACGTTGCCGGCACGAAGGGTTGATCCTGGGCTTTGTTGCGGACCGGGAAATCGATGAGTTTGGGCTCGCCAAGATCACCCGGACTCCTTTCGCCGTATGCCCCATTCTCGATGACGTAGGACCGAGGCCGGGATGCTGGCGCTGTTCGAACCCGAAAGGCCCGGCCGCGCGAAATTCGCCTGCTTTTGAATTGGAAACGTTCGGAACGGTGGCACGGCCGTCGAGTTGAACGACGGACAAGTCTGGCAAACCGCCGACGTGTTCGGTCAGGAGACGGTTATGGCGAATTCAAAGGGACGGCACACCGCAGGCGCTAACATTCGACACGGTGAGGGCGGAGAGCTCCACCAAACCACAAGCGCTCCGGATACGCGTATCACTACCAACCATGGCGTGCCGATCAGCGACAATCAGAATTCTCTGAGAGGCGGTCCACGCGGCCCGACCCTGCTGGAGGACTTCGTCCTACGCGAAAAAATCCAGCACTTCGATCACGAGCGCATTCCCGAGCGTATCGTCCATGCTCGCGGATCGGCGGCGCACGGCTTCTTCGAGCTCACGGATTCCCTGGCCGAGTTCACACGGGCGAAGGTGCTCACGGAGGTTGGAGAGAAGACGGAGGTCTTCGCCCGCTTTTCGACGGTTGCGGGCGGCGCGGGGTCCGTCGATACGCCACGGGATGTCCGGGGGTTCGCAGTCAAGTTCTACACGAAGGAAGGCAACTGGGATCTCGTTGGCAACAACATCCCAGTCTTCTTCATCCAGGATGCCATCAAGTTTCCGGACCTCATCCACGCAGTGAAAATGGAGGCCGACCGCGGCTATCCGCAAGCTGCGAGCGCGCACGACACCTTCTGGGATTTCGTCGGCCTCATGCCAGAATCCACCCACATGATCATGTGGGTGATGTCGGATCGAGCCATCCCGCGTTCGCTCAGGATGATCGAGGGTTTCGGCGTCAATACGTTCCGTTTACTCAATGACCGCGACGAGCCGACCTTCGTCAAATTCCACTGGCGGCCCAAGCTCGGCACGCAGTCGACCTGCTGGGACGAGGCGGTGAAGATCGCGGGTGCGGATCCGGACTATCACCGCCGCGATCTGCACGAGGCCATCACCAACGGCGATTTCCCGGAGTGGGAATTCGGTGTGCAATTGCTCAGCCAGGACGAAGCGGATGCCCTGCCGTTCGACATTCTCGATGCCACGAAAGTTATCCCCGAGGAGATGATTCCGATCCGGGTAATCGGCCGGATGGTACTGAATCGGAACCCGGACAACTTCTTCGCTGAAACCGAACAGGCAGCCTTCCTTCCGACGAACATGCCTCCGGGAATCGACGTCTCGGACGACCCACTGCTCCAGGGCAGGTTGTTTTCCTACCAGGACACCCAGCTCTCGCGACTCGGCACGGTGAACTTCCACCAGATTCCGATCAACCGGCCGAAAGGCTGCCCCTTCCAGAACCTCCAGCGCGACGGTCAGATGCAGACCCAGGTGTTTAGCGGACGGGCGAATTACGAGCCGAACAGCCTCGCTGAGGCGGGTGAGGCCGGCGGTCCGCGCGAAGACCCCGCGGGCGGCTTCAGAAGCGCGAGAGTTCCTCTCGCGGGCGATAAGGTTCGCCTGCGCTCAGAGAGCTTCGCTGATCACTACAGCCACGCGCGACTCTTCTATCGGTCGCAAACCGAAATCGAGCAAGCCCATCTCGCCAGCGCACTGGTGTTCGAGCTTTCCAAGGTGACGCTCGACCACGTTCGCAACCGCATTCTGGCGAACCTGGGGAATGTGGACGAGGAACTGGCCCAGCGAGTCGCCGTGGGACTGAACGTCGAGCTGCCACAGCCCTCGAAGCCTGCCATCATGCCACAGGATATGGAGCCGTCGCCCGCCCTCCGTATTGTCGGAAAATACCCCGAGACCCTCAAGGGACGCGTCGTGGGCATTCTGGTCTCTGAAGGCGCTGACGAGGCGATGGTCGGAGTAATCAGGAGCGCTGTGGAGGCTGATGGAGGGACGATCAAGATCGTCGCGCCCAAGATCGGTGGCGTGACGGTGAAGGGTGGCGGGAAGTTAAAGGCGGATTGCCAACTCGCTGGTTCCCCTTCTGTGATCTTCGATGCGGTTGCTCTCGTGCTATCGGAGGAAGGTTGTGAAGTCCTCTTGAATGAAAGCGCGGCCGTCGATTTTGTCACCAACGCATTCGTTCACCTCAAGGCAATCGGCTTTACATCTGCGGCGAAACCTCTCCTCGACAAGGCGGGCGTTACGGCGGATGCGGGAGTCGTCGATCTGGCTGCGCGGGACGGCGACTTCGTCGCCGTCGCCCGCACGCGGCAGTGGGACCGTGAACCGAAAGTTCGCATGCTTGCGTGACACGAAACGGCGCAACGGTACGGGGGGCCAGGGGCGCTTAAATCACCCCCTCGATAAGCCAGAGATTTTGTGCCTCATTGGCTTCAATGTACCAATTTTCAGGAGCGAGCTTGAGAACTTGCTCCATCGTCACGGACGATCCCGCGACGAGATTCTGGAGCCCCTCGTTCTGAATCGGGATCGAATGCTTGATCTCGTTCAGTTTGGCATTGAGGTTAGCGATGCAAGCGGTCAACGGCCCGTCGATGATTACATTGGGCTGCAACTTTCGCTCGTGGATCATAAGCCGCGTGCCGCGGGTCAGATAGCGGTTTGAGCGAGCGAAGAAGTTCATGAAGGTCGCGCCGGCCGAATAGATCGCGGCCTTGCCGAGGAAGACGAAGCGCCGGTTCGGCTCCTGTTCGCTATGAAAACGGGAGTCCTCTCCCATCCTTGCTGTGTGCTCGGAAATTGACGAGCGCCTGATCGTCGACGAGTGGAAAAGAGGCTATGCGCATTCGCGGTGCGTCAATCCGGACTGGCCACCATATGGCTGAAGAAGTGCAATCTGAGCTGGCTGCAGTGCTGCACGAGTTTTTCGAAGCTGAACAGTGACGCTTCGCTTTACCACAATTCGAGAAAAGCTGAGAAGCTTGACCGAGCTGAAGGCTTTGAACGCGCTGGAGCTTGCTCCGCGCCTGATTGGCGTCGCGCTCCTTGTTGATCGGATAGGAGGGATAATCGTCGAAACAGAGGCCTATCTCGCCGACGATCCTGCATCGCACAGCTTCCGCGGTCCGACACTGCGGAATGCGGCGATGTTCGGGCCTTCCTGGCACGCGTATGTCTATCGATCCTATGGGCTTCACTGGTGTTTGAATATCGTCGCTGAAGGCGCGGGCGCGGTCTTGATCAGGGCCATCGAGCCAACAGTCGGGCTGGTTGAAATGCGGGCGCGTCGCGGTGCCACGGTCAACCTATGTAATGGACCGGGACGGTTGGCCCAGGCGCTCGGGATAACAAGCGCTCATGATGGGCTAAGTTTGGAGCGCCACCCGTTCTCGATCGTTGACCGATCATATGCTCCCGAGATCGTCTGCAGCACACGCGTTGGAATTTCGAAAGCTGCCGAGCGGCCCTGGCGATATGGCCTAGCAGGTTCACGTTTCCTGAGTCGGGCATTTCCCAAGGCGGTAAAATAAGCGCCGCCGCGGAGCAGTTTCGCAGTGTGAGATGGGACATGCGGATTGCGGCCTACTACGCGTTCTTCATCCCACCGTATGTGACGAATTCGGAGGAATTCGCACCTGTCTGGGTAGCCGGTAGGGCGACCGGCTACCCACTCTAAAGTGTCCCGGCGAAACAATGAGCCCGCCGCGGCCAAACGCTGGGCCTCTGCCTTCCATGTTTCCGAAGGATCGGTTCTCGCATAGAGGATGTGGAACCGACCCGCAGGTGCCTGGATCGTGAGATGGGCGTCCGCTTGACGCGCGAGCGAGAGCCCGTAGCCGAACGCCGAGGCGTCTTCGTCCCGCCCTTCCTGCGCGATCGTCACCGGTACATTCTTCACGCCACCGATCATGACCGCCTCCCACGCCTCATCGGCATCATGGGCTCGGGCGCGCTGAAAAGCGCTGCCGCGGCGGCGATGAATTGACGTTTCATGGGCGACTCCGGGTGATCGGGAGCAAACGCCGCCTTGCAACGCTATGTTCCCGGCTTAACCGTTGGTGCCGCTTCCGCCGGCGACCGTTGCGGCCTGGCTCTCTGCAGCGCGATCGAGGCATTGCGCCATCTCGGACGTGCCGAATTTGAATTTCGAACATTGAGCGGTGCCGACAGTGTAATCACGCGTCGGATGGGTGGCCTCAGGCGTGCTGTTGCAGCCGGTCAGGGCCAGGGTGAGGATGGCGAGTGCCAATCGCATCGGGTTCTCCTGTGCTGTGGACCGGCGGCATTAGGCCTTAACATGCTGCGATCAATCAACCCCTCGATCGCCAAGCCCCGATCACTCGACAAATCCTGCGCAACTTCATGGTCGAGCTTGCTCGATGCCTGAAGGGCCGGAGAATTTTCATCGCTGAGATTCTCTTGGGTGATGTCAAATCTGCGATCGTGCGAGGCTGGAAACCCAGTCCGAAATCTTTTCGCTGGCCGTTCGGCTTTGCCAATCCGCAAAGGTGTAGGGCTTCGAGACCGCAGCATCCTTGTCGAACAAGGCTGTCTGGGCGCCGGCGAATTGCTGATCGAAGAGATTGATGTTGGCTTCGTCGTTAAGGCGCAAGGCGCGGTCGTCGATATTCGTCGAGCCGACCGAGGTCCAGATGTCGTCGATGATCACCAACTTGCAGTGGAAGAAGGTCGGCTGGTACTCGCTGATCCTCACGCCGGCCTGAAGCAAATCGCCCCACAAGTGCCGCGATGCCTTCCGGACGATGCGTGCATCGGTCCGCGGCCCGGGCACGATGATCCGTATGTCGACGCCGCGCTTGCGGGCCTCGAGAAGCTGCTGGCGGGTCAGTTCGTCGGGCACGAAATAGGGCGTCGCGATGCGGATGCTCTTCTGCGCAGCGGCGATCGCGGTCATCAGCATGAGATGCATAACATTGCGCTGATGGGTCGAGCTGACGACCACCTGCGCGGCATGGTCACCGGCCGGGGCGATCTCCGGGAAGAAGCGGTCGCCAAGCAGCAGTTCGCCCGTCGCCTCGATCCAGTGCTCGGCGAAAGCTGACTGAAATTCCGCCGCGGCCGGTCCCTCGACCCGATAATGGTTGTCGCGCCACTCGTTAGGCGTGCGAGCATCGCCGATCCATTCATCCGCGATGCCGACGCCGCCGGTAAAGCCCACGCGCCCGTCGACGATCAGCAGCTTCCGATGTGTGCGGTTATTGACCCGGTCGATCGTGTACCAGGTGACCGGGCGGAAGCGCACGACTTCGACCCCCGAAGCCTGCATCCGCTCGATAAGTTGCTCGTCCATCGGCAGACTGCCGATCCAGTCGAGCAGCACTTTCACGCTCAGACCCTCCCGGGCCTTCGCCGAAAGCGCATCGGCGAACTCCTCGGCTATGGCGCCTCGCCAGTAGATATAGGTCTCGAAGCTGATCGTCTGCCGCGCCCCGCGGATGGCGCGCAGCATCGCCGGAAAGATCTGATTGCCGTTGGCGAGCGTCTCGATCCTGTTCCCGGGAATGAAATTTGACCCGAACAGGGCGCCCATCGACGTCCTAAGCTGGCGATCCGACGAGGCAAGATGATGCGGAATCGGCTGCTTGAGTTCGTGCGGCTCGGGCAGCAGGTTGCCGATCAGGAGGCACCCCAGGACTCCCGTGGTTGCCGAGAGGAGAGCGATCAGGAGAGGATGTCTTCGGAGCTTCATGGGCATGCGGGACTGCAGTGAGAGAGGCGTCACTTGCGCGCTGACTCATCCTTCGAAGGCGCTGGCTTTGCGGAATCGCCGGTCGGCACAGACCATGTTGCCGTCCAGGTCTCGCTCAAGGTGCGATTGCGTGACTTCAGGAACATGCGAAGCTCGGCCGATTGGCCGTCGGGTAGTGTCGCATCGACGATGGCGCGCACGCCTTTAAGCGGCGCATGGAAGGCCAGGATCTTGGACGTGATCGTACCGGCCGTCGTGGTGGCGACCAACTCCACGCGGTCAGGCTGGCTTTGGTAATAGGCGAGGTCGCCCCCGGCGAAATCGACTATGAAGCGTTTCGTTCCGCTGCCCTCGGCGACGCCATCCTCGATATCCGAGCCGTTGAAGGTGTGCTGTGCCTGTGCATAGGGGTGCAGGTGCCAGGTCGTCGATACCGCCGATATGCGGTAGCGGAACTCGCTGGCCTGTCCGCTTGGCAGGGGCGTGTGGGGCGTCCAGCAGGCGACGATGTTGTCGAATGCTTCGTTCACGGTCGGGATCTCGATCAAGTCGATCCGGCCTTCGCCCCAATCGCCCTGGGGCTGGACCCAATAGCCGGGCCGCGCATCGTAGCGCGCTTCAAGGTCCTGATAGCTGCCGAAGTCGCGGTCCCGCTGCATAAGGCCGAAGCCGCGCGGGTTCTTGTCGCCGAAGCTCGATATGCGAAGCGCCTTCGGGTTGCGGATCGGGCGCCAGATCCATTCTCCATTGCCGGACACCATCATCAGCCCGTCGGAATCATGAATTTCGGGGCGGAAATCGGTCCGCTGGCCAAGATCGCCTTCGCCGGCCTGGAACATCGACGTCAGCGGCGCGATGCCGATCCGCTCGATTTCCCGGCGCGGGATGATCGTCGCGGTGACGTCCATATAGGTTTCGCGGCCCGGGCTGACGACATAGCGATAGGCTCCCGCGACGGACGGGGAATCGAGCAGGGCGTAAATGACGAGCTCGGTCGTCTCGCGCGATGGCTCCTCCACCCAGAGCGCGCGCATGAAAGGGAATTCCTCGGGGCCGTTGCCTCCGACATCCAAGGCCAGCGAGCGCGCCGAAAGCCCGTAGCGGTGGCCCCGCCCGATCAACCGGAAATAGCTAGCGCCCAGGAAGGAGATGACCTCGTCCTGCACCTTGGGGTCGTTCAGGTTGGTGGTCACGGCGAAACCCGCGAAACCCAGCGCCGGCGAGAGCCCCTTGGGAATGGGGACCTTGCCGTATTCGAACAGGCCGGTCGTGAACGGGATCGGGATCGCGTTGCCGTGGTTGATGATGTGAACCTGGACCGGCTTGTTGTGCAGAAAGCCGAGATGGAACGGCAGGAGACGGAAATCCGATCCGCCGTCGCGCCAGAAGGCCTTGTCGCGCCGAAACCGGATTTCCCGATAGCTGTCATAGGTCAGCCTCGACAGTTCGTCCGGGATCTTGGCGCTTTCGGCATCGAAGGGCTGTTTAGCCAGCGCCGTCGCGCGCTCCACGACGTCGCCGTAGCCGAAGCTCTTTGCAGGCCCCGCCGGCGCCTGCGCCCATACGGAGCGGTGCGCCAGCAGGCCCGCGCTGGAGAGCAGAGCGAGAAGCGCGCGGCGAGACGGTGCGGACAAGGCTGAATCCCCCGGAATGGCGGCCGGCCGCGATAGGCAAGCGACCTTAGAACACCACCAAGCTGCGCCGGTTCCCGCGCAACTCGCTGCCGAGGCCTCATCACGGAAAACGCGCCCCGCCATCTCCAAGCGTAGCGAGGCCGCTTTGGTGAACGTCCAGGGACACGGTCTGGGCCTCAGAGCTGGCTCATGGATGATCTAGACGCGGCCCGGGAAAACAATGAGCTTGGCTCTGGGCTGGATGACTGAGCCTCAGAGCCCGAACAGCCTCTCGAAGAAGTTCTTCTGGCGCTTGGCGCGCTGCCGCGGTTGGCCCCGGCCGCTTTCGCCGGCATTGGCGTAGCGCGGATCCTGTCCGGCACCGGCCACGCCCGCCAGGGTGACCGGCTTCTGGTCCTTGAGGGCGATCTTCATGAAATTGTGCCAGATGTCGGTCGGCAGGTTGCCGCCAGATACGCCCTTGGTGGGCGTGCTGTCGTCGTTGCCCAACCAGACGCCGGCAACCAGATTGCCGGTATAACCCACGAACCACGCGTCCTTGTAGTCGTTGGTGGTGCCGGTCTTCCCAGCCATCGGCCAGCCCGGCATCCGCGCCCTTTGGGCCGTGCCGATGACGAAAATGTTATGCATCATCTCGTTCATCATGGCATCAGTGCTTGGATCGATGATTTGCTCCAGATCGCCAGAAGCCGGGCGGCTGAAGACGAGTTTGCCATCCGCGGTCTTCACCTCGGTGATCACGTAGGGCACAGCCGCGAAGCCCCCGTTGGCGAAGGTGGCATAGGCGCCGACGAGCTCGAGCGGCGTGACTTCGGAGGTGCCGAGCGCGATCGAGGGGGCGGCCTGGAGCGGCGAGGTGATGCCGAGGCGCTGCGCCGTTTGGACGACCGCCTTGGGACCGACCTCCATATTGAGCTTTACCGCCACCGTGTTGAGGGAAAGCGCGAGAGCCTTGCGTAAGGTTATTGGCCCCCGATAGCCCCGGTCATAATTTTCCGGCTTCCAGCCATTGATGCTGACCGGTGAATCCGAGCGCACGGTGTCGGGGCGCAGCCCTCGTTCAAGGGCCGTCAGATAGACAAAAGGCTTGAAGGACGAGCCCGGCTGGCGGCGGGCGGAGGTTGCCCGATTGAATTGGCTCGCCTCGTAGTCGCGGCCACCCACGAGCGCTGTCACGGCCCCGTCCGGCCGCATCGCCACGAAGGCGCCCTGGCTCACATTGAACTTTTGGCCCTTGGCGTTGAGCTCGTCGACCAGCACCCGCTCGGCCGCCGCCTGCAAGGATGGCTCGAGAGTGGTCGAGACCACGACGTCGGTGTCGATGGTGCCGACGACGTCGTCGATCACATCCATCACGTAGTCAGCTGCATAATTGGCGGAGCCGGCTCCTTTTGGACGCATGAGCTCGGCCGGTGCACCAAGGGCCGTCAGGGCCATGTTGGGCGTGATGAAGCCGAGCTCCTTCATCGCCGCGATCACGCGTTCGGCGCGGGCCTGAGCGGCCTCGCGGTTGCGGCTGGGGGCCAGGCGCGACGGCGACTGGACGAGGCCAGCCAGCAGGACGGCTTCCGACAACGACACGTTGCGGGCCGACTTGCCGAAGTAGCGCTGGGCCGCGGCCTCGACACCATAGGCACCGGCCCCGAAATAGACCCGGTTGAGATAGAGTTCGAGAATCTGGTCCTTGCTGTAGCTACGCTCCAGCCAGAGCGACAGGATCGCTTCCTGGATCTTGCGCGAGACCGTGCGCTCCTGGGTCAGGAACAGGTTTTTCGCGAGCTGTTGGGTCAGCGTCGAGCCGCCCTGGAGGCCGCCGTCATGGGTCAGGTTGCGGTGGGCTGCACGGAGGAGGCCCATCAGGTCGATGCCCCAATGATCGTAGAAGCGCCGGTCCTCGATCGCGACAAAAGCCTTGGGCAGGGAGGGCGGCAGCTCTCCGAGGGAGACCTCGCGGCCGCCCGTCTCGCCGCGATTGGCCAGAAACGAGCCGTCATGCGCCAGGATGGCGATGTTCGGGGGCCTTTTCGGCACCGTGAGCTGACTGAGCGGAGGCAGCTGCAAGGCGTAGTAGGCGACGACGCCGCAAAGGCCGATGAGGCCAGCCGGGCAGAGCGCCAGCCCGGCATATGCCAACCTCCTCAGGAACGAGCCGGCACCCGCAGGCCGGGCCGTCCCGGGTTGGCGAGACGCGTCATCGCTGGTTTCAGAGGCCGGCCCGTGAGCCGAGGCACCGCCCTTGCGATCCTCGGTGGCGGGGCGAGAAGCCAGCTCCTGCGCTGACGTCGCCAGCGCGTCGACAGCCGGCTCGCGCCGGTCACCTTCGTTCGCCACCTGTGGTCAGCCCCCCATTCCGTGCAGCCGGTGCAATCGGGCGCTTCTGGCATCGGCTCTTGGCACAACTAAGACCAGGGGCGGACATGCATGCATGTCACGCTGGAGATCCGGAGGGCGACGGCGCTTCATCCTCGAAAGGGGGGCTGCCGGCTCATCCGCGCGGCGTCAATGCGCGCCGCCAGCGGTCATTTCCAAAAGCGGCATGGAGATAACTGCAGTCACATAAAGGCGCCATGGCCCAGGCAATGTCTATGTCATTTGATGGAATGACGACCAGCGATTACCCGTCTCGCGGACCATCGTTCACCGGAGCGTCAATGTCTGCAACGGGTCGGTCGCCGGCTTTCGGAAGCGGCCGCTAAGAGGCGCCCGACATGCAGAAGCCGGCCCAACGGCCGGCTTCGCTGATGACGATGATGAGTCACTTCGTCGCGACGGCTGGCGTCTTCACATTCACATCGATGCGTTTTCCACCGCCGAAGCCGCCGCTGAAGAAAAAGAAGCCGATGCCGATAACAAGTAACCAATGATAATGCCTAGAAGGTCGGTGGCTCCCGATCCGGATCCATCTGCCAGGATTGCCCCTTGAAAATGGATTCGAAAAAGGAGGCCGAGATATTCGGCCCCCGATCGTATCAATTGATAATCTGGACAATCTTGCGGGTTTTCGGCTCGACCAGGACGGTCTTTCCGTTGACCACGGTGTAGCGGTACTCGCGGGCACCGTATTCAGCCGGAACCTCGCGATAGACCACGCCTTCCTCCGGCAGCGCTACTCCAACGGCGACCTCCTCCTTGTAGCTGTAGGAGGGAACGCGTTGTTCGGTCACGTACGTGCGGAACTTCGGCGTGGCGGCGTCACCGATGATGGCACCAGCGGTGGCGCCGACCACGCCACCCACGGCGGCGCCGACCGGGCCACCCACAATGGCTCCGCCAACGGCGCCGGTGGCGCCGCCCGAAACCGCACCGCCGGCGGCGCCGGAGTTGGACTGGGCGAGAGCGAGCGTCGGAGCGATGGCAAGAACGGAGACGATGGCAAGACGCTTGAACATTAGAATCTCCATAAAGAAGAGAGTGTCACCGCGCTCACAACAGGTTGGAACGCTATTAGTTCCAATAAGTACTTACGAGGCAGCACTCAGCGGGGAAGCGGGTAAACAACGCGGACCTTGCGCTCGGCGCGCACGGGTTGGGCATCCGCGTCAGCCGTCATTGCTTCGGCTTGCGGAGCCACCACCACATCCGCCGGTGCTCTGGATTTACTGAGCCGCTCGCCCAATTCTAGCCCTGCCACCGGCGTGAGCGCTTTGTTGTCGATGTGGGTCGCCTGCGCCGCGCCAATGCTGGCTCCTAGTGCCGTCAGGCTGATGATGAATGATTTCGCGATCATGGTCGTCCGAAGGTTGGATGAGACAGCGCTCACAAAACCAACTTTTCTTCGAACGGTTCCAAAAAGCAGGGAACCGCAGCAGGTGGTGCGGCCTGCATAATCATGTGGCTTAGCTCGTCACCGACGAGCCGGCCGCGACGGAGACCGCGCGAATGAAGAAAGCCGTTTGGCTCAAGATCGAGTTAATAGCGGAGTAGCCTTCCGTGCCTGGACGGACGGCAAGCTGCGGCATGCCTCGTTCAAGGGCCTGCGAGAGATGCGGATAAGGCGTCGGTCTACAGCTGGTCTAACGCCGGCGTCAGCTATGGGTCGAGAGTCGACGCCCGGCAGCACCTAAGATCAGAGCGCCAGTTCCTGCCGAACGCCAACGGCAATTGGCGCAACTCGTCCGCAGCGGGCTGGAAGCCGACGGAGGGTCCACTTTATGTCGACGTCTCGGATCAGTCAGATACGCCCGGTTCGATGAGGTCCCAGATGTTGCCATAGAGATCCTCGAACTTGGCGACCGTCCCATATGGCTCTCGTCTTGGTGGCTCCGCCGGAAGCCTCCGATCGCGACCAATGGGCGATCGCCGGATCGTTGGCGTCATCAGGGCCTATAACCGCAACATTCTCCCCCGGAGAAGGCGCCCAAGGCCTGTGCCGACCTGCTCAACCGGGAACTCAAGCCGCAAGCTCGCATCCAGGATTCGGCGGCAGGCACGAGCTTCAACCAGATGTACCTGCTGGAGAAGCGGCTCGGCGCCGACTTCATGCGGCGCTGGGGCCAGCAGGAGCCCTTCATCGTCTCCACCGCGGGCCCAGCTTATCGACATGTTGGTGCGCGGTGAGGCGCTGGTCGGCGCCACCGTCGACCACTTCCGCGCCTTCGACCCCGATGCGGTAAAGGCGGGGATCGTCTGGGTTTATCCCAGCGAAGGCATGCCGCTCGCCACCGCCCCGGTCGCGATCTTCAAGGACGCGCCCAATCGGAACGCGGCGCGGCTGGCGTCCTCGCTGTGGCGGGTGGCTACGATTTCAACGGCGATCAGGACGGCTTGTGGACGGAAGGAACCGCTCAAGCGGCTCTGGTCGAACGCCGCGCAGGCAATCGTCCGGAGGCCGATCGCCTGCTCGCGGTGATCGAACGTTTCCGAGCGCCTTCCGGCCTGCTCTACGCGACTGATCGAGCGCGGATTTCAACCGGCCTCGCGATCGGCGACACGAGTAAGGAAGCCGATTTCTTCTATTTTCATCGCCCGCATCTCGGAGCAACGGCTTGGGCCATCCTCGCGCGGACCGGCCTCAATCCCTTCACCGGGAAGAAGGTGGATTAGCATGTTTCCGCAACCTCAGGATCTCAGCACCGTTCTCGCCTTCGACATGGGGATATTCGTGACCCTGCTCCTGCTGTCGCGGCTGTTGTCACGCGAGAGCGCAATGGGGCGGGCGCTTTTCGGCGCCTGCGCCGCAGCAATCATCATCTGCTACGCAGCTTGGCGTTGGCAGGAAACGCTCCCGCCGTTCGAGTGGAGTATCGGCAGCCTCTGGACACATGTGTTCTTCGGCTTCGAGGCTGTCGCTATCACCTACACCCTTTTGTCGATCATCATTCTCCTGCGCTGGCGCGACCGTTCCGGCGATGCGGATCTCTGCGAGAGCATTCTCGCGGACCGAAATTGCTGGCCCAAGGTCGATGTTTTCATCTGCACCTACAACGAGCCGCTCGACGTGCTGGAAAAATCCATCATTCCGGCATTGGCCATCGACTATCCCAACTTTGCTGTCTGGGTTCTCGACGACACCCGGCGCGCCTGGCTGAAGGAGTATTGCGAGAAGGTCGGCGCCCGCTACATCACGCGCGCCGACAACAAGGGCGCCAAGGCCGGCAATCTCAACAACGCGCTGGGTCACACGGCCTCAGAGACCAACGCTCCGCTAATCCTCGTGCTGGACGCCGATTTCGCGCCGAAACGCAATATTCTGCGCCGGATGGTCGGCCTTTTCGGCAATCCCAGAACAGGCATCGTTCAGACCCCGCAGTTCTTCTACAATGCCGATCCGATCCAGCATAACCTCATGGCGGCGGATAGTTGGGTCGACGACCAGCGCATCTTCTTCGATGTATTTCAGCCGGCCAAGGACGCATGGGGCGCCGCCTTCTGCGTCGGAACCTCTTTCGTCGTTCGCCGGGACCTCCTGAACGAAATCGGGGGATTCCCGGACAGCGCGATCTGCGAGGATATCAATCTCACATATACACTGATGCGTCGTGGCTACGAGACGCATTGGCTCAACGAGCTGCTGAGCATCGGCCTCTCCGCTGAGGGGCTTCCTGAATATATCACACAGCGAACGCGATGGTGCCTTGGCACGATGCAGGTTGCGCTGCTTCCGGACGGGCCGCTTCGCGGCCGGGGCTATTCGTTCGTGCAGCGCTTGCACTACGTCCACGGCATCCTAAACTGGCTCTGCAAGCCGTTCCTGGTCCTGATGCTGATCGCGCCCTCACTATACTGGCTTTTCGGCCTACCGGCCTATTATGCGGACTATCTGGGCTTTCTGCGTTATGGCCTCCCGGCGCTGCTGGCTCTCTGGATCCATGGCGGCTGGATCTCGGCGCGAAGGACACTGCCTCTGTTCATGGAGGTGACACACCTGTTGCCGGCGCCAGCGGTCACGCTGACGCTGTTATCGGCGCTCATCCGCCCCTTCGGCCGCCCGTTCAAGGTTACGGATAAAGGTGGAGACCGGTCCTCGTCCCAGCTGCGTTTCAAGATGGCGCTGACCTTCGGCTCGATCAGCCTGCTCTCGGCCGGGGGCATCGTTTGGTACCTGATCTCGCCGGAAGCCTCATCGGAAGTCTCTTCGCTCGACCTGTTCAATCTGCTCTGGGCCAGCGTAGCGATGACGATGACATTCGTCGCCTTTGTCGTCTGTTTCGAGCGGCCGCGGCGGGAGGAGCGTTTCGACGTGAACGAAAGCGCGGTCGTTCTCGCCGACGACAATCTTCCCTGGAATTGCCGTCTGACCGACTTGTCGTTAAATTCAGCGGCGTTTGACCTGGCTAACGCCGCCAAAATATGCGCGTCCAGGGCGATGACGATCCTGATCGCCGATGTCGGTTTCGTGAGCGCAAAGGTCGAGGCTGTATCGGATCAAGCCGCAATCATCTCGTTCGAATTGCCCGATGCAGAACGCATAAGAATGCTGATCAAGCTCTTCTCCGTCTCAAGCCGTCACCGCATTGCGGATCGGGCAAGCTTCGGTGGCGCCTTTACAGCGTTGTTCAGGCGGTCCTTTGGAATGGGAGCGCCTCTCCGTTCCAGGCAGCGCGCTCAAGCGTGATTCCATCATATGGCTGAGTGGGGAGCACCCGTGCTGCTTGCGGTGGTGGCGGAAGCTTATGCCATGCGACTCCTTCTAGGGATTATGAGTCACCGGCCCCCTCCAGCGCGCAATGTCTGCTTCCTGGAGGGGTGCCAACTTCCGCTACTGGCGCTGAACGAAAGCGGCAGTTGGCTGTCGCTCTGCGCTGGTAAGTCCGCTTTCGGGCAAGAGCCAAGGTTCGGTTCTGGCGCAATTGAGCCCCGAGTGCTGAACCCGGACATTCTGTCGTTCGTCACGAACTGAAGCCGCCGCGGGTGCAGTTCGACGAGAGGATGACCAAATGAGCGGGCTTGACGGCAAGACGGCAGTCATAACGGGCGGCGCGACCGGGATCGGCTTTGCATCGGCCAAGCGTTGCGGTGCTGAAATGGCTGTCGCTGGTCCTCTTGGCATATGTCGCAACACTGTTCGTCGTAAAGGTCGACTGGCTGGCCCTCGCCAGGAGCATCGTGCTGCCGAGGCTTTCCTTCGATGCGGACTATTTGTCGATCGTCGTCGAGACGGCCGGAACCAAGAAGTTCTCATCCGCAACGCGGGTCGACATTTGCAACGGCCGCTGGACCCGCGGCGAACTGTTCCTGGCAATGAGCTTCGCTATCAGCCGATCAAATCCGAAAGCCGAAAGACGCAAACGCTTCATAGCGCCCAACTGACCTCACGCAGCATGAACGAAGCTGAACTGAGATGGTTCGGGGGAGCCGATCGACAACCCATCCACGCGTTCACGGCATCGCCGGTAGCCGATCGATGAGCTTGTCCAGCGTGATAGGATAGTCCCGCACACGCACGCCCGTGGCATTGTAGATCCCATTTGCGACCGCCGCCGCGACTCCACAGATCCCCAGCTCGGCAACGCCCTTGGCCTTCATCGGTGACGAGATCGGGTCCGCTTCGTCGACGAAGATCACCTCCTGGTGCGGAATGTCGGCATGGACGGGAACCTCGTAGCTTGCTAGGTCGTGGTTGACGAAAAAGCCGGCGCGCTTGTCGACGACCAGCTCTTCCGTGAGGGCGGCGCCGACGCCCATGGTCATCGCGCCGATCAACTGACTGCGCGCGGTCTTCGGGTTCAGGATGCGGCCGCAGGCACAGACCGCGAGCATGCGTCGAACTCGGGTCTCCCCGGTCGCGGCATCGACGCCGATCTCGACGAAATGCGCGCCGAAGGTCGATTGCTGGTACTTCTTGTCGAGATCACCATATTCGATGCCGTCCTCGGCAACGAGCCCGTCTGCGCCGGCCGCCTCGCCAAGCGACACGCTGCGATTGCCGGAGCGGACCTCACCGTCGATGAAAGCGGCTTCGGCGGAGTTGAAGCCGAGTTTCTGGGCCACCGCTTCGCGCAGCTTGAGGCAGGCGGCATAGACGCCGGCGGTCGAATTGTTGCCGCCCCATTGACCGCCCGAGCCGCAGGAGACCGGGAAGGTCGAGTCGCCGAGGTGGACTGTCACCTGCTCGATGGGCAAACCCATCATCTCGGCCGCGGTCTGGGCGATGATGGTGTAGCTGCCGGTGCCGATATCCGTCATGTCGGTCTCGACCGTCACGGTACCGCGACCGTCGAGCCGGACGCGTGCCGCCGACTTCGTCAGCAGGTTGTTGCGAAACGCGGCGGCGACGCCCATTCCGACCAGAAGTCGACCATCGCGCTGACGTCCGGGCTGCGCCTGACGCTTGCTCCAGCCGAAGCGCTCGACGCCGGTGCGCAGGCATTCCACCAAGTGGCGCTGCGAGAACGGGCGCTTCGGGTGTTCCGGATCGACCTGCGTGTCGTTGAGGATGCGGAACTCCACCGGGTCCAACCCCAGCTTCTCTGCCATTTCGTCGATCGCGATTTCCAATGCCATCATGCCCGAAGCCTCGCCCGGCGCACGCATCGCGTTTCCCTCAGGGAGGTCGAGCACGGCCAGCCGTGTCGAAGTTATGCGATTAGCCCCGGCATACAGCAGGCGCGTCTGGTTCACGGCTTCTTCAGGGCCGCCATCCGGCAGGTCGCCGGACCAGCTCTCATGGCTGATCGCGGTGATCTTGCCCTCGCGCGTCGTGCCGATCCGGATGCGCTGGATCGTCGCCGGCCGGTGCGTCGTATTGTTGGCCAAGAGCGGGCGTGTCAGGGCGACCTTAACCGGTCGTCCGGCCGCGCGGGCACCGAGGGCCGCGAGCAACACATCGGCGCGCAGGAACAACTTGCCGCCGAAGCCACCGCCGATGAACGGCGACATGACACGGACTTTGTCTCTGGCAATGCCGAGCGTCTTCGCGAGATCGCCGGCCGCCCAAGCGATCATCTGATTGGACGTCCAAACGGTGAGCTTGTCCCCGTCCCAGGCCGCGATCGATGCATGAGGCTCCATCATCGCGTGCGATTGATCGGGCGTCGTGTAGATTTCATCGAGCTGGATGGGCGCCGCGGCAAACGCACCGGAAAAATCGCCGACGCAGGTATCAGGCGGTCCGCCGAAGCCCGCTTTGGGCGTCCCGGCCGAATTCTTGACCGCCGCGAGATCGAAGGCGCCATCGGTCCGCGCATAGTCCACCTGGACGAGGCCGGCGGCGGCGCGCGCCTGTTCGAATGTCTCCGCGACGACCAGGGCAACCGCCTGGTGGTAATGTTCGATGGCGGGGCCGCCGAGCAGGGCCGCGGTGTTCCGACCGCCCTTGCCGAGCTTGACCGAATTCTCCGCCGTGACGATCGCGAGCACGCCGGGCGCGGCCTGCGCCTTCTCGAGGTCGATCGCGGCGATCCGCCCTTTCGCGATCGCTGCGCCCACGACATAGCCATAGGCTTGGTTCGGCACGACATCGTGGCGTTCATAGGCGTAGGGCGCCGTGCCGGTGGTCTTGAGCGGGCCGTCGATCCGGCTGGTCGGCTGGCCAATCACCTTGAGTTGGTCGATCGGGTTGGTGGTCGCGGGGCTATCGAACCTCATGGCTCATCCTCTCGCCTCTGAGAGAACCGCACCGAGGGTGCGCTCAATCAGCGGTAGCTTGAATGCGTTCTGCTGGGTCGGGTTAGCGCCGGCGAGAAGCTGCGCGGCGGCAGCTTTCGCGCCGCGCGGCAACGCGGCTTCCGCGACCTCGACGCGCCAAGGCTTATGCGCCACGCCGCCAAGGGCCACGCGCCCACTTCCGTCCCTTTGGACAATCGCGCCGACCGAAACCAGCGCGAAGGCATAGGAGGCGCGATCGCGAACCTTTCGATAGATCTGCTGGCCGCCGACTGGCTTCGGCAATGTCACCGCCGTGATCAGTTCTCCGGGCAAAAGGGCGGTCTCGATCTGTGGCGTGTCGCCGGGTAACCGGTAGAACTCTGCGATCGGAATGCTCCGCGTCCCGCCGTCCCCGCGCAGCGTCTCCACCGTCGCGTCGAGCGCGCGCATGGCCACGGCCATGTCGCTCGGATGGGTCGCGATGCAGGCGTCGCTGGCACCCAGGATCGCGTGATTGCGCGTGAAGCCGCCCATGGCGGAGCAGCCGCTGCCGGGCTGGCGTTTGTTGCAGGGCTGGTTGGTGTCGTAGAAATAGGGGCAGCGCGTGCGCTGGAGCAGGTTGCCTGCGGTTGTCGCCTTGTTGCGCAATTGGCCCGAGGCGCCGGCGAGAAGGGCGCGAGAGAGCAGCGGATAGTCGCGCCGCACACGCTCATCCGCCGCAAGATCGGTGTTTCTGACCAGCGCACCGATCCGCAAGCCGCCGTCTGGCGTCGCTTCGATCCTGTCGAAGTCGAGGCGGTTCACGTCAATGAGATGCGCGGGCGTTTCAATCTCGAGCTTCATGAGATCGAGCAGGTTGGTGCCGCCAGCTATGAATCTGGCGCCCTCCGTTTGGGCCGCGGCCACAGCTTCGGCTGGCGAATCTGCACGTTCGTAGGTGAAGGACCTCATGCCTTCCTCCCCGCCACCTCGCTGATGGCATCGATGATGTTGGGATAGGCAGCGCAGCGGCAGATGTTGCCGCTCATGCGCTCCCGGAGCTCCATTGCAGTCAGCTGCGGCTGCGCCATCAGATCCGCGCTGACATGGCTCGGAATTCCGGCATTGATCTCATCGACCACCGCCACGGCCGAGCAGATCTGGCCGGGGGTGCAATAACCGCATTGGTAGCCATCATGCTTCACGAAGGCGGCCTGCATCGGATGTAGCTTCTCCGGCGTGCCCAGCCCCTCAATGGTCGTCACGCGGTCACCCTCGTGCATCACCGCCAGCGTCAGGCAGGAATTGATCCGGCGACCCTCCACAATCACCGTGCAGGCGCCGCACTGGCCGTGGTCGCAGCCCTTCTTGGTCCCGGTGAGGTGGAGATGTTCGCGAAGCGCGTCGAGCAGCGAGGTGCGCACATCCAGCCTCAGCTTACGCATCTCGCCGTTGACGACCATCGACCTGATCGCGTGATCACTGTGGCTTTGCATGTGATGTCCCTTGCTGTCGCGGCAGCGGCTGGAACACCCCCCAGTTCGGCAGAGAACAAAAATCCTGGCGCATTGGTTCCTCCCAATCCGTCAATCGCGGATCCTGGGCGGACGCCGGAGCGTCAGAGCCTCTCTGAGAACATCAAAACCCGGAAATGCCGAGCGCTGTTGGAGCCCTCATTAGTCATTCACGAGTTTTTTCTCGCCGTTAGCGGTGTCAGCCCCCAGCCAATGACGCTGCGCGCGCCATACTGCGAATGTCGTCTCTCCCCGCTGATGAATTCTCCCAGCGTGAGCCCTGAGGCTGACCGTTCCAGTCTTCGGCTCTCTTGATCCAGCCGCGCAAACACTGCCAAGCGGTCGTCCTGTCCAAGTTTGGCTTTCTCGACGGCAGACCAATGCACGGAGATTGTCTGATGTAGACCTTGATCGGAACGGCTAAAGTCTAACGATCCTTGCAACCGTGGGCGAGGGAAAACCGCGCGGGATCGGTGAAGCGACAGGGGGCGCCGTGGATCACCTCGGCCACAATGGCAAGGGATCGAATGGTGCGCGCTTCGACGCCTAGGACAAGCAGCAGCTCGGCAAAGTCGCGCGCCGGTTCCAGAATGATCGCGTTGGGATGATCGGTACCAATGGGACTTGAGCCGGGCGTTACTTCGCTAGCGTTGCGACTTACCCGTGCTGCGCGTCCGATCGGGTAATGCATCGATAGCCTTGTCGGCGCCCTGGTCCCGGTGAAGTACGCCCTCGCGCAACACTTTCGTGGCAGCATCGGCCTTTTTCGTTGGGTCAGTTGGGATGGGCATTGTTCGGGAGTCGCCGTCGGCGCAACGTCCTTGGGCTTCTTTCCGGCGTGGCGAGAAGCGGCGGTGTACTTGGGAGCAGTCCAGCGACGAATGGCGGCGGGATGTCCGCGCCTTCGTTGACGGCTATGCATGTATGACTGCTGTAGCGGCGGTGCTGCCGAAGTCAGAGGGTGAGGGTGTTAGCCATTCCGGGTAGCCGTCCGAAGGAGCCGCCCAAAAGTCCGGCTTAAACGCCGACGTTACCACCTTTCGGCTAAATTGCACAGGCGACGCCTGCACCATCGAGGCAGTAGATTAAAACGAGCAATAAGCCCACTAGCGGTCGTTCTATTTTTGAGAGCTCTGACCCCGTGCCGGTAAGCACGGGGTCAGAGCAGACCTATTCGATAATCTGGATGATCTTGCGGGTTCTCGGCTCGACAATCACCGTCCGATCGTTGACGCGCGTGTAGCGGTGGGTCTGACGCAGTTCTGCTGACGCTTTGGGTCATTGCGCGCCGATCAGACGGGCTTGGAGAAGATCGATCTTGCCGCGGCCGTACATTTGGCGTTTGACGAGCTTGAGCCGGGTGATCTGGCCCTCGGTTTGACCGTTCGACCAGGC
>NZ_JBFTIC010000011.1:0-83957 GCF_056394545.1 Allobosea sp. 10N428 | reverse complement strand
GCCACAGACCCCACTCGGCCCTCGGCAACATCACGCCCGCCGAGTTCGCCCTCAAATCCACGCTGGAAAAACAGGCCGCATGAGGCCAGAAACGAAACTCAGGACTCTCTCTCAGACCGGAGGAGAAAAGGGTCTCAGGTCAGCAGCGCCTGCATCAGATCAAAAAACCTTGTCGTAAGATCGAGATGCGGAGCCAACCGTGAGGCGATTTCCTTTACCCCCCAGACCTGCAGCCAAGCAGGAACGCGCGTCAGGATCTCCGCTGACAGAGTAATGACGAGGACAGCATCCTGCGCGCCGACACGCTTCATCATGCGGCCAATCTGATAATAAGCATCCGCGATGTTGTGTCTCACGATGCCAGGCGCGCGGTGGACTTTGACTTCTACAACAGTGGGGCGTCCGTCCAATTTAACCACAAGATCCGGCTCCAGCGGCTCTTCGGCCCGCCGAATTTGATGRCCTTCACGCTCCAGCAGATCCGCAATCAACTGCGTGAATGAGGCCTCGATCTGAAAAATGCGATCAGCGTCGCTCCGTTCGTTCATCCCATTCATTCCCTGGTCAAGTTGCGGTCAAGCAAGCTGAGACAGATTAAGATTTTCGCGCGGGGGCGATGCAAGAGCTGGATGCTTACGGCACGGCTCGTGCCAGAATTTATAGGACAGCTGCTGACTGTCGGAGTGAGCTGTCTCGGTAAGAAAGACGCTCGATCGTTAGTCCGGACGCGGCGGCGTGCTTCGCGAGCAGCCGGCAGTCTATGCAGGGACGCGCGCTTTCAGCGAGTGCATACGAGGATCTCGGCGCCTAAGTCGTAGCTCGATTGATGGCGTTGGCTTGCCAATTTCCCCAATCAACTTGGACGCAATGGCTCCCGATTGTCCGCGCGATGTCACCTGATCGAGCGTTGTGAAGCGTGCGACGTTGAATCGGGCGACAGAGTCTGATTCCTACCGCCTGGCCGCGATACGACAGCCGGCGCGGCTCTAGGAGCCGTGCGAGAGAAGGTCGCGACCGAACTCTGGCAGGGGCAGGGCATCGATGCCGTCGGCCAAAGGAAAACGTTCCGCTCCAGGATAGACAACTATGCGCCGCTGTGGTCGCAGGTCCTCGCAGGCATGATGGAAGCCACGCTCGACCTTGGGCGCGAGG
The DNA here is from genome assembly GCF_056394545.1 of Allobosea sp. 10N428. Taxonomy (NCBI): domain Bacteria; kingdom Pseudomonadati; phylum Pseudomonadota; class Alphaproteobacteria; order Hyphomicrobiales; family Alloboseaceae; genus Allobosea; species Allobosea sp. 10N428. The sequence continues at coordinate 82,805 of NZ_JBFTIC010000011.1, read as the reverse complement.
CTGCGCTTGACCTCTATGGCCCAGCGTTCCCCCGCTGGCAGCGTCAGAACCAGATCGACCTCGGCCCCGGCGCCGCTACGATAAAAGCTTGCCTGCGTACCCTTCGGCATGGCCGCGTGGGCGGTCTCGATCACCATGCCTTCCCAGCTCGCGCCGGCGACGGGATGGGCTAGCAAGTCGTCGAGCGCGGTAATGCCAAGCAGGGCATGGACGATGCCGCAGTCGCGAACGTAGACGCGGGGCGACTTTACGAGCCGCTTACCTGCATTGGAGTGCCACGGCTCCAAGCGGCGAACGAGCAGCAAGTCCACCAGCAGATCAAGATATGATGCCACGGTCTTGCCGTCGATGCCGAGGGCGCGGGCTAGCTCGGCCGCGTTCAGCAGGCCTGACTGACGGTGCGCGAGCATTGTCCAGAAGCGCCGCAGCGTTTCGGCAGCGATGCGCGGACCCAGCATCGGAATGTCGCGCTCCAGATAGGTGCGGATGAAGTCCTGTCTCCAGCGCAGGCTTGCCCGATCGTTGGCGGCGAGGAAGCTGTCGGGAAATCCGCCGCGGACCCACAGGCGATCGAGATCGGCAGGGGGGACTTCCAGCGCGTCGATCGGACCGAGCTCCGTATAGGCGATGCGCCCCGCAAGCGTCTCGCCGGACTGCTTCAGCAACTCAATCGACGCTGACCCGAGAAGAAGGAAACGGCCAGCGCGCAGTCCCTTGCGCCGGCCTCGGTCGATCAGGCCGCGAAGGTTCCGGAACAGGTCCGGCATTCTCTGGACCTCATCAAGGATGACGAGCTTATCTTCGTGACCGGCGAGGTATAATTCTGGCTCAGAGAGCTTGGCGCGGTCCCCGTCGGATTCGAGATCCAGGTACAGCGAGGGACGCCGCTCCCCGATCTCAAGGGCAAGCGTTGTCTTGCCGACCTGTCGCGGGCCGAGCAGGGCAACGGCGGGGCTTTCGTCGAGGAGCGTGGCGAGGTTGCCAGCCATTCTACGATCGATCATCCTTGCAATTATGGAGTTACATTCCGGATTTGCAAGGATAAATCTCTTCCGCTGCCCCCAGGTGGTGGAGCCGCCAAACCGGCAAGTGTGGCCCGCTTCACCCCATCGCCAGACCTTGAATCCAGAATGGATTCGTCGCTGCGGTTGACTCCTAACTCACCGTGAAGCGTAGTCCCCACAGGCGGTTTCGCACCTTCTTGGCGCCCTTTGCGAGGAGGAAGCGGGGGATATGAAACCGACAGTTGAGAGCTATACCGGCGCTCTACCTTGGTATGAGCGAGAGGACTTTGATCGCCTCTGGGAACTGGCTGGCGATCATGACGTCGTTCCGCGAGATTATGACCTGTGGCATGCGAGAGCACTCGCGGTCATCCATGCATGGCTATCGCGTGGGCGAGCCTTACAGATCGTGACTATAAAGCCCGAAGAGTTTCTCGCGTGGCTAGCGGAAAGAGATCTTCCCAACGTTGCCGCCACACGGCTTCGGTATGTCGAAGAGAAAGCAAGGGCCGCGGGCAGCGTAGCGGGTGGGAACGGACTCCATGCTCCGGCCGGGCCCGCCGCCAACAGCAATCAGAAGAACGTCGGCCCTTAACCGTTTTCTTGCGAGATTTCGATTTCGTAGCTCCTTAAGAGTGCAAAGAAGCCCGCTTTGTGGACCTGATCACGGCAGCGACTTTGCGCGTGACGCCGCTGCTGACTGTCGGAGGTGGAGCAGGACGTTTCGCTTGAGGTCCTCTTCGTCCAAGGCCATGGGCGCGAGCTCCGCAACCAGATGCGCAACTCTTCGCTTTTCGCCGTCGAGGCGGGCTTCGGGAATCCGCTCTCGGATCTCATTCCAAATCGCGTCCAGCACGGCATAAGCCCGAGCGATGTCGGCCGGGTCGCTCAAGGACGAAAACGGCATGTCCTCCTCCCGAGGGATGTGATTGTGCATCGAAATTTAGGGATCCAACGCCCTTCAAGGGACATTCCGGCCCCTCAGGCTGGATCTCTTTCCTCGGCGTTGGTAGCGGGTAGTGTTGTTTGGGCGAGGATTAGTGCGTTCTTCCCCCCCTTATATATTCAAGAACCCAGGCACTGCCGTCTGGTGCCAATGCCTACGCGATGAGACTTGGCGGCGCTGAAGCGCTCGTCGATAGGCGCATCGCAATCGAACCCGAACAGGCCAGCGGAACGTCCCAGCGCCACAGCAGCCGTTGGCGTGATCCCTTTTGCCCGTACCGCTACCCCAGTTAATAGAGATGCGCCGCCCAGATGGGCGGCGCTTACGTCAATACCAGGTCAAGAAAACAGCGGGGTAAGCGGGATTGAAGGTTCTTCGCCGGTGAGGCGACATTTCTTCAAGGAATGCCCTGAGATCGTCCCACAGCCCGGAATTGTAAGACTGCCTCATCAACTTAAATCCCCTAATAGTATTCTCGACGCCAAAACTAGAAAGATCCTTCCGGCGGATTGACATCGAAGCGGCAAAGACGAGTAGATTAACGAGCTTTCGTGAGCCGTACTCGTGAGCATTTTTAAGAGCGCCGAGACGGGATCCAAACCTCTCTTCCGTCGCCGTCCACTCTTCGTCACTAAGCTCATGCGATTTTGCCTCGTAAGCCGTTAGGACCTCCTCCTTGCTCTGGTTGCGATGGTTGTGAAGATAGTAAGTCGATTCGACGGTCGGCAAGATCGCCAATCCTGCAGGTAGCTCAACTCCAAGAATAGACGCCAAACTCAGTTTCACCACGGCCTTGACCGAACGAGTACCTACAATAGGCGAGATAGACACTTCGTCGACAAGATGACGAAAAACAGCTCTCTCCGCTATCTCATTTGCCGTCAAGTCACGGTCGTGGAGGTCGATGTTTTTTGTTACGCGATCGAATACCTCAAAAAGTGATGCCCGTCGCGTAGCCTCAATGACAATCCGATCGGCAAGTCGAGGCAGGCCCCTTAGCTCAGATCGCGCCTTATTCCATTCATCCGATTTCTCGGCGATCTCTTCATCGATCAGTTCCCGCGCGACGCCGCTTACACCGTTTAATTTTGCCACCCATTCCAGTACTTCAATTTTTAACTCGCCCACTCGTCGTTTGAGATACGTTTCGCGCTTCGTTATTGCATCTCGCTGACGGTCCATCTCCTGGTTGAGAAGCGACTCATACTCCTCCTCCATGCCATCAACCGCCAACACTTCGCGGATCGCGTCGAGAACGACCTTGTTTGCCGCATTGAAACTAACCATACGCGCTTTGCATACGGGCGTACTGCCATCTTTGCGCTGGCGATTCTCGTAATCACACCAGCCATAAGAGACGGGTTCCTTTTCATTATCGTTGCGAGATACCATGTGGAAGCTCTGGCCACAGAGCTCGCAGCGGATCTTGCAACTCAGAAATCGAAATCCGGCGGCTCGTTTATTTCGCCCCTTGAAACTTGCTCCTGCCGCCTCCCAAACTTCGTCGCCGACAATTTGAAGTTTCGGCAGAAATTTTGTTTGCCACTCGGAGGGGTATCGGACACGCCTTGTTTTTTTACCAAGCTTAAGGCGAGATTCGGTTTTGCGGAATACATATACTCCTTTGTAAATAGATTTCTTCAGTGCGCTGGCAATAGCTCCATTGCTCTTGGGTAGCCGACCGGGATTTTCCGTCTTACTAGGAAGTTCCCTCGCAATATTAGGGACGCTCATTCCTAGCGAGCGCGCTTTAAACATCCAAACAATTGCGTCTCGAAGTGTTTCATCGACGACATACACACCTTTTTTGTATGGGTCGCGAACAAATCCCCAAGGCAGAGCCGAAACGACTTTGCCGTCCTCAAAGGCTTGGTTTACACCGTCTTTCGACCTACTTTTCAAGGACTGCTGGTGCTTCGTGGCCGCTAAGGTCAACAACGCAACATCCGAGTCATCAAGCAGCTTATCCTGAAATATCGAGTAAACCTCAATCTGAAGCTCTTTGATTAACTCCCACGGCTTGCCAACAACCCCAAAATTTCGACCGAACCGATCGAAATCTTCCATAATTATGTACTTGATGAGACCCCGGCTCACGTCGGTCATCATACTTATAAACCCGGGACGATCGTCCGTCTCTCCAGTGTAACCCTCGTCTTCATAATAGTATTTGGGGTCTTTCTTTAGACGACGCCCAGAATATTCCGCGCCACGCTCCATCTGTCGAGGGATGGAATAATTACCCTTCTCCTTAGATCGACGGCAGTATACCGCGACCTCATCTTCAACGACGAGAAGTTGCGGGCCCAGCGCTGCTCGCCTTTCCGCCTGTTCAAGAAAGCGTGCCGAGAAGTGGGCCGAAGTGGCGCCGCGGCTGGCTGCATCGAATAGGTTGTCGGCCGGCATGGTGCATCCTTTGAAGCAAGCGTCATCAATCACTCGCGCCGCGAGAGCGACTGTCGAGCGCTGAAACCGAATTCGCGAGAGTTAAGAGGAGCTCGGGGGACGCCCCCCCCCCCCCGAAAGGACAAGGTCGCGCTAAACGTGCGCGCCCCACCAGTCGCTGAGAACATGCTCAGGGCCGTGCTCAAGCCCCCAGTCCGTTTCGTAAAACTTCCTGATCTCCTCCGTCTCCAGGTGCTCGACACCAGTGCGTGCGAGGTAGAGCCGCACACGCCGGGAGTAAATTCGAGCCAAAACACCGATGAGCTGAGGTCGGTAGGTCGAAATCTGATCGAGATGAGTAACGACGATCGCATCGAACCGACAGTCGACAACGCGACGCCCGAGCTCTAGCAGGGCTTCGCCCGGCATGCCGTGATCCACGAATGCCTCGACTTCCGCCTCGCGAAAGCGCGACGATATGAATGCCGAGCAGGTTTCATAGCGCTCATACTGCCGTTCGTAGCAGCCGCTCATATCGCGGCAGTAGATCGCGAAGCGATGCGGCTCGGACTTTACGTTGCGGGGGCGCGACAAGTGCGCCAGCACCCTGGCGCGCCGCTGCTCATCCGCACCCTCTAGCGCTCTTATAAAGCGCTCGAAGCGGTCAGGCGGCATGGTGTACTTTGTCTGAAGACTCAACGGCAACTCCCGCGCAAATGGCAACTAACAGCTCGGTTAAGGATCCACGCCCCGCTCCGGTGCAGCCCATTTAGAAACGCAAAAAAGTAATACAAGCTATTGACTTGTCTTTTTTCCGTACTTTTTTGCCTCCACCACTTCGATGTCATCACAAAATACTTGGTGGATTGGTTTATTGAATGGCTTGATAGCCTCGTGTATCAGCCGCCGTGCCTCGTTAGCCGCGAGGATTCGGAGCAAGTCAAGTATTGGCGAGTCGACTGAATTCTCGGTCTTTTTCATGGGAGACCCTTGAGAAGGCCGGCTGCAAGCGGAGCGTCGAGTCGCGAAGAGTGCGACGAGGATATCCAGGGTTTGGATTTCCAAGGGAACGCCGGCAATTTTGGGAGGGGACGCGGAAAATGCCCGGAAAGGCAATTGCGACACATCTCAACGGTAGGCCGATTTCGTTAATCGTGCGTATACGGCTCACCGCTTTTCATGAGGTGGGTGAGCGAACAACGCAGAACCTGCCCCGGCCGCGCTGCCGCTATCTAGCTTTTCAAAACCAAGCTCGTTGCGTACCCACGACTGCAATAGGTTTGTCGCTGGTAATGGGCAATAGGTATCGTTACCCGCTACCTATCATCAAAAGCGCAGCTGACTGCCGGCTGCGTGCGGTGTCGCTCATTACTCGCAGAGGTGGCGGCCATGCGCCGAGCTGCGCTTCTCCCCGGCGTCGCGTGTCCGGCGGGTAAATCGCCCGGTCCAGCGAGGCATTCCTTCGTCTTAGCTTGATCGGTGATTGAAACTCGTCCCGTTCCGCTCCCTACCCGTTCACAACCGTTCCGCCGTTCGGGTGAAGCACCTGGCCGGACATGTAGCTGGAATCCTCACATGCCAGGAACAGAAAGCTAGGCGCGACCTCGTTCGGCTGCCCGGGCCGCTTCATCGGTGTGCTCTCACCAAAGTGCTTGAGCTTCTCGGGGCTTGCTCCGCCCATCGGGTTAAGCGGCGTCCAGATCGGGCCGGGCGCCACGGCATTTACACGTATTCCCTGCTCGATCAGATTCTCGGAAAGGGCCCGCGTGAATGCGGTGATCGCGCCTTTTGTCGAGCTGTAGTCGAGCAGCTCGCTGGAACCCTGGTAGCTCGTCACGGACGTGCAGTTGACGATAACGGCGCCACTTCGGAGGTGCGGCCGCGCGGCTTGCGTCATGAAAAACATGCCAAAGATGTTAGTTTGAAACGTCCTGCGAAGCTGCTCTTCGGTGATGTCCGTAATGTCTTTATCCGGATGTTGCTCGCCAGCGTTGTTGACGAGGATATCGATCTTCCCAAACTTTTGGACCGTCCGGGCGACGGCATCGGCGCAGAATGCCTTGTCGCCGACATCTCCTGCGATAGCGATAGCACGACGCCCTTCCCGCTCGACGATGCTCACCGTCTCTTTGGCATCGTCGTGCTCGCTTAGGTAAACAATGGCGACGTCCGCGCCTTCGCGCGCGTAAAGCGCGGCAACAGCGCGACCGATGCCACTATCTGCCCCGGTGATAAGCGCGACTTTCCCGCCCAGGCGGCCGCTCCCGGGATAACGGGGCTCCCATTCCGGCTTCGGCGTCAGCGCAGACTCGTGGCCTGGTAGACCGTCTTCATGGATCATGGGCTCTTTGGAGGACATCGAACAATCCCTGGAAATAGACCGTGGCGCGTCGCGCCTTCGGCCAATCTGCCCCCAGGCCTTAGTCATCGAACAGTCTGGTCAATGACAGGTTCCCGAAATCGGACAGGTTTCAATGGCGGTTTCGTCGCGACAGGCGGTGGCCTGAGAACCGATCCCGCGGAAGTTCGTTTGAGACACAACGACGACGCCCGATGCTCCAATCGAAGGACAAGACGATGATCAGGTTGACACTGGCAGGCGCGGCTGGATGGATGCTCGCAACGCGCCCTGAGTTGCGGGAGCGCGTGGTTGGCGTTGCCCGAGATATCTTCCAGCGTCTCTCAGCGCGCTAGGACAGCTGGCGTCGGACCCATGCCTCTCAACCCATCATCCTCTCTCGCGCAGCTGTTGAACGCCCCTCTCAATGCCGGACGTGTAATCTGGCTCGGCATCAGGCCGGGCCTAGCCGCCTGCAGCTCAAATCCAACGACCGAGAGTCCTCGCAGGAGACGGCCTTAGATTTCCTGCCGCCTTGCAGGAACCAAAGCCGTCACTATCTCGTTGTCCGCGCGGTGTCATATGGCACCTGCCTGCTCTCCGGTTGGATGCGTTGCCGCGGATGTACCGGTCGCAACCGACAGGAGGGCATTGTCAGTTTCCCGGCGATGGCCGGATCCGCCTAGTCCTGACAGATGTCAGAGGCCCGCCGTTCCTCGAACGGCGGGCTTTTTACCCTCTCAAAATGCAAAATGGTAACAAGCTTCGGTACCCGCTACCTGCTACCGACACAGGTATGAATCCCACCTCGAATGCCGTCCTCCGGTCGGATTTCGTGGCCGCTGTGGAGATTCCACGTTGACAGGAATCGGGTGGCTAGTGTTCTTCTTATGTTCTCTTTTTCGAGAACGCCATCATGCTCGCTCATCCGGCCGTCGTCGGCCCTCCTGCTTTTCTCCCTGTCTTTCGGAAGCCCGTTCGCGCCGGCTTCCCCTCCCCGGCCGACGACTATCTGGACGCCCCTATCGATCTGTCGCGCGCCCTGATCAAGAACGCGCCGGCGACCTTCATCATGACAGTCGCCGGCGACAGCGCGATCGACGCTGGTATCTTTGACGGCAGTCTGATCACGGTCGATCGCAGCCTGCGACCTCGCGACGGCGACCCGGTCGTGGTCGACGTGAACGGCGAGCGCTCGGTCAAGATTTTTCGCCTCGTCGGGGGCCGATCATGGCTCGCGTTCGGCAACTGTCGCTATCCCGAATATGATCCTGGACCGGACGCCGACATCGAGATCTTCGGCGTCATAACCAACAGCGTGCGGCGCTTCCGGCGATGACCGCGAGCTTCGCCCTTATCGACGGAAACAGCTTCTATTGCTCCTGCGAGCGCGTGTTCGATCCCAAGCTCAAGGGCCGGCCGGTCATCGTGCTGTCTTACAACGATGGCTGCGCGGTCGCACGCACCAGCGAGGCCAAGGCGCTCGGCATCCGAATAGGCGCGCCGATGTTCATGATCCGCGACTTGGTGAAGCGCGAGGGCGTTGTCGTCTTCTCCTCGAACTACACCCTCTACGGCGATATGAGCCGCCGGATGAACACGGTCTACCAGCGGTTCGCTTCGGACATCGAGATCTACTCGATCGACGAGAGCTTCCTGGATACCGGGCTTGTCGAACCCGAACGCCGCGCCGATTGGGGCAAGGATCTCCGCTCAACCGTTTCGACCTGGACCGGCGTCCCGACCTGCGTCGGCATCGGTCCGACAAAGACGCTGGCCAAGCTTGCAAACAAGATCGCCAAAGGTACGCCTCAGCTCGGCGGGGTCTGCGACCTGACCAGCGCGGAGGCTCGCCGGGAGTGGCTTCGGCTCATGTCGCTCGACGATGTTTGGGGAATTGGTGCCGCCAGCCAAGCCAAGCTCAAGGCTTTCGGTTGCAAGACCGCGGCTGACGTCGCCGCCCTCGATCCGAAGCTCGCCCGCCAGACACTGACCGTCGCCGGCGAGAGGATCATCCAGGAGTTGCGCGGTCACCCGTGCATTGACCTGGAGGCGGTCGCGCCAACCCGCAAAGGCTGCGCCGTGACACGCTCTTTCGCTGGCCGCGTCGATAACCTGGAGATGATGCAGGAGGCAATCGCCTCACATGCAACCCGTCTCGGCGAAAAGCTGCGTCATCACGGCCTTGCCACCGATCATGTCACGGTTTTCTACCACACGTCTCCTTTCGACGGCGGCTCGGCGCGATCGGTATCGACAACCGTGGATTTCCCCGAAGCCAGCAACGACACGCTGGTCCTGGTCCGCGCAGCTAAATGGGGAGCGCGACGGATCTGGAAGCCCGGATATCGCTACGCTAAGGCCGGTCTCATGACCACGGACCTGGTTTCGCTGGAGATGTCGCAGCGCGCGCTGATAGGCTCGCTCGATCGCGATAAGTCTGGACGCCTCATGGCCGCGCTGGACGCCTGCAATGCGAGGCACGGCAGAGGCGCTGTATTCCCCGCGGCTGCAGGCATTGCCCGTCAGCGCAAGGCGTGGGTCACCAAATTCGACAAGCGCTCGCCGCGTTACACAACGCGATTGGATGAGGTACCTGTTGTCGGCTCACGCGCGCACTGACGATGCTAACTTTGAGGCCTGAGCTCCAGACCATCCCGTAATCGCAATCGTTGGAAATGCCGGTTGTCGACAACCTGCGTTGAATGGGACATGCAAGAGGGACTGGGCCGCCCTTTCGGCAGAGGGTGCCAGCATCCTTGACTGAGCTTGTTGCTGCATTGGCGCCGGATAATCGCTTGTGCCAGGGTGATACCGCAGGCGTTCGGGTATGGTGGGCGTTTAGCGGCAGGATGCTATCGCGGCGTTCCGGACGATAGCCGACAGGCCGGAAGTTAAGGCTGGCGCGCTCATCTGTTGGAGCGCTGCCAGCTCACTTTGTTCGTTCCCCTGTTGCCGCAAAGTGGCTCGGGTCTGAGTTTCAGGGCAATCCAACCAAGGTTGCGATTGCGAGAAATCGGCTTTCGTTGCAGCTCACCGCCCATAGGTTTGTGACAGCACTACCCACTCGGCCCGCCTCATTGCATGGGCCGGTCATCCAAATAGCGGATTGCGACTGCGGCCGCGCACTCCATATCGGGTGTTCGGTTCGCTGACCGCTCCGGCACCCTCCCGCCGGTATCCGGTTGCATCCGTTCCCCTCGAGGCTTTTGGCTTATTGCCTAGGCTTCCCCTTGGCCGGCTCCCTCTGGGACGCCGGCCTTTTTTCAGAACCGATGCCGGCCGCCTTTGTCTGAGAGAGGGCCAGCGGCCCAAGCAGGCACTGCGCCTTCTTGGTCATGCCCCATAGCTCCTCGTGTTGCTTTCATGGATGCCGATGCAGAGCCGCTCAGCCAATATGGACGCGATGCGGCTTGTCATGAAAAGTCACCATTTTGGGCATTGGTACCTATTCATGACATGAGGCCGACTGCCATAAAAGCAAACCAAAATTAGAAGCGGTAATTATTTATGGCAATTCGGCTAGGGCCATGCCCATCCAGCGCGGGTTCGGACGCTCGGCATGGAACTCCCGGCCGAGCGTATTCGGCGCGACGGCCGATCGCTGGCCCTCATCCCTGGGCAGGCTGCGATAATCAGATCATATCCGTCCTTCGCCGCTATCTCGGCGAGTTCGAATCCGTTCCGATTGCCTTTCCCATGGGACCCTCCTGCTTCACGGAGTGAGAACGACCTTGATGCAACCATCCTCCTTATCTCGGAACGTCTTGTAGAGACCCGGCCCGTCCTCGAGTCCGGCGCGGTGCGTGATCACGAAGGACGGATCGATCTCGCCGGAGGTGACCTTCTCCAGTAGGGGCGCCAGGTATCGATGCGTATGCGTCTGCCCGGTCTTCAGGGTGAGACCCTTGTTCATGAAGGCGCCCATCGGAATTTTATCGAGGAAGCCGAAATAGACGCCCGGCATCGAAATCGTACCGCCCTTCCGGCAGCACATTATCGCTTCTCTAAGTGCGTGCGGGCGATCTGTCGCGAGGTAAGTCGCCGCCTTGATTTTATCGACGACGGCATCGAAGGCGCCGCTGCCATGGGCTTCGGCGCCGACCGCCTCGATGCAGCGATCCGGGCCGCGGCCACCCGTCATCTCCATGAGCCTGTCGTAAACCGTCACGTCGTCGAAGTTGACCGTCTCTGCCCGTCCCACCGATGCCGCAAGGGCCAAGCGCTCAGGTACGTTGTCGATTGCGATGACCCGGCCAGCCCCGAACATCCATGCCGACTGGATCGCAAACTGACCGACGGGGCCGCAGCCCCAGACGGCTACGGTATCGCCCTCCTCGATATCGGCGTTCTCTGCGGCCATATATCCAGTTGGGAAAATGTCTGAAAGAAATAGGACCTGCTCGTCCGGTATGCCTGCGGGGATTTTGATGGGCCCCACATCGGCATAGGGCACTCGCAGATACTCGGCCTGTCCACCCGGAAACCCGCCGAGCATGTGCGAGTAGCCGAAGAGGCCTGACGGCGATTGCCCCATCGCCTTCCTGGCTTGATCCGCGTTCGGATTGGACCGATCGCACAGGGAAAAGAGTTGCTTTCGACAGAAGAAGCAGTCGCCGCACGCGATATTGAAGGGAACGACCACCCGGTCGCCTATCCTGAGGTTGCGAACGCCGCTGCCGACCTCGACGACCTCGCCCATAGTCTCGTGGCCTAGGACGTCGCCGGATTCCATCGTTGGCGTATAGCCGTCATAGACATGCAGGTCAGAGCCGCAGATGGCGCAGGATGTGACCTTGATGACGACATCACCGGGATCCTGGATTTGCGGATCTGGGACGGTCTCGCAGCGAATGTCGCTCTTCCCGTGCCAGCAAAGGGCTCTCATGTCAGCCTCCGAAGGTTGGCCCCCGCCACTGGTCCGAACGTGGCACTTCAATCAGCGTTCCAAGGATCGATGGCTTCCAGAGATGCTGAAGCCCGGAAGAACGCGCGTCAGCTTCGCCAGGCAGGCGATTGTTACCTGGTGAACCCCGATCGGAAGCCACACCTCACCCCATTTATCGACCGACAGTTCTTGAGCTGATGCGTGCAACCGCTGCTGGGGGCGAGCGTTGTCCTGGCTGAGAGCTAGCGCGCTCGCCGAGGCAAGAATTGTTCGAGCGAAATCAGGTCGAGCGGCTCGATTGAACGGACGCTCTTACTCACGCCGCTCCATATCTACGCGGGAACGGGCGACCAGGGCGCTCGTCGTACAGACGGCCGTGTCAGGCCTTTGTATCGACAATCGTCGCTTGGGCGCTAAAAAAGTTGTCGATTGCCATCACCAGTTGCGCATGCCTGAAGGGTTTGCTGATCAGCACGCTTTCAGGAACACCCTGCTGGGTCCATTCGTGTGCGCTGTCGCCCGTCATATAGATCACCGCGATCTCAGGCTGAAGCTCACGCGCGCGCCTGGCCAACGCCCAGCCAGTTTGACCTGGCATGCGAACATCCGTCAGCAAGAGGCCGATTTCCCACGTTGCTCCAGCTGGGCGATAGCCTCCACCGCCGAATGTGCGCTGATGACGAGGAAGCCTGCCTCGGTCAACGCGTCTTCGACGTCGAGCGCAATCAGCAGTTCGTCATCGACGCACAGGATCGTCCGCCCGTTCATGGAAGTCCTCCTGAAGGCTGGGTAACCTTCGATCGCTGCCGCAGGTTCCAAGCTGGAGACCCAACGAATCCAAAATTTCGCACGCTGCGCGCCCTTGCTACACGCGTGGCTGAGCCTGGTCGGAGAAGGCCCGTTCCAATCGCAAGCGGCCAGACGAAAAGCAACCGCTGATCCGTCGGCCGACCGCGTTCTTCTTTGCGCAAAATCAAACTGCCTCCTGGAGACCAGGCGTATCACGCTCCCCAAGAGCTCGGTGCGGCTCGCGGTTTTTCACCGAAACAGGAGAACTATAATGCGCAAAATCATTATGCTTGGCGCCCTCGTGGCGGGACTTGGAGTGGCAGGGATGGCCCAAGCGGCCGAAGTCCAGATCAAAATGCTCAATAAGGGCGCGGAAGGCGTGATGGTGTTCGAGCCTGCCGTCGTCAAAATCGCGCCCGGCGACACCGTCCGCTTTATGCCGTCCGACAAGGGCCACAATGTCGAGACGATCGAGGCGATGCTGCCCGAAGGGGCGCAGGCTGTCGTGGGCAAGATCAGCGAAGAAGTCGCCGTCACCTTCGACAAGCCCGGCGTCTATGGCTACAAGTGCAAACCCCATTATGGGATGGGCATGGTCGCTATGGTCGTTGTCGGCGATGCACCGAATCTCGACCAGGCCAAAGCTGCGACCCATCCCGGCAAGGCGAAACAGGTGTTCGCGGGCCTGTTCGATAAGCTGGCCACCCTGACAGTGGCAGCAAAGTAGGTTCTGCCGTTCCGGCCAACGCCGTCACGATCACGTTGTGGCGGTGGTCGCAATAACGCTGCCTTTGAACGGGCGCGGGATCCAATCCCAAGAGTGTTGGCTCGATCAGATATGAACGCCTTAGCGTATGCGGACGAGCGTCTTCCTCGTTACACGAGCTACCCAACCGCTCCTCAATTCCACGAGATGGGCGAGGCTCACTACACGAGCTGGCTTAGCGCCCTGGCGCAGGGCACGCCGACGTCCCTGTATCTGCACGTCCCCTTCTGCCGCTCGATGTGCTGGTACTGCGGCTGTCACACGACGGTCGCGTTGCGCGACGGGCCGATCGTCGACTATCTCGCAACTCTGCGCGGCGAGATCGCGCTGGTGGCAGAGGCGCTTTCCGCGCCGCCCGACGTGCGGCATGTCCACTTCGGCGGCGGCACCCCGACCATCCTCGAACCGGCGGATTTCGTCGCGCTCGTCGCACTGTTACGGCAGCGTTTCCAAATTCATCCGCACGCAGAGATCGCGGTTGAAATCGATCCGCGTCGGCTCGAACCGTCAATGACGGCAGCCCTTGCCGCGGCTGGGGTCAATCGTGCGAGCCTGGGCGTGCAGAGCTTCGACCCTGTGGTGCAGAAGGCTATCAATCGCATCCAGAGTGTCGAGCAGACGGCCGCTGTGACAGCCGGCCTGCGCAACGCCGGGATCGCGGCAGTCAGCTTCGACCTGATTTACGGACTGCCGAAGCAGACGCTGCAATCCTGCCTCGACACTGTCGAGCAGTGCCTGCCGATGCGGCCCGACCGCTTCTCGATCTTTGGCTATGCACATGTGCCGGAATTCAAAAAGCACCAGCGCCGTATCGCGACGGTGGACCTGCCGGACGGCAAGGCCCGGCACGAGCAGGCCGAACTCATGGCACGCCTGCTTACCGAGGCGGGCTACGTCCGAATCGGGCTCGATCATTTCGCCCTCCCCGAGGACCCGATGGCACACGCGCTGTCGCAGGGTCGGCTCCATCGAAACTTCCAAGGTTACACGACCGACCCCTGCGAGGCGCTGATCGGACTTGGCGCCTCCGCGATCGGTAAGCTGCCGCAAGGTTTCGTTCAGAACGAAGTTGTCATCGGCCGTTATGCGGAACGCATCGCCGACGGCGTCCTGCCCACCCGCAGGGGTTATCGCTTGACGCCCGAGGATCGCCTCCGGGCCGAACTGATCGAGCGGATAATGTGCGACCTCACTGTCGACATCGATTCGATCTGCGCCCAGCACCCTGTCGATGCGCGGATACTCGCGCCCGCACGACGCAAGCTAGACCAGCTGGCTCATGAAGGTCTCGTCGTCTTCGATGGCAGGCGCGTGCTCCTGCCGGAGGAGGCGCGCTTGCTGGTCCGCAAGGTCGCTTCGGTCTTCGACGCCCATCTCGATCAGGCGCAGAGGCAATTCAGCCGCGCCGTGTGAACCGTCGCAATCACGCAAGCCCGAGAGTCATGCCCTCTGGCCATCTCCCGACAAGCCATGGCAGCACGCCGGCCGCTGCAGTGCCTGCGGCCAGGACGAAGAAGCTTCGAAAGGGCTGGCTCGCGCAGGCAGCCCAGCCATTCGTGGTCGTCACACTTGAACGCTCTGCCACTCGATGATCGGTAACGCCTCGAGGTCGAGGTCAAGCAGTCCGATGGCGCGTAGCGCGATCTGATCGACGATATCTGCGATGTCGCGCGGCTTCAGATAGAAGGCAGGCACGGGCGGCGCGATGATTGCGCCGTATTCCGTGACCTGCGCCATGGCGCGCAGATGGCCGAGATGCAGCGGGCTCTCCCTGACCACCAGCACGAGCCTCCGCCGCTCCTTGAGCTGAACGTCTGCTGCGCGTGCCAGCAGATCCCCGAGCTGACCGTAGGCGATGGCGCTGAGGCTGCGCATCGAGCACGGAGCGACGATCATGCCGGCGGTACGAAAGGAGCCGCTGGCGATGCTAGCGCCGATATCGCGGTGATCGTGGCAATGGGAGGCCAGCGCCCGTGCGCGTGCCGGGGCGTCCGGATCGATCTCCGCTGCAAGCGTGCGTTCCGCCGCCGGGGAGATGACGAGATGCGTCTCGACCTGACGAGTCTCGGACAGCCGCTCCAGCACCCGAAGCCCGATCGCCGCACCCGAAGCGCCGCTAATGCCGACGACGATGCGCATCGGCCGGCTCATCGCGGAACTCCGGAGGCTGGCGCCAGCCCGAGCGAGGGCCAGAGCGCGTCGACCCGAGCACTGACAGCCGGATCCATGGCCATCGGCCGGCCCCATTCGCGCTCAGTCTCGGGAGCGAGCTTGTTGGTGGCGTCGATGCCCAGCTTGCCGCCCAGCCCAGGCTTCGGCGAGGCGAAATCGAGATAGTCGATCGGCGTGTCGGTGAGGGTGAGGAGATCGCGGCTCGCATCGGTGCGGGTCGCGACGGCCCACATTACCTGCGTCCAGTCGCGCGGATCGATGTCGGCGTCCACGACGATGACGAGCTTGGTGTAGCTGAACTGCGGCAGCAGCGACCATAGGCCGAGCATGAGTCGGCGCGCCTGTCCCGGATAGCGCTTGGCGATGGCGACGACGGCGATCCGGTAGGAGCAGGCCTCTGGCGGCAGCCAGACATCAATCACTTCGGGAAACTGCTGCTGCAGCAGCGGCAGGAACAGGGTATTAAGCGCCTCGCCGATGCGTGAGGGCTCGTCCGGCGCCCGGCCGGTGAAGGTCGAGAGATAGAGTGGCGCCCGCCGCATCGTCACCGCCGTGACCTTCATCACCGGGAAGGGCTCGACTGCGTTGTAATAGCCGGTGTGGTCGCCATAGGGCCCTTCCGGCGCCGTCTCATCCGGCGAGACCAACCCTTCGATCACGATCTCGGCCTCAGCCGGCACCAACAATGGAATGCTGACGCATGGGACGAGCGCCGGTCGCTCGCCGCGCAGCAGGCCGGAGAAGCGCAACTCCGGAATCGTCTCCGGCAAGGGGAGGACGGCGGAGAGGATCGTCGCCGGGTCGGCGCCGATGACGACGGCAATCGGCATCTCGCGGCCGAGCCGGCGCCATTGCCCATGGTGGCGTGCGCCACCGCGATGGGCGAGCCAGCGCAGAATCGCGCGATCGCGGCCGAGCACCTGCATCCGATAGACGCCGAGATTGCTCTCGTCCTGTGGTGAGGAATCGGGCGGCACGGTCAGTACCAGCGGCCAGGTGATGAGTGGCGCCGGCTCGCCGGGCCAGCAGAGCTGGATCGGCAACGCCGCCAAGTCGATGGCCTCGCCTCGGAAGACCAGCTCCTGCACCGGCGCACGCTTGCAGATACGAGGGCGCATCGACAAGGCCGCGCGCGCCAACGGCAGTGCCTTCCAGGCTTCGGAGAGATCGCGCGGCGGTTTGGGTTCACGTAGGTCGGCAAGGATGCGGCCGAGCGCCGGCAGGTTGCGCTTTTCAACCCCTAGACCCCACGCCACGCGCTCCACCGTGCCGAAGAGATTGGTCAGCAGCGGTACATGCGAAACCGTTCCGTCCGGCTGTACCGGGCGCTCGAACAACAGTGCAGGCCCGCTTTCGGCAATGACGCGGCGATGAATCTCGGTGATCTCGTGCGCCACCCTGACCGGCTCCGAGATCCGCCGGAGCTGACCGGCGCCATCGAGATGGGCGAGGAAGGCGCTGAGGTCGCGAAAATGGGGCAGGTCTCGGATCGGCAAAGGCAAGGGCTCCGGTTGCCGGAACATCGCCCGCTTCATTCGCGGACGTCTTTGCGCCGGAACAACGAGCGCATCAGCTTCCGCCCTAGTCTCCGGCGCAGGAGGTAAGCAATGCCGAGGCCGGAAGAGACACGATTGCATGCGGTGACACCGCGGTTGCCACCATGGCTGGCGCGGGCGGTCGCGCCCTTGCCGCTTGCGCCGCTGCAGCCGGCATTGGCTCTGCTGCTCGACCGCATCGGCCGCTCCCATCCCGATCTTTACGATCGCCTAGGCGAGCATGCCCAGAAGCGCTTCGGCATCGATCCGACCGATCTGCCCTTCGCCTTCGTGCTTGAGCCGAAGCCGCGCCGCCCGCTGGCGCGCGCCCTCCGCGAATTGCCGGCCGGGCTCGATGCCAGCATCCGCGGTCCGTTGGCGGGGCTGATCGGCATGGCGGAAGGGACGCTCGACGCAGATGCCCTGTTCTTCTCGCGGGTGCTCTGGGTGGAGGGGGATGTGGCCGCTGCGCTCGCCCTGCGCAATGCCATCGACGATGCTCGCATCGATTTTGGTGCGCTCCTGTTCGGTGGTCTCGGGCCTGTCGGTGCGCGTCTGGCGGATGTCATGCGCGAGCGGATGCGTGCGCGACCCGGTGTATCGGAGGATCCGGCGTGGAGCTGATCTGCCCGGCCGGGACGCCGGCGAGTCTCGAAGCGGCGGTGGAGGCGGGAGCGGACGCCGTCTATTGCGGATTCCGTGACGAGACCAACGCCCGCAATTTCCCCGGCCTCAATTTTTCGCGCGAGGAGTTGCGCAAGGGCATCGCCTTCGCGCATCGCCATGGTGCCAGGGTGCTGGTCGCGATCAACACCTTCGCGCGGGCAGGCTCCTTTGGGCTCTGGCAGTCGGCGATCGACGACGCTGCCGCGGCCGGGGCCGATGCCCTGATCCTGGCCGACCTCGCGACGCTCGACTATGCCGCCCGCCGTCACCCCGATCAGAGGCTGCACGTCTCGGTGCAGGCGGGGGCGGCCAATCCCGACGCGATCCGCTTCTATGCCGAAAGCTTCGGTGCGCGCCGCGTCGTGCTGCCGCGCGTGCTCAGCGTCCCGGAGATCGCCGTGATCGCGCGCGAGAGCAGCTGCGAGACTGAGGTTTTCGTCTTCGGCGGCCTGTGCGTGATGGAGGAGGGGCGCTGTTCGCTCTCGTCCTACGCCACCGGCCAGTCACCGAACATGAATGGGGTCTGCTCTCCGGCCAGCCATGTCGCCTATGCCGAGCGCGACGGACACATCGTCTCGACGCTTGGTGGGATCACCATCAATAGATTCGGGAAGAACGAGCCGGCCGGCTATCCGACCTTGTGCAAGGGCCGCTTCGCCACGCCGAAGAGCTCCGGCTATATTTTCGAGGAACCGGTGAGCCTCGATGCTGCCACGCTGCTGCCAGCCTTGCGGGACGCTGGCGTGACAGCACTAAAGATCGAGGGTCGCCAGCGCGGCCGCGCCTACATCGCCGGTGTCGTGCGCTCCTTCCGTAAAATTCTCGCTGCACTTGATGAGGGCCGTAGCGCCGCCGGAGCCGGCCTCGCCGCCTTGGCGGAAGGACAGGCGAGCACGGTCGGCGCCTATCGCAAGACCTGGCGATAGTGCCCGGGATCGACGGAGGGATTACCAAAAATGCAGCTCACCCTGGGGCCGGTCCTCTATCATTGGGCGCCGGAGCGCTGGCGCGATTTCCATTACCGGATCGCGGATGAAGCACCGGTGGACACCGTGGTGGTCGGCGAGGCGGTCTGTTCGAAGCGCACTTCCTTCAAGCAGGACTACCTTCCTGCTGTGGTCGAGCGCCTCGAAGCGGCCGGCAAGCGGGTACTGCATGCTTCACTGATTCTGGTTTCGCTTCCGCGCGAGCGTCGCCAGACCCGCGAACTGATGCAAGCCGAGGAGGCCGAGGTCGAGATCAACGATCTGACCTGCCTTGCCTCCCTTGGCGAGCGGCCCTTTGCAGCCGGCCCCTTCGTCAACGTCTATAATGAAGGCACAGCGGGCTTTCTGGCTCGGCGAGGAGCGACACGCATCTGCCTGCCGCCGGAGCTGCCACTGTCAGCAGTCAAGACCATCGCCACCGCATTGCCCCAGCTTGCCATTGAGGTCTTTGCTTTCGGCAAGGTGCCGCTCGCGATCTCGGCGCGTTGCTATCATGCTCGCGCCCACAAGCTAACCAAGGACAATTGCCGTTTCGTCTGCGAGCAGGACCCCGACGGCATGCCAGTTGAAACGCTCGACGGCGCCGGCTTCCTCTCGGTCAACGGCGTGCAGACCCTCTCGCATACCTCGGCCAGCCTGCTGCGGGACATTCCGGCGCTGCGCGGGGCAGGCGTCGACTCGCTGAGGCTGTCGCCGCAGGATTGCGACATGGTCGCGGTCGCGCGGCTGTTCCGCGATGTCGCAGACGAGCGCCTCGACCCGGAAGAAGCCGAAAGGCTTCTTGGAGCGGTCTATCCTGACGTGCCGCTGGCCAATGGCTTCCTGCATGGGTGTCCTGGCCACGTTCGTGTGGCAGCGCAAATTTAGACGCAATGCAGCGAACCCGGTTTGAACGCGGAAGGATCAGGTCATGGCTGGCGGGCAGAATAGCGGTACGCGCAATGCTCCGCCGACATCGGCGAGCGAACTGATCGGTCGGCTCCGACGAGTGCTGCGACCCGAGGAGCTCGATTGCACTTGTCGCGAGACGCTGGACGGCGCGCTTGATCGCTTTGACCAACTCGAACGTCGGCGTGAATGGCGTCGGCAACTCACAACTGCACGGGATCACAAGGAGCGGATTTCCGCGCTGCTGGTGTTCCTGTCGGAACTCGATGCATTGAGCGAAGTCGAGAACGATCGGAGCGTTTTTGAGGAATTGGCACTTCTCTTCATCGAGATCGCAAGCAGCGCAGAAGCGGGTGCAGCCGCCTTGCGCGAGCTCTGATCCCACGCAGACGTCCTCTTCCGATCATCGAATTTGCGTTTCCGCAACTTGCCACCGGCCCTAGCTCGCTACTGTTGCGGTGCCGCGAGCCACAGGACACAGGCGTGATGGCCTGGTCGTCGTGGACGAGCAGATCAATTTTAAGTGCCGTCAGCGTGGCCGCCGCCAAGGCGCATCAGCCTTGTGTATTCGGAGATCGAGCCGGCCGGTCAACCGGCCGGAAGGGACAAATCTGATGGCACCGATACCGAGGTTGCGCGCCTATGAGGGACCCGCTTTGTTGTCCTATGGCTTCCGGCCTTTCTTTCTTCTCGCGGCTCTCCAAGCGGGGCTCACGATCCTGGTCTGGCTGCTGGTCGTCACTGGCCATATCGCGATACCGACGGCGTTTGCTCCCGTGGACTGGCATATCCATGAGATGCTGTTCGGTTATCAGGCTGCCGCGATCGGCGGCTTCCTGCTGACGGCGATCCCCAACTGGACCGGCCGCCTACCCGTTCAGGGCAAGCCGCTTTTGGTCCTCGTCGTTGCCTGGCTCGCAGGCCGCATCGCGGTCGCGCTATCGGCCGTGATAGGTTGGCGCCTGGCCATGTGTATTGATGCGCTCTTCCTTCTCCTGCTCGCCGCCTCCGCGGGACGTGAGATCGTGGCGGGGCGCAACTGGCGCAATCTCAAGGTCGTCGTTTTGATTGGGTTACTGCTGACGGCCAACCTGGCATTCCATTTGGAGGCCCGGCTGGCGGGCGGCGCCGACTTCTCCCGTCGCTTCGCTATCGCCGTCGTGCTCCTGCTCGTCGCCCTGGTCGCGGGGCGCATCGTGCCAAGCTTCACGCGCAACTGGCTGGCGCAGCGGCGGCAGGGGCGCATGCCAATTCCGTTCGGGCTCTACGACAAGTTAGTTCTGGCGGCGAGCGCTATCGTCCTTGCCCTCTGGGTGGCTCTGCCCGACGCTCGCGCAACCGGCGTGGCCCTGGCGGCCGCGGCCTGTCTTCATCTGTTCAGGCTGGCCCGTTGGGCCGGTGATCGCACCTGGCGCAACCCCCTGCTCGTCATTCTGCACGTAGGATATCTGTTTGTGCCACTGGGCTTTGCGCTGACAGCGGCGGCGGCCGCCGGTATGCTGGCGCCCGCCGCCGGCCTTCATGCCTGGACCGCCGGCGCCTTCGGCATCATGACGCTCGCCGTGATGTCACGCGCCAGCCTCGGCCATACGAGCCGACCGCTTGTCGCCACGACCGCGACCCAGCTTTGCTACGTGCTGGTCATCATCGGCACCGTAGCGCGGATCTGCTCGGCGCTGGGCCATGGTCAAGTCGCGCTGCTCCACATCGCCGGGCTTGGCTGGTCACTGGGATTCTTGACCTTCACGGCAGCCTACTGGCAAGTACTGACGGGGCGGCGCCTTGGCGCGAAGGCGCCCGCTCAGCCAAGCTGATCGAGCCGCGGCGCATGAGTATCCCCGGTCCCTAGTCTGATGCTGCATCAGAACCAGCAAATGAGCTGCTCGACGGGGGCTACCTCGGACTAAGCGAAGGCGGCTGCGATGTGGGTTTGCCCCGTTGGCAACAAATATCGAATTTTGAAATTGGTTGATCGGTCATCGGCTCCAGCGCATGCCGACCGGTCTCAAACAAGATGCCGGCTCCGATGAAGTTGGTTCGTAGCCGAGAGATCAAGCTGAGAAGCTTAGCAACGATTGTGCGGGAAGCCATCGAGAGCAGGCTGTCTCGCTAACTCCGTCGCGGGACGAGTTGGTCGCGGGCATTTCGTACCGCCGCACCACGGGCTTAATTAGGTCGCACCAGGCTCGAAGCGGATCAACCACCGGAACAGCCTTGACACGGAGATCGGTCATTTGTAATACACCGTAATCTCACGAGGAGAACGAGCGTGTCCAAGCCCGAGCTAAGCGATCCGATCACCCTGCGGTTACCAGTGGATATCTTGCGTGAGATCGAGCAGGTCGCCGAGGCACTCGACCGAACCAGAAGCTGGGTGATGGTCCGAGCCCTAAAGCGGTATATCGCCGCGGAAGGCCGCGACGTCCTTGCGGCTATCGAGGGTCGGCGACAAATCGAGGCAGGGCAATCATACGACATGGATGATGTCCTGAAGGAGATCGAGGCGATCGCCGATGGCAGGGCCGCTTGATGAAGGTTCGGCTTTCCGAGCGCGCACGAACCTATATCCGTGAAGAGACCCGATACTTGAAGGCGCGCAGCACCGCCGCAGCCAAGGAATTCACCGCCCATATAGCCAAAGCGCGCCTGAATCTAAGTGCGTTCACGCAGATGGGGTTCGAATCCGACGATCTTCCGGTTGATGGTATGAGACGCCTCGTCGTCGGGGACTATCTGATGGACTACGAAGTGACCGAACAGGAAATTCACGTCGTCTCGATCCGCAGCGGCAAGCGATTGTCACAGAGCACTATCTTGGAGCCCGACTCCGACTACGAAGACGAGGCGGCACCTGAGTACAGTCCTCCCGGAAGACGATAAGCGACGCTTGCCGGTTCGGTTGTCGCCGCGCTTCTGCCCGCAATGCGTTGGCCTGGAGAACGCTCTCGTCCCAGCAGCGTGCGAATCCCATCAACTTGCCGGCTCGCCTCGACGAAACCAGGGAGCCTAATTTGACTCCCATTGACCGCGCTCATCCCGCTTCCCGTTGAAACCGGACGGTTTGCGAGACGCCTCTCGGGTCTTGGAGCCAATCTTCCAGTCTCTCACGTCGTCACCTTTCAGGCTGACGATCGCCGGAGCGAGATCCATTCTGGTCATCGGGCCTACAGCGTCCGCAGCTCGCGTATCAGCCTGTGCGCTGGATCTGCTGCGCCCAGCAGGCTCTGGCGCTTCTGCCGCAGCATGACGGCATGCAGGTTGCCGCTGTTGCCCAACCGGCCGAAAGCCCTGCCGATTGCGTCGAGATCGTTCTAGGGTCTCGGCTATGCGATCTGGGAGGCGTTCGGCCTCATTGAGACACTGCCGCTATTATACGTTCTCAGCCAGCCGCTTCAGTGCTGCGGCATCGCAGACTACCAGCTTTTGGCGGCCGCCTTCGACCAGTCCCCGCGACTCCCACGCGCTGAGGATGCGCGAGACTGTATGCAGTGTCGTCCCGGTCATCTCCGCGATGTCGCGCCGCGAGATTGGGAAATCAATACGCATCCCGGCCGCGTCGCGTGTTCCTGCCTGCTCGATCAGCCGCAGCACAGCGTGAGCAACGCGACGCTCAACTTCCTCCGTCGACATCTCGCGGATGCGAGTATGGGCCTCGTCTAGGCGCTGGCCGATAGTCCGGATCGCGCTCATGGCGAGATGCGGGTTTTCTTCTACGAAGTCGTCCCACGACTCGGTCGGCCAGGCTGCAACGAGGCTATCGACCGCGGCTGTCGCCGTGCCCGGATAGTCGCTGCGGCCGAGTGCGCGAGTAAAGCCGAATAGGTCGCCAGGATGGACGACCCGTACAATGATCTGTTGGCCATCGCGCGTGACCTGAGTCACTTTGAGCCGCCCGTGCAACAGCAGATAGAAAGCCTTGGCCGGTCCTCCCTGCTCGAAGACTGCCTCGCCCTGAGGGATCCGGCGCCCGTTCGCCTGCGCGGTCATCCGATCGAGCTGGGTATCAGTCATGGCTGCGAAGAGCGGGATATCGCGAAGCACGCTCCGATCCATTGCCACGATGTTGTCTTCCTGGGTCCGGCTTGGAATGGGTCGGCGTGCGTTTTCTATATCGACAGACGCAGGATAAGACCCCAATCGCAGTTGCCGTTCAAGTGCGTCACGATACCCCGGCCAACGCAATCCTGGCGCCGGCCAGCAGGCAAATGAGGGCGGCATAGCCGATGAGCGCTCCGGCCAACGCGCGGCTTTCTCGCTGTAGCCGCATGAAGCCCAGCACCACTAACACCACCTTCGCCAGGCAGAGCACCGCAATGGTGGGTCCGCGCAGTCCGGCCGGAAGATGGCTGGCAGCAAACAGGCTCAAGCCCGATGCGGCGAACAGTGCGACTAGCACGGTGGGAAGCGGCAATGCGCGTGAAAACAGCATTTCAACCCAAATAGATGACGGGGAGGATCAGCAACCAAACCAGGTCGATCAGATGCCAGACGGTCGCGACGGCGGCGACGTGGCGCGGCACTGCCCGCCAGGCGACGAGCAGTAGCAAGCCGGCGACGAACAGCACGTGCGCGAAATGGAAGCCGACGATGAGCGGATAGAGCTCTGCGAGCCGTCCTTCCATCTCGCTGAGCGCCGGCAATTCGTCAGTGAAAGCTACGATCTTCAGTCCGCAAAACGCAAAGCCACCAAGACCGGCCGCAATCAGGTTACGACGCGGATGGCGGCCAAAGGCTGCACATGCTGCGAAGAAACCACTGCACAGCAGCACAGCAGTCGCGAGGCCGGCGAGAGTGGGATCTAGAGCTCGGTGCAGCGTCGCCCGGGACAACGGATCGAGCGCGCTGAGGAGCAAGAAGGCGCCCAGCAGCGCGCCGAAGACTACGAGTTCGCTCCAGACGAGAATCCAGAGCAGAAGCTCCATGCCGCCTCCGGATGCCGGTTGGGCGCCGGTAAGGCTGCGGCGGTCGACGCCAACGTTCATGTTGGCAGCAGCCGATTGATGCTCGCCGGCAACCGATCGCGCCAACTCCGCTCACGCACCAGCCGGAAGCCGAGATTGTCGGGTGGGGTGGCGACCGAGCAGCCACCTGCTTTCGGATTGCGCATGAAGAAAGTTATCGGAGCGCGATGTTGGCCCTCGACGATATAGATGCCGCAATTGCTGCTTTCGCCGGTCGTGCGGCCTGCGGCGTCTTGAGCAACGCGACGCAGGCAGGTCTGCGTCCATTCCCAGACATTTCCGGCGATGTCGTAGACGCCGTGCTCGTTGGCGCCGAAACTGCCGACGGGACGGGGGGCAGGATTGCTGGCGGCCTTGCGGTTGGCCTCGCGCTCATAATCGGCAAGCCAGCGCAATGCCGGATTGATCTCGCCACCGCTCAAGCCGCGCGCATCGTCGACGAAGCGCGAACCGGCGGCCTGCGCCCATTCGCGATCCGTGGGCAGACGCCAGACCGCTCCGGTTTCCTGCGACAGCCAGTGGGCGTAGTCGGAGGCATCCGCATGGCTGACGCCGGTCACAGCCAGGTCGCCGCGTGGCGGCGGGGTGTCGAGCCGCTTGCAGGCACCGGCCGCGCTACAGCGCGCGTAGTCGGCAGCGCTTACCTGATATCGCATGATCTCCAGAGGCTCGCGGATCTCGATCGCGACACGCGGCGCATCGACCGGGCGGCCGGCGCGGCTGTACTCACCGTCGAGGCGGTGCAGCAGCGTCGTGGGCGGCACGACCGCCGTCTGCGGCAACGGAAACGTCGGCGCATTGCGATGCACGGGCAAGGCGAGCAGCAGAGCGGCGGCGCTTGCCATAAACATGAGGCCGAGCGAAGTCGTCAGCCCCGGCAGCGATAGACGCAGCGTGGTGGCCATGGTTGGAATCCCTGTCGGGGAAAGAGCCTCCACGCCGGCTGGCGGGGAGGCTGGGAATGGTCAGATGCCGGCCGGTCCCCGCACCTGCTTCATCAGGTCGTCGTTCCACTCGCCCTCGACCTTGAAATGTCCGGCGGCGCCCAGCTCGAAGGCCTCGATCAGGTTGTGGTTGACATACGCGTAGATGCCCGGCTGCAGGAAGGTGTAGAGCGCTGCACCCGCGCAGCCGCCGGGGATGAACCAGGTCTCAAGGTCGCGCTCCGGCGCATTGCGGAACTTGCCGGTGGCCCAGACATAGTCACCATGGCCGCCGATCAGATGGGGCCGCGTGTCGCGGTTGGCCTGCGAGTGCACGATCAGCACGGTCTCGCCCACCTTCGCAGTCATGGCGTTCTTGCCGGTCAGACCGCCGACCTTGCCGTTGAAGACGACATGGCTCGGGGTCAGCGTCCGCATAGTCTTCAGAACGTCCTCATAGGCTTCGCCGGGGCTGGCGTAGCGCTTGAAGTTCCCGTTCTCGTCGCGCGGCACATAGAAGTCCTGCTCACCGACATAATAGACCTTGTCGTATTTCAGAGCCTTGCCCTGGCCGTCCTTCAGCCCGTCGCGCGGGAGCACCATGATGGCGCCGTTCATGCCGGAGGTGACGTGCCAGGGCACCATGCCGGGAGGTGCGCAGTGATAGACGAAGACGCCCGGCCGCGTGGCCTTGAAGCGTAGCACGACGCGCTCGCCGGGATTGACTTCAGTCAGTGCTCCGCCGCCGAGGGCACCCGTCGACGAATGGAAGTCGATATTATGCAGAAGCTCGTTAGTTTCGGCGTTGATCAGCGTCAGCTCGACATAGTCGCCCTCGTGAACCACCATCAGCGGGCCAGGAACGGTGCCATTGAAGGTAAAGGCGAAGGTTTCCGTGCCGGCATCGTCGAGGACGATCTTCTTCTCGTGAATCGTCATTTCGAACTCGACGACCTTCGGGCCGCCGGTCGCGATCTGCTCATGCATCTGCACGAAGGGGGGATCGACCAGCTTCGGCTTCACCCGCGGCAGCTTGGCGATATCGGCGGCGGTGGCCTTGGTCATCACGGCCTGCGCCTGCGCCGGCGCGGAAGCTGCCTGGACGAATGCCCCGGCGGCCGCCGCTCCCGCCAGGATGCTGCGGCGGGTCAGATTGAGCTCTTCGCCCATGGCTGGTCTCCTTGCCAACGACCGTAGTTCATCCGGTCGTGAAGACTTTAGGAGACTGGGAAAATCACTCTTTGTTGCAGCACAACATCTTCGACGATTTCGTAATCCGCGATCATTCAGCGGCAATCATAGCAGGCACCCAAGCGGGCTCGTAGGTGAGCGTCACAGCGACGCCCCTGACGCCTTCCACCGCTCCCGCAGCCATGGTGACAGCTTCCTTCAAGAAGCCGGCCAAAGGACACCCGCGCGTGGTCGTCGTCATGGTGATCGCGACTGAGCCGCCAGGGGCTGCTGCGATCGCATAGATTAGGCCGAGGTCGACCACGCTGCGGCCCGTCTCGGGGTCGAGCACGTCACGCAACGCGATCTCGACGAGGCGTTCCAGGTTGGCGCTCATCGGTGCGAG
Organism: Allobosea sp. 10N428; assembly: GCF_056394545.1. Lineage (NCBI taxonomy): Bacteria > Pseudomonadati > Pseudomonadota > Alphaproteobacteria > Hyphomicrobiales > Alloboseaceae > Allobosea > Allobosea sp. 10N428. Next base: position 55,982 of record NZ_JBFTIC010000011.1, on the reverse strand, counting down.
CTCCCGCCGCCATGGCGCACAAGTAGACGGTAGGCCGTGCCAGAAGCGTCGAAATTGCCGGCCCATTCGTGCTGGCGCTTGGCTAGCTCCGGAAAGAGGAACACCGGCTCACGAGCGAGCAACGCGAACAGGACGTCGCCCGGTTGCAGACTTTCGAGAGTCTCGAGGATACGCACCATCGGCTCGGGCGGTTCGAGATCGATGAGGTCCAGTTCCATCACGGGCTCACCCCAGAACACCGCCGAAAGAGAGCTGCCGATAGCAAGACCCTCGCTCTCGTCCGGTGTCTCGACGGGGGAGAACACCACCTCCCAGTCGCCGCTGCCGAGGTCGCGGTCGCTGGCGGCGAAGCCGCGATTGGCCATCACCGAGAAAAGCGGCACCGGCCGGAACGGAGCGATCAGGCGGAGAGCTTGACCTGGCGTTAAAGCACTGACGGCTTCCATGATCGCCTGGAACGGCTCCTCGCCGGCCCGCAGCATCGGACGGACGTCAAGCTCGCGGGCAAGCGGCGTTTGCGTGGTCGACATGAGGCGGTCTCCTTTAGCCGATGCGTGCAATCAGCAGCCATGGGCGTTCATGCGTAGGCGGCCGGGCGTTGGCGTTAATCTGGGACAAGCGGCGCACGCGGACGAGTTCTGCGGTAATCCCTGCCGTTCCCAGGAAACAGGGAAGCATGGTCCAGCGGAAGCCGGAAGCCATTCCGGTACATAGGACGATGGTTCCCAGCGCGACCCCGCCAAAATAGAGCGCGAACCACCAGCCCGTGCGCCTGATGGCGACGAGGTCGCCGACGCGCGGCGCTGGGCCACGCCCCAGCCGGGGCGCATAGGTTTCGAGCCAAGTCATAAATGAGACGATCTTCACGAGCTGAGCGAGCGTCAAGCCGCCTAGCCAGCCGAACGCCAGGAGGAAGGCCAGTCCCGCGACGATGCCTTCTGCGGCGCCTCTGGCAACGGCAATCGGCAGCAGAGCGATGCCGAGGCCGAGCGAGGCATAGGCAGGGATGCTGGCGAGCATGTTGATTTCGAGCGCCTTGCGCCGGCGCGCTCGATAGAGCGAGAGAATGTCTCGGCCGTAGAAGGCGCTCGCTATGGCGAGTGCCGTAAGGGCAGCCATGGCGCATCCAATGCCAGGCTCGAAGCCGACGAAGGGCGCGACCAGGCCGGCAAAGGCGACGCCGAGCCCGAAGCCTCCGGACAACAGCACCAGCCGTACACGGTGAGCCGGCGGTTCAGGCGCCATCATGAACATGACGAAGAGCCGGTAGCTGACGCCGAAGGCGATGAGCCCGAGCCAGCCCCCAAGACCAAGCACAGCGTGAAATGGCAAGCCGCCCGGCAGTAGCGCTAGCTCGGCGAGCCGACCCCCTCGGCCAGCCAGGATCGCGGCGAAGGCGGAACCGCTCAAGGCCGTGCCGGCGAGGCAGGCCAGACCAGCCAGCACGAAAGAGGCGAACAGCGTGACAGGCCGCGCACTCAGCAGCGTCGCCACCAGCATCAGCCCGAGGAGGCCAAAGCCCGTCAGCAGGCTCGCGGCCGCCAGCGGCAGAACGTCCGGCGGGCCATCGATCCAGCCGGCGAGTATCGCAAAGCCGACGCCGAGCAGAAGCAGCCCCGCGACTAATGCGATAAGAGCAGGCAACGCGAACTGTGGGAAGACGAGCGGCCGGGAGACCAGCACCGGCACAAATTGGAGCAGTGCCCCCGCCATGGCGAGGCTGAGGAAGCCGATCACCACGATATGGACGAGGATGAGCGTCCCAGGGTCGCCCATGCCCGCCGCCGGATAGCCCACGCCGGCGATGGCGAGAGCCTCGGCCGCGAGGAGGAAAGCAAGCGCGGCCGCGAAGTAGCTCATCGTCCAGCGGGACAGCGATGCCATCGGCATGGCTTCAGTCTCCCGGTCGGGGCGGCTCAGTGGCCGCAGGTGCAGGAATGGCCTTCGCCATGGCCGCCGCAGTCGGCGGCATGCTCTTGAGCCTCCTCCGCACCGGCTTCGTTGCAGCCGATCTCGACCTGCCAGATTTCGGGGCCCTGCACGACATAGTCCCAGGAGTAAGCGCCGGGATACCGCGCTTCCATTTGGCGGCGCAGGGGCGCCGGATCATGGTCGTTGACGATACTGAAAGCATCGCCCGGCGCCAGACGCTCCAGGATACCGAAGATCGTGGCGTGGCGCACAACCGGCGGAATGGTGCGCACGTCCAGCGGTTCAAGAGGCAGGGTGGTCATGTTTTCCGGCTCCGATGCGGCCCCAAAGCGGGGTGGCATCGAACCTAACCGGCCCGAGCTCCTGGCAATTTGTCGAGGCTCAAAGAACCTACAATTGGCCCATCACTGTTCGAGATAGAGGACGACGGCGATAGCGAGCGAAGCGAGCACCGCCGTGGCGAGCCCGCCTTTTTGCAGCACGCCCATTCGGTAGAACAGCAGGGCCATCACGATGATCGCGGGCGTCGCAACGACGAGACCCATTTGAGCTTCAGTCATGATCGGCGTCCTTAAGTCGCCAGCGCGCGATAGATCGCCGGCAGGGCAGCGGGTAGGCGGTCGAGCCGGGAGACCACGGCATGGCCGTTGCGGCCGAAGAGGTGCGGGATATAGGCGCGTGACTCCCGGTCGACGGTCACCGCAAAGACGCAGATGCCGGCGCGGCGCGCCTCGATCACCGCCATGCGCGTGTCCTCCATGGCGAAACGGCCCTCGTAATGATCGATGTCGTTGGGCTTGCCATCGGTGAGGACGAGCAGGAGCTTGCGCCGATCGGGCCTGACCTTGAGCCCCGCCGCAGCATGGCGGATCGCGGTGCCGATGCGGGTATAGTAGCCCGGCTTCAGTGCAGCGATGCGCGCCTCCACCGCCGGCCCCATCGCCTCGTCGAAGCGCTTCAGCGTCTCGATCCGGACCCAGTCGCGCCGGCGCGAGGTGAACGTCAGTATCTCGTGGCGGTCACCGCAGGCGGCCAGCCCATGGGCGAAGACGGTGAGTGCCTGCTTCTCGACATCGAGCACGCGCAGATCGTCGAACCAGGAATCTGTCGAGAGCGAGACATCCATCAGCGTCGTCACGGCGAGGTCATGCGCCTGTGGCCGGCTGGCGAGATGGATGCGGTCGCTGCCGGGACCGCCGGCGGCGAGATCGGCCTGGCGTCGGACCACCGCGTCGAGGTCGAGATCTGGGCTGTCGATCTGGCCGCGCTGCGGCTCGCGCAAGGGACGCAGGGCTTCGAACCGACGGCGGACTTGGCGTACAAGCGCGCGCGTCGCCGGGTCGTGCACAGGCGGCTCGCGTCCCTGTGCGGCCGTGGCCGCGATCACCTTGCAATAGTCTTCGCGATAGGAGGCGCTGCGGAAATCCCATTCCGGATAGGTCAGCCCGCCCGCCAGGGACGTTTCATCCATCGCCTCCGGCGGCAGGTCGAGATCGAAGCGGAAGCGCGAGGCCGGGCGGCCCTTGCGCTCGCTCAGAACGAGGTCATCGAGTTCATCTGCGGCCTCGGGATCATGCTCCTCGCTGTCATCGGAGGGGCGATCAACGGCGACCATCTCCGACATTGCGAGGATCTTCTCAAAGCGGTTGAGGATGAACGGGCTGCGCTCGCGCCAATCCTCAGCCGTCTCGTCGCGGCTGGCGGCATAAGCCTTCATCTGTTCCTCAGCCTTGGCCGAGGCCGGCAACGGGTGGTCCTCGTCGCGGCGGCGCATGCGGGCGGGAGCGGCGGCGCTCGCTAATGGCCAGAGCGGCACGCCCAGCGCCGGCAGATAGCCCGCGGGGGCGGCAGCCTGCCAATTCGCCGGGGACAAATCGACCACCTCGCCGCGCAACAGCCCACAGATCAACGCTTCCACCTTTGCCTCTGTCGCTGGCAAGCCCTCGCGACGCCGGCTGGCGAGCAGGGCGTCTGCCAGTCGGCGATATACCGGCGCGAGCCCGGGAAAGGACTTGAGGACCGTCGCGACCAGCGCGCGCGCCGCGGCAATGAGTGCGAGGTCGCGGCGGAGAGGGTCCGCCTGCGTCACGGAAGCGGGACGGACGGCTGCCATGGCGGCGGCGAGCCAGAGATAGAGGTCGCGATTCAGTCTGGTCTGCGGGAAGATCGCGATCTCGGCGGGCAGCTGCAGACTATCCGGTGTGCGCAACGCCTGTGCCAATCTTTCCTCTCCGAGCCCGACGCGCTGGCGAAGCCTGAGCCGGTGGCCGGTGGCACGCTCGCGGGCGGGGACTATCCTGACGCCGGGTTCGCCGCCGAAACCGCGGAAGCAGACGGCGAGCGTCGGCGCTATGCTCGCCAGCTTCACTGCCGCTTGGGGGTGATATGGCAGGCTCGAAGTGTCTCCGACGAGCTTATGCCAAAAGCGGCCGACGGCCTCTTCGAACTCAAGGAAGTCCAGCATCGCTTGGCTCCTAGCCGAGGACGGCGCGTGCGACCTCGACAAGCCCAGAGCGAACCTCCGGCTCGTCGGTCAGCGGCTCGATGATCGCGGCCATCACCGCCTCCTGCCGCGGTAGGCCGGCCGCGATCAGGCTCGCGGCATAGACGATAAGGCGCGTCGAGACGCCCTCCTCGATATCCTGCCCCTTCAGCGTGCGCAGGCGCCGGGCGAGATCAACCAGGGGTGCGACCGCGGTTTCGTCGAGCCCGCTTTCCTGCGCGACGACGGCGATCTCCTGCTCACGCGGCAGGAAATCGAAGCTGATCGAGACGAAGCGCTGGCGGGTCGAGGGCTTCAGATTCTTGAGCAGGTTCTGGTAGCCGGGGTTGTACGAGACTGCGATCATGAAGGAGGCTGGCGCCGCCAGCAGCTCGCCGGTGCGTTCCAGCGGCAGGATGCGGCGGTCGTCGGTTAGCGGATGCAGCACTACCGCGACATCCTTGCGAGCTTCGACGATCTCGTCGAGATAGCACAGCCCGCCCTCGCGCACGGCCCGCGTCAATGGCCCGTCGACCCAGACGGTCTCGCCGCCCTTGAGCAGGTGGCGGCCGGTGAGGTCGGCGGCGGAGAGGTCGTCATGGCAGGCGACCGTGAAAAGGGGCAGCCCGAGCTTGGCCGCCATATGGGCGACGAAGCGGGTCTTGCCCGAGCCGGTCGGCCCTTTCAGCAGCAGCGGCAGGCGTCGCTCCCAGGCCTTCTCGAACAGGAAGCGCTCGTTGCCGGAAGCGGTATAGGCCGGGATGTCGACGGAAGCGGGAGCCGGGACCGGCGGGCGCGGAATCATGTTCATCGCAAAAATCCGTGGGGCAAGGGAACGGAAGCCCGCCGGCCGGGTGGCCGGCGGGCTGAGACGTCATTCCGCCGGCTGGGCCAGCGCGATCGGATCGGCGCTGCGCTCGCGGCCGGGCACCAGCACGGCCCAGACGAACATCAGCGCCGAGATCACCACCACCAGGCCGGAGCCGAGCCGGATCCAGTAGAACAGGGCGATCTGATCCTGAACTTCCATGAAGCTCTGGCCGAGCACGCGCTGGAGATGGGCCTGGACCACGCCGGCGAAGGTCAGCGCGAAGGTCATCACCGACATCGCCGTCACCATCAGCCAGAAGCTCGCGATCGAGAGCCACTGGTTGTAAGGCGCACGACCCTTTAGCTCGGGGATGGCATAGGCCATCACGGCGAGATTCAGCATCACATAGGCGCCGAAGAAGGCGAGGTGGCCATGGGCGGCGGTGAGCTGCGTGCCGTGGGTGTAGTAGTTCACCGAGGACAGCGTGTGCAGGAAGCCCCAGACGCCGGCGCCGAAGAAGGCCATCACCGAGCAGCCGATCGACCAGAGCAGCGCGGCCTTGTTGGGATGGTTGCGCCCAGCCTTCCAGGTCATCTGGAAAGTGAAGATCACCATGGTGAAGAAGGGCGCGACCTCCAGCGTCGAGAAAAGCGAGCCGATCCACTGCCAGTATCCGGGTGCGCCGATCCAGTAATAATGGTGGCCGGTGCCGAGGATGCCGGAGAACAGGGCGAGCCCCACGATGACGTAGAGCCACTTCTCCACGACCTCGCGATCGACGCCGTTGAGCTTGATCATCAGAAAGGCCAGGACCGAGGCCATGATGAGCTCCCACACGCCTTCCACCCAGAGATGGATGACGTACCACCAGTACATTTTGTCGAGCGCGAGGTTGGCCGGATTGTAGAAGGCGAAGAGGAAGAAGACCGCCAGCCCCCAGAGGCCGAAGAGCAGGATGTTGGTGACCGTGGTCTTGCGGCCCTTCAGCGAGGTCATGGTGATGTTGAACAGGAACATCAGCACGACGAGGACGATGCCGACCTTGATCGCGAAGGGCTGCTCCAGGAACTCCCGACCCTCATGGATATGGAAGAGATAACCGACGACGGTGACGCCAGCGGCGATGAAGAAGATCCAGAACTGCGCCACGGCCAGCTTCGGGCTGTAGAGTTCGGTCTGCGCCTCTTCCGGCAGCAGGTAATAGGTCGAGCCCATGAAGCCGAGCAGCAGCCACACAATCAGCGCGTTGGTGTGGATCATCCGCACGATGTTGAAGGGCAGGACGACCGAAAGCGTGTTGGGCAGGACATAGATCAGCCCCGCTACCAGCCCGAAGGTGACTTGCGCGACGAACAGCGCGAGCGCGCCGTAGAAATAGAGCATCGCGACGCTCTGGGTCTTGTATCTCAAGGTGTTGTAGCCTGGCATGGCTCTCTCCTGTCGCGAGGTCTCAGCCGGCATCGTTGGGCGGCCAGTTCTGGGTCTTGATCTTGCTGGTCCATTCGAGGAAATCGGCCAGATCCCGGAGTTCCTGATCGGTCAGGTTGAACTGCGGCATCTGGCGCCGGCCCTCGATGCCGCTGGGCTGGGCCTGCATCCAGGCCTTCAGGCCCTCGCGCGCGCCGGCCGGATCCTTGTCGCCGCCATAGCGCTTCCAGACATTGCCGAGCTCCGGCGCGAAATAGGCGCCTTCGCCGAGCAGCGTGTGGCAGTTGATGCAGGAATTGCGCTCCCATACATGCTTGCCGCGTGCGACGGCCGGCGTCAGCGTCGTCTCGTCGGTGGACTTCGTCCGCATGAACCAGTGGCTATGGGCGGTGAGCCCGACGAAGATGGCGAAGAAGAAGATCGATCCGCCGTAGAAGACATTTCGGGCTCCCGCCTTTGTCAGACGTTCGGCCATGCGTTCACCCTTCCGTTGCGCGTGCGCGCCGGCGACGCCGGCTCAAGAGCCCCCGCGTGCAGCCGCGGAGGCGAACCGGTGATAGCGAGACGCCCCAGGAGCTTCTTTGCGTTTTGGCAAACAGGGGCGCTCCGGCATGCGAGGTTGATCGGCTCTTGACCGGGAGGCGGAACCAGGCTGTCTTCGATAGGAACGTTTGAAGAACAATGCGGTCCTGATGCTGCTGACCTATCGCTACAAGCTGAAGCCGACGCGGGCGCAATATACGGCTCTCGATCGGCTGCTTGACGCGCAGCGGCAGCTTTACAACGCGGCGCTTCAGGAGCGCATCGAGGCCAGGCCAAAGCAGGGAAGTCGGTCTCGAAGATCGACCAGAACAAGTCACTGACGCAGATCAGGAGCTTCGACGAGACCTACGCGTCCATGCCCGTCTCGCTCTCGCGCTGGTCCCTGGCGCGGCTCGACGACGGCATGGGCGCCTGGATCGATGTGCCTATGCCGGCCGGCGAAGGCGCGGTGCTTTAGGAGCCGACGCTGTCGAAGTGAAGCGAGGCATGCAGTGGCCGATGACGGTGCCGTCGAGGACGTTCAACGCGGCGAATAGGCTCGTGCTGCCGCACATGCTTCTGCGCGCCGTGGCGATCCCTTGCTACCGCCTCAAGGCGATGGCGATGGACGCAGCGGACTTGCATGGACACTCAACGACAGGAATCCCAATTAGGGCTCTTCCGCCAGGTAGAGACCACTAATTCAGGGCCACGAACACAAAAGTCGATAAGATTCCAGCGGATAGAGCAAAAACGGCAAAAAGAAGCGCCTGAAACGCTCCCGAGCCGAGCGCCACGCCGGCAACTGCCGCAACGACGAGTGCCAGTAAGAACATGATCAGGATAGCTTTGTTTCGCGTCGTTTCGGACAGTGTCATGGGTCGTTCTCCTTTGTCGAGAAACCATTAAACGACCAGTCGATAGCGTCTTTGCGGTGGAGCAAAGTAGGTGGTGCGACAAAGCCCAGCGAATTCTCGAAAGTTCAGAACACCGGTGTCCCAGCGAGAGAGGAAACTCAGCGACGCCCCAGCGTAAATTCTCGTGAGGAGCCGGCAGGCTACATCGATTGCAGCGGGGGACTTTTAAGATCGATGGTCAGCTGACCTTAAGCTGTCGCGCCGGTGGCAAGGCTGAGCAGGGCGGGTATGTTGCGAACGACCAATTCTCGTCTTCCTCCTCCCACGATGCGCTCTCGTTCCCACTGCGTTAGGATTCGGGAGGCACTGTGCAGCGTCGTTCCGGTGAGCGCGGCGATTTCCCGCCTCGTAACGGGAAAATCCACCCACACACCATCTTCTCCCTGCTTTCCAGCCTGATCGATGAGGCGGAGCACCAAATGGGCGATGCGACGCGAGACATCGAGCGAGGCGATCTCCGCCAGACGATCCTCAGTGATGGCTAAACGACGCTCAACGTCCTGCAACAGGCCGACAGCGAGGCCGGGCATTGCTCGCAGGAATTCGTTCCAAATTTGGATGGGCCAGATCGCGAGCCTGCAGTCGCAGAGGGCGACGGCGGTCTTCGTCTGCTTATGTCCCGATAGGTCTCCGGTCACCCCGAATGGCTCGCCTGGGTGGGCGATGCTCACGGTGACGGAATCGCGATGCCAGCCCCCTCTTGAGAGTTTCACATGGCCGGATAGAATCAGGAAGGCGTTGCTGACTGGCTCTGCCTCCCGAAACACGTACTCGCCTCTCGCTAAATTCCTCAGCGATGCGGCCGATGCGATTTCGCGTCGCTGCTCGGGGGTGAGTGCGGCGAAGACAGGCAGCCGTTTGAGAGCAGGCGATTCGAATTTCATGACTGCGCAAGTGTGAAGGTGTTCGGCGCGGCCATTCCGATGCCGAGAGAAATGCGGGTCGCTTCCAGATTCCGAAAGCACGTCGCTGTCATCAGCTAGTCGACGGCGCACCACCTGTGTTTGCGCTAGATCAAACAAGCTCCTGAAATCGGCATCCTGATATCCACTCGGGCTGGACAGTGCCGGCGATGCTCTTATTGTCATTTTTTGATCTCTAATCTGGTGGCGGTGCGAGGCGCCCGTCTTGGAGAAGGAAAAGAGATGGCGACCGAGACCGCTGATGCTCGCGGCCCGGAAAAGGTTGCGGAGAAGCCGACGAGACGCGCCGAGCTTCTAGCTTTCCTGGTGCTGGCCGTGCTGATCTGGCCAATCTTCGCGGTGGGCGTCGTCGGTGGATACGGCTTCCTGGTGTGGATGTCCCAGATCATTCTGGGCCCGCCCGGACCCCCGCATTGAGGCCCGAAATGGAACGCTCCGTCATCGATCGAGGGCGCCGTAACTTCCTGACTGGCCGGCGTGTTTCACTACCCGACAGGGTGCGCCCACCTTGGGCCCTTGCATCCTCGCTCGCCGCTGACTGCACGGGGTGCGGAGCCTGCATCGCGGCCTGCCCGCAGCACATCATCGCCCTCGACGAGTCCGCCCGGCCCGCGCTCGATTTCTCGGGGGGTGAATGCAGCTTCTGCGGCGCCTGCGCGGAAGCCTGCCCCGAGCCGGTCTTCGACCGGCTGTTGCCCGCCTTCGAGCATGTAGCTGCGGCCGGTGCGGACTGCTTCGCGCAGCGCGGCATCGTCTGCCAGAGCTGCGGCGATGCCTGCCCGGAAAGTGCGATCCGCTTTCGCCCGCGGCTGGGCGGTCCGGCTTTGCCGGAGATCGCGAGCGATCGTTGCAATGGTTGCGGCGCCTGTGTCGCCGCCTGTCCGGCGCAGGCCATCGCTGTTGGTGCGCGTCCGGCGGAGTCCGCCCATGCTTGAGCGTCCGCGCCAGCGCTTCCATCATATTTCGAGCGCCGTCGTCTCGGCCTTGCCGGCAAAGGTCGAGGCGGTGCTCGCCCGTATCGCAGAGCTTCCCGAGACTGAGATCCATCGCGTCGAGAACGGCAAGATCGTGATCGTGCTTGAAGGCTCCAGCACGGGCGTGATCGGCGACCGGCTCGCCGCGATCAGCCTGATCGACGGCGTTCTCTCGGCCAACATGGTGTTCGAGCAGATCGAAGACCTCGAAACCCTCGACGACCCCGGAGTGATCCCATGACCCTGTCCCGTCGCGAGATGCTGAAGGCGCAGGCGGCCGGCGTCGCCGCGCTCGCCGCCAATATGAGCGTCCCGGCCGATGCCCAGCCGGTGACCGGCGGCGTCGATACCCTGCAGATCAAATGGTCGAAGGCGCCGTGCCGCTTCTGCGGCACCGGCTGCGGCGTCATGGTCGGCGTCAAGGAAGGCAAGGTCATCGCCACCCATGGCGACATGAAGGCCGACGTCAATCGCGGCCTGAACTGCATCAAGGGCTATTTCCTCTCCAAGATCATGTACGGCAACGACCGGCTGACCCAGCCGCTGCTGCGCAAGAAGAACGGCGTCTATGCCAAGGACGGCGAGTTCACGCCGGTTTCCTGGGAGGAGGCCTTCGACACCATGGCCGCCAAGGCCAAGGCGACCCTCAAAGCCAAGGGGCCGACCGCGCTCGGCATGTTCGGCTCAGGCCAGTGGACGATCTTCGAGGGCTACGCCGCGACCAAGCTGATGCGAGCCGGCTTCCGCTCCAACAATCTCGACCCGAACGCCCGCCACTGCATGGCCTCTGCCGCCTACGCCTTCATGCGCACCTTCGGCATGGACGAGCCGATGGGCTGCTACGACGATTTCGAGCATGCCGACGCCTTCGTGCTCTGGGGCTCGAACATGGCGGAGATGCACCCGATCCTGTGGACGCGGGTGACCGATCGTCGGCTCGGCCAGCCGCATGTAAAGGTCGCGGTGCTCTCGACCTATACCCACCGCAGCTCCGACCTCGCCGACATCCCGATCGTGTTCAAGCCGGGCACGGACTTGGCGATCCTTAACTACATCGCCAACCACATCATCTCGACCGGCCGGGTGAACACTGATTTCGTCGAGAAGCACACCACCTTCGTCAAAGGCGCGACCGAGATCGGATACGGCTTACGCTCCGATGATCCCCGCGAGGTCAAGGCACGAAAAGCGGAGGATGTTGCCGCGACGACGCCGATCGACTTCGCGGCCTTCGCTGCCTCGGTCAAGGAATACACGCTGGAGAAGGTCTCTGCGCTGACGGGGGTCGAGCCCGGTTTTCTGCAGCAGCTCGCAGAGCTCTACGCCGACCCCAAACGCAAGGTCATGTCGCTCTGGACCATGGGCTTCAACCAGCATGTGCGCGGCGTCTGGGCCAACCAGATGGTCTACAACCTACATCTGCTGACGGGTAAGATTTCGGAGCCCGGCAACAGCCCGTTCTCGCTCACGGGCCAGCCGTCGGCTTGCGGCACGGCGCGGGAGGTCGGGACCTTCGCCCATCGGCTGCCGGCCGACATGACGGTGACCAATCCCGAGCATCGTAAGCATGCCGAGGAGATTTGGCGCATCCCGCACGGGATCATTCCGGAGAAGCCCGGCTACCACGCGGTGGAGCAGGACCGGATGCTCAAGGACGGCAAGCTCAATTTCTACTGGATCCAGGTGAACAACAACCTGCAAGCGGCGCCGAACAGCAGCAACGAGACCTATCCTGGCTATCGCAATCCCGACAATTTCATCGTCGTCTCCGATGCCTATCCGACGGTGACGGCGATGGCCGCCGACCTGATCCTGCCGGCCGCGATGTGGGTCGAGAAAGAGGGCGCCTACGGCAATGCCGAGCGGCGCACCCATGTCTGGCACCAGCTCGTCAATGCTCCGGGGCAGGCACGCTCGGATCTCTGGCAGCTCATGGAGTTCTCGAAGCGCTTCACCACCGACGAGGTCTGGCCGGCGGATGTTCTCGATGCTAACCCGAACCACAAGGGCAAGACCCTGTTCGACGTGCTCTATCGCAACGGCCAGGTCGACAAATTCGCGCTCTCCGAGACCAGTCCCGAATACGAGAACCAGGAATCGAAGGACTTCGGCTTCTACGTCCACAAGGGCCTTTTCGAGGAATACGCCATCTTCGGCCGCGGCCATGGCCATGATCTCGGGCCTTACGACCTCTACCATCAGGTCCGTGGCCTGCGCTGGCCGGTGGTCGACGGCAAGGAGACGCTCTGGCGCTACCGGGAGGGGCTCGACCCTTATGTGAAGCCGGGCAAGGGCGTCGAGTTCTACGGCAACAAGGACGGCAAGGCCCGCATCATCGCGGTGCCCTACGAGCCACCGGCGGAATCGCCCGATGGCGAATACGACCTCTGGCTCGTCACCGGCCGCGTGCTGGAGCACTGGCATTCCGGTTCGATGACGATGCGGGTGCCGGAGCTCTACAAGGCCTTCCCGGGCGCGCGCTGCTTCATGCATCCCGAGGACGCCCGCAAGCGCGGGCTCAACCAGGGCGCCGAGATCACGATTATCTCGCGGCGCGGCGAGATGCGCACCCGCGTCGAGACGCGCGGGCGCAACCGCATGCCGCCCGGCGTGGTCTTCGTGCCGTGGTTCGATGCCAGCCAGCTCATCAACAAGACGACGCTCGACGCCACCGATCCCATCTCCAAGCAGACGGATTTCAAGAAATGCGCGGTCAAGATCGTTCCGGTCTCGGGCTGATGCGCTCGCGGACCTTCCTCGGGGCCGCCCTGGCGGCGGGCCTCGTCCTCGCCTTCGGGGCTGCCGTCTCGCAGGAGGGCGCACCGGTGAAGATTGTGCCGCGTCTCACAGGCACGGCTAGCCCGATGGCAGTCGAGCGCGTGCCGGCGCTCGGCCGCCCGGTCGTCGACGACGTCAGGCGCATGCGCAACTATCCCGAGCAGCCGCCGGTAATTCCGCATTCGATCGACGGCTACCAGCTTACCCTCAACACAAATCGCTGCATGGACTGCCACAAGCGCGAGTTCACGGAAGGCTCGGGAGCGCCGATGATCAGCGTCACCCATTTCCAGGACCGCGACGGGCAGGTGCTCTCGGACGTGACGCCGCGGCGCTATTTCTGCACGGCGTGCCATGTCCAGCAGACCGATGTCCCGCCCCTGGTCCAGAATAGGTTCCAGGACGCCAAAGACATCGGCCGGAAGCCATAGGCGCGCATCATGGCTAGGCTCAAATCCATCATTCTCTGGTGCTGGGGCATTGCCGTCAGCTTCTGGCGCATCATCAGCCGGCCGAGCGCCTATCTGCCGCTCGGCGTGCTGACGCTGGGCGGCTTCGTCGGCGGCGTTTTGTTCTGGGGCGGCTTCAACACGGCGCTGGAAATCACCAATACCGAGAAGTTCTGCACCTCCTGTCACGAGATGCGCGACAACGTTTATCAGGAGCTGCAGTCGACGGTGCACTTTTCGAATCGCTCGGGCGTGCGCGCGACCTGCCCGGACTGCCACGTGCCGCATAACTGGACTGACAAGATCGCCCGCAAGATGCAGGCTTCGAAGGAGGTGTGGGGCAAGATCTTCGGCACGATCTCGACGCGCGAGAAGTTCCTGAACATGCGCCTGGAACTCGCCAAGCACGAATGGTCCCGGCTGAAGGCGAACGATTCGCTGGAATGCCGCAACTGCCACTCCTCTGTCGCGATGGATTTCACCAAGCAGACGCGCCGCGCCGCCGAGATCCATGGCCGCTTCCTGACCACGGGCGAGAAGACCTGCATCGACTGCCACAAGGGCATCGCCCATCTGCTGCCGGACATGAGAGGCATCGAGCCCGGCTGGAAGGATGCCCCGGAATTGCAGGGCAAGGGCAGCGCCTCCTGGCATGGACCGGAGCAAGCGATGCGGACGTATCTCGCGGAGATCGAGAAGCAATGAAATTCTGCCGGCTGCCAGTTTGTCAGGTCCCACTCTCAGCAAAGAGGTATCTGACCTGGAGCATTTATGGATACCGGCCCGAAGGATTGAGGTTGCCGGCGCGCGCCGGCCACGGAGAAGGTGAGCGATGATTGCGGCACTCACGGTCGCGGAGCGACAGCGCGCCATATCGATCTCGGCGCTACTCGCCTTGTGCGGACTCGCCATGGCGATCGCCGGCCGCGACGACCTGTTCGGGGTTCATGGCGTCGTCATCATGCTGTTCGGACTCGGCTGTATTGGCTTGGTCATGTCGAACTACTTCGCGCCGGAGCCATCGGAAGAGCGGCTGACGCGCTACTACGACGACCCGACGCGCGTCGGCATCGTGCTTTCGCTCTTTTGGGCTGTGGTCGGCATGTTCTTTGGCGTGTGGGTCGCAGCGCTCTTGGCCTGGCCGGACCTCACCTTCGATGCCGGCTGGGCAAGCTTCGGCCGCCTCCGGCCGGTTCATACCTCCGGCGTGATCTTCGGCTTTGGCGGCAATGCTCTGATCGCGACCTCCTTCCACGTCCTGCAGCGGACGACGCGTGCGCGCCTGCCGGACCAGTTCAGCCCGTGGTTCGTCCTGATCGGCTACAATCTGTTCTGCGTGCTGGCCGCCAGCGGCTACCTGATGGGCATTACACAATCGAAGGAATATGCCGAGCCGGAATGGTATGCAGATCTTTGGCTCGTCATCGTCTGGGTCACTTATTTTCTGATCTATATCCGCACGCTGCAGCGGCGGAAGGAGCCGCATATCTACGTTGCGAACTGGTACTACATGGCCTTCATCCTGGTCGTGGCGGTGCTGCACATCGTCAATAACCTGGCGGTGCCGATTTCCTTCGGTAGTGCCAAAAGCTATTCGCTGTTCTCCGGCGTCCAGGATGCGATGACACAGTGGTGGTACGGCCACAACGCGGTCGCCTTCTTCCTGACCTCCGGCTTCCTCGGGATGCTGTACTACTACCTCCCACAGCGGGCAGGACGGCCGATCTACTCATATAGGCTGTCGATCATCAGCTTCTGGGGCATCACCTTCATGTATATGTGGGCGGGCTCGCACCACCTGCATTACACAGCGCTGCCACAATGGGTGCAGACGCTGGGCATGACCTTCTCGGTCGTCCTGCTGGTGCCGTCCTGGGCCTCCGCCGGCAACGCACTGGCGACGCTCAACGGCGCTTGGGCCAAGGTGCGCGACGATGCGACCCTGCGCTTCATGATGGTCGCCGCCGTGTTCTATGGGCTCTCGACCTTCGAAGGCTCGTTCATGGCGATCCGCGCCGTGAACTCGCTCTCGCACTACACCGATTGGACCGTCGGCCATGTTCATGCCGGCGCTCTCGGCTGGGTGGCGATGATCACCTTCGGCTCGCTCTACGCGCTGGTGCCGTGGATGTGGAAGGTCGAGCGGATGTATTCGCCCAAGCTGATCGAGGTCCATTTCTGGCTCGCTCTCGCAGGGACCGTCATCTACGTTTTCGCAATGTGGAACTCGGGCATCATCCAGGGCCTGATGTGGCGCACCTATAATGACAGCGGCACCCTCGCCTATTCCTTCATCGACAGCGTCGTCGCCATGCATCCCTATTACATCGCGCGCACCGTCGGCGGCCTGTTGTTCCTGCTCGGTGCGATTGTCGCCTCCTACAATGTCTGGATGACGATCCGGATGTCGCGCGCCCAGGCGGCGCGTACCGGCGACAGCGATCTGCCGGCGCTGCGTGGTGCAGGCGCTGCGCTTCAGGCGGGAGAATAAGCCGATGCGCGAGTTCTTTCATCGCAAGCTCGAACGCAACGCGATCGGCTTCGTGCTCGCCATCATCGGCGTCTCCGCGATCGGCGGCTTCGTCGAGATTGCGCCACTCTTCACGATCCATGAGACGGTGGAGAAGGCGCCTGACATGCGCACCTACACGCCACTCGAATTGGCGGGGCGCAACATCTATATCCGCGAAGGCTGCTATCTCTGCCACAGCCAGATGATCCGTACACTGCGCGACGAGGTCGAGCGCTACGGGCCGTACTCGCTCGCGGTCGAGTCGCAATATGACCATCCTATGCTTTGGGGTTCAAAACGGACGGGCCCGGATCTGGCACGAGTCGGCGGCAAGTATTCCGACGCCTGGCATGTCTCGCATCTCTACAATCCGCGCGATGTGGTGCCGCAATCGGTGATGCCGAAATATGCCTGGCTCCTGCGCAACGAGTTGAAAACTGACGATCTGGATAAGCATCTCGCGGCGCAACGTGCGGTCGGCGTGCCCTATACCGATGCACAGATCGCGAATGCTAGCGCCGACGCCTATGGCCAGGCCAGCCCCGACAGCCCCTATGCCGGTGGCGTTAGCGAGCGCTATGGCGCCGCCACCAACCTGCGCGCCTTCGACGGCGAGCCGAACCGGCTGAGCGAGATGGATGCCGTGGTCGCCTATCTCCAGGTTCTGGGCCGCCTGACTGACGCCGCGCAGAAGCAGGCCGTGGCGGCGGAGAAGTGAGACCATGGACGTCGATCATTACGACCTGGTCGGTTTCGCCAAAAGCTGGGGGCTGTTCTATCTCGTGGCCATGGCGATCGGCGTGCTGATCTATGCGTTGTGGCCGTCGAACCGGAAGCGTTTCGACCGCGCCAAGAAAAGCATTTTCGATGAAGATGATAGGCCGGGGGACTGAGCGATGGCAGATGCGACGCGCGATCCCGTCACGGGGACAGCAACAACTGGCCACGAGTGGAATGGCATCGAAGAGCTCGATACGCCGATCCCGCGCGTTGTGCTGTTCTTCCTGGCTGTCACGACCCTGTTTGCGATTGGCTACTGGCTGCTGATGCCGGCCTGGCCGCTGGGCGTGACCTATACCAAGGGGTTGCTCGGCATCGACCAGCGCCAGGTCGTGACCGAGCAGGTGCGCGATGCGGCTGCCGAGCGGGCAAGCTGGACCGCGAAGATCGACAAGGCCTCCTTCGCCGAGATCGCCGCCGACCCCCAGCTGATGCGCCATGTCCGCGATACCGGCCGCACGCTCTTCGCCGATAACTGCGCCGCCTGCCATGGTACGGAAGGCCGGGGCGGGCCGGGCTTCCCCAATCTCGCCGCCGGCTCCTGGCTTTGGGGTGGTGCGCCGGAGACGATAGCGGAAACGATCCGCGCCGGAATCAATGGCTCGGCCAAGGACACGCGTACCGCGCAGATGATGGCCTTCGGCCGTGACGGCATCCTCCAGCGCGAGCAAGTGCTCGCCGTCGCGTCTTATGTCCGCTCGCTGTCGGGCCAGAAGCTCGACGCGGCCGAACAGGCCCGCGTGCCGGCCGGCAAGGAGGTCTTCGCGGCGAATTGCGTCGCCTGCCATGGCGAAAACGCCAAGGGCCAGCACGATCTCGGCGCGCCGGATCTGACCGATGCCAACTGGATCTATGGCGGCGACCTGCAATCGGTCGTCAACAGCATCCATGGCGGGCGGCAGGGCCACATGCCGAGCTGGGAAGGCCGGCTCTCGCCGACCGATATCAAGATGCTGGCGCTCTATGTGGGCACGCTCGGGGAGGCGAAGTGATGAGCGCTCCGACTGAAGGCGGCGCAAGGCGGCACGGCGGGCGCAGGGCTTTATGGCTCATGCTCGCCGGCGTGCTTGCGGGCGGGCTCATTCTCGCCAATGCCCATCTGATCTATGTCGCGGTCGGCTCGCAGCCGGATTGTGTGCCGCATGCGAAATCGGCGAGCGAGGCAGGCGGGTTTCGCGCCGCCCGCCCGTCCTGCTGAAGGAGGAGCCCATGGCTGCGATCGGGAATGGCCAGGAGATGCCGCTGCCCCTCTCTGCGCGGCGTAGACGAAACCTGCCGGCGGGCGCTGCCTTGTCCTGGCTCGGGGCGGGCTGGCGTGATCTCTGGCACCGCCCGGCGCCCAGCCTGCTTTATGGCTTCGCCGTCTCCGTGGGCTCCGCCGCGGTCATCTGGGGGCTGTTCCGACTAGGGCTCGACTACATCCTGTTCCCGGCGCTGGCGGGCTTCATGGTGATGGGGCCGCTGCTCGCGATCGGGCTTTATCAAAAGAGCCGTGCCATTGAGAGAGGCGAGTCAATCAGCCTTTCACGCATGATCTTTGTCAGGGCTGCAGCGGGCGGTCAGGTCTGGTTTACCGGCGCGATCCTGTGTCTGCTTATGTTGCTCTGGATGCGGGCCGCGGTCATCATCTATGCGTTGTTTTTCGGCTTTCGACCTTTCCCCGGCTTTAACGACATCGCCGCGATGCTGTTCGGAACACCGGTTGGCTGGGCGATGCTGCTGGTCGGCACGGTTGTCGGCGGTCTGTTCGCCGCCTTCTCCTTCGCGATCAGCGCCTTCGCGATCCCGATGCTGCTCGATGAACGGGTAGATGCCTTCACCGCAATGGGCACCAGCATCTCGATGGTCTTCCGCAATCTTCCGGTGATGCTTGCCTGGGGTGCAATCGTGCTTGGCCTGTTCCTCGTTGCTGTGGCTACAGGGCTGCTGGGCCTGATCATTGTCTTTCCGCTGCTCGGTCACGCAACTTGGCACAGCTATAGAGCGATCAAGTGAGCTGCTGCGCGCCGCCAGTCGATCCCTATGGGGAGTTCGATGGCTCGGCCGCGCGACAGGAAATCCGGCTCGCCAGCCGCGATCTCGGCGATGGACTCTGGCAATGCGATCTTGCCGTGCCGGGCGTTCACTGTGCCGCCTGTATCCGCGCGGTCGAAACGGGCTTGATGCGCGTCACCGGCGTCGAGCACGCCCGCGTCAATCTGTCGACGCGGCGCGTCGCGGTGAAGTGGCGCGGGCAGGAAGCGCCTGACCTCTTGGCAGCGCTGGCGACCCTGGGATATCCGGGCCATCTTTTCGAGACCTTTGCCGATCAGGCTGATCCGGAGCTCACGCAGCTGGTCCGAGCGCTGGCGGTTTCCGGCTTCTGCGCGATGAACATCATGCTGCTTTCGGTCTCAGTCTGGTCCGGTGCCGAAGCGGAAACGCGCAGCGCCTTTCATTGGATTTCAGCCGGCTTGGCGTTGCCTTGCCTTCTCTATTCGGGCCGGATCTTCTTCGCTTCCGCCTGGTCGGTGCTGAAACATGGCCGCACAAACATGGATGTGCCGATCTCCATCGGCGTCTGCCTCGCCTTTGCCTTGAGCCTGTACGACACGATCCATGAAGGGGCGCACGCCTACTTCGACGCGGCAACCTCGCTGATCTTCTTCCTGCTGATCGGCCGGACGCTGGACCACCTCATGCGCGAGAAAGCGCGCGCCGCAGTGCGCGGCCTGATGCGTCTGGCGCCGCGCGGCGCGACGGTTCTGCGCAAGGACGGCAGTCGCGACTACGTGCCCATAACCGAGATCGAGCCCGGCATGCGCCTCGCGCTCGCGGCCGGTGACCGCATTCCCGTCGACGGCATCGTCTCGGAAGGCCTTTCAGAGCTCGATTGCGCCATCGTCACCGGCGAGAGCGCCCCCCGCCGCGTCGAGCCCCGTTCCGTGGTTCAGGCCGGCACGCTCAATCTGTCCGGCGCACTCGTCATCAATGCTTCGGCACGGGCGGACAGCTCCTTCCTCGCCGAGATCGTCAGGCTCATGGAAGCCGCCGAAGGCGGGCGCGCCCGCTATCGTCGAATCGCCGATCGCGCCTCGGCGCTTTACTCGCCAGTCGTCCATGCCGCCGCCTTCCTGACCTTTCTCGGCTGGATGGCGCTAGGCGGCGGCTGGCACCAAGCGATCACGGTCGCCATCGCCGTTCTGATCATCACCTGCCCCTGCGCGCTTGGCCTCGCCGTGCCAATCGTGCAGGTGGTGGCATCGCGGCGGCTCTTCGAGAACGGCATCATGGTCAAGGACGGCTCGGCGATCGAGCGCATGGCCGAGATCGATACAGTGGCCTTCGACAAGACGGGCACCCTGACCCTGGGCCAGCCGCGCCTCATCAACGGCAAGATCGCGCCGGGAGTCATGTCGATCGCGGCGGAGCTTGCGCGCCATTCCAATCATCCGCTGTCGCGGGCGATTGCTGCTGTGGAACCGTCGGGCGCTCTGGCCATGTCCGATGTACGTGAACACCCAGGGCTCGGTCTCCAAGCCGGCCTACAGGGGCGCGTTTATCGACTAGGGCGGGCCGAGTGGGCTTTGGACGGAGGCGCGTCGCCACAAATTGCAGCGAGTGGCACAGTGCTCAGCTGCGACGGCGTCTCCGTCGCGAGTTTCACGTTCGAAGAAGCAGCGCGCCCTCGGGCGCGGGCGGCCATCGATTCCTTGCATGCTGCAGGGTTGGACGTCTGCTTGCTTTCCGGCGATGCCGTCGATGCCGTGCGGGCGATGGCGAGCAAGCTCGGGATCGGCTCTGCCGCTTCGGGTTTGCTGCCAGCGCAAAAAGTCGAGCGGCTCGCTGCCTTGGGGGGCAAGGGCCGGAAGGTGCTGATGGTTGGGGACGGTCTGAATGATGTTCCCGCTCTCGCCGCTGCTCATGTCTCAATGGCGCCTGCATCGGCTGCGGATATCAACCGCAACGCGGCGGATTTCGTGTTTCTGCGCGAGGGGCTCGACGCGGTTCCGATGGCGTTCGCGGTCTCGCGGAACGCAGGCCGTCTGGTCCGGCAGAACTTCGCGCTTGCAATCGCCTACAACGCCATCGCCCTTCCGATTGCGATCGCGGGATATGTCACGCCCCTGATCGCGGCTTTGGCAATGTCGCTATCCTCGACCCTCGTCGTCGCTAATGCATTGCGCCTCGACGCCAGCGCGCATCTTCCATCGCGCGATGCGCAGCCGGATTTAAACGCTCTCGCTGATAGCGTGCGGCCAGGCGGATGAGTAGCCTCGCTTTTCTAGTGCCGCTGGCCCTCGTCCTCGGCGGGGCCGCGCTTGCCGCCTTTCTCTGGTCAGTGCGAAGCGGTCAGTACGATGATCTTGACGGCGCGGCCGAGCGCATCCTGCTGGACGAGGAGAACGATCGCATCTCCGACCCGAGCAACTCATCGAACGGCCGCGAGAACGACAGTCCGTCTGAAAAAAGCTAGTTTTTGCGGCGATCAGGCCGTGGGAGTC
This sequence comes from Allobosea sp. 10N428, assembly GCF_056394545.1. Classification (NCBI taxonomy): domain Bacteria; kingdom Pseudomonadati; phylum Pseudomonadota; class Alphaproteobacteria; order Hyphomicrobiales; family Alloboseaceae; genus Allobosea; species Allobosea sp. 10N428. The sequence goes on along the minus strand of NZ_JBFTIC010000011.1, from coordinate 34,990 downwards.
GTGAGCAGCATTGAGGTGCAGCTCGGAAACAGCACGGGTCTTGGCTGGTGCGGGGCTACTAGTGATATTCTTCGCTAAGGAGAGCGCTCATGCCCAGTTCTCGGTTTTCCACCAAGTTCAGGATAGGCCAACTCCCTGACGCTTATGGTAGCGAGTTCCCCACTCGATAACCTGAATGGCCTTTTGGCTTGGGCGACTTGGTGGGTCGGATCGGCGCCCTCTGCCCCATCGAGCAGTTTCGGAACAGCTTTGCCGCTCGGCAGTTCCGATTTGGATTGCCGCGACAAAGACCAGCAACGAGCCCGCTTCAGAGCGCAGCCTTAAGGAGCACAAAAATGGCGGAGGAAATTGAAAATGTCACAGATACAAATATGGAGCAGATTAAAATTGCGCTGAATGCATTATATCTTTGTATCGGGTATTCAATGAGGCACATTTCCACGCAGGAAGGCGCCGAAGCCGCCGAGAAATTTAAGGCAGAGTTGTTAAATGCGCTCAAGAATGGCGACATTGATATGGCCCTGTTAGAGGAACGCAAGACTTTCGATCTTATTATATCAAAAATAGAGTCTCTCACTGTCGCCTAGTCTACCGGGAGCGACCTGCCGATGAACCCTAGTTTGTTCCGAAAGCCCTATCGCTCGGACGAGGTCGTCAAGGCCCTTCGTCCGCACGGCTGAGCGGCATCTCAAACGTGAACCTTGTCTCGACTTCTGACGAGGCCACCGTGAGGACCCCACCATGCGCCTTCGCGATCATCGAAGCGATGTGAAGGCCAAGACCCAGCCCGTTCGCGCTGTTGTGGACGTTACCGCGGAAGAACGGTTGGAACAGCTGCTTCATTGCCGCCGGTGGAATGGGCTTACCGGCATTCGCCACGGAGATCCGCAGGACCTCTTCGTCCGCGAAGGCATCGACCCGCACGGGCCAATCGATCGCCCCGTGCGTCAGGGCGTTGCCGATCAGGTTCGAAAGTAATTGGCCGATCCTGGACTTGTCGCAATCGATCGGCCGCCGAATCGATATGATCGCTTCGATCCTGACGTCCGGATGCACCTCCTGAAGCTCGGCGATCACCTGCCGAAGCATCGGCTCCAGGTCGGTTGTGGCGTTGCGCGTCAGCGTCAGGCCCTCGCCGAGCTGGCCGCGAGCGAAGTCCAGCACGTTATCGATCAAGCCGGACATCCGCAGGGAACTCGCCTGCATCAACCCGATCAGCCGCGCCTGTTTCGCCGTCACCGGCTCCTTGCTGACCATGCGCAGGCCAGCCTGCACTGAGGCTAACGGATTGCGCAGGTCGTGGCCGAGAACGGCGATGAACTGCTCACGCAGCGCTCCTAGGGCCTTTTCGTCGGCCAGCCCCTTAAATGCCTGCTCGCGCGATTCCACCAGCGATCGTTCGAAGCTACGCCGTTCGGTGGCCTGGAACACGATCAGCCGAGTATAGACCAGTTGGTCCCGGTCATCCCTGCGCTCGTTGGCGCTGATGAAAACCGGGATCCGGCCAGCGTCGGCCGTCAGTAGGTCCATGGCGATCTCGGTGACGAAGCCCTGCATACGCAACGTGGGAACTACGTGGGTTTCATAGAAGATGCGGCCCGGCACGGAGAGCCACTCGCGGAATCTGTTGCCTACGAGGTCCTCAGCCGGCGTGCCCAGCCAAGTCGAGAGGGTGGCATTGATTGATGCGATCGTTCCATCTGGAAGCAGGACAACGTATCCGCATGGAGCATGCTCGTAGATGTCGGGCAGCGACAGATCGAAGTCAGACAAATGCGCGGATCTCCCGGATGACCTCATTGGGCGCGCTTAGGTTCGGGCAATGGCCGGTGGCGTCGAGCAGCACGTACTGGCTGCCCGGCACGGCGTCGTGAACGTATCTCCCTACCTTCTCGTCCGCGATGATGTCGTCGCGGCACTGAAGGATCAGCGTCGGGACAGAAACGCTCGCGAGATCGGCGCGGTTGTCGGATGAGAATGTCGTGCGGGCGAAATGCCGCGCAATCTCGGGGTCCGTCCGACAGAAGCTTGCCGTCAGCTCCTGCCCAAGCTCGGGGCGGTCCGCGTTTCCGATGATCGCGGGGGCCATCGCGTTCGACCAACCCATGTGGTTCTCGGCCATAGAATCGAGAAGACCCTCGATATCCGCTGCCGAGAAGCCTCCCCTATAGTCGCCGTCATCGATGTAGCGCGGTGACGGCCCGACCATTACCAAAGCCGAGAACATCCCCGGAGCCTTGGCGGCGGCGAGCACGCCGATCATCGCGCTGACGGAGTGACCGACGAACACGGCATCGTCCAAATTAAGGGACGTGCCGATTTCGACCACGTCATCCGCATAGCCCGAAAGGGTTTCGTATTTCGAAGGCGAGAACGCCAAGAGATCGGACCCGCCGGCACCGACGTGATCGAACAAGACGGTCCTGTAGCTGTCGCGGAACGCCGGCTCGACCAGGCGCCACATATTCTGATCGCAACCAAACCCGTGAGCAAACATCATCGGCCGGGCGCCGGCCCCAGCGACCTTCACGTTATTGCGTTGGAGCCCGAGCTTTGCGTGCATCACAGCGTCTTACCGCGATACCCTCGAATTGTCTTCCTACGCTTGAAGCCTTGGCATGATGGGACGCAGTTGTCCGAGCCTGGCACTGCGACGCCTAGCGACTGGAGGGGATGGAACCCCCCCAGTCCCCCTTTGGTGGTTAACAGCTCGGCCGCCCTTCTCAGGCGTTCTATCCGTTCTTTCGCTGTTAGCACGCCGCCTTCGTAGTTAGGTTCTGGAACCAAAAGGACCCGATCGCATTTCTCCAAAAAAAGGAGGAATGGCCTATGCCCAAGTTTCGGTTCACAACTCAGGACGGGAACAAGATCGATCGAGACGACGTGCCGCTAGAATTTCCCGACGAGAAAGCGGCAACCGACGATGCGCAGAGGGCATTGGTCGACATGGCGGATGACAAGCTGCCAGACGGCGAGCGCGCGGACTTGAGCGCATCTGTTGAGAACGAAGCAGGAGAGGAGATCTATCGCGCTTCGCTTACATTCAAGAAAGAAGCGAGTGCAGGGTCCAGCGGAAAGAACTGACCCGGAAGCCTGCCACGCCCCGTCACAGCTAATCTGGCCCTGAAATATATGACGGGCGAACCAGCTCCCGAGCCTTCATCGCAGAACAAAAAGCATGCCGGGTCGAAATCGGAGCTATTCCAGGAGATGCCCCGCGGGTCTCATCTAGGGACTACCGAAATCTGCGTCCATCACGCAGAACTATGTGGCCTTTACGCGCATGAGCGGAGGTCTGTTGATTATACCAGATCTCGTCTCAATGCGTCGATGGTGGGCGCGTTGGGACAATACGCTGAGTAGTTTGGCGCTGAATTCTGTCGGCTCAGCTCGCGCCGGCAACGGCGGGTCATAAAGCAGCCGGAGCACAATCTGCATATCCCGCATTACGCTCGATTTGGCGTCGGCCACCGTCTCGGGATTTAGGCCGGCTCGGGTGAGCTGTCGGGGAAGGAGCTCTGAGTTGCCGCTCTTGGAGTTCGCCAGCGCAGAGAAATCAGAGACAGACATCGCGTTGTCTCGCGCGAGCTGGGCGATCGTCTCCTTATCGAGCGCCTTCATTTCCTTCCAGGGAAACTGCGCTTTTAGCCAATGCCGGACCGATTCTGATAAACGCATGATCGTATCCTCCCTACGCTGCAATTTTCCGGTTTTGGCGGCGCCGTTCGTTGCGCTAGCTCAAATCGAAACGCCATTTCGAATGCCAGCCTGGCCGCCGTCTCAGAGCGACGCCTTCCGGGACAGTTCACGCGGGTAGAGCGCCCCGATGCAGATAATCAACATCTCGCCGGCACAGCCCACCGCAGAAGCAGCGCAATAGGCAGCCTGATCGCGCCTCCGGAAGCTGGGGTGAGCGATGCGCACCTAGAGGGCGATGTAGAAGCATCCGCCAGCGCCGGCTGGCACTCTTGGCCCCGACGCGCGAATGGGAAGGGCGCTCCGACATGCGAGGTTGATCAGCTCTTGACCGGGAGGCGGAACCAGGCTGTCTTCGTTAGGAACGTTTGAAGAACAGCCGGACCTGATGCTGCTGACTTATCGCTACAAGCTGAAGCCGACGCGGGCGCAATATGCGGCTCTCAATCGGCTGCTTGAGGCGCAGCGGCAGCTCTACAATGCAGCGCTGCAGGAACGCATCGAGGCCTGGCGCAAGGCCGGCAAGTCGATCTCGAAGATCGACCAGAACAAGTCGCTGACGCAGATCAGGAGCTTCGACGAGACCTATGCGTCAATGCCCGTCTCGCTCTCGCGCTGGTCACTGGCGCGGCTCGACGACGCAATGGGGGGATTCTTCGCGAGGGTGAAACGAGGGCAGAACCCGGGCTTTCCCAGGTTCAAGCCTCGATCGAGGTGGAGCAGCTTCGGATTTGTCGAGTGGAAAGGGATCAGGCTCGTTTCTGATCGGCTGATGTTGAAGCCGATTGTTGGAGCGCTGCGCCTCAACCTGCATCGCCCAATCCCGGAAGGTTCGTCGACCAAGTCGTGCACCTTCACCCGGCGTGGACGGCACTGGTGGATCACCCTGGCCATCGACGTCGCCGTGGCTAAAGCTCACGCTGCGCCGGAGAGCACTGTCGGTGTTGATGTCGGGATCGAGTATCTCGCGACGCTGAGCGATGGTGTGCATATCGAGAACATTCGCCCGCGATCGCGCCGAGAGAAGGAACTGCGCCTTGCCCAGCGCGCGCTCGCGCGCTGCAAGCGCGGCTCTAAGCGGCGGCGCAAAGTTCGGGAACGTGTCGCGATCGGCCATCGGCGGATCCAGCAAGCGAGGAACTCCCATCTCCATGAGGTCTCAGCCAAGCTGGCGCGGCGCTTTGCCTTCATCGCTGTGGAGGACTTGAAGCTGAGGAACATGCCCAGGTCGGCGCGCGGAACAGCGAACGATCCTGGCACGAATGTCCGGCAGAAGGCCGGCCTGAACCGGGCGCTGCTCGATGCAGCTCTCGCGCGTCTGATCCGGATGCTGACCTACAAGGCTGAGAGAGCCGGTGGGACGGTCGTCAGGGTCGATCCACGTCGCACCTCGTTGGAGTGCTCCTCCTGCGGAACAATCGTGGAGAAGACGCTCTCCGAGCGTCGCCATGCCTGCGGTTGCGGTGCTGACCTGCATCGCGACCACAACGCGGCGAACAACATTTTAAACAGGGCTCTGGTCGCCCACGGGCGGGCTATGCCGCCCGGAGACGGTAACGTGGGGCATCAGCCCGTGCGTCGTCTCGGAACCGCGGTCACGGAAGCAGCCTAGCGGCCGAAGTTCCCGTAACCTGGCGTCAGAGGATCAACCTCAGGTGCCGGATAGCCATGGGAAGTATCGGGAAGATCGCGTCAGTTCGGCTCTCCAAGCGATCAGCCTCTCGGCCTTCAAAGCTCGATTTGGCATCATCCCCCCGGCGCCGCGCATCCCCGCCCTTCGCCGTCGCTCGAAGCGCGACGGCAGCCTCGCGACCTGGGTTCGACAATTGATTGCTTACGATTAAAAATGAGGTCGTCGGCGGTTGGGGCAGCCTCCCCAACCCGCATTGGATGTTCGATCAGCAGCAGCTCGCCTTAGTGATCGCGGGCCTTATGAATTGGCCATCCGACCACTTGACCCGCCATGACGATCTGGTTCCGGCCTTCCGCCTTGGCTGCGTAGAGAGCACGGTCAGCAGAGGCAACGAGGAAGTGCGGATCCAATTGGGCTGTTGAACGGGGTTGAAAGGTCGCTCCGCCAACACTGACCGTGACGCGATGTGAAAAGCGGTGAGCGCCATCCTCGAACGAAAGCCGCGCGACAGCGTCGAGAATCCCCTCCCCGACCTGCCTACAGCCTTCAGCATCAGTGCTCGGAAGTAACATGGCGAACTCCTCACCACCATAGCGGGCCGCCACGTCGGCGGGCCGACGAGCCTGACCGGCAACCACGCCCGCAACGGCTCGTAGACAGCGATCACCGTCCGGGTGTCCGAAGCGGTCGTTAAACGCTTTGAAGTGGTCAATGTCGATCATGAGCAAAGAGAGCGGGTTACCTTCGCGCCGCGCTCTGGACCATTCCTGCTCCAGACGCTCGTCAAAGGATCGGCGGTTCGCGACGCCAGTCAAGCCATCGGTTGCGGCCAAAGCAGTGAGCTTAGCCTGAAGATCCTGATTTTCGGTCATGTCGCGAGAGAGGGCAACGACGCCGTTAATCGCCCCATTGTCTGATCTTCTTGTGACACTCGCGCTCGTTTCGATCCAGATTTCCCCCTTCTCTCGATGCCTATTCCGGTAAAGAATCCTGGCCTCAGTCAGGTCCCCGGATTTCAACGCCTCGATCGCTTGTTGGACTCGCGGAAGATCTTCAGGATTGATCCCGGCCAAGGCTGAAGTGCCTACAAGCTTCGCCGGTGGCTCCAGCAAAGCTGCCGTCCGGGTGATTGAACCGCCGGGAAATCGTGAGAATCCACTGACCCCCAGAACGGCTTTTAATCGGCGGCCCCAGAAACAGGCGACCATCATCTGTGTGCCGGTGATGTCGGAAATAGGCTCGATCACTGTTATCGAGCCCCTCGCGGTTGATGGTTTCCGTTGTCGCCAGCCAGTGCCCCTTTTCATCGTAAACAAAGAGCGCTCGGATGCTGCCCAAGGTTGCCTTCCGCATGTCTAGGAAGTGTTGAACGGCCGCGAGCGCAGGCTCATCTGTGCCGCTTGCCTCAAGGCGATTGGCCAATCCCATCAGGGTGGCATCAGCAAGGTCGATAGTGTCATCAGCATGCTGGGTGAGCGACCGCGCGAGATTGGCCATCTCGGTCTCAGATCGATGCAACGTGGAGCTGCGGGTGTCCCATTCATGCCACGCGCTCAAAGCGAGAATGGCAACACAGACCAGCGCCACAAAGGCGCCTGCCCACGCTGGAAGACGCGGTGGCCGGGTAAACCGGTCGCCCGTCTGGGAACTCAGATAGGGCTCCATAGCGAGCACCTTGACGTGACTGGATTAATGGATTGCGAACGATCGCGATCTGCGGGTCAAGGGGCGTCGAACAGCCTGCCTCCTAATGGTTCTGACGCACCATCCGGGGCTTTCGGCGAAAGATCTCCCTCGCCCCGTCATGGCGCGTTTTCCGCCTTGCCGTTGTTTAGCCAGAGTGGCAAAAATCGGTGCGTCGCCTTGGGCCTGTTATCGAAGGACACGGTGGAAGGGCCTGGCTTCCTGCTCGCGGGAGGTAGAAATGATTAGTGGGACAGGAATACTGGTCCTGCAGAATGGGCGCGAGATTGCTGCCCATTATCAGTTCGGCGGCGACGAGGACGATCGACGCGCCGGATATCTGCTCTGCGACGTTTCCCAGATCGACCCGGCTGTTTTGTGCCAGCGACTAGAACTCGTCTGCGCCGATGGCGAGGTCATCGTTCTTGCCGTGATGCATTCGCGTGACAAGCATCTCGGAGTGATCGGACGGGTCACGACGTCAGGCAGCGGCGCCACCACCCCGAAGCCGGCATTGAACCTATCGAGCGCCAAGCGGTTCGACCCGACGACGCTACATGGCTCGTGAAAGAGCTACCGATCCTCGCCCCCGGCCGTTGGAGCGTCGAGCTCGAAGTTCTGGTCTCGGATTTCAAGATGATTCGTCAGCGCCGGCGGTTGAAACAGGTGGCCTCGCGGGGCCGCCGATCCTGGCGCTTTTGCAGACTCCAAAGCTGATGGAAGGGCCGTTCTCTCGGGCGGTGAATCGCCGTCAACGTTGAGCGAGGTGCTCCTATAGTTGCCCGATTTGATGTCGAGGGGATGCTGCGCTGATCTGTCCGATGGTGTGGATCGGACCGCCGTGGACACGCTTGGCATCCATGATGCAACCTTTCCCACTCGCCCGCAGTTTCCGGATTTTGGGGCGAGGCACTTGCGCACTCTAGCTATTTTGAAACAGGCAACGCTCGCGGCCCTGGCCGGTCTAACGGCATCGTTGATGGCGGTGCAGCTGTACTCGTTGCTCGCGGCCGGTACTCGCAGCGGTACCGCCCGCGGTAGCTCCGCCGGTACTGACGGTTCCGATGCCGACGCACCGACCGAAATCCCGCCGAGAGGCTGGCGCGATATTCTTTGGCGGACATATGGCGAAGTCAGCAGGGATAGGGTGCTCGCGGTAGCTGCAGGCGTAACCTTCTACGGCTTGCTTGCGATATTCCCGGCGATTACGGCCTTCGTATCGCTGTACGGTCTGGTAGCCGATCCGGGAACAGTCGCTGAGCAACTCTCGGCAGCGGAGGGCATGCTGCCGGGTGGCGCGATCGAGATCATACGCGATCAGATCGTGCGCATCTCAACGGGAAACGAGACCAAGCTCGGCTTCGCCTTCGTCCTCGGTCTTGGGATATCGGCGTGGAGCGCCAATGCAGGAGTGAAAGCTGTCTTCGACGCGCTCAACGTCGCCTATGGCGAAGAGGAGAAGCGCAGCTTTATCCGGCTCAACCTGACCTCGCTCGTCTTCACGCTCGGCATTCTCGTGTTTGCCGTGCTCGCAATCGGCGCGGTGGCCGCCATCCCGGTCGTCCTTGATTACCTCTACCTCGGAGACGTCGCGGAATGGCTGATATGGCTCGGCCGGTGGCCCGTCTTGGTCGCCATCATGATGATCGGGCTCGCGGCGCTCTACCGCTTCGGGCCGAGCCGTGACGATGCCCAATGGAAATGGGTCAGCCCAGGAGCAATGTTCGCAAGCGTAGCGTGGTTCCTCGGATCGGTTCTGTTCTCTTGGTATGTCGCCAGCTTTGAGGATTACAATAAAACGTACGGCGCGCTCGGCGCTGTGATCGCTCTCCTAATGTGGATGTGGTTGTCAGCGACGATCATTTTGGTCGGTGCCGAACTGAATTCCGAAACTGAGCGTCAGACGCTTCGCGACACCACCAAGGGCGCACCGCGACCGATCGGACTGCGCGGCGCAGACGCCGCTGACAACAAGTCTGATGACGAACACAAGTCGGTTAAAAACCAGTCCGCTCAACGATAACGGCGAACGCGAAAACCCGGGAACCGTTGGCGCGAGTGCCCGTTGAACGCTCATCATAAGCTGCAAGCTTTGGGAGCGCAAAATGGCAGATGAGAACGAACTCGGCCAGACAGGCGGCGATGGTCAGCGCTCGCAGATGGAGGCAGCCCGAGCCGCAGCGAGCGAAGTTTCCGAGAACCTTAAATCGGTCGGCATCGACACAGACCGTATGACCGAAGCGGCGGGTGAACGGGTGAGCGAGTTGCAGCGCCTGCTGGTCGACGAAGTGAGAGCGCAGCCGCTACGTGCCCTTGCCTGGGCCGCTGCCGCCGGAGTGATCTTCGGTTTCTGGGCGGCGAAGTAGGCCATGGGCGGCCTTGTCGCCCAACTCGTATCTGTGGCGACGGGCGCGCTGAAGCGCCATTTGATCGTATATGGCCTCTGGGTTGCCAGCGGGCTTTTCGCGGTCTTCGCGGCCGGATACGCGCTTAGTGCACTCCATGCGGCGCTCATGTTCCGCTGGGGCTCGATAACGGCGAGCCTCGTCGTGGCTGGGGGGCTGTTGCTCTGCGCAATAGGGCTCATCATCGCCGGATACATTCTCTCTCGGACTCCTCCTCCGCCTTCGCTATACCAGCGCCTTCAAACCTCTCCTGATATCTCGCGAACGGCGAAGTTGCTGACGCGGCCGGAGCGGACGATTGTGCCGGCCGCAGCCGGTGCAATCGCAGGCGCTGTGGCCGTCGGTACGATGGCTTATTTCTTGAGAATGGGCAGGCCGGCCGTCCGTGCGGACTGGCGCGACCGCGATCGATCCGTTTAGCGCAGGATCGGCTTGGCCGTAGCCAGGTCATTGCGGATCGTTGTCGCGGCGACACCAGCCTCCCCCATCGCGTGGCTGATCTGGTCCAGCCCGACCACGACATCGCCGGCGGCATACAACCCCGGGACATTCGTGCGCTGGTGGGCATCGACCTTGATGCAGCCCTCGTCCGTCAAAGCGGCGCCGAGCGACGCCGCCAAGTCCGAATGAATCTTGGAGCCAAGGGCAGGATAGACTGTATCGAAAGACATCCGCCGCTGCCCTAAGCTGACGTTTATCCCGGTCTGGTCGAAGGAAAACTCGCTCGGTCGACCCCGGACTAACTCAATTCCGACCGCGCCGATCCGGCTAAGATCCTGCTCGGTCAATTCGGCCTGCTGATCGAGGATCAGCGTCACCCGATCGGTGAAGGACCTTAAGAAGATAGCCTCGGTCAGAGCGCGCTCGCCGCGGCCAATGACACCGACGTTCATGTCGGTCACTTCGTAGCCATCGCATACCGGACAATAGCGCAGCCTCCCAGAGCGCAGTGCCTCGGCATGGAGAGCCTCAGGAATATCGGGCCGCCGGTTGGTCACCCCGGTTGCAAGAAGCACGGTTCGTGCAGGGCCGATCTCCCCGCTACCGCTTGCCTTGAACCCAAGAGGGCCTGCAACAAGTTCGCCGACGTGGGTTTCGAGGTGGCGCGCGCCATATTTGTGCGCCTGGTCGCGCATGCGCTCTAGCAGATCCGCCCCGGCAATGCCTTCCGGGAACCCAGCGTGGTTGTGAGTGCAGGGGATTTGCCGCGCCCGGCTGTTGCCGTCGTCGGCCACCGTCACGGACAGATGAAACCGCGCCAGATAGATCGCCGCGGTCAGCCCCGCAGGTCCGCCTCCAATGATCAGGCAATCTAAGGCTTCGGGCATCGCTCGCCTTTCATCGATCAGTTCGGTTCCTGTCTGCGCGGTGCAACCTCACGCGCCCGTCTCGTCATTGGTGGCGGCCGCCGGCTTCGATTCGGGAGAGCCGAGCTGCCGCAAGAATATCGACAATACCACCAGCAGGGCCGTCGAAAGGAACTCTGACTGCCAGTTCTGGAAGGATTCGAACCAAAGCTGGGAGTCTCCGACATATTCGAGCGCCGACTGCGGCGCCCGGCCATGTAGCGACGCTTCATGGTTAGCTGCGACCATGCTGAACCACCAATGCAGTACAAAAGACATCCCGAATAGGACCGCCAAGGCGATGCCGAGCGATCGTTCGTAGACCCACGCGAGGATCGGGCGACGGTCGCGCCAAGGAACTTCGTCTCCGTCGCGCTGAGGGTCGTCGGGATCGCGTGACTCCGCCGAGCCGCGCTGGAAGAGCATGGCAGTCAGGACGACGTAAACCGCCATCTGAAGAAACTCGCTCTCCCAGTTTTCGAATAGAGCCGCCAGGAAGGTCCCCCCGGAAAGGTAGGCGCCCAATCCGATTGCAGCTTGACCATGATCCGAAAGTTCCTGGTTGCGTGCTGCATGCCCCGTCAGGGCCATGCCAATCAGGGAAGCTAGGAACATCGCCGAAAGCGCCAACGTCAGCCCGTTGTCGCGCAGGAAGTGCCGCATTTGGCGATGCCCCTTCTCGTGTTCCTTCGGCCGGGGAAAACGCCTCCTATCCCTTCATGTTCCCCGGCCGATGAGACGTGGGAACATCGCGAGGAAGCTCTGGTTGGGGCTGCACGGCACAATCCGGAGAATCGCCGTGGACCGCATCGCTGTCATCGGAGCCACGGGGCTGATTGGAACCAGTATCGCTGCCGCGCTGATTGCCCGCGGCGTCCGGGTCGTGGGCGTAGCGCGTCATGTCGGGACGCCCCCGGCGCCAGCCTCGATCGAATGGAAAGCCGGCGAGCTGGGCCACACCGACGGAGCCGAATGGGAGCATCTGCTGACGGGCGTCGCGGCGGTCGTGAACTGCGCAGGGGCTCTTCAGGATGGGCCATCTGACGATCTGCAGCAGACCCACCAAACGGGGTTGGCTAGACCTTCCGGAGCCAATATTCTTTGCATATCCACGCAGATGGGGACGGTGCGATCGGTCAGCAGCGAGAATTGCTCCGAATGCCTTCGTCCCAGGAAGGCGCGCCGGCTCCCGAAGCCGGCGCGCAATTCAGACTCACGCAGCCTTGCCCTGCGCGTTCTTGTTGACCGCGGTGACGCCGAGCTTCGTCAGGAGTTGGTCCGTCGTCTCTTCCTCCCGGAGCGTCTGTTCGAGCAACGCCGCCGCATCGTTGAGGCCGAGCTGGGTTGCCCAGGTCTTCAAGGTCCCGTAGCGCGTCATCTCGTAGTGCTCGACGGCCTGCGCCGCAGCGACCAGTCCAGCGTCCAACGCCGCGCTGTCGGCGTACTCCTCCATGATCTCCTTGCCCTCTTCAATGATGCCGAGGATGGCGTCGCAGGTCTTGCCGCGGGGAGCCTTGCCGGCAATCTCGAAGACTTGGCTGAGACGTTCGATATGGGTCTCAGTCTCGTCGCGGTGCTTTTCGAAGGCGGCCTTCAGGTCGGGCGATGATGCCGCCTTCGCCATTTTCGGCAGCGTCTTCAGGATCTGCTTCTCGGCGTAGTAGATGTCCTTCAGGGTGTCGATAAAGAGGTCGTTCAGGGTCTTGGGCTCGCTGGCCATGATCGGCTTCCTCCTTAGGGGTGAGAGCGATCCAACGGTTTGTCTCCGCCCAAGTTCCGCGGTCTCTACTCCCGATACGGTTCAGGAGAGTGTTTCTCGGAGCGGCGCGCCTTTTTGATCTCTTCGTCACTGCGGGCCTCGACCCCGATGAGCGAGCTGCGGGCTCCCTCCTGAACCCGAATGAGCTCAATTTTTCGCATGCAGGGCCGTCCCGTCGCGGTTCTTCGTGGCTTGGAGGAGGAGCAAAAGAGTGACCGTGCTGATCGCCACGCTAGCTCCTCCCAGGACGTGATCGTCTCCTGAAGCGAACGCGGGGACTCAGGTCAGGGACAAAGTCAAAGCCACCACCAGCATCGCGGGCCGCCCGGCGAAACGGGCGCACCCAGTCGAGAATGCGTCGAACCACTTCATCTCGTCCTCCGATGCGGTCGATCCGGAACTCGCCGGGAGCTCTGCCGGTTCAAATGCTCTGCGGACGGAGGCGTCGCCAACGGGGACCGAGGTGCACCATGTCGAGCTATGATCATATCATTCACAAGGACAACAAGGTGTCCTTGTTCACCCGCGTCGCTCAGGCGGTCGCCAGTTGGACGGGCAAGCCGATCACATTCTTCGTGGCGGTCGGCTTGATCCTCATCTGGGCCCTCTCCGGCCCTATCTTTGGCTTCAACGATACATGGCAGCTCGTCATCAACACCTCTACGACGATCATCACCTTCCTGATGGTGTTCATCATCCAGAACAGCCAGAACCGCGACACCGCCGCTATGCAGATTAAGCTCGACGAGCTCATCATCCGGTTGGAAGGAGCGCGCGAGGAGCTCCTTGATCTGGAGGAGCTGGACGAAGAAGACCTGGTGGTAATCAGGCGTGACTTCTGCAAGCGCGCGTCCAAGGCGCGGCGCAAAGCCGAAGATGGGTCGAATACCGCCTGAACCTCGGACACCTCGCCGCTTCTGCGATGGGTATTTGCGAGGAACACATGGATCGGTTTAAGCGCGGGCCGACAGCGGCGGTGCGTTCGGACCCACCGCGCTACCGGGTTCGCGGGCTCGCCCTCCTCTGGCCTGCGCTGCCCGCGTTGAAGCCAAGGCGCAACATCCTTGATATCTCATCGTTCGAACGGATGCGGCTTCGCGTCAGTAACATCGCAGCTGGCCGAGGAACCATTCCGACGCCGCTCCGTTTGCCACGTATCAGGATACTCGCGACCGATTTGTCGCCGGCAGCTCCCGAAAATCTAAGTAGACCGCCCGTTACTCCTTCGGCTGGGGCTCAAGGAGATTGCCGATGTTCATGCGGGTTGATCAGCTTCAGGCTGAACTACCACCGCACATGGTTCCTGGCAGGGTTTGGACCTGGATCGTCGAAAATGCCGACAGCTTCAGGAACGCGCGGAAGACGTTCGACGAGAGCCGCGAAGGCAGTGGATGACCGGAATGCCGGCAATCGGCCCGTGACGATCGTGAATGCCGCAAAGCACTTCAAGTACCGTGCGGCGCCACTGGACTAACCCGCTCTCGCGGGAGGGCGCTGCGGCGCGTTCATCGCTGAGATTTCGCATGTGAGGCGCTGCATCCGAGGATTTCGGGGTCGTTTCCCCTGATCCCTGGAGGTCTCCATGATCGATGCCGTCACCGTCAGTCCGCTGCGCCAGCGGATGATCGAGGACATGACGATCCGCCAGTTCGGCGAGCACACGCAGCGCGATTATGTCCGGCAGGTCCGTGAGTTCACGGCCTTTCTGGGCCTGCCGCCGGATCGGGCCGAGCCGGAGGATTTACGGCGCTACCAGCTTCACCTGGCCTCGCTCGGCGCGAGCTATTCGCGGATGAACCAGGCCTGCACGGCGCTGCGGTTCTTCTTTCACGTCACGCTGGGCCGGACCGGCTTCGGCGACCGCATGGCGCGGATCCCGACGCCGGAGCGCCTGCCGGTGGTGCTGGGGACCGAGGAGGTCGCGCTGCTCCTGGCACATGCGCGGAGCCTGAAGGACCGGGCGGCGCTCAGCATCGCCTATGGCTGCGGACTGCGGGTTTCGGAGATCGCCAATCTCAAGGTCGGCGACATCGACAGCGCCCGCATGCTGATCCGCGTCGAGCAGGGCAAGGGCCGCAAGGACCGCTACGTCATGCTCGCGCCCGACCTGCTCGACCTCCTGCGGCAATGGTGGCGGGTGAAGCGGCCGCGCGGCTGGCTCTTCCCCGGCCAGCAGCCGGGCCAGCCGATCACGACGCGCCAGCTCAACCGGGCCTGCCATGCCGCGGCCGTTGCGGCCAAGCTCGACAAGCGGGTGTCGATGCACACGCTGCGGCACAGCTTCGCCACCCACCTGCTGGAGCGGAAGACCGATATCCGGGTGATCCAGGTCCTGCTCGGTCACAGGAAGCTCGACACCACCGCCGTCTACACCCGCGTCGCATTGAAGACGCTGCGCGAGGTGACCAGCCCGCTCGCCCTGCTGGCGCTGCCGCCACCGCCGTAACGCTCCGCGCCGATCATGGCGCGGCCTTCGCTGGAGGTCGCGGATATCCTGAACCGGCATGGCGAGGCTTATTCCGCGCGCCATCGGCTCAGCCGTGGCCAGCTCAAGGTGATGGGTGCGATCCGGGCCTGCCGCACGGCTGCGCTCGGCGGCCATGTCATGGCCTGCGGCGACTGCGATCACGCGACCATCGCCTACAACTCCTGTCGCAACCGGCACTGCCCACGCTGCCAAGGCGCGGCGGCGAAGGACTGGCTGGCGGACCGGCAGGCCGATCTGCTGCCCGTGCCTTATTATCATCTCGTCTTCACCCTGCCGGCGCCGATCGCAGTGGTCGCCTATCAGAACAAGGCCGAGGTCTACGGCCTGCTGTTCAGGGCTGCAGCCGAGGCGCTCGCCACCATCGCCATCGATCCCCGGCATCTCGGCGCCCGCATCGGCTTCACCAGCGTGCTGCACACATGGGGGTCGGCGATGACGCACCATCCCCATCTCCACATCATCGCACCCGGCGGCGGCCTTTCGCCGGACGGCTCGCGCTGGATCGCTTGCAGGCCCGGCTTCTTCCTGCCCGTGCGCGTGCTCTCGCGGTTGTTCCGACGGCTCTTCCTCGAAGGGCTCGCCGCTTTCAATGCTTACGGGCGGCTCTCCTTCCAGGGCGATCTCGCCCATCTGGCCAAAGCTAATGCCTTCGCCGCCATGCTGGCGCCGCTGCGACGCGCCGACTGGGTCGTCTACGCCAAGCGACCCTTCGGTGGCCCCGAGGCCGTGCTGGCCTATCTCGCCCGCTACACCCATCGCGTCGCCATCGCCAACAGCCGCCTCGTCGGCATGGATCGGCACGGGGTCACGTTCCGCTGGAAGGACTATCGCGCTCGCTCCGCCGGCAAGGCCTGGCGAAAGACCATGACGCTGACGGCCCACGAGTTCATCCGCCGCTTCCTGCTCCACGTCCTGCCCGACGGCTTCCACCGCATCCGCCACTACGGCCTGCTCGCCTCCAGCCGCCGTGCCGACACCATCGCCCGCATAAGGGAGATCATCGCGGCGGCGACGCCGGCCACGACGAAGGCAGATCGTGAAGCAGAGATCCCGGCCGAACAATGCGATCCGGTCGACGAGCGGAGGCCGCCTTGCCCCTGCTGCGGTGGCCGCATGATCCTCGTCGAGCGCTTCGCGCCGGGCACAGCGCCGCGCACCATCTTCGCCGTCAGGTTGGACACCTCATGACGATGGCGCCGCAGCGACACCATGAGGAACAACGACCGGTCTCGGCCAGAGAGCGGGCGATCCCTATCGCGTTGATCGCGGAAATGCACCTTGCGGCGATCCCGGATCCCTCCCAGGTGCAGCAAAACCGGGGCTTCCGGGCATCTTGGTCGGAGCATCGCGCCGCCGTCCCGCGCCTCGCACGATCCCACCCACCAGGCCGCGCGACGAAATCCGCATAGCACACGGCCCCGGGCCGCGGCTTCCTCCCCTGGAGGTTTTCGGACGCCGGCCCTCAGCCCGGTCCGAACCCGCTCGCACGGGCCGGCATCCGAAACCCTTCACAACACCGGACATTGGATGACCGCCTGGAAGCGGAAATTCTGAGAGGCACACTCTCGCTAGTCGAGAGACAGGTAGAGCTCGTTGTCGGACGGAGCGCAGTTCGAGCCGATCGGCTCGTGCAATGCGCGGAATCTCGCATGCTGCACGGTGGGGCTCCTTCAGACCTGCCGATGTGGAGATATGAACGACGGGTCCCGCAGGATGACGTCCTGATTCGGTTGTCCTTGGTCGTAGGGCGGCGGGATGATGGGCGAACGGCGGTTGGCGCCAGGGGCACTGTTCTGAGAGTTCAGCCTGGAGCGCCACGTGCCGACCGGTCACTGGGTGCGCGCCATCGACCGTCGATCTCTCGGATATCGTCCGCGTTCGGGACAGTCTGTGCCCGACCGGAGACAGTCCGGACCTGGCTCGCGGAATGCGAGGCGAAGGCACTTGTGATGAAGGAGGGCCCGGCGCAAGGCTGATCCACTCCAGCAGCAGTCGCATCAGCCGCGGCGCAGTTGTGGGCCAGATGCCCGAATGATTTCGGCTATCTCAAAGATCACCGGATCAGAGAGCACCACAGCGGCGTACCAGTCGGAAACTTTGGAGACATCCCTGGCGAAGGGCAGGACGACGATCTCCGGCCAAGCAGCAAAGAGCCTAGGGCCATAATCTGTGCTGCCATGCTTGAGCGTGTTCGCCAGCATCAGAACGGCATCAAGCTTGGGGTGGGTATCGAATCCCTTTGTGTGAACTGCTGCCTTAAGACTACGGAAGCCGGCCTTCGTATCACAGCCGGTCCAGTTCTGCGCCGAGCGCTCCCAGAAGTGATAAAACTGGATCGCGAAGGCCTTGCGGAGACCCATAGCGGCCTCATAGACGTTCTCGATTTCCATTTCTAACAGCGTTTCCCGGTCCGAGAGCACTAGACCGTCTTCATCGACCTCCCGATCCGGCTCGGCGCCACCTGCGATATCGTCGAGATAGCCGGACAGGTTCGATTTTGCCTGATCGAGTTCGAGGAACAGCGCACGCGCAGCGGTCGTGTAGCTTCGACTCAGCGTCTCGACACCGGAGTTAAAGTACCAGCCCTGGAAGCTCCGCCAGAATTCAGACATTTCAACGCCGCAGGCGAGCGGGCGTAGGATGATGCGATTTAACTCCACCGAAGTTGTCGCACCGCGAACAGCCTTCGTGCCGCGTCTCGTGCTCGAAATGGGCACTCTGGCCACCGCCCGCGCGGTGCGCATGCACCCGGCCAAGGCACTCGCGGCAGCGTAGCAGCCGATCGCGCGGATAGCGCAGGGCCTCATCGACGCTAAGAACGTGCCAAGCACCATTGGCCCAGAGTTCGCAATCCGACGCCAGTACCGCCACCGCTAGCCCCCCGCAATCCGCTGCGCAAGACCATCACGGCCGGGAGCGTGGCGCAAGCCGGCGCCGGCCAAGAAGTAGGCGCCAGAGGATGGCGATCAGGCCTGAGGCAACCCGCCAGCTTGGGGCGTCTTGTCCGGGAACACTTCCGGAGTGAAGGCAAAGTGGCGCATCCAGCGGCGCCATCCCTTGATTTCGACGCAGGTATGCTCCCCGCGATCGTTCGCGCGCTGGACAGCGTTGTACGCCATGCAGTTCACCGCGTGCATGATCGGGGGCTCATCGGCTTGAGATCGAGCGATCGCAATCCGGATTGCCTTGACCTCGTCGCCCGCCTCGATGCGCTCCAGGATGGTGACAGCCTCGCGCTTCAACATCGCATGCACTCGCGCCTTGCCGGAGATGTCCCAGGCGATATCGGCCGCTCCAATCAGTGCGGCGGCCATGCCGAGATATTTCGCGTCAAACCAACCCAGCGTTTGCGTGATTTCGGCTCCGGCGCTCGCTCCTGTGACGATCACCCAGAACATCAGGAACTTGTGAAGGCGAGCGAAAAAGCGCTCGCGATCGTCGTGGTACCAGATGCCGCGCTCGCAGCGCATTCGCTCCTTGTCACGATCCGTCAGCGGGAGTCGCGCGGTGGACGAGGGTCCGCCGGAATGCGGATCGATCCGTCTTTCGTCCCCGGCGTCGGCCGCGGCGGCGGAGGAGGCTGAGGTGGCCTCGGCGGATTGGCCATGGACCATGATTCAGATCCTTCCATTCGTGATCTCCAATCGGACGCTCGGTTGGCGGTTGCGAGGCGTGCGCCGGTTTCCCGACAGGCGCACGCCACCATCATACAGCCGGCGCCGTCATGGAGAAGAGCCCGCGTGAGGGCTTGCAACAGACATGGTGCCCAGCCCCAGGACAATCCAGCCGATGGAAACAATCTCCCTGTCCATCGTGGACATGCGGCCTGACGGGCTCGCGCTCAACCGTGGCGGCCGCCGGCTGCCGACCTTCGCCGTCGTCGTTGCTGATATCCGTCTTCAGGGCTGAGCGTGGTCGAGCTCCCTGACGGCAAGCTCACCGTTTTTCCGCCGAGCCTGACGTTCGGCACCGATCGCGTGGTGTTCCCAAACCGGGAGTGGGTGCTGCAGCTCCGCGCCGCGGCGATCGAGCTCTATCGAGACGAACTCAAGCGAGAGGTGAGATGATGGGCGAAGTGATCCCGTTCCCCCGCGTGCGCAATCGTCCGTGGGCAGCGCGTCACGCAAGATGCATGCGGCAAATGGGTCCGGATGCCGCCGAAAGGCATATTCGGCGGCATCTCGGAACTCTGGCCGGTCGTCTGACGAGCATAAGCATTGCACCCGCGCTGCTCCGGAAAATCGCTGTGATGCATCTTCGCGATCGACGACGGCGGGACGGCCGCGAGACGTGCCATCATGACCTCATTGATCTCGGCAGCCCGATCCGGCTCGACATGGCGAGCGAGCCTCCCGCCGTCGAGCATAATAAGAGCGCATGGCACAGAACTCGGCTTCGGAATGAAAAAAGGGGTGCGCGGCTTCACCGGCCCGACGGATGACGAGGCCCGGCTGAAGCGCGACAAGCTGGTAGACGAGATGAAGTCGCTGACGGCCGAGATCGAGAAGCTCCGGAAGCTCCAGCAGGATGCGCGCCAGGGCGCCACGATCCAGCAGCAGAGCTTTGACGGATCGGGTCCGTTCGCGGGGCTGATCCCAAAACGCGTTGACCGGTGGGATGGTGGCATCCGGGAACGCCGCGCGCGGGCTGGCCTCGCCATGGGGCGGCACTGGCGGCCGGTTCCCGGCGCTGCGCTCGCCGTCGGCGGGCATGCGGGCCACGCGCCAAGCATTGACCGGCGAAGGCACGGTTTTTAACAACGATCCTATGCTCGACCTAATCATGAGGTCCGAAGGCACAACCCGCGAAGGCCGGTTGCTGCTGCCCCTCCAGGCTTGAGCACCGTCCGCCACAGTTCCGGCCGGACGGAGGATGCCCGGCGCAGGAAGGCCGAAGCCGACCAGCTGCGCACCGACCTGCTTACCAGCGGCGAGTTGATCGAAGAGACGGCTCTGTCCCGGAACGCTTATTTCTTTCTCGACCACGGCGGACGCGGGGACCGTGAAGGCGTGGGCCGCGGCAAATCTAGGCGCGCGGAAAGCTCAGATCGACAAGAGCGAGGCATTCGACGGCTTGATGCAGATCGAATGCAACAGCTTCAGCCAGTAGCCCCGCCGCCCTTCGCCTGCGCCCGGCCAATCAGCCGTCGTTGGGCGAGTTGATTTCGTCCGGCTTCAAGCCCTCATCTGTAGCAAGGGGCGTAGCCTGGCGCAGGATGGCGTTGATACGGTCCTGCCAGCCGGGCCCGCCGTCTTGGAAATACGCCAGCACCTCGCAATCGATCCGGAGCGTGACCATCTCTTTCGCGCCGGGCAGGACAGTGCGCTTTTCAAGAGGGGCGGCGGGCGCGACCTTCGGCGCGGCGAACAACGCCTCTGCCAGGTCGCGGGCGCTCGTCGGGCGGCGGGGCGTGCGGTCGTTGCTCATTCTTGTTCCCCTCTTGCCATGGCCAGCTCGATCACCGCGCGCATCATCGTGGAGCCTCCTGAATCGCGGAGGCAGCACACGACGGCGGCGGCGCGGCGTCAATGGATGCCAACCGCGTTCTCTCATTGTGGAACTGTGGGTAACCTGTGGACAAGGTGGAAAAGGCGGCTAAGTCCGCGCCGCACCTTGCGCTGCGGTTGCAGTCCGACCACCACAGGACATGCTGATTTTCATCGACGAGTCGGGCGACGCCGGCTTCAAGCTGACCAAGGGTTCCTCGCCGCACTTCGTCGTGGCGATGGTTGCGTTTCAAGATCGCGAGCAGGCAATACGCGCCGGGACAGCGATTGACGACTTGGCGGCACGCTTGCGCTTCCGGCAGGAGTTCAAGTTTTCGAAGAGCCGCTCGGAGGTACGGGACGAATTCTTCCGGACGGTGCTGCCATTCGACTTTTGCGTTCGTTCCGTGGTCGTGCGGAAAGAGCTAATATACAGCGCGCATCTCCGGACGGACAAAGAGGCATTCTACAGCTTCTTCGTGAAATCGATGCTGACCTTCGACAATGGGCTCCTTGCCCAGGCCAAGGTCGTTATCGACGGCAGCGGCGAGCGAGCCTTCCGCCAGGAGCTTGGCAGTTATCTCAGGCGCTACACCGGCCCCGGCGCGGTAAACAAGATCACATTCTCCGATTCGAGCCGAGATCGTCTGGTGCAACTCGCCGATATGTGCGCCGGGGCCATTGGCCGGGCTCAACGGAAGGACCGCGACGATGCCCGCCGATGGCTGGAGGTTTTGGGGCCAAAGATCCAGAATATCTGGCATTTTCGCTAGGAGAGGTGCGACCCGCCTGCCTAGACCAGCGATTGCTGGCCACGCACGCCATCCGGCGACAATTCGGCAAGGCGGGGCGACTTTGCAGCTTCAATGTTGTGTGCGCCGCGTTAATGTCAAGTTAACTTTTGCCGGACCCCAGTCGGTTCCAGGAAGACGAGACGGCCGGCGCAAGCGTTTTCGGATTACGAAAATATGTCGCCCTGATCACCGCCCCTACTCGGCGGCTTGCGGCCGCCCATCATCCAACTTTCGGCCCGGATGAAGTCCAGCAGGCTGATGCATTCGACCCTATAGGCCGTGCAGACCGTGGGGATTTTGGGCTTCGCTTCGGTGCCTTGGCCCTCTTCCGTGACGACGATGGCGGCGCGCAGCTTGGCGAGGCTAATGACGAACGGGTCGGCAGAGGAGGCACGCTTCCGCTCGGCCACCAAACGCTCGTGACTGGCAAGGATGCGGGCGACGTGATTGACGGTGTCCTGGTCGTTCGGGATCATGATCGGCCCGGCTTCTAGCAACCAGGCTGCAAGGTCTTTCGATCGCTTGTCGAGCTCGTGAGCGACCTCTTCGGGGCAGATGAGCCGGCCCTCCTCGATGATAGCGGCGACGCCGGCCCATAGCTGTGGAAACACGTCGATAGGGTAGCGCTCATCCCAGGCTGCTATCAGGGCGCTCGTGTCGATGCAGTAGAGCGCCTTCCTCGTCATGCTGCGCGGAACGCCTGTTTCTCTACTGCGGCGATATGCTTAGCCTGGACGTTAAGATAGGCGGCCGCGTCGTTCATCGTGATCCGCCGCTCGCGGTAGCTGGAGAGGACGAGCCGCGCAAAGCTCTTGCCGTAGCGGCCAACTTGCGTCAGGTGCGGCGGCGGCCCGAACCGTTCGCCGGAAACGGATTCGTCGAGCTGCTGATACTCGGCCTCGAAAGCCTTGCGTTTGTGCAGGTAGAACCGCTGAGCAGCAAAGCCCAGCTTCACCATGCGCAAGAGCACGGCTTCCCTGCTCGCCCCGAACTGCTCGGACGCCGCATCCAATTCGGCATCGCTCCACGCCGCTCCAGCGCTCTTGCCGCGCGTCTGGGCAATCTGCCGAGCCTGCGCCAAGGGCATGAGGACTGCGGCGGCAACGGCGTTGCAGAAGCGCTCTATCTTGCGTTCCGCAGCCGGCAGCCACGGCCCCGGCTGGACTGCATTCTCGACAACCGCCGTGCCGAGCAACAGATGCGCAAATTCATGCAACAGAGTGAAGGCTCGGCCGGCCGTCCTGTCGCGACCGTTCACGGCGACGATCGGCAGTTTGTCGAAGGGAACCGCAAACCCGCGGACCTCGCGCACCTTCGGCGCCTGGTTTCCGCCCATGACAAAAACTAGCACGCCCTTCGCCTCGATCAGGTCGCGCCAGTAAGCGAAGGCTTGCGCCTTGCGAGCCGCTTTGGACTGGTCGGCAAAATCGGCGCCGAGGAATTCTCGAACGCGCTTGGCCACGGCCTCGACATCGTCCGTCAGCGCCGCGCGCATGGAAAAACGCTCGCTCTCGCCAGCGCTGTCGTCGAGCAGATCGAGAGCAATCTCGCGCCGCTCCTGGGCTTGTCGAATTTCGAAGGTCACGCGAGGCGGCATCGCACCGCCGGCAAGCTCATCAACACGCCGGAAGTCACGCAGCGGCTGGAAATCGCGTGGAGGCTTCGGCAACAGCATTACCGCGAGCGGCCGGCGATACTTGGTCGCGAGAGCGCGGAGCTGCGACAGGGTCGGCTTAGCCTCGCCCTGTTCCCACGCCTCGAGCCGTTCAGGAGCCACGCCAGCGGCCTTCGCAGCCTCGTCCAGTCCGATGGACGCGGTTCGGCGAGCCCAGGCGAGCAGGGAGGCTTCTACCGGCGCTATCACTCTCTCAGCCATGGGGACCCAACGTGCGGATAGGATTGCAGTGCCATCCTGCAGCAGATTCTACAATAAGACCTTGCGCCAAACGGGGCGGGCTCGGGCAGCCTGGGCCATGTCCCCTCCGCTCAATCTGCGTCAAGGCGCTCCAGGCGGGGAGGGACTCACAACGCCGTAAAACTTCCAAAACAACACGACTGCAGCCGTAAGAGCGGGAAGAATAGTTAGGGCCAGGACCAGCGGCCACGCCTTCATAAAGATGCCCATTCGCTGCATCCCGGTCTGCTCAGCTTCGATGAGCTTGGAAAGGTAGTCCTCGATCATCGGATCTCGCATCGCGGCGGCCACGTTCCGTCGCATGGAGAGGGAAAGAATGATCATTTTCGTCAGTTCGAAAGCAACAAATACGACGATTGAGAAAAGCAATAGCGCTGCCACGGAGGCGATCTCCATGGGGGATACGATCGCTTTCACATTCGACCAGATTGTAAAGATGGCGGCATAGCCAGCAATGACAATGACGTTGACGTACGTTGCTGCGTCCTTGAAGGAGCGGCCCTGAATTTCGCCGATGATCTTCTGATTGTCGCGAAGCTTGTTGTTGATGCGGGTTTGCTGATCTTCAAGCGCGTCGAGGGGGCTTTCAGCAGGAGGGGGAGTGGTCGCCGGGCGGTCGTAGCTACAGCCGAGAAGCAGTTGCACACCATCGGCCTCGGCATCAGGCGGCGCGAATTTTCTCCAGTTGACAAGAAGAACCGGATGCTTGGAAAGCGCGAGCATGTCCTGAGGAGAGGGCGGGACCTCAAAATCGAAAATGCCGACTTCGACCGGCTGGCTGTTTGGCTCAACCCAGACCAATACCCTCGTTCTGATAGACATGCGCCGCCCCCGTAGCCTCTGCGCCGCAATCTGGACGAGAGCCGGCTTTCAACGCAAGCGAGAGCATCGCCCCAGAGAGCGGCGCTTGCTCGAAACTGCGAATAAGGGCATCGTGGTCAGCGGGTGTCGAAACCCTGACCGAGATAGGCAGACCGCCGGTTGGCGCCGGAAGCTCTGCTGATTGCGAGAAGTGCCTTGGCGGGCGCTTGTCGCGTTGAGCATCGCCTTGGCGGGCGTCCGTCCACAGGCACCCCATCACGAAGAAGCGCGTGATGTTCACTCCGCCATCGGGGTGGAGCGCGCCGGGATCGGAGAGCTTGGGCGTGAGCGAGATGATCGCCACTTTCCAGTCGGCAAATCCCGGGATTGGCGCGTCGGCGATGCCGACGAGAACCGTGACGCCGCGGCGGCGCAGATCGACAACCGCGGCCAGGATGTCATCGCAGAGTGCACGCCGACGGATCGGCTCGCCCGTAGACGGGCTCAGGCCCCAGTGCGAAGGACGCCAAGTCTAGCCACTCCCGCAGGCCCGTCACCTGCTCGGCGTAGGCGGCCCCTTCCTCGGGGCGGTGGATGTAACAGGCCTGGGTGGCTGCGATCATTCTAATCTGGCGGTGGGTTTCGAACGGGCGCACCTCGACCTGCTGGAGATTCCGAGCTGATCGACCATCTGCGTGGCCGCCCCACCCCTGGGGATTGGCAGGCGGGGCGCTGAGCAGACACCGGCTTCGTAACCGAGCGCCTGAGCGATTCGGTCGAGGCTTTCGGTGCTGACCGGCTCAGCGCGATCGACGTCCTCGACCGTGGACATGCTGACGCGTGCGAAGTCGGCGAGCGTGTCTTGCTTCCACTGTCTTAGCCCGCGTGCCATGCGCACGACCATCGCGACAACCTCTACTGGTGGCGTGGCGGCGACGCTCTGAGCCGGCGGCGGCATTGTGGCGATACGGCGATGAGGTCTTTCGGGTTCATGGTCACTCCCCGCGTTGGACGACTGTGAGAGTGACGCCATTCGCTTGATTAAAGGAGGCCGAAAAACCTTCAGCACTCAACAGGCGAGCCCCATCATTTACGCTGGGGTGTAAACAATCGGCATCCCCGAAAGCGGACGTTCCCAGCGTCAGCTATGGTCCTATAACGCCGGTTGGCTCCCCAGGGCCGGTATGGCGCAGTACGGTGCGCCATTCGTTCTGCCCGGCTACCCTCCCAACGAAAACAGTGACTGACTGTCTCAGACGCTCTAAGGATTAATAGGTCCGTTCATTAGAATGGGTGGATCCCCAGCGCAAAGAAATTGAGTTCAGCAACGATTCAGTTGCATGGGCCGGTCGCTCGGGAAAACGGTCCTAGAGGATCCCCAAGACAAAATTTCTACGAACCTGTTCGAGCCATCCCTGTGAATATTGCGTCGGCAGGTTGCCCGCCGATGGATGATTGAGGTGACTTAACAGGCTCTCAAGCGAGATTAAGCGGTTGGCCGCCTTTTGGCTGCACCCAAACTTCATACTCGCGCGATCTGGTCCGCATAGGACCCAAGCATCCGATCGTCCGAGGGCGTGAGCCCAGAGTTCTCGCTCTCCATCGTGAAGGCCGGTGCCTCCCGCCAGGGCCACTTCGGCGAGTTGCAGGCTGGTTGGTGAATGGATTTCGTGAAACTGGCTGCGTAACGTTGGCTCATCGACGTATTCGGCCATTTTCAGGGCGTGGCCACCCGTTTGGAACTCAACGATACACCTGTCGACGGTCTCCAACCGGAACGCCCCTGCGATCGCTCGCCAGCATCCGTTCGAATGACAGGCGAGGATCGCGTTAGTGTCCAAAAGGACTGGAGTTAGCCGAGTGATCAAGCCTGCGAAGGCTCCAGAGTTGCCTGCCCGCCTAATTCAACTGGGCGAGGCAATCCGTATGTCTCACACAGCTCACCGATAAGCTGTTGATCCAGTCCCAATAGCGCAGCCGCCCGTCGCCCCGACAAGTTGCCTTGCTCGACTCCGGAAGCGATCGTTGCGATGAATCGCTTGCTGAACAGCGGGGGCAGTTCCTGCGAGCCATTCCCGTCCACGCGGGACTGCATCGCAGCGACCAAATCCCCTTCCTTGAGGCCATTCAGTTCGGGAGCGCGGCCTGAATTGACCAGTCGCCACTTAAGGGCACGACTCGACACACCGAGGAAAGCTGCCGCTTCCACCAGCCATTGAGCCTGCCCCCCCCGCGGCTTACCGATCAAATCCAAGCTCCGCGGCGGCATAAGCAGCGCCGCTGCGAAATTATCCGCCAACTGCTCGATACGCTGATCGCGCTTGGCATTGTGGGATTTCGGCTTTGTGGGAATGTCCCAGCTCTGCACCGATGATTCTACGTGAGCTGGCTTGATCTCATTCCAGGTCAGGATATGAAACAGCTCATGCGCCAAATCAGAGTTGCGCCGCGCAAAGCTCTCCTGGCGGTTAATGAGGACCGCACTGAGCTCCGGTAGTTGGCACGCAGCACCAGAAATTCCGGGCTCGGCATCGACCATGAGCACCAAGATGTCGAGCTGATCCTCCATGACCTCGGCAAGCTTGAAGGCCGGCGTATCGCCAAGTTCCAGCTGCTCCGCAACGCGCTCGCCAACCGCAGCAGCATCCTCGAATGAGCTAGCATAGGTCAGCCGCGTATTTGGCAGCAGTTTGGGCTGCCGGCTTCGAAGCTCGTTCAGTTCTCGATATGCACCGATCCACTCCCCCGCCTTGCTCTCGAAGGCATCGAGCCGCTCTCTTGGAACCTGATGCTGGCGCCAAGAAAACGAGCTTTTGCCCATGAGCAGGAATGGGTTGGTCAGACGCTCCAGCGTCTCGCCAAAGTGGTCTAGAATCGCGACGAGCTCCGACGCCGTTAAACGCCGTGTGCCAGTTTCGATCTGCGAAACGATCTGACGGCTGTTTAACCCGAGGAGCGTCGCGAGCTCATCCTGCCGCATCCCCTTGCCTTCGCGAAGGGCTTTGACCCGTTGGCCAATGTGGATGTCGTTCATAGCTGCCATACCGACGTGCAGATAATCTTGCGCAACCAAACTTGCAAGGAAGCCTTGCGTTCCGCGTCATGTTCCATATCCGTGACCAGCGGTCAATCTCATTAAAAATCCAACATACTTTCAATAATTTATGCCGGCACCTAATTTGAGACGCTTTTCCTCAGCCTGACTGGGAAGCCTCGCATGGTCCCGATGTGTCATCGTGGCTAGAGGCATATCTCGACCCAAAATCCACGCTTGCGGCAGACCGAGATATTATACGCGAGCCACACGTATGAGGGTTCCGACAATCGGCATATGTACGAACAGCTCTCCGCAGGAACGCTGCGATGCCGCCTCGACCGCCTCCGCGTAAAGCCCAATCTGTGGAGCATGCTGAAGCGCTCGCGTCTCCCAGAGATCCGCCCGCCCCGGGAAGCTCTTGTGGTCGACGATCGCTGACGTCGAGCCCGTTTCAATCAGCAGGTCAATCCGTCCCTGAACGAGTTGCTGGCCGATCCGTGCCGAAACTGGCGCCTCTCGCCGTAGAACCGCGCCGGGCCAACGCGAGGCCAGTACGCCGTGAAGGCGATCTGAAGCTGTCAACGCATCGCGCGCATTGAAACCAGCCACGCCCCAACGGTCGAGCGTGGCCCGAGCATCGGCAAGCCGAATGGCTGGCTCCCGCGCAGGATCGTCGTAAGCCAGGATTGCGTGCAGGGCCTCGCCGAGTGTGGCCATGTTCGAAACCCCATCAATCGGCAGACGGCCGCCTAGATCGATGCGCTCCGCTACAGACCACGCGTCACCCGTTGACGCGCTCGGGCGTAAATAGAGCGGCGCCGCTGCCGCGCTATCGTTCGCCCTTGGTCGAATGAAGGTCGGAACAGGAAAGCGCTCATCATCAGCGTTGCTTGCTGCCAAAGGCCGAATATCGGCCGCGAACGTGTACGCACCGACATCGATCTGACCGTTGTCCTCGGACGGCGGCCTCAGGTGAGGACCGGCATCGGACGTGTCGAACACTTTGAGCCAATTTAGCGGCGCCTTCGCCGATGGCGCGAACAGGAGATAGTCCCGGGCCCGGGTGACGCCGACATAGAGAAGGCGCGTTTCCTCGTTCACTGCCCGTTGCCCGGCAGTCTGCCCATAGGTCGAGTTGGAAGCGGTTACCTCCAGCGTGCTCCCCTGCCCCGCGAGGCCATACGGCCAGGGCCAGTACCGGATCCAACGACCGCGAAGTGGTTCGCTCCAGTCGATTGTCCCTTCCATCTCGGCCACCGGCTCGAACAAGCGAGACCGCGGCTCAAAATGCAGACCAGTCAGCACCGTCATCGGCCATTCCAGGCCTTTGGCGCCATGATAAGTCATGACTTGGATGGCATCCGCCGCGAGACTTGGCGGCCGCTTCGGATCTGCGCTCAGGACCGCAAGCAACAAGCCTTGAAGGGTTGCCGATGAGCCCGAAGCGATGCATTCGGCCTGATAGTCAGCCGCGAAGCCGCGTAGCGCCTCGAGGTCGTCGAGCCGAATGGCATGGTCGCCCCATGCTTCGATACGACCGATCACCTCCGGGAGCGCTAGGACGGCATCGACCAGCTCGGCAGGCGTCAGGTTCAGGACCTGCGCTCGCAGCGCCTCCAGCGCTTCTGCCACCGGTACAAGCGCTCGCAGGGCCGAGTCCGGCGCATCATCTGCCGCGGCTTCCAGCCACGTTGCCGATTCAGGATCATCGGCAAAGAAGCGTGCCATTTCCGCCAAGCCGAGCCGGTCGCCAGGGTCGGCAACCCAGCGGCAGGCCGCTAGCACGAACTCTACGTGCGGTGTTCTCGCCAGGCCCGATCGCTCGACGGCGACAGGTAGACCAGCGCGGCTCAGTGCGGTCGCAAAGCGCGAAACATCCGTATTGCTCCGGCACAGGATCGCGATGTCGCCAACGCCCAGCGTCCTGTGTTCGTCATCCTCCAGGCCAACCAGCCAGCTATCGGCATCCTCGAGGGCAGCCTTGATGCCCTCGGCCAAAGCCTGCGCCTGCTCCTCCACCTTGCCGATCAACGGCCACCAAGCCAGCGGATGGCGATCGAAGCCTACGTCGGAACGGGCAGCCCCGGAAAAAGCGTGCCGCGAAGCCGGTAGTCCCATTCGTTCGAATGACGGTCCAAACAACGCATTCGCGAATTCAATGATCCCCGGCCGGCTGCGCCAGGAAACCGACAGGACGTCTTCGTTGTCATCGCCCGCGCCGGCAAATGCCGCTTGGGTCAGCTCTGTGTCGGCGCCGCGAAACCCATAAATTGCTTGCTTTGGATCACCGACCCAAGTGCTCTCCTCCGCTATGTCGCCCAGCGCTTTGAACAGCGCGACCTGAAGCGGGCTCGAATCCTGAAACTCATCCACGAACACCCGTTCGATGCGTTCGCGAACCCGTTCCGCCAAGATCGGGTTCGTAAGCACTTTCAGCGCAAGCGCCTCCTGGTCAGTGAAATCGACCAGGCCCCGCTCGGCCTTCCAGTGCTGATAGGCCTCCAGGGCGTCGGCGGCGCAGGTGAAGATGGTCCCAATGAAGAGTTCGGCATCCTCGCGCAGACGAGGATGGCTCGAATGTTGACCTGCCCGAGCCATCACATCTGCCAAGGCAACCTCATAGGCCTTGCCATCCTTGGTCGGAGCGCATTTAAGCCTCGTCAGCTTCGCCCACTGCGACCATGACATCGGCTCGCCGCGGCTCACGCGCTGGTGAACCGATCGTAGCACCTCGGCGTCAGGACGCCCGCTTGTGCTCGGATTGGCCGGGCAAAGATCAACCGCACGTGCAATCGCGGCAACCAGGCCGGCATCGAGCGCTTCGCTGGTCGATGTCGCCTGAGGCAGTAGCTCCAGAAAGCTTTCGATCGAACGCTCCGCCGAGTGGCGAAGCTCGTCCGGGCCGATACCGTTGGCCCGCGCCAGGGTCACGATCGAGCGCACCGTCTTCCGCCAGTCCGGCCTTTCCTTGTGCGGCGGACGAGGATCATTGTCGCCGAACAGGTCCGCAATCCTGTTCAGGATTGGCGCGTGTGCGGCGATCGCAACATCAGCCGCTATCGAGAAGCTGAGCGCCTCGTTTGTCTCTCCGATGACTGCGGTTGCGGGCGAACGTCCCAGATCGAGCGCGAACTCGCCGACGATCTGACCGCAGACGGCATTCACGGTGCCGAAGCGGGCACCGAGCAGGCGAGCCGCCGCCTCATGCTGTCCTCGACGAAACAGCTCGGCGCGGGCCCGCTCCACGAGCTCATCCGCCGCCTTGATGGTGAAGGTCGTTGCCAGAATGCTTTCCGGCGAGCGCTTCGACACTTCATTGGCGATATCGCCAACGATGCGCGTCGTCTTGCCCGCGCCTGCCGCCGCGGTGATGGCCTGAAGCTTCCCCGGCATCACACCATCTCCACATGAACACGGCATAGGCCGGTGAGCTCACAGAACTGACAGGGCTTCTCCGCCGCCGGGAAGCCCAGCTCGACCGGACGCTGCTCCGCGGCTCCCTCGACACCGGCGGCGAGTAAGGTCCCGTTTTGAGTGAGTTCCCGCCAGGCCGACCAATCGGACTCCACCAGTCGCAGCGTCTCGGCATTGTCGCGCGCACTCTCCAGGGGCTGGTTCGCCAAATTCGAGCCTTGACCCGCCAGCACGCGGCGCTGGCGCAGGAGGAAATAAGCCCCATCCGCCCCGACGCCGCCTTCACCGCCGAGTGCGTGATAGATCGCGAGCTGCACCGCGTCGCCATCGACGATCTCTTTTCGGTAGCGCCGCTCGGACCGCGTCCACTTCAAATCCAAGATCGCCGGGCGGCCCCCCTGACGCAAGGCAAGGTCGATGCGGCCCTGCAGAGCGAGATTCCCGACAACCCCCTCGCGGTCGAGTTCGGTTCCGACAATCTCCAGCCCGCGTTCATGCATGAGTCGCACGAGAGCTTCGAGCGCGGCAGGAACCAGGTCCCGCGCTGTCGCAAGCTCTCCTGCGAACTCCGGCCGCTGCAGTGGCGCGGCCATTTGCGGCAGCAGCTCTTCGAATAAGAGCCCTGCAGCCGCACGAACCGTCGCTTCCGGCGGAGGCGCGCCCGGCCTCAGCAGGCGGCGGGCAATCTCATGCGCCACATTGCCGAACAGCTGATCGGGCCCGGGGATCTCGGCGAATTTGCCCGGACGAAGGCCGATGACATCCTGTAGCATCCAGGCCATTTGGCAGGTGAGCAGCCGCCTCAGCGATGAGGCACTCTCACGCCGCGCCTCCAAACGCCGAAGAGCCTGCTCCGGCACGTCCCACGCCGCACGGCCCAAGGGAGGGCTTGTCGTTTGCTTCTCCTGTCGAACCAGCCGGCGCCTGGCGAGCAAAACGTCAGGTTCGCGCAACAGGCGCTCGGCACGGACGAGCACTTCCGTGCTTGCATCCTTCAGGATCGGCCGCAGCTGATGGGAGAGGGGATGCGCAATCGTCTGCTCGCTCCTGGCCAGCGCCGGCCGAACCAGGATCGTCTGATCGGAAACCCGCTGCAGCACCTGCGAGTAGCGCGCGGTGATCTGGCTGGCCGTGACTGCCGGCTCCTCCAGATGCACTCCCTCCTTCATCAGGCTCGCTAGTTCCGCGCGACTCCAAGGCAATAACACCGGGCGCTCGCCCGGTCCTGTGAAACTCCACCAGATCAGCCGGGGGACTTCGCCCCAAATCGAGCCTGGCGCCTGAACGCTGCGCAGTTCGCCAGCTTCGGGACCGTGCGCCGGATTGCGAACGCCATCCGCCAGAACCTGTCCGATGATCCGCTCCAGCAGCAACGCCGGCACCCGGTCCAGCTCAAGGCGCTCGACCGCCTCGACGAGCACACCCGCGGCGCCAGCTACCGCCAGCAGCAGCGAATCTCCCGCGCCGGCGTCGACCTCAACCGCCCAGGCCGCGACCCTGCCGGCGATCTGTCGAACCTCATCCACGGGCATGCCATCGACGCGATCGAAGCGCCCTCCGAGCGTCCAGCTACGCCATTTTTCCACCAAGGCCAGCGCCTTCGCGGGAGCCCGCGGACCGTCGTCGACGCACATCACCTCGGCCCGTGCCCGGATGTCACCCCAGGCCAATTGCCAGGCACGCCCGTCCAGACCCGGCTCAGAGGTCAGCGCACGCGCGAGCCGCGCAGCCGCAAACCGCGGCATGGGCGGCCGCGGCAACATCAACAGGCTCAGCAAGGCCTTCGCATCCAATGGCCGCCAAGCCGCAGCAAATGCCATCGGCAGCAGCTGCAGCGCCCCTCGCCACGGCGACGGGCGGGAAAGCCCCAAGGCCGGCAGACCACGCGACTGAAGGGCCTTGTCCAGCAGCGCGGTATCTCCGTCAGCCGAGAGAATGACGGTCTCGCCCATCTCCTCTGCTGGCGCCGCGGCGAGCCAATCGGCAATGGCCTCAGCCGCCATCAGCTCGGTGTCGGCCTCCAACATGACAAAGCTGCCGTCACCCGCAAGAGGCTCAATCTCGCCACCCGACAGGGCCGACTGCACACGCCGCAAGTCCGTTCCGTCCACCCCGGACGAACGAGACGGCCGCTCTTCAATAGAGACGCCGGCTGTCTCCAGCGCATCAACCAGGCCAGCCCATTGCCGCGGCAATGCCTCCCTAGCCTCCAGAAGGATGAGGCTCGTAACCCTGAGCCCCGGACGGGTCGCAACGGCTGCGGTTACCGTCGCCGCGCGGTCAACAAGACCAGGAGGAAGCGCTGAACCGGCGGCTTCGGCGGCAGCGAGATCATCGATGCGGGAGGAGCCGATCGGACCAGTAGTCCAGCCGCCGGCGACGAGCGCATCGCGCCACATCAGAACCGCCGCAGCCGTCGACCAGGCATCCTTCGAAAATGATTCGCGCCAGAAACGAGACGTGCCTCCAGCAGAACGCAGCTTGCTCAGATAGGCCGCGATGCGGGTCGCTCGCGAGGCAACCGGGCCGAGCAGGCCAATTTGAACCTCTAGCGTCGCGACCAGACCGGCGGGTCCCACAACAGCGACATCGAGGCCCCCGATCGGCGTTGCCGTATCCGGGTAGGTTCGCCCATCCGCCTGAAGGCCAAAGTAAAGCTGCAACTTACCCCCACTCCATCGTCTGGCCGTCTTTCGCGACCCGATAAACCGTTGCCGCTGGGCTCAGCACATGACGTGCCGGTCCGCTAGTCGATCCGCCTCACCCGCACAGCCTTGGGCATGCCCTCGACTAGCATCATGTTCCTCTCGACCATGACGCTCGGGCGATATTTGTACTGATAGCGATAGTAGTATTGCTCTTGGCGCCACACCGACCCGTCCACGAGCTTGACGACGGTATCTCCGCTCCAGCCCGTCCAGCTGCCTTCAATCCTCGATTTCATGTTCGCACCCTTGGAACGAAGAACGAAATCACCTGAGATCGTCGGCGATCGCTGCGTTTAACGCCCGACCGCCGACTTCTCCTGCCATTGACCCGCGTCGCTCGGAGAAGCGATCACGAGTTCTTGGTGTCACGGCCATCCGGCTCCCGCGCGATCCCCTTGAACTTGCCCGGGGTTTGCTTGACCTCCATGAACTCGCCATTGCGCTCGTTGCGCTTCTGGAAGAGCCCATCCGAACGCTGCAACTGGGTACGACCCGTCACCGCGCCATGCCGGAAACCTTTTCCTGAATTCGTGGCCATTGCCATTCACCTCTTTCTCGTTGGGGACCCACGCTTTGCCTTGCTCATCGCGGCAAAACAACGGATCGTGAATCAGACCCGCATTGACATTATAGGGGTATAAACTCGATACGGGTCAAGAGTTGATAGGGGTTGAAAATGAGCGAAGCAAGCGACCGTCCCTCATGGACGCATCAGCGGCGCATGGAATTCCTTGAATGGAAGATGTTTTGGGAAGGCCGTGTCATCCGCAGTGACCTTGAGGACACCTTCGATATTTCGACTCCGCAAGCGTCCGTCGATCTGCGGCGCTATCGTGAGATCGCGCCGGAGAATATGGAACAGACCGCTCGCGGCTATCGTCCAGCGGCGAAGTTCCTTCCGCACTTCCTCAGGCCTTCAGCCGAACGTCTGCTCTTGCAACTGCGCGCCTTTCTAGCGGACGTCATTCCGCGCACGGACATATGGTTCAAAGATATTCCCGACGTCGCAATCGCGCCGGACATCGCGCGTGACCTCGCGGCGGATTGCTTGCGCTCGATCTTGCGGGTGATGCGCGATCGGCAAGCCATTGAGGTTCGCTATCAATCTCTGACCAGTTCACGCCGGCGTGTGATCGCGCCCCATGCGCTGGCCTATGATGGATTTCGATGGCACGTCCGCGCTTGGTGCTGCGAGAATCGAGAGTTCCGGGACTTCGTTCTCTCCAGGATGGACGAATTTGGTGCGGTATCGAGTGTGGAGTACGATCCCGCGGACGATGCCGCCTGGCATACTAAGGTCGTGCTGCATCTACGACCTCACAGCGGCCTCTCCGATCAGCAGCGAAGCGCCATCGAAAAGGACTTCGGGATGAGCGCTGGTTGGCGAGATGTAGAGGTGCCCGCGTGTTTGGCCTATTATTTCATTAGGCGGCTCAACCTGGACTTGCCGACCACTGAAAAACTCACTCCGGAGCGCCTCCAGATCGAGCTGGAGAACCTCGACGAGGTCTGTGAGCAGATTGATCAAGCCAAGGCTCGCACCAAAACTCTCATCGCCAAGCGGTTTCCGTAGAGGGCGTGCCCGCGGTGACACGCGCTGGTCGTCGTAGATTACACTCCAGCTTACTGCTGCGCCCGACCCACGCATGCCCTCAGGGGCAGGAATGGGTCTGACCTGAGACCCTTTTCTCCTCCGGTCTGAGAGAGAGTCCTGAGTTTCGTTTCTGGCCTCATGCGGCCTGTTTTTCCAGCGTGGATTTGAGGGCGAACTCGGCGGGCGTGATGTTGCCGAGGGCCGAGTGGGGTCTGTGGCGGTTGTGGTTGT
>NZ_JBFTIC010000010.1:0-159624 GCF_056394545.1 Allobosea sp. 10N428 | reverse complement strand
GGTTCGGTCGACTCGGACGACCCCTACGAGCAGGCGGTCGCCGTCGTCTTGCGCGACAAGAAGGCCTCGACCTCCTACATCCAGCGCCGCCTCCAGATCGGCTACAACCGCGCCGCCTCGATCATGGAGCGCATGGAGAACGAGGGCATTGTCGGCCCCGCTAACCACGCCGGCAAACGCGAAATCCTCGGGGAGGGCGCCCGGCCGCCGCGCGACGACGAGGATTGATCGGACAACGCCGATCCGCGCTTACGAAGCTGTTTCGTAGCGATCGTGGTGACGCCACCAGGGACCGTCTGCCTCGTTGCGGCCCTTCGGGGCGCGGTCGAGCCAGGCATACATCGCCCAGATGCCGTCCACCCCGCGCGCATAGGCGGAGTAGGTGTGGTAGATCGCGCCGTCCTCGCGGATGAAGGCGCTCATGCCAGGGCGCTCGCGGTGATAGGTGGGGACATCGGTGCCGGCCATCTCCGCGAAGCTGCGCTCCACCGGATTGCCGCCGGAGCGCCATTCGAATTTCGGCTTGTGCCGGAAGTTGTAGTCGATCCCCGTGGTGCGCTCCTGCTCCTCCGTGAAGGAGACGTTGAAGTCGAAATTGAAGCCGCTGTCGCTCGATGAGGCCCAGGGGAAGCTCCAGCCCATCCGTTCGCGAAAGGCGAGGAGTTTTGCGAGCGGCGCCCGCGATACCGCCCACAGCATCACGTCGTGGTTGGCCAGATGCGTGGTACTGCCGTTGAAGCCGTCGGCGATGGCCGAGCAGGACAGGCAGCCCGCCTGATAGTCCGGGCCGAACATGAAATGATAGACGAGGAGCTGCGAGCGTCCTCGGAAGAGATCGGCCAGCGATGCCTCGCCATCTTCGGTGTCGAAGCGGTAGTCGCGGTCGATCCTGACCCAGGGCAGTGCTTGCCGTTGTTGCGCCAGTGCGTCGCCCAGCCGCGTGTAGTGCTTCTCGGCTTCGAGCAGTTCGAGCCGGGCCGCCAGCCATTCCTCGCGCGTTCCGATACGATGTGTCGTCATCGTGCTTCCCTCCTGTCGCCGGATGTCCTGCGCCGCTCGCCGCGGCGCGCCGATTGGTGCTACTGCGAAGAGAACGCGGGAAGGGAGTGACAAGTTTGGCGGGATTCCGATGGACTCGCTGATCACCGCCGCCGGCCGGGCACTCGCCTTGGGCGATCCGTTGGGCGCCCTGAACCGCGTTGCCTTGCGCGACGATCCGCCCGCGTTGGCCCTGCGTGGCATCGCCATGGCGCAGCTTGGCGATTTTCCGCGCGCCAAGCTCCTGTTGCGCCGGGCTGCACGCGGCTTCGGGGCGCGCGAGGTCGTCGCGCGGGCTCGCTGTGTGGTCGCCGAGGCCGAGATCGCCCTGGCGTCGCGTGACCTGATCTGGCCGCCCCGCAGGCTCTCGGCGGCGGCGGCGGTGCTGGAGGCCCATGGCGACCGGATCAATGCCGCGCATGCCCGTTATCTCGACATCCGTCGCCTCGTGCTGATCGGCCGGCTCGACGCGGCCGAACAGGCGCTTGCTGCGATGGACCCCGTGCCGCTGCCTTCGCCGCTCCAGGCCGTGCATGGGCTCGCGACCGCAGGCATCGCCTTGCGCAGATTGCGCGCGGGCGCAGCCCGGGAAGCTCTGGATGACGCGCGCGAAGCGGCCGGCAGAGGCGGCATCCCGGCGCTGCTGGCCGAGGTGGAGGCAGCATCCGCGGCCCTTGAGGCACCGGCGGCGCGGCTGATCGCGAACGGCAAAGAGTGCAATCTCCGCCTTCGCGACGTCGAAGCTTTGCACTCCTCGCCCGCCCTGATCGTCGATGCTTGCCGCTTCGCCGTGCGCGACAGGCATGTATCGGTCTCCCTCGCGACCCGTCCGGTGCTCTTTGCTCTGGCGCGGGCTCTTGCCGAAGCGTGGCCCTCCGATGCGTCGCGCGAAGTGCTGATTGCGCGGGCGTTCGGGGCGAAATTCACCGATGAATCGCACCGCGCCCGCCTCCGTGTCGAGATCGGGCGTTTGCGCGCGGCGTTGCGGCCGGTTGCGAGGCTGGCTGCCACGCGCGGCGGTTTCGCGATGGCGCCGCGCCATGCACCCGAGTTGGTCGTGCTGGCACGCCCTGTCGAGGAGAGGCACGCGGCGGTGCTCGCCTTTCTCGCCGATGGCGAGAGCTGGTCTAGTTCGGCGCTCGCTCTGGCCCTCAGCGCCAGCCAGCGCAATGTCCAGCGCGCGCTTGAGGAGCTGGCTTCGGCCGGCAAGGTGCAGTCTTACGGGCAGGCGCGCGCGCGGCGCTGGACGATGCCGGCCATCCCCGGTTTCGCGACGAGCTTGTTACTCACGGCGCCCTGGCGCGGTGGCTAGGGTCGAACCGTCACCATCCCTACGGAGCAGAACCATGACGGTATCCAAGGCAGAGATCATCCGCGAATACGGCCCATTTCCGGGCGTCGACAAGATCCATGGCGTGAGCTTCGACGGCGAGCGGGTCTGGTTCGCCTCAGGCGACCGGTTGAACGCGCTCGATCCCGCAAGCGGGAAGGTGGAGCGCGCCCTCGACGTGGCCGCCCATGCGGGCACGGCCTTTGACGGCAGCCATCTGTTCCAGATCGCCGAGGACCGCATCCAGAAGATCGACCCTCGTACAGGCGCCGTGCTGTCGACGATTCCCGCGCCCGGCGGCGGCGGCGATTCCGGGCTGGCCTGGGCCGAGGGAGCGCTCTGGGTCGGCGCGTACCGGGATCGCAAGATCCACCAGATCGATCCGGAGACCGGCAAGACGTTGCGCACCATTGAGTCCAACCGCTTCGTCACCGGCGTCACCTGGGTCGACGGTGAGCTCTGGCACGGAACCTGGGAAGGCGAGGAAAGCGAGCTGCGCCGGGTCGATCCCGCCACGGGCAAGGTGCTGGACAGCCTCGCCATGCCGGCGGGCGAGGGCGTCTCGGGCATGGAGTCGAACGGCGACGACCTCTTCTTCTGCGGCAGCACCTCGAAGAGCACGGTCCGGGCCGTCCGCCGGCCGAAGCGGAACTGAGACCTCCTCAGCCGGGGGAGAGCCTGCGGCGGGCGATGGCGGCGTGATAGCGTGCGCCGTGGATCAGCCCGCGATCGTCGAAATCGTAGCGGGGATTGTGCAGCGGAGCGGAATCCTCGCCGTTCCCGACATAGGCGAAGCAGCCCGGCACATGGTCGAGGAAGCGGGCGAAGTCCTCCGACCCTGTCATCGGCTCGCGCGCGACTGAGACGTCGCCATCGTCGAACACCGTGCGCGCCGCGGCGAATGCCTCCTGCACCATCGTCTCATCGTTCACCAGCGGCACGAATTCGCGGGTGTAATGCAGCTCGGCGCTGAGATTGTAGCTCTGCGCCGTGCCCTGAGCGATGATCCCCATCTGCCGCTCGATCTCGGCGCTGACCTCGGGCCGGAAGCTGCGGGCGTCGCCGAGGATGCGCGCGGTTCCGGGCAGGACGTTGCGGGTGCCGTCGGTCAGGAGTTCCGTCACCGAGACCACGGCGATGTCCGCCGGGCTCAGCCGCCGCGAGACGATGGTCTGCAGGCTGGTGACGAGCGCGCAGGCCGCGACCAGAACCTCGTTGCCGGAATGCGGCCTTGCGGCGTGCCCGCCCACGCCCTTCAGCACGATCTCGAAATTGTCCTCCGCCGACATGAACGACCCGGTGCGAGTCTGGAACTGTCCGACGGCGAGGCCGGGCATGTTGTGCAGGCCATGGATCTCGTCGAAGGGAAAGCGTTCCATCAGGCCGTCGGCGAGCATGGCGAGCGCGCCCTTGCCCCATTCTTCTGCGGGCTGGAACAGGAAGCGCACCGTGCCATCGAAGCCGCCCTCGGCCGCGAGCAGCTTGGCTGCGCCGAGCAGCATCGCCGTGTGCCCGTCATGGCCGCAGGCATGCATCACGCCGGGCGTCTGCGAGCGGTAGGGATGATCGCCCTGTTCGGCGATGCGCAGTGCGTCCATGTCGGCGCGCAACGCGATGGCGCGGTTTCCTGTGCCGCGCTTCAGCGTGCCGACGACGCCGGTGCCGCCCACGCCCTCGGCCACCTCGTCGAACCCGAATTCGCGCAGCTTCGCGGCGACGAAGGCGGCCGTCCCGACCTCCTCGAAGCCGAATTCGGGATGGGCATGCAGATGCCGCCGCCATGACGCCATCTCGGCCTGAAGCGTCTCAAGATCGAGTTCGGGCATGGTCGCGGCCTCGCAGGTCAGTCGGTTCCATGGTTAGGGCAGGCGGCGCGAAACAGGCGCTCCAATCCGCCTCGCGGGATGCAAGTTTCTTGCGCTGCCGTCAGCCCATTCCGGCGGCCTCGGTCAGCCAGCCGCGTACGGCTGCGACCGGCTCCGGATGCCGGGGCCGGCGCGGCGACAGGATGTAGAAGCCGGCCTCGATGGGCAGCTCGGCGCCGAAGAGAGGGACGAGCCGCCCGCGCGCGATATCGTCGTCGACGAGGAAGCGGCTCGTCAGCGCCAGGCCCTGGCCGGCGATGGCAGCATCCAGCGCAAGCGCCGTCTGGTTGAAGCGGATGTTCTGGGCGGACTTCGGTGCGGCGGCGGGGAAAACGGCCCCCAGAAACGCCGGCCAGAAATCATGGCCGTCATGCAGCAAGGGATAGCGCGCGAAGGTGCCGGGATCTGCGGGATCGCCGAGCTTTTCCAACAGGAGCGGGCTGCCGACGGCGATGATCCTCTGCTCATAGAGCAGTTCGGCGCTGAGCCCCGCTCCGAAGGGCGGCCGCCCGAGCCGGACGGCGAGGTCGACCGCATCGGTTCGGAAATCGGAGAGGCGGTCGGTGGCGACGATGCGCAGGTCGATGCCGGGATGGGCGTCGGTGAAATCCGGCAGGCGCGGGATGAGCCAACGCGAGGCGAAGCTCGGCGTCACGCTGATGGTCAGGTGCAGCGGCGCGGGCCGGAGTTCCTCGGTTGCGTCCGAAATCAGCTCGAAGGCCCGCCGCACGGAGGCGACGTAGCTTCGCCCGGCCTCAGTGGGCGCCAGCGTCCGCGGCAGCCGTTCGAAGAGCTTGAGGCCGAGCTCCGTTTCGAGCTGGCGGATCTGCTGGGCGACGGCGCCTTGCGTGACCCCGAGCTCCTCGGCAGCGAGGCGAAAATTGAGATGGCGCGAGGCGACCTCGAAGACGCGCAGGCCGTTGAGCGAGGGCAGGCGATGGATGCGGCCGGTCATGCGATAGTTTTTCTACAGGCCGATGCGAGTGAAACTGGTTCGTCAGGCACGAAGCGGAGTGGTAGGAAATTCGCCGGCTCGTGGAATGCGCTGCCAGATAGTGCTGCGCAGCGACAGTGGAGACAAGCATGGCGACAGAAAAAGTGGCTCTCGTCACCGCAGGCGGCAGCGGCATGGGCGCCGCCGCGGCGAAGCGCCTGGCGGCGGACGGCTTCCGGGTCGCCATCCTGTCTTCGTCCGGCAAGGGCGAAGCGCTGGCACAGGAACTTGGCGGGATCGGCGTCACCGGCTCCAACCAGTCGAACGACGATCTGCGCCGCCTCGTCGATCTCGCGATGGAGCGCTGGGGCCGCATCGACGCGCTCGTCAACAGTGCCGGCCACGGGCCGCGCGCTCCGATCCTCGAGATCACCGACGAGGACTGGCATCGCGGGCTCGACGTCTATCTGATGAACGTCATCCGCCCGGTGCGGTTGGTGGCGCCGATCATGCAGGCGCAGAAGGCCGGCGCGATCGTCAACATCTCGACGGCTTGGGCCTTCGAGCCGAGCGCGATGTTCCCGACCTCGGCCGTGTTCCGGGCCGGGCTGGCATCCTTCACCAAAATCTTCGTCGACACCTATGCGGCCGACAATGTCCGCATGAACAACGTTCTGCCGGGCTGGATCGACAGCCTGCCTGCGACGGAGGAGCGGCGCCAGAGCGTGCCGATGAAACGCTACGGGACGAGCGCCGAGATCGCCGGCGCCATCGCCTTCCTGGTCTCGCCGGATGCGGGCTACATCACCGGCCAGAACCTGCGCGTTGACGGCGGCATCACCCGGTCGATCTGAGACAAGGCGGTTGCAAGCCCGGTACCAGGGCTGCGCCGGCTAGCCTCCCGCCGCCGGCGCCGCCTCTGAGAATACCGCGCGGTCGCGCCCGCCGTTCTTCGCCCGGAACAGTGCGAGATCGGCCGCATTGACGAGGCCGCCAGGGCCGGTCTCGGCGCTCGGCCAGGCTGTCGCTACGCCGACGCTGATCGTCACGCGCCCGGAGCCATGGGGAATGTTCAGGTCGCGCACGCCCTGGACCATGGCCTCCGCCACATGGGCCGCGCCCTCGGGCGGCACATCGGTCAGGATCACGACGAATTCCTCGCCGCCGAACCGGGCGGCGAGGTCGGTCGAGCGGCACGCACCGTTCTGGATCACGCCGGCCACCTGCTTCAGCACGTCGTCGCCGGCGAGATGGCCATAGGCGTCGTTGTAGCGCTTGAAATGATCGACATCGATCATCAGCACGGAGAGCGGGTTGCCGGTCCGCACGCCCCGTTTCCACTCGGCTGCGAGATACTCGTCGAAGTAGCGGCGGTTGCCGAGTCCGGTCAGCCCGTCGATCCGTGTCAGTCGCTCAAGCTCGAGATTGGCGCGCATGAGCTCGCGCTGGCTCTCGCGCAGCGCCCGGTATGCCTCGTCGCGCTGGAGGTGATCGATATAGGCCCGGGTGTGGTAGCGGATGCGCGCGATCAGCTCGATCTTGTCCGGCAGCTTCACCAGATAGTCGTTGGCGCCGGCCTGGAAGGCCTCGCTCTTGATCGCCGGGTCTTCCTTGGTCGACAGCACGATGACCGGCACGCTGTGGAGCGCAGGGTGCTTGCGATAGCGCCGCACCAGATCGAGCCCATCCACACCGGGCATCACCAGATCCTGCAGGATAACGGTCGGTTTGACGCGCTGGGCTACTTCGATCGCGTCCAGCGGGTCCGTGCAATAGTGGAAGTCCACGTCGCCCTGATGCGTCAACGCCCGCCGGACCGCCTCGCAGACCATGACCTGATCGTCCACGAGCAGCACCATCGCCAGATAATTGTCGACGGGGAGCGGGGCATCGGGGGAGGAGGTGGTGGGTTCGCCTGCCATGGTAAGCCTTCTAGAGCGCCGGCTGGCCGCAGACCTCGGCGAGGCGCGGCGCGATTGCGGTCAGGGGCAGAATTTCGGTGGCGGCGCCGATGGCCGCAGCTGCCTTGGGCATGCCGTAGACGGCGCTGGTCGCCTGATCCTGCGCGATTGTCAAATGGTGCTTGTCGCGCAGCAGCTTCAATCCACGGGCGCCATCCCGCCCCATGCCGGTGAGCAGCACGCCGACCGCGCTTCCGCGCCATTGCTGTGCGACACTCTCGAAGAAGGCATCGACCGAGGGGCGATAGGCATAGTCGCGCGGTTCCGCCCG
The DNA here is from genome assembly GCF_056394545.1 of Allobosea sp. 10N428. Classification (NCBI taxonomy): domain Bacteria; kingdom Pseudomonadati; phylum Pseudomonadota; class Alphaproteobacteria; order Hyphomicrobiales; family Alloboseaceae; genus Allobosea; species Allobosea sp. 10N428. Next base: position 152,225 of record NZ_JBFTIC010000010.1, on the reverse strand, counting down.
GTAGCCGAGCTCATCTGCCGAGGTGAAGACGAGATGGTCCGCGCTGGCGGCGATCAGCACGCTGCCCGGTACGGGACGGTCTCCTTGCAGGGCAGCGCGCACCGCGATCCCGCTTTGCTGTTCGAGCCAGCTCGCGAAGCCCGGGACGAACTGCGCGTCAAGGTGCTGGACGAGAACGATCGCCGCCGAGAAGCCCTGCGGCAGCCCGGCGAGCAGGGTTGCGACGGCCGCGGGGCCCCCGGCGGAGGCTCCGATGGCGACGAGCTGCTGCGTCGAGGCGCTGCGGGGCGCCGGCGGGCGCGATTTGCGCAGCGTTCGCGGCAGGTCGCTGGCAAGACGGCCGACCGCCGACATGCGCGCCAGCAGCGCGCCGCCTTGAGTCGAAGCGATGCCATTCGCGCCGATGACGGGGATGTCGACGGCGTCGAGCGCGCCATAGCCCATGGCCTCGTAGACGCCCGAGACATTGGCATCCACGCTGGCCGTGACGAGCAGGATCGGGCAGGGGGTCTCGGCCATGATTTGCCGGGTGGCCTCGACGCCGTCCATGACCGGCATGTTCAGGTCCATCAGGATGAGATCGGGAAGGTCGCGCCGGGCGGCCGCCACGGCCTCCGACCCGTCCATGGCGATCCAGGCGACCTTGTGCTCCGCGGTCGACGTCACGATCCGTCGCAGGACTTCGACGGCCATGGGCAGATCGTTGACCAGGCCGACTCTCATGGGAGGTCCTTCATGCGGGCGCTCACGGCTCGCCGATGAGATCTTCGACGGCGTGGAGCAAAGTCTCGTCGTGGAAGCTGCTCTTGGTCAAATAGTAATCGGCGCCAGCGTCGAGGCCTCGGCGCCGATCCTCCTCGCGGTCCTTGTAGGAAACGATCATCACCGGGATGTTCCGCAGGCCATTGTCCTTCTTGAGCAGGGTCACGAGCTCGATTCCGTCCATGCGGGGCATGTCGATATCGGTCACGACGAGGTCGAACGCGCCTGACCGGACGGCATTCCAGCCATCCATCCCGTCGACTGCGACCTCGACCTCGAAGCCGCGATGGGCGAGCAGCTTCCGTTCCAGCTCGCGCACGGTAAGCGAATCGTCGACGACGAGGATCCGCTTGCGCTGCCTCTGCGCGGCGCGTTCCGCCCGGTGCTCCAGCGGCTTCAGGCGACCGCTCGAAACCAGCTTCTCCATCGAGCGGATCAGATCCTCGACATCGAGAATCAGCACGGGGGACCCGTCCTCCATCAGGGCGGCGGCGCTGACGTCCTTGACCTTGGCCAGCCGTGGATCGAGCGGACGCACTACGAGTTCGTGCTCGCCGAGGAAACGATCGACAACCATGGCATAGATGTCGTTGCCCTGGCCGACGACGACGGCCGCGAGGTCGGCCCCGGCCGCGCTGGGCTCGCCGTGCCCGAGAACCTCATGCGCGGTGACGAGCCCGACCTGCCGGCCGTCGAATTGGAAATGCGGCCTGCCTTCGAGCGAGGCGATCCGTTCCAGCGGCAGTCGCAGCGCCCGCGTGATCGCGGCAAGCGGGAGGGCGTACGGCTCCCCGGCGATCTCGACGAGCAAGGCCCGGATGACGGACAATGTCAGCGGTAGCTGTAGCTGAAAGCGGGTGCCATGGCCGAGCCGCGAGGTGATCTCGACCTGTCCACGCGTCTGGCGCACCATTGCCTGGACTGCGTCGAGGCCGACGCCACGCCCGGAGATGTCGCTGATCGTCGGCTTCATCGAGAAGCCGGGCAGGAAGAGAAACTCCAGCAGCTCCGCCTCGCTGAGATCGTGGACGGTCTCAGTCGTGCTGAAGCCACGTTCGAGCGTCGCTTGCCGTAAAGCGTCGAGATCGATGCCGCGGCCGTCATCCGAGACGATGATCTGCAGGAGGCCGGCATGATGCCGTGCTTCGAGGCGGATGACGCCTTCGGCCGGCTTGCCGGCTGCGCGCCGTTCCTCGGGCGTTTCGAGCCCGTGATCGACCGCGTTGCGCAAGAGATGGCCGAGCGGGGCGTCGAGCTGCTCCAGGATATCGCGATCGATGCTCGTCGTGCCGCCGACGATGTCGAGGCGAACCGTCTTGCCGAGCGCCCTCCCGATGTCCCGGACCGTGCGGGAGAAGTGCCGGACGCCGTCGTCGAAGGGCCGCATGCGGCTTGCCAGCGTCTCGTCGTAGAGCCGGCTGGCAAGATCGGTGGCCTGCCGGTCGACCACGTCGAACTCGTCGAGCCGCTCGCTCAGGATCGCCTGGCTTTCCTGCAGCCTGATTTGCACGGCCTCAAGCGCCTGCAGCGCGTGCGGATCGGTCGTCGCGGCCGGCAGCGCGGTCTGGAGGGCGTCGACGCTCCGGGCGAGCTCGGCCTGCGCTCGCCGCAGCCGCAAGAGCCCGTCGTTGAAAGGTCGCAGGCGCCGGGATGCCATCAAAGACTCGCCGGCGAGGCCGAGCAGACGATTGAGGCTCTCCGCCGTGACCCGGACCATGCGGCCGCCCTGCCCGTCGTCGGACAGGGGGGGCGAGCCGGTCTCGGCAGACGTCGACAGCGTGCTGCTTTCGGTGAGCGGGGCGGTATTCTGTTCGGGCGCGGGTCCGGCGCTCTCGGGGCCATCCGGTACGCCGCCGGCGGAAGCCTGCTGAAGCGCCGCTATGAAGCCGCCGATCCGCCGCTCCGCCTCGGCTGCGTCGGGGCCCTCGTCGGAGGACAGGGTTGCCAGAAGATCGATGCCCTTGAGCAGGGTATCTATGTGGCCGTGGTTAAGCCGCAGCTTTCCGTGCTGCGCCGCGACCAGGCACTCCTCCATCTCATGGGCGATCCGTACGGCAGGAGTCAGATCGATGATCCGCGCTGCGCCCTTGAGCGAATGCGCAGCCCGCATGCAGGCTTCCAGATGCGTGGCCGCCACCGGATCGCGCTCCAGTGCCAGAAGCCCGGTCGTCAGGGCCTGAGACTGCGTGGAGAGTTCGGCGCGGAACAGCTCGAGCAGGGAGAACTCGCTGAAATCCTCGCCGCTCATGCGATGCTCCGGTCGATCAGCCCGGCCAGCCTTCCGTCGTGGAGACAGCCCACCGCCCGGCCATTCCAGGCGATGACGCCAGCGACGGCGCTCGCGGCGGCCTTGCCGATCGTGGCGGGGGCCATGCCAAGGTCATTCCGGTCGAAGCTGTAGAGCCCGTGGACCTCGTCGACTTCGAAGGCCGAGCGCCGGCCTTCGGCGCCGACCACGACGAGACGGCGGAAGGCCGTGATCCGCTCGCTTGTCCGGGGCACCGCGTCGGCATCGATCCCAAGCAGTTCGGACAGGGCGACGCAGACGAGCAACTCGCCACGGACGTTGACGATGCCGCGAACGGCGCTGCTGCGGCGGTGGGGCAGCGAATGGATCGGGCGCGGCTCAGCGATCTCCTGGCAGGCGGTGGCCGGCAGGGCGAGCCACTCCGCTCCGATCCTGAAGATCAGGACGGTCTTGAGCGCGTCCCGTTTCGCGCCGTCGCCGGCCGGCCGAGCGAAGAAGCGGGTCCATTCCTCGCGGTAGCCCTGCGGCACCGCCCGATCGAGCAGCTGGCGTGCGATCTGCGCATGGGTCGGGCAGTTGCGGCAATGCAGATGCGCCTCGAGCTCGGGGCAGGACTGGTCGCCCCGGACGCCGATCTTTCGCCAGCATTCATTGATGCCGCTCGCCGGCTCAGGCGTGATGTCGACTGCGACGGACATCAGGTTCCGCTCCTCTTCGTCAGCCGATCGAGCCGGTTGGCGAGCGCCCTGGCGCCCGCCTCGTCACCGCGGCGCTGCAGCAGCAGCTTGAGCTGCGCCAGCGCCTGGCGGTGGTCCGGCGCAAGATAGAGCGCCTTGCGGTAATTGCCCGCGGCGGCCTCCCCGGCGTTGTCGGCATCCTGGGCGAGGCCGAGCAGGTAGAAGACCTGCGCCGACGGGCCGAATGCGGCGATGTGGCGCTCCGCTGCGACGCGTGCTTCGGAGAGGCGCCCGGCATTGGCGGCATTCTCGATGGCGGCAAGTCCCGCAGCCTCGCCATCGGGCGGCACGGCCGAGGCCTTCGATGCGTTCTGCAGCGGAGCCGTGAAGGGTCGATGTTTCTGTGGCGGGGCAGCGCCGGAGAGCATGGAAACCGGCGGCTTACGGCGCGCCTGCGGTGCCGGTGCGGGGCGCGCCATGGTCTCGATGCCCGGCGGAGCAGGGGCCTTCGTAAAGGCGAAGGCGCGCGGCAGGCGCGCGCCCGTGAAGCCGTACAGGGAGGGCAGGCCAGACTCTCCCGGCCCAACGAGCAGCAACCCCTCCGGGGTCAAGGCCTGACGCAGCACCGCAAGGGCGGCGGCCTGGGTCTCGCGATCGAAATAGATCAGCAAGTTGCGGCAGAAGATGATGTCGTACGCGTCGCGCCCGGGCGCATGCGCCGGATCGAGGACGTTGCCGAGCGAAAACCGGACCTGCCGCCGCACGAGCTCATGCGGCCGAAATTCTCCCTCGAGCGCCTCGAAGTAACGTGCCCGGAACGCGAGGTCGCTGCCGCGGAAGGAGTTCCGCCCATAGAGGGCCCGTTCGGCCAGCAGGAGGTTGCGGCTGCTGACATCGATGGCGTCGATCGCGAAATCCTTCGGCTCGAATCCGGCATCGAACAGCGCCATCGCCATGGAATAGGGCTCTTCGCCCGTCGAGCAGGGCAGACTCAGCAGCCGGAGCGGGCGGCCCTCGCGCCGCAGCTCGCGTGCCTTGCGCGCCATCGCGGCGAAGGCCTCGCGATCGCGAAAGAACCAGGTTTCCGGCACGACGACGCAATCGACGAGTTCCTGGCGCTCGCTCTCGTTCTCAGCGAAGTAGCGCCGATAGGCCTCGAGGTCGGGCTGCCCGCAAGCCGTCATGCGCCGCGTCAGGGCGTGGCGGATGACGGAGGGGCCGACTGTCTCGATGCTCAGCCCGATCATCTCCCTAAGGATACGCTCGAAGTCGCCGGTGGCCGCGCCCTTCTCCATCACGGCTCTGCCGTCAGCTGCCGGAACAGGATGTCGCGGATCTCCGGTGGCAGCAGCGCTTCCGCCCTGATCCACTGAATGAGGCCCCCCTCGTCGGCCGCGACCGGTCCGAGATAGGCCGGCGTCCCGGCCTCGACGCCGGAGGTGGTGAAATCGGCGGGGTCGCGCGCAATTGTCTCGATGGCACGCTCTGCGATCAGCCCGAGGAGCCTGGGATCTCCCTGTTCCGCCGGATAGTGCAGCAGGATGATCCGGGTGCTCAGCAATGGCGCAGCCGGGCGGCCGAGCGCGAGCAGGGAGAGATCGATCAGCGGCACGGGCGTGCCGCGATAGCTGATCGCGCCGGCGACACCGGCTGGAGCGGCCGGTAGCTGCTTCACGGACAGCAGCGGCAGCACGGTCTCGACCTGCACGGTGTCGAGCACGTAGCGATCCGCCCCGAGCTGGAACATCAGGAACAGCATCTGTCGCTCCCGTTCGCGCCTCCGTCAGGCCCGGAGCTTGAAGCGCGAGATGCTGCTTCGCAGCCCGCTCGACACCTGGTTCAGCTCGTCGATCGCCAGGGTGGATTGCTGCAGGGATTCGACGGTCTGTTGCGCTGCTTCGCTGAGCTGTGCCAGCGCCTCGCTGATCTGGCCGGCGCCGGTCGCCTGTGCCTGCATGCCGTCGTTCGCGACCTCGAAGCGCGGCACCAACCCCTGCACCTGCTCGATGATTTCCGACAGCTGCCCGCCGACCTGCTGGACATCCTGCATGCCGCGCCGGACCTCCTCGGAGAACTTGTCCATGCCCATCACGCCGGCGGCGACGGCCGACTGGATGTCCTTGACGATCTGCTCGATGTCGTAGGTCGAGACGGCAGTCTGGTCGGCGAGGCGGCGAATCTCGGTCGCCACGACGGCGAAGCCGCGCCCGTATTGCCCCGCCTTCTCCGCCTCGATCGCGGCGTTCAGCGACAGCAGGTTGGTCTGGTCGGCGACCTTGGTGATGGTGGTGACGACCTGATTGATGTTGCCGGCCTTCTCGCTGAGGATCGCGAGCTTGGCGTTGATCGCCCCGGCCGCCTCCATCACCTGATGCATTGTGGCCTCCATCCGCGCGAGGCCCGCCTGGCCGCCGCCGGCAAGCGTCGCGGTCTGCTCGGCCACGGCGGAGACCTCGTCCATTGTCCGCACGAGCTCGTTCGAGGTCGCGGAAATCTCCTTGGACGTCGCGCCGATTTCCGTCGTGGTGGCGGCGATCTCGCTCGCCGTTGCCTGTTGCTCCTTCGATGTCGCGGCGACTTCCGTGATCGAGGTGTTGACCTGGATGCTCGACTTCTGGATCTGCCCGATCAGCCCGGCCAGGTCGTCGGCCATGGCGTTGACGCCATCCGCCAGAGTGCTGAATTCGTCGCGCCGCGCGAGGGCGAGCCTCTCGCTGAAATCGCCGCGCCGCATCACCTCGACGATGCCCAGCAGCTTGCCGAGCGGCACGGTGATCGCCCGGAACAGCAGATAGCCGCAGAGGATAGCGACGCCGAGCGCGACGACGAAAGCGATGATCAGCCCGAACTCGGCGGCGCGGACGATGCGGACGATGTTGCGGGTCGAGTCGTCGGCCTCGGTCTTGTTGAACTCCATCATGGTCCGGAGGGCGCTGCCGAGCCGGGTCGCGAGCGGTTCGATCTGGTCCTTCACCATCGCGCTCTGATCGATCGCCTGCCCATTGGTGGCCGCGAGCTTCGAGGACGCGAGCATCGCGTCCTCGATCGGGACATATTGCTCGAACAGCCGCTGCGCCTCGGCGTAGTTCTTGCGATCCTCCTCGGAGTCGATGGTGGGTTGATACGCCTTCAGCAGGGAGCGCATCGTCTCCCTGCTCGCGAGGATGGCATCGCTCGCGCGGGTTCTTTCCGCCGCCGTGTCGGAAAGCTGGAATTCGCGGATGAGGCCGCGGGCTCCGGTCCAGGCCGTGGTCAGCTGCGCGCTGTAATAGAGGCCGGGCACCGTATTGGTCTCGACGGTCAGCGCCTCGCGCTCGGTCTGCAGGAACCACACATAGCAGAGCGCCGCGATGGCAGACATCACTGCCATCACGGCGGCGAAGCTGAGCAGGATACGGCGGCGTATCGTCAGGCTCTTCATGGTTCAATCTCTCATCGACGCGCAGTGGGGCCCAATCGCGGTCGAGCAGACGCGCGGACGGAACGCCCCGAATCATCGTTAGCGTGGAGTTATTTCCCGACTGTTGAAGAGCACCGCTACGATTCGAGGAACCGCCCTGGCGCCGATCCTGCCGTTACTGCCGGCGTTCCCGCAGGAAATCGGCCGCCTGGTAGCGCCAATAGGTCAGCTGGACCGCGGCGGTGCCGAACGGCCCGCCGTTCCAGGCGAGGCCGAATGGGGCAAACAGCTTGAACCGATCGCTCGCGCCCCGGATCGCCTCGGCGATGACGGTGCCGCCGACCGCTGTCGTGTTCATGCCGTGGCCGCCGAAGGCGGTGCAGTACCAGACACCCGGGCGATACTGCCCGATCTGCGGCATCAGATGGCGCGCATAGGACATCAGGCCCGACCAGGCGAGCTCGACCTTGAGTTCCGAGAGCTGCGGATAGGTTGTGACCATCTCGCGGCGCAGGAGCGCGGCGACATCGCGCGGCTCGGTCGTGCGCGTCGTGATGCGGCCGCCCCAGAGGATGCGGGAGCCGCCCTCGACCAATCGGTAGTAATCACCGGCGCGCCGGTCGTCGCCAACGCCTGCGCTGGTCCGGATGGCCTCGCGGATCAACTCCGGCGCCGTCTCGGTCAGCAGCACATAGGTCGCGATCGGCAGAAAGGCGCGCTTCAACGGCGCGAACAGGCCGCCGGTATAGCCGCCCGTGGTCAACAGCGCCTGCTCCGCCTCGATGGTGGCCTGCGCCGTGCGCAGACGCTTCACCGGTCCTTCCAGCTCGCATGAGAGGACCGGCGAGCCCTCATGGATCACGCCGCCGAGCCGCACGAGCTCGCGAGCAAGGCCGTGCGCATAGTTCAGCGGATGGAAGTGGAAGGCGTCGTCGTCTGCCAGCGCGGCGTGGTATTTCGGCGAGCGCAGCAGCCCGCGCGTTTCTTCCCGCCCGAGATAGCGCAGATTGCGCCCGAAGCGCTTTTCTTGCGCGTCGCGCTCCTGTTGCAGCGCCGCGCCGCCATCATGGCGCACGACCCGCATGATGCCGGGCGAGGGCGCGGCGTCGGCGATGCCGAGGCTTTCGATATTGCGCCGGACGATGCCGACGCCTTCGAGGGTCAGGCGATAGAGTTCCTCGGCCTGCTGACGCCCTGCCTGGCGCTCGATGGCCGAGAGCGAGGTCGCATAGCCAGCGCTGACGAAGCCGCCATTGCGCCCCGAGGCGCCCCAGGCGACACGCTGCGCTTCCAGCAGCACGACCGACCGTCCGGCGCGGGCCAGTTCGAGCGCGGCGGTGAGCCCTGCCAGCCCGCCACCGACGATGCAGATCTCCGCTTTGATCTGCCCCTCGGCAGGATGGTAGCCGTCGGCCGAAGCGAGTGTGCGGCGGTAGTAGGTATCGATATAGGTCGGGGACATCGGGGCTCGCGGCAGGCGGAAGACGATTTCGGTGGAGCGCTGTCGCGCGACCCGCTAACGCCTTTCGGCACAACGGATCCGCGCTTCAAGCCGCGATGGCCTATTCCGCCGCTTCGGCGGCCGGTCCGCCCGGCGGATCATAGGCCTGGATCGGCGGCAGATTGCCGTCGAAGCGCTCGACCTGCACCGTCGTCAACTGCCCGGTGCAGCCCTGCGCCAGCGCCGAGGTGCCGATATCGCGGGTCAGCACGTTCGGATTGCCGTGGACGCAGAGCGGCTTGTCCTCGGTCGGGTCGGCCGGATCGTACCAGGCGCCGGTCGGCAGCTGGACGACGCCCTTGCGAATGCCGTCGCTGAGGATGACGCCGGCAAGGCAGGCGCCGCGCTCATTCGAGATGCGGATGATGTCGCCATCGACGATGCCGCGTGTGGCAGCATCTTCCGGATGCATGCGCGCGACCTCGCGGCCGCGAAGCTTGCCCTCGCCGCTGTGCCCGCCGAAGTCGAACTGGCTGTGCAGCCGGGTCCGCGGCTGGTTGGCGACGAGGACGTAAGGGGCGGCCGCATCGGGGATGTTCGTCGCGCCGAGCCAGGCCGGGTGCCCGAGGCAGTCCGTTTCGCCGAAGCTCGCAATGGTCTCGGAGAAGATCTCCAGCTTGCCGCTCGGGGTCCGCAGTGGCGAGCCCGCCGGATCCTGCCTGAAGGCGCGCAGATTGCCGCCATCGTCGGGCTGTTGCGGCAGCTCATAGCCTTCGCTCGCCCAGAATTCGGCGAAGGAGGGCGCCGGCAGTCCCTTCTCGGCAAGGCCGGCGCGGGTCGGCTCGTAGAGATGCTCCAGCCACTGCCGCACGCTGCGGCCTTCGGTGAAAGCTTCGGCCGTGCCCAGCCGCTCGGCCAGTCCGGCGAAGATGGCGTAGTCGTCGCGCGCCTCGCCATAGGGCGCGACGACCGGATGCATCGGCACCAGCAGCGGGTCGTTGGAATTGCCGCCGATATCCTCGCGCTCGAGCGTCATCGTGCAGGGCAACACGATGTCGGCATGGCGCGCCGTCGCCGTCCAGGCGAGTTCGTGGACGACGAGCGTATCGAGCCGGGCGAAGGCCTGCCGCAACCGGTTCAGGTCCTGATGATGGTGGAACGGATTGCCGCCGGCCCAGTAGACCAGCTTGATCTCGGGATAGGTCCGGGTTTGGCCGTTATAGCGATAGGTCGAGCCCGGATTGAGCAGCATGTCGGAAATGCGCGCGACCGGGATGAAATCGCTGACCGGGTTCTTCCCTTGCGAGAATGTCGGCATCGGCACGGCGTTGTAGCGCCGCCCGTAATAGGCGATGGCGCCGAGCCCATAGCCGTAGCCGCCGCCGGGCAGGCCGATCTGCCCGAGCGCCGCCGCGAGCACCATGCCCATCCAGACCGGCTGCTCGCCATGTGTCGCGCGCTGCAGGGCATGGGCCACGACGATCAGCGCGCGCTTGCCGTGCAGGCGCTTGGCCAGCGCCACGATGTCCTCAGCCGGCATGCCGGTGATGGGAGCGGCCCAGGCCGCATCCTTGGGCTGCCCGTCGTTTTCTCCGAGCAGATAGCGCTCGAAGACCGGCCATCCGGCCGTGTAGCGCTCGAGGAAGGCGCGGTCGTGCAGTCCGTTGACGACGAGCGCGTGGACGAGCGCCAGCATCAGCGCGGTGTCACTGCCGGGGATGTTCGCAACCCACTCGGCGCCGGCCTCCGTCGGCAGGTCGCCGCGCAGCGGGCTGACCAGCACGAATTCGCAGCCGCGTTCCCGGGCCCGCTCCATCGCGCCGCGCTCGACATGGCGGCTGATGCTGCCGCCGGCCACCATGCTGTTCTTGAGCGCCATGCCGCCGAAGGCGAGCACGATCTCGCTGTGCTCGGCGATCTGCTCCCAGGAGACGTTACGCTTCACCAGATCCTCGTAGTCGCCGATGATGTGCGGCACGAGGACGGAGGAAGCGCCCGAAGAGTAGCTGTTGACCGACTTCACATAGCCGCCGGTCGAGGTGTTGAGGAAGCGGTGGATCTGGCTCTGGGCATGATGAAAGCGCCCCGCGCTCGCCCAGCCATAGGAGCCGCCGAAGATCGCGCCGGGGCCGTGGCCGTCCCGTACGCGGCGCAGTTCCCCGGCGAGTTTGTCGAGCACCGCCGACCACGACATCGGCACGTACTCGTCACGCCCGCGGCGGTCGTCGGGACCAGGCCCATTCTCCAGCCAGCCACGGCGCACCATCGGCCGGGCGATGCGGGCGCGATGGCGCAGCGCGCCCGGAAAGTTCTGGATGATGTCGTTCGGGTCGGGGTCGCCCGGATGCGGCCGCACCTCGAGTTGTCCGTCCTTCATCCGCGCCGAAAATACGCCCCAATGCGAGGTATGCGGACGAAAGGCTTCGTTGTCGGTCAAAGCCTCGGGTGCCTGGCCGGCGGGGCTGGTCATCGCCGCGATCCTCGGATTGTTAGCTGGGAACGACGATCCGTCTTCGGTCGTGCCAGAACGGAGCGCAAGAAAAATCCGCCATCGAGCGATGCGCTGGGAGCAGACCCCTTCTGCTGGTCTTCATGAGCCCGGAGCGGCAGAGTGGCGGCGCATCATCTGAAAGGCGTTGGGACAATGCAGAATTCCTCGGACGACGTGATCGTCATCGAAAGACAGGGCACGGTGCTGACGGTGACGATGAACCGGCCGAAGGTGCTGAATGTGCTCGACGAGACGCTGGCGGATGCGCTGATCGCGGCATTTGAGCCGATCGCCGCGGATTCGGACATCCGAGCGGTGGTTCTCGCCGGCGCCGGCCGCTCCTTCATGGCGGGCGGGGATCTCTCCCGCTTCCATGCCGATCTTGCTGGGGCGCCTGCAACAGCGGGCCTGCTCATCGATCGCTTTCATGCCCTGATGCGTCTGATCAAAGCCCTGCCACAGCCCGTTGTCGCCGCAGTGCAGGGGCCTGTCGCTGGCGGCGGCGTCGGTCTCGCGCTCGCTTGCGACATGGTCGTCGCGGCTCAGGGCGCGAGCTTTCTGTCGGCCTACACCAAACTGGGAACCAACCCGGATGGCGGCACGACATGGTCGCTCGCGCGGCTGCTCGGTCCGCGCCGCGCGCTCGAATTCGTGCTGTTCAACGAGCCGATCGATGCCGACACCGCGTTGCGCCTCGGCCTCGTCAACCGGGTGGTGCCGGATGGCGAGCTGGCGGGCGCGGCGCAGGCGCTGGCCGAGCGCCTGAGCCAGTGCAGCGTCGGCGCCAACAGGGCGAGCAAGGCCCTCATTCAGGCCGCGATGGAAGGTTCCTTCGACGCCCAGCTCGATCTGGAGAAGCGGGCCTTCATGGCCAATGCGGCAACGGCCGATTTCAGGGAAGGGATTCAGGCCTTCTTCGACAAGCGTCCGCCAGGGTTCTGACGCGGCGCATCCGGGGCCGACAAGCGCGCCTCCAGCCGGTCCAGTCCTCGTAGCAGCTGGGCTGCGTCCGGGCCGAGCGCCGCCAGGATTTCTTGTTCGAAGGCGAGTGCGCGCGGCACGATCTCGCCATAGGCGCGCAGCCCCGCGGCCGTCAGCATCAGGCTCTCCTCGCGCCGGTCGGCCTCGTTTTCGCGGCGGGAGAGCCAGCGGCGCTCCTCGAGCGCGCGCACTGCCCGGCTGACCTTGGTCTTGTGCATGGCGGAATGGGCGCCGACGGCCTTCGCGGTCACCGTGCCGAACTGGCCGAGCGTGGCCAGGACGCGCCATTCCGGCACCGTCAGATCGTGATGCGGCCCATAGACAGCGCGGAATTTCAGCGAGAGCGCGCTGCTGAGCCGGTTGAAGCGATAGGGCAGGAAGCGTTCAAGCGCGAGCGTCGTCATGCCTTGTTGGTTACAAAATCAACCGTTACGAAAGCAACTTATTTGACGCGCGGGTACCGGCGAACACCGGCCGTTGTCACCTGCCGCGCCGGGAATCACCGTCGGGAGGTCGCACCATGAACGTTCAGGATCCCGCTCGGCCGCCCGCAGGCGTGCGCAAGGTCGAGAGCGCCATCCAGTCGAGCTACATGTCCGGCTTCGGCAACGGCTTCGAGACCGAGGCGCTGCCGGGCGCACTGCCGCTCGGCCGCAACTCGCCCCAGCGCTGCGCCTATGGCCTCTATGCAGAGCAGCTCTCGGGCTCGCCCTTCACCGCGCCGCGCACCACCAATGAGCGCTCCTGGCTCTACCGCATCCGGCCGACGGTGGCGCATTGGAACCAGTTCCGAAAGGCCGATATCGGGCTGTGGCGCACCGCGCCGGCCCGCGAGGTCGATCTGCCGCTCGCCCCGCTGCGCTGGAGCCCGCTGCCGATACCGTCGCAGCCGCTATCCTTCATCGAGGGCATGCACAGCATGACCACGGCCGGCGATGCCGGCAGCCAGGGCGGCATGGGGGCGCATGTCTATCTGGTCACGCGGTCGATGGTGGATGAGTATTTCTACAATGCCGATGGCGAGATGCTGTTCGTGCCGCAGCAGGGGAGTTTAAGACTCTGGACCGAGTTCGGCATCATCGACATCGAGCCGGGCGAGATCGCGGTGATCCCGCGTGGCGTGAAGATCCGCGTCGAGCTGCCCGGCGAGCCGGCACGCGGCTACATTTGCGAGAACTATGGCGGCGCCTTCTCCTTGCCGGAGCGGGGACCGATTGGCGCCAACTGCCTTGCCAACCCCCGCGACTTCCTGACGCCGGTCGCCGCTTATGAGGATCGCGACGCGCCTTCCAAGATGTTCGTGAAATGGGGCGGCAATCTCTGGGTTGCCGACATCGACCATTCACCGCTCGACGTCGTCGCCTGGCACGGCAACTACGCGCCCTACAAATACGACCTGCGCAAATATTCTCCGGTCGGGCCGGTGCTCTATGACCATGCCGACCCGTCGATCTTCACGGTGCTGACCTCGCCCTCCGAGACGCCCGGCACCGCCAATATCGACTTCGTCATCTTCTCCGACCGGTGGCTGGTGGCGGAAAATACCTTCCGCCCGCCCTGGTACCACATGAACGTGATGAGCGAGTTCATGGGGCTGGTCTATGGAGTCTACGACGCCAAGACCGGCGGCGGCTTCATGCCCGGCGGCGTCTCGCTGCACAATATGATGCTGCCGCACGGCCCGGATGTGGACGCCTTCGAGCGGGCGAGCAATGTCGAGCTGAAGCCGCACAAGCTGGAGGGAACGCTCGCCTTCATGTTCGAGACGCGGTTTCCGCAGCAGGTCACCGCCTTCGCCGCTGGTTCCAATGCCTTTCAGAAGGACTATGGAGGGTACGGACACAAGCTTGCGAAGCACTTCGATCCGGACCGGCCATAGCGGGCTGGCGCGTGGCGCGCGCCGGCATGCCGGGCAGATCTCACCGCGCGACCGCCTTCACCGCAGCCTCGGTCTGCGGCAGCGCCGCCAGCTCCGCCAACGTCACCGGCTTGACCGGCGGGCGCAGGCGGTAATAGCCGACCTCGGCCGGCGTTGTTCCGCGCGTCCGGGCGATCAGCTCGACGACCGTGGGCCCGCAGAGCCGGCCCTGACACGGCCCCATGCCGCAGCGCAGGAACGCCTTCATCTGATTGGGGCCGGTGACGCCGAGGCGCGCCGCCGCATCGCGCACCTGTCCTGCGGTGACCTCTTCGCAGCGGCAGATGATGGTCTCGTCCTGCGGCGGCGCCAGAAACTGCGGTGCCGGCTTGTAGAGCAGGTCAAGGAAACGGCGGCCATGCAGCAGGCGCGCGAGTGCGGTGCGGATCGGCGTCGCCTGCCGGTCGCGCTCGGCCTCGCTCAGCTTGCCCAGCCGCGACGCTGCGCCCAAAGCCGCGATCTCTCCGCGAAGGGCCGCGCTCTCCGCCCCGCCGATGCCGGCTCCGTCACCCGCGATGGCGATGCCCGGCACGCTGGACGCGAACCAGGCATCGACGCGAGGCACCCAGGCATGCTGCTCTTCGTCGAAGTCATGGGCGCAGCCGGCCGCGTTGGAGAGGTTGACGCTCGGGATCAGGCCCTGATGCAGCAGCAGCGTGTCACAGGTGATCGCGCCCTGTCGTCCGCCTTGCTCGAACTCGACTTGCCGTAGCTTGCCTTCGCCTTTCGCCGAAAGGCCGGTCACATCGCGCACGAATCGCAGCTTCCGCCGCACCGCAGCCATCAGCTTGAGCCCCTTGGCGAGATAGGGCGAGCGCAGGAAGTCCGGCAGCGCGGAGAGCGCCTTCGGCCAGTTGGCGCGCGGTGTCGTGTCGAGCACGGCGACGATCTCGCAGCCGGCGGCCGAAAGCTGGCTCGCCAGCAGATAGAGCAGGGGGCCGCAGCCGGCGAAGACGGTGCGCCCTGCCGGCACGATGCCGGCGCCTTTCAGGGCGATCTGCGCGGCGCCGGCCGTCATCACGCCGGGCAATGTCCACCCCGGAATCGGGAAGGGGCGTTCCTGCGCGCCGGTGGTGAGGATGATCTGCCGGGCGCCGATGATGCGGGCCTTGCCGTCGAGCGAGAGGCCGAGCTCGAAGGAGCCGGGTGCCGTTTCGTCCGGGCCGAGCGACCAGGCGGTGCAGCGTGCCGCATAGGTGGTCTGCGAGCGCTCACAACGCCCGATGATCTCCGCGCCGCGCCAATAGTCCGCGCCGAGGACCGCGCGGTCCTTGACCGGCGTCGTGGTGACGGCGCGGTAGATCTGGCCGCCGGGCGCCGGATTTTCGTCGGCGAGCAGGACGGTGAGGCCTAGCCCCGCGGCGCGCGTCGCGGCGGAGAGACCGGCCGGGCCGGCGCCGACCACCGCGAGATCATAGCCCTCGGCGAGTTGCTCGATGGTTTCGGCCGGAGTCATCGGCCGGTCTCCGCGAGATGGCGGCGGCCATGCTGGGGCTCGATCCGCATGCCGTCGGTCAGAGGTACCAGGCAGCCCTGCCGGTTGCCGATGCCGTCGATGACGACGAGGCAGTCGAAGCACACGCCCATCAGGCAATAGGGTGCGCGCGGCGTGTCGGAGACCGGGGTCTCGCGGCAGGCGACGATGCCGTTGGCGAGCAGGGCGGCGGTGACGGTGTCGCCGGAGCGGCCGGTAAGCGGCGTGCCGTCGAAGGTGAAGCTGAGTCTCGCGGCGCCGGTCGCCCCCTCTCTCGCCTCAGCTATGGGCCGGAACATGGAACCTCCGCGCGGTAAAGGACGCCACCGCCTCCGGCAGCGCGCCGGAGAGGATCGCGGGGGCGAGGGTCGAGACGTGATTGGCGGCCAGCGTCACGCCGGAATGGCAGGTGACGACGAAGGCGCCGGGGCAGGTTTCGGACTGGTCGTAGATCGGGAAGCCATCGGGGCTCATCACCCGCAGCGCCGACCATGTCCGCACCACGTTGAGGCCGGCGAGTCGCGGAAACATCCTGACCGCGCGCTCGGCCATCGCCGACAGGACCGGCTGGCCGACCACAGTGTCGAAGCCGCGATCCTCGTGGCTGTCGCCGATCATGACGCCGCCCTCGTCGGTCTGGCGCACCGTGACCATGGGGTTGCTCAGGAAGGGCTCGGTCTTCTCGGTGACGATGATCTGGCCCTTGCTCGGCTTCACCGGCGCGTCGAGCCCGACCATCGGGGCGAGCCGCGCATTGCCGAGCCCGGCGCAGAGGACGATCCTGCCAGCGCGCATCTCGCCCCACGGCCCCGATATCGCGAAGCCGCCTTCCTTCGGCAGGATGCGCTCGACCGGGCTGTTAGGGCGATAGTCGACGCCGCGCCGGACCGTCGCCTCGCGCAGCGCCCGGAACAGCTTCAGCGAATTCACATGGCCGTCGAGCGGGGAGTAGATCGAGCCGACCACATCCTTGCCGATGGCGGGCAGGCGTCGCCTCGTTTCGGCATGGTCGAGCACCTCATAGGGGAAATCGGTCAGCGGCCGGCTGTTGTGGAGACGCCGCATCGCGTCGATGCGCTTGTCGAGTTCGGCCTCGGAGAGGCAGAGCATGAAGCCGCCGGGCTGGCTGTGCGCGACATCGATACCGGCCTCCTGGCGCAGGATGCCGGCAAGCTCGTGCCAGCTATCGGCCGAGCGGCGCGACCAGAGCGCGTAGTCCGGCATGCCGAAGCCTTTGGACTGCACCCAGACCAGCGCGAAATTTCCGCGCGACGCCCGGAAGGCCGCGTCGCCCTCGTCGAGGATGGCGACACGGGCGCCGCGGCGGGCGAGCCCGAGCGCGATGGCGCCGCCGACCACCCCGCCGCCGATCACGGCGATATCGGGTTCTGTGGATTTGCTGGGCACGGGATCAGCCTCTTCCGGTTCCGACGAACAGCCGGTCGAGGCCGAACAGCCTGTCCAGCGCGATCAGAGGAACCGCGGTCAGGGCGATCAGGCAGGCGCAGACGGCTGCGATGAGCGGGTCGATATTGTCCTGGATATAGAGGAGCATCCGAACGGGCAGGATCACGATGACATGGCTCAGCACAAGCCCGAGGAATGTTCCGGAGAGGCCAATCTGCGTGAAGAAGTGCAGGAAGGCGATGCCGAGGACGACATGCGGCACCATCGATGGAGACATGAACAGCGCCGTCATGGCGTCGCGGCCGGGGGAAGCGGTGGCGCGCGATGTCTGGGTCACCTCGGTGCGGCAAGCCAAGCCGGCCTTGCTCATGAAGGGAGCATGCGCAGCTTGCGTTCGACCGCCCCGGTCATCCGGTCTGACGGGATGGGCTGGGCACGTAGACGATGGAAAAAGGAGTTCCGCCCAATGGGGGCGCCGAAGCGCAACGAAATCGACGCTCGCCATTGTTCACGACAACGGCGAGGCATAGCCCCATAACGTCAGCTAAGGCGCTGACAAACCACCACTCTGGTAGATGAGTGGTGCCCAGGAGAGGACTCGAACCTCCACGCCCTTGCAGGCGCCAGCACCTGAAGCTGGTGCGTCTACCAATTCCGCCACCTGGGCAACGGCGGTTCGTTTACGGGGGGCGAGTCGTCCTGTCAACGGGCCCGCATCAACGAAATGCATTCGGCCGTCCGCAGCCTGTGGAAAGAGTTCTGGCCCGGAATATCGGAGTGGACGGAAAGCCCCGCGGAAAGACGAAGGAATGCCCGAATAGCCGAACCGCCCTCGGGCGAAAGGCCGCATGCTCAGGCCAGGAGCGCATCCGGCGCAAAAGGGATTTCCACTTTCGCGGAACATGATCTAGGAGGGCAGAAGCATTCTAAACGGAGCTCCCGCGATGGCCCTTCAAGCCCCGGCTCAGCAACTCGTCACGGTTTTCGGTGGTTCCGGATTCGTCGGCCGCCATGTCGTGCGGGCGCTCGTCAAGCGCGGCTATCGGGTGCGCGTCGCGGTGCGCCGCCCGGATCTCGCAGGCTTCCTGCAGCCGATCGGCACTGTCGGCCAGATCCATGCCGTGCAGGCCAATCTGCGTTATCCCGCCTCGGTCGCCGCCGCCGTGAAGGGGGCCGACGCCGTCATCAATCTCGTCGGCATCATGCAGGAGCAGGGGCGCCAGAGCTTCCTGGCTGTGCAGGCGAATGGCGCGCGCGCTGTAGCGCAGGCCTGCGCCGCCGCCGGCATCACACGACTCGTCCATGTCTCGGCGCTCGGTGCCACCGCCGAATCGGCATCGGCCTATGCCCGCACCAAGGCGGAGGGCGAGGCCGCAGTGTTCGCCTCCGTACCGGGCGCGGTCGTGCTGCGGC
This sequence comes from Allobosea sp. 10N428, assembly GCF_056394545.1. Lineage (NCBI taxonomy): Bacteria > Pseudomonadati > Pseudomonadota > Alphaproteobacteria > Hyphomicrobiales > Alloboseaceae > Allobosea > Allobosea sp. 10N428. The sequence goes on along the minus strand of NZ_JBFTIC010000010.1, from coordinate 134,013 downwards.
CTTCGGTGATGTTCGGGCCGGAGGACACCTTCTTCAACCGCTTCGCCTCGATGGCGCGGATGCTGCCGGTGCTGCCGCTGGTCGGCGGCGGGAAGACGAAATTCCAGCCGGCCTTCGTCGGCGATGTCGCCGCGGTGGCCGCGCGTGCGGTCGACGGCACGGTGCAGGGCGGGCGCGTCTACGAGCTCGGCGGCCCGGAGGTCATGAGTCTGCGCCAGATCCTCGAAGAGGTCTGCCGCGTGACCGGCCGCAAGCGCCTGCTGGCGCCGCTGCCTTTCCCGCTGGCGCGGATCATGGGCAGCGTGCTGCAGGTGGTGGACACGTTGACGCTCGGGCTGATTCCCGACGAACTGGTCCTGACCCGCGATCAGGTGACGCTGCTCCAAAGCGACAATGTCGTTTCCGCGGCTGCGGCCAAGGAAGGTCGGGACTTCGCCGGGATCGGCGTTGCGCCGACCTCCGTCGAGGCGATCATCTCCTCCTATCTCTGGCGCTTCCGCAAAACCGGCCAATTCGATACCGCCCGGGCGAACTGAGCGGCAACGCCGGGAGGCGAGGATGCCGTTCGAACTCGTCATCTACGATTGCGACGGCACGCTGATCGACAGCGAGACGCTCTACAGCGAGGTCAGCCTCGTGCTTTGCCACGAGATCGGCCTGACGCAGTGGACGATCGAGGATTACAACGCGCATCTCGTCGGGATTCCGCTTGCCGACGGCTTCAAGGTGATCGAAGCGGCGCTCGGCCGCCGGCTGCCACCTGATTTCGAGCGCAGAATCGAGGACGGCGTGGCTGCCCGGCTCGAATGCGAGCTGCGGGCGCTGCCGGGAGTACGGGAGGCGTTGCCGTTGTTCGCCGGACGCCGCTGCGTCGCATCCTCGACGAGCCTCGAGCCGCTCAGGCGCAATCTCGGCCTGGCCGGCCTCCTCGGCCTGTTCGATCCGCATGTCTTCTCGGCCTCGCAGGTCGCGCGTGGCAAGCCGGCGCCCGACGTCTTCCTCTTCGCCGCCGGGCAGATGGTTGTTGAGCCGGCAAATTGCCTCGTCCTGGAGGATTCCGTGCCGGGCGTGCAGGCCGCCCGGGCGGCRGGCATGCCGGTGGTGGGCTTCACCGGAGCGGCCCATGACAAGCCGCGCATGCGCGAACGCCTGCTGGCGGCAGGGGCCGCCGGCGTGATCGACACCTATCGGGACTGGCCGGGCGAGGCTGCGCGGGTCGCGGAACTCCACGCCGCCTGAGGGCTTGCCTCGCAGGCTGCCGGACGTCTCTGAACTCTCATCCCAAGGAGGCCCGCAGGGCCGTCTCGCAGGATGTTCCAGATATCTCGGAACCTCCCGGAGCATCGCGGGCGAGGGCTCGGGGAGGAGCTGAGTGCGCCTCAGAGCATGCTGGGCAGCACGCGATCCGGCGGCTTGTGCCCGTCCATGAAGGTCTTGATGTTGACGATGACCTTCTCGCCCATATCGGCGCGGCCCTCATGGGTGGCCGAGCCCATATGCGGCAGCACGACGACCTTGTGCTGGCGGGCGAGCTTGAGCAGGCGCGGATTGACTGCCGGCTCGCTCTCGAACACGTCGAGCCCGGCGCCGGCAAGTTCGCCGGCTTCCAGCATGCGCGCGAGGGCGGTTTCGTCGACGACCTCGCCGCGTGCCGTGTTCACCAGAATGGCGTCCGGCTTCATCAGCTTGAGGCGCCGCGCCGAGAGCAGGTGATAGGTCGCCGGCGTATGCGGGCAGTTGACCGAGACGATGTCCATCCGCGCCAGCATCTGGTCGAGTGAATCCCAGTAGGTCGCATCGAGTTTCTCCTCGATGCGCGGGTCGACCCGGCGGCGGTTGTGATAGTGGATCGACAGGCCGAAGGCTGCGGCGCGCTTCGCCAGCGCCTGGCCGATGCGCCCCATGCCGACGATGCCGAGGCGCTTGCCGGTGATGCGCCGGCCAAGCATCCATGTGGGGGACCAGCCGGCCCAGTCGTCGTCTGGGATGACGCGGGCACCCTCGGCGATCCGGCGGGCGACGGCGAGGATCAGAGCGATCGTCATGTCGGCGGTGTCGTCGGTCAGCACGCCCGGCGTGTTGGTGACGGTAATGCCGCGCTGCACGGCGCTGGCGACGTCGATGTTGTCGACGCCGTTGCCGAAATTGGCGATGAGCCGAAGCTGGTCCCCGGCCTGCGCGATGATGGCGGCGTCGATCTTATCGGTGACCGTCGGGACCAGGACGTCGGCGGTCTTCACGGCTTCGACGAGGGCTGCCTGCGACATCGGCTTGTCGTCGATGTTGAGCCTGGCGTCGAACAGCTCGCGCATTCGGGTTTCCACCACCGCGGGCAGCTTGCGCGTCACCACGACCAGGGGTTTCTTCTTCGACATGGCGGTCACCCTTCCGTCATCCGTATTCGCCTCGGCCTTCAACCAGCCATTAACCCTGCTGGCCCAGGAATGGAGCGGTTGCGCGGCCCCGTATGAGTTGTCTATGCGGCGGCGCAGCGGAACACAACTTGACCCTTCGCCGGGGGCAGGGTGCCGAGTAGAGAGAACGGCGGATGAAAGTTATGACGATGCGCCAAATCGCCCTGATCGGCGCTCTCTTCATCGGTTCGTCGCTCACCGCCGCCGCACAGGACATGCAGGCGGGCTCCGTCACCGGGCTGCCGGTGCCGCGCTATGTCAGCCTGAAGACGGACCGGGTGAATCTGCGCGAGGGGCCGTCGAAGGAGCATCGCACCCGCTGGGTCTACCAGCGCGCCGGTCTGCCGGTCGAGGTGACGGCGGAGTTCGAGACCTGGCGCCGTGTGCGCGATGCGGATGGCACGGAGGGGTGGGTGCTGCACAGCCTGTTGTCCGGACGCCGCACAGCCCTTGTGGCGCCCTGGTCTCGCAACAAGGACGAGGTGTTCCCGATGCGCGCCAGCGCTTCGGAAGATGCGAATGTCGTTGCCCGGTTGCAGGCGGGGGTGGTCACGAATGTCGCGTCCTGCGCCAATGCCTGGTGCCGCGTCAGCGTCGGCAACATCATCGGTTTTATCCGGCAGGACCGGCTCTGGGGTGTCTATCCGAACGAAAAGGTCGACTGAGGCTGTTGGCTGCCGGGACTACTGCCGGGTCAGCGTCATCAACGGCCGGCCGCCCCGGTCGAGCAAAGCGAGCCGCCCCGTGCGCCGCTCGATGCTCCAGCGGTGAACCCGCTCCAACGTCTTCAGGAAGCGCTGCTCCTGATCCATCACATCGGGTGCGCAGGCCATCATCGTCGAGACCATGCGGGAGAACCGGATTATCCGGCCCTTGACCGTCGCGTTGCCGCCGAAGCCGTTGCAGCCGCCGCGGCCCGACACCCTGCCATCGTCAGCGATGGTGATGACGGTGGTGATCGATCCCGGTGTCTCGGTGCCACCGAGACTGGCGAGGCGCCAGCTCCCGATGGGGGAGGAGGCCGGCGCGGCAGGCTGATCCTGCGTCGCCGCGCGCTGGACCCAGATTGCGGTGTCGTCCTGGTCGCCCGTGAAGACGCTGTGCCGTTCGGTCGTGATGAACAGCAGCTGTCCGCGATCGAGGATGCGCGCCTGTAGCGCGTAGCTGCGCCGCGGCTCGATCTGCCGCGAATCGAAATGCAGGGTCCACGGCGCCGGGATGCGCCGCCCGGAGACGCGGGTTTCGGCGATGGTGCGCGCCGGTGCATCGGCCAGGGAGACGTCGAGAAGCTTGACCTCGGTGATCGCGCCCGGCGGCAGCAGCATGCGCTCGCGATAGGATACGGTTCCGCTCAGCGTCTGCGGCGCGGCGGCTGCGGGAATGGCGGGAAGAGCCGCGGCGAAAGCCAGCCCCACGAAAATCCGCCGCGAGATCAGGGGGCGGGGAGGGCGCATCTTGCTCGCCCGCTCAGCCGTCGATCTTGCGGAGCCGGACCACCACGTCGACGCGGGCGATCTCATAGCCCGCAGGCGGTGTCGGCAGGCTGGCGATGTCGATCTCCTGGGCAGGGATGTCGATCACCCGGTTCTCGCCTTCCACGACGAAATGGTGATGCTCGTGATCGGCGGTGTCGAAATAGGCCTTGGCGCCATCGAGCGTCAGCTCGCGCAGCAAGCCTGCCTCGGTGAACTGGCGCAGTGTGTTGTAGATCGTCGCCAGCGAGACCGGGATCCGCTCCTTCATCGCCTCTTCATAGAGCATCTCGGCGCTGACATGGCGCTGACCCTTGGCGAAGAGCACCCAGCCGAGCGAAACGCGCTGACGCGTTGGCCGCAGGCCGACGCGTCTCAACTTCTGCCGGACGTCGTGGAAGGGGCAACCTTGCCGCACAACCGACCCGTCGCCCTGGTTTTGCGAAGTCAGATCGCTCATGCCAATTCTCGTTCTCATGTCTTCGTTCGCAACGGGCGCCCGCAGCTCCGCCGATTGATTGCAATCATTCCAAGGAAATGTAGGGCCTCGGCTCCACCCCCGCAAGCATGACGCAGGCTTCCTAGCAGATGATGGGCGTGCCGGCTTTGATCTGGCGCATGTCGAACGCCGTTTTTGACGTTGGCGTGTGGGTCGACGCGCCTGTGCCCTTTCGTTTCCGCTTCCCGCCGTGTTAGGCACGGCGCAGAATACGCCTTGCCGAATCCGGCCGGCGCAAAGGAGCGGAACGGGAATGCAGCGTCAGTCGTCTTTCAGCTACGAGGAGATCCTCGCCTGTGGTCGCGGGGAGCTGTTCGGGCCGGGCAACGCGCAGCTGCCGCTGCCGCCGATGCTGATGTTCGACCGCATCACCGAGATCGCCGAGGAGGGCGGTGAGCACGGCAAGGGCCTCGTCCGCGCCGAATTCGACATCAAGCCCGACCTCTGGTTCTTCGACTGCCATTTCAAGGGCGATCCGGTGATGCCGGGCTGCCTCGGGCTCGATGCGCTCTGGCAGCTCACCGGCTTCTTCCTCGGCTGGCTCGGCCTGCAGGGCCGCGGCCGTGCGCTCGGCGTCGGCGAGGTCAAGTTCGCCGACCAGGTGCTGCCTTCGGTCAAGAAGGTCGTCTACGGCGTCGACTTCAAGCGTGTCTTCAAGTCGAAGCTCGTGCTCGGCATTGCCGATGGCTGGCTCGAGGCCGACGGCAAGCGCATCTACACGGTCAGCGACATGCGCGTCGGCCTGTTCAAGCCGGAAGCGGCCTGAGGAAAAACGCGCCGCGACCTTGCGCGCAGCTGCTGCTCGGTCCATTTGCGCGGTATGAATCCAGAGCGGCGGGCCAGCCCGCCGCGCGCTGACAGCTGGAGTGAAGCGAGCATGAGACGCGTCGTCGTCACCGGGATGGGCATCGTCTCGTCCATCGGCAACAACACGCAGGAGGTCCTGGCCTCGCTGCACGAAGCGAAATCGGGCATCTCCCATGTCGCGGAATTCGCCGCGCACGGCTTCCGCAGCCAGGTTGCCGGCGTTCCCACGCTGGATCCCGCGAGTGTGCTCGACCGGCGTGCCATGCGCTTTCACGGTGGCGGTTCCGCCTGGAATCAGGTCGCGATGGAACAGGCGATCGTGGATGCGGGCTTGGAGCCGGCCGAGGTAAGCAACGAACGCACCGGAATCATCATGGGTTCGGGCGGACCCTCGACCCGCGCGCTGATCGACGCCTACGACAAGGCCCGTGAGAGCGGTTCGTCCAAGAAGGTCGGCCCCTTCGCCGTGCCGAAAGGCATGTCCTCGACCGCCTCGGCGACGCTCGCCACCTGGTTCAAGATCAAGGGCGTCAACTATTCGATTTCCTCGGCCTGCGCGACCTCGAACCACTGCATCGGTAACGCCTACGAGCTGATCCAGTGGGGCAAGCAGGACATGATCTTCGCCGGCGGCTGCGAGGAGCTGGACTGGACGCTCTCCGTCCTCTTCGACGCCATGGGCGCGATGTCCTCCGACTTCAACGACCGCCCCGCCGTCGCTTCGCGCGCTTATGACGTGGCCCGCGACGGCTTCGTCATCGCCGGCGGCGCCGGTGTCGTCGTGCTTGAGGAACTGGAGCACGCCAAGGCGCGCGGCGCCAAGATCTATGGCGAGATCGTTGGCTATGGCGCGACTTCGGACGGCTACGACATGGTCGCTCCTTCGGGCGAGGGTGCGGAGCGCTGCATGCGCATGGCGCTGCAGGGCGTGAAGGCCAAGGTCGACTACATCAACCCGCACGGCACCTCGACCCCGGTCGGCGACGGCAAGGAGATCGAGGCGATCCGCGCCGTGTTCGGCGCCGGCGACAAGGCGCCGCCGATTTCGGCGACCAAGTCGCTCACCGGCCATTCGCTCGGCGCGACCGGCGTGCAGGAGGCGATCTACTCGCTGCTGATGCTGAACAACGATTTCATTTGCGAAAGCGCCCATATCGAGGAACTCGACCCGGCCTTCGCTGACATGCCGATCGTGCGCAAGCGCATCGACAATGCCGGCCTCGGCTGCGTGCTCTCCAACTCCTTCGGTTTCGGCGGCACCAACGCCACCATCGTGATGAAGCGCCTGGAGGCCTGAGGCCGCCATGCTCTTCATGGTGATCGAGCATTTCGATCAGGCCCGCGTGAAGGATGTCTATGCCCGCTTCCAGGAGCGCGGGCGTATGGCGCCGGAAGGCTTGCGCTACGTTGAAAGCTGGGTTGCCGCCGATCTTGGCCGCTGCTTCCAGATCATGGAATGCGACGATGTCGCTCTGTTRCAGGAATGGGTCCTGCGGTGGAGCGACCTTGCCCGCTTCGAGATCGTGCCCGTCGCGACGTCGAAGTCCGCGGCGGGCGCGGTGCTGAAATCATAGTTGCGCGGCGTCGCGTTTGCCGCCCGTGCAACGGGCGTGCAATCACCAGCTGCCGTTCAGGCTTGACGAGCCAGAGTTGCCGAGCGTTTTCCTCTTCTCCCGCCATCCGACCAGTTCCTGAAGATCCCTTCCAGAGTGTGCCATGCTCCCGCTGATGCATAACAAGCGCGGCCTCATCATGGGCGTCGCCAACCAGAACTCGATTGCCTGGGGCATTGCCCGCACCCTTCACGCACATGGTGCCGAGGTCGCTTTCACCTATCAGGGCGATGCGCTCGGCAAGCGCGTCCGGCCGCTGGCGGAGAGCCTCGGTTCCAACCTCGTCATCCCCTGCGATGTCGAGGACATCGCCTCCGTCGATGCGACCTTTGCCGCTCTCGACGAGGCCTGGGGCGGTGATCCCGAACGCAACACGCTCGACTTCGTCGTCCACGCCATCGGCTTCTCGGACAAGAACGAGCTCAAGGGTCTCTATGCCGACACCTCGCGCGAGAACTTCTCGCGCACCATGGTGATCTCCTGCTTCTCATTCACCGAGATCGCCAGACGGGCCGCAGATCGCATGCCGAAGGGCGGCAGCATGATCACGCTGACCTATGGCGGCTCGACTCGGATCATGCCGAACTACAACGTCATGGGCGTGGCCAAGGCGGCGCTTGAGGCGAGCGTGCGCTATCTCGCCGGTGACTACGGCCCGCGCGGCATCCGCGTGAACGCCCTCTCGCCCGGGCCGGTGCGGACGCTGGCCGGTGCCGGCATCTCGGATGCGCGCGCCATGCTGTCCTGGCAGCGGGCCAACTCGCCGCTGCGCAAATCGGTCTCGCTCGATGAGATCGGCGGCTCGGCGCTATACTATCTTTCTGACCTGTCGGGTGGCGTCACAGGCGACATCCACCACATCGACGCCGGCTATCACATCACTTCGATGCCGACGCTCGAAAGCCTGCGTGCCGCCGACAGCGGCAACGGGGAGTAGACGGAACTCTGCGACGGGACCATCGTTCTTTCCGGATCGGTAGGAGGACATGCGATGGCCCTGGTCAGGTACCAGATCGTCGAGCACGATGGCGGGTGGGCCTATAAGGTCGGCGACGTGTTGTCGGAAACATTCCGTTCGCATGAGGCGGCGCTGAAGGCCGCCACGCGAGCAGCGGCACGCCAGACGGTCGCTGGCCACACCGATGGCATCGTCTATCAGGACAAGGATGGCCAGTGGCGTCAGGAGTTGGCTGACGGCCATGATCGCCCTGCGACCGAGGTCATCGACGAGCCCTAGGGGCGGCGCGCTTTGCCGCCGATCCAAGCCGATCAGGCCGGGTATCCAGGGCAAGCGCCGATCGAACCCGACGCGATCGGATGCGGCTTCAGCGCGCGGTGAAGAAGGTCAGCAGCACCTTGCTGTTCTCGCCGAGAAGGCAGAGGAAGCGGCGGGGTTTGTCGGAGCGGTCGGTCCGGAGATAGGCCTCGCCCATCACGATGCGCGTAACCGGAATGGTCTCGATCTTCGATTCCGATACCGCGACCGTGGTGCCGTCCTCATCGATATAGATGTCCTTGATCGCCGGTTCCCTGGAATGCAGCGTCTGGAGCGCCGCTGCCTTGCAGGTCGCGATTTCCGGCGTCGCCGGCTTCTCGCTCTTCGGAGGGACTTCTTGTGCGAAGGCGGGAGCCGATAGTGCGGTGGAGATCAGAACGGCGGCGAGGCAGGGGAGCATGCAGGAGCACTCACATCGACAATGGAGAGTGCTGAACGCTTCAGGAGGCCGTCGGTTCAAAAGAAGAAGCCCGCCGTTGGGCGGGCTTCCGTGGGCAGGGCTCAGAGACCGAGCTTCTTCTTGCGTTGGCCCAGCGTGCGCAGGCGCAGGGCGTTGAGTTTGATGAAGCCCGCTGCGTCGCGGTGATCATAGGCCACCGCGCCTTCCTCGAAGGTGACGAGGTCCTGATCGTAGAGCGAGTAGTCGCTGGAGCGGCCGATGACGTGGACACCGCCCTTGTAGAGCTTGAGGCGCACGTCGCCGGTGACGAATTCCTGGCTCTTGTCGATCAGCGCCTGCAGCATCTCGCGCTCCGGCGAGAACCAGAAGCCGTTATAGATCAGCTCGGCATATTTCGGCATGATCTCGTCCTTGAGATGCGCCGCGCCGCGGTCGAGCGTGATCGACTCGATCGCGCGATGCGCCGCGTGCAGGATCGTGCCGCCGGGCGTCTCGTACATGCCACGGCTCTTCATGCCGACGAAGCGGTTCTCGACGAGGTCGAGCCGCCCGATGCCGTTGTCGCGGCCGAGATCGTTGAGCTTGGCGAGCAGCGTCGCGGGCGAGAGCTTCACGCCGTCGATCGCGACCGCATCACCCTTCTCGAACGAGACGGTGACGATCGTCGGGGTGTCCGGCGCGTCTTCCGGCGAGATCGTGCGCGAATAGACATAATCTGGAACCTCGACCGCCGGATCTTCCAGCACGCGGCCTTCCGAGGAGGCGTGCAGCAGGTTGGCGTCGACGGAGAAGGGCGCTTCGCCGCGCTTGTTCTTGGCGATCGGGATCTGGTGCTGCTCGGCGAAGGCGATCAGCTGCTCGCGCGAGCGCAGGTCCCATTCGCGCCAGGGCGCAATCACCACGACGTCGGGCTTGAGCGCATAGGCGGTGAGCTCGAAGCGGACCTGGTCGTTGCCCTTGCCGGTGGCGCCGTGGGAGACGGCGTCGGCGCCGGTCTTCTCGGCGATCTCGATCAGCTTCTTGGCGATCAGCGGCCGCGCGATCGAGGTGCCCAGGAGATAGACGCCCTCATAGGCGGCGTTGGCGCGGAACATCGGGAAGACGTAGTCGCGCACGAATTCCTCGCGCAGGTCTTCGATGTAGATGTTCTCGGGCTTGATGCCGAGCAGCAGCGCCTTGTCGCGCGCCGGCCCGAGTTCCTCGCCCTGGCCGAGATCGGCGGTGAAGGTCACGACCTCGCATCGATAGGTGGTCTGCAGCCATTTGAGGATGATCGAGGTGTCGAGACCGCCGGAATAGGCGAGGACGACCTTTTTCACGCTGCTGTCAGCCATCTGTTCAATTTCCTTCTGGCAGCCCCCATGGGCCGCGTTTCGGACGCAATGGCGCACTATCGCAGGGTTCGGGGCGAAGCAATCGGAACCTTCTGATCGATCCCGCGTCGTCCGGTGATGGATCGACGTGGGCGAGCGCGTCGTCCCTCCATTCCACAGGCGCCCATTCGCGGCGCTTGCGGTCGTGCTTCGGAGGGCGCAGGCTCGGCGATGCGCGACACGAGATGACGACTTGTTCGGAGGCTGAATGCCGAATCGTCCCGTTCTGGACTTCTGGTATGAGTTCGCGTCGCCCTATTCCTGCCTGAGCGCCCTCAGAATCGAAAAGCTGGCCGAGCAGGCCGGCGTGATGTTGCGCTGGCGGCCTTTCCTGTTGGGGCCGATCTTTGCTGCGCAAGGCTTGAACACCTCACCCTTCGCTCTTTATCCCAGCAAGGGCCGCTATATGTGGCGCGACACGGCTCGGCGCGCTCGGCGGCAGGGGCTCGGCTTCGTCAAGCCCGACAATTTTCCCCAGAATTCGCTGGCCGCGACGCGGTTGGCTCTGGCTGGCCGCGATGCGGGGTGGACGCCGGCCTTCTCCAAGGCGCTGTTCCGGGCCCAGTTTTGCGAAGGAAAGAACATCTCCGAGGAGGGGGTGCTTGCGGCGGCATTGAAGGAAGCGGGCAGCGAGCCCGGCGTCGCCATGCCGCTTTCCCGCAGTGAGGAGACCAAGGGGCGCCTGCGGGCCGAGATCGAATATGCCAAGTCGATCGGCATCTTCGGCGCGCCCTTCTTCGTCGCTGGCGATGGCGAGCTGTTCTGGGGCGACGATCGGCTGGAGGAAGCGCTCGAATGGGCGCAGGACGGGCGCTGAAACCGTGATCGTCGATCGCCGCCGTCTCTTGGCGGCGGGGGCAGGTCTATGCCTGGCTCCCGCTGCGCTGGCGCGTCCGTCCTTGCCGGGCGATGCGCCGGGTTACGACACGCGCGAACTCAGCGCCGTGCCCAACGAGCCTGCCATCGGTCGCCGTTATTGGTCTCCGGGGCTGAACGAAGGCTACGTTCCCCAGGGGCTGACGGTTTATCGGGACGAGATCCTGATCGCCGCCTATCGAAGCAGCGAGCGTGATCAGGAGAATGGTCCGTCCCAGCTCTTTCGCCTGTCGCGTACCGATGGGCGCTTGCTCGGTAGCTTCGCCTTGCCGGCGACCTATGGCCATCCGGGCGGCCTCGCCATGGTCAAGGACACGCTGTTCGTTGCCAATTCGGGGCGCCTGCTCGCTCTCGATTTCAGGGAATCCTGCCGCACCGGGGAATGCGTTCCGCTGAAGGAGGCGCGCGTCGACAAGGCGATGGGCCCTTCGTTCCTTGCCGCATCCGGCGACAGGCTCTGGTTCGGCCCCTTCCGCCGGGAGGGCACGCCCAGCCTCCATGCCGTGCCGGTCGCGCGGGTGTTGTCCGGGAGCGAGGCGGCGATCGGCCTGGCGGATGCGGATGCGACCGTCCCGCTGCCGCTCTTCGCGCAGGGCGCAACTTTCGACGATGACGGAAGCATCTGGATAGCGCAGAGCGCCGGCAATCGACCCGCATTCCTCTCGAGGCTCGACAGCCGCACCGGCGCGGTTCTGGCGCGTTACGCGGCCCCTGGCGGCATCGAAGACCTCGGCCGCGCGCCGGATGGCAAGCTCTGGGCGGTCAGCGAGGCCGGGACGCAGCGCTGGAACCGCTGGAGCACCTTCTTCCCCGTCGTTTTCGAAATCGACCCCGCGAAGCTGGTCGTCGCCTGATCAGCCTTGGCCGGGCGCTTGCGGCGGGCGGGACCAGGGGCCGCGCGCCACCGTCTCCTCGACCATGGTCGGCAGGTCCTGACGCTCGGCGAGCTTGGGCGGGTGCGGCGGCATCTCCGGCATGCGCCCGCCCGCTGTCTCGATCAACGCCTGCACGCGCTTGGTGACGGAAGGGTGGGTCGAGAACAGGTCGGCGAAATCGTCCGGATCGTTCTCGAAGCACATGTCCATCACGCCGGAGGGAACGCCCTCGATATCGGCCCGGCCGGAGATCTTGAGCAGGGCGGAGATCATCGCATCCGGATTCTTGGTCAGCTCGACCGCTCCGGCATCGGCCAGATATTCGCGCGAGCGCGACAGAGACAGCCGGATCAGAATGGCCAGGAACCAGGAGATCGCGATCACCGCGACACCGACGACGATCGCCAGCCCGTTGCCCTTCTTGGAATCGTCCGACGAGACCCTGATCCTGCTGCGGCCGAAACCGCGGAATACGATCTCGCCGATGAAGGAGACGACGCCGGCAATCACCACGGCGACCACCATCAACCGGACATCGCCGTTGCGGATATGGGTCAGCTCATGGGCGAGAACCGCCTCGACCTCGGCGTCGTTGAGCTGGGCGAGGAGCCCGCTGGTGACGCTGACCGTGAATTGCTTGTCGTTGACGCCGCTGGCGAAGGCGTTGAGCGCGTCGCTCTCGACGATCGCGAGCTTCGGCATCGGCAGGCCACGCGAGATGCAGAGATTCTCCAGCATCCGGTAGAGCTTGGGGTTGTCCTCGCGCCCGATGCCCCTGGCGCCGGTCACGGCGCCGATCAGCGCGACGTTGATGCGGAAGCCGATGAAAACCCAGAGGATCGTCGCCAGCGTGACGAAGGGAAACCAGGAGCGGAAGATGCGGTTCGCCTCGCCGAAGACGGTTTGTCCGCGCGGCACGCCGCCATAGCCATAGGCGATCAGCAACAGCCCCCAGGCGGTGAGATAGACGAGCAGGAAAAGCCCGGCGATCAGGAGGTTGGACCTGATCCGGTTGTTGCGCTGGTGGGTATAGAGCCCGAAGGCCTGGGCCATCGCAGCCGCTCCCCCTGCCGCCGGCAGTCTTGCGCTAGAACTTCACGCTCGGCGCGACCTCGATCTGGGCGCGTGCGGTCTCGCCGACATCGAAGAATTCGCGTTGCGTGAAGCCCATCTGCGGCGCAAAGAGCATGGCCGGGAAGGCCTGGATCGCCGCGTTGAACTCGCCCACCGCATTGTTGAAGAAGCGCCGCGCCGCGGCCAGCTTGTCCTCGACATTGCCGAGATCGACCTGGAGTTGCTGGAAGTTCGCGCTGGCCTTGAGGTCGGGATAGGCCTCGCCCAGCGCCAGCAGCCGCCCGACGGCGCCGGAAAGCTGCTGCTCGGCAGCAGCCTTGTCGTGCACGCCGCTCGCGCCCTGTGCCGCGTTGCGTGCGGCGATCACCGCGTCGAGTGTCGACTTCTCGTGCGTTGCGTAGCCCTTCACCGTCTCGACGAGGTTGGGGATCAGGTCGTGGCGCTGCTTGAGCTGGACGTCGATGTCGGCGAAGGCCTGGTTGACGCGCTGCCGCATCGTGACGAGCCCGTTATAGGTCATGATCGCATAGGCGACGATGGCCACGATCAGCCCCAGAATGACCCAGCCCATGCAAAGCTCCCCTTGTGCCGGCCCCGGAGCATGCACACTGGCACGGCCGGAGACCTCGGAAAAGCGGCAGAAAGCTTGCTCTGACGGCTGGAGTGGATTACATCGCCCTTGTCCGAAGGGCCGTGATCGATCATGCGCCGGGGGCGGTCTTCGAGACCTGCTCCCGTTTCGTGCTGGAAGCGGGCTCTTTGGATACGGATCGAACCGGCGGCACGGCGCCTCCGGCCCCGATATGTCGGGGCGGGATTCCTCCGAAAGGAGAAGCTGACGGTCGCGGTCTGGAACGCAACACTAGCCCAGGCGCCCAAGCCGGACATCCGCGGGATACGCGGCCGGCTCCCAGGAGATTACATGTCTGCAGTTGAGAGCTACAGCGCGGGTCGCGAGGATTTCGCCGCCCTTCTCGAAGAGTCCTTCGCCCGCAATGAGGCGATGGAAGGTACCGTCATCAAGGGCAAGGTCGTTGCCATTGAGAAGGACATGGCGATCATCGACGTCGGTCTGAAGACCGAAGGTCGCGTCGCGCTCAAGGAATTCACCGGCCCCGGCCGTGAGCAGGAGATCGGCGTCGGCGACGAGGTCGAGGTTTATCTCGACCGGATCGAGAACGCGCTCGGCGAAGCCGTCATCTCGCGCGACAAGGCTCGCCGCGAAGAGAGCTGGGTCAAGCTCGAGAAGGCCTTCGAGGCCCGCGAGAAGGTCACCGGCATGATCTTCAACACCGTCAAGGGCGGTTACACCGTCGATCTCGACGGCGCCGTGGCCTTCCTGCCGCGCAGCCAAGTCGACATCCGTCCGATCCGCGACGTCGGCCCGCTGATGGGCCAGCCGCAGCCCTTCGAGATCCTCAAGATGGATCGCCGCCGCGGCAACATCGTCGTGTCGCGCCGCACCGTCCTCGAAGAGACTCGCGCCGAGGCTCGTTCCGAGCTCGTCGCCTCGCTCGAAGAGGGCCAGGTCATCGACGGCGTCGTCAAGAACATCACCGAATACGGTGCGTTCGTTGACCTCGGCGGCATTGACGGCCTGCTGCACGTCACCGACATGGCGTGGCGCCGCGTGAACCACCCGTCCGAGGTCGTGACCATCGGCCAGACGGTCAAGGTCAAGATCATCAAGATCAACCAGGACACGCACCGCATCTCGCTCGGCATCAAGCAGCTGCTGGCCGATCCGTGGGATGGCATCGCCGAGCGTTACCCGGTCGGCACCCGCCTCAAGGGCCGCGTGACCAACATCACGGACTACGGCGCGTTCGTCGAAGTGGAGCCGGGCATCGAAGGCCTGATCCACGTCTCCGAGATGTCCTGGACCAAGAAGAACGTCCACCCCGGCAAGATCGTCTCGACCTCGCAGGAAGTCGACGTCGCGATCCTCGAGGTCGATCCCGTCAAGCGCCGCATCTCGCTCGGCCTCAAGCAGACCCTGCGCAACCCGTGGGAGCTCTTTGCGGAGCAGCACCCGGCCGGTTCGACGGTCGAGGGCGAGGTCAAGAACAAGACCGAGTTCGGTCTGTTCCTGGGCCTTGAAGGCGACATCGACGGCATGATCCACCTTTCGGATCTCGACTGGAACCGTCCCGGCGAGCAGGTCATCGAGGAATACAAGAAGGGCGACGTCCTGCAGGCCGTCGTTCTCGATGTGGACGTCGAGAAGGAGCGTATCTCGCTCGGCCTGAAGCAGCTCGGCGGCGATCCCTTCGTGGATGCCGGCGAGTTCAAGAAGGGCCAGATCGTCACCTGCGAGGTGGTCGAGGTCAAGGAGTCCGGTCTCGACGTCAAGATCGCCGACACCGACATGATGACCTTCATCAAGCGTGCCGAGCTGGCGCGTGATCGCTCCGAGCAGCGCCCCGAGCGCTTCGCGGCCGGCGAGCGCATCGACGCCCGCGTCGTGCTCTTCGACAAGAAGGCCCGCAAGATCCAGGTCTCGATCAAGGCCCTGGAGATGGCCGAGGAGAAGGAAGCGATGGCCCAGTACGGCTCCGCCGATTCCGGCGCCTCGCTCGGCGACATCCTCGGCGCGGCCCTCAAGAAGGCCACCGACAAGAAGTGAGGTTTCGGCTGCGAAAGCGGCCGGACATTCAAGACAGCCCGCGCGGAGCGATCCGCGC
Source organism: Allobosea sp. 10N428 (assembly GCF_056394545.1). Lineage (NCBI taxonomy): Bacteria > Pseudomonadati > Pseudomonadota > Alphaproteobacteria > Hyphomicrobiales > Alloboseaceae > Allobosea > Allobosea sp. 10N428. Next base: position 118,650 of record NZ_JBFTIC010000010.1, on the reverse strand, counting down.
GGGCTTTTGTTTCGGTCCTGCCCGTTATTCTCGGGCGGAGTGAAGCGCAGACCCGAGAATCTCGTGACCAGAGTCCGCTGGTTTCCGAGATGGTCGGGTCAACCCCGACCATGACGCCACACGAGGAACTCGCCATGACCCCCGCCGCCATCGGCATCGACTTCGGCACCACCAACAGCGTCGTCGCGCTGGCGGGAGCGGACGGCTCGGTCATGACACGCTCCTTCGCCACCAGGCAGGGCGCGGTCGACGCTTACCGCTCGGCGCTGATGTTCTGGCGCGAGGGGCGTCCCCCTGAGACCCGCATCACCCATGTGAGTGGGCCCGATGCGCTCGACATGGCGCTGGGCATGACGACCGAGCATCGCTTCCTGCAGTCGCTCAAGACCCATCTTTCGAGCCGCGCCTTTCAGGAGACGCGCCTGTTCGGCAAGCTCTTCCGGCTGGAGGATCTGATCGGCGTCTTCCTGTCCGACCTGACGACGGACCTGCCCGGCCATGACGAATTGCCGCTGGTTTCCGGCCGCCCGGTCGTCTTCGCCGGCGAGCGCCCCGACGAGGAACTGGCGGTCGGCCGCCTCAAGGGCTCCTACGGCAAGGCCGGCATGGAGCAGGTCGATTTCGCCTATGAGCCGCTCGGCGCCGCCTACTGGTACGCCCGTGACCTCAAGACACCGCAGACCATGCTGGTCGCGGATTTCGGCGGGGGCACCAGCGACTTCTCGGTGATGCGCTTCGAGCCCGGCCGCAATGGCGGGCTGGAGGCGATCCCGCTCTCGCATGCCGGCGTCGGCGTCGCCGGCGATACCTTCGACTACCGCATCATCGAGCATGCGGTCTCGCCGGCGCTGGGCAAGGGCACGGAGTACCGCTCCTTCGACAAGCTCCTGCCGGTGCCCGCCCATTATCACGCCGCCTTCGCGCAATGGCACAAGCTCTCGCTGATGAAGAGCCGCGAGACCATGGCCGAGCTCAACGCCCTGATCCGCGAGGCGGTCGAGCCGGCCAAGCTCGAGGACCTGCTGACGGTGATCGAATACGATCTCGGCTACGAGCTCTACCGCGCTGTCTCCGCAACCAAGGTCGCGCTTTCCGACAACGAGATGACGACGCTGAGCTTCAGCCAGATGGGCGTCGTCATCGAGAAGGCGATCCGCCGGACCGATTTCGAGCGCTGGATCGCCGAGGACGTCGGTGCGATCGAAGCCGCGCTTGACCGCGCGCTGGCCGAGGCAGGGCTTGGCGGAGATCGCATCGAGGCGGTCTTCATGACCGGCGGCACCTCCTATGTTCCGGCGGTGCGTCGCCTGTTCGATCGCCGCTTCGGCGCCGGGAAAGTCCATATCGGCGATGCCTTCCGCTCGGTCGCGAGCGGCCTCGCGCTGCTGGCGCTCGACCGGGCGCGCGCCTCCGTCGCGGCCTAAAGGCCAAGCTCGCGCCTTGCCCGCCCGGCATGGCGGGTCTACATCACGGACCCACAGCCGCCAGGAGTGCCCGATGTCGTCCGACGCAGATCTGCTCGCAGATCGCCGCAGCCTGCGGCGCAAGCTGACGCTTTGGCGCGTGCTCGCCGTGCTCGGCGTGATCGTCGCCGCGGTGGTCGGCGGCCTCGCCTGGAGGGGCGATAGCCCTGTGAGTCTGTCGAGCGCGCATATCGCGCGCATCACCGTCTCCGGCTTCATCTCCGGCGATCGCCGCACGCTCGATCTGATCAAGTCTGTCGAGGACAGCAGCGCCGTCTCCGCCGTCGTGCTCAGGGTCGACAGCCCCGGCGGCACCACCTCCGGCTCGGAGGCACTACATACGGCGCTGCGCCAACTGGCGGCCAAGAAGCCGATGATCGCAGTGGTCGATGGCGTCGCCGCGTCCGGCGGCTATATCGCCGCGATGGGCGCCGACCGCATCGTCGCGCGCCAGACCTCGCTCGTCGGTTCCATCGGCGTGCTCTTCCAATTCCCCAATGTCTCGCATCTGCTGGACACGGTCGGCGTCAAGGTCGAGTCGATCAAATCGAGCCCGCTTAAGGCGGCGCCCAGCGGCTTCGAGCCGACCTCGCCGGAGGCACGCGAGGCGCTGCAGCGCGTCGTCGACGACAATTACGCCTGGTTCAAGCAGATGGTCCGCGACCGCCGTCACCTCGCCGATGCCGAATTGGCGACCGTCTCGGATGGACGGGTCCATTCCGGCCGTCAGGCGCTGGGGCTGAAGCTGGTCGACCAGATCGGCGGTGAGGCCGAAGCGATCACCTGGCTCGAGCGCGAAAAGGGCGTCGCCAAGGATCTCAAGGTGCAGGACTGGCGTCGCCGCAGCGAATCCTCGTCCTTTGGCCTCTGGAGCCTGGCCGAGGCGATGGCGCGCGGCGCGGGGCTGGAGGCCCTGGCGGCGACGATTGCACGGGCAGCCGACCAGCCGGTCGGCTTGCGGCTTGACGCGCCCTTGGCGCTCTGGCAGCCTGCCGCTGAAAAGTGATGTTGATACAAATGGTTATACTCCGGCGATGATTAAGTCTGAACTCGTTCAGCGGATTGCTGATCAGAACACCCACCTTTATCAGCGCGACATCGAGAACATCGTCTCGGCCATCCTGGACGAGGTTGTGAAGGCTCTCGCACGTGGCGACAGGGTGGAGTTGCGTGGCTTCGGCGCTTTTTCGCGCAAGGCGCGCTCCGCCCGCGTCGGCCGCAACCCCCGCACAGGCGATGCGGTGGAGGTCGAGGAGAAGTTCGTCCCCGTCTTCAAGACGGGCAAGGAGCTGCGGCTGCGCCTCAACGGCAAAGATTGAGCCTTAGGCCGGCCGTTCCTGTCGCACGGAGATCGCGATGAAAGCCTTCCTCAAGGCATTGGTGCTCGTTCCGGTCGCGCTGCTGATCGTGCTGTTTTCAGTTGCGAACCGTGCCCCGGTGCGGGTTTCGCTCGACCCCTTCAGCCGTGACCTGCCGGCGCTTTCCTACGAGCTGCCGCTCTTTGCCGTGGTGCTGGCGGCGATCGCCGTCGGCGTCCTCGTCGGCGGACTGGCGTCCTGGATTGCCCAGCGCAAGCACCGCAAGGCCGCGCGCCGCAACCGGCGCGAGGTCGAGGCCCTGCGCTCCGAGACGCAGGCCCTGCGCTCCGCCGTTCCCGATTCTGCCCTGCCGGCCCTGACCAGCGGACGTAATTGATGCGCCTTTTCGATGCGGCCGAGATCGACGCGGCCCTGAGCTATCCCGCCCTGATCGACATTCTCGACGATGCCTTCCGCAGCGAGGTCATTGCGCCCAAGCGTGGCCAGTACGCGATCGAGCGGCCGGAAGAAGAGAATGCCATCCTGCTGACCATGCCGGCCTGGAGCGGGCCGGAGGTCGACAAGCCCTATATCGGCACGAAGATCGTCTCGGTCTTCTTCGGCAACGGCCGCCGCAACCTGCCGGGCGTGATGGGCGCCTATCTGCTGATGAACGGCGAAACCGGCGCGCCGCTTGCGGTGATGGACGGCAACCGCCTGACGACCTGGCGTACCGCCGCGGCCTCGGCCCTGGCTTCGCGCTATATGTCCAATCCGGAAGCCAGCCGCATGCTGATGGTCGGCGCCGGTGCGCTTTCGCCCTTCATCATCAAGGCGCATCGCGCGGTCCGGCCCCTGACGGAGATCGCGATCTGGGCCCGCCGTCCGGAAGCCGCCGAGGCTGTCGTCGCGGAGCTGGCGAAGGACGGCATCGAGGCCCGCGCCACCGCCGACCTCGAAGGCGAGGCCCGCATGGCGGACATTATCTCCTGCGCCACCAACGCGACCGAACCGCTGATCCACGGCCATTGGCTGAAGCGCGAGGCGCATCTCGACCTCATCGGCGGCTTCACCATGCAGATGCGCGAGGCCGATGCGGATGCGCTGCATCGCGCGCGCGTCATCGTCGATTCCAGCAAGGCGATCGACGAGGGCGGTGACGTCGCCGTGGCGATTGCCGAGGGCAGCTACAGCGCCGACAAAGTCGCCGGCACCCTCGCCGATCTCTGCCATGGGCGGATCGCCGGCCAGATCGAGGGTGGCGGCATCACATTGTTCAAATCGGTCGGCGTCGCGCTGGAGGATCTGGCCGCTGCCGTCGCCGTCTGGGACAACCGCGCCTGACGCCTGGGTCGTCGCGTTCCCTGCCGAACACAGGCGTACCTACGCTATCGGCGCACCGCCAATGGCTCCGAGCAGCCACAGGATCAGCACGATGACGAGCACGAGGCCGAGCACGCCGCCGAGGCCGGCGGTGCCGTAGCTGCGGTGGCCATAATACCCGCCGCCGCCGAGCAGCAGGATGACGAGCAGGACGATCAGAAGAGTGGACATGGCAATCTCCCGTAAATCGGCGCCCCTGCGGGGCGCGGTCTAGCGGGAAACGCCGTCGGGAAACCGCCGGTTCCGAAGAGATGCCCCAGGGATTATTCGGCCTTGATGCCGGCATCCCGGATCAGGTCGCCCCATTTCTTCATTTCGGATTGCAGGGAGCTGGCCGTTTCTGCCTGGCTCCGGTCGGCGCGTTCGGCGAGCAGATCCATCTTCGACCTGACGGCGGGGTTGGCGATCGCGGCCTTGGTGTCGGCCTGGATTTTAGCAATGATCGACGGCGGCGGCGTCTTCGCTGGGCGAACAGCGCGAGCCAGGAGAAGACGTCGAAGCCCGGCGCCGTCTCCGCGACGGGCGTAAATTCCGGCGCGGTCGGCGCGCGCCTGAGAGGGCGCTCTGCGTCGCCTTGCCCCAAGGCTGCAATCCGTCGCGCCGCTTGTCCAGCTATCGCGCTTGACCGCCGTCGAAGGTCGCGGCGATTCTGCAGCCATGCGCAACACCTCCCGAATCGCCGCCCTGCTCGCGTCGTTGGTTCTCCTGCCGGCCGCCAGCCTCGCACAGTCGACCGCCGATCAGGAGGCGAAGACGCGGGCTGCCAACATCGCCGCCTATCCCGACGCTGCTCGCGCGCTCTTCGGCCAGAAGACCACGCCGGCCAGCATGCAGGCGCGCGCCATCGGCTCCTATGCCCGCGGCTGCCTCGCGGGCGCCGAAGCTTTGCCGGTCGATGGGCCGAGCTGGCAGGTGATGCGGCTCAACCGCAACCGCAACTGGGGCCATCCGGTCCTGATCGATTATCTCGAAAAGCTCGCCCGCGACGTGCCTCGCATCGCCGGCTGGCCGGGCCTTCTCGTCGGCGACATGTCGCAGCCGCGCGGTGGTCCGATGCTCACCGGCCATGCCTCGCACCAGATCGGGCTCGATGCCGATGTCTGGCTGACGCCGATGCCGAAGGGCCGGCTCGATCGCGAGGAGCGCGAGAACATGCCGGCGGTCAACATGGCCCGTTCCGACTGGCGCGACGTCGATCCGCGCAACTGGACCCCGGCGCATACCCGCCTGATCAAGGCCGTTGCGGCCGAGCCCCGGGTCGAGCGCATCTTCGTCAATCCGGCGCTCAAGGTCGCGCTTTGCCGCGAGGCTGGAGCCGACAAGACATGGCTCGAGAAGGTCCGGCCGATCTGGGGCCACAACTATCACTTCCACATCCGCATGGCCTGCCCGGCCGGCATGGCGAGTTGCCAGGGCCAGGAGCCGCCGAATTTCGGCGATGGCTGCGGGGCGGAGCTGAGCGGCTGGGTCGAGCGCCAGCGCCAGGCGATCTTCAACCCGCCCAAGCCCAAGCCGGGTCCGAAACCCAAACCCAAGCCACCCATGTCGCTCGATGCCCTGCCGCCGGAGTGCCGGCAGGTGCTCGTCTCGCCCTAGGTCTGGCCTCAGCGCCTCGCCGTGGTGCGCCCGGAGCTGTAGGCGAAGGGGTCGCGCTCGGGGCTGATCGGCAGAGCCTCCTCGGAGCCCTGCTGGTCGACGACGCCCCCGCCGCCGCCATCGCCGAGAACGGCCTCCTCCTCCGAGGGCTCGACCGCACCGGGCAGCGTGAGCGGCCCGCGCGCCTCGCTCGGCAAGGGCTGGGGCTGAAAGCGCCCTTGCCGCTGCCGCGCGTCGTATTGGTCCAGGAAGCGCTGCTGTGCGTCGAGGCTGTGGTCCTGGCCCCGCCCGTTGTTCGCGACCGGGTAGCCACCTTGCACGGCTCCGGGCGGCCGCAGGCCGTCGCTCGGCTGGCGCAGCAGCGGCCCGGCGGCATAGGCAGTGGCGGCCGGTGCGTTGCCGCGCTGAGACGCCGGAGCGTTCTGCGCCGAGGAGTAGGGCCTGGCCGGGTCCGGCGGCGGCAGGTTGTAGTTCGGGGTGTACTTGATGATCGGCTTGCAGATGTGCCGGCCCTTGGCGTGGCGGGCGAGGTCGATGTGGAGGTGGTCATAGTGCATCGGATCGGCGCCAGGGCCGAGCACCGTGCCGAAATAGGTGCAGGCGCCGACGAAGATCTCGCGCAGGAAGTTCTGTTCCTCGGGCGAGCCGCGCCAGCCATCCTTGACGGTGACGACGCGGTTGTCGTTCAGCCGGAAGGAGAAGACGTCGACGGCATTGCCATAGGCGTGCTCCGACGTGCGCGTCGTATAGGTTCCGTTGTTCATCGCGCGACAGGAATAGGAGCCGGCGCGGATCTCGATGACCTGCGCGCCGAGGATGTTCATGGCGGCGGGCTGCACGACCTCGGCGAACCATTGGTCAGTGGTCGCCACGACAGGGCAGGCGAGCAGGGCAGGGCTCGTCAGGCTGACGCTGCCGCTCTGCAGGGCCGTCACCTTCAGCGGCTGTTGCATGCCGCAGATTCCGGGGCCGTCGATCGCCTTGCCACGCAGGCTGACATAGCTCGAAATCTGCACCTGGCCGGCGGCCATGCAGGTTGCTTCCGCCTGGTCGCGCCAGGGAGCGCGCTGCGGCTTCTGGAATTTGCCGCAGCCGGCCAGGCCGGCTGCGCCGGCCAGTCCCAGTGCGATGAGGGCGAGTTTTGCGCGTCGCATGACCTATCAAATGCGAAGCGTTTGGTGAACGGTTTCTCAACCGGCTGCGCCCCGGCCGCCACAGCCCGATTAACTTTGGCGGGGTGGTGAATCGGTCCTTAATTCGGGCTGCGCGCGCGTTAACTATGGGCTCCCTGTGCCGCCCGGCCGAGGTTCTCAGTTGCGGTGAAGATCAGCCGGCGAGGCCCGGTGGACAAACGTGGCGCCGGCAAGGCGAGGGGTATGGCAAGACGTTTCCGTGACATTTTGTCTTGCGAAATATCCCCAAATCTAATCAATGCTTTAAGTAAGTTTTAAGGGTGATCTAGCCTCCGCCGTCGCACGGCCACGGTCTCGCCCCCTTGCGGCCCCCGTCAGTTCTGCTAGCTTCCGCGACAGGTCAATGACAGGAGGAGGGTGTGATGAGTATCACGCTACGTCTCGACCGATGGATCATGGGTGCGGCCTTCGTGTTCATGATGGCGATCGTTCTGGGAGCGTTCTGACGAGGTCAGTCTCGAAGTCGCTAAGACCACAAGAGCCATGAGAAGCGACGCCGCCGGGAAATCCCGGCGGCGTTTTTGTTTCGATGCCGCTGTCCCGCCCGCGCGCGTCAGCTTTCGGGGCAGGGGGTCTCGGTGATCTGCCAGGACATCATGTTGACCACCCTTCCGCAGGTCGCCAGCCGGCTGCCCTGGGTTGTCCGAATGCAGGAGTTCGATCCTTCCGCGATCTTGCGGCCGTTGTTCCAGCAGAAGCAGAGCGGTTCCGGCGCCTGCGCGAGGCGTGGCCGATCGAGCGCGATGGCCGGCTCGGCGGCGGCGGCCGCCTCGCTGATCAGAAGCAGCACGGCGAGGGCGAGCAGCCAGCTCAACGCCCTGTGTCGGTGAGGCCTCGGTCCGGATCCGGTCATGGCACTCTCCCTGCTTGGCGGGATGACGCTGGAGTTTACCACGCAGGCCCGATCACGACGAATAATTATGCACTGATTTGAAAGAGTAAGAGATTTCAGTCTGTTAGCCGGGCGAGGGCTTGCGTGGATCGCGATCGCTCTCCATATTCGGAGCCGGTGGGCCCATGGAGGGCTCCGGGAGGAACAATGTCTCTGATTTCGCTCGCCCGTCGTGGACGTGCCGTCGCCCTGGTCGTCGGGGCCCTGATGCTCGTGCCGCTCGTTGCCGAAGCCCGTCCGGGCGGCGGCCGCAGCTCGGGCAGCCGCGGGTCGTTCACCAACAGCGCGCCGCCTGCGACGAGCACGACGCCGGGCGGCGCCCAGACGTTCCAGCGTACGGCGCCTTCGCCGGCGCCGTCCATGGCTGGCCCCTCGGCCGGCGCGGCTGCGGCGCAGGCCGCCCGTCCGTCCTTCGCGCGCAATATGATGATGGGCATCGGCGCCGGTCTGCTCGGCGCCGGCCTGTTCGGCCTGCTCTCCGGCTCCGGCTTCTTCGGCGGTCTGGCCTCGCTGGCCGGCATGCTCGGCTTCCTGCTGCAGATCGCGCTGGTCGCCGGCATCATCATGCTCGCCATCCGCTTCTTCCGTCGCCGCTCCGAGCCGCAGCTCGCCGGCGCGGGCGCGCCCTATGCCCGTCAGGGCTATGATGCGCCCCAGCCTGCCGCGGCCCGCATGGGCGGCTTCGGCGGAGGCGCTGCCGCGGCGCAGCCCCAGCCGATCGAACTTACCGGCGAGGACTTCAACAGCTTCGAGCGTCTGCTCGGGGAGATCAACACCGCCTATTCGAACGAAGACGAGGCTGGCCTGCGCCAGCGCACCACGCCGGAAATGTTCGGCTATTTCGACGAGGACCTGACGGCGAATGCCCGTCGCGGCGTCGCCGACCGCGTCTCCGACGTCAAGCTGCTGCAGGGCGACCTGTCGCAGGCCTGGCACGAGGGCGGTGCCGACTATGCCACCGTCGCGATGCGCTTCAGCCTGGTCAACGCGCTCTACGATCGCAAGAGCGGCCAGGTCGTCGAGGGCAACCCGGCGCAGACCCAGGAGGTCAAGGAATACTGGACCTTCCTGCGCGAGCGTGGCGGCGCGTGGAAGCTCTCGGGTATCCAGCAGGCGGCCTGATCCGCTATCGCGCGAGAAACCAGAACGGCCGGGGCAACCCGGCCGTTTTGCTTTGCGCGGCTTTCGGGTGTTGCGCTGGCGGAAGCCGGCCTATTGCGATACTGGCCAAGTCATGGCGTCTTTGCCGTCGAAGGAGCCCGGAGCCTGCCTGCCATGAGTGACATGCGTCTCGTTGTCGTCGGAGCCGCCGGGCGCATGGGGCGGATGCTGATCCGTACCATCGCGCAGGCCGAAGGCTGCCGGCTGGTGGCGGCCATCGAGCGGCCGGGCTCCGCTGCCCTTGGAACGGATGCGGGCGTGCTCGCCGGTCTGCCTCCGCTCGGCATTGCCGTGACGAGCGATCCCGCCGCCGCCTTCGCCGCTGCAGATGGCGTGCTCGATTTCACGGCGCCGGAAGCGACAATGGCCTTCGCCGATCTCGCTGCCGAGGCCGGCATCCTGCATGTCGTCGGCACGACCGGGCTGGAGCCTGCGCATCTCGCCCGGCTGGCCGATGTCGCGCGCCGCACCCCGATCATCCGCTCCGGCAATATGAGCCTCGGCGTCAACCTGCTGGCGGCGCTGGTGCGCAAGGTCGCGGCGACCCTGGGCACGGACTGGGACATCGAGATCCTCGAGATGCATCACCGCATGAAGGTCGATGCGCCGTCAGGAACGGCGGTGCTGCTGGGCGAGGCGGCCGCGGAAGGCCGCGCCGTCGATCTGGCGCAGCATCGCGTCGCCGTGCGCGACGGCATCACCGGCGCACGCGAGCCCGGCACGATCGGCTTTGCCGCCCTGCGCGGCGGCACGGTGGTCGGCGATCACAAGGTGATCTTCGCCGGCGCGGGCGAGCGGCTCGAACTTGCCCATGTCGCCGAGGATCGCAGCCTGTTCGCACAGGGGGCGGTCAAGGCCGCGCTCTGGGGGCGAGGGAGGGCGCCCGGCCTCTACTCCATGGCCGACGTGCTCGGCCTCGATACGCTCTGACCATGACCCGCCTCGTCGTCGCGCCGGGCGTCGTCCATTGGCCGGGCAAGCTCGCCCCGGTGGAGCAGGCGGCGCTGCTGGCGGAGCTGCGCGCGGTAGCCCGCAAGGCACCGTTCTTCCAGCCGCGCATGCCGAAGACGGGCAAACCCTTCTCGGTGCGGATGACCAATTGCGGCCCGCTCGGCTGGGTTTCCGACAGCAGCGGCTATCGCTATCAGCCGGAACACCCGGAGACCGGTGAGCCCTGGCCGATCATGCCGGCGCCTTTGCTGGATCTGTGGAGCGAACTCTCCGGCTATCCTCATCCGCCGGAGGCCTGCCTCGTCAATTTCTATGCGAGCAACGCGAAGATGGGGCTGCATCAGGATCGCGACGAGCAGGAGTTCGATGCCCCGGTCCTCTCGGTCTCGCTCGGCGACGCCGCGATCTTTCGCATCGGCGGCACGGAGCGCGGCGGCAAGACCACCTCGCTCAAGCTGTCCTCCGGGGATGTGCTGCTCTTCGGCGGCGAGGCGCGGCTCGCCTATCACGGCATCGACCGCATCCTCTCCGGCTCCTCGACGCTTCTGCCGGAAGGCGGGCGGATCAATCTGACGCTCAGGCGCGTGACGAAGCCCTGACCCGGAGCGTTTCGCGTGAGCCGGATGCCGGGACGTGCGAAGAAAACACGATAAAACAAAGGCCTAGAGTTTTCCGGGCAGGCCCGGGAATGCCCAGCCCCACAGCAGCGAGCCGGCCCTGAGCCCGAATCCGGCTGTCAGGCCGCCCAGCATGACGACCGCGGTCGGAACGCCGAGCCCCACCAGCAGGGCTGTGACGGCCGCTCCGGCTGTCGCCGCGGTGACATAGAAATCGCGGCTCCAGAGCACCATCGGCCTGTCGCCGGCCAGAATGTCGCGCAGGATGCCGCCGAAACTGGCGGTCATGGCCCCGAGCGCCACGGCTGACAGGACCGGCGCGCCGGCCGAAAGTCCCTTGAAGGTGCCGACGACGGCGAAAAGGGAAAGCCCGGCCGCGTCGGCCCAGATCAGCACCTTGCGGCCGGCCCAGCCCTCGAGGAGCCCGGGCCGGAAATAGGCCGTCGTCCAGGCGCTGAGCGCCACTACGACGCAGACCGCGACATCGGACGGGTCGTTCACCCAGAACGCGCTGTTCCCGAGCAGGACGTCCCGCAACGTGCCGCCGCCGGCGCCGGTCACGGTCGCCAGCAGGATGAAGCCGAAGGGGTCCATCCCCTTGCGGGCCGCGACGATCGCGCCGGTCAGCGCGAAGATGGCGACGCCGGCGGCCTCGAACACGGCGTCAGTGCTTGGGTGCGTCGCCGGCCGGCGGTTCCGCAGCCTTCGGCGCGCCGGCCGAGACGCCGACCAGCGCCGGGCGCAGGACGCGCTCGCCGATCTTGTAGCCGACCTGCACCACCTTCGAGACGAGGCCCTTGGCGATCGCGGCGTCGGGCGCCTCGAACATAGCCTGGTGCAGGTGCGGGTCGAACTTCTCGCCCTGCGGGTCGATACGGCGCACGCCGTGACGTTCCAGCGTTTTCAGCAACTCGCGCTCGGTCAGCTCGACGCCTTCATGCAGTGCCTTGGTGGCAGCATCGGCCGTCGTCAGGGCTCCCTCCGGCATGCTTTCCAGGGCGCGCCGCAGATTGTCCGAGGAGCCGAGCATGTCGCGCGCGAAGCTCGTCACCGCATAGGCTTTCGCATCGGCGATCTCGCGCTCGGTGCGGCGGCGCAGATTCTCCATCTCGGCCAGGGTGCGCAGCAGCTTGTCCTTGAGGTCGTCGCGCTCGGCCTGGAGCTTCGCGACCAGGGCTTCGGTGCCCTCGGTGGCCGCGGCCTGCTCGGGGGCATCGGCCGCGGCTTCGAGATTGGGGTCTTGCGTCGCAGGGTTCTGCGTCATTGTGTCTTCAGGTCCCTTTGTCTGGCTGGCTGCGCCGCTCCTTGCCGAGCCGGGGCCGGTCACGTCGGGGCGCTGCCGCGTTCGTGCCGGATATCGGCCTTATAGCCCGTTAAATCAAGCGCGAGCTGGCATTTTGACCTTGGTGGGTGCCGGCTTCTCGGCCTCGAGCGTGAAGACGTCGAGCAGCGCCTTGCGGATCGAGAGCTGCCGTCCTGTCGAGACGATCTTTGCATGGGTCAGGTCGGTGACGTAGAACACGTCGACCGCCTTCTCGCCGAAGGTCGCGATATGGGCCGAGGCGATATTGAGGTTGAGCTTTCCGATTGCGGTGGTGAGATCGTAGAGCAGCCCCGGTCGGTCGAGGCCGGAGACCTCCAGCACGGTGTGGCGCGTCGAGAGCACGTTGTCGATGATGACCTCGGGCTGCACCTGGAAGGTCTGGCCGCGGGGCGGCGGCGCCCGGCGCTGGGCCACCAGATCGGCGATCTTGATCTCGCCCTTCAGCGCCCGCTCGATCGCAGCCGCGATCCGCTCGGCGCGGCGCAGTTCGTCGTCATCGCGGTCGAAGGCGCGCGAAACCGAGATGGTATCGAGCACGAGCCCGTCGCTGGTGGTGAAGATCTGGGCGTCGACGATGTTGCCGCCGGCCGCCGCGCAAGCCCCGGTGACGATGGCGAGCAGCCGCGGATGGTCGGGCGCGAGAACGGTAAGCTCGGTGACGCCGCGGAACTGGTCGGTCTCGACGATGGTCGCGGTGGTCCGCCCTGCCTGCTCGGCCTCGCGCAGGAAGCGGGCGTGCTTCTCCTGGCGGTCGGGATCGACCTTGATCCAGTAGGCCGGGTAATGGCGCGCAATATAGGCGTCGCGCTCCTCGCTGCTCCAATCCGCCAGGCGCTGGCGCAGCGCGTCCTGCTTCACGGTGACCCGTGCCTTGCGCTCGACGGCCGAATGGCCGCCGGCCAGCACCAGCTCGGTCTCGTAATAGAGGGTGCGCAGCAACTGGCCCTTCCAGCCGTTCCAGACGCCGGGGCCGACTGCCTTGATGTCCGCCACGGTGAGAACGAGCAACAGCTTCAGCCGCTCCAGCGTCTGCACCGTCGCGGCGAAGCTCTCGATCGTCTTGGGGTCGCCGAGGTCGCGGCTCTGCGCCACGGTCGACATGTCGAGATGGTGCTCGACGAGCCACGCCACCGTCTCGGTCTGGGCGCTGGTCAGGCCGAAGCGCGGGCCGAGCTTGCGTGCGATGCGGGCACCGGCAAGCGAATGGTCGTCCGGCCGCCCCTTGGCGATGTCGTGCAGGAACAGCGCGACATAAAGCGCGCGCCGGTTGGCGATGGTCGGCATGATCTCGTTGGCGAGCGGGTGCTCCGCCTCGAGCGCGCCGGCATCGATCTCGGCGAGAACGCCGATCGCCCGGATCAGATGCTCGTCCACCGTATAGTGGTGGTACATGTTGAACTGCATCATCGCCACGACCCGGCCGAAATCCGGGATGAAGCGGCCGAGCAGGCCCGATTCGTTCATGCGACGCAGCACAACCTCCGGCGAGCGCCGGGCGGTGAGGATTTCGAGGAAGATGCGGTTGGCTTCCGGGTCGTTGCGCAAGCCCGGCGTCACCAGCCTCAGCGATTGCGTCACCAGACGGCTTGCGCCGGGGTGGATCGCGAGATCCTCGCGGCTGGCGATTTCGTAGAGCCTGAGCAGATTGACCGGATCACGTTCGAAGGCGCTGTCGTCGACGACGTTGAGGCGCTGGCTCGTCAGCTTGAAGTCGCGATGGCCGAGGGAGCGTTCGCGCTTGCGCTTCGCCAGGGTGTCGAACAGCCGCGAGAGCGTCGCGCGCGGCTTCTGCTGGCGCGCTTCCAGCGCGGCGCAGACGATGGCGGTGAGGTCGCCGACGTCCTTGGCGATCAGGAAGTAGGCCTTCATGAAGCGCTCGACGGGGGCCTGGCCGCTGCGGCCGACATAGCCGATGGCGGCGGCGACCTGGCGCTGCAGGTCGAAGGAGAGCCGCTCCTCGGCGCGTCCGGTGATGAAATGCAGCCAGCAGCGCACGCGCCAGAGGAATTCCTCCGAGCGCTGGAACATCTGCAGTTCGTCCTCGTCGAAGAGCCCGGCCGCGACCAACTCGCGCACGTCGTCGACGCGGTAGGAGTATTTGGCGATCCAGAACAGCGTGTTGAGATCCCGCAGCCCGCCCTTGCCGTCCTTGACGTTCGGCTCGACCAGATAGCGGGAGGCGCCGGCCCGTTGCACCCGCGTCTCGCGCTCGGCGAGCTTCGCCTCGGTAAAGGCCGCGGCCGTGCCCTCCACCACCTCGGCATTGAAGCGGCGGGTCATCTCGTCGAACAGCGCCCGGTCGCCCACCAGGAAACGCGCTTCCAGCAAGGCCGTGCGGATCGTCATGTCCGCCCGCGCCTCGCGCACGCAATCGTCGATCGAGCGTACGGAATGGCCGACCTTCAGCTTCAGGTCCCAGAGCGGATAGAGCATGGATTCGACCACGCTCTCGCCCCAGGCCGTCTGCTTGTGCGGGAAGAGGAAAAGCAAATCCACGTCGGAGCCCGGCGCCAGCGTGCCGCGGCCATAGCCGCCGACGGCGACGACCGCGATCCGCTCCGATTGCGAGGGGTTGTCGGCCGGATAGAAATAAGAGGCCGCGGCCTTGTGCAGCCCGATGACGACGGCATCCATCACCGCCGAGAGCCGGTGCGCGCAGGCGAGGCCGCCGCGCGGACCCGTCAGGATTGCCTTGGCCGAAACCCGGCCGTCCTCTAGCAACTGCCGCAGCCCGGCCACGAGCAACTGCCGCTTCTCCGCCTTGTCCTTGCGCCGTGCCGCCTCGAACAGCTTCGCGATGCCCGCCTCCGGGTCGTGCAACATGTCGGAGAGGGCGAGCGCGGGCGTTGTGGAGGAGGCTGTCACGTGGGCACGGTTCCGTCGTCTGGGGCTGTTCTAGCACGCGTGGAAAGGGGACGAGAGGGTTAAAATCCACGGAAGTTTCCTGGTGATTGGCCAATTGACGGTCGTGATTGTGTTGATTGGCCAGCAGAACGATCGGACCTGAAGGACTGATGCGCGTCTCTGCGCGACGAGGCCCCGCATCAGGAAAAGGCGGCCGAAAATGCCGGCATGTGGCGGTAAGTGCCGTTTGACAAAAAGGACGATCGGACCTTAGAAGAGGACACGCGCCGATTTGAGCCTCAGCTTGCGGGCGCGAAACAAATGCAGCTAAAGCGCGGGAACGACGGGACGGCCCGATGCCGTCTGCGCTCCTTCCGCCTTGTTATGGATGGAGCCAGCGATGTCGGCCGCTCTTCACGATTTCTCCCGCTCTCCCGAATACGCTCCGCCGCGCCCCAGGGCTGGCGAGGTCGTCGCCCTGCTCGGTGCTCCGGAGGTGCGTGGGGCGGCGCTGCGAGCGTTCGCCGGTCTGCGGGCCGATGAGGAAGCGATACCGACGACTGAGATCGGCCTGCTCTGCGCCCGGCCGCGCTTCTTTCCCTGGCTCGATCTCACCGAGAACCTGGCTTTTGTCCTCCCGAATGTGACGCCGTTCGAGCGCGAGGGCCTGATCGCCAATGTGCTGGTTCGCCTCGGCCTCTCCGGGCAGGCGAAGCAGCGGCCCGCTGCGCTCTCGCCCGAGGAGCTGCTTCGGCTCGCCATCGCCCGCCTCTTGCTGGTCAGACCGCGGCTGCTGTTGATCGACGAGCCCTTTGCGGCGCTCAATGCCGATGCGCGCGTTCGGCTCACCGCCTTCCTGCCGGAACTATGTATGCAAGCGCGCCCCGCCGTCGTCATCGCCACGGGCTCCGTCGAGGAGGCCCTGCGCCTGGCCGATCGCATCCTCGTCCTGCCGCGGCAGCCGGGGCCGGCCGCCTTCAACCTCGACAATCTGCTGGCGCGTCCGCGCGAGGAGGGCTCCGTCGGCTTCGTCACCTTGCGTCGCGAATTGCGCCGGGCGCTCGAAAAGGAAAGCCAGCCCGCTGCGCCGGAGGTGGAGGCGGCGGCCTGAAGCGGCTACAAGCCGGCTGACCGCTTCAGAAGGATCACGATGATGGACGTCACCGCGCTGCGTGCCTTGCAGGCTCCTCTCAAGGACGAATACCGCACCAATCCTGAGGCTGCGGTCATCACGCTCAAGGCCCATGGCGAGCTCGACGACCAGCACATCGCCTGCAAGGTCGAGACCGGCCGCGCTATCGCGCTTGCCGGCCTGCATCCCGCCTCAGGCGGCTCGGGCGCCGAGCTCTGCTCCGGCGACATGCTGCTGGAGGCGCTGGTCGCCTGCGCCGGTGTGACGCTGAAGGCGGTCGCCACCGCGCTCGAGATCGAGCTGAAGAAGGGCGTCGTCCGGGCCGAGGGCGATCTCGATTTCCGTGGCACGCTCGGCGTCGCCAAGGATGCGCCGGTCGGCTTCCAGGCCATCCGCCTCTTCTTCGACGTCGAGAGCGACGCGCCGCAGGAGAAGCTCGACACGCTGCTCAAGCTTACCGAGCGCTACTGTGTCGTTTTCCAGACGCTGAACGTGAAGCCGGAGCTTTCGGCGGTGCTCAGCCGCGGCTGATTACTCCGCCGCGGCCTTCAGCTCCAGCCCCTTGGCGAAGGGCAGCTTCGGCTCGCTCTTTTCGTCGTCGAAATCGAGCGCGCCGATCTTCTCGGCGCGGCTGGTGACCTTGCCGGCCGAGGTTTTGATCTGGCCGACATCGTCCTGAGCCTGGCGGAAATGGGTATCGAGCTTGTCGACCCGCTCGCCCAGCCGGCGGACGTCGTCGAGCAGCTTGCCGACCTCGGTCTGGATGACCTGCGCCTCTTCCCGCATGCGCGCATCGCGCACCAGCGACTGCATCAGCTGGATCGCCAGCGCCAGCAGCGAGGGCGAGACGATCATCACCCGCGCCCGGTGCGCGCGCTGCACGACATCGTCGAAATGCTCGTGCAGATCGGCATAGATCGATTCCGACGGAACGAAGAGCAGCGCGACATCCTGCGTCTCGCCGGGCAGGAAATAGCGTTCGGCGATATCCCTCACATGCACGCCGACATCGCTGCGCACGCGCTGACCGGCGGCCTTGCGCGCGTCGTCGCCGCGCGCCTCGCGCAGCAGCGTGAAGCTCTCCAGCGGGAACTTGGCGTCGATGACGAGGCCGCGCCCGTCGCCCGGCAGGGTCACGAGGCAGTCCGGCCGGCGCCCGTTCGAGAGCTGCGGCTGGAAGGTGAAGAAGGCGGCGGGCAGGCCGTCGCGGACGATCGCTTCCATGCGGCCCTGGCCATAGGCCCCGCGCGCCTGCTTGTTGGCGAGCACGTCCCTGAGCGTCACCACTTCGGAGGTCAGGTCGGTCAGGTTCTTCTGGGCGGTGTCGATGACCGCCAGTCGCTCCTGCAGCTTGCCGAGGCTTTCGGTGGTCTGGCGGACATTTTGTTCGAGGCCCTGGCCAACCTTGTGGCTCAGCCCGTCCATCCGGTCGGCTACGAGCCGGGCAAGATCGCCCTGCCGCGTCGAGAGGATTTCGGCCATGGACTGCATCCGGCCGGCGAGTTCCGCCTGCTGGCGGTTCATCTCCGCGACCTTGTCGTCCATTTCGCGGGCACGCTCGGCCGCCATCGCGACCTCGATCGCGCGGCTCCTGCCGCCCCGCCAGCCGGCGATCACGGCCATGAGCAGGAGCACAAGGCTCAGGGCTGCAAAGCCGAGGGCGGCTTCGGCCCAGCTCACCGGGCGCTCCAACAGGGTGAAGGCGATCTCGTTCATGCGCCGAGCCTAGCCGATTCGATGGCGAATGGCGAACGAAAGCGGAACAGTTTGACCGCTTGCCCACAAATGCTTATGTCCCGGGCTCAACAGCTCTTTCTCCTTGGAATCCCATGTCCGTTCGCCCGCTCGTCATCCTGCCCGACGCCCAGCTTCGCCTCGTTTCGAAGTCGGTCGCAGCTGTCACGCCCGAGATCAAGGCGCTGGTCGCGGACATGTTTGAGACGATGTACGACGCACCGGGCATTGGGCTCGCCGCCATCCAGATCGGCGTGCCGCTGCGCGTGGTGACGATCGACCTCTCGAAGCCGGAGGCGAAGGAGGGCGAGGAGCCGGAACCCAGGAAGCCGCAGGTCTTCATAAATCCGGAGGTCACCTGGTCCTCGGAGGAATTCAACGTCTATGAGGAAGGCTGCCTCTCGATCCCGGAATATTACGAGGAGGTCGAGCGTCCCTCAGAGGTGAAGGTCCGTTATATGGATCTCAACGGCAAGACGCTGGAGATCGCGGCCGATGGCCTGCTCGCCACCTGCCTGCAGCACGAGATCGACCATCTCGATGGCGTGCTCTTCATCGATCATCTCTCGCGGCTGAAGCGCGAGCGCGTCACCAAGAAATTCGCCAAGGCGGCCAAGCGCGAGCGGGCTGCGTAATCGGCAGGCTGTTTCATTCTTCCGGTGCCATGCCGGAGCTGAGGTAAAGTCGAGCGTATGAGTTTGCGCGTCATTTTCATGGGCACGCCGGATTTCGCCGTGCCGGTCCTGACCGAGATCGTCGGGCAGGGGCATGAGGTCGTCTCCTGCTACACCCGCGCCCCGGCGCAGGCCGGCCGCGGCCTCGATCTCAAGCCCTCGCCGGTGCACAGGGCGGCGGAGCGCTTCGGCATCCCGGTCTTCACGCCCGCGACGCTGAAGACGCCGGAGCAGGCCGAGATCATCGCCTCGCATCAAGCCGATGTCGCCGTCGTCGTCGCCTATGGCATGATCCTGCCTCAGGCGATCCTCGATCTGCCCGAGCTCGGCTGCCTCAACCTCCATGCCTCGCTGCTGCCGCGCTGGCGCGGCGCGGCGCCGCTCCAGCGTGCGATCATGGCCGGCGATGCCGAAACCGGCGTCTGCGTGATGAAGATGGAGGCGGGGCTCGACACCGGCCCTGTCGCCATGGTCGAGACGCTGCCGATCGGGCCCGACCTGACCGCCGGCGAACTCCACGACCGGCTCAGCATCCTCGGTGCCGATCTGATGGTGCGCGCACTCGCGGCGCTGGGCCGAGGCGGCCTGCAGTTCACGCCGCAGCCGGAAGACGGCGTCACCTATGCCGCCAAGATCACCAATGCCGAGGCCAAGCTGAACTGGACGCTGCCGGCGCAACTGGTGCATGACCGGGTGCGCGGCCTCTCGCCCTTCCCGGGCGCCTTCGCCGAGATCGACCTCGGCAAGGGGCCGGAGCGGCTGAAGATCCTGCGCACGGCGCGCGCCGGCGGCGCAGCCGAGCCGGGCACGCTGCTCGATGACGAGGGCACCGTCGCTTGCGCCGTCGGGGCGGTGAAGCTGCTGCAGGTCCAGCGCGCCGGGAAGGCGCCGATGAGCGGGGCCGAGTTCCTGCGCGGCGCGCGGCTCGGGGCCGGCGACAAGCTTTAACGGAGCGGGCCGTTGTCCAAAAACCGCTTCGCACTTTTTGGCGGCCACCTCTGATGCCGCGCTATAAGCTCGTCATCGAATATGACGGCACGCCGTTTTCGGGCTGGCAGCGCCAGGCGAGCGACCCGTCCGTGCAGCAGAGCGTCGAGGAGGCGGTCGAGGCCTTCTGCGGCCACCCCGTCCGGCTGCACTGCGCCGGGCGCACGGATGCCGGCGTCCACGCCACGCATCAGGTCGCCCATGTCGATATCGACAGGGAATGGCGGACCGACGTCGTACGCGATGCGAGCAATGCCCGGCTGAAGGCGCGCTTTCCGGTCAGCGTGCTCAGCGCCGAGATCGTCCCCGATGATTTCGACGCCCGCATTTCGGCAAAGCGCCGCTACTACATCTACCGCATTCTCGACAGGCGGGCGCCGCCCGCTCTCGATCGCGGCCGCGTCTGGCACGTTCCGGTGAAGCTCGACCACGAGGCGATGGACCGCGCCGCCAAGGCTCTGCTTGGAAAGCACGATTTCACGACCTTCCGCGCTGCCGAATGCCAGGCCAACAGCCCGATCCGTACGATCGACCGGCTCGATGTCCGGCGCGAGGGCGCGGAGATCGTGGTCTACGCCCACGCCCGCTCCTTCTTGCATCATCAGGTCCGCTCGATCGTCGGCAGCCTGAAGATGGTCGGGGCGGGGCGCTGGCCCGAGGAGAAGCTCGGCCAGATACTGGCGGCGCGCGACCGTGCGCAATGCGCCGCCCTCGCGCCGTCCTGCGGGCTCTACCTCGCAGGTGTAGACTACTGAGACGGGCTCAGAACAGGCTGAACAGCCGAATCACGCCATAGTCGAGCACGATGCTGGCGATGACCAGCGGCAGCGCGATGCTGTGCCCTTCCGGGCCAAAGGCCGCACGCGCCACGCAATAGCGCAAGCGCAGCACGATCGCCGCGAAGAATGCCGCCTGCACCAGCGCCAGCTCCGGTGTCGACCACCCCAGCGCGAAGACGGCGGCGGGCACCGCCATGAGGCTCGCCGAAACGATGCCGGCCCAGTTCCAGGCGATGACGAAGCTGGTGAACCGCGGCGCCTGCGCAAGCTCCGGGCGCAGCGCGATCAGCAGGGCCGGCACGGCGAGGATGGCGAGGCAGAGCGCGCCAATCACCGCCAGCACGAGCTCAGGCACGGTGAAGAGGCCGGCGCTGTTCGGCAGGCCGGCGAACAGGCGGGCCGCGGCGAGGATCGCGACGGTCGCCGGCAACATCAGCGCGAAGGCGAGGAAGGAGCGCCAGAAGCCGTCGCGGCTGAGGTCGAGTTCGGCAAGCGCTTCAGTGCCGCGGGTCATTAGATGCCAGGAACCGCGCAGCGAGCGCGCGATGTCGTCGGCGGCAAGCCTCATCACGATCTCCATTATCTGCGTTCTTAGACTTTCGTCTAACGGCGATAATGGCTCGCAGTTCCGGCGCGTCAAGCTTTATGTTGCGCTGCAAAATAGCTGGCGAGTAACCGATGCGTGATCCGCTCCAGCGCAGCGAGGTCGGCGACGGCCACGCTTTCGTCGATCTGGTGCATCGTCTTGCCGACGACGCCGTACTCGACGACAGGGCAAAAGCTTTTGATGAAGCGCGCGTCGGATGTGCCGCCGGTCGTCGACAGGGCGGGGCGCTTGCCGGTCTCGGCTTCGACGGCATCGCCGACCATCGCCACGAACGGGCCGGGCGCGGTCAGGAAGGCGACGGCGTTGGTCGGCTGGAAGCCGACCTCGTAGCGCACGGTGTTGCCCGCGGCCTCGTGCAGACGCCGCTCGATCTCGGCTGCGAGCGTCTCGGGCGTCCAGACGTCGTTGAAGCGGATGTTGAAGACGGCCCTGGCCTGGGCGGGGATGACGTTCGACGCGGGGTTGCCGACATCGACCGTCGTGACTTCGAGATTGCTCGGGTCGAAATGCTCCGTGCCGGTGTCGAGCGGCCCGGCGTCGAGCGCCGCCAGCAGCCGGACCATGCCGCGGATCGGGTTATCGGCGAGGTGCGGGTAGCCGACATGGCCCTGGATACCATGGACGGTGATCTGGCCGGTCAGCGAGCCGCGCCGGCCGATCTTGATCATGTCGCTCATCGTTGCCGGGTTGGTCGGCTCGCCGAGGATGCAATGGTCGAAGCGCTCGCCACGCTCATGCGCCCAGGCCAGCAGCTTCACCGTGCCGTTGACGGCGGGGCCCTCCTCGTCGCCTGTGACCAGAAAGGCGATGGAGCCGGGCGCATCGGGGTTCTCGCGGCGATAGCGGATCGCCGCCGCAACCATGGCGGCGAGGCCGCCCTTCATGTCGCAGGCGCCGCGCCCGTAGAGGGTGCCGTTCTCGATTGCGCCGTCGAAGGGCGCGCGTGTCCAGGCCGCCTCGTTGCCGACGGGCACGACGTCGGTATGCCCGGCGATGACGAAGACCGGGGCCTCGCTGCCGATGCGGGCATAGAGATTCTCGACATCCGGTGTGCCCGGCTCGCTGAAGACCGGGCGGTGGACTTCATAGCCTTCGGCCGTGAGCACGGCGGCGAGCAGGGCGAGCGCGCCGCCTTCCTGCGGCGTGACGGAGGGACAGCGCACCAGCGCCTGCGTCAGCGCGACCGGATCGGCGGGATCGAAGGAAAGGGCAGGGGCAGAGGCGGAGGGCGTCGTCGTCATGCCGCCGCTTTAAAGCATCGGACCAAAAAGTGGAATCGGCTCTTCGAAGAGATCCGATGCTCCGACAAAGAGTTAGATCGCAGCTTCCGGGCCGGCAGGACGCGCCGAGATCCGGCGCGCTTCAGGCTGAGCGGGAACCGGCCTCGACGGCGACCAATGCCTCCGCCGGCCCGTCCTTGGCCGAAGGCATCAGGCCGAGATCGATGAGGGCGACCACCCAGGCGATGGTCGAGATCGCTTCCAGCGAAGGCCGCCAGCCGAATGGCATGTAGAGACGCAGGTGCTCCGGCAGCACGATCGCGCAGATCAGCAGGATGCCGAAAAGCGGGCTGCCGCCCCGGTCAGTGGCGCGCTTGGCGGCCAGCGCCACCCAGGGAAACAGGGCAAAAGCGTTTGTGAAGGCAAGGACGGTTCGCGCGGTCTGGGGATCCGTCAGTTGGGGCAGGATCCGCTGCAAGGCAAGCAGCGTGAACGCGACGGCGGCGCTGCCGAGCCAGAAGGCCCGCAGACCGATGCGGCCATCGAGATCGCAGAAAAGGCGAATCGGGGACATGCGTCGTGCTCCATTGTCACTCTTGTCGCATGCCTTAACGAAAGCTTGAAGCTTATAGTGAATAAAAGGTTAACGATGGGGTCGGCCAGTTGTGCCAAATCAGAAAGGGCTTGAACCAGCCATACGAGGCCGCTAGCTGCGGAAGGCGCGCCGTTTCGGCGCGGTCTGCTGCCGTTCCATTCCCGTGAGTACCGTTTAAGGGCGCTTCAGCGCGGCCCGAGTGAGGTTTCGAGCATGACCATCCGTTTTCATCGCGGCGATCTGCCTGACGGCTACGAGGCCGGTTCGAGCGTCGCGATCGACACCGAGACGCTCGGCCTCAATCCGCATCGCGATCGGCTCTGCGTGGTTCAGCTCTCGCGTGGCGACGGCACGGCGGACGTCGTCCAGATCCTGAAGAATGGCGAGCGGCCCAAGAACCTGATCCGCCTGCTCGAAGACCCGGCCGTGCTGAAGCTCTTCCACTTCGCGCGCTTCGACGTGGCCGTGTTGCGCCACGCTTTCGGCGTGGTAACGGCCCCGGTCTACTGCACCAAGATCGCCTCGAAGCTGGTCCGCACCTATACGGATCGCCACGGCCTGAAGGATCTGGTGCGCGAGTTGCTCGGCGTCGAGCTCTCGAAGCAGCAGCAATCCTCGGATTGGGGTGCGGACACGCTCAGCGAGGCCCAGCTCGCCTACGCTGCCTCCGACGTGCTGCATCTTCACGCGCTCCACGCCAAGCTTGAGGCGATGCTGGCGCGCGAGGGCCGCAGCCATCTCGCCCAGGCCTGCTTCAACTTCCTGCCTTACCGCGCCGAGCTCGATCTGGCCGGCTGGGGCGAGACCGACATTTTCGCTCACACTTGACAATTTCGAAGGGTTCTTGCGTCAGTCTGCGGCGAAGACTGGCGCGAGGGGCGCGCCCGTCCGGTCTGGAGCGGGCGGCGCGGGGGCGCGTTGCGGTTCGCCCTAGCGACACGAAAAAGCCGTGAGCGGCTGCCATTGCGCGGGGCATGACTGTGGCAATGACATTGAACGACCCGGCGGGAAGGATTTCCGCGCAGGCGCTGAGCCGTCGCGCGGCGTTTGCCGCGGCGCGTCGCCACACCCGGGCCGTTCACATCCTGCGCACGCTTATTCCCCTGACCGCAGTGACGCTGGTGGTCGCGCTGGTCGTCGTCCCCTTTCTCAACCCGCTCCGCGGCAAGCTCGCCAATGTCTCGGTCAGCTCGGTCGGCATCACCGGCGGCAAGGTGCGGATGGAGACGCCCAAGCTCTCCGGCTACCGCAAGAATAACCTGCCCTATCAGGTCACGGCCGAGAATGCCTTTCAGGAGATCAAGAACCCAACCCAGATCGAGCTTCAGATCCTGACCGCACGCATCCAGATGGAGCGGGAGGGCTGGGTGACGGTCAACGCGAAGACAGGCCTGTTCGACACCCAGAAAGAAAAGCTCAAGCTCGTCGACGATGTGAAGGTTCGGACCGAGAGCGGCCACGACATGCAGATGAGGACGGCCGATGTCGACTTCAAATCCGGCGCCGTGACTTCGACGGAACCGGTCAAGGTCTCGCTCGGCGAGACGACTGTGGACGCCAACACGCTTGACGTGAAGAACAATGGCGAGTTGATCGCATTCGAGGGGCGGGTCCGGGTCTTCATCAGGAACGCGCCAGCAGGTACGATCGCCGGGCCCGAGCGCGAGGGCAGCACGCCGATGCCGGAACTGCTGAACGCGAATCGGGCTGCTCCGGCAGGCGACACGCCCGCCAACGATGCTGGCAACGGGAAGAGACAGTGACATGAGCACGGCAAGCCACAGTTTCCGTTTCGCCAAGGGGTTCCGCGGCGCCGCTCTGCTGCTGGTGGCGGGCGTGGTTTTGGCCGCGGCTCCGCAAACGGCGTTTGCGCAGGCCGCGCAGGGCAAGGCGCGCGGCGGCAATGCCTCGTCCCCGCTGGGCGGTCTCGGCGGCGACAGCAAGGAGCCCATCAAGATCGATGCTGACAAGCTCGATGTGCTCGACAAGGAGAACAAGGCCGTCTTCACGGGCAATGTCGTCGCGGTCCAGGGCGAGACCACGGTGCGCTGCACCGTGATGACCGTGCTCTATGAGGGCCGCAATGGCGGGCAGGGCGGCGCCGGCGCTGCCAAGCCGGCAGCCGCGACTCCGGCCGCGCCGAACGGCAATGACAGCTCGATCAAGCGCATCCTCTGCAAGGGGCCGGTGACGGTCGTCTCCAAGACCCAGGCTGCGACCTCCGACAATGCCGAGTTCGACCGCGCCAACAACGTCGTGATCATGACGGGCAATGTCGCCTTGAATGACGGACCGAACATCACCCGCGGCGAGAAGCTGACCTACAATACGGTGACCGGCGTCGCGAATGTCGAGACCACCAAGGGCGGACGGGTCCAGGGCTTCTTCGTGCCGAACTCGGAAACGAACAAGCCGGACGCGACCAAGCCTGGCGCCAAGCCGGCTCCCAAGCCCACCAACTGAGCTCAACAAGCGACCGTGCCGCAGTGACCGTCTCCGAAGCGCCTCGCCCCGCCGCCATGCCCGCACGCACCCAGGCTCCGAGTCCGGGTGGAGTCTTCGGCCGCCTGCGTGGGCTTTTTGGCAGTGGAAGGCGCGCCGCAGGCGAGGGGGCGATGCGCTCGACGGCCGCCGAGATCGGCGGGCCGGGGATTCTCGCCGTCAGCAATCTGCGCAAGAGTTATGGCGGCCGCACCGTGGTGTCGGACGCCAGCCTCTATCTGCGTCAGGGGGAGGCGGTCGGCCTGCTCGGCCCGAACGGCGCCGGCAAGACCACGATCTTCTACATGATCACCGGTCTGGTCGGGGCCGATTTCGGTGTCATTTCGCTCGAGGGCAACGACATAACCGGGCTGCCCATGTACCAGCGCGCCCGGCTCGGCATCGGCTATCTGCCGCAGGAGGCCTCGATCTTCCGCGGGCTCTCCGTTGAGGACAACATCCGCGCCGTGCTCGAGGTGGTCGAGCCTGACCGCAAGGCGCGCGAGCGTCAGCTCGACCAGCTGCTCGAGGAATTTACCATTTCGCGGCTGAGGAAGGCGCCGTCGATCGCGCTCTCCGGCGGCGAGCGCCGCCGCTGCGAGATCGCCCGCGCGCTCGCCGGAAAGCCATCCTTCATCTTGCTCGACGAGCCCTTCGCGGGCATCGATCCGATCGCGGTGGGCGACATTCAGGCGCTGGTGCGTCAGCTGACCGACCGCGGCATCGGCGTGCTCATCACCGACCACAACGTCCGCGAGACGCTCGGCCTCGTCGACCGCGCCTACATCATCCATTCCGGCCGGGTTCTGACGGAAGGCTCGCCGGCCGAGATTATCGCCAATCCCGATGTCCGCCGTGTCTATCTCGGTGAGGATTTCCGCCTCTGATCGGCGGCGTCTGCCTCGATTTCCATCGGTTTGTTGCGGTGCATCAAATTTCCTGCCTGCAAACGAGGCATGGGCTTTGACGCGGCGCCGAGCAGGCGCTAGGGTCTTCTCACAAGCAAGAAGCGTGCCGTGTGGCGCGCGATCGAGAAGGGCCTTTCGCGCATGGCGATGATGCCGCGCATGGAGTTGCGTCAGGGCCAGTCCCTGGTGATGACGCCGCAGCTGCTGCAGGCGATCAAGCTCCTGCAGCTCTCGCATCTGGAACTCCAGAACTTCGTCGACGGCGAGCTTGAGCGGAACCCGCTGCTCGAGCGGAACGACGGCCCGGAAGTCCCGCTAGGCGGCGGTGCGGAGGCCGAGAGCCCGCACGCCGCCGATCCCGAGAGCTTTGCCCGCGCCGAAAGCCTGCATACCCAGGAGGGCATGGAAGGCCGGCTCGGCACCGGCCTCGACAATGTCTTTCAGAGCGAGCAGCCGAGCGCGGCGCGCAGCGATTCAGGCGGCGCCGACAGTCTTCCGGTCATCGGCGGAGCCTATGGCTCCCGCGGCGGCTCCTTCGAAGACGGGCCCGAAGGCTTCGAGAGCGGGCTGACGGCTGAAGCCTCGCTGCACGACCATCTCAGTGCCCAGCTCGACCTCGCCGTCACCGACCCGGCAGAGCGCATCATCGGCCGGCACCTCATCGATGCGGTGGATGACAGCGGCTATCTCGCCGAACCCGTTCCGGACATCGCCGAACGTCTCGGCATCGGTGTCGAGCGGGTGGAAACCGTGCTGCGTATCGTCCAGAGCTTCGATCCCTCGGGGGTCGCTGCACGCGACGTCGCCGAATGCCTCGCGATCCAGCTGCGCGACCGCGACCGCTTCGATCCGGCGATGCAGGCTCTGGTGGCGAACCTCCATCTCGTCGCCAAGCGCGATTTTGCCGCGCTGAAGCGCGTCTGCGGCGTCGATGATGAAGATGTCGCCGACATGGTCGCCGAGATCCGCCGGCTCGATCCCAAGCCCGGTCGGGCCTTCGGCGGCGGGGCGGCGGAGACGGTCGTTCCGGATGTCTTCATCCGCGCCGCGCCCGATGGCTCCTGGCTGATCGACCTCAACCCGGACACGTTGCCGCGCCTGCTCGTCAATCAGACCTATCATGCCCGTGTTTCCAGGGCGGCGCGCAACGACGAGGAGAAGGCCTTCATCGCCGAATGCCTGCAGACCGCGAACTGGCTGACGCGTTCGCTCGAGCAGCGGGCACGCACGATCCTGAAGGTCGCCAGCGAAATCGTGCGCCAGCAGGACGGCTTTTTCGCCTATGGCGTCGAGCATCTGCGCCCGCTCAACCTGAAGACGGTTGCCGATGCCATCGGCATGCACGAATCGACCGTCTCGCGCGTCACCTCGAACAAGTACCTGACCTGCTCGCGCGGTGTCTTCGAGATGAAGTACTTTTTCTCGGCGGCGATCGCGGCGACCGGCTATGGCGAGGCGCATTCGGCCGAGGCCGTGCGCTTCCGCATCAAGCAGATGATCGACGACGAAAGTCCGGGCGACGTGCTTTCCGACGATGCCATTGTCACCAGGCTCAAGGCCACCGGCATCGACATCGCCCGGCGCACCGTCGCGAAATATCGGGAATCGCTGCGCATTCCTTCCTCGATGGAGCGTCGGCGGGAGAAGGTTGCCATGGCGGCCGCAGGGCGTTGAGCAATTTGGTTCCAAAACGCTGGCGCATCGGCGCCATGCTTCCCTTGTCACATTGACATCCCGGACTCGCGGTTCTTAGCTCTGGGTGATGGCCAACCACTGGCCATGGCTAAACAAGGGGAAGCAGTCCATGAGCTTGCGAATCTCCGGCAAGAATCTCGATGTCGGCGAGGCCCTGCGCGGCCAGGCCGAAGAGCGGGTCGCTGCAGCCGTCAGCAAATATTACGAGGGCGGCTATCAGGGGCACGTCACGGTCGACAAGGACGGTACGGCCTTCCGCACCGACACCGTCATTCACCTCTCGTCGGGGATCACGCTGGAAGCCTCGGCCACCGCCCATGATGCCTATGCCAGCCTCGATAAGATGGCTGAGCGGATCGAGAAGCGGTTGCGACGCTACAAGCGCCGGCTGAAGGACCGTTCGACGGCCAACGGACGCGACGCCGGAATCGAAATCCCCAGCTATGTGATTGCGGCTCCGGATGACGATATCGAGGAGTTCGACGGTGTTTCCACCGGCGATCACCCGGTGACCGTGGCCGAAAGCACCAAATCGCTGCATGTTCTGACGGTCAGCGATGCGGTCGCGGAGCTCGACATGACTGGTTCGCCCGTCATCGTCTTCCGCCATGCTGGCAATGGCCGGATGAACATCGTATACCGCCGCCGCGACGGTAATATCGGCTGGATCGACCCGCCGGCATCGCTGTCCTGAGGCCGGCGGGCGACCGCCCCGGCCCTCGAACCTGACCCATGCCGACGGCGTTTCGGCCGGCATGGGACATGCATGGACGGGCGAATGACGCTGACCGATCTCCTGAGCCCCGCCGCGGTGATTTCGCCACTACGGGCCAATGGCAAGAAGCAGGCTCTGCAGGAGCTTGCCCAGCATGCCGCCGCCCTGACGGGCTTGCCCGACCGCGAGATCTTCGAGGCGCTGCTCCAGCGTGAACGGCTCGGCTCGACCGGCATCGGCGACGGCATCGCCATCCCCCATGGTCGCATGCCGGGCATTGACCGCCTGGTCGGCCTGTTCGCCCGCACCGAAAAGCCGATCGATTTCGACGCGCTCGACGGCCAGCCCGTCGACATCATCTTCGTGCTGATCGCGCCGGAGGGCGCTGGGGCCGACCATCTCAAGGCGCTGGCCCGCGTTGCGCGCGTGCTGCGCAACCAGTCGGTGCTTGAGCAGGTCCGCAAGATTCGTGACCCCGCGGCGATCTACGCCATCCTCGCCGAGTCGGCCACTCAGGCTGCCTGCGCTTAAACTCATTAAAGACTGCTTGGACGACGCCGGTCGACGGGCTATGACGCCGGCCATACGGCGCCGCGCGTCCGGCTGGAGACCGTTCTGATCCACAGCGAGCCTGTCGGTGGAGCAGTCTCTGTCCCAAATCGAGAGCGCAGCGCTTCATCGCTTCGGAGCCGCTGATCATGGCCTATACGCATGTCGATCTCTTCCCCCTCGGTGAGGACAAGACGCCTTATCGCAAGCTCGGAAGCGAAGGCGTTAGCGTCGAGAAGATCGGGGATCGCGAGGTCCTGAGCGTCTCCCGCGAGGCGATTCGCAAGCTCTCCGAACAGGCCTTCATCGACATCAATCATCTGCTGCGCCCGGGCCATCTCGCACAGCTCGCCAAGATCCTCGATGACCCCGAGGCGACCTCGAACGATAAATTCGTCGCCTATGACCTGCTGAAGAACGCCAATATCGCCGCCGGCGGCGTGCTGCCGATGTGCCAGGACACCGGCACCGCCATCATCATGGGCAAGAAGGGCCGCAAGGTCTGGACTGACGGCGACGACGAGTCGGCTCTGGGCGAGGGCGTCCATGACGCCTATCTCAAGCGCAACCTGCGCTATTCCCAGCTCGCGCCGCTCTCGATGTTCGAGGAGAAGAACACCGCCACCAACCTGCCGGCGCAGATCGACATCTACGCCGAGGGTGAGGACGCCTATAAGTTCCTCTTCGTCTGCAAGGGCGGCGGCTCGGCCAACAAGACCTTCCTCTATCAGGCGACGCCGTCGCTTCTCACCAAGGACCGCATGATGGCGTTCCTGAAAGAGAAGATCCTGACGCTCGGCACCGCGGCCTGCCCGCCCTACCACCTTGCCATCGTCATCGGCGGCACCTCGGCCGAGCAG
This sequence comes from Allobosea sp. 10N428, assembly GCF_056394545.1. Classification (NCBI taxonomy): domain Bacteria; kingdom Pseudomonadati; phylum Pseudomonadota; class Alphaproteobacteria; order Hyphomicrobiales; family Alloboseaceae; genus Allobosea; species Allobosea sp. 10N428. Next base: position 88,992 of record NZ_JBFTIC010000010.1, on the reverse strand, counting down.
AACCTGAAGACGGTGAAGCTGGCCTCGACCCGCTATCTCGACGCGCTGCCGACGGAGGGCTCGCCCTCGGGCCACGCCTTCCGCGATATCGAGATGGAGGAGGAGGTCCACAAGATGACGCAGGCGCTCGGCGTCGGCGCGCAGTTCGGCGGCAAGTATTTCTGCCACGACGTTCGCATCATCCGCCTGCCGCGTCACGGCGCCTCGCTGCCGATCGGGCTCGGCGTCTCCTGCTCGGCCGACCGTCAAGCCAAAGGCAAGATCACCAAGGACGGGATCTTCCTCGAGGCGCTGGAAGCCGATCCATCGAAGTATCTGCCGGATGTCGACGAGGCGAAGCTCGGCGGCGATGTCGTCAAGATCGATCTCAACCAGCCGATGAGCCAGATCCTGGCGACGCTGTCGAAGCATCCCGTCAAGACGCGCCTGTCGCTGACCGGCACCATTGTCGTCGCCCGCGACCTTGCCCATGCCAAGATCCGTGAGCGGCTTGAGCGCGGCGAGGGCATGCCGGATTATTTCAAGAACCATCCGGTCTATTACGCCGGCCCGGCCAAGACGCCCGAAGGCTTCGCCTCCGGCTCCTTCGGCCCGACCACGGCCGGCCGCATGGATTCCTTCGTCGACCAGTTCCAGTCCTTCGGCGGCTCCATGGTGATGCTGGCCAAGGGCAACAGGTCTGCAGCGGTTCGGGAGGCATGCAAAGCCCATGGCGGCTTCTATCTCGGCTCGATCGGCGGGCCGGCCGCACGCCTCGCGCAGGATTGCATTCGCAAGGTCGAAGTCCTGGAATATCCGGAACTCGGCATGGAAGCGGTCTGGCGCATCGAGGTCGAGGATTTCCCGGCCTTCATCGTCATCGACGACAAGGGCAACGACTTCTTCAAGGAGCTGAACCTCGGATGAGGCTCGCACTGACCGTTGCGACGACGCTGTTGCTGGCCGGCCCCGCGCTCGGCCAGCAGCCGCGCCCGGCGACCTGCTCGCGCGACCTCTTCCAGAACGAGGCCGGCTTCCGCTTGCAGCAAACCCGGCTCTCGGCCGCGGCTAGCGCCGATCAGGCGACTCAGTGCCGTACCTTTCGCGAGCATGTCGGCTACCTGCAGAAGGCGCGCTCGGTCTTCGCCGCCTGCCAGAGCGGTGCGGAGCGCGAACGCAATGTCGCGGAGATGGATTCCGAGCTGACGAACTACCGCGCGCTCATTGCCAATCGCTGCGGCGGGCGGTGAGGCTCTTTCATATTGCTCGAACCAAAGGCAATGGCATGACCGACCAGCCCGAAGCGCCGCTCCAGATCGCCGTCGTGCCGGTGACGCCGTTCCAGCAGAACTGCTCGATCCTCTGGGATCCCGAGACGAAGCAGGCGGCCATCGTCGATCCCGGCGGCGACGCGCCCCGTTTGCAGGAAGCCCTGAAGGAACTCGGCGTCACCCCGGTCGCGATCTGGCTGACGCACGGCCATCTCGACCATGCCGGCGGCGCCACCGAGCTCGCCGAGGCGCTCTCGCTGCCGATCATCGGACCGCATGAAGGCGACAAGTTCCTGCTCGACGGCTTGCCGGAGCAGGGCCTGCGCTTCGACATCCTCGACATGAAGGCGGTGAAGCCTACGCGCTGGCTGAAGGAAGGGGACGAAGTCTCGCTGGGAGGCCTGACCTTCTCGGTTCAGCACGTCCCCGGCCACACGCCCGGCCATGTCACCTTCTTCCAGAAGGATCTACGCTTCCTGCTGGCGGGCGATACCATATTCGCCGGTTCCGTGGGGCGGACCGATTTCCCCTATGGCGATCACGAGACGCTGATCTCGGGGATCAAGACGAAGCTGCTGCCGCTCGGCGACGACGTCCAGTTCCTGCCCGGCCATGGCCCGGCCAGCACGCTGGGCGAGGAACGGCGGAACAATCCGTTCCTGCTGGGTTAGCGTAAGTCTGGGAATGTGAGCCCTCATCCTTCGAGGAGCCGCCCCTGCTGGAACGGCTCCTCAGGACGAGCGGCATGCGAAGCGCCCGGGCCTGTGCGCTTGCCGCCCAACGGGCGGAGAGCGTCAGCCTCGACGGCGGCATCGTTGCCCTGCGGGCCGCTGGCTCGCCGGTCGTCGGCAACGCCGGCCCGCGCCTGTCGATCTTTCGGCAGGTTCAGCTGATCGTCGGAGCCATGGTCGCGCTTCTGGTCCTCGCCGGCTTTGCCGGTTTGACCGTGGCTTTTGCCATTGCCGGGATCACGGGGGCGATGCTGGCCTTTGCCGGTGCAACGGACTGGTGTGGCCTGGCCATGCTGCGCGCTGCCCTGGAACCGCGCGGCGCCATCCTCATGGCGGCGCAGCCGGTCGCTGCTGAAGCTGTCAGGCTCCGTGACGCGACACGTCACTGGCAGACCAGCACACGGCGGGAGACGACATAGCCCCACGGGTCGAAACTGCGCCGCCACACATAGTAGCAGTCATCGCCGTAATAGCTGTTGTAATAATAGGGCGCGCCTACGCCCAGCGCGAAAGCCGGACCGAAGAAGAAGCGGTTATTGTGGAACCGCCGGTCGTGGAAGAACACCGCCCGGTTGGCAAAGCCTGGCCGGACGAAGCCGGGCCCAACGAATGCCGGGCGGGCGAAACCGGGACGTGCGAATCCGCCGCCCCGGAAGCCGCCCATCGGGACGCCGCCGCCGCGGAAGGCCATGCCGCCGCCATGGAAGCCACCGCCGCCATGGAACGCCATGCCGCCGCCACCGAAGCCGCCACCCCCGAAGCGTGCCTCGGCGGGGGCCGACCATGCGATGACGCCCATCGAGATCGCTGCCGCGGCGAAAGCCGTGGCAACCATCTTATTGCTGCTGAAGGTTGAGATCATGACGAACCTCCCATCACATGAGCCTCGCCTTCCGCTCAATCTGCGCCTTTTGATATGAACATACAATGAACATTGATTGCGCTTCCGTTGGCCGGGCGCAAAGAAAATGCCCGCAACGCCAAGGCGTTACGGGCATTCGAAAAGCCAACGGCCATGTCCATAACGGGCGCGCGTACATCCGGCGTCACACGTTCGGCTCATGGCCGTCTTCAACGATGATGGAAGGCGGTGGAACGCCCTCGATACATCATCGTGACCCTGAAATGGGATGCGTGGTCGCCGATTGCAAGCCCTCGGTGGAAACAGATTTGCGCCATTCGTAAAGCGCGTCCGGCTCCCCTTCCTCGTTGCGCGTGCCGTCATTGAGGTCGACGAGACGGAAGTCGTGGCGCTCATAGAAGGCCCGAGCTGCCGTGTTCCGCTGGAAGGTGAACAGGCTGAGGCGGGCGGGGCTGCGCGCCCTGGCTCTGGCGAGCAGCAGCGAGCCGATGCCGCGCCTGAAATGCCCGGGCAGCAGATCGAGCTGGTCGAGTTCCTCGCCGTCGAGCGACATGAAGCCGAGGATGCGCCCGGCCTCGCGTGCGACCCAGGTCTCTCCGCGGGCGAGCCTGACGGACTCGATCCAGCCCCGCACCTCGTCGTCGCTGTGGCAGCGGCGCAGATAAGGCAGCGCTTCGGTGCGTGAGGCCAGATAAAGCGACGCGATCTCCCCGGCATCCCGGGGAGAGGCGCGTTCGATCGTGATCGCAGGCGCCGCGGCCATGCCCCGGCCCGTTCTCCCTCAGGCGTCGAAGACGCCGCGCAGGAAGTCCTGCTTGCCGATCTGGAAGCCGTTCTCGCGCAGGATGTCGTAAGCCGTCGTGGCGTGGAAATAGAAGTTCGGGATGGCGAAGCGGGTGAGATAGGCCTCGCCCGTCATTGTCATCGTCGCCGAGGGGCCGCGCGGGAAGGTAACCTCGCGGGAAAGCCCGGCGTCGAGGGCCGCGCCATCGGCGGCAGCGACGAAGGCGAGCGTCTTGGCGATGCGCTCCTTCAACTCGGGGAAGCTCTTCTCCTCGTCGGGGAAGCGCGGGTTCTCGCCGCCGGAAAGCCGCGCCACCGCATTCTTGGCGAAGTCGCAGCAGAGCTGGATCTGGCGGGTGAAGGCCAGCATGTCGGGCGCGAGACGCGCCGTCAGGAGCACTTCCGGTTGGATCTTGCGGGTCTCGGCCTGCTCCAGGGCCTTGTCGAGAATGGCGTCGAGCGCCTTGAGCGTCTGTACGAAGCCGGAAAGGGCGGCGGCCTGGACTGTGAGCGGCATGAGAAGAAACCTCGAAACGACAACGGGCCCGGAAAGGGCCCGCTGCGTTAGCTATAGAGGAGATTGCTCCGCGGCGCGTGCCTCGGCAGATCAATCTTTCGCGCGCTCGACATAGGAGCCGTCGGCCGTCATGACGACGATGCGGGTGCCGACGCCGACATGCGGCGGCACGGCGCTGCGCACGCCGTTCGACAGGATCGCCGGCTTGTAGGACGAAGAGGCGGTCTGGCCCTTCGTCACCGGCTCGGTCTCGGCGACCTCGAGCGTGACGCGCTGCGGCAGCTCGATCGCCACGGCCTTGTCCTCGAACACCGAGAGCGAGACCTTCATGTTTTCCTGAAGATAGGGGGCGGAGTCGCCGACGACGTCCTTGTCGACATGGATCTGGTCGAAGGTCTCCGGGTTCATGAAGACGTACTGCTCGCCGTCCTGATAGAGATAGGTGAAGTCGCGGTCCTCGACATAGGCGCGCTCGACCTGCTCGGTCGTCTTGTAGCGCTGCGTCATCTTCACGCCGTCGGCGATGCGGCGCATGTCGATCTGCGTCGTCGGCGTGCCCTTGCCGGGGAAGAAGCTCTCGGCCGAGATGACGGTGCAGAGATGCCCGTCGAGCTCGAGGACGTTGCCCTTGCGGACGGAGGAAGCGATGACCTTGACCACGTGAATGTCCTTACTGGTGCGCGGCGCGCCCGCGCGCTATGCGAATTCGATTGCCGCGCAACTACCGCATTCGCGCGCGAAACGAAAGCTTTCCGACGTATCCGGTGCGAGATTCGATGAGCTCCTCCCCGACGCCGTTCTGGCGGCCCGATGTCCATGCCGACCGCCGCCCGGCGCTTCTCGCCCGCGGGCGAATCAAGGCGGCGTTGCGGCGCTGGTTCGAGGCTGATGACTTCACCGAGGTCGAGGCGGCGATCCTGCAGCTCTCACCCGGCAATGAGACGCATCTGCACGGCTTTGCCACGACGCTGATCGACAACGCCGCCGTTCCGCACCCCTATTACTTGCACACGTCGCCGGAATTCGCGGCCAAGAAGCTGCTGGCGGCCGGTGAGACCCGCATCTTCGATTTCGCCCGCGTCTTCCGCAACCGCGAGCGTACGGCGCTGCACCACCCCGAATTCACCATGCTCGAATGGTATCGCGCCGGCGAGGACTATCAGGTGCTGATGCAGGATTGCGCGGCGCTGATGGCTGAGGCTGCCCGTGCCGCCGGCGCCACCATGCTGCGCTGGCGCGATGTCGAAGCCGACCCCTTCGCGGAGCCCGAGCGCGTGACATTGCAGGAGGCGTTCAAGCGCCATGCCGGGATCGACCTGCTGCGCACGGTCACTGCCGATCACGATGTCGATCGCGGCGGGCTTGCCGCCGATGCGATCGAGGCCGGCATCCGGGTCGCTCCAGATGACACCTGGTCGGATATTTTCAGCCGCGTGCTCTCCGAGCGCATCGAGCCGCATCTCGGCCGCGGCCGTGCCACGATCCTCTGCGAATACCCGATCAGCGAGGCCGCGCTCGCCCGGCCCAAGCCTGGCGATCCGCGCGTGGCCGAGCGCTTCGAGCTCTATGCCTGCGGCGTCGAACTCGCCAACGCCTTCGGCGAACTCACCGACCCGGCCGAGCAGCGCCGCCGTTTCGAGGCCGACATGGACGAGAAGGAGCGCATCTATGGCGAGCGCTATCCGATCGACGGCGATTTCCTGGAGGCGCTGGCGAGCATGCCGGCGGCGTCCGGCATCGCGCTCGGCTTCGACCGCCTCGTGATGCTCTGCGTGGGCGCGCGCCGGATCGAGGATGTGCTCTGGACGCCGGTCGCGGAAGCGGGCAGGGGAAGGGCATGACCGTTCACCAGCCCCCCGGCGGCCAGCCGCTGCGCAGCATCGACGCGCTCGTCGAAGCGGGGCTTGCCGCGCCCGCGCGCCGCGAGGCGCTGCAGAAGGTGGCGGAGCGCTATGCCGTCTCGGTGACATCAGCCGTCGCCGGGCTGATCGATCCCGCCGATCCGGCCGATCCGATCGCGCGCCAGTTCGTCCCCGATGCCGCCGAGCTGGTGACGCTCCCGCAGGAACTGGCCGATCCGATCGGCGACGACACCCATTCTCCGGTCGAGGGTGTGGTCCATCGCTATCCCGACCGCGCCTTGCTCAAGCTCGTCCATGCCTGCCCGGTCTATTGCCGCTTCTGCTTCCGCCGCGAGATGGTCGGCCCCGGCGGCGATGCGCTGACTGGCCAGAAGCTCGACGCCGCGCTCGCCTATCTCGCCTCCCGTCCCGAGATCTGGGAGGTGATCATGACGGGAGGCGACCCCTTCATCCTCTCCGCCCGCCGCGTCCGCGAGGTGGCCCGGCGCCTCGCCGCGATCTCGCATATCAAGGTCGCGCGCTGGCACACCCGTGTCCCGGTGGTCGATCCCGGCCGGATCACGCCGGACTATGCCCGGGCGCTGCGCATTCCCGGCAAGGCGAGCTATATCGCCATCCATGCCAACCATCCGCGCGAGTTCACCGACGACGCACGCGCGGCGATCGCGACGCTCGCCGATGCCGGCCATGTGCTGCTCAGCCAGTCCGTGCTGCTCAAGGGCGTCAATGCCGATGTCGGGACCCTCAGTGCCCTGATGCGGGCCTTCGTCGAGAACCGCATCAAGCCCTATTATCTGCACCATCCCGATCTCGCGCCCGGTACCTCGCATTTCCGCCTGACGCTGGAAGAGGGGCAGGCGCTGGTCAAAAGCCTGCGCGGACACCTTTCGGGGCTGTGCCAGCCGACCTATATCCTCGACATTCCCGGCGGCGCCGGCAAGATTCCGATCGGCCCCTCCTTCCTCTCCGGTTGCGAGACGCCGGGCGCGGAAGCGATCGCCGAAGACCGGCATGGCGGGCAGCATCTCTATCCCGCCTGATACGAAGGACATCGACATGCAGGACAAGCTGCCGCTCGTGATCGTTTCGGACATTGCCTGTCCGTGGTGCTTCATCGGCAAGACGCGGCTGGAGACGGCTCTGGAGCGCTACGGTCTCAATGAGCGCTTCGCCATCACCTGGCTGCCCTATGAGCTCAACCCGGACATGCCCGAGGAGGGCATGGACCGCACGCAGTATCTCGAGGCCAAGTTCGGTGCAGGCAAGCGCAAGGAAATCGAGCTGAAGCTGTCGGAAGCGGCGCTGGAGAGCGGCGTCACCTTCAACTGGGCGAAGGTGACAAAGAGCGTCAACACGCGCATGGCGCATATGCTGATCGCGGCCGCCTCGACGGTGCAGCGCGGCGGCGACATGACGACGGCTCTCTTCAAGGCCTATTGGCAGGACGGGCGCGACATCGGCGACACCGAGACGCTGGTCCAGATCGCAGTCGAGCAGGGTTTCGACGAACAGGCCGCCCGCGACGAACTCGCCAATGACGAGCTGCGCGAGACCGTGATCGGGCTGGAGGATCATGCCCGCAAGGTCGGCGTCAACGGCGTGCCGTTCTTCATCGTCGACGGCAAGCTCGCGATCTCGGGCGCGCAGCCGCCGGAGGTCTGGTCCCAGGCCTTCCAGCAGGTTCTGGCAGCCCATCAGCAGCCGGAGATGCCGCAGTTCTGAGCGCGGGCGATCTCGGCGCGCGCGGTCAGGCGCTGATCAGATGGATTACGGCGGGCGCCGCGAGCGCGACGCCCGACAGGAACAGCAGGACGAAGACGATCCGCCGCAGCGCCATCGGGGAGATGGCCGGCGGGCGTCGCCGAGCGAGATGCGTCGCCGCCATGACGACGGGTACCGCCAGCAGCCCCGAAAGCACCGATGCGGACGGAATTTGGCCTGATGCGGCCACCAGCCCGGTGCGGCAGAGCGCATTGAGCGCGAAGACCGTCACCAGCGTTTCCCGGATCGTCACCAGCGTCATCGGCTGCCGGTAGAAATGGTAGACCAGTGGCGGCCCGGAGGTGGAGAACATCCCGCCCATCAGCCCGGCGACGCTGCCGAAGAAGAGGAAGCTCGGCGCGCCGGAACGCTGCGCGCGAGGCTGCGGCTTGCGCGCGAGCTGCAGGCTGGAGACGATGATGACGAAGCCGAGCGCCAGCCGCAGCAGGTCGGCCTGGCTGTCGGCGAGCCATTCCAGCAGCCAATAGCCGATGAACAGCGCCGGCAGGCTCGCCGCCATCACCAGCCGGAATTCGCGCCAGGCAACGTCGCGCCAGCCCTTCAGCAGCATCTGCGTCGCGTTGACCAGGGTCAGCAGGCTGACGAGCATCGCCGCATCGGGCAACGAGATCAGCCCGGACAGCCCGACGCCCCCCATGGTGATCAGGCCGAAGGCGAAGCCGGTCAGCGTCTGGGCATAGGCGGCGACGCCTGTCAGTAGGAGGAAGCCGATCAGCGCGGCCACAGACATCGTCGGTCGTCTCCGAAGAATTGAGCGCGAGCCGTAGAACATCGGCGCAGCCGCCGGAATCCATTTTCCGGCAAAGCTGATGTGCGTTGACGTGTCATGGGTCTGTCGCGCTCGAATTGCGATCGGGCCACGCCTGCGAAGGTTCTGCTCTCTGCGAATGCGGCCAAAGGTTGACTCGTCCGGGGCAGAGCGGGCACCATCGGCCCGCTCGCGATCAATCCACAGCAGGAGCGGCGAAGATGCTGTCGATTCCGAACCGCGCAGCCGTATGCTTTTTCGGCTTTGCGCTTTCCGGCTGCATGCAGTCGATGCCGACCGCCGAGACGATCACTCGGCCGACTATGGAAGCCTTCACGCGGCTGAGTTCGTGGACGCCCTGGCGCGCGTCTCCCGAGCAGCCCCCGCCGGTGGTTGTTGCGGCGCAGAATCCGCCTCCGGTCATCGAGCCGATAGAGGAGCCGCCAGCGCCTCCGCTGCGGCCGGCAATCGGGCCGCAGCAGTCCAAGCCCGTGGTCCACCGCACGCCGCAACTGGCCTCATCGCGAACCCGGCCTGTGACCCCGGCGCCGGCCCCCGCCATCATCCCGGCCGCTGCTGTGACGCCGGTGACAACGCCTGCACAATCGGGATCCCCGCTGCTGCCCGCCAGAGTGAGCTGTCAGACCGCGAGCCAGCCCGGGGAGCGTGTGCGGATGGAATGCACGCCGGTCGAGTGACGGGCTGCTCGGGATTCGAGCCTCGATCGGCCTGAAGTGTGGCCTCCGATCGGCGCATGGGCGAGGGACGGGCAATTCCTCCCCAACGACGCAGTCGTTCGATAAGGAACAACCGGCGCGGTCCGGGCTTCCTAGGACATGCCTGCTCGCAAGAAACCGCCGCTGGATTTTTGGCTTTGGCTCGCGGTCATCGGGCTGGTCGCTCTTGTGGGTGCGGTATCCCTGCACTTTCCAGCGCGCATAGCGCAGCCGCTCCCGACGACGGCCGGGCAAGGGTGGCGGTGATGATCAGGCCGATTGGCGATATCGCTCGACCGCCCGCCGTTTCAAATCGTCCTCGTCTTCCGCGACCGCCACGAGGGCCGCGACGATATACGCCAGTCTTGTCCGCTCTCGCTCGTCAAACACGTCGACATCCGCCGGTTTGACGTCCTGCCACGCAGCTTCCAGCGCTGCCTGCGCCCGAGCGAGGTCGACAGGGTCGTTCAGCGATGAGAATGGCACGCTCCTGCTCCCCCCAAGTCCTCCATGCCAACAGATTTAGGAGCCGGATCGCGGTCCGCAAGAAAGAAAAAGGGCCGATGGTCGCTTCGCGAAATGTTTGATCCACCATCGTCGGACCCAACCATGGAGGGGCCAACGCGCCGACTTCGGAGAGAAGCCAGAGACCCGGCGGGACTCAGCTCACGAGCCATCGCAGATACCTGTGCTAAGCCTCCTGAACGGTCGTGCCAGGGACGGAGAGACGGCGGTGAACATTCTCGACGCGCATATTGCCCTATGGCGAAGCTCTCCCTTCGCCTCGTTTTCCAGCGAGGAAGCATGGGGCATCACCCGCAGGTCGGAGGAAATTGTTCGAGGACTGCTGGACGGACTCGATACGAACTATGTTCGTGACGGGCAGGTTGCCGTGCATAAGACTGCGGTCGTGGAGAGTGGAGCGCTATTGAAAGGTCCGTTGATCATTGGACCTAAGTGCTTTGTTGCTGCCGGAAGTTTGCTCCGCGGCGGCTGCTGGATTGATCAAGACTGCGTAATCGGTCCTGGAGCCGAATTAAAGTCGACCATTATGTTCAGAGGCTCGAAACTCGCTCATTTCAACTTCGTTGGGGACAGTGTCCTCGGGCAGGCCGTCAATTTGGAAGCGGGCTCAATCGTCGCCAACTACCGCAATGAGTTTGACCCATCCAACATCCGCTTTTTGTATCAGGACAAGGTGATTGAGACCGGCACTCTTAAGTTCGGAGCGCTCGTTGGCGATAAGACCCGTGTTGGAGCGAATGCTGTGATTGCCCCCGGCGCTATCCTTTCTCCCGCAACCATCGTGAAACGTCTCGCCCTCATCGACCAAAGCCCCGGCTTGTGACGTCGGCCTTCTATTTTTTAGGGCATTCACCGCATCGGGCGTCTCGACTCCTGCCACCCAATAGAAAGCCCCGCCGGCATGCGCCGGCGGGGCATCGATTTATCGGCAGGCCTTCACGGAGACTATCTCTCCGCGAGCGGCTGCTGAGCTCTTAGCTGCGATACCAGGCCGCGAGGTTCCAGGTATCGACGTCCCAGCCGGAATGGTCGTGGGAGAGGTTGTTCGCCGCGGCGACGACCTTCTTGCGCGACAGGATCGGCAGGATGACGTTGGCCTCGCAGAAGATCTCGTTGACCTTGATCAGCAGCGCGGCGCGCTTGGCCGGATCGAGCTCCTTCTGCGCGGCCTTGTAGGCCTCGTCGGCAGCCGGATCGGTATAGCGCGAGACGTTGCGGCCCAGCCACTTGTTCTCCTTGTTGGCGACTTCCCAGGAAACGAACTGGTTGAGGAAGCGCTCCGGATCAGGCTGCGGCTGCGTCGTCGTATACATCTCCATGTCGACATAGAGCTTGGTGTAGGTGTCGGGGTTGGCAACGTCCGACGAGAAGAACACCGACGCCGTGACCGACTTGAGCTCGAGGTCGATGCCGGCGCGCTGGCAGGCCTGCTTGATGATGGCCTGGACCTTTTGGCGCGGGGCGTTGATCGAAGTCTGGTAGACGTATTTGAGCTTCTTGCCGTCCTTTTCGCGGATGCCGTCCGAGCCCTTCTTCCAGCCGGCCTCGTCGAGGATCTTGTTGGCCTTCTCGATGTTGAACTCGTATTTCAGCTTCTGCGACTTGAACTGCTTGGGCTCGTTGACGAAGCTCGCCGTCGCGCTGCCGGCGCGGCCATAGATGAACTTCTGGATCGAGTCGCGGTCGATCAGGAGATTGATCGCCTGGCGCACGGCCGGGTCCGACAGGGTCGGGTGCTTGGTCTTGACGCTCGAGCGCTCGCCGTCGACCTCGGTCCACGGATCGGTCGTGTTGAGGGTGATGAACTCGATGTCGCCGGCAGCCGCTGCGCTGATCTTGCCGCGTCCGCCGGTCTCCATGCGCTTGAGGACCTCGTCCTCGACCAGCGTGTCCCAGGCATAGTCGTATTCGCCGGTCTGCAGCACTGCGCGCGCCGCCGAGACCGCGTCACCGCCGCCCTTGATCTCGAACGTGTCGAAATGCGGCTGGTTCTTGACGTGGTAGTCGGTGTTGATGGTCCCGGTCAGGATGTCGCCCGGCTTGAAGTCAGCGAACTTGTAGGGGCCGGTGCCGACCGGCTTCAGGTTCGCCGGTGCCTCACGCGACTTCGCGCCCTTATAGTCGCCGAAATGATGCTTCGGGATGATCATGCCGGCGACGCCGACGAAAGGATCGGCCCAGAACGGCGTCGGCTTGGCGAAGATCACCTTGACGGTGAGATCGTCGACCTTCTCGACCTTGATGTTGGTGTAGGCGCCGGTGGTGTAGGCCGCGGTCGCCGGGTCGGCGGCATATTCCCAGGTGAAGACGACGTCGTCGGCGGTGAGCGGCTTGCCGTCATGCCACTTCACGCCCGGCTTCAGCTTCCAGGTGACGGTCGTGCCGTCCTCCGAGAGGCCGCCATTGGCGCGGGTCGGCACTTCCGCCGCGAGCTGCGGGGTGAGGTTGCCTTCCTTGTCCCAGCCGGCGAGCGGCTCGTAGAAGACGCGCGAGGCGATCTGGTCCTTGGTGCCGGAGGCGAAATGCGGGTTGAGCAGGGTCGGGGCCTGCCAGAGCAGCATCTTCAGCGGGCCGCCGCCACCGGCCTTGGTCGGCTTGTATTCGAGCGTGGCATTCGCCATCGCCACATCGTTCCATGCCAGGATCTGGCTCGCGATCGGGGCGGCGATGCCCAGCGCAGCCATCCGCTGCATGAAGGAACGCCGCGACAGCCGGCCCTCTTTCAGATTATCGACCATTCCCTGGATATATTGACTGCTCATAACTGACCTTCGCATTGCGCCGGCTAGATATCGACCAGAAGTAGATCAGTATCAGCCTTGTTTTTACTGCAACCAAGGCACGGTAATCCCTTGGTTGCGACTCACCTCGTAGGGCGCGTCACCTTAAGCCCACCTTAAGGCGTTTTGATGGGATGGTAGGGTTGTTTACGGCGCATGGCGGGCATCCGCTTTCTCGCGGGTGCCATACCCCGATGCGGCGAAGCTCGGGCTCCGGGATGTCATTGGCGACGGAGGGACATAATCTGACGGAGAGGCAGGGCGCCAGTACCGGCAGTGGGTCGGAAATCTCGGTTCCGGCACACCGGCGGAGGGCCGCTCAGCCCTCCGCTTTTGTCATGGAAGCTTAGCTCCAGAAGCCTTCTTGATAGCTGCGAGGCGAGAACTCCTTGTCGTCCCGCTGTTCCTCGCGATCATCCCGATGCTCGCTTTGTGTCTCGCATGCGCAGTCGGAATCGTGCCGTTCCAGCATCAGATCTCTCCTTTCAGTTTGTGAGGGAGGGTGCCTTGGGCTTCACGAATATGGGCATTTATGTTGCAGCGCACAAGGCGCGAGTGACATGGGTGGGTTGCCAACAATGTTGGAACAATCCAGCTAGGACTACGTTGGTGCGGTTCGCCGCAACGCGGCCTGAGGATTGGATACCAGATGAAGCATGCGACCTATTTTTTGACTATTGCCGGTGCCTTCGCGATTGCCGGAGCCGTGATTGCCTCGCCCGTGGCGGCCAGCGCCCAGGATTTGCCCGCGAGCGTTGCCACCGGCCTCGATAGGCAGCCGGTCGAGTACAGCATGACCGCCGCCAAGGAGCGCAGGCTGATGATCATGCAGGAATCCATGCGCCAGCAGCAGCATGGCCGCGGTAGGCCCGGATACGGGCGCGGCTACGGCCCGCGGCCTCATCCGGGCTACGGCCCAGGCTATGGCCCCCGTCCTGGCCCGCGTCCCGGTTATGGCTATCGTCGCGGCTACGAGCGTTGGTGATCGATAGCCTCCAACTGGGGCTCCCGCGCGGAGGGAATTGATCCTCCGCGCGGCTTCCGGCGCGGGGCCGCGACCGGGTGGCCTCGCTTGCATCTGGCTTCGAATCGTGCGCCTTCCCGCAAAACGCAGGGAGCCGGTGGATGATGCAGAAGATCAACGATGTCCGCGACCGCCTGATCGTCGCCCTCGACGTGCCCACCGTGTGGGATGCCTACCGCCTCGTCTCGACGCTCGGCGACGACGTCACCTTCTACAAGATCGGCTATCGCCTCGCCTTCGCCGGCGGGCTCGATCTCGCACGCCAGCTCGTCACCGAGGGCAAGAAGGTCTTCCTCGATCTCAAGCTCCACGACATCGGCAACACCGTGACCGAGGGCGTGGACTCGCTGACCAAGCTCGGCGTCACATTCCTCACTGTCCACGCCTATCCGCAGACCATGCGTGGCGCCGTCGAGGGCCGTGGCGATGCGGCCCTCAAGCTGCTCGCGGTCACGGCGCTGACCTCCTATGACGACGGCGACCTGCGCGATGCCGGCTACGGGCTGGCGGTGCGCGATCTCGTGCGCCTGCGCGCCGAGCAGGCCCGCACGGCCGGCATCGACGGCATCGTCTGCTCGGCCGCAGAGACGGAGATCGTGCGCGAGGTCATCGGTCCCGACATGGTCATCGTCACACCCGGCATCCGCCCCTCCGGCAGCGCGGCGGGTGACCAGAAGCGCACGCTGACCCCGGCCGAGGCGATCCGTATCGGCGCCGACCATCTCGTCGTCGGGCGTCCCATCATCCGCGCGCCCGACCCGCGCGCCGCGGCGGGCGCGGTCATGGACGAGATCGTCGCGGCTTCGTAAGCTCCTGCCCGGAACCGATTCAGCGAACGGATAGAACCATGCCCAAGGGATATGTCATCGGCCGCGCCAAGGTCACCGACGCGACCAAATGGGGGGCCTACGCCGCTCGTTCCACCGAAGTGATCAAGCAGTTCGGCGGCGTGCCGGTCGTGCGCGGTGGGCAGATGACGGTCGGCGAGGGCGAGGGGCGCGCGCGCAACATCGTCCTCGAGTTCAAGGATTTCGAGACGGCCAAGGCCTATCTCTTCTCGCCGGAATATGCCGAGGCCCGCAAGCTGCGTGAGGGCGCCGGCGAGATCGATCTCGTCGCCGTCGAGGGGGTCTGAGCCATGGCCGCCAAGGGCTATTGGATCGCGCGCGTCGATGTCGAGAACGAGGAGGCCTATGCCCGCTATCGTTCGCTGAACGCCGTCGCCTTTGCCAAATACGGCGCGAAGTTCATCGTCCGTGGCGGCGAATACAAGCTCGCCCGCGGTGAGGGCCGCAAGCACAACGTCGTCATCGAGTTCAAGGACGAGGCGACGGCGCGCGCCTGCTACGCATCGCCGGAATACCAGGAGGCGATGAAACACCTGAGCGCCGCCGGGAAGTCCGATCTTATCATCATCGGCGGTTACGAAGGTCCGCAGCCGGGCGAATGAGCCCGCCCGAACGCGATCTCGCATGCGCGTCGCTGACCGCGATCGGCGTGATCAGCGGCACGTCGATGGACGCCATCGACGTGTCGCTGGTGACGAGCGACGGACGCGACGCCGTCGCTTTCGGGGCAGGCGCCTCATATCCTTATCGCGATGAGACGCGTCGCGCGCTGCAGGCGGTCATCGCCGATGCCGAGCGAGCCTCGGCCGAGCCGCTCATCGAGCTCGAAGCCGCAGTGACGGCCGACCACCTTTCAGCCATCCGCAGCTACGTTTCCGCCCAGAACTTCGACTGGGCGAGCATCGATCTCGTCGGCCTGCATGGCCAGACCATCTATCATCGGCCGGAACGGCGCTTCACGCGCCAGCTCATCGACGGGCAGGCGGTGGCCGATGCGCTCGGCATTCCCGCCGTCGACCGCTTCCGCCATGCCGATGTCGCAGCCGGTGGCGAGGGGGCGCCTTTTGCGCCGCTCTATCACCGGGCCCTCGCGCAGCGGCTGGAGCAGCCGGTGATGGTGCTGAACCTCGGCGGCGTCGGCAACGTCACCTATATCGACGGCGAGACCGTCATCGCCTTCGATACCGGCCCGGCGAGCGCGATTCTCGATGATTTCGTCTTGCGCCGCCTTGGGCGTCCCTATGATGCGGACGGTGCGCTGGCAGCGAGCGGGCGCGTTCATGACGACCTCGTCGCCGGCTTCATGGCCAACCCTTATTTCGACAGGCCAGCGCCGAAATCGCTCGATCGCAACGATTTCCACCGCCGCGCCCAGGTCGTCGAGGCCTTGTCCGATGCCGATGGCGCGGCCACGCTTGCCGCATTCACCATCGAGAGCCTGGTGTCGGCGCTGCGCCATGTGCCGCGTGCGCCCAAGCGCTGGCTCGTCGGCGGCGGCGGACGGCTGAACCGGCATTTCATGGCGCGGCTGGGCCAGCGGCTCGGCGTGCCAGTCGACCCTGTCGAGGTTGTAGGCTGGGACGGCGACGCGCTCGAAGCGCAGATCTTCGCCTATTTCGCGATCCGTTCGGTCAAGGGGCTACCGCTCAGCTTGCCCTCGACGACAGGCGTCCCGCTGGCGATGACGGGCGGCGAGCTTCGTCGGCCCATGGCGCACAATTGAGCATGGCCGTCATGCCTCCGTCATTTGAAGGATGAGGAGTCCGGCAAGCTCTGCCTAGATGCGCGCCGGGTCAGCGGCGAGAGGAAACCTCGTCGCAGGGGGGAGCTGGCAGGGTCGGGCCCTGCCGGGCGAGAGCCGAACTCAGCGCGGCTGAAGGGGCAGAACCGCGCTGCGCAGCAGCGAGACGAGCTGGCTTTGCTGGCGGGTGTTGGTCTTCTGGAAAATCCGCGCCAAATGCGTGCGGGCGGTCGAGATGCGCACGCCCTGGGCCATGGCCGCCTCCGTCAGAGAGAGACCGCTCGCCAGAGCGGACGCGAACTTGGCTTCGGTATCGGTCAAATCGAACAGCTGGCGCGTGCAGGCGACGATGTCGCTCGCCGTCTCAAGGCGCCTGAGCGCGATCATGATCAGACCGTTTGGCCCGTGGAGCGCCGGGGAGGGCGCCGCAGGCATGACGCAGGCCGAAAGCGAATGACCGCCGTCGCTGCCATGCAGGATCATGCTTGCCTGATGGTTTGCGAGCGGGTCGCGGGAGCAGTGCAGGGCCCCCTCCACCAGTTGGCGGAGCCGGCGCTGGTCGCCCGGCTGGCGGGCGTAGAGGCGCCCCTGCCGCAACCCGATCGGCCCGTCCGGCTCGGCCAGAATCTCGTCGGCGCCCTCATTGGCGTAGGAAATCCGCATCTCCGCATCGAGGATCGCGATTCCGAGGGCCAGCCGGTCGAGCGCGCCGCGCGCCTCGTCGCGTTGGATGGTGACGCGGCCGATATGACGGCGCAGTTCCACCACCCGGCGGAGCACCGGGTAGAGCCTGCCCAGCAGGGCGGCGTCCTGGTCGTCGAACCCGTCCTGGCTGCGGCCGCGCTGCACGTCGAAGAACCAGAACGCCTGCCCCTTTTCCGACAAGCGGCAGGCCATGCCGCCATACATGTCCTGCGGTCGCATCCACTCCTGCCAGACGCGCGAGCGCCGCAGGGACTCTGCGCCGTAGACCTGGTGATCCCGATAGACTTCCCCGAGCGGGATGCCGTGCAGCGCCTGGCCCATCTCGACGAATTCCGGCGCCAACTCGCCGAAGCAATGTTCCTGCAAGGCTTCGTCGGGATTAGTGGCGTAGGCGATCCAGTCCTCCGGGTCGGGGCCGATGCTGGCGAAACAGGCTTTCGAGCCGTCGAAGAGCCGACGCATCGTCTCGGCGGCGACCGGCATCTGCTGCTCGTCCATCGCGCCGGCCAGCAACTGGTCGATCGCGGTCATGACGGTATCGACATCGGGATGCGCCATGACCCCCCCAATTGCGATGGACTAAGTCTGATCTGCTCGGGTCAGGTTAGCAGCATGGCTGGGTCGCGAAAAGTCCAAAAGCAATCCAAAGATCTTTATGCAGTTTGCGGCGGCTGCCCGCCAATCGGCGCTTCCGCGAGTTGGGTGATTTCGGCGGGCCCCGGCAGGGCATCGAAGACGCCGTGCCGCGTCGTCGTCAGCGCGCCGGCGGCAGCCGCGTGGCGCAACGCCTCGGAGAGGGCGCGCCCCTCGGCGAGGCGAACGCCGAGTGTCGCGGCAAAGGCATCGCCGGCGCCCAGCGCATCGACCGTTTCGACGGGAAAACTGGCTTGCAGGACCGGTTGCTCACCGGCCGCGACCGCGATGGCGCCGGCTGCGCCGCGGGTCAGTACGACGAGCTTCGGGCCGCGTTTGAGGATCGCCGGGCCGAGTTCTGCGGCGAAGCGCCCGGGCGTGGCGATGTCCGCGTCCTGCCAGCCGAATGTGGCCGCGAGGCCGCCGGCTTCGGTTTCGTTGACGATGAGAAACGAGGTCGAGCGCAGGATGTCGTCCGGCACCGGCCGGAACGGCGAGGGGTTGAGCAGGGTCGGCACGCCCGCTCGATGCGCCAGGGCGAAAGCCGCGCGGATCGGGTCGTCCGAAATCTCGAATTGCGCGGCGACCAGCGCGGCTCCCGCGATGGCTTCGGCTTTGTCCCGGACATGCGCTTCCGAAACGGCGAGATTGGCCCCCGGCGCGATGGCAAGGCTGGTCTCGCCGGCCGCGTCGATGAAGGCGACGCCGCTTCCGGTCCGTCCCTCCAGGCGCACGAGCATCCCCTCCGGCAGATCGGCGCGTGCCAGCGCCGCGGGGGCGAAGCTGGCAGCCAGATCGTCGCCGACCGCGAGGACCCCGTCCACCGCGGCGCCAAGGCGGCGTGCCATGATCGCCTGGTTCAGACCCTTGCCGCCGGGCTCGATGGTCACGCGCTCGGCGGCGATCGATTCCCCCGGCCGCGGAAAACGCCCGACCTTTGCCGAGCAGGCGAGGACGAAGCTTCCCAGAATGAAGATCGGTTTGTCGAGCATAGGGTTTGATTTTCCTATCCACGAACTGCTACGCGGGTTGTGTCACGATCATGCAACTGACGACAGTGCCTAAGCCTACCAATCCGAAGCCGCCGTTCCAGGAACTGCTGGAGCTGCGCAGCGATACCGCCAAGCCGCTCTATCAGCAGCTTGAGGATCAACTGACGCGACTGATCGGCGACGGCATCCTCCCGCCGGGCACGACCCTGCCGGCGGAACGTGAGCTGGCCGAGCGGCTCAGCATCAGCCGCACCACCGTACAACGCTCCTACAATGCGCTGCGACAGCGAAAGCTGCTGAGCGCGCAGGGCCGGTTGGGGTCGATCGTGCAGGGGCCGGGGCGTCGTCTGCATTCGGGCATGGACCGGCTCAAGGGCTTCACCGAGGAGATGCACGAGCTCGGCCGGGTCCCGTCCTCCCGCATCCTCGAGCGGACGGTAGTGCAGGACCGCGCGATTGCCTCGATCTTCGGCGAGCCGTCGCATGCCAGCTTCCTCAAGCTCGTCCGTGTTCGCTCCGGCGACGACGTCCCGATGTCGCGCGAATGCGCCTGGTACAATCTGGAGCGGGTTCCTGAGCTGGCGCGGGCCGAACTGTCGGGCTCCGTCTATGCTGCCCTCGCCGGATTCGGGTTCCCATTGGTCCGCTGTGATCAGACCATAGAGGCGGCGGCTCCGAGCGACGAGGAATGCGCGATCTTCGGATTCCGGCGGCCGGTGCCCTGCCTGCTGATCAAACGGCGCAGCTACGGCGCGGACGGCGTCATGCTCGAATATGTCGAGGGCCTGTTCCGTGGCGACACCTACACCTATCGGCTGGCGCTGAAGGCCTGATTTGGCGGCCGCGCTCTTGCCAACCCCCCGGTCCGCATCTGCGCGAATTTGAACCGATCTCCATCCTCCTGCGACGAATGGAAACCGAAGCATGTGCGGGGTTGTCTCCTTGCATGTGCGCGGCGATCCCTGGATTGCGGAGATGGATGTTGCGATGTCATTCCATGTTTCGGTCATAGGCAGGGCCGATTTCTCGCCAATGCCGCCGCGCCGGCTGGTTCCAGACGCCACTGATGGAGCGTCGAAGCCTGTCTTCGTTATCGATGCCGGCCTGAGCATGCGCTTCAGCAATCGTTCGGCGGCCGCGCTCATGCGGAACGGGTTGGGCGACGCCGATCGTTTCACCGCCTGCGACAAGGATTTCCTGGCGCGGCTTCAGCTCTGGATGAAGCGCAGCCGCTGCGGCAGCGCGGTCGGCGAGACGCGGCTGCCGCTGGCGCTGCGCTGCGGGCGACAGGTCGCGATCGACGCCGTTCATCTGGCGGGCATCGACCTCTTCGTCCTGACCGTCGACGACCCCGAAAGCGTCATGGAGCGGAACGTCGCCCAGGTCAGCGAAGCCTGCGGGCTGACGCCCACGGAGGAGCGCATGCTGGCGCTCATCGTCGAAGGGCTGGACACGATCGTCGCTGCGAAGCGGCTCGGCATCGCGCCGACGACCGCACGCACCCACCTCCAGCGCCTGTTCACCAAGACCGGAACGGCGCGGCAGAGCGAACTCGTCCGCTTCGTCGCCACCTATGTCGAGGATGCGCGCTGAACGCGTTCTGCAGCACGTCGGCAGTTTGATCGTCGCCGGATATTGACACCGCTGATCATCTTAAGTCTCTGAAGCAGCGTGCGTATGCCCGCACTTTGCCGGGAGCGACCGCGGCCATGCCCGAGACCGTTTCAGCCTTCACTTTCTGCCTGCTGCTGAGCGCCAGCGCGGTTCTGGGCATGAAAATGCGCGGCTGGCTGTCGGAAGAAAATCTCCCCGAGCGCACCATGGAGGCGCTGCGCCTCGTGACCAGCCTGCTCGTCACCTTTGCTGCTCTGGTACTCAGCCTTCAGCTCTCGAACGTGAAGGCAAGCTTCGACAAGGCCTATCGCGACCGCAGCGCCGACGCCGCGCAACTCGCCCAGCTCGACGAATGCCTGCGCAACTACGGGCCGGAGGCCGACCCAACCCGCCTCGCGCTGCGTACCTACACGGCCGCGGTCATTGCCAGTACCTGGCCCCGCGAGCCGAAGCCTGTCGGAATGGTGCTGCCCGATACATCCGCCATGGCTCGCGAAGGAGCCGATCCCTCGCTCGGTGCTCTGCTCAACGGCATCGGGCGCGCCATCAGCGGCCTGCCCTCGACAGACACGCTCCGTGCCAACATCGCGGCCGAGTGCCGGTCGGCCTATCTCCAGCTGCAGCAGCGGCGCTGGGCCGTCATCGAGGATGTGCATGGGCCGATTTCGCCGCTTTTCACCAGTGTCGTGACCTTCTGGCTGATGCTGGTGTTCCTGAGCTTCGGCATTCAGACGCCGCGAAAGCGCGTCGCCGCGATCGTGCTGGCCATCGGTGTCATCTCGATCTCGACGGTGATGTTCGTGATCAGCGATCTCGAGACGCATTATGACGGCCTGTTCGGCATCCCGAGCCTGGCGATGCGCGATGCTCTGGCGGCCATGGCCCGCTGATCCGGAACCCTGCCGATCGGTTGGCGCGGCGCTTGCCAAGAGCGACGTGATCGGGTGCGATGGCACCGATCCGGTCCGCGCGGCCCGATTCAAACGATACGATCTCGGTACGAGGCAGGGGAACAGCAAATGAAGGCCAGGATGACGGGATGGCGGTTCGGCTTGGCGCTTGCGGCGTCGGTCCTCGCGCTAGGGGCGGCGCAGGCGCAGGAGCCGAAGAAGGGCGGTACGGTCCATGTCGTGGTCCAGCCCGAGCCGCCGATGCTGATGCAGGGCCTCAACCAGAACGGCCCGACCAACATGGTCGCCGGCAACATCTACGAGTCGCTGCTGCGCTATAACGAGAAGCTCGAGCCGCAGCCCTCGCTCGCCAAGAGCTGGGAGATCTCGCCGGACGCGAAGGTCTACACCTTCAGGCTCCAGGAAAACGTCAAATGGCATGACGGCAAGCCGTTCACAGCGGATGATGTCGTCTTCACCCTCGACAAGTTCCTGCGCGAAGTGCACCCGCGCTGGCGCCCGATCGTCAATGCGCAGGTCGAGAAGATCGAGAAGGTGGACGACCTCACGGTCAAGATCACGCTGAAGCAGCCCTTCGGCCCGATGATCATGACGCAGGAGGTCGCCTCCGCGCCGATGATCCCCAAGCACATCTATGACGGTACGGATTACCGTGCCAATCCCGCCAACAATACCCCGATCGGCACCGGCCCCTTCAAGCTCAAGGAGTGGAAGAAGGGCTCCTATATTCACCTCGTTAGGAACGAGGATTACTGGCTGAAGGGAAAGCCGAACCTCGACGAGATCTACTGGCAGATCATTCCCGATGCAGCCGCCCGTGCCGTTGCCTATGAGACGGGCAAGGTCGACGTGCTGACCGGCGGCTCGGTCGATGTCTACGACGTCGCGCGTTTGTCGAAGCTGCCCAATACCTGCGTGACCACCAAGGGCTGGGAGATGTTCGCCCCCCATGCCTGGATCACGCCGAACGTGCGCAACGGCATCCTCGGCAACAAGCAATTCCGCCAGGGGCTGATGTACGCGATCGACCGCGAATTCGGGAAGGACGTGGTCTGGGGCGGCCTCGGCAAGCTGCCGACCGGGCCGATCTCGTCCAAGACCAAGTTCTATTCGTCCGACGTGCCGAAATACACCTATGACCCCGCCAAGGCGAAGGAGCTGATCAAGGCCTCCGGCTACAAGGGGGAGACCATCAAGCTCCTGAACCTGCCTTATGGCGAGACCTGGAGCCGCTGGTCCGAGGCGATCAAGCAGAACCTCGAGGATGTCGGCGTCAAGGTGCAGATCGAGAACACCGACGTGCCCGGCTGGACGCAGAAGGCGTCGAACTGGGATTTCGACCTGAACTTCAACTTCCTCTATCAGCTTGGGGATCCCGCCATGGGCGTGGCGCGCTCCTACATCTCGTCCAACATCGCCAAGGGCAATCCCTTCGCCAACGTCGGCGGCTACTCCAATCCGGAGGTCGACAAGCTCTTCGCCGACGCGGCGATCGCGCCGACCGACAAGGAGCGCCAGGACCTCTACACCCAGATTCAGAAGGTCCTGGCCGACGAACTGCCAGTGCTCTGGCTGCTGGAGATGGATTTCCCGACCATCTACCGCTGCAACGTCAAGAACCTCGTCACAACCGGCATCGGCGTCGACGACGGCTTCCGCGACGCCTGGAAGGAGTGAGGG
This sequence comes from Allobosea sp. 10N428, assembly GCF_056394545.1. Lineage (NCBI taxonomy): Bacteria > Pseudomonadati > Pseudomonadota > Alphaproteobacteria > Hyphomicrobiales > Alloboseaceae > Allobosea > Allobosea sp. 10N428. The sequence continues at coordinate 66,288 of NZ_JBFTIC010000010.1, read as the reverse complement.
CAGCTCGCCGGCCCTTCACGAACAGGCGCCTGCGCGCTTCTCGTCATGGTCGGGCTTGTCCCGACCATCCACGTCTTCAGTCGTCGGGGACGGTGTTCCGGACGTGGATGCTCGCCGCAAGGGTGAGCATGACGGCGGAGGTGCCGCCATCGGGAACAGGATTGAATGAACCTCGCGCAATTCCTCGCCGGCCGGCTCGTGAAGGGGATCATCGTCCTCTTCGCCATCGCCGTGCTGAATTTCCTGCTGATCCGCGCCGCGCCCGGCGATCCCGCGCAGGTGCTCGCCGGCGAGGCCGGCGCCGCCGACGCGCAATTGCTCGAACAGCTTCGCGCTCGCTTCGGCCTCGACCAGCCCTTCCTGACCCAGCTCTGGATCTACCTGAAGGGCTATCTGACCTTCGATCTCGGATTCAGCTACCGCCAGCAGCAGCCAGTGCTGAGCCTGATCATGGAGCGCCTGCCGGCGACCCTGCTTTTGACCGGCGCGGCCTTCCTCGTCTCGCTCGTCGTCGGCACCGCGATGGGCGCGCTCGCCGCGCGCCGGGCCGGCAAATGGTCGGACAGCCTGATCACCACGTTGGCGCTGATGTTCTATGCCACGCCGCTGTTCTGGGTCGCGCTGATGAGCCAGATCGTCTTCGCGCTGAAGCTGGGGCTCGTCCCCAATGTCGGCTACGAGACGATCGGCGCGAACTATACCGGTCTGGCGCGGGCGCTCGACATCGCCCAGCACCTCATCCTGCCCGCGCTGACGCTCGGCCTCTTCTTCACCGCGCTCTATGCCCGGATGATGCGGGCCTCGATGCTGGAGGTCGCGGGTGCCGATTTCGTCAAGACGGCGCGTGCCAAGGGCGTCTCGCAGGCCAGAGTCTGGCGCCGGCACGTCGCCCGCAACGCCATCCTACCGGTGGTGACGCTGGCCGGCTTGCAGGCGGGCCAACTCGTCGGCGGCGCGGTCCTGACCGAGACCGTCTTCGCCTGGCCCGGTATCGGCCGGCTGATGTTCGATGCGCTAGTCCAGCGCGACTATTCCGTCCTGCTCGGCGTCTTCTTCATCTCCTCGGCGATGGTCGTCTGCTTCAATATCGCGACCGATCTGGTCTACCGGATCGTCGATCCGCGCATCGAGGCGCACGCATGAGGGGCTTCATGTCAGTTTTCCTCAGCCCTCATCCTGAGGAAGCCCGTCAGGGCCGTCTCGAAGGATGTTCCAGAAGACTCCGGCAACATCTGGAGCATCCTTCGAGACGCGCCTGCGGCGCTCCTCAGGATGAGGGCTGCAGGTAAAGGTCGATATGAACTTCCTCAAGCGCTTCGTCCGCAATCGCGGCGCCGTCATCGGCATCGTCATCCTGCTCGCCGTGGTCGCCTTCGCGATCCTGGCGCCGACGCTCTATCCGCAATCGCCCTGGCGCCCGGTGGCGCGGCCCTTCCTCGCGCCCTTCGTCAACGAGCGCTTCCCGCTCGGCACCGACACGCTCGGCCGCAACCTTGCCTCCGGCCTCGTCCATGGCGCACGCGTCTCGCTGATGATCGGCGTGGTCTCGACGCTGGTCGCGCTGGTGATTGGCGTGCCGCTCGGCGCGATGGCGGGCTATGCCGGTGGCTTCGTCGATGACGCGCTGATGCGCTTCACCGAGTTCTTCCAGACCATTCCCTCCTTCGCGCTCGCCATCGTGCTGGTCGCGATCCTGCAGCCGCAATTGGGCTCGATCGTGCTGGCGATAGGCGTCGTCAGTTGGCCGCCCGTGGCACGACTGGTGCGAGGGGAGGTGCTCTCGCTGCGAAGTCGCGAATATGTCCAGGCGGCCGTCACGATCGGCCAGTCGACGCCGCGGATCATCTTCAGCCAGGTACTGCCGAACACCATCGCGCCGATCATCGTCATGGGCTCGTTGATGATCGGCTCGGCGATCCTGCTGGAATCCTCGCTCTCTTTCCTCGGGCTGGGCGATCCCAACCTGATGAGCTGGGGCTACATGGTCGGCGCCGGCCGCACGCGCCTGCTCGACGCCTGGTGGATCAGCTTCTTCCCGGGCTTCGCGATCTTCCTGACGGTGCTCGCGCTCAATCTCGCCGGCGAGGGGCTGAACGATGCCCTGAACCCGCGCCTTGCGAGGGGGCGGGAATGATGGCGCGAATGACCGCTCCCGCGCTCTCCATCGAAGGCCTTACGCTGGCATTACCGGCGATGGCAGACCGCGCCAACGCGGTCGAAAAGGTCACGCTCGCCATCCAGCCCGGCGAGACGCTCTGCGTCGTCGGCGAATCCGGCTCGGGCAAGTCGATGATCGCCCATGCCGTGATGGGCCTGCTGCCCAAGGCGGTGAAGCCGGTTGCTGGCGCGATCAGGCTCGCCGGTCGCGACATCCTCGCCCTCGACGAACAAGCCATGCAGGATGTGCGTGGCCGCGAGGTCGGCATGATCTTCCAGGAGCCAATGACCTCGCTCAATCCGGTCATGTGCATCTCCGACCAGATCGTCGAGACCTTCGAGGCCCATGGCCTGCACGACAAGGCGACGCGCCGGGCCCGCGCCATCGATCTCCTGACCGAGGTCGGCCTGCCCGATCCGCCGCGCCTCGCAAAAGCCTATCCGCATGAGCTCTCGGGCGGCCAGCGCCAGCGCGTGATGATCGCCATGGCGCTCGCATTGGAGCCCAAGCTCCTGATCGCGGACGAGCCGACGACAGCGCTCGACGTCACCACCCAGGCGCAAATCCTCAAGCTCATCGACAATCTGCGCCATCGCCACGGCACGGCCGTGCTCTTCATCACCCATGACATGGGCGTGGTCGCCGAGATCGCCGACCGCATCGCCGTGCTGGAGAAGGGCGTGCTGGTCGAGGAGGGCACGGCCGATCAGGTGCTGGGCTCTCCCGCCCATCCCTACACGCAGAAGCTGCTCGCCGCCGTGCCCTCGCTGACGCCGGCCGTGCTGCCGCCGTTGCCAGATAGCGCGCCGGTGATCTGCGTCGAGGGGCTCGGCAAGACCTATCGCAAGCGCTCGCTCTTCGGCGTCGCACGCGAGGTCAAGGCGGCCGACGACATCTCCTTCACGCTTGTCCGCGGCGAGACGCTCGGCCTCGTCGGCGAATCCGGCTCGGGCAAGTCGACGGTCGGGCGCTGCTGCCTGCGTCTGATCGAGCCCGATCGCGGCCGCATCGCGCTCGGCGATCTCGTTCTCTCCGAACTGAAGCCGGCCGAACTGCGCCGCCAGCGCAAGCGCATCCAGATGGTCTTCCAGGACCCATTCGCCTCGCTCAATCCGCGCCAGACCGTCGGCCGCATCATCTCGGACGGCCCGGTCGCCCATGGCACGCCCCGCAAAGAGGCCTTAGCGCGGGCGAAGGAATTGCTGGAGCTTGTCGGTCTCTCCGCCAACGCCATCGACCGCTACCCGCATGAATTCTCGGGCGGCCAGCGCCAGCGCGTCGGCATAGCCAGGGCTCTCGCGCTCGAACCGGACGTGCTGGTGGCGGATGAGGCGGTCTCGGCGCTCGACGTCTCCGTGCAGGCGCAGATCCTCAAGCTGATCAAGGACATCCAAAGCAGGCTCGGTCTCGCCATCCTCTTCGTCACGCACGACCTTCGCGTCGCCGCGCAGATCTGCGACCGCGTCGCCGTGATGCAGCGCGGACGAATTGTCGAAAGCGGGCCAACCGCTGCGATCTTCACCGCCCCGCAGCATGAGTATACGCGGCAGCTGTTGGCGGCAGTGCCGGGCGGCGCGCGCTTCGGGCACTAATGCTGTTCTCGCCGTCATTCTCGGGCGAGCGAAGCGCAGACCCGAGAATCTCGTAACGAGATGACACTGGTTTCCGAGATGCTCGGGTCAAGCCCGAGCATGACGCTGGATAGGAATACCCATGCCTCTCGATCCCGCCTTGCGTGACAAGATCCTCGCCGCCGTCGAGGCGGGCTTCGACGAACAGGTCGCCTATACGCAGGAGCTCGTCCGTTTCGCCTCGACCCGCGGGCAGGAGCACACGGTCCAGGACTTCATCTTCCGTGCGATGAAGCAGCGCGGCTTCACCATGGTCCGTTTCGCCATGGACAGGGAGGCGATTGCGGCCCATCCCGGCGGCGCACCCTTCTCCGATACGCATTCCGAAGCCCCGATCGTCGTCGGCATCCATCGCCCTCGCGAGGAGAAGGGCCGCTCGCTGATCCTCCAGGCCCATGTCGACGTCGTCCCGGCCGGCCCCGCCGATCAGTGGAAGCATGCGCCCTTCGACCCCGTGATCGAGGGCGACTGGATGTACGGCCGCGGCAGCGCCGACATGAAGGCCGGCTCCGCCGCCAATCTCTTCTGTCTCGACGCGCTGCGCCGCATCGGCATGCAACCTGCGGCGACGGTCTATGTCGAATCCGTCGTCGAGGAGGAATCGACCGGCAACGGCGCGCTGATGACGCATCTGCGCGGCTATCGCGCCGAGGCCGCGCTGATTCCCGAGCCGGAATATGAGATGCTGGCGCGCGCCAATGCCGGCGTGCTCTGGTTCCAGTTCGAGGTGCGCGGCATCCCCGCCCATGTCCGCGAGATGGGCACCGGCGCCAACGCGATCGATGCCGCCTATCGTGTCGTCGCGGCTTTGCGCAAGCTCGAGGAACAGTTCAATATCGAGAAGGCCGGCCGCGAGCATTTCGAGGATGATCCGCATCCCATCAACCTGAATATCGGCAAGATCGAGGGCGGCGACTGGGCCTCTTCGGTGCCGTGCTGGTGCCGGGTCGATTGCCGCGTCGGCCTCTATCCCGGCGTCACCGCCAAGGAGACGGTGCAGCGCATCGAGGATTGCATCCGCGAAGCCGCGCGCGGCGATTCCTTCCTGGCGAACAATCCGCCGAAGGTCACTTTCAACGGCTTCTGGGCCGAGGGCTACGTGCTGGAGCCCGGCAGCGAGGCCGAGGCCGTGCTCGCCCGCGCCCATGAGGCGGCGCTGGGCAAGCCGCTGAAGAGCTTCATGACGGCCGCCTATCTCGATACCCGCGTCCATGCGCTCTACGACAAGATCCCGGCGCTCTGCTACGGCCCGATGGGCGAGAACATCCACGCTTTCGACGAGCGCGTCAGCCTCGCCTCGGTGAAGCGCATCACCGGCGCCATGGCGCTCTTCGTCGCCGAATGGTGCGGGCTCGAAAGCATCGAGGGGTGAGTGCGGCCCGAGCATCGGACCGAAAAGTGGGAACCGGCTTTCGGAGTATCCGATGCTGAAGCAAGAAACGGAATCGTCGCGCGTCCGAGAGGACGCGGGACGATCCGGCCGGGCACTGCTGCTCGTTCCGCTGCTTGGGCTTCTCTGGGGCTTCAACTGGCCGGCGGTGCGGATCTCGCTGACAGAGATCGCGCCTTGGACCTTGCGCGCCGCCGGCATGAGTTGTGCCGGGCTTGTCCTCGTCGCGGTTGCGCTCGCGCGCGGTGTCCCGCTCGCGGTGCCCCGCGCGCAGTGGCCGCGGCTGGTCGTCGCCGGTTTCCTCTCGATCGCCGCCTTCAATGTGCTGCTCGCCTTCGCGCAGCTCGCCGCGCCGACCTCGCGCGCCGCCATCCTGACCTTCACCATGCCGATCTGGGCGACGCTGCTCGCACGCTTTGTGCTGGGTGAGGCTTTCGACGGTCGGCGCCTGGCGGGGCTTGCGCTGGGCATCGCCGGCCTGATCTGCCTCGGCCTGCCGCTGATCCTTGCCGGACAGCTCTCTTTCGGCCTGATGCTGGCGCTCTGCGCTGCGGTGAGCTGGGCTTTGGGCACGATTGTGACCAAGCGCTGGCCGGTCTCGGCCCCGGCGCTCGCGATCGCCGCCTGGCAATTGCTGATCGGCGGCTGCGTCGCCGGCATCGGCATGCTCGTCTTCGAAGGCCTGCCCGTGCCGAAGCTGCTGTCGCCGCGCGTGCTGACGGCGTTGAGCTTCCACATCATCGGCGCCCAGGCGCTCGCCTATTTCCTCTGGTTCACGGTGGTGGCGCGCCTGCCTGCCGGCATCGCGAGCCTGGGCACGCTGATGGTACCGGCGGTCGGCGTGCTCGGCTCGGTGCTGCTGCTGGGCGAGCGACCGACGGCGACAGATTGGTTCGGCCTGGCACTGGTGATCGCGGCCTCGGGGGCGATCATGGTCCCGGCGCGTCGTGCCTGACTCTGCGGACATCCATTCGAAAAGCCACTGGGCAGTATCCGTATAATTAATTTCCGGATGGGCGGCCTGGTTTCTATCTGAAGCAGGCTGCAATCTGCGTCGAGATCGGCTTCGGAGAGGTGCGCGTCGTAGGGGGCGATGCCCGGCACGGCAAGGAGATCACCGCTTGTCCAGATCGTCGCCGATCATTGCCTTCATGCTTCTCCTGCTGGCGTTCTGCCCGCGGATCGCCTTCGGACAGACCATGACGGATACGAGCCTTCACGCCGCCGCCGCCCGCGACGATACCGCCGCGATCAAGCGCCTTGTTGCCGGAGGCGCTGCCATCGACGCGCGCGATGCGCGCGGGCGCACCGCATTGCTGGTCGCGACGCATGAGAACCATGCCGACGCGGCCAAAGTGCTGATCGAGGCCGGGGCGAATGTGAACGCCAAGGACGCGATCAACGACAGCCCTTATCTCTATGCGGGAGCTCGCGGCCATCTCGCCATCCTGAAGCTGACGCTGGCCCATGGCGCGGACCTCAGGAGCACCAACCGCTACGGTGGCACGGCCCTGATCCCGGCTTGCGAGCGCGGCCATGTCGAGACCGTTCGCGCCCTTATCGCCGCCGGTGTCGACGTCGACCACGTCAACAATCTCGGCTGGACCGGGCTGCTCGAGGCGATCATCCTCAGCGATGGCGGGCAGGCGCATCAGCAGATTGTTGCGGATCTGATCGCGGCGGGGGCGAACGCGAACCTCGCAGATCGCGACGGCGTCACGCCGCTCCAGCACGCACGTAGCCGCGGTTATGCCAGGATCGAGCAGATTCTGCATGCCGCCGGCGCCCGGTGAGGGGGCGATGATGAGTGAGGTCCAGCGCTTTCTCTGCGAGGCGATTGAACTCGCCAAGGCCAATATGGAGACGGGCGGCCGGCCCTTTGGCGCCGTCGTGGCGCGGGGCGGCGAGGTGGTAGCCACAGGCGTCAACGAGATCGTCGCGACGAACGATCCCACCGCCCATGCCGAGCTGACGGCGTTGCGCGCCGCGAGCCGCAAGCTGGGATCGCCGAATCTCTCAGGCTGCGTGGTCTACGCCAGCGGTCATCCCTGCCCGATGTGCATGGCCGCGATGCGGCTCGCCGGCGTGGGCGAGGTCCATTTCGCTTATTCGAACGATGACGGAGCGCCCTATGGGCTTTCGACGGCCGCGATCTATGCCGATCTCGCGAAGCCTTTCGCCGAGCAGTCGATGAAGATCAGCCATGTGCCCGTCCGTCTCGGCGATGGGGCTGATCTCTATGCGGAGTGGAAGCGACGGCAGGCGGCGCCGGGCTAGGTTCAGCGTCGAGACGCTGTTCACCCGCATCTCGCGCTTGCCGCCGAGCGAGGCCTGGCGTCGCGCGAGATTTCGGAGATATGGGCCTGACCATTGAAATGATGGAGCGGGCGATCGGGATCGAACCGACGACATTCAGCTTGGGAAGCTGACGTTCTACCACTGAACTACGCCCGCATGCTGTCTTGCGATCGAGACCCGATGCGTCGCAGCGAAGCGTTCTTAGCGTCTTGCAAACCCCGTGTCATCCCGCATTCTGCGGGTCGGAGTCGCGAGCCGGCCAAACCGTGCAGAAATTCTTGCCGGCTCTGCGGCATCATAGGCTGCAGCAGCCCCTGCGGCCTACGATGGGGCCGGACATTGCGCGGGAATGCTGATGCGATTGAGCCGTTCGGCGGTTTTAGGCTAGCATTTTCCAACAGAGGGCGTTTCCGACGCTCCCGTCCAAATGACCGCGCCATTGTCCAAGACGTCTACCAGAAAGTGCCTTCGGATCGCCATGCGGGCGACGGATCGGAAATCAAGACGCAACCGGGCTCGTGCTTCAGGGGAGCGACACCGTTCTGGCGGAGGATCGCAGGCATGACCGGGCGAGGATTGCATCATGTCACGGCGATCGCGACGGATGCGGAGCGCAACCTCGATTTCTATTCGCGGGTACTCGGCCTCCGCTTGGTAAAACGGACGGTGACGCATGAGGATCCCGGCGCCTATCACCTCATCTACGGCAAAGCGGATGGCGCACCGGGCGGCGGCCTTTCGTTCTTTTCGTGGTCGAGCGCGGCCGCGGCCAGTGAACGGCCGGACGGCGGCGAACGCATTTCCTTCGCCATTGCTCCGGGGGCGGTCGCTTGGTGGGAGAGACGGCTTATTGCGTCCGGCGTCTCATTCCGACGCGAGCGGGCGCCAGGCGGAGCCGCTCAACTGAGCTTCGAGGATCCCGACCACGCGCCGCTGGCGCTGGTGGCTTCGGAGCCCGCTGCCGCAGCGCTCTGGTCGCCGCCCGATATCCCAGCGCCTTTCGCAGTCAGCGCGCTGCGCGGCGTGTCACTGAGCCTGCGCGGGACGGCGCTGATGACGCGAATACTCACGGAGATTCTGGGGTTCGCCGAAATGCGGCGCCAAGCCGATTGGATAGAGTTCTCTGCGCACGGGGATGCCGGCGGCTGGTTCTGCCTCCATCGGCGGAACGATCGGCAGCGCCCCAGACTCGGAGCGGGAGCGATCCATCATGTCGCCTTCCGGGCCAGGGACGAGGCTGACCTGGCTAGCATGGCGACAGCGCTCAAGGAGCGCTTCGGAATCGACACCAGCCCGATCAAGGACCGCCATTACTTTCGTTCGATTTACTTTCGCGGCCCGGACGGACTGCTGATCGAAGTCGCGACGGACAATCCCGGCCTTCTGATCGACGAAACGCGCGAGAATCTGGGGACGCGGCTGATCTTTCCCCCGGGCTTGCAGGACCGGCAGGAGGAGCTGCTCCGCATCCTTCCGCCACTCGGCCGGTTTGGCTAGCCTCGCTGAAAGGAACCAACCTGTGTCTTCGACCTGCTCGCCAGCTATGAGCCCGCGATCCCGCGAGCGGCGATCTTGCTGTCGCAGGCGGCCCGCGCCACGCCGCACTTTCAGAAAATGCGGTTTGTCATCGCCGGCATGAGCTGCCGCTTTATGCGGGGAAGGGATGCTGGTAGCGTTGTCCCATCATCGATCGCCGCCGCCGAAACCGCTTGTGGATAAGGACGGGATGAGCCAGCGCTGGTCGAATGCAAACGAACCGCTTCATCCTTGAACAACGAATAGCTTGATATCAGCCCGCCCATGACGACATCCCAAACGCGCCGCTCCGAACGTCGACGGTTGGTGGAGACGGCCAAGATTCAGACGAGCAGCGGAGTCATCTACAGCTGCATCATCCGCGATATATCGGATGGGGGAGCCAAGCTGCGAGTGCCGGCTGGCCTGGAGCTGGAAGGGCAGATTCGTCTGACCTCAGCCCTCACGGGCCCCGAGCGCATCGCGCAGGTGATGTGGCAGGACTGTACCTCGATCGGAATCGCCTTCGAGAAGCTGGCCGCCAGCTAGGCCGTGCCGTTCTTCCCCGGAAACGGGAAGTCATTCCGGACAAGCGGCGACGGTCGATCGGAGGTCGGCTTGCCCTTCGGTCATCGGCATGCGCGGCGCATGAATACGATTCACGCGCACGTAATTTTTCATCATTTGCGAACGTATATCGAAATTACCAAGCTCTTTCCCTACATAAAGGGGAAGAGAAATGTCAAAATATAGCCTTCTATCGTGTATTGCCGGAAGTTGTATGTTACTGGCATCCGCGGCGCACGCTGATGTAATCTTGACGGGGCGCGATACGACGCCCGAGATGATCGTGCGAGTGGCCAGGGGAGAAAAGGTCGTCGTTCCTTCCGAGAGCCTCGAAAAAGTTTCGAAGGCGTTCGATATTTTGCTGCTTGGTGCCAAGGAAGGGCAGGACATCTACGGTCTTACGGTCGGCGTCGGCTGGAACAAGGACCGCAAGACGGTGGATGCGAAGGGCGAGCTGACGCCCGAGCTGCTGGAAGCGTCGCGCCGCTTCAACGAGGGGCTGCTGCGCGCGCATTCCGTTGGTGTCGGCCCGGACACCGAATTGGATGTTGTCCGTGCGGCGATGGCGGTGCGCCTCAACAACATCCTGACCGGCGGCCCGGGCGTGCAGAAGAGCGTGGCCGACATGCTGCTTGCATTTCTCAACGAGCAGATCACACCGATCATGCCGTCGCGCGGCTCCGTCGGACAAGCGGACATGACCCTGCTCAGCCATGTGGGATTGGCGATGCTGGGTGAAGGGGAGGTCGACTACAAAGGCAAGCGCGTGCCTGCCGCCGAGGCTTTGCAGGCGGCCAAGATCGAGCGGCTGAAGCCCTTCGGCAAGGATGGCTTGGCCATCCTCAGTTCCAATGCCTATGCCGCCGGCCTTGGCGCGCTGGCGATCCATGATGCGGAGCAGATGATGGCAAGCTCCGAGATGGTCTATGCGCTGAGCCTGGAGGGGCTGAACGGGAACATCTCGCCGCTGCTCGATGATGTCGCCGCATTGAGGCCCTTTCCCAGCTATAGCGGCGCAGCCAAAAAACTCAGAACCTTGCTGGCAGGCAGCTATCTCTGGCAACAGGACGACAAGCGCATCCTCCAGGATCCTTTGAGTTATCGTACGGCTCCCTACCTGTTCGGCAGCATGGCTGACAGCATTGCGCGGACCAAATCTCTCCTCCAGATCCAGATCAACTCTTCCGACGACAACCCGGGCGTCGCGCTCGGGGTGCGCCCGAGCTCCGATCTGCCGCAGGCCAAGCGCGGCTATGTCGAGGGCGGCGCCGTCCTGCCAACCGCCAATTTCGACCCGCTGCCCTGGGTCATCTCCTTCGAGGAATTGGGAATCGTCCTGGCTCATCATGCGACGGCTTCGTCCGAGCGCACCTTGAAGCTGAACAACCCTCAGCACTCCAAGCTGCCTCGCTACCTCGCGGCCGGCGAGGCGCAGCATGCCTTCCTGGTCGTCGAAGCCCCGCTGATGGCGATTGCAACGGAAACCCGGGCGCTGGCGCAGCCCACCTCATTCGACTCGCGGCCCATCGCCGGCGGGGTGGAGGATGTCGGCACGAATGCTCCCCTGGTCGTCAGCAGGGTGCGTGCGCAGATCGACAACAGCTTCACAATTCTCGGTATCGAGTTGATCCAGGCGGCCCAGGCTGTGGACCTGCGCCTGGCCGAGCATCAAGACCGGCCGCTATCGGCCGCGACGACCGCTTTCAAGCAGGCCTTTCGCAAGAAAGTGCCGTTCCTCGATAAGGACCGTGCGCTCTCCCCCGACGTTGCGGTGGCCGCATCCTTCTTGAAGGACTGGCAGCAACGTCGAGATTGAGCCCTTCCCGACATCGCTCGATAAACTCTCTGCCGTCACCTGGCGTGGCGGCAGATCTGTTTTGTAAAATCGATCACTGTTACGCTCAAATGCCTCGGGGATGGCAATCTACTGGGACTGAATCCAGCGCAGAAACTCCCGAATTGGCCTTTCATTGCCGCGCCTTTGCAGATGCGCGAGATACCAGCCGCCGGGTTGCATCACATCGGCCGGCACGGGGATCGTCAGATTGCCGCTGCGCAGGTCCGCTTCGACCAGGAAATGGGGAACCACCACCAGGCCCTGGCCGTTCATCGCTGCCTCGATCGCCAGCAGGGTGCTGTCGTAGCGCGGCGCGCTCTTGTGCAGCAGGGCGGGCAAGCCAAGGCTCTGAGCCCATATCGCTGTATCCTCGGCCGCACCGGCTATCGACAAAAAGGGGAAATGCGACAAGTCCTGAGGTGATGAGATCGCCTCAGCAATCGTTTGCGAACAAACAGCGACGAGCCGTTCCTTTCTCAACAAGGTGTAACTCACCCGCGCACGTTCGGGTGTGCGGGAATAAACCAATCCGACATCGGCATGATCGGGATTGAAATCCCAATCGAGAAGGCCGGCATTCAGGCTGACTGTCACCTCCGGCGAGACTTCGTTGAAGTGATGCAGCCTGGGTATGAGCCAGCGAACGGCGACCGTGACATAGACCTGCACGGTGAGTGATCCCTTGGCCGGCGCCTCTCGGATGAGGTCCGTGGTCAGGGAGATGCGATCCAGGGCGTCCTGGATGACGGACAGATACAATGTCCCCTTCTGGCTCAATTCGACCCGCCCCGGCTTCCTGATGAAGAGCTGGGTGCCGAGATTGCGCTCGAGCGACGCGATCTGGTGGCTGATGGCGGATTGCGTGAGGTTCAGCTCGAGTGCGGCATTCTTGAAACTGCACAGCCGGCCCGCCGCTTCGAACACGCGCAAAGTGGCGAGGGGAGGGAGCGTTCGTCGGATCACGTTGGGCGCTGCCGCATGAATCTCATTCATCTAGCGGAAAATTCTTGTCATTTGCAAGACGCCGACGCGGCTCATTAGCATTCACGCAAATGACAAAAAGGGGATCGCAGATGAGGAAGACATTCGCAAAGTGCTCCATCCTGGCGCTGACGCTTGGCGCAAGCATGTTTTCGGCGGGGAATGCGGTTGCCGCGGGCAAATGCATTCGTGTGCTCGGTTATGAATCCGACGGCGAAAAGCAAACCATGGACCCGGCTGCGCTGATCGGCACCGACAGCGCCTATCACATCCGCGCCGTCTATGAGCCTCTGGTCGGCCGCAGCAATGCCATGGAGCCCATTCCGGTCTTGGCCCAGTCCTGGGAATCCAACGCCGATGCCACCGAATGGACCTTCCATCTGAGGCCGGACGTCAAATTCCATGACGGCTCGGATTTCGGTGCGGCCGACGTGGTCTACTCCTATCGCCGCCTGCTCGACCCGGCGGTTTCGCCTGGCGGATTTTCGACGCTCGCCTTCCTGGATGCAGATGGCATCACGGCGGTCGATGCCCACACGGTGCGCTTCAAGGTCAAGCAGCCGGTCGTGGAGCTGCCGATGCTGATCGCCACGAAATATGCCCTGATGGTGCGGGACGGCGCCAAGAGCGAGGACCTGAAAATCAAGGGCAATGGCACCGGCCCCTTCCGGCAGGAGACCTTTTCCATCAACGGTCCGGTGCGGGTGATGCGCCGCAACGCCCAGTATTGGCGGGCCGGCCTGCCCAAGGCCGAATGCCTGCAGATCACCACGAGCCTGGAATCGACCTCGCGCCTTTCGGCCCTGCTGTCGGGCTCGGTCGACCTGTCGCTGGCGGTCGATCCGGTCAGTCTCATCACCTTGAAAAACAATCCCGCGGTTTCGCTCGCTTCGACCCCCGGTGCCACCTCGCTCTATCTTGCGGTTTGGACCGACACCGCGCCCTTCAACGACCTGCGCGTTCGACAGGCCCTGAAGCTGGTGATGGATCGTCAGAAGATCCTCGAGACCGTGCTCCTGGGTTACGGCGAAACCGGCGGCGACACGCCCATCCCGCCAAGTTCTCCCTTCGGTCTTGCCACGCCGCCCAAAGCGGCTGACGTGACGAAAGCCAAGGCGTTGCTTGCAGAATCCGGCCATCCAAACGGCATTACCTTCGATCTCTATACGTCAGATTCCTATCCGGGCATGCTTCTTCTTGCCCAGGTCTACGCGCAGATGGCAAAGCCCGCCGGCATCAAGGTCAATGTCATCACCGCGCCCGCCGAAGGCTATTGGGACACGATCTGGCGGAAGAAGTCGGCCGTGATCTCCTACACCAGCGCACGCCCGCCGGCCGAAGCCCTGACGCTCTCGCTCAACAGCAAGTCCGAGTGGAACGAGACGCATTGGTATCGGCCTGATTTCGACGCCCTGGTCACGAAGGCCGGACAAACCGCCGACCCGTCGCAACGCACGGCGCTCTATCGCGACGCCCAGCGCATCGTGGCCGAAGAGGGCGGCATGATCCTGCCGATCTTCACCTCGGCCGTGGCCGGGCTTCGCAAGGGCTGCAGCGGCTACGCGCCCCATGTCGACGTCAATCGTATCGACTATGCCGAACTGAGCTGCACCGAGTAGCTCCGCTCTTCGACGCCATATCAGATCCAATCCCAGCCTCAGGAGCCGCCGGCTCCTGAGAAAGGCCTTCTCATGCCGCTTAATCGTTTGAAGACATTCATGCTCCGCTTCGCGGATGGCCTCGATCAGCCGCAACATCCGGTGGCCTCGGCCCATGCCGCTCGCCTGCGGAACCTGGCAGAGGAGCTGGCGACGAGCCGCAGCGTCCCGGGGGCACGCACGCCGATCCAGGCCGCCTGCGAAGCCGAACTGATGGCCGAAGGCGATCGCTCGCCGCTGGCAAAGGCACTCCTCGACCTGCTGCCTTTTGTCCATGTCACGCGCAGCCCCAGCTATCTGGCCGCACCGCCCAGCCCGAGCTTCGCGGATAATTACGGCTATGCCGTCATCTGCGGCCCGGAGAATGGGCCTCCCACATTGCTGACGGACAGCGAGATTGCCTTCGGCTTGATGTTCCTCGGCCCGCGAACGCATTATCCGCTCCACCACCACCCGGCCGACGAAATCTACTATCCGCTGACCGGCCCTTCGTTCTGGCAAGCGGGAGTCTCGCCCTGGGTCCAGCGGCAGGCCGGCGAGATCATTCACCACCCCTCCTGGCTCCCCCACGCGACATTGTCCGCCGACAGGCCCCTGGTGCTGCTCTATGTTTGGGAGGGCGACCTGCACACCGATTCAACCTTCCTGCCGGCATCGTCCGTCACGCCTGCGCCGCAGAACGCAAAGGGGGCCGCGCTGCCATGAAGGTTCTTCGCCTCGTCTTGGCCAGGGTCTGCTTGTCGGTCTTCACCTTGTTGCTGGTGTCTCTCCTGATCTTCCTCATCCTGGAGGCTCTGCCGGGAGACGCCGCCACGCGCATCCTCGGACGCGATGCCACGGAGAAGGCGCTTGAAGTCCTCCGGCAGCAATTGCATCTCGATCAGCCGGCCTGGAGCCGGTACCTGACCTGGCTCACCGATCTCCTGCACGGCAATCTCGGCACTTCGCTCGCCACTGGCAGGCCGATCGCAGACGTGTTGGCCCCGCGCATCGTCAACACGCTGCTGCTATCCTCGCTGGCATTCGCCATCTATGTCGTGCTCGCGATCATTCCAGCCATCGTCCAGGCGACACGGCGGGGCGGCATTGCCGATAACGTGATCTCCGTGATCACCTTGCTGCTGCTGTCCTTGCCGGACTTCTTGCTGGCAACCATCCTGCTCTTCGTTTTCGCGGTGGCATTGCCGATCCTGCCGGCCTTGTCGACGATATCGGAGACCAGCAGCTGGGCGGACACGCTGCGCGCCATGGTTCTGCCGGCGGTCACGCTGGCCATCATGATGGCCGGCTATGCGATCCGGGTCCTGCGCGACAGCCTGATCGAGGTACTGCGCTCCGACTATGTCCGCCTGGCGGAGCTGAAGGGCCTGCGGCCGCGTGCCGTGCTTTGGCGCCACGCCCTGCCGAATGCGATCGTGCCGGCCTTGAACGTCACCGCGCTCAATCTCGGCTTTCTGATCGGCGGCGTCGTCATCGTGGAGCGGGTGTTCTCTTATCCCGGCTTCGGCACGCTTCTGATCGACGCCCTGCAATTGCGCGACATCCCGCTGATCAAGGCGACGGTGCTGATCAGCGCGGCCGTCTACATCACGGCAAATCTGCTTGCGGATCTCGGCGCCACCCTCCTGCAACCCCGCTTGAGGACAGCTTCATGACATTCATCAGGCTCGATAGCCGTCAGGGACGCCGGACGCTGCGCATCGGCGGCTGGAGCTGGCGCGACACGCCCGGCGCCTTCCGGGTCGGCACGACGATCCTCGCCGCCCATTTGCTGTTCGCCTGTGTCGGCGCCCTGTGGACGCCCTTCGGCTATGCCGAGATGGCGACGGGCATGCCCCTGTCGGGCATGTCCTGGCTCCATCCGATGGGGGTCGATCAGATCGGGCGCGATGTCTTCAGCCGGTTCATGTACGGCGCCCACATCGTGCTCTTCCTCGCCTGCGCCGGCACAATCCTCGGCATGGTCGCCGGCACGATCCTGGGCCTGGTTTCCGGCTATGTCGGAGGCTGGTTCGACGAGATCGCACAACGCCTTGTCGAGGCGATGATCAGCATCCCGTTTCTGGCCCTGGCACTCGTCGTCATCATTGCCGCAGGTCCGTCCCTGTCGGGAAACCCGCTCTTGATCGTCTTCGTGGTCGGCCTGGTCTACACGCCTCGCATCGCCCGCATCGCCAGAGCGGCGGCGATGGAAATCGCCACGCGCGAATATGTCGCCATAGCCCAGCTTCGCGGCGAGGGCCTTTGGTCGATCGTCCTGCGCGAAATCCTCCCCAACGCCGCGAACGTCCTCTTGGTCGAGTTTTCGCTGCGCCTGAGCTATGCGCCCATCCTCATCGGGGCGCTCGGCTTCCTGGGCTTCGGCATCAGGCCGCCCACGCCCGAATGGGGGCTGATGATCAGTGAAAATCGCAATCTCCTGATTGCTTCGCCCGCAACGGTGTTCGGCCCCGGCCTCGGCCTCGCGTCGCTGGTCATCGGCCTCAATCTGTTCACCGATGGCCTGTCGCGCATGCTCGGCCAGCGCCCGATGGTTGGAGCCTGAACCATGACTAAGCTGATCGCCGTCGACAATCTGTCGATCGCCTATGCGGGCCCGGCAGGATGGACGAATGTCGTCGAAGGCGTCTCCTTCGACATTGCGCGTGGAGAAGCCTTCGGGCTCGTCGGAGAATCCGGTTCGGGCAAATCGACGGTGGCCTATCGACTGCTCGGCTACCAGACGCCCGGCAGCCGGGTCCAGACAGGGCGGGTCCTTTTCGATGGGACCGATCTGCTGCAGCTGGATGCGCCATCGCTGGCCGCGCTGCGCGGACGAAGGATTGCCTTCGTGCCGCAGAACCCCACCACGGCCTTGAGCCCGGGCATGCGCATCGGATCGCAGATACGCGAGATGATCTCGGCCCATCGGGCCCTGGCAGACGATGTCGCCATGGACGACCGGCTGCGGGAGCTCTTCGGCTTGGTGGGGCTTCCGGACGTCGGCCGGCGCTATCCCCACGAACTCTCCGGTGGCCAGCAGCAGCGCGTCACCATCGCGATGGCGGTCGCCTGCAATCCCGATCTTCTCGTCCTGGACGAACCGACGACCGGTCTGGACGTCACGACCCAGCGTCAGATCGTCGGCTTGCTGTCAGCGCTCCGACGCCGGATCGGCATGGCGATGCTCTATGTTACCCATGATCTTGCCCTGCTGGCCCAGATCGCCGACCGGGTCGGCGTCATGTATGCGGGCAGATTGGTCGAGACCGCCGGTTGCGAAACCCTGCTGTCCCGGCCTCTTCATCCCTATTCGCGCGGTCTGATCGCCTCCATACCCACGATCCGGCACGCCACTCTCGGCGCCACAGGCCTCAGGGGCGTGTTGAGCCGCGACCAGATGCCGGATGGCTGCAAGTTCCAGCCGCGCTGCGATGCGGCCATTGAAGCGTGCCGCTCGGCGCCTCAGTCCCTCAGAAATGTGGATGCCGGCCATGCCGTGGCCTGCATGCGCTGGAACGAGCTTGCGCCACCCGCGCCGCCGCCGCGGCTCGGCAAGGCCCCGGACGGCGCCGGCAGTGCGACCGGCAATCTGCTGTCGCTGCAGGATCTGACGCTCTCCTACGCTCGCCCCGGCTGGCTGAAAACCCTGTTCGGCGGTGAGGAGAAAATCACCGCGCGCGAGATCGAGATCGAGCTGAATGCCGGCGAGATCGTGGCTCTGGTCGGCGAATCCGGCAGCGGCAAGTCGACGATCGCTCGCGCCATCAGCGGCCGACTGGCGCCCCTGTCAGGATCGATATGCCTGTCCGGTGAACGGCTGGAGCCGGGGCTTTCCCGTCGTTCACGCGAGCAATTGCGGCAGATCCAGTATATATTCCAGAACCCGGACGCATCGCTGAACCCGCGCCGCAGGGTCCGGGCCATCCTTGAGCGCCCGCTCGATCATTTCGGCATCGATTTCGATGCCGCGGCGCTCGAAAACGCCCTGGAAAGCGTCGGTCTTCACGCCAATTATCTGGAGCGCTTTCCCGAGCAATTGTCAGGCGGCGAACGCCAGCGTGTTGCGATCGCGCGCGCATTGCTCGTCAAGCCGCAGCTGTTGATCTGCGACGAGATTTTGTCTGCGCTCGACGTTTCCGTGCAGGCGAAGATTGTTGAGCTGCTGGCCTCCTTGAAGGCGCAGCATGCCGTTGCCATGCTGTTCATCTCGCATGATCTGGCCGTGGTGCGCCAATTGGCCGACCGGGTGGCCGTCCTCTATCTCGGCGAACTCATGCAGGTCAGCCGGACCGACGCCCTCTTCAGCTCGCCTTGGCACCCCTATACGGAAATGCTGCTGCGTGCCGCGCCGGATCTGCGCAGGGATGACTATCGGCCGATGCCCCCGGCGATGCCCCAATCCGTCGCTGTGCAAGGCAAGGGATGTGCCTTGGCCGGCCGCTGTCCGCGCCAGGTCGACGATCGATGCGCACAAAGCCGCCCGCCTGTTCAACGCATGGCAGATGGTTTCATCCGCTGCCACATACCTTCGGATCAGCTCATGGCGGCGGCAGGCTAGCAGGTTCCATCGCAACCAAGGCCAGGGCGCGCTGCTGGAAGCAGGGCGAGGCGCCGTCCGCAGCGAGCCCGCGCCGCCTTGTGGTCCAGGACGGCGCAATCGTGGCGCTCCGGCGGGCCGCCCGGCGTTTGCCGTGGTCGAGAAAGAAGTTTGGGGCGCTCGCGCTTGGCGGCTTCAAGCGCTGTTCGTCTCGAAGCCGGGCCGACGAACCCTGGCGGCGCAACGATTTTCCGAAATTTCGGATGCTTCAGGCTGGTGCTGCCAGAGAGGATCGAACTCTCGACCTCTCCCTTACCAAGGGAGTGCTCTACCACTGAGCTACGGCAGCAGGATCGTCAGCCAACCCGCGACGCTAGCCCGGAGGCGTTTCGCGGCGCGGCTTCGTTGCGAAGCGGCGCCCTGATGCCACAACCAGATGACAGGCGCAACCCGCTCTTTCAATCCGGCAACAATAACCGTGGATCAATTCGGAAGAGCCGGCCGTCGCCGAGGAGATGCGCGCTCAAACCATCGCGGAACAAGGGCCGGAATGCGATGTCGCGCAGGTTGAGGCCGCCGGCATAGGCGCCCATCGCCGGCATCACGCAGCGGCGCGGCGACAGGGCGAAGCAGCGGCGCCGCAAAGCCCGTCCACGCAGCCGCACTTTCGCGGTCGGGTGGAGGTGCCCGGCGATCTCCGGCCCGGTCGCGGCGCTATCCGGCTCATGGCGGAGCGTTACGCCGGACAGCATGACCGTCTCGGCGCTGTCGCCGCCCATGGCGCGGCTGATCGCCGGGTCGTGGTTGCCGGTGATCCAGAGCCAGTCGCGGCCTCGTTGCAATTCGCGCAGCGAGGCGAGCGTTGCGTGGGCGAGCCTGGCTTCGGCCTTGCGGTCGTGGAAGCTGTCGCCGAGCGCGATGAGGCGCGCCGGCTGATGGCGCCGTACCACCGTGGCAAGGGCGGTCAGTGTCGCGGTCGAATCATAGGGTGGCAGCATCACGCCGCGCGCCGCATAGGCGGACCCCTTTTCGAGATGGAGATCGGCGACGACGAGCGTGCGCTCCTCCGGCAGCCAGAGCGCGCCGGAGAGATCGGGCACGATCGCGAGCCGGCCCAGCATGAAGGCTTCGTTCGCCTTCGACAGCGCTCTGTCCAGCCCTGGAGCGGCAACCGTCACGCCATCGCCTCTTCGGTCAGCATCGCCTCCGCCTCCGCCAGGATCTCGTCCGCCGCCTCGCCAAACACCGCCTCGCGCCCGATCTCGAGCATCACCGAGACGCCGAGCGGCGAGACATGATCGAGCGGCTGATGCACGATTCGCCCGCTGATCCGTGTCAGCATCTCACCGAGACGGCGAATGTCGAGCAGGCCTGTCGCCGCATCGGCGCGGGTGGCCTTGAGCAGGATATGATCGGGCTCGTGCCGGCGCAGCACATCGTAGACGAGGTCGGTCGAGATCGTCACCTGCCGCCCGCTCTTCTCCTGGCCCGGATAGCGGCGCTCGATCAGCCCGCCGATGATGGCGCAGGAGCGGAAGGTGCGCTTCAACAGCGCTGATTCCGCCAGCCAGTCTTCAAGGTCGTCGCCGAGCATGTCCTGTGCAAACAAATCATCGAGGCTGAGCGCTCCGCGCGCGATCGCCGCCGACATGTCGGCGAGCGTCCAGCAGGCCATGCCGTAGTCGTTGCAGACGAAGCCGAGCGGGCGCATCCGGGCGCGCTCGAGCCGCCGCGTCAGCAGCATGCCCAGCGTCTGGTGGGCGAGGCGGCCTTCGAAGGGATAGGCGACGAGATAGAAGCGCCCGCCGCGCGGAAAGGTCTCGACCAGAAGTTCGCCGGGCTTGGGCAGGCGCGATTTCCGCTTCTGGGCATGCAGCCACGCTGAAACCTCCTCCGGCAGCGTGTGCCAGAGATTGGGCGAGGCCAGGATGGCGCGCACACGTGCAGCGAGGAAGGTCGAGAGCGGGAACTTGCCGCCGTCATAGGAGGGGATCTTCGGATCGGTGCCGGCGGCGGCGCGTGAACAGACCGCCTCGTTCTCGACGATGCCCTCGAAGCGCAACACCTGCCCGGCGAAGACGAAGGTGTCGCCCGCCACCATGGTTTCGGCGAAATACTCCTCGATCTCGCCCAGCACGCGGCCGCCGCGCGTGATCGTGCCGCTCTGGCCGGGCTTGCCCGCTCTTGCCCGGCCGAGCCGGACCTTCAGCATCGTCGCCTCGACGATGGTGCCGACATTCATGCGGTATTGCTGGATGATTCGGGCATTGCTGGCGCGCCACAGGCCGGCCTTGTCCTGCCGGAGTTTGGCGAAGCGCTCATAGCTCTTCAGCGCATAGCCTCCGGTCGCGACAAAATTGACGACGGCGTCGAAATCGTCGCGGGCGAGATCGGCATAAGGGGAGGCGGTGCGGACCTCCTCGTAGAGCGCATCGGCTTCGAACCCATCGGAGCAGGCGGCGCCGAGGACATGTTGGGCGAGCACGTCGAGCGCGCCGATGCGTGGCGGCGGCGTGTCCTGTGCAGCTTCGTGGACGGCTTCGAGCGCGGCGCGGCATTCCAATAGTTCGAAGCGGTTGGAGGGCACCAATAGCGCCTCGGAGGGCTCGTCCATGCGGTGGTTGGAGCGGCCTATGCGCTGGATCAGCCGGCTCGCGCCCTTCGGTGCACCGAGATTGACGACAAGGTCGACATCGCCCCAGTCGATGCCGAGATCGAGCGTCGCGGTGCAGACCACGGCCTTCAGCCGCCCATCCGCCATCGCCGCCTCGACCTTGCGGCGCTGCTGCGCGTCGAGCGAGCCGTGGTGCAGGGCGATCGGCAGATTGTCGTCGTTGAGGTTCCACAGCGCCTGGAAGGCGAATTCCGCCTGCATGCGCGTGTTGACGAAGACGAGCGTCAGCTTGTGCGTGCGGATGGCCTGATAGACCTCGGCCATCGCATGCAGCGTGGTGTGGCCGGCGATCGGCAGGTTCCGCTCAGTGTCGAGAATGCCGATGCGCGGCTTCGCGCCACCCGCGACGGTGACGAGCCCGGCCGGTGTCTCGGTGCCGCCGAGATAGCGTTGCAGATCGGCCGGTTCGCGCACGGTCGCCGAGAGGCCGACCGCCGAGACCTGCGGCGCCAGCGCCTTGAGCCGGGCGAGATCGAGCGCAAGCAAATCGCCGCGCTTGGAGGTGACGAGCGCGTGCAGCTCGTCGAGCACGATGCGACGCAAGCTGGAGAAGAAGGGCGCGGCGTCGCGATGCGAAACGAGAAGCGCGAGCTGTTCTGGCGTCGTCAGCAGAATGTCGGGCGGGCGCTGGATCTGGCGCACCCGCTTGGCCGCTGAGGTGTCGCCGGTGCGCGTCTCGATGGTGATCGGTAGCCCCATCTCGCGCACGGGTGCTTCGAGATTGCGGGCGATATCGACGGCCAGCGCCTTCAGCGGCGAGATATAGAGCGTGTGCAGCCCGTCATGCTTGCCGTCGCGCTCGGCGAGTTCGACCAGCGAGGGCAGGAAGCCGGCGAGCGTCTTGCCGGCGCCGGTCGGCGCGACCAAGAGCGTCGAGCGACCGGCGCGGGCTTCTTCCAGCAGCGCGAGCTGATGCGGCCGCACGCTCCAGCCGCGGCTGGCGAACCAGGCCTCGAAGGCGGAAGGGAGCGGGGAGGGCGCGGCCATACCGGTCGAAGATAGGGCGAGGCGAGAGAGAACGAAAGGGGAATAAAGAAGCTGTCGCTGCTGCTGGCAGCGAAGCTGGCGCCGGTTCACTGAGAGAGGTCGGAATGGCTGGTTCCGCCCCTTAGCGGTCGCTCCTCGGTCGTTGTACGAACGCGGCCAGGGCTCCGATCACGCCATCCGCGAGAGGGCGATCCGGATCCTGGTAGGTTGCGATGTTGGCCGTCCGGTCATCGGTAGCGACTTCCTTCAAGACATGGTTTGCGTTCGGAAGGAGGACCAATTCGGCATTAGGGTGTGCTTGGCGCAATCGTTCCGCGTCAGTTCGTCCGACCTGGATATCGCGAAGTCCCTGGAGGATCAGTGCCGGTCCCGTATAGGCCGCGATCAGTTCGGTCGGGTCGAGCGCGAAAGCGCTGATTAGGAAGCCTTGCACCTCGGGTCGAAACAGCGGGAGCAACGCCGGATGGATGTCTTCTGGCGCGGCCCGCTGCCCGGCCTCAAGCCGTGCGATGATAGCCTCTGCTTGTTTGCGGATGGGTGCATTGGCGGGGTTCGCCCCGATCTGGTCGCGGAGCACATCGCCAAGTCTACGTCCTGTCGCCGAGACCAGCAGCAGCCCGCAGATGTCGGGGGCCCGTTGGGCCGCGACCAGGGCCGCCAGACCGCCTTCGCTATGACCCAGAACCCATACACATGAAGCGCCCATCCTCTGACGAATAGTTGCAACCCAAGTTCGGATGTCGGCAGCGTAGTCCTCTATGGTGACGGCATTGGCGTCTGGGATAGCGCCCGCGCTGCCGAACATGCCCCGCTTGTCGATACGCACGCTTCTGATTCCGCGCGCGTCCAGCCCTTCCGCGATCAACCGGTAGGAAGATGCTCGGACGCCGAGCGGGTTGTTGCCGTCGCGATCAGTCGGTCCTGAGCCCGGGACGATGAGAACGACCGGGGCATCGGAGTTCGACGGTCCCAACGCGGTTCCCGAGAGCGGCCCTGCGGGACCGGGCGCCTCGATCACGTTAGGATCACTCATCGGCGCTGCCTCCGGTCGAGAAGTGGCAAGGGTCATGAGGCATGCCAGAACAAAGCAATTCACCCAGCGCTTCATCATAGAGCCCTACAGTTGTAGGAAGAATCGACACGGACTGTATATCCCCGTCAACCCGTTGCGGTCACTCATCCTCGCCTTCACCAAGCATCGCAACCAACTCTTCTGGCTTCATACGCTTGAAAGTCCGCTCCCGACCCAAAGCGCGCTCGGGGAAGGTCCGGTGTCGGGCAGTTTGGCAGGCTGGCCAATCCGGGCGTCGAGAGCGTCTGTTTTCAGAACGCTCGGCCCCACGGGGTCCCAAATTCTTCGCTAGCCGCATGCGGGCTCGTGGGCGCTGCTACAAGCAGAGTGACCCTGACCGCCGCATTCCATCGCAAATCACCTTGTGATTGGCGTGACCGGGCAATTCTGGCAATTTGAGCCTTCGCGAAGTCCGCCCCGGGTCAGAAGCCGCAGGGAGTTCGTCATGGATCGCTTGCGTTTGACGCTCGAAGCCATCATCGCAAATTCCCGTTGGTTCCTTGCTCCATTTCTCCTTGGTCTGATACTCACCCTCGCGGCGCTGCTCTTCAATTTCGCGATCAAGCTGTTTGAATTTTTCACGCGCGCACAGATTTCCGACCCGTCCGAAATCATCGTTGGCAGCTTGAAGCTGGTCGACATTGCCCTCACGGCGAACCTGATCGTCATCGTGATTTGCTCAAGCTACGAGAATTTCTTGGCGCCGATCAACGTGCAGCAACGTCCTGCATGGCCAATGAGTCTGGCAAATGTCGGATTTTCGGGCCTGAAGCAAAGGCTGCTTGCATCCATCGTAGCGATCGCGGCGGTGAACGTCCTCGAATGGTTCCTGGATATCGAGAACAGCGCGGATAGCATCAAGCTCGGATGGCTCATCGCGATCATGTTGGGCTTTGCGCTGACCATGCTGCTCATGGCGATCGCGGATCGCGTCGGAGAGGTTGAGCCGCCAAAGGATGAAGGACGCGCGAAGATCACCGGAGAGCGGCCGTAATCCGCGCAAGGCACTCTACGGAGCCTTGTCGTTCGACATCGTCCGAAATCTGCCGAGGTGCGAAGCGAGCGGTCCGTTGGCGCCCCGCAGCAAACCTTCCCTTATCGCCGCTCCGCCACGACCAGCAGCCCCGGCACGGGGGCTCCGCGATCCTGCCGCGTGCTGGCGGCTTCGGTCAGTATCGGAGTGAGCCCTGCTTCCATCAATCGTTCTTGCAGCCTGCTCTCCGCATGTGCAAACCGCCTGTCCTCGCCGACCACCACGCCCTCGCCGGGATGCGTCTGCACTGTAAAGGCGAGCAGGCCGCCCGGCTCCAGCACGCGCGCGCTCTGGGCGAAGCAGGGCGCGAGCTCCCCGAGATAGACGAAGACATCGGCGGCGACGACGAGGTCGGCCGAAGCGTCCGGCCGGCTGGCCAGGAAGCTCGTCAGCCCCGCGACGGCGAGCTTGTCGTAGAGCGGCGTCCCGTCGGGCGCCATCTTGGCCCGCGCTCGTTCGATCATGCGCGGCGAGAGATCGCAGCCGGCGATGAAGCCGCTCTGCTCGTGGATCGCCTCGCCCATCAGCCCGGTGCCGCAGCCGAGATCGTAGACCGTGTCGAACCGGAAGGGCCGGCCGGCGTTGCTGCAGCAGCGCACGAGCGCCGCCTTCAGCAGGGCAGGCGCGTTGTATTGCAGGGTCTCGGTGAGGTGGCTGTCGAAACGGTCGGCATAGGCGTCGAAGAGCGCGCCCGAGAAGTTCTCGGACGTCGCCTGTTCGGCCGGGATCGCTCCGATGCGGGCGAGGTCGAGCCGCGCGCCGAAATGATCGTTGGGGTCGAGGTCGAGGCATTGCCGCCAGGCTGTGGCGGCGTCCTCCTTGTGGCCGAGGGCTTCCTGCGCCAGCCCGTAGAGGTGCCAGGCGGCGGTGAAGTGGTAGGCCTGCGCCAGCGTCTGGTCGAGGATCTCGACGGCGGCTTGCGCGTCGCCCTCCTTCAGCGCAGCCTCGGCCCAGCCATAGCGGCGGTCGAGCACCGGGTCGCCGGAACTCGCGAAATACGTGGTCTGGCCCTTTTCGGTCATGATTGCGGGTCTAGCCGAGGAGCATGACGCTGGCCAGACAAAGCGCCCGCTGGCGCCCTTCCGAATTGCTGCTGCCGACCCCTGCGGGGCTCTACTGCCCGCCGGCCGATGTCCATATCGATCCCGTCCGCCCCGTGGCGCGGGCCCTCGTCACCCACGGCCATTCCGACCATGCCCGCGCCGGCCATGGTGCCGTGCTTGCGACACGCGAGACACTGGCCATCATGGCGTTGCGTTATGGCGAGGGCTTCGCCGGCTCGCAGCAGGTGGCGGTACCCGGCGAGCCGATCCGCCTCGGCGATGTCGAGTTCCGCTTCGCCCCCGCAGGCCATGTCCTCGGCTCCGCCCAGATCGCGGTCGAGAGCCGGGGGCTCCGCATCGTCGCCTCCGGCGACTACAAGCGCGAACGCGACCCGACCTGCGCGCCCTTCGAGGTCGTGCCCTGCGATATCTTCATCACCGAGGCGACGTTCGGCCTGCCGGTCTTCCGCCATCCGCCTGCAGATGGCGAGGTCGCCAAGCTGCTGGAATCGGTGCGCCTCTTCCCGGAGCGCACGCATATCGTCGGGGCCTACTCGCTCGGGAAGGCGCAGCGCGTCATGGCCCTGATCCGCGAGGCCGGTTACGAACGTCCGATCTACATCCACGGCGCCGTCGAGAAGATCACCGAGTTCTACCAGTCCGAAGGCATTCCGCTCGGGGAGATCCGCATGGTCGCCGACACCGACCGCAAGACGCTGGGCGGCGAGATTGTCATCTGCCCGCCGAGCGCGACGCAGGATCTCTGGGCGCGCCGTTTTCCCGATCCCGTCACCGCCTTCGCCTCGGGCTGGATGCGCATCCGCGCAAGGGCGCGCCAGAAGGGCGTCGAGCTGCCGCTCGTTATTTCCGACCATGCCGATTGGGACGATCTGCTGGCGACGATCCGCGAGGTCGAGGCCGGCGAGATCTGGGTGACGCATGGCGAGGCCGATGCCCTCGTCCACTGGTGCAGCACGGCTGGGCTGAAGGCCAAGCCACTGCACCTCGTCGGCTATGGCGACGAGGGCGAGGCTGATCCGGCCGGGGAGGGCGCCGATGCGGCTGTCGGCTGATTGTGTCAGCGCTCATCCTGAGGAGCCGCGCAGCGGCGTCTCGAAGGATGCTCCAGGAGCTCCCGGAGGCGTCTGGAGCAGCCCTCTAGACACCATTTCTCGCGGAATGGCTCCTCAGGATGAGGGCTCGGACGGGGATTTAGCGCGACGACGCGACGACTTGGTGCGACGGGGCGGCCATGCCGACCATGGCGTTCGCCATGTCGCGCGCGAGGCAGTCATAGCCGGTATCGCTCATATGGAAGCCGTCCGTCCACAGCGCGGCCTTGAAAGCGTCGGCATCGCTGCGGTGCCATTCGCGCATCGCCGCATAGCGGGCGAAGACGGGCACGGCCTCGCGCCGGGCTACATCACCAACCGCCTCGACATAGGCGCCATAGCGCTGCGGGTCGCGAATGGAGGGGAAGTACTGGGGATCGAGGATGGCGATCGCCGGGCCGGCCTCGCGCACCATCGCGATGCCGTCGGCGACCATCGTCCTGAAGGCGTCGAGATCGCCGCCGGTGACGGCGTCGTTCGTGCCGACCTGCCAAATCACGAGGTCGTAGCTGCGTGCGGTCAGCGCGGTCTTCAGGCGGGCGAGGGTCTGCGGTGCGGTCTCGCCGCCGATGCCGGCATTGACGATCTCGATCTGCGACTTCGGCCAGGCTTTGGCGAGCAGCGCCTGCAGGCGCGCGGGATAGGTCTTGTCCTTGGCGCTGGCGCCGATGCCTTCCGTCGAGGAGGAGCCGATGGCGAGGATCGCGAGAGACTGGCCCTGCGCAACCTTGGCGGAGAGCGAGGCGAGCGTGGCGTTCGAGCGCACGATCGGCGTCTCGCGGCAGGAGAAGCCCGCCGCCTGCGCGGGGGCTCCGGCCGAAAGCGTCGCAGCGATGACAGGCAAGGCAAGGAACCGCATCGCGGCACGCATCGGCGTCTATCTCCTGGCTACCTTGCTGCCGTTAAGGTTTGCTTCATGAACGGTGTCTGAACGATGCGGTGCAACACGACGAAACGGACGCATGGTGGCGGAGAAGCGACAGCATGAACCGCTTCGCCTGGCTGCTCGACCGCCTTGCCTATGAACCGCGCCGCAACGCGAAGCTGGCGCTGATCGCGGATTATTTGCGCACCACGCCCGATCCCGACCGCGGCTATGCGCTGGCGGCGATGACGGGCGGACTCGTCTTCCGTAACGCCAAGGCCGGGCTGATCCGCGCACTGATCACCGAGCGCACCGATCCCGTCCTGTTCGCACTGTCCTACGATTATGTCGGCGACCTCTCCGAGACGGTCGCGCTGATGTGGCCGGCTCGGCACGGCGCCAATGCGGTGCCGCATCTGCCGGAGGTGGTCGAAAGCCTGCGCGAGGCCGGCAAGACCGATCTGCCACGGCTCATTGCCTCCTGGCTCGACGCGCTCGACGAAACCGGCCGCTGGGCCCTGCTCAAGCTCATCACCGGCGCGCTGCGCATCGGCGTTTCAGCCCGCCTCGCCAAGACAGCCGCCGCGAGCCTCGGCGGCGTGCCGCCTGACGAGGTCGAGCAGGTCTGGCACGGGCTGGAGCCGCCCTATGCCGAGCTCTTCGCCTGGCTGGAGGGGCGGGGGCCGCGGCCCGAAGCGCGCGATCCCGCGCCCTTCCGCCCGGTCATGCTCTCGCACCCGATCGAGGACGGCGATTTCGACAAGCTCGACCCGGCCGAATTCTCAGCCGAATGGAAATGGGACGGCATCCGCGTCCAGGCCGTCAGCGGCCGCAAGGAGGATGGCACACGCGTCACGCGGCTCTATTCACGGACCGGCGAGGACATCGCCGCTGCTTTCCCTGATCTCGTCGAGGGGTTGACGCAGGACGGCGCCCTCGACGGCGAGTTGCTGGTGATGCGCGAGAGCTCCGTGCAGAGCTTCAACACCCTGCAGCAGCGACTCAACCGCAAGACCGTCACCGCGAAGATGCTGGGCGAGTTCCCTGCCCATATTCGCGTCTACGACCTGCTCGTCGATGGCGAGGAGGATATCCGCCATCTGCCCTTCGAGGAGCGGCGGAAGCGTCTCGATGTTTTTCTTTCGCGCCTCGGCAGTGTCCGTTTCGACCTTTCGCCCACGATTCCCTTCGCTTCATGGGAAGAGCTGACGGCGGCTCGTGCCGATCCAGCCGCGGCGGGCGCCGGCGCCGATTCCGAGGCAGTCGAGGGCTGCATGATCAAGCGGCACGACTCGCCGTATCTGCCCGGCCGCCCCAAGGGCTATTGGTGGAAATGGAAGCGCGATGCGCGGCTCGTCGACTGCGTGCTGATGTATGCCCAGCGCGGCCACGGCAAGCGCTCCTCCTTCTATTCGGACTACACCTTCGGCGTCTGGCGCGTGGGCGAGGAGGGCGGCGAGGAGCTGGTGCCGGTCGGCAAGGCCTATTTCGGCTTCACCGACGAGGAACTCATCGAACTCGACAAATTCGTGCGCAAGAACACGGTGAACCGCTTCGGACCGGTGCGGGAGGTCACGCATGAAGCGCAGGCCGGCCTCGTCTTCGAGGTTGCGTTCGAGGGGCTGCAGCGCTCGACCCGCCACAAATCCGGTCTCGCCATGCGTTTTCCCCGGATCAACCGCATTCGTTGGGACAAGCCGCCGCGCGAGGCCGATCACATTGAGGTGCTGGAAGCGCTGTTGCCGACCAATGGCTGAGGCGCAACGGGTTGCGACCTTGCGCTCAGGGTGCTTGTGATCGCTTCCCCGCCTGAGGCAAAATGTCCGGGCCGGATAAGAGCATCGACCCGAAAAGCGGAATGCGGTTTTCGGACAGAGCCGATGCAGACATGAGGGAGTGGTGGCGATGAGCAAGCAGCCTTCGACGCGGATCGTCATCGCGGACGATCATCCGCTGTTTCGCGGCGCGCTGCGCCAGGCGGTCTCGCACGCGATCGGCGGCGCCGAGGTCAGCGAGGTCGGCTCCCTGGAAGCCCTGACCGAAGCGCTGGCCAGTGGCGGCGACGCCGATCTCGTATTGCTCGACCTCACCATGCCGGGGGTTCAGGGCTTCTCGGGCTTGCTATTCCTGCGGGCCGACCATCCGGAAATCCCGGTGATCGTCGTCTCCGCGAATGACGATCCGGCGGTGATTCGCCGCTGCATCGAGTTCGGCGCGCTCGGTTTCCTGCCCAAGACGGCCGATGTCGCGCAGATGGGCGAGGCGATCCGCGCCGTGCTCGACGGCGGCGTCTGGACCCCGCCGGGTGTCGACCTGTCGGCCCCGGTCGATGCCGAGATCGCCGATATGGTCCGCCGTCTCTCGACGCTGACGCCCCAGCAGGTGCGCGTGCTGATGATGCTGTCTGAGGGACTTCTCAACAAGCAGATCGCCTATGAGCTCGGCGTCTCCGAGGCGACGGTCAAAGCCCATGTTTCGGCGATCCTGACCAAGCTCGACGTCGACAGTCGCACTCAGGCGGTCATCGCCGCCTCAAAGATCGCCGGCACGGCCTGGGCGACGGCGGGGGCCTCGGCAACGGCCTGATGAGCACTTCCTGACAGGCCGAGCTGTCTTCGAGAACATCGACCGTCGGGATAGATCGCGAATCTCCGCTTCCCTGACCCGCGTTTGATGCGGGCAAGCATGGCCTCAAACGAGGCAGCGTTCAGTCCCGGTTCAAGCGCAGCCTGTTTCAGGTTAAGACAGCGCGGAAGCGCCCCGGATCGACTTGGGGCGCAACAGGATGACGATTGCTTCCATGGAACGGTTTCTCGGCGGCTCGCCCCTCAGCGTCCTCGTCCGCCTGATCTTCATTTCGCTGCTGGTCGGGGCAGCGATGGCATTCCTCGGCCTGTCGCCGCAGAGCCTCTACGAGGCGGGGGCACGCTTCATCCGCTCGATCACCGGGCTCGGCTTCGGCGCGGTGCGCGAGGTCGGCCAGTGGATAATCGCCGGCGCCCTGATCGTCGTGCCCCTGTGGCTGCTGGTGCGGCTCTTCGCGGCGCGGAAGTAAGCTGCCTTCAATCTCGGGCGAAGCAACGCTTCGACCCGAGAATCGCATGACGAGAAGTCTCGGGTTTCCGAGATGTTCGGGGCGTTGACGTCTAGTTACAGACTCTCGCCGCGGGCGATCGCGGCCGCATCGCGCCCGATCAGGGCGGTGAGGCGGGTGAGGCCGGCGCGTCGCGCCTGGGCCGCAAGTCCGGCCTTGATCTCCTTCGCTAGCCCCGGCCCCTTGAAGACCATCGCGGAGTAGAACTGCACCAGCGTCGCGCCGGCGCGGATCTTGGCGAAGGCCGTCTCGGCCGAATCGACGCCGCCGACGCCGATCAGCGGGAACTGCCCTTCGACGCGCAGGAAGGCCTCGGCCAGGATGCGGGTCGAGGCGGTGAAGAGCGGCTTGCCGGAGAGCCCGCCGGTCTCGGCCTTGGCGGCGCTGCGCAAGCTCGCCGGGCGCGTGACCGTGGTGTTGGAGACGATCAACCCGTCGATGCCGCGCTTGCGGGCGACTGCGATCATGCCGTCGAGCTCGGGCATGGTCAGGTCAGGCGCGATCTTGACGAGGATCGGCGTGCGCCGGCCGCTGCCGGCTACGTCGTCCCGTGCTGCGAGCGTACGCGCCACGAGGTCGTCGAGCGCAGCTTCCGCCTGGAGGTCGCGCAGGCCGGGCGTGTTCGGCGAGGAGACGTTGATCGTCAGGAAATCGGCGAGCGGTGCCAGCCTGCGAGCGAGCGTGGCATAGTCGGCCGCGCGGTCGGCCGATTCCTTGTTGGCACCGAGATTGACGCCGACGAGCCCGCCGCGGCCGCGCCTGGCCGTTAGCCGGGCGGCGACAGCCTCCATGCCCTCGCTGTTCAGGCCGTAGCGATTGATGACGGCCTCATCCTCGATCAGGCGGAAGACGCGGGGACGCGAATTGCCGGGCTGCGGCAGCGGCGTCACCCCGCCGACCTCGACGAAGCCGAAGCCCAGGCCCAGCGCGCCGTCGATCGCCTCGGCATTCTTGTCGAAGCCAGCCGCGAGCCCGACGGGGTTCGGGAAGGTCAGGCCGAATGCCTCCGTCGCCAGCACGGGGTCGTCCGATCCGGGCTTCAGCGCGGGGGCCGCGGCCAGCGCCGTGACGGCGAGCCGATGCGCCGTCTCCGCATCCATGCGGTGGATCAGCGGCCGGGCGAGGTTGAACAGGCTGCCGATCATGCCAGATCCTCCGGGATGGTGTGGCCGTCGTCGATCCCGAGCGGCAGCGGCGCTACCCAGCGCACGGCCTTCGGATCGAGGGCAGCGTAGAGATGTGGGAACAGCGCTCCGCCGCGAGAGGGCTCGTAGCGCAAGGCCGGGCCGAGGCGCGAATCGTCGACCGCGATGAGCAGGAGTCCGTCTTGTCCGGCGAAGTGCTTTGCTGCCGTTTCCGCAAGCTGGGCTGCCGTTGAGAAATGGATGTAGCCGTCCGCGAGGTCGACGGGCGCGCCGTCGAAGCGTCCATTCCGCTCCGCTTCGCGCCAGAGCGGGGCGGGGCATATCTTGTAGATCAGAGGCACCGGCAGTCTCACGCAAACAGGTCGGGCCACGGCTTAATCCCTGGCGGGAGGATTCCGCAAGCGTTAGCCGGATTGCGGCAAGAATTGGATTGAAATCTTAGGAAATAGGGGATATTTCCTATGTTCAATCCCCGCCCGGCGACAAGAGCAATGCGAGGTCTGCGCGATGCTGTCACATGACCAGATCTGGGGGGCGATCGATATGCTGGCCCAGCGCTACGGTTTCACCGCCTCCGGGTTGGCGCGCAAGGCTGGCCTCGACGCCACCACCTTCAACCGCTCCAAGCGTGTGGCACCGGATGGGCGCGAGCGCTGGCCCTCGACGGAGTCGATCGCCAAGATTCTGGCCGCGACGGGCGCCTCCCTCGACGAGTTCATGAGCACCGTATTGCGGCGGGAGCCCGCGCCGGCGCGCACCATCCCGCTGATCGGCTTCGCCCAGGCAGGTTCCGGCGGTTTTTTCGACGATGGCGGCTTTCCAGCCGGTACCGGCTGGGAGGAGGTCGCTTTTCCGGGCGTGGCCGACGAGAAGGCCTATGCGCTCGAGATTTCCGGCGATTCGATGCTGCCGCTCTACCGCGACGGCGACACCATCATTGTCTCGCCGACAGCGACCGTGAGGCGCGGTGACCGCGTCGTGGTCAAGACGGTGGAGGGGGAGGTGCTGGCCAAGCAGCTCAAGCGCCAGACCGCGAAGACGATCGAACTCGCCTCGCTCAATCCGGAACACCCCGACCGGGTCCTGAATCACGCCGACATCGCCTTCATGGCGCGCGTGATCTGGGCGAGCCAGTAGGCGCGCGCCGGGGCTCGTCAGTGGCCGTTGCTCCGACGCAGCGGCAGGGTGACCTTGAACACGGCGCCGGCGGGGCAGGGCTCGAGCTCGATCGCGCCGCCATGCAACCGGACCAGTTCGGCCGCCACGGCAAGCCCGAGCCCCGTGCCGCCCGGCGTCACCGAGCCGCGGAAGGCCTGGAAGAGATTGGCCCGCGCGCGTTCGGGCACGCCTGGCCCGTTATCGATGACACGCAGGGCTACCGAGCCGTTCACCGGCCCTGCGGTCACCGCCAACAGCGGCTGGGCGTCGGCTTCCGCCCCGGCCTGGGTCAGGGCCTGGACGGAATTGCGCATCAGGTTGGTCAGCACCCGTGCCATCTGGTCGGGGTCGCAGGGCGCCATCAGCTCGGCAGGGACGCGGTTCTCGAAGCGCAGCCGCCCGTCACCGGGCAGGCCGAGCATCTCCGCCTGCTCCGTGACGAGTTGCCGCAGGGCGACCTCGCGGAGAACCGGCGGCGCCTCCGCTGCGCGGCCATAGGCGAGAGTGGCCTGGCAGAATTCGATGGCACGCCCCAGCGTCGCGATCAGCCGCGGTGCGAAGCGGCGGATCTTGGCGTCGCGGGTCTCGATGAGTTGGTCCGACATGAGCTGTGCCGCCGCCAGCATGTTGCGCAGGTCATGATTGATCTTGGAGACGGCGAGGCCGAGCTCGGCGAGGTGCTTCTTCGTGCGCAGTTCGTCGGCGAGCGTCTCCTGCATGCGGGCGAGCGCCCGCTCCGCCTCGCCGATCTCGTCGGCGCGCAAGGTCGGCTCGATGATGCGCTGGGGGTTCTCGGGGTCCGCCTCGAACTCCATGACGTTCGCTGCCAGACGCCGGATCGGCCCGATGATCAGGGCGTTGAGGGCGATATAGACCGCAAGCGCCGTCAGCCCGGTGATCAGCAGCGAGATCAGCAGCAGGCTCCAGGAGAATTTCAGCATCGCGCGGCGCAGAGGCGCCTCGTCGATGACGATCTCGACGAAATCGGCACCGCCGACCGCTTCGCCGACCACCCGGATCGGCATGGTGGCGGGAGAGACGAGCACCGCGACCGCTTCCTCGATCGCGTTGATCCAGGAGAGATTCCGCAGGTCGATCGAGCGCGAGACTTCCGGCGGCGGCATCGAGTCGAGGCTGAGCAGCCGGCGTGCGCCGCCGACGCGGGCGGCGATCGATCGGGCGCCGACGCCCATCAGCAGCCGGTTCTCGCTGCCTTCCGGCAGTCCGTCCTCCGGCGCGCCCTCCAGCACCAGGGCGGCGACCTGCGCTGCAGCGATCCGGTCATGCAGCCAGTTCCGCCGGAAATTCGCGATGGAGGGCAGGTAGATCACGACCTCCGCCAGCATGACGAAGAGCACGGTGAAGAGCAGCAGTTTTGCGGACAGGCCAAGGCGCGTCAGGCCGCGTGGCTGACTGATCGACAGATCGTTCCTGGGCAGGGCGGGGTGATGCATTGAAGCCAATCTTACCCGAAGCGCCGCAGAAAGCCGATCAAGCGGCGCAGGCGAGGATTTGCAGCCGACGGGACATGGAACGAGAGCGCCGCCCTGCGCGAGCCGTCCGAACGAGCAAATGTGGGCGCCACCACCGCCGCCATATCGGAAACCGCGAGCCCAGCCTTGGCTGCGACACACCATGGCGCGATCAGCTCGCCGGCACCGGCGCCCACGATGGTGACACCGAGGATGCGGCCTTTGCGGTCGGTGACGAGCTTCACGAAGCCCTCGGTAGAGCCGGCGGCGCGGGCAGCGGCGACTTCGGCAAACGGCCAGCGCAGCACCTGGATCGCGCCGGCCTTGGCTCTTGCTGCGGCTTCGGACAGGCCGATCGCTGCGATCTCCGGCTGGCACCAGCCGACGCGGGGGTAATTCGCCGGGGCAATGCGGGCGGGCTGGCGAAACAGGATGCTGCGCAGCGCCACGCCGGCGTGGTCATCGCCGGCCTGGTCGGTCGCTGGCGCCGCCGCTCCGCCGGCACAGCCCCCCAAGGCGTAGACGCGGCGATTGCTTGTCCGCAGGCCCTTGTCGACGATGATGCCGGAGGCGTCATGGCTGATGCCGCCGAGGTCGAGATCGAGCGAGGCGATCTCCGGCCGGCGCGGTCCGGCCGACAGCAGATGCGAGCCCTCGACGACGGTTTCGCTCCCATCGCGAGCGAGAACGAGGCGAAATCCGGATCGGCTGCGCTCGCCTCGGATGGGCGTGGCACCCTCGTGCACCACAAGCCCCTCGTGCAGCAGACGCCGGCGAACCAGCAGCGCCGCTTCCGCATCATGGTCCGGCAGCAATCCTTCCGGGGCGACGAGGGTCGCCGTGCTTCCGAGACGTCGCAGGGCCTGTGCCAGTGCCGCGCCGGTCGCACCGCCGCCGAGGATAACGGGACGTTCGGGCAGGCGGGTCAGTTCGGATAGTTCGTCCGCATCGATCCGCGGCACCGTCTCGAGGCCCGGCAGTTCCGGGCGAGGCGCGCGTGCGCCGGTGGCGATGACGAAACGCCGGGCCTTGATCGCTTGCGCGCCCGCGCGGACCGTGCTGCGGCTGGCGAAGCGTGCCTCGCCTCTCACAATGACGATCCCGAGGGCCGTCAGCCGTTGCTCGGCATGATTCGCTGCCTCTGCTGCCAGCGTGCGCTGAATATGGTCGTGAAGCTGCGCCGGGTTGGCCTGCGGATCGCCAGTCTTGAGGCCGAAGCGGCCGGCTTCGCGCATCGCCTGCGCGGCCGACCCCGCTTCGATCAGCGCTTTCATGGCGAGTGGGCCGGAACTGCCACCCAACGCACTTCTCTCGATGAGAACCACGGACACGCCGAAGGCCGCGGCAGCCGTGGCCAGCGCTATGCCGTTGCCGCCTGCGCCGATGACGCAGATGTCGGGTGTCAACGCGGCGGGGTTCGCCGCCTTGGCCGTGCCGTCGCTCACCGGATGTCCCGCTTCGCTCTCATCCTCGATCGCTGATGCGTTGTCCGGCCGACGGAATCAAGGCCGGCGCGCTCCGATCACGCGGGATTGCCCGCATAAGGCTCAAGCGACGCTGCGGTTCCCGCCTCTGCCATTGATGGTCGCGAGGGGTTCGGGCCGGCCGAACAGGAAGCCCTGGGCGCGGTGGGCCCCGAGAAGCTGGACGGCGATGCGCTGCTGCTCGGTTTCGATGCCCTCGACCACGACGTTCATATGAAGCCGGCGAGCGAGCTGGCACACCGCTTCGATAACGGCCTTGGAAGCTTCGTTGGTGTGCACCTCGCGGGCGAAGCTCTGGTCGATCTTCACCTGCGCGAACGGGTAGGTCGAGAGATAGGCGAGCGAGGAGTAGCCGGTTCCGAAATCGTCGAGCGCGAAGGTCACGCCGAGCGCCCGCAATTCGTCGAGCACCGAAAGCGCCAGCTTGTCGTCCTCGATCAGCAGCGATTCCGTGACTTCGAGCATCAGCCGCCGCGATTCGAGATGCGAAGAGAGGAGCGCACTCTTGACCGTCTCGACGATGCGGCGCGGCTCGCGGAACTGCAGCGGCGAGACGTTCACCGAGACGCTGATGCCCGGTTCCCAACTCGCGGCATCCTTGCAGGCCTGACGGATCGCCCAGTCGCCCATCGAGGCGATCAGGCCGGACTGCTCGGCGATCGGAATGAAGATGCCGGGCGGCACCATGCCCCGGGTCGGATGGCGCCAGCGCATCAGCGCCTCGCGCGAGACGATCTCCTGCGTCTTCAGGTCGATGATCGGCTGGTAATAGAGTTCGAGCGTGCCATCCGCGCAGGCCTTGCGCAGATCGACCTCGATCTCATGCCGCTCGAGCATTTCCTCGGCCATGGTCGGGTTGAAGAACATCAGTGTGTTCCGACCGGCGGACTTCGCCTTGTAGAGCGCGGTATCGGCGTGGCGCAGGAGATCGGCCGGGGTGCTTCCGTCATGCGGCGCCATGGCGATACCGACGCTCGCGGTCACATAGACCGTCTTGCCCTCGACATCGAAGGCGCGGGTCATCGCATTGATCATGCGCTGCGCGATCGCCGTGACGATGGTGTGTTCGGCGGAGGGCAGGACCAGCAGGAACTCATCGCCGCCGAAGCGGGCCAGCATGTCGTTGCTGCGGATCGCGCCGCGCAGGCGGCTGGCAGTCTCCATCAGCACGTGGTCGCCGATGTCGTGGCCCAGGCTGTCATTGACCTGCTTGAAGCCGTCGAGGTCGAGATAGAGCAGCGCGAAGGCCTCGCCGGTGCGGTCGAGCCGCGCGAAGGCCTCGGCGATCTGCGTATTGTACTCGAACCGGTTGGCGAGCCCCGTCAATTCGTCG
Organism: Allobosea sp. 10N428; assembly: GCF_056394545.1. Lineage (NCBI taxonomy): Bacteria > Pseudomonadati > Pseudomonadota > Alphaproteobacteria > Hyphomicrobiales > Alloboseaceae > Allobosea > Allobosea sp. 10N428. The sequence continues at coordinate 29,262 of NZ_JBFTIC010000010.1, read as the reverse complement.
AAGCGTGCCATCTGCTCGATGCGCGCCTCGGTTGCCTTCCGCTCGGTGGCATCCTCGGTCAGCATGAGGATGCCGCCTTCGGCAGCCGGCGCGAAGGTCACGACCAGCACGAGCCCGCTGCGCGTCACGACCTCGTGGCTCGCTGCTTGCTGGGTGCTCTGGACCATGGTCAGGGCCATGCGGATCTCGCGCAGCTGCTCTTGGCTGATCACCTGGCGCTCGACCAGGAAGCGCGCGATCGCCGTCAGCGGCGTGCCGGGCAGGGCCAGCGTCTCGGGCAGGCCGTAAAGCGTGCTGTGCGGCCTGTTGCCGACTGCCAGCTTGAGATTGCGGTCGAACATCGCCAGCCCGTCGATCATCGTGTTCAGGGCGGCGTCGAGAGTGAGGTTCTGCGAGTGCAGTGCCGAGGCGAGCGCCTTTGAATGCTTCGTCGCATCGCTGAGAGCCAGCAGGTTCCGATGCAGCGAGTTGGTGATCGCGATGTTCGCGGCCACGTAGAGGAAGGCGAAATAGCCGATATAGCGGTAATAGGGGTTCTGCGCCGCGATCAGCCCGATCGCCATCGGGATGCAGAAGGTCATGAGCTGCACCGCCACAAATTTGGGGCGGCCCGCATTGCGCGCGACGTAGCCGGAAGCCAGGGCTATCGTGGACGCGACCGAGGTGATGTGCGCGGCTGGGTCGTTCGTGTGAACCAGCGCGACATAGCAGCTGTAGCCCAGTACAGCGCTGAAAATCGTGGCGCCGAGGAAGTAGTCGCGATCCCAGCGGCGGGTCTGGGCGTAACTGTCGTGGGCGTGGTTCCGTCGGCGATAGGCCACGACGGTGAGGAGGCGCAGGACGACGATGAGCGTCACCAGCAGGGTGAGGCCCATGAAGATGTCCATGCCGGTCGAAAGCCAGCACAAGAACGGGGTGAGAATGCCGGCGATACCGCCGGGAATGATCGACGCCGGCGACGAGAAAAGCGAGCTGACCAGCAGCGTGTAGCCGGTCAGGTCGACATCGTCGGCCTTCTCGCGCCCGCCAGCGGCCATCAATCGCTTCAGCGTGCCCGACATCTACTCCTGCCTTTGCCGCGAGCGCGATCATGCACGCTAGGCTCAAACCTAGCGCATCATCAAAGGTTTCTATGGGAGCAGAGGTAAATGCTTCGTGTGACTCTAGTGCCGTACGGGACGATCCAGCCGCATTCAGACCGGTGCCAGGTGTCTTTGGTAAACGCGCGCTAACATGCGGTCCTGCGTCTGGGCGATGCGCTGCAACTTCGAGATCGCGCTGGGGCTGAGCCGCAGCATGCAGTCGGTCCAGATCTGGCCGAGATGGCCGAGTTCTTCGCGCAGGTCGCCGGAGCGGCGGTTGAAGGCGGAGAAGAGCGCCGTCTTGGCTGCGTGGATCGGCAGGGCGTCGGAGCAGTATTTGCGGATCCAGGCTTCGCCGGTGCCGGTCGGGACGACCGCTTCGAGGCCGCCCGCCGCCATGAACTCCTGCGCGCTCATTTCCTCGCCGGAGAGCAGCATCTGCTCCGCCGCGCGCTGGCCCATCCGGCGCGACAGGATCGCGACCGCGGTGATCGGGAAGTGGTTGAACTTGATCTCCGGGTAGACGAACGAGGCCTGCTCTTCGGCGATCATCACATTGCACGAGCGCGGTGCGTCGATGCCGCCGCCGATCGCCTTGGCGTGGATGGTCGAGAGGGTGATGACCAGCCCGTTGAGGCCACCCGAATTCCAAATCGCCCCTTCCGCTGACAGCCGCGCATATTCGGCGAGCGCGGCGCGGTCGTTCTTGGCCAGGCAGTCGAGATAGAAATCGAGATCGCCACCGAGCGTGAAGAACGGGCCAGCGCCGCGGAAGGCGAGGAAGCGCACCGGAGCGCGGTGATACTGGTCCGGCGCTCCCCACAGGGCCGCGATCGCGCTCTGAATCTTCACCAGACTGTCGAGCAGCTGCAGCGTGAAGACCGGCTTCAGCTCGGGCCGGATCGTGACCCAGAGCGTCTTGATGTCCGGCTCGTAGGCGATCTCCACCTCCGGCAGGAAGCCGGCCTTGTAGCGGATCGCGTCGATGACCTCGCAGCTTTCGAGCAGGGCCGGCGAAACGGTTTCTGCTCCGATCTTCAAGGACTGCAACACGACGCCACCCCCGGAACTGCCTGATGTCGTGCAAACTAAACGAGCTTAACAAACTGTAAACGGAAACTCCCGGAAATGGTTAATAGCGTTAAGTTTTTTCCGGTGACCAAGCGTCATGCCGCCGGTCTCGGAGCGGGGAGGCGCCCTGTCGAGGCAAGAGGCGGGCCTTTGCGGAGGGGGCGGGGGGAGCAGGAAATTTCGATGGGGCGTGATATCGGGAAAGAAATTGCTGGGATCGGCGGCGCGTGCGGGATGATCGATCCAGGGCCTTCCGGGCCGGGTTTTTCCTCATCCGCAATGGCACAGTGCTTTGCCGCATCCTGAAACGGTGTCCCGGTGTGGCGACGCTTGTCCGAAGGCGGATGTGGGGGTAACCATGGCGCCGCGAATTCGCCGCGTTCCCGCGTTCAAACAGCCAAGTTGCAAAACACCGCCGAGCTGATGCCGTGACCCGCCAGACAGCCGAGGACGAGAAGCAGGCGCGCCTTGCCGCCGCGCTCCGCGAGAACCTGAAGCGCCGCAAGGCCCAGGCTCGCGCTCGCCGCTCGGAGGAGGCGGGGACGCAGAAGCCGGCGCCGCCCGCTCAGGCCGAACCTCCCCGGTCCTGACCTCCCTTACTCACATGGGCTGCCGGGTTTCCGTGCGGCCGAGCAGGACCTGACGATGGACAAGATCCGCATCACCGGCGGCCAGCGCCTCAATGGCGCGATTCCGATTTCGGGCGCCAAGAACGCCGCCTTGCCGCTGATGATCGCGAGCCTGCTGACCGACGAGACCTTGACGCTGACCAATGTGCCGCGCCTCTCGGACGTCACCGCCCTCTCGCGCATCCTGTCCAATCACGGCGTCGATCGCACCGTCGCCGGCAAGCGCATCGGCCAGTCCGCCGAGACCGGCCAGAACATCTCGCTGACCGCGCGTCAGATCGTCGATACCTGCGCGCCCTACGAACTGGTTTCGACCATGCGGGCGAGCTTCTGGGTGATCGCGCCGATCCTGGCCCGCATGGGCGAGGCCAAGATCTCGCTGCCGGGCGGCTGCGCCATCGGCACGCGGCCGGTCGATCTGCTGCTCATGGCCCTGGAGAAGCTCGGCGCCGAGATCGTGATCGAGAATGGCTACGCGCTGGCGCGTGCGCCCAAGGGGCTGAAGGGTGGCGAGATCGTCTTCCCGAAAGTCACGGTCGGCGGCACGCACACCGCCTTGATGGCCGCGGTCCTTGCTGACGGCACCACTGTGATCGAGAATGCTGCGCGCGAGCCCGAAGTCACCGACCTCGCCGCCTGCCTTGTCAAGATGGGTGCCAAGATCGAGGGCGCCGGTAGCTCGCGCATCGTCGTGACCGGCGTTTCTCGCCTCGGCGGCGCACACCACACCGTCCTGCCGGACCGCATCGAGACCGGCACCTATGCCATGGCGGTGGCCATGACCGGCGGCGATGTCGTGCTGGAGGGCGCGCGCGCCGACCTGCTTCAGTCCGCGCTCGACGTGCTGACCAAGGCCGGTGTCGAGGTCGATGAGACCAATGAAGGCATTCGCGTGCGCCGCAACGGCCGCGGCATCGAGGCGGTCGATGTCGATACCGATCCCTTCCCCGGCTTCCCAACCGATCTGCAGGCGCAGTTCATGGCGCTGATGACCAAGGCCAAGGGCACCTCGCGCATTCGCGAGACCATCTTCGAAAACCGCTTCATGCATGTGCAGGAACTCGCCCGGCTCGGCGCGAAGATCCGGCTCGACGGCGACGTCGCCCATGTCGAGGGTGTCGAGAAGCTCACTGGCGCGCCGGTGATGGCGACCGATCTGCGTGCTTCGGTCTCGCTCGTCATCGGCGGCCTCGCCGCCGAAGGCGACACGACCATCAACCGCGTCTATCATCTCGACCGCGGCTTCGAGGCCCTTGAGGCCAAGCTTACGCGCTGCGGCGCGGTGGTTGAGCGCATCAGCAGTTGATTCTGGACTGTTGATTTTCTCGAGGCGGCTCGGCAGAACACGATCATGTCAGACGATGCCGCCGATCCACTTAAGCTCATCGCGCTCGATGCAGACGATCTCGCGGTCGTCTCGGCGCATCTTCAGGACGCGGTGCTGAAGGCCGCCGATCTTCGCTACCTGCCGGCCGAGAAGCGCTTTGCCCTCGCTCTGCGCCGGTTCGACTGGGAGGGGGCGCAGCACGGCAAGCGCCGTCGCCGGTTGGCGGCGCTGCATTTCGACCGGGTGCTTTCGGTGCGCAGCGCCAAGCTCGACAAGAACGATCCGGACAAGGTGCTGAACCTTCTCGCCATCACCTTCGACCAGGGTGATGATCCCGCTGGTGACGTAACGCTGAATTTCTCCGAAGGCGCCGCGATCCGCCTCTCCGTCGAATGCGTGGAGGCCCAGATGAAGGATCTCGGGCCGGTCTGGGAAGCCGTGGCGACGCCCGGCCATCCCAACGGCGCCTGACGAGGCGGCTCGCTCGCCGGTTTTCCGGCCCTGCCGGCTTCAAGCCGCGACAGCCTTCGTCTAAGAACGCGCCGTCATCCCGGACAGGCCGCCAAGCGGCGCCGACCGGGGATCCGTCGAAGGCCTGCGCTGCCATGATGGATTTCGGGCCTTTGCTGCGCTACGCCCGGAATGACGGCTATAAATTCGGATAAGCCCGAGGATGCCAATGCCGATCAGGCTCGACGACAGGGACACACGTTTCGCAGAAGGCTTCGCCGCTCTGCTGTCCGCCAAACGTGAGGTCTCTGAGGAGGTCGATCGGATCGCGGCCGACATCATCGCCGAGGTCCGTGAGAACGGCGATGCCGCGCTCATTGGCTATACCAGCCGCTTCGACTCCCTTGAGCTGACACCGGCGACGCTGCGCGTCGGCGAAGCCGAGATCGACGCCGCCGTTGCTGCCTGCTCCGCCGAATTGCTCGCGGCGCTGGAGACCGCCCGCGAACGCATCGCCGCCTACCACGAACGCCAGAAGCCGACGGATTCCTGGGTCAAGGATGCCGCGGGCGTCGAAGCAGGCTGGCGCTGGAGCGCGATCGAGGCGGTCGGTCTCTACGTGCCCGGCGGCACGGCGAGCTACCCGTCTTCGGTGCTGATGAACGCGATCCCCGCCAAAGTCGCCGGCGTGCCGCGTATCGTCATGGTCGCCCCGACACCGCGCGGCGAAACCAATCCGCTCGTGCTCGCGGCTGCGCGGCTCGCCGGAGTCGACGAGGTCTATCGCATCGGCGGTGCCCAGGCCGTCGCGGCGCTCGCCTATGGCACGGAAAGCATCGCGCCGGTCGCCAAGATCGTCGGCCCCGGCAACGCCTATGTCGCGGCAGCCAAGCGCCGCGTCTTCGGCCAGGTCGGTATCGATATGATCGCCGGCCCGTCCGAAGTGCTGGTGATCGCCGATCGCACCGCCAATCCGGACTGGATCGCGGCCGATCTGCTGGCGCAGGCCGAGCATGACGTCTCGGCCCAGTCGATCCTGATGACGGACGATGCCGCGCTCGCTGCCGAGGTCGAGAAGGCGGTCGCGGCCCAGCTCGCGACGCTGCCGCGCGCCGAGATCGCCGGCAGGAGCTGGCAGGAATTCGGTGCCATCCTGCTGGTCGCCGATCTCGAAGCGGCCGTGCCGCTGGTGGACCGCATCGCGCCGGAGCATCTCGAGATCATGACGGCCGAGCCCGAGCGCCTGGCCGGCCTCATCCGCAATGCCGGGGCGATCTTTCTCGGCGGTCATACGCCCGAGGCGATCGGCGACTATGTCGGCGGCCCCAACCATGTGCTGCCGACGGCGCGCTCGGCGCGCTTCTCTTCGGGCCTCGGCGTCGGCGACTTCATGAAGCGAACCTCGCTGCTGAAATGCGGCCCCGATGGCCTGCGGGCCCTGGCCTCGGCCGCGACGCAACTCGCCGAATCGGAGGGGTTGCAGGCGCATGGCCGATCCGTGACGATCAGGCTCAATCTCTGAGCGTCGGTCACTGAGCGACGCCGCAGCGGGAGGGGCGATGCCCGACGTTTCGACTTCCAACAAGCAATGCCTTGTCGGCGTCACACTCGACGAGAACTCGCTGGGGCGCGGCTCGCCCGATCAGGAGCATGAGCGCGCGGTCGCGATCTACGACCTGATCGAGCGCAACCGCTTCGTCGTGCCGGAGCATGATGGCGGGCCCTATCTCGCCCATCTTGCCATGGTTGAGCGGCGCCTCGTCTTCGAGGTCAAGGAAGCGGACGGCTCGGCCGTTGTTACCCACCATCTTTCGCTCAGCCCGTTCCGGCGCATCATCAAGGACTACGAGCTGATCTGCGAGAGCTACTACGCCGCGATCCGCACGGCGACGCCGACGCAGATCGAGGCGATCGACATGGGCCGGCGCGGCCTCCACGACGAGGCGGCCGGCATCCTGGCCGAGCGGCTCGCCAACAAGGTGGAGATCGATTTCGACACGGCCCGCCGCCTCTTCACGCTGATCTATGCCCTCCACTGGAAGGGCTGACGCGCTTGGAGCACAGGATCTCTTCAAGCGAGGTGGAAGCCGGTTCGCGTGAAGACGATGCGGCGCAGGGCCTGCCGCGCAAGATCCAGAGCGTGCTGTTCATGTGTGCGATGAACGCCGTGCGCTCACCCATGGCCGAGGCGCTGGCCAAGCACTTCTTCGGAAAGTCGATCTATGTCCAGTCGGCCGGTGCCCGCAAAGGCGAGCCCGATGGGTTCGCGCTCGCGGTTCTCGACGAGATCGGCATCGATCTCAGCCGCCACAAGCCGAAATCGGTCGAGGAGCTGGAGGAGTGGGAAGGGCTCAACTTCGACCTGATCATCTCGCTCTCGCCCGAGGCGCATCACAAGGCGCTGGAGCTTACCCGCACCCACGCCGCCGAGGTCGAATACTGGCCGACCGTCGATCCGACGGTGTTCCAGGGYTCGCGCGAGCAGAAGCTCGAAGCCTATCGCGAAGTCCGCGACACGCTGATCAAGCGGATCAAGCAGCGTCTCCAGCGCTAAGAGGCGCATGCGCTGCCCCGCAACCCATGCGCCTCGGCCGATCCGTCTGGCAGGTCGAGGCTGCGCGCAGCCCATTGAGGATCAGGTCGAGCGGGCGGCCGCGCCCGTGCCGGCACCGCCCCCCATCGCAAGCAGATGAAGCGTTTAAGTGAAATTTTACGCAGTTCCGCTTGGGTTCCGGCGAGCGGCCGTCTCACATTGGTTCCAGCCTATGCCTTCAGTCCCCGTCCCGGAGCCTTGCGCGTCGCGCGAGGATAGGCTGTCGTTTTCCGGTGGCCTCGCGGTTGTCTGCCTTTGCCTGATCGTCAGCGTCGGAGCCATGGCAAGCCTGCCGCGCGCGCAGGACGGCAAAGTGCCCGGGGCGATCGTCTTTCCACCCTGGGTCAGTGCGGCCGAAGCGATTTCCCTCAGCCTTGCGACGGGTCACCGCGTCCTGCGCAGCGGGCGGCTGCCTTCGATCGTCGTGGTCGCGCCCACGGCCCCGGCGGATGCCGCGGCCGCGCTCCCGCCGGGCGCCTGGTTCTCGCTTGTTCTGACAGGCCTGGCCGGCTGCCTCGATGCCTCCGCCGCGATGGAACCCTCGCGATGATATGGTCGCTTTCCACCGTTCGCCGCAGGGTAGCGCAGGTCCTGCTCGCGCTCGGATTCCTGCATGTGCCGCTTCTCGCGCTGGCTTTCTGGGCCCATGACGAGACCGGGCTCGTTTCCGTCGCGGTAGCGGCTTTGGCCGCTCTTCTGGCGCTGGCGTGCTACCGCCTGAACGGGCCGGCGATCGTGACCCAGCTCGTCATCGCGACGATGTTGATCGGGCAGGTCTCGATGCTGGTCTTCAGCTTTGCCGGCAATTCCTGGCAGCCGGACATGCATATGTACTATTTCGCGATCCTGGCTTTGCTCGCAGGGTTCTGCGACTGGCGGCCGATCGTGTTGGGCGCCTTGCTGACGGCGCTGCATCATCTCGTCCTGCAATATGTCTTGCCCGCTGCGGTGTTCTATCAGGGCGGCAGCTTGCTCAGGGTTCTGCTGCATGCAGTGATCGTCGTCATCGAAACGTCCTTCCTTGCTATGTTGGCGGTGATCCTGCAGCGCATGTTCACGATGAACGAGGCCAATCTCGCGCGGGCCGAGGCTGTGGCCGAGCGCGAGCGCGTCGCAGGCGAGAAGGAACGCAATCTGGCGGAAGAGCTGGGTCGCCGGGCCGGAAAACTGCGCGATGTCGTATCTGGTTTTCATGTCCAGATGGAGCAGGCCATGGCGGTGCTCGATCATTCCGCTGTCGCGATGAAGACCGAGGCCGGCGCCTTGACCAGCACCTCCGATCAGGTGCGGCGGCAGACCGCGCTGGTTTCCGCCTCGGCGGCGGGTACGATGGAGAGCATCGAGCATCTCTCGGCGGCGAGCACGGAGCTCGTCGCCTCGATCGGCGAGATCGGCCGCAACGCCGGCCATTCCGCCGATGGCGCGAAATCGGCTGCCTCGCTGGCGCGCCATGCCAGTGCGGAAATCGAGAATCTCGCGCATAGCAGCGAGAATGTCGGCGCCGTGGTCGAGATCATTCGCGGCATCGCGGCACAGACCAGCATGCTCGCGCTCAATGCTACGATCGAGGCGGCGCGTGCCGGAGAGATGGGGCGCGGTTTCGCAGTCGTTGCCAGCGAGGTGAAGACGCTCTCTTCCCAGACCGCGAAGGCGACCGACGAGATCTCGCACCAGATCGGCGCGATGCAGCAGGCTTCACAGCGTTCGCTCAAGGCCATCCGCGAGATCGTCGAGTCGATCGGCGAGGTCGAGAGCGTCGCCGATGCGATCGCGCTTTCCGTCGGCGAGCAAAGCCGGGCAACCGCCGAAATCGCGCATCAGGTGCGGCTGTCCTTCCAGGGAGCACAGCAAAGCGCCGACGTCGCCGGCGGCTTCGAGGTGATGACGCAACAGACCCATGGCGCCGCTCAGCAGCTTCAGGGTGCCGCGAATGTGCTGGCTCAGCAGGCGCAGGATATCCGCCGCGAGGTCGCGAGCTTCTGCAACCGGGTCGCTGCTGCCTGACTACCAGTGGCGGCCGGGCCCGACCGGTCCGATGCCGAGGAAGACGCCAAGGCTCGCCGCGATATCGGCGAAGCTTTCGCGCCGGCCGAGCGGCTCCGGCGCGATACCTGGCCCGAAGGCGAGGATCGGCACGTGCTCGCGGGTATGGTCGGTGCCGCGCCAGCTCGGATCGTTGCCGTGGTCGGCTGTGATGACGGCGATGTCGCCCGGCCTCAGCGCGGCTTCGATATGGGGCAGAAGCCGGTCGAAGGCTTCCAGCGCCGCCGCATAGCCCGGAATGTCGCGCCGATGGCCGTATTCGGTGTCGAAATCGACGAGGTTCACGAAACAGAAGCCGCCATCGTGCAGCCCGTCCCAGGCTTCGAGCGCCGCCTCGACCATGGCCGCATTGCCGAAGGGCTTGATCTCGGTGCCGGTGGCGCGATGGGCGAAGATGTCGCCGATCTTGCCGACGGTGACGACCGTGCGACCCTGCGCCGTCAGTCGATCGAGAAGCGTCTCATCCGGCGGCGGGATGGCGAAGTCCTTGCGGTTGCCCGTGCGGGTGAAGCCTTCTTCCGGCGAGCCGATGAAGGGCCGCGCGATCACGCGGCCGATCCGAAGGGGATCGACGAGGCCGCGCACGACCTTGCAGAGCGCAAAGAGCCGGTCGAGCCCGAAATGCTCCTCATGCGCCGCGATCTGGAGAACGGAATCGACCGAAGTGTAGCAGATCGGCTTGCCCGTCCGGATATGCTCGGCTCCAAGCTCCTCGATGATCACCGTGCCAGAGGCGTGCTTGTTGCCGAGGATGCCGGGCAGTGCGCCTTCCTTGACGATGCCGGCGATTAGCTCCGGCGGGAACGCGTTCTCCAGCGCGGTGAAATAGCCCCACTCGAACGGGACCGGGCAGCCGGCGATCTCCCAATGGCCGGACGGCGTGTCCTTGCCCTGGCTGACCTCGACGCCATAGCCCCAGCGGCCCTCCGGTCGCGCCGGCTTGGCGACGCCGGCGAGCGGGCGGCCGGTCGAAGCTTCGCAGGCATGAGCGAGGCCGAGCCTCGCGAGGTTCGGCAGTTGCAATGGGCCGCTGCGCAGTCCTTCGCGGTCGCCCCGCCCGTCGGCGCAGGCTTCGGCGATATGGCCGAGCGTATCGGAGCCGGCATCGCCATAGGCCGCCGCATCGGCCGCACCGCCGCAGCCGACCGAATCCAGCACGATCAGGAGGGCACGAGCCATGGTCAGTCCCTCACCGAGCCGCCATTGGCGGTATCGAGGTTGAGCGCGGCCGCCAGCAGTGCCTGCGTATAGGCCTCGCGCGGCTGGGCGAAGATCGCCTCTGCCGGGCCTTCCTCGACCACCTTGCCGTTCTGCATCACCACCACCCGATGCGACAGCGCCCGCACGACCTTGAGGTCGTGGCTGATGAAGAGATAGCCCAGTTTGCGCTTGGTTTGCAGGCCGCGCAGCAATTCGACGATCTGCGCCTGCACGGACATGTCGAGCGCCGAGGTCGGCTCGTCGAGCACCACGAATTTCGGATCGAGCGCCATCGCCCGTGCAATGGCAATGCGCTGGCGCTGGCCGCCGGAGAACTCGTGCGGATAGCGGTCCATCGCCGCCGGATCCAAGCCCACATCGGCGAGCGCCTGCGCCACGATTTCGCGGCGGCGCTGATAGGTGAGGTCGGGCTGCTGGATGGCGAGCCCTTCCGCCACGATCTCCGCCACCGACATGCGCGGCGAGAGCGAGCCGTAGGGGTCCTGGAAGACGACCTGGAGGTTCTTGCGCTTCGGCCGCACCTGCTTGCTGGAGAGCCCGTCGATGCGGTCGCCGAGGAAGACGATCGGCCCCTCAGAGGCGATCAGCCGGAGGATGGCGAGGCCGAGCGTGGTCTTGCCCGAGCCGGATTCCCCGACGATACCCAGCGTCTCACCCTCGCGGACCTTCACCGAGATGCCGTCGACCGCCTTCACATGGCCGGTCACGCGGCGCAGCATGCCGGACTTGATCGGGAACCAGACCTTGACCGGCCCGGCTTCGAGCAGCGTCGCGGCGTCCGTCGGGACAGGGGAGGGGCGTCCCTTCGGCTCGGCGGCGAGCAGGCGCTTGGTATAGTCGTGCTGCGGATTGGCGAAGATCTCGCTGACCGGTCCCTGCTCGACGATCTTGCCCTTCAGCATCACGCAGACCCGGTCGGCGATGCGGCGGACGATGCCGAGATCATGGGTGATGAACAGCATCGCCATGCCCAGCCGCGCCTGAAGCTCCTTGAGCAGCTTCAGGATCTGGGCCTGCACGGTGACGTCGAGGGCCGTGGTCGGCTCGTCGGCGATCAGCAACTCCGGCTCGTTGGCGAGCGCCATCGCGATCATCACGCGCTGGCGCTGGCCGCCGGAGAGCTGATGCGGATAGGCGTCCAGCCGGCTCCTCGCGTCGCGGATGCCGACGAGTTCCAGCAGTTCCAACGTGCGGGCGCGGGCCTTCTCTCCGCGCAAGCCCTTGTGCAGTTCGAGGATCTCGCCGATCTGGCGCTCAATGCTGTGCAGCGGGTTGAGCGAGGTCATCGGCTCCTGGAACACCATCGTGATGTCGTTGCCGCGGACCTTGCGCATCGCGTCTTCGTCGGCGGCGATCAGGTCCTGTCCGTTGAACAGCACCTTGCCCGAGGGGTGATGCGCTGCCGGATAGTTCAGGAGCTTCAGGATCGACAGGGCCGAGACGGACTTGCCGGAGCCGGATTCCCCGACCAGCGCCAGCGTCTCGCCCTTGGCGATGGAGAATGAGACATGATCGACCGCGAGCGTCTCCCGCCCGCCCTGGCGGAAGGCGACGGAGAGGTCCTCGACGGAGAGAAGCGGCGCGCTCATGCGAAGGTCTTCCGCGGGTCGAAGGCGTCGCGCACGGCTTCGCCGATGAAGATCAGCAGCGACAGCATCAGTGCGATCACCATGAAGCCGGAGAGGCCGAGCCAGGGCGCCTGAAGGTTCGCCTTGCCTTGTGCCAGCAGCTCGCCCAGCGAAGGCGAGCCCGGCGGCAGGCCGAAGCCGAGGAAGTCGAGCGAGGTCAGGGTGGTGATCGAGCCGTTGAGGATGAAGGGCAGGAAGGTCAGCGTAGCGACCATGGCGTTGGGCAGCAGGTGGCGCCACATGATGGTGCGGTTGGAGAGTCCGAGTGCGCGCGCCGCCCGTACATATTCGAAATTGCGCGCCCGCAGGAACTCGGCGCGCACGACGCCGACCAGGGCGACCCAGGAGAACAGCAGGAGGATGCCGAGCAGCACGAAGAAGCCGGGCGTGATGATCGCGGCCACGATGATCAGCAAATAGAGCGCGGGTATCGAGGTCCAGATCTCGATCAGGCGCTGGAAGATCAGGTCGGTCCAGCCGCCGAAATAGCCCTGTATCGCGCCTGCCGCGATGCCGATCACCGACGAGAAGGCACAGAGAATGAGGCCGAACAGCACGGAGATGCGGAAGCCGTAGATCAGCCGCGCGACCACGTCCCGGCCCTGGTCGTCGGTGCCGAGCCAGTTCCATTCGAGGTCGCGGCAAGTTGAACCGCCATTGCGCTCCGCGATCGGCTTGCATTGCTCGTCCTTGAGCATCCAGGTCGGCGGGGCCGGGGCGGGCACCGGCAGGTCGAGATTATGCGTGCGGTAGGAGTAGCGGATCGGCGGCCAGATCGCGAAGCCGTTGGCCGCGATCTCCTTGGCGATGACCGGGTCGCGATAGTCGGTGGTGGCGAGGAAGCCGCCGAACTTCTCTTCGGGATAGTTCACCGCGATGGGGAACAGCCATTCGTCCTTGTAGTGCACGACGAGCGGCCGGTCGTTGGCGATGAACTCGGCGACGAGCGAGAGCAGGAACAGGGCGAGGAAGAGCCAGAGCGACCACCAGCCCCGCCTGTTCGCCTTGAAGTTGTTGAGCCGGCGCCGGTTGATCGGCGAGAGCTTGAGCCAGCCCTGCGTCGCCTCGGCCGGCGCGAGCGGGATGTCGCTGCGCAGGGCCGGGGGCGGGGCGTCGATCAGCGTGTCGCTCATGCTCACGCCTCCCGGCTCTCGAAATCGATGCGGGGATCGACCCAGCTATAGGTCAGGTCGGTGATCAGATGCACGACGAGGCCGATCAGCGAGAAGATGTATAGATTGGCGAAGACGACGGGATAGTCGCGGTTGACGATCGCCTCGAAGGACAGCAGCCCGAGCCCGTCGAGCGAGAAGATCGTCTCGATCAGGAGCGCACCGGCGAAAAGCGCATGCACGAAGGCACCGGGGAAGCCGGCGATCACGATCAGCATCGCATTGCGGAAGACATGGCCGTAGAGCACGCCGCGTTCGCTGAGGCCCTTCATCCGCGCGGTCAGGACGTATTGCTTCCTGATCTCGTCGAGGAATGAGTTCTTGGTCAGTAGCGTCGAGGTCGCGAAGGCGCCGAGCGCCATCGCCAGAACCGGCAGCGTGATGTGCCAGAGATAGTCCGTCACCTTCCCGAAGAGGCTGAGCTCCCCCCAGTTGTCGGAGGTGAGGCCCCTGAGCGGGAAGATCTGCCAGAAGGAGCCGCCGGCGAAGAGCACGATCAGGAGGATCGCGAAGAGGAAGCTCGGGATGGCGTAGCCGACGATGACGACGGCGCTCGTCCAGGTGTCGAAGCGCGAGCCTTCCTTCACGGCTTTGCGGATGCCGAGCGGGATCGAGATCGCATAGGAGAGCAGGGTCATCCACAGGCCGAGCGTGATCGAGACCGGCAGCTTCTCCTTGATCAGCTGCAGTACGGGGGCATCGCGAAAATAGCTGCGGCCGAAATCGAAGCGGGCATAGTCGCCGAGCATCTTCAGGAAGCGCTCATGCGCCGGCTTGTCGAAGCCGAATTGCTTTTCCAACTCCTTGATGAAGGCGGGGTCGAGCCCCTGCGCTCCGCGATAGGCTGATGCCTCGCTTTGCGCGCCGGCATCGCCCATCTGGCCGCCGCCGACGCGGTCGGCCGCGCCGCTGTTGGGGTTCTGGAGCTGAGAGATCACGCGCTCGACCGGCCCGCCCGGCGCGAATTGCACGATGACGAAGGAGACGAACAGGATGCCGAACAGCGTTGGCACCATCAGCGCGAGGCGCCGGACGATATAGCTCAGCATGCCCGCGTCACGCCTTTCCGATCCGCTTGGCCTTCTCGGGGTCGTACCACCAGATCGCCGGCGCGCCGGAGGAGAATTTCGGCTTGGTCGCCGGCCGGTCGTACATGTCCCAATAGGCCAGCCATTCCTCGTCGTTCCACCACATCGGAATCCAGTAGCGCCCGGCCCGCAGCAGCCGGTCGAGGCATTTGGCGGCGACGACGACCTCGGCATAGCTCTTGGCTTGGCCGACCTTCTCGATCATCGCGTCGATGGCGGGGTCGCTGATGCCGGCGGCATTGCGCGAGCCTCTGGTCTTCGCCGCTTCCGAGCCATAGACGATGCTGAGCGTGTCGCTGGGGATCGCGCCGCCTGAAAGCGCCCGGCTGATGATGTCGAAATCGAACTCGTCGAGGCGGCGCTGATACTGCGCGGGATCGACGAGGCGCGAGGTGGCATTGATGCCGAGGCGCTTGAGATTGGCCTGGAAGGGCTGCGTATGCGGCTGCAGCGCCGGGGATGAGTCGAGGAACTCGATCTCGAAGGGCTGGCCGTTCGGCAGCTTCAGCACATTGCCGTCGCGCTTGCAGCCGGCGGCGCGCAGCATTTCGTCGGCCTTGCGCAGCAGGTTGCGATCGCTGCCCGAGCCATCCGAGACCGGCGGCAGGAAGGGCTCGCCGAAGACCTCGTTCGGCACCTTGCCCCGCCAGGGCTCGAGCAGCGCCAACTCCTCCGACGAGGGCTTGCCGACCGCCTTGGAATCCGAATTCTCGAAATAGGACGTCATGCGCTCATAGGAGCCGAACATGATGGTCTTGCGCGTCCATTCGAAGTCGAAGGCGAGGCCGAGCGCCTCGCGGATGCGCGGATCGGCGAATTTCTCGCGCCGCGTATTGTAGATCCAGCCCTGCGAGCCGACGGGCTCGGTTTTCGGCAGGGCCTCCTTCTTGACCTTGCCTTCATGGACTGCCGGGAAGTCGTAGCCCGTGGCCCAGATGCGCGAGGTGAATTCCTCCTGGAAGGTGATGGCCCCTGCCTTGAAGGCCTCAAAAGCCACTTGCCGGTCGCGGAAATACTCCCAGCGCACCCGGTCGAAATTGTTGGTGCCGATATTGACCGGCAGATCCTTGCCCCAATAGTCCGGTACGCGTTCGAATTCGATGAAGCGGCCCTGCTCGAAGCGCCCGACCTTGTAGCCGCCCGAGCCCAGCGGTGGCTCCAGGGTCGAGGCCGTGAAATCCCGCGTCGACCAGTATTTCTCGGAGAAGACCGGCAGGCCGGCGACGACGAGGTGCAGGTCGCGTCCGCGCTTCGGCGAGAGCGTCACCACGAGGATGTCGTCGCCCTCGGCTTCCGATGAGGCGAGCTCGTTGAGCAGGAGCCGGTAAGACGGATGGCCCTTGGCCTTCAGGATATTCATCGAGAAGGCGGCATCGCGCGCCGTGACGCGTGAGCCGTCATGGAAGCGCGCTTCCGGCCGCAGGCGAAAGCGATAGGTCAGCTTGTCCGGCGATACTGCGACGCTCTTGGCCAGCAGCCCGTAGAGCGAGCCGGGCTCGTCGCCCGAGCCCGCCATCAGGCTGTCGAAGCAGGCATCCATGCCAGCCGCGCCATCGCCTTGCAGCACGAAGGTGTTGAGCGTGTTGAAGGTGTCGAAGCTCTGGTTTCCGCCTGCGCGCTTGATCTGGACGGTGAGCAGGCCACCCTTCGGCGCCTTGGGGTTCACATAGGCGAAATGCGGGAAATCGGGCGGCAGGGCGAGCTCGCCGAAAGTCGAAAGCCCGTGCGATTCGGCGTCCTGCGCCAGCGCCGCTCCGGAAAGGCCGGGCAGGGCGCCCGCGACCGCGGCAGTGCCTGCGGCTTCCAGCAATCTGCGGCGTGTGATGCGCATCGCCATCGTTTCGCGTCTCCGTCTGATTCGCCGTTGTCCTATCTCGCCTGAGCCGAGGGTTACGGCAATGGTCGGCAAGAGCCGGCATTAGCCGGATTGTGCGGGCAAGCCGAAGGCGGGAGCAAGGCGAGGGCCAAACAAAAAGCCGGGCGAAAGCCCGGCTTGTCGTAGCGAATGGTCGCAGTTGCCGCCGCTCAGGGCTTCGGCAGCGGCTGCGGCGAATCCGCCAGCGAATTCAGATAGGCAACGACGTCCGCACGGGTCTCAGGCTTGCTGATACCGGCGAAGGCCATGGCGGTGCCGGGCACATAGGCCTTGGGGTTCTTCAGGAAGTGGTCGAGGGCGTCGGCGTCCCAGTTCTTGTCGTTGCGGCCCTTCATCGCGGCCGAATACCCGAAGCCCTCGACGGAGCCCTCGTTGCGGCCGAAGACGCCGAAGAGATGCGGGCCGACCTTGTTGGCGCCGCCCTTCTCGAAGGTGTGGCAGGCCTTGCAGGCGCCGGTAGCCTTCTCGCCCTTGGCCGGGTCGGCCTTGACGAGGCGAACGGCGATCGGCTCCTCAGCGGCGGCTGCAGGGGCGCCACCGCCCGCGGCGGCCGGCTCCTCGCTCGGCAGATCGAAGCCCGGAACGGCCGGCTTCTTCGGCGCGAAGACGATGCCCGCCGCCATGTTGAGGCTCATCACGACAAGCAGCGTGGAAAGAACCGCGCCGGCGATCTTGTTGGCTTCGATATTCATCGTATCCGAACCTTGGTGCCCTCCGCGGCCGAGGCCCGGGAGACGAGTAGCGCATAGCCGGAGTCTCGAAAGCCTCCAGCCTCCGCCGTTGCTTAACCGCTTTGCGCGCTTCATTGCAACTCGTATAAGCACGCTCCGCTTTGAGACTTTTTGACGCCGTCCGCCGCAACCAGCAGCCTCCCTGTCGAGCCCGCCCGCAAACATGTCGAATCCGCTGATCCTGATCCCCGCCCGCATGCAGGCAATGCGCTTGCCCGGCAAGCCGCTCGCCGACATCAACGGCGAGCCGATGATCGTGCATGTCTGGCGCCGGGCTATCGAATCCGGCGCCGGCGACGTCGCCGTGGCGACGGATGCGCCCGAGATCGCCGCCGCCGTCGAGGCGGCCGGGGGCAAGGCGGTGATGACCAGCGCCGGCCACCAGACCGGCTCGGACCGCATCAAGGAAGCCGCGGATATCCTCGACCCGCAGCGGCGCTACGACGTCATCGTCAATGTGCAGGGCGATTTCCCGACGCTGGAACCCTCGGCCATCGCCGCGGCGGTGAAGCCGCTCGCCGATCCGGCTGTGGATATCGCGACGCTTGCGGGCGTGATCACCGACGAGGAAGAGAAGGTCGCGCCGAGCGTGGTGAAGCTGATCGGCAGCGAGATCGCGCCGGGCCACATGCGTGCGCTTTACTTTACGCGCGCTACCGCGCCGGCAGGAGAGGGGCCGCTCTATCACCATGTCGGCCTCTACGCCTATCGCCGTGCCGCACTCGATCGCTTCGTCAGCCTGCCGCAATCGCCGCTGGAACTGCGTGAGAAGCTCGAGCAGCTGCGCGCGCTCGAGGACGGCATGCGCATCGACGTCATGGTCATCGACCATGTGCCGCGCGGCGTCGACACGCCCCCCGATCTCGATCGCGCCCGCGCGATCCTGAAGTTCCGCTAAGGCCGTTCCAGCAAGACCGCATCGCGGCTTTGCGTTCGGAATTGCGTCAAAACAAGAAGCTGAGGAGCCTGAGAGTCCCCATGTCCTTCGTCGTGTCCTACCAGGGTGAGCCCGGAGCCTTCTCCTCGCAGGCGGCTCTCCAGGTGTTTCCGGACTGCGAGCTTCTGCCTTGCGCTACCTTCGAGGATGCTCTCGCCGCCGTCAGCGACGGCAAGGCGCGCTACGGCATGATCCCGATCGACAATTCGATCGCAGGCCGGGTCGCCGATATCCATCACCTGCTGCCGCGTTCCGGCCTGCACATCATCGGCGAGCATTTCCTGCCGATCCGCTTCCATCTGATGGGCGTCGAGGGCGCGACGCTGGCGACGGTGAAGACCGTACAGAGCCATATCCACGCGCTCGGTCAGTGCCGCAAGATCATTCGCAAGCTCGGCCTCAAGGCCGAGGTTGCGGCCGACACCGCCGGCTCCGCCCGGCAGGTCGCCGAGGCCGCAGACCTGACCCGCGCGGCGATCGCCCCCCGCATCGCGGCGGATGTCTACGGCCTCAACATCCTGATGGAGGATATCGAGGACGAGAAGCACAACACCACCCGCTTCGTCGTGCTTTCTAAATATCCGGAATATGCCCGCCAGGGCGCGGGCAAGACGGTGACGACGCTGATGTTCCGCGTCCGCAACATCCCGGCCGCGCTCTACAAGGCGATGGGCGGCTTCGCCACCAACGGCATCAACATGACCAAGCTGGAAAGCTACATGGTCGACGGCCTGTTCTCGGCGACGATGTTCTATGCCGATGTCGAGGGCCATCCCGACGATCCGGCGCTGAGGCGCGCGCTCGACGAACTCACCTTCTTCTCCAAGGAGATGAAGATCATGGGCGTCTATCCCGCCAGCGAGTTCCGTTCCACCATCGAGGAGCCGGCGGAGTAGGAAACGCTGGTCGGTGAGCCCCCCGCTTTCGCCGGGGGCTCACGAAACCGAGCCCTGGGGCGGCTCCGGCACCTCGTAGCCCTCCGCCCCATAGCTGTTGATCTTGTTGCGCAGTGTGCGGATCGCGATGCCGAGCAGATTGGCGGCATGCGTGCGATTGCCGCCGGTTTCCCGCAACGTGGCGAGAATCAGGTCGCGTTCGACATCGGCGACAGGCAGACCGACGAGCTGCTCCACGGCGGCGTGCTCAGGATCGAGGTCGTGCATGGTCACGGTCCTTTCCGAGCCCCCCAAAAGCCCCAGGACCATGCAAGGGGGCGCCCTTGATGGTTAAGGAGTGGTAAAGACGGGCGCCACTTTACCAGGGGCGCGGGCCCTCCATCGTCGAGACATGGGCCGAGACGACCTTCCAGCCGAGATCGGGAAAACGCACCCAGGTCTGGCTCTG
Source organism: Allobosea sp. 10N428 (assembly GCF_056394545.1). Taxonomy (NCBI): domain Bacteria; kingdom Pseudomonadati; phylum Pseudomonadota; class Alphaproteobacteria; order Hyphomicrobiales; family Alloboseaceae; genus Allobosea; species Allobosea sp. 10N428. The sequence goes on along the minus strand of NZ_JBFTIC010000010.1, from coordinate 10,070 downwards.
GCGGCCGATGATTTCGCGCCCGCGCACCTTGAACTCGAGGTTGACCGTGGCGAGGTCGCGGCCCAGCGTCAGGATCTCCAGCCGGATCCGCTTCTCCTTGATGCCCGGTCCCGGCGGCCGCGCCACGCGGTGGCCGTGGATCGCCTCGAAGCCGTAGCCGTTCTCGCCGAGCGCGTAGCGGATGGTGTAGGGGCTGTTCCAGAAGGAGGCGTCGAGCACGTCGACGTCCTTGTCGATGAGAGCCTGTTCGTAGCGTTCGAACAATGCGCCGATCTCGGCGACGATTTCGGGCAGGTTCGGGGTCAGGTCAGTCACGAGGCTGCTTCCATGGCTTGGGCGACGGCGATCAGGCTGGCATCGGTGCCGCGCCCGCCGATGATCGCGAGACCGACCGGCGCGCCATCCACCGTGGCGCCGGGAATGCTCACCTGCGGCGAGCCGGTGAGTCCGCCCTGGGCGCAGAGACAGGTGATGCGGTCGCGCATCGGCTGCAGCTGCGGTATCGACAGGCCGCGCAGCGGCGCCGGGAATGGCGTCGTCGGCAGGCAGAGGATCGTGCCGGGCGGCAGCAGATAGCGCAGCCGCGCCCGCGCTTCTTCGCGCATCAGCGCCGCCCAGTTTTGCTCGCTCATCGACACCTGCGAGCCGGCGAGCAGCCCGGCCGCGACGCTGAAGGCCATGCGCGGATTGTGCCGCTCGATCCAGGGCTTGAAGGTCTGCCAGGCTTCGACCGGCTGCAGGCTGCGCTGCGCCCGCGCCCAGACCGAAAGCCCCTGCGGCGCCATGATCTCCTCGCGCGCCGGCCCGATGATCCGCTCAAGCTTCCGGAGCATCGGACGCAGCGCCTCGGCCACCTGAGGATCGGCGAAGCCGAAGGCATCGACGGCGAGCAGTAGCTTCGTCGGTAGCGGTCCGGGCGCTTCGCCCAGCATGACGCTGCTCACCCGCGCGAAGGTCCCGGCATCGCGCGCGAACCAGCCCGCCGTATCCGAGCCGGGCGCCTGCGGCATCAACCCGGTCAGGTCCAGCCGGCCATGCGTCGGCCGGATGCCGTAGAGCCCGCAGAAGCTCGACGGCACCCGCACCGAGCCGCCCGTGTCGGTTCCGAGCGCGGTGTCGCACAGGCCTGCCGCGACCGCGGCGGCCGAGCCCGAGGAGGAGCCGCCCGGCACGCGCTCGGGCGCAGCGCTGTTCGTCGGCGTGCCGTCGAACGCGTTTTCGCCGAGGATGCCGAGCGAGACCTCGTCGGTGATGGTCTTGCCGACGAAATCCGCCCCTGCATCCAGCAGCGCCTGCACCGCCCAGGCATGGCGTGTCGGAATGGGGTTCGCCTTGGCCCAGTCGTGATTGCCGCCGCCGGTCGGCAGCCCGGCGACGTCGAACAGATCCTTGACTGCAAAGGTCAGTCCGGACAGCGGGCCGCCGGAATCGCCGGCAATGCGGGCGCGCGGCCCGGCTACGAAGGCGTTGACCGGGTCCGTCATCCAAGGCTCCGCAAAGGCTGTTCGTCAGTCGAGATGGCGCAGGGCCCGCAGCGTGTCAGATCCGCTCGCCTTCGAGCGCCCAGGCCCGCACCAGCGTGTTGGCGATGGCGATGTGCTGCGGGCAGGCGAGGCCGTCGGGATGTGCGCCGTCGAGCATCTGCAGCACCTCTTCGCGCGGGAACCAGCGCCCGGCCTCAAGTTCGGTCATATCGAGGGTAATCTCGTCGCCGAGCGCCTCGGCGATGCAGCCGACCATGATCGAGGAGGGGAAAGGCCAGGGCTGCGAGGCGAGGTAGCGGACCTTGCCGACACGCAGGCCGGCCTCCTCCCAGCTCTCGCGGCGCACGGCATCCTCCAGCGTTTCGCCCGGCTCGACGAAGCCGGCGATGCAGGAATACATGCCCGGTGCGAAGCGGGCCTGCCGTGCCAGCAGGCAGTTCTCGCCGCGCGTGACCAGCATGATCACGACGGGGTCGGTACGCGGGAAATGCATCGCGCCGCAGGCGGTGCATTCGCGCCGCCAGCCCGCGGCCCCGGCGACGGCCGGCCCGCCGCATTGTGCGCAGAAGCGGTGGCGGGCGTGCCAGTCGAGCACGGCCTTGGCTTCGCCGAGCGGCCCGACCTCGTCCTCCGGCACCATGCGCTTCAGCGCGACCGAGCGAAGATCGGTCAGGAGCAGCTCGGCCCGCTCCTTCAGCGGCTCGATCAGAGCCTTGTCGAGCAGGCGGGCGAAGCGCGGCGCGCCGTCCTCTGCCATGCCGAGGAAGATTTCCTCGGCGGCGGGGCCGAGCATTTCGGTCTCGCCATGCGTGAACCAGACAGAAAGCGCCTCGCCGTCGAGCCGCTTCAGGACGGGTGTTTCGCCGGCCACCGCCACGATCCGTGTGTCGGAGCGGTGACGCAGCGCCGTCACCGCATCATGCTTGCTGCGCAGATCCTCGCGCCGGTCGAGCCGATTGATCGCGAACCCGGTGAGGGCGGAGCGTTCGCGGCGGAGCGGGGCGTCGTTCATGTCTTGGGTCTAGACCCGCGGCACCCTGCCGCGCAAGCGCCTCTCAGGCCTCTCCGCGGCCACGCAGCAGATGGATGATGCCCGAGAAATCCGTGCCGCCTTCGCCCCAGGCGTTGTGCAGGCCGAAGAGCTGGGCGGCCGCCGCGCCGAGCGGGGTCGAGGCCCCGGCCGCCTGCGCGGCCTCCTGCGCCAGCTTCAGATCCTTCAGCATCAGCGCCGAGGCGAAGCCGGGCTTGTAGTCGTTGTTGGCGGGCGAGGTCGGCACTGGGCCCGGCACCGGGCAATAGGTCGTCAGCGACCAGCACTGGCCCGACGAGGTCGAGGCCACGTCGAACAGCGCCTGATGCGACAGGCCGAGCTTCTCCGCCAGCACGAAGGCCTCGGAGACGCCGATCATCGAGATGCCCAAGATCATGTTGTTGCAGATCTTGGCGGCCTGTCCGTTTCCGGCGCCGCCACAATGCACGATCTTGCGGCCCATCTTGGCGAGAATCGGCTCGCCCTTGTCGAAGGCCTCGTTCGCGCCGCCGACCATGAAGGTCAGCGTTGCGCCCTTGGCGCCGCCGGTACCGCCAGAGACGGGAGCGTCCAGCGAGAGGCAGCCGTGCTCGGCCGCCAGCGCATGCGCCTTGCGCGCGCTTTCGACATCGATGGTCGAGGAATCGATCAGCAGCGTGCCGGGCTTCACCACCGGCAGGATATCGGCCCAGACCGAGAGCACATGCTTGCCGGCCGGCAGCATGGTCACCACGATCTCCGCATCGGCCACGGCCTCCTTCGCCGAGCCTGAGATCCCGACGCCGAGCCCGGCGGCGGCATTGCGCGAGGCCTCGACCAGATCGAAGGCTTTGACGCTGTGCCCGGCCTTGACGAGGTTCCCGGCCATAGGGCCGCCCATATTGCCGAGGCCGATGAAGGCGATGTTGGTCATGGTCGTTCTCTCCCTTCGCTCGTCGTCATGGTCGGCCTTGAGCCGACCATCTCGGAAACCAGTTCTGGTCACGAGATCCTCGGGTTTGCGCTTCTCTCCCGAGAATGACGTTTTCTCTCAATTGCCCTTCGCCCGGCCGACCAGCCCGCGCGCCACGATCATCCGCATCACCTCGTTGGTGCCTTCGAGGATCTGGTGGACGCGCAGGTCGCGGACGATCTTCTCGATGCCGTAATCGGCGAGATAGCCGTAGCCGCCATGGATCTGCAGGGCATCGTTCGCTACTTCGAAGCCGGTATCGGTGGCGACGCGCTTGGCCATGGCGCAGAGCTTGGTAGCGTCCGGCGTCTTGGCGTCGAGCGCAGCCGCGGCGCGCCAGAGGAAGCTGCGGGCCGCCTCCAGCTCCGTCGCCATGTCGGCGAGCTTGAACTGCAGCGCCTGGAAATCGGCGATGGGGCTGCCGAAAGCCTTGCGCTCCCTGGCATAGGTCAGCGCCTTGTCGAGTGCTCCCTGAGCGCCGCCGATCGAGCAGGCGCCGATATTGAGCCGCCCGCCGTCGAGCCCGGCCATGGCGATCTTGAAGCCGATACCCTCCGGGCCAAGCCGGTTGGCCACCGGCACGCGGCAGTTCTCGAAGATCACGGCGCGCGTCGGCTGGGCGTTCCAGCCCATCTTCTTCTCGTTCGCGCCGAAGGAGAGGCCGGGCGTGTCCTTCTCGACCACGATGGTCGAGATGCCCGAAGGGCCGGATTCGCCGGTCCGCGCCATCACGACATAAACGTCGGAGACCCCGGCGCCGGAGATGAACTGCTTCTGGCCGTCAAGGACGTAATGGTCGCCGTCCAGCACTGCCTTGGTCTTCAGAGCGGCGGCGTCGGAGCCGGCGCCGGGTTCGGTCAGGCAGTAGCTGGCGAGATGCTCCATGGTGCAGAGCTTCGGCAGGAAGCGCTGGCGCTGCTCGCCCTCACCGTAGCGGTCGATCATCCAGGCGCACATGTTGTGGATCGAGATATAGGCCGCGACCGTCGGGCAGCCGGTCGAGAGCGCCTCGAAGATCAGTGCCGCGTCGAGCCGCGAGAGGCCGGAGCCGCCGACATCTTCCTGGATGTAGATGCCGCCCATGCCGAGAGCGGCGGCCGCGCGCATCTCCTCGACCGGGAAATGCTTCTCCTCGTCCCAGCGCGCGGCATGGGGCGCCAGCGTCTCGGCGGCGAACTCCTGGGCCATGTCGCGGATGGCGACCTGGTCTTCGGTGAGAGCAAAGGCGTTCAAGGCTGGCCCTCCTGATCAGTGAGATAGTCCCGACGCATCATCGCGCGCAATCGCGACGAAAGGCCGGGCCTGTTCGCGTCGGATCGGAGCGAGGAAGGGCCGTCGGCGGATCGCGATGCGCCGGCAGCATTGATGGCGGGCCTGTCCGCGCAAAGGTAGGCGGGGAGCGAGGTTGCGGTGATCCGCAGCATTCGCTCCATCGCCCCCTCCGCCGGCCGTGCGTCAGTTCATCGTCGGGATGACGAAGCTGGCGCCGTCCTTGATGCCGCTCGGCCACCGCGCCGTCACCGTCTTGGTCTTGGTGTAGAAGCGGATCGAATCCGGGCCGTGCTGGTTGAGGTCGCCGAAGGCGGAGCGCTTCCAGCCGCCGAAGGTGTAGTAGGCGAGCGGAACCGGGATCGGCACGTTGATGCCGACCATGCCGACCTGCACCTTCGAGGCGAAGTCGCGCGCGGCATCGCCGTCGCGGGTATAGATCGCGGTGCCGTTGCCGTATTCGTGGTCGTTGGTGAGCTTCAGCGCCTCGTCATAGCTGTCGGCGCGGACGACCGAGAGTACCGGCCCGAAGATCTCTTCCTTGTAGATCCGCATGTCCTTGGTGACGTTGTCGAACAGGCAGCCACCGACATAGAAGCCGTTCTCATAGCCCTGCATCTTGAAGCCGCGTCCGTCGACGGCAAGCGTCGCGCCTTCCTGCACGCCGATGTCGACATAGGACTTGATCTTCTCCATCGCCGCCTTGGTGACGACCGGGCCGTAATCGGCGGTGAGATCGGTCGAGGGGCCGACCTTGAGGCTCTCGACGCGCGGGATCAGCCGCTTCACCAGCTCGTCGGCGGTGGCCTTGCCCACGGGAACGGCGACCGAGATCGCCATGCAGCGCTCGCCGGCCGAGCCGTAGCCGGCGCCGATCAGTGCGTCGACCGCCTGGTCCATATCGGCGTCGGGCATGATGACCATGTGGTTCTTGGCGCCGCCGAAGCACTGCACCCGCTTACCGTTCGCGCAGCCGCGAGCGTAGATGTATTCGGCGATCGGGGTCGAGCCGACGAAGCCGACGGCCTTGATTTCGGGATGGTCGAGGATGGCGTCGACAGCCTCCTTGTCGCCGTTGACGACGTTGAGGATGCCGGGAGGGCCACCCGCCTCGACGAAAAGCTCGGCAAGGCGCATCGGCACGCCCGGGTCGCGCTCGGACGGCTTCAGGATGAAGGCGTTGCCGCAGGCGATGGCGGGGCCGAGCTTCCAGAGCGGGATCATCGCCGGGAAGTTGAACGGGGTGATGCCGGCGACGACGCCAAGCGGCTGGCGCAGCGAGTAGATGTCGATGCCGGGGCCGGCACCGTCGGTGAATTCGCCCTTCATCAGGCTGGGCACGCCGAGCGAATACTCGACGACCTCGACACCGCGCTGGATGTCGCCCTTGGCGTCGGGAATGGTCTTGCCGTGCTCGCGGGCGAGCAGCTCGGCGAGTTCGTCATTGTTCTGGGCGATGAGGTCGAGGAACTTCATCAGCACGCGGGCGCGGCGCTGCGGGTTGACCGCGGCCCATTTCGGCTGCGCTTCGGCGGCGTTCTGCACGGCGGCGTCGAGTTCCGCCGCGGAAGCGAGCGCGACCTTCCCGATCACGCTGCCGTCCATCGGCTGGAAGATGTCGGAGCTGCGCCCCGAAGTGCCGGCGACCTGCTTGCCGCCGATGAAATGTCCAACCTGACGCATGGCGCCCTCCCTACGAATTGCTGGTGTCGTGATCTTGCTGACTCACTACCATTCTCGTTTGCGCACGGCTATAGCGAGAGTGGAACGTCGGTCGTGCGAAAAAACAAATACAGGGAGGGCGCCTTGGAGCGATTCGACTGGGACGATCTACGCTTCTTTCTCGCTGTGGCGCGCTCGGGGCGCCTGACGGCAGCGGCCCGCCGGCTTGGAGCGGATCATGCCACGGTCTCGCGCCGCATCACCTCGCTGGAGGAAGCGCTCAAGGCAAAACTCTTCGAGCGCCGGCCGCAAGGCTACACTCTGACCGCTCACGGCGAGCGCCTGCTCGCCAAGGCCGAGAGCATGGAGACCGAGGCCCTCGCGATCCAGAGCGATATCGGCGGCGCCGACATGGCCTTGTCCGGCACGGTCAGGATCGGTGCGCCCGATGGCTTCGGCACCGCCTTCCTGGCGCCGCGACTCGCAACCTTCGCGAAATCCTATCCCGGGCTGGAGATCCAGCTGATCGCGATGCCGCGGCTCTTGTCGCTGTCGAAGCGCGAGGCCGACGTCGCGATCACGCTGGCCCCGCCCAAGGAGGGCAAGGTCGTCGCTCGCAAGCTCTCCGACTATCGTCTCGGCCTCTACGCCTCGCCGGAATACCTGGCGTCGATGCCGCCGGTGACCGCACCGGAGGATCTCTTCGAGCACCGCATCATCGGCTATATCGACGACCTGATCTTCTCGCCCGAGCTGGACTATCTCGACGAGGTCGCCAAGGGCCTGCGCGCCCATGTCCAGAGCTCCAGTGTCATCGCGCAGATGAATGCTGTGGTGGCCGGCGCCGGTATCGGCGTGATCCATCATTTCATGGCGGAGGGCGAACCGCGACTCGTGCCGGTGCTGCCGGCGACCGTGCAGATCACGCGCTCCTTCTGGCTGCTCGTCCACGCCGATTTGAAGGATGTCGCGCGCGTACGCGCCATCGTCGACTTCATCGTGCGCGAGGCGAAAACGTCGCGGACGTTGTTGATGGGCGAGCAACGCGTGGAACACCGCGCAGCCGCCGAATAGCGGGCGCGGGGAGCCGCACGGATTTTTCAGTGGTCGTCCGACGGCACGAGAGGCCGGCCGCAGCGGTAGGCGTCGCGGAAACGATCGGGCGCGATCAGGTCGGCCCGAGCCCGCAAGCTCCTTCGCGACACCGGGCGCGAGGGCTGCCGGCGCGTCGTCGCGCCGCCTGAAGCGAACGATCCTTCAGTGGCTCGCCTTATCGAGAGGTGGCCGGCCGGGCTCGCAAGCGTCGGCGCAGACCCGGTTCCGGCCGTTCTGCTTGGCGAGATAGAGCGCACGGTCCGCCACGCAGAGACAGGCGTCGAGCTCGTCCCCGGCACCGATCTGGGCCACGCCGAGCGAAACCGTGAGGGCGAGTGTTTCGTTGTCGACGACGAGGGGCTCGCGAGCGATGGCCTCCCGGATATCATCGCAGAGCCGGGTGGCCTCGGCCAGCTCCGCACCCGGGAAGAGAATGGCGAATTCCTCGCCGCCGATGCGGGCAAGCAGGTTGAAGCCGCGCTCGGCGAAGGCGCTCAGGCCCCGCGCGACGGCTGCCAGCGCCCTGTCGCCGCCATCATGGCCGTAGCGGTCGTTCAGGCGCTTGAAATGGTCGATGTCGAGAATGGCGATCGAGACAGGCAGGCCCATCTCGCGCGCCTCGTCCACCAGCGTCCGGCCGCGCTCGAAGAAGTGACGGCGATTGAACAGGCCGGTCAGGAAGTCGCGCGCGGCCAGGTCCTGCAACTGCTTGAGTTGCGCCAGCGTCTCGACATTGGAGGCGATGCGGCACTGCAATTCCTCGAGCACGAAGGGGCGCGAGACGAAATCATGGGCGCCTGCCTTCAGGAAGCCGGCGGAGGTCTTGCGGTCGGTCGAGGACGAGATGCCGAGAAGCCGCACATGCGGATGGAGGCGCCGGATGCGGCGCGCCAATTCGAAGCCGTCCATATCGGGCATGTAGTAGTCGCTGACCACGAGCTGGATGTCCGGATTGGCTTCCAGGATCGTCAGTGCCTCCTGTCCGGAGCCGGCCTCGACCACCGCATATTGCTGGATCGCGAGCATCCGGGCCAGCACCTTGCGGGTCGTGCGTGTGTCGTCGACGACGAGGATGCGGGTGTTTCGGTTGTTCAGCGCCCTTTTGACCGTGTTGACGAGATTGGGAAGGGCAAGTTCGTTGTCTTTCAGGACGTAGTCGATCACCTCCCGCTCCATGATCCGCCCGCGCGTGGTGAGATCGAAGGTGGCGGTGAAGACGACCGAGGGAATGCCGTGGGTGACCGTCCAGTCGAGCGCCTCGCCGCGGGGGGCATCGGGCAGGTTGAGATCGACGACTGCGATCGCGTAGGCAGCGGGGGCTGCGACGATGATCTCGCTGAGCTCCTTGAGCGAGCCGCAGGTCGTGACGGGCAACCCGGTCTCCGCTTCGAGAAACTGACGTAGCGCGAGCGAGAAGGTCCGGGAGTCCTCGATGACGAGAATCTTGCGGTCGTCGATGGTCGGATCTTGTCTGGACTGAAGCATCGGAAGAGCACCCATGCTTCATCTAGGGCGTCCTCAAGTTTAATTTTCCGTCACGGCCAGGCTGCGACTGCGTTGCCCTGCCGCGGTGTTCTAGAGGCGCCAGGGCAGGATGTTCTGGGGCAGGCGCCGCCCGAGCAGGTCGAGGGTCAGCATCGCGATCAGGATGATGGCGGAGGCGCTGACGGCGATGGCCGCCGCTTCGCCGGCGAGACCCGCCTCCTTGAGACTGAACAGCACGACGCCGAGCGTCTCCGTGCCGGAGGACCAAAGCAACGCCGAGACGGTCAGTTCGTTGAAGGCGACGAGGAAGACCATGAGCGCCGAGACGGCCGCTGCGGGGGCCAGGATCGGCGCCACGATGAAGCGCAGCATCTGCCAGAGACTGGCGCCGTCGAGCTTCGCCGCCTCCTCGTGATGCGCCTCGATCTGGGCCATGGCCGCGACCGGCGCCTTAAGCGCCAGCGGCAGGAAGCGCGCGAGATAGGCGAAGAGGATGATGAAGGGCGTGCCGTAGATGCTCACGCCAATCAGCGGCAATGGCTTCAGGAAGATCAGGATGCAGGCGATGGCGAGTACGACGCCCGGCAGCGCATAGGGCAATTCGATCATGAGTTCGATCGGGCGCCTCAGCTTGCCCATTCGCCGTTCCAGCGCATAGGCGAAAGCGATCGCGAGGAAGGCCAGGATCACGGCGGCCGCGCCGGCGAAGAGCAGCGAATTGCGGAAGGCGCGCATCGTCACGGTCTGCCTGAACAGCACCTCGCTGAATTTGTCGAAGGTCAGCGTCTGCCAGGACAGCGCGACGCCGAGCGCCGGCGTCAGGGCCTCGCTCAGCAAGGCGAGCAGCGGCAGCCCCAGTTTTAGCGCCAGCAGCAGCCAGAGACCGGCGGCGACGAAGGGCCGAGCGGCACCGAGCTGCCAGAACGGTTCCAGCGGTCGCTCGATCTCGACCTTGCCGCGCTGGCGGCGGGCGACCAGCGCGCCCGCGACGATGCCGAGCGCCGCCACGACGCCGACCAGCACGGCCAGCGCCGCCGTCTCGCCGAGGCTCGACGGGCCGAAGCTCGACAACCGGCGATAGATCAGCGTCGGC
>NZ_JBFTIC010000009.1:0-207661 GCF_056394545.1 Allobosea sp. 10N428 | reverse complement strand
TTACCGCGGGGTGGAGCAGCCCGGTAGCTCGTCAGGCTCATAACCTGAAGGTCGTCAGTTCAAATCTGGCCCCCGCAACCAAACACAAAAACCCGTCGCAAGCAGCGACGGGTTTTTGCGTCTAAAATCCAAAAAAACAAGAGAAAAGCGCCAAAAACCGCCCCAAAAGGGCGGCTTCGTCGTGGCGAGCCGCGCCGAAACCGACCGCGCAAGCACGCAAACACAACGAAAACAACGCAGAGGACGCGACGCGATCGAATCATCGGGAACTCGAAACGAAGCTGCTGCCGGATGCGATGGGGTGGCATCGCCAAAGCCTCAACCCGAGGCCTCCCGCCGGCGGCGGCCAGTCCGGGTATGTGTTGCCCTTGGTATGCCAGCGCGGGCCGACGCTGCTATGCGGTCGCCGCCTCGGCTGGTCGATCCGAGGTCGAGGGCCGCTGCGTGCTGGCGCTCTCGATGGCGCAGGTCTTGAGATTTCCGGTGAAGAGAATGCCCGTGATCGGAAGGGCTGGCTCTGCCGGAAAGGTTTCGTGCCGAACGCTATCTTTAGGCACATGCAATTTGTGCCCAGCGGCTGCGGTTCCCCCGGAGAGCGTCAGCGTGCGCGTCTGCTGCATGTCGAGAAGCGCCGGGCCATAGAGGAACTCGAAGCTCAGCATCGAGACCAGGAACTTGTAGGTGCCGTCGCGCACGCCGCCCTTGAGCAGCGCTGCACGGTGCATCTCGTCGCCGGCCCGCAGATCCAGCGGGGGCGTGCGGGGCTCGCAGACATAGCTCAAGGCGAGCAGCATGCCCTTGTCGATGTCGAAACGCAGCCGGTCCCGCCCGAGATCTACGGCCGCCACCGAGAAGCGGCGGTTGGCATAATCGACCACTGGCCGCCCGAGCCGCTTGGCCAGCCACGCGCCGTCGAGCGCCCGGGCATTGGCGAAATGCTCGGGATCGATCGCGGGCGGCAACGCGGCGGAGCGAGGAGGGGCGGCGAGGGCCGGCTCCAATTCATCTGCGATCAGGTTGGCGACGATGGTTGTCGCCACCGGCCGGGCATAATGGCCCTGGTCGGAGTAGAAGCTGGGATGGCCGACGACCTCGCGCCCGAGGCGCTGCATGAGCAGCCGCGAGACATCGATGCAGGTCGTCCCATACCATTGCGAGATATAGGCGATCCCGGCGTCGATCGCGGGCACGGCTGTCAGGAACGAGCCGTTGCGGGCGCCGAAGACGAGGGTGGCGATCCTGAGCTTTGGGTTTCGCTCGCGGGCGAAGCGGATGATGCCCTCGTAGAAGCGCGCCCAGTGCCGGAACGGGCGCCGCTCGTCGCCATAGACGAAGGCGTCGTTGAGCGCATATTCGATCAGCAGCAGGTCGCAATCGGCGAGTTCCTGCTCATGCAGCTTGAGCTGGTAGAGGCCGAAGGCACTCGTCGTGCCGCCAACCGCGAGGTCCGCGACGATATCGAGCGCAACGCCGCGCCGCGCCATGACCGAGAGCAGCGCGGAGAGGTAGCCGGGCTGCATGACAGTGTTGGAACCGCCGATGATCAGGGTTTTCATCGTCAAGGCGTCACCGCGGCCCGGCCAGCGGGAGAGAGTTCGCCGCAGCGCCAGATGCCATAGGTCGTCGCGTCCCAGTCGAAATAGAAGGCGGCAGCGATCCGGCCGTCGCGCATGAGATCCGCGAAGCGTTCGCGGGTCGCCTTGACCAGCCGTTCACGGCGGCTGTCATCCGCGGGGCAGGTCTTTGCGGTGTTGGCGAAGCCCCATTCGGTGACCCAGCAGGGCTTGCCCTCCGCCGGGCCCGCGCGGCAGATCGTAAGGGCCTGCTCGATATGCTGTTCGCGGGCGGCCGGCGAGCGGTCGCCTCCGGGATAGATATGGATGCCATAGCCATCGGCGGCCTGATCGAGCCCATGCTCGCGCATGAGGGCGGTGAAGCTCGCCGGGTCAATGCTGTCGATGCCGCGTCGGTCGGCATGCTCCGGCGGGATGTCCGAGAGCCCGGCCGAGATGATTTTGGCGCCGGCGCTGAGCGTCGTCTTTGCCAGTTCGGCGCGGGTGACCTTCAGCAGTTCGACGTAGTTCGCCGCACCGCGCGCGACCGCATCCGGGTCCGATACGTCCCGAAGCGAGCGGGCCGTCCGGCTGTTGGCTTCGGGCCTGATATCGAGATCGCCGTTATAGGCGCCCCAGTTGATCTCGTTGCCGGGTTCGACGGCGATGAGGGGGACGCCGAGCCGGTCGATCCGTTGCAGGGCGTCGCGCAGGACCGCGCGATAGTGCTCCGGAGAGATGTCGGAGAGGCGATACATGTCCCAGATCCGGCCGCGGCCCGAGCGCGGCTTGGTGCCCTCGGGGTAGAGGGCGGCGTTGTTGAGCGAGATCTCAAGGAGGATGGCGAGGCCCTTTTGATGGGCCAGCCGGACGGCGTCGATGCTGCCATCCATCGGATTGGTCAGGGAGAGCCGCACCGAGCGGATGCCGCTCTGCGCGATCTGATCCAGCACCTTCTCGCGGCCGGCGGCGTCGACCCAGGCGAGATTGACGCGGTTGACGCCGAACTGCGTGGGCGCGGGCGGCGCCGCGAGGGCAGCAACCGCCAAGCCCGACGCAGCGACAAGGGGGATCAGCCGGCGCAGCAGCGCCGACTCTCCGGTACGCCAGCTCCATCCTATGGCTCTGCGCGCACCTCCTGCCATCAGCGGATACCGATATCCTTGAGCGCCGCGTTGAAGTTCTCCTCGCAAGCCGAATAGCGATGGATCGCCGCCGGTACGTCGATCTTCGAGAGGAAATCCTGCAGGAAGGCCTTCTTCTTCGCTTCGCGGTTCCAGACCGACGCCTCGATATAGGGGAAGCCCACGAAATCGAGCATCTCGCGCATGCGGTCGTCGACCGCGATCATCAATGCCGGCACGCCGGCCTGCATGCCGATGATCGAGCCGTGGAAGCGGCGGCCGAAGCAGAAATCCTGCCCCGATACCCAGCTGCGCCATTTATGCGTGTCGAAGAAGACGCGGAATTCGCAGTCCCGCTGCCATTTCTCGGCGTGCTTGTACTCGGTCTTGGCGACGATGCGGCCGGCGGCCTGATCGTAGGCGTCGCCTGTCTCCTCGGCGAGGATGTTGAGGTTGTAGACGGTGATCTCGTCCTGGATGACATAGCTCGCGACGCTGTCCTGCCGCAGCAGCGCATGCGCGTCGACGATCGTGTCCGGCACGCTGCCGAGATAGCCGCCGAAGGCGATCCTCTGCGAGTCCGCGAGATCGGGATCGGCGAGGTGGCTGAGCGAGCGCTTCATTGCCGCCGGCTCATAGTACAGTGACGGGCAGCCGGTCGGACGGACGTATTTCAAGCCTTCGGCCTTGAGGAAATCGGCCGTGAAATGGCCCCGCGTCAGAAAGAAGCTTTCCTTCTTCTTGAGTACGTTGAGGAAACGGCGCGTGCCTTCCGGCAGGGCATCCTGAAGGTTCTCCTTCTTCTGGATGCCGATGCCCATGACCACGATCGGCATGTTGAGCCGCTCGAACACGAAGGACTCGGTCGTCGCCGCATAGCCCGGCCGCAGCAGATTGGCCGAGGCGAACAGGCACAGATCGAAGCTCTGGTTCAGCGCCTCGTAGGTTTCCGGCGAATTGACGTTGTTTGCCAGATGCCAGAACGGCACATAGGTCACGTCATGGCCGCGCACGCTGTTGGCGGCCCCTTCGCCGATCAGGTAATTGCCGGTATTGGCGATCTTCTTGACCTGGGAGATCAGGTCATTCTTGGTTCGCACCGGCTCGAAATATGGGCGGTGCCTGACGGTCGCTCCTGATGCACTCTCGACGGTCCGCATCAGGTAGGATGGTATGCCTGTGACCATGATCCGCATGTCAGTCTGCCCTTAAGCCCCGTTTTGCCCAGAGCACTTCCGCGCCGTTCCGACACGGAAGTGCTCAATCTCTTCGTTTCGCCGCATTTTCTTCACGCGAACCGGTGTCCGCTTCGCTCGAAAATGCTCAAACCGGCATCAGGCGATGCCGATCTCGTTCAAGACCGAGCGGAAATTGCGCTCACGCTCGGAATAGGTCTCGACGACCTGCGGAATGTTCATCGCGGCGAGGTGATCGGCGACGAAGGCGGCGCGATCCTTGGCGCTGTTGAAATCGGCGGCTTCGACCTTGGGCAGCCCGGAAAAGTTCAGCATCTCGCGCATGCGGTCGTCGACGGCCACGATCAGGCTGGGAACACCGGCCTGCAGCGCGATGACGTTGCCGTGGAAGCGCCGGCCGAAGGCGAAGTCCATCGACGAGGTCCAGGCCCGCCACTGATTGGTGTCGAAGAAGGCATGGACGTTGATCTTCTTCTTCAGCTCGTTCGAGCCCTTGAATGTCAGGTCCCCTATGACCGCGCCCGAGGCGGAATTGTAGACGCGGCCATCGGCGTCCGGCTCGACCTGCATGTCGAAATGCAGCAGTTCGTCCTGCACCACATAGGATGAGCGCCCGTCATTCGAGGACAGCGCATTCATATCGCCGATCGTGTTGAGCTCAGCGCCCATATAGCCGGTGAAGACCGTGCGGCATTCGCCGACCTTCACGTCCGGTAGCCGGCGCAAGGCGCGCCGGACATTGGCCGGCTGGAAATAGAGAGAGGGGCAGCCGACCGGCCGGACGAAGGAGAAGCCCTGATCCCTGAGATAGGCGGCGGTCTCCTCGCCACGTGTCAGGAAATAATGCTCCCTTTCCTTCAGGACCTTCAGCAGGCGCTGCGTGCCCTCGGGCAAGGATTGTTCGAGATCGGGCCGGTTCTGGATCCCGATGCCGAGCATCACGACGGGCATGTCGAGCTTCGAGAGCACCAGCGCTTCGGCATCGGCCGACAGGCCCTTGCGCAACAGATTGGCGCAGGTGAAGACGCAAATGTCGAAGCGATCGTTGATCGTGTCGAGCCCGGTGCCGTTGTTGACGGCGTTCCACAGATGCCAGAACGGGATATGCGTCGCGTTCGGCGACAGCGCCCGCAGCGCGCCTTCGCCGATCAGATAGTTGCCGGTATTGCTGATGTTCTTGAGCTCGCGGAGGAAGGCCTCCTTGCTCTCGGGCTGCTGCGCCTTCTCCGAATAGAAGACTTGGGCGCCCTCTGCCTTCTGGATGAGGCGGGTGAGATGGCTCGGTATGCCGGTGACAAGAATTCTGGGGGCCATGGCTTCAGGATCTTCCGTTGATCGTCACGCGACGGCACGGACGGAGAGCGTGGTCTCGGCCGTAGCCTCGTCGTCTGCGAGCTTGCCTGCAGCGGCGTTGCGTTGGATGGGAGCAGCGGGTGCGATAGCCTCGCTCCATGCGATGAAATCGGCGAAGGAAGCGCTCCAGGAACGTTGCGCTGCCGTCGCGAGCGCGCCTTCGGCCAGGCGGCCAAGCGTGGCGCGGTCCCGCGCGAGGATGGCGATCGTCCGGGCCATTTCGACCACGATTTGCGCGTCGGCCGCATTCGCAATCAGGACGCCGTCCTGGCCGTCGACGACCAGTTCGTCGACGGCGCCGACTGCGGTCGCCATCGGGACGCAGCCGAGCTGCTGCGCCTCCGCGATCATCAGGGGCGCGCCCTCCCAACGCGACGGCATGACCAGGACATCTGCCCAGGCGAGATGCGCCGCGAGGTCCTTGGCGGCGAAGACCGGCGGGACGACCTCGACGTCGATATCCCGCAAGCGCGTCATCCAGGACGAGCTGGGGTCGTCGGAGAGGATTTCGCCGCCGACGGCCCGGGCCTCGAAGGCGACATCCCGCTGCTTGAGCTGGACAAGTGCGCCATGCAGCCGGTCGATGCCCTTCTGCCGGTCGAGCCGGCCCATATAGAGCAGGCGCAGCGGCTCACTCCCGCGCCCGGCCTTGCGCGCCTCCGTCACCTGGGTCCGCAGCTTCGCGTCGATGGAGAAGCTCGCCGCATTCGGCACGGCGAAGATCTTGCCGAAGGGGACGCCGAAACTGTGCAGGTAGCTCTTCAATTGCTCCGAGCAGGTCAGGAAGGCGTCATAGGCATGCTCGAAGGCGATGGCGGCATAGGGCTGCCCGGCCGGGCGCCGAAGCGCGGTCTCATCGACGACGTGGAGATAGCAGGCCGTGCGGGTTCCGGCGGAGCGGAACTGCGCCATCAGCGGATGGGCCGCCATGACATGGTTGTTGACGATCAGGTCGAAGCCGGAAAGCAGGCCCTTCAGCCCGGCCCAGTCGAGGCCGTGCTCGTCGGTGATGAAATCCTGGCCGAGGAACTGGCCGCTCGCGCCCCAGGCCGGCACGCCGTCCTTCCAGAAATGGAGATGGTCGAATGCCTGGTCGAATTCGTCGAGCACCTCCATCCGTCCAGAGCCGAGCACGAAAAGATGGGTTTCGAAGCCGTTCTGCCTCAATTCCCGCCCGGCCGCGTAGGCGACCTTTTCGGCTCCGCCGAACGAGGCGTTGGGCACCAGCACCGCTGCCGTCCGGCGCGGCACGGCCGGATGCGCCAGCGGCAGCACGGGTGAGCCGCCGAGCTCGGTTCTGAGCAGCTTGTAGAGCTCGGACAAAGCAGGCAGCCGGCGGGGGCGCCATGTCCAGCGCGTCGAGGCCGTCGCACGCAGCGGGCTCGTCGTGAGCGCGCTGACGAGATTGAGCAGCGCCTGCTCCGGCCGGATCAGCGACCGGCGTTGCCGCGCCTTCGGAAAGGGGAAGCTGACTTTCAGGCGTGCCGATGTCGGCCAGGCCTGGTCGCGGCCAATCGACGAGAACCAATCGAGCGCGTCGTCCTTGATGACGTTCCTGATCAGATCGGTCGAGACGAAGGTCAGATCAGCCGCACTGCGCTGAGCGCCGGAGGGCAGGATTTCCCACTCGATGCTCCGCTGCGAAACGACGTTGTTGAGCTCGACGAAGACGACGTTGCGCCGTTCCGCAAAGGTCTCGAGATGGCAGAGAATGTTCGGCAGGAGCCGCGAGCGGGCGAGGAGCTTGAGCGTCTCGCTGCTGCATGCGGCGACGAAGGGCGGGAAATGGACATTGTCGGGCTCGCCGACATTGCCCCAGAAGGCTCGCACCGCTTCGTCGAAGCCGATCTGCCCGGGCGGCAGCATCGGATCGGTGAAGACGTCGAGCATGCCCTCGCCGGTGCGGATCAGAGCATAGCGCGGCGCTTCCTCATGCTCGAAGCCGACGAGGGTCGGCCGGCGGAACAGCGCCTTGTGGCGCCGGCGAAGGAAGCTCATCGAGGCCGAGCGGTCGCGGTTCGCCTCTTTGAAGCGACTTTCGGCGCGCAGACGGTATTCGAAGGCGGTGTCATGACAGGGCTCGCCGACAAACCCTTTTTCGACGGCCGAGAGCCAGAATTCCCAGTCCTCGAAGCCGTTCTGCCGATCTTCCGCGAAGCGGACGCCGCTCCGGAAGACGTCGATCGAGATCATGGACCCGGTGTCGCAGATATTGTCGCTGATGCAGTGGATCAAGCGCGAATAGCTGTTGCCGTAATGGGCCCGCCAATTGACCGAGAAGGTGTCGATATTCGTGTAGACCCATCCCGCCTTGCCAGCCTTCAGCCGGCGATAGAGCGTTTCGACGGTGTTCGGCAGGACGCGATTGTCGGCGTCGAGAAAATAGACCGCCTTGGCTTCCGGCAGTTCGTCGAGGATGTAGTCGATCGCGCGGTTGCGGGCGCCGCCCGGGCCGGCATTCTCTCCGAAGATCACGTGGACCTCCGGATGCGCAGCGGCATGCAGCGCGAGCTGATCGAACACCTCGTGCTGCGGGTCGCCATCGACCGAGACGACGATAGCGAGCCGGCACTGCGTTGCCGAAGCCAAGGCCGATTCCAATGCCTCGATCACGAGCGCGGCATGGCCGTAGAGCGGCATGGCGATGGCCACCAGATCCTGAGGCTCGTCACGCATTGACGACCTCCCGGACCGGGCTGTTCTCCAGATACTTCACCAGCCGGAAATTGAAGACCTTCAGCCAGGCGAAATCGACCGAATGAGTTGCAGCCTTGCTCAGGATGACGAGATCCATGGTGCGCGTTGCCGGCGCTTCCAGCATGAAGTTGATATCCACCGGCTGCGCGGCCGTGATCTCCATCCATCCGCTGAAGAACGCCGTGGGCGGCAATGCGCGGCCATCGGCCAGAGCAGCGATTTCCTTTCGGATATTGGCGGACAAGGGGACGAGCATCAGCCCGACCGTCCCTGGCTTGCCGTCCGGGTGATCGATGACGGCGCGGGCCGAGATGCGCGCAGTGCCAGGCGCAACCACCCGGCGGACGGCGCCGGCGGTGATGCCCTCGCTCAGCGGATGACAGACGATCGCATCCTCGAGCTCAAGAAAGCGCACGGTCTGAAAGCTCGGCTCGATCGGGCTCAAGGAGACGTTGGCGACCGCACGCAGGAGCTCGACCGGCAGCCGATAGTCCTCGATCTTCCGCCCGGAGATCAGCGTGGACGGTGCAAAGACATTCGGCAGGGCGGTCGGACGGGCGCCCGGGAGCCCGGTGAAGATCCGGAGGGCGAGCGGGCGCATGTCGAGGTCGGCATGCGGCATCCGCGCCTGGGCGGCATAGCGCTCATTGGTGATGACGTGGCCGAGAGAGAGTTCGGGCGGCAGCCCGCCGCTGGCCGAAATCCTCAGCCGCAGCGTGCGGGGGCTGCCGTCGCATGCCTTGGGCAGGGAGAAGAAGTTCCAGCCCTGAGTAACGCTGCCATAGGGAATTTGCCATTCCGCGACGCCCTCGCTGCTCTCCACATAGTCGAGAGTGACGATGAGCCGGCCGGTCTTGTCGGTCGGGGCTTCGCGAAAATGCAGGGCGAAGCCGGAGACCGCATAGCTCGAGATCGGGAAGAGCTGCACGATCTCGGATTCGCACAGCAAGGCCGCGAGCCCCTGGTCCTTGGGGTCGACGAAAGGCCCGTGGCCGAACACTTCCGAGACCGAATCCCAGTTGTGGGCGTGGAATGCGTTCTCAAGCGCACGGTAGTTCTCGAAAAGCGTCTCGCGCTCTCGTCGCAGCGTCGCGAGTTCGGTGTTGGCGCTTGCCATGTGCCGCGACAGGCGCCCCAGACCGCCCTCAAGCACGCGGGCCACAAGCTCCGCGTCCGACGCGAGCGCCCCTTCCTGCAGCCGGACGACCGGGATATCCGGCAGCGTACCCATCTTGCGGAACCGCTTGAGCGCGGCTCTCAATGCGCTGCTCCCCTCATCGGATGTCGCGACGCCGATGAGCGGAAACGTGGCCCGCAGGCCTTCGGTATCGGACTCCGGATCAACAAACACGAGAAGGTCGCTGAGCGGAGAGGCTTCGAGCGCATCCTGGTCGCGGATCGAGGCAACCACATAGCGATTGCGACGCGGAAGTCGATGAATGGTCGCAGACAGTGACTCGTTCAAGATAGCGTCCACCATGGGTCAGAAATCATAAAATCCGTTCTGCGTGCGGTGCAGCATCCTGAGTATAACTCACTTCATGTCAACACTATAATTATGGCATTTTTGCGTGATATCTAAATCAATCTAGGTAATTGAAAGAAAAATTAGTTTGAAATTGAAAACATATCTGAATAGTTCTCCATCTTACTTTCATATAATTGTCGCGTTTGAGGCGCGAACGATATGCCCGGGGCGACATCCTCTTCGACCGCGCGGGGGAGAGGGGCCATGTGGCGAAATGGTCGCGGCGGATGGAGCGGGAAGACGGTCGATCACGGCTATGCTTTTGCCTTTGGCCGAGCGTTCGGCGCGCGACCGATCCAATCCGGCAACCGGCCTTCGCCTCCGCCGTGCCGTGATCGGGGCTTGCGCGCGGGCGGCCCGCTCTTCGAGTTCGGCTTCGAATCCGAGCCGAACTGAAGGAGGGCGCCGGACTACCGACGGCAGCCTGCCGGGGACGCCTTCATGCTGTCGGGCGAGGCATTCGCCATCGCCTGCTTCTGCACCACCGAGCGGCTTGATGCCGGCTGCCATGGCGGCCTAACCTGCCCGGTGAGAACTGCTTCGAATTGAGCGCATCTGGCGCGCGTGTTAGCGTGCTCGCTGCTCAGCTACAGGTTAGCCGGTGCGCCATGTATCAATTCTCGGCGGACGAATCCCAACTTGGCTGGTTTCTGGACTTCATCGCCTGGTGGTGTTCTCTCTTTGACTCGCAAGATATCGCAATCATAAAGACCGCTGCGGCGGTGGTGATTGCCGGAATCCTGCTGTTGATCGGCGCATTCATTATCAAGTTGCTGAGCATGATCGTCGCGCGATTATTTCGAACGGGATCCACCCCGCGCCGCTCACTGTGAAGGCGTTTCCGAGGGTGGCGATGACCTCGCGGCCGGCCTTGTCCGGCGTTCTTCGGGCCGAAAAGTGCTCCGCCAAAGTGCCGCGCTCAGTAGCAATTCACGTTCTGGCCTTTCATCGTACAGGTGCTCGTAATGTGCTCCTCCGCCGGCGGCGGCTCGAAGCCTCCCGCTGATCGGGGAACATAGGTCTCTCCCGTGCTTTGCATCGGATCGAGCCCCGGGGGCTCCATCGCGCCGCCGAAGGCGGCGCATCCCGTCAAGAACAGACCGCACGCCGCCGCGAGAAACTTCTTCATATAGAGGGCTCCTTGTCCAAGCCGATCCTGCCGCGATGCAGGAGCGAAGTCACGGCTTCTTCTCGCGGCTATCTCAGGGCGCCTGTCGCAGCCCGCCGAAGGAACGCCTGGGCGGCAAAGCGCAAGGAGCCTCTCGGTTAGTCCTTTCGACGCATGGTCGAGATGCCCAAACGAGGATGGCCGGCTAGGGCGGCGGGCCGCTATCTTGCTGCGTCGCACAATTTCGGATGCGGCGCACAATGAGCTTTCGAGTCCATCATGGCTAAACGAAACAGCGGATCTGTCCGGCGCCGAAAGGCATCTGTGCAGCGCAAGCAATGGAAGGCGGTCGTTTCAGCCTGGCAGCAAGGGGATCTCGACTGGCAGCCCGCCTGGGGCCCCCCACCGACCGATCCGGCTTGCCTTTGCCCGCAGGCCGTGCTGGCCGAGCTTGGTGTGACGGCGAAAGCAGCGGCCTGACGCCAAGGTCTACGGCAATATTCGCGGATTGCGACGAGCATAGGCCATCGGGAATCGCCGGGCGCGATCCATGTGTGACCGGGGTTGCCGCGGTCCCACGCCATGTGACGGGGGTGTTTGCGTGCCGGTGCTGACGTCGCATGGACGGCTATAGTTCAAAGGGCGTCTTCCTTTTTCACGCGACGCGCACCAGAAATGAGCCATCGCGCAGGGTACGCGAAGGTCTTTCGCCCGGCCCCAGGCGTCTTCCATCCACGTCTCCCACGCCTCGCGCTGCCTGCCGACGCGCGCTCATGGGGCGCTGCGATTCGCGTAGCCCTGCTTCGCGCGACCGACGCTTTCGCGATGCTTACTGACAAGATGTGAGTGAATGCCAGCGACTTGCCTTCGATGGGCTCGAGGTCACGCGTCGGCTTCTTAGCCGCGTATGTTATTTTCGTTATAGTGGAATAATTTGCGCGCCTTGACGCTTGTTTTTATTGTCGACAATAAGCAATATGCTTATCCAATGTGTCCTATTTTCCGATGTGGACGGCAATATAGCAAACGCCACCCCTCGTGTATTGAAATTTCCGGCAAGATAATTTCGAGATTGACATTGTCGTCTGGCAATGGGCCAATTCCAGTATATCGGAATGGAATGCGTCTCGGGATTGCCTTGGCGATAGGTGGGGTCGGATGAATTACCGCTGGGACTGGTCCGTCCTGATACGCGAGCCTTTCGTCGATTGGCTGTGGAGCGGTGTGCTCCTGACCCTCGCGATCAGCCTGATGAGTTGGGCTGTTGCGCTCGCGATCGGCACCGTCGCGGGCGTCGCCCGCAGCGCCCCGTCGCCGGTGGCTCGTTTGCTGGCCGGCATCTATATCGACGTGTTTCGGAGCGTGCCCCCGCTCGTTCAACTGTTTCTCTGGTATTTCGTCCTCCCGGAGATCGTCCCCGATGCGGTCGGCCTCTGGTTGAAGCGCGATTTGCCCTATCCGGAGATCGTCACGGCCGTGGTCGCGATCGGCCTGTTCGCCGGCTCTCGCGTGGCCGAGCAGGTTCGCGCAGGCATCGAGGCCGTTGGCGTGCCGCTGCTGCCGGCGGCTCTCGCGACCGGCCTGCGCCCGATGCAGGCCTTTCGGCTGATCGCGCTGCCGCTCGGCCTGCGCGCCATCGTCGGGCCTTTGACTTCGGAATTCCTGATCACGATCAAATTGTCGTCGCTCAGCCTGACGATCGGCGTGCTCGAGCTGACCGCGCAGAGCCGCCATGTGGAGAATTACACCTTCCAGGGCTTCGAGGCCTTCACCTTCGCGACCATCGGCTATCTGGTCATCGGCCTGTGCGCGACCGGGTTGATGCGCCTCATCGATAGCCGGATGGGCGGGGCTGCGCTGCGAAAGGCCACGACGTGAGCGATTTCGACTGGGGCGTCATCGCCCGCTCGTCCGGTTTCCTCGCGGAGGGGATGGCGCTCAGCGCGCTGCTGGTGCTGGTCGCGACGCTGGGCGGCCTCGTCGTCGGCTTTGGGCTGGCGCTGATGCGGCTGTCTGCGCACCGGCTGATTGCCGTTCCCGCGGCCGCCTACGTCACGGTGATGCGCTCGTTGCCGCTGGTGCTGGTGCTGTTCTGGTTCTATTTCCTGATCCCGCTCGCCATCGGGCGGCCGGTCGGCTCGCTCACCTCGGCCCTGATCGCCTTCGTGCTGTTCGAGGCGGCGTTCTATTGCGAAATCATCCGCGCCGGCATCGGCAGCGTTCGCAAGGGCCAGAGCGATGCGGGGCTGGCGACGGGCCTACGCCGCTGGCAGGTGCTGCGGCTGATCGTGATGCCGCAGGCGATGCGGGCCATGGGGCCGCTGATCCTCAACCAGATCGTGATCGTCTTCCAGGATACGTCGCTGGTCTATGTCGTGTCGCTGCACGACTTCCTCACCGCCGCGAGCGTCGTCGCAGCGCGCGACGGGCGCGCGACCGAAATGTATCTGTTGGTTGCCGTCGTCTATCTGGTGATCTGCCTCTCCGTCACGAAGACCGCCGAATTCTACAGGAAGGGGCGCCCGTCATGATCGTTCTGGATGACGTGCACAAATCTTACGGTTCCCAGAAAATCTTGCGGGGCTGTTCGGCCGAAATCCGTCTGGGGGAGGTCGTGGTGGTCTGCGGGCCGTCGGGATCCGGCAAGAGCACGCTGATCAAATGCATCAATGGCCTGGTGCCTTTCGAGCAGGGTACGATCACCGTCGACGGCATCTCGGTCTCGTCGCCGAAAACCGATCTTCCCGCCTTGCGCTCGCGGATCGGCATGGTCTTTCAGAGTTTCGAGCTCTACCCGCATATGACGGCGCTGCAAAACGTCAGCCTGGCGCAGGTCCATGTGCTCAAGCGTTCGCAGAAGGAGGCCGACGAGCGTTCCGCAAAGATCCTGACGCGGGTCGGCCTCGGCGACAAACTCAGCAACCGCCCGTCTCAACTCTCCGGCGGGCAGCAGCAGCGGGTGTCGATCGCTCGCGCCTTGGCGATGAACCCGCAGGCGATGCTGTTCGACGAGCCCACCTCTGCGCTCGACCCCGAAATGATCAACGAGGTTCTGGAGGTCATGCAGGAACTTGCCCTCGAAGGCATGACCATGGTCGTCGTCACACATGAGATGGGTTTTGCCCAGCGCGTCGCGGATCGCGTTCTGTTCATGGATCGCGGAGAGATCGTCGAGGATACGCCCAAGGACCAGTTCTTCACGGCCCCCGCCTCGGAGCGGGCGAAGCAATTCCTGAAGCAAGTCCTGACGCATTGACGAGGGGCCGATGAGCGAGCTGAACGCCCCTCAGATCGGCCCGCTTCTCCAACGCCGACGCAAGGAGCGGGGCCTGACGTTGCAGCAGCTCTCTGCGCTATCGGGCGTTTCAAAATCGATGCTGTCGCAGATCGAGCGCGGGGAGGCCAATCCGACCTTTGCCGTGCTCTGGAGCCTGACGCGTGGATTGGGCATCGACTTCGTTGCGTTGCTGGGGGAGGGGCAGGCGACGTCAGGTGCCGACAACGCCATCGAGATGCTGTCGCTGGAGCACACGCCGACGATCCGGAGTGCTGACAGCTCCTGTCAGCTGCGCATCCTGAGTCCGCCCAGCCTGTCCGGCGACATCGAATGGTATGATGTCGAGATCGCGCCGGACGGATGCCTCGACAGCTCCCCCCATGCAGCCGGAGCCGTCGAGCATTTCACGGCGCTGTCGGGCGAGTTCGTGATCGCCAGCGGGGCCTCGCGCCATTTTCTGAGGCAAGGTGAGACAGCGCGATACCCGGTCGACGTCGCGCATTCCATCAGCAACCCGTCGGAGAAGCCGTCGCGCGGTTTGATGGTGCTGCTCTACCGCAAGTCGTCGAAGGGTCGAAATGCCTCGTAAGACGCAAAATGTACCGAATTTCAGTTTCTCCGAAGCGGCTGGCTCCATTTCTGCTGAACGGCCGCTCCCAGCAGAAGAGGCGATTTCATATGCGCGTTAGTATCTTGGGCGCAGGGGCGGCTGCCTGCGGCGCCGCCGCCCAGCTATCGGCGATGGGACATGACCCCATGCTCTGGTCACCGTCGGGCCGGAGCACCGAGGCGCTCGCGGCCGGGGCACCGTTGCGCGCGACGGGCGCGATCGAAGCCAGCATCCACCCCCGCGTCGCGGGCAGTGCCGAGGAAGCCGTGGCCAGCGCGGACGTCGTGATGCTGGCGATGCCGGGCTATGCCCACAAGATGGCGTTCGACGCGATTGCCCCTCATCTCAGGGAAGCGCAGCCCGTCATCATCAGCTCGCATGCCTCCTTCGGCGCGCTCTATCTTTCGCGGTTGCTGGCAGCGCGGAAAGTGCGCGCTTCGATCATCGCATGGGGCACCACGCTGACGACCGGCCGCAAGGTCTCCCCGACCGAAGTCACCGTGAATTCGCTGCGTTCGAAGATCGATCTCGCGTCGGTGCCGCAGAACGCTTCGGCCGAGGCGAAGGCGCTGTGTACCTCCCTGTTCGGCGAGCGTTTCGTCCTCCGCGAAGGCCTCCTCGCGATCGCGTTGAGCAATCTCAACCCGCAAAACCATCTCGCCATCGCTCTGTTCAATCTGACCCGGATGGAGCGGGGCGAAAGCTGGGGGCAGGCCGAGAACGTCACGCCCGCGGTCGGGCGCGTGATGGAGGCGCTGGATGCGGAGCGGCTCGCCATCGCCGAAGCCTTCGGCGTTTCCGTCAGGACGATCCGCGAGCACTATGCCTTTTCCTACCAGCTTCCGGTCGCCAGCATCGCGGAGATGAATGCCGAGCTGCACGGCCGCGGAAAGGGTGGCTTGGGGCCTGCGACATTGGAGAGCCGCTATGTTCTCGAAGATGCGCCGTACGGATTATTGCCTACCGTGCTGCTCGGCCGGCTCGTCGGGCGGCCGGCGACGTTGCACGAGGCGGGGCTGACCCTGCTATCGGCCGCCTATGGCCGCGACTTCACCAGCGAGAACGAACTACTGCCCGCGCTCGGCTTCGACGCGATGACTCGCGAAGAGCTGGCCGCGCAGGCGAAGGACGGATTCTAGATACCGCTTTCCATCGAGGGCGGGCACCAAGCGAGCGATCGCAAAAACGGGAGAGAGCTTATGAGATTCCATCTTGCTGCAGCCGCGGGCGCATTTTTGGCCCTGAATTTGGCGAGCTCGGCCGCGGGGGCCCAAGAAGTCGACGCGATCGTCAAGAAATTGCGCGACACCCAGACCATCACCATGGGCGTTCGCGAGGCGCTGTTTCCATTCAGCTATCTCGACGACAACAAGAATCCGACGGGCTATGCGGTCGAGTTCTGCAAGCGCATTATCGACGACATCAAGACCGAGCTGAACCTGCCGGAGATCAAGATCAAATACGTGCCGATGACGATCCAGAACCGGCAGGCGCTCGTCGCCAACGGAACGGTCGATCTGGAGTGCGAGGGAACAGTCAACACCTTCGGGCGCAACAAGCAGGTCGACTTCTCGTCCGTCAGCCACGTCTCGGCGAGCCAGCTCTTGGCTCTCAAGAGCACGGGCATCAAGAACTACGACGATCTCAACGGCAAGATCGTCGCCGTCGCGACCGGCGGAACCAGCGAGCCCGACCTCAAGAAGCTCGTTGCCGAACGGAAGCTCAACCTGCGCGTCATCAATGTCGATGACCACGCGGCGGGCCTGATCGCGGTCGAAACCCGGCGCGCCGACGCGTATTTCAGCGACAATGGCGCGTTCTACGGGCTGATCAAGCAATCGAAGAAGCCCGACACCCTCGAGATCGTCGGTGACGAATACGGCTACGCGCCGCAGGGGTTCATGGTGCCCAAACTCAATCCGACGATCCTCTGGATCGTCAATCACACGATGGGCAAGATGTTCAAATCGGGTGAGGCCGAAGCCTTGTACCTGAAGTGGTTCGGGCCGCTGGGGGCCCATGTCGGCCCGAAGCTGAAGGCCGCCTGGGCGACGCAATCCTACGCCGAGTGAACGCGGCGAGAGCCACCCGATAGTGGCTGAACCCGCCATGGCCGCATGGCGGGTTCAGCTGGGAAGGCAGAGACGGGCTCGGGGTTCAGCGGATCCGTCGCTCGCCGGGCATCAAAACAGCAGGGCATCGACGTCATCGAGGGCAGGCTCTGCCGTCGTTGCTTGCGCCGCAAGGTCCCAGACGGGCTCGATCACGCCTAGGTGGATCGTCCGTTCGATCGCCATCGTGTAATGCGGCCATATGGCGCCGGTCAGCCAGCTCCGGACGCGTTCGTTCATGTCCGGGGGAACGGCATGGTCGTCGGAGGCCATTGCCGCAAGCGCATATGCGGCCCCTCCGATGGTCTCTCCCGTTGCTGCGGCGCCGGAGAAGCCGAGCCGGGCCTGATCGAAGGCCTTGCCGAAGGTCGCACCCTCGCGCATCAGGCGGCTGAGCTCCAAGGCCAGTTCAGAGGCCGTCTCCTGCACGACGATGAGCGCGGTGCTCATCTCGCGATCGAGTGTGCCGAAATGCGCTGCATCGAGCCGATCCTGGCGCTTCAGTTCGCCCGCAGCCCGCTGCATCTGTTCGAAGATCGGCGGCAGGCGCCGGGAGACGCTGGCCACGAGGTCGGCCGCCAGTTTCAGCTCTTGCGCGATGATGACCAGACTGCGGCCGTTGCTGCCGACACGCGCGGCCCGCAGGCTGGCGTTCGTGCCGATGAGAACGATATTCGAGACCGTGGCGGCAAGCGCGTCGACCGTCTGTTGGGAGGTGTCGAGCAGCGCGGTCAACGCATGCGCAACCTGGTCGGCACCGGCACGGGCGCTGTTGCACTTGCCCAGAAGCACTGAAGCATGGGCGAGATCGGCTCCGAACTGCGCCATGAAGGAGCCGGTATCCGCGCCGCCCGCCCCGTGGAGCGAACGGACGAGGTCGACCAGGTCGACGGTATCGTCTCGCAGCTGCAGCAGGCTCTGTTCGATCGCCGCGGCGTCCTCGCCGAGAGTCGCGGCGCTCGCCTCGAGCTGTGCCGCCTCGATCCTGAGCAGCAGGTCTCGGGCATGCGGAAGGGCCTCCGCCGGCAGTCCCTGAGCAGGACCGCCCTCCTCCAATGTCTCCACCATGCGTAGTCCCACGGTCGCATGCTCAAGCCGTTGGCGGATGCTATCGCCGGATTGCAAGGCGACGATGGCCATCCCCGCCGCCATCGCGATCTTGCCGGAGCGCGCCGCCGCTTCGCTGGCGAGCGTCATGCCGCTGTGCTGCCGAGCCTCGACCTCGGCCAGCGTGACCGAGAGCTTGTCGGCGAGCGACGAGAGCGCGGCGCCATATTGCGTCTCGAATTCGCGTTGCGAAGCCAGCGCTGCGGCCAGGAGCTTGCTCATGCGGGCGTGATCGCGCGCGCAGGCCTCGATCGTACGCTGGGCCTGGGTCGTCAGCTCGAAGATCTCGTTGGCGAAGTCGCCGAAATCGCTCCTCACGCCCTGAAACGAGATCGACTCGATGCGGGCGTAATGGGCGATGATCGTGATCAGCCGGATATGCTCGACGAGCTTCTCCCAGGTCTGGCCGGCGGCTGCGCTATGCGCTGCGATGTCCAGCAAGGAGCGGGTTTCCGCGGCCAGCGTCTGCCGCAGCGGGCGCAGATCGTCCGCGAGCCGTGCCAGAGCGCCGCGCGCCCCGATGATCCTGTCGCCGGAGAGCCGGCCGGAAAGGGCGGTCAGCCGTTCCTTCAAGGTGTCGAAGAGGTTCAGCCCCCTGCCGAGATCGCGGCCGGCGACCGCAAAGGTCGCATCGACCGAGCGGGCGTGATCCTCCAATGACGTGATTAGCTGCGTCAGAGGTTTTGCTGGAGCGTTCATCGCGCCCTCACGCATGCCTCGATGCGGGAGCGGCGGCGCGCGCCGCCAGCGGCCAGGCCATGATTTCCTGTGCGATGAGCTGCAGGCGCACGACGCGTTCGGCCGCGCCGAATTCGATCGCCTCCTTCGGCATGCCGAAAACGACCGAGCTTTCCTCGTCCTGGGCTAGCGTCCGCGCGCCGGCTTTGCGCATTTCCAGGAGGCCGCGAGCGCCGTCGTCGCCCATGCCGGTCATGACGATGCCCAGCGCGTTGCTGCCGGCGTATTGCGCTGCCGACCGGAACAGCACGTCGACGGAAGGGCGGTGCCGCGAAACCGGGGGGCCGTCCTTGATCGCGACACGGTAGTGCTGGCCGACGCGCTGCAGCAGCATATGGCGATTGCCGGGGGCGATCAGCACGCGGCCGGTCTTCATCTCGTCACCATCCTCGGCTTCCTTGATCTCCATGGCGCAGATGCCGTCGAGCCGGCGCGCGAAGGCGGCGGTGAACTTCTCCGGCATGTGCTGGACGATGGCGATGCCGGGGCAGTGGGCCGGGAGCGCCTCCAGCACTTCGCGCAACGTCTCGGTGCCGCCGGTGGAGATGCCGATGCAGGCGATGCGATCCGTGCGCGCGTGGAAGCGGCCGGAAAGCGGCGGCGGCATGATGACGTCGGCCGTAAGTTTCGCTTCGATCAACATGGCGGGACGCTCGGCCCGAGGCCGCGGCTTGGCCTGCGCGGCGGCATGGACCGCATGGCGCAGCCGGTCGGCGGTCTCCAGCAGCGCGTTGCGCGTATCGATCCGCGGCTTGGCCAGCACCTCGACGGCCCCGCTTTCCAGCGCCTCGAACAGGGTGGGCGAGCCGGTTCCGGTCAGGGTCGAGCAGATGATCACGGGGATCGGCCGCTGCGCCATGATCTTGCGCAGGAAGGTCAGGCCGTCCATCCCCGGCATCTCGATGTCGAGGATCAGCACGTCCGGTACTTCGTTCTGCATGCGCCGCGTCGCCGCGTAGACGTCGGCAGCCGTGCCCATCACCTCGATGCCGGGCGATTGCGACAGGATCGAGCTCAGCACCTGCCGCACCGAGGCGGAATCGTCGACGATGAGCACGCGTATGGGCTTGCGCGTCATGCTGCGCTCCTCCCGAGGGCGGCCGGCTTTGCCTGGTAGACCGTTGGCGCGACCGAATGCAGGCCCGGCACCCCGGCTCCCGCCATGGATTCGGAATGCCCCAGCAGGATGTAGCCTCCGGGGCGCAGATGGGACATCAGCCGGGACAGCACCGCGGCCTGGGTCTGCCGGTCGAAATAGATCAGTACGTTGCGGCAGAAGATGACGTCGATGTCGCGGTCGTAAGGGTAGGTTTCGTCCATCAGGTTCAGATGCTCGAAACGTGCCCTGCGGCGCAGCTCCGGAGTGATCCGCACCGTGTCCTGCGCGGGGTTGCGGGACCGCATGAGATAGCGCTGTTGCAGCGCGGCCGGGATCGGCGAGACGAAGGATGCCGGATAGACCGCGTCGCGCGCGGCGGCGAGAACCTGCGTCGAGATATCGGTGCCGAGGATGGAGAAGTTCAGTTCGCCTGAGCTTCCGCGCGTGGCGTTCGCGAGGTCCTGCAGAACCATCGCGATGGTATAGGCCTCGGCGCCGATCGAGCAGGCAGCGCTCCAGATCTTGAGCCTGGTCGGGCGCGCCCCGTGCAGGCGGCGGAGCGCAGGCACTGCCGTGTCGCACAGGAACGTGAAATGACTCGGCTCACGGAAGAAGTCGGTCTTGTTCGTGCTGACGCAGTCGATCAGGTGCACATATTCCTTGTCCAGGCCGCCGCGTTCGAAGAGCAGGCTGCCATAGTCCGCCAGGTTGCTCAGGCCGAGCGCACGGACCCGCTTGCGCAAGCGGCCTTCGACCATCGTGCGCTTGGTGCGCGGCAGCTTGATGCCGGCATTGCGCTCGACGAGGCTCGCGATGGCATTGAAATGCCGCTCTTTGAGTTGATCGCTCATGGGCTCTGTCGTCGCCGGGGCCATCACGCGGCTTCGCTCGCATCGATGTGAGAGGGAACCCCCGCGCCTGCCATGAGCCGCGCGAGGTCGAGGACGATGACGAAGGCTTCGCCCTTGCGCCCGAGGCCGGCGATATAGTTCGACTGCCAACGGCCTCCGACGTCGAGCGGCGCGTCGGTCTGCGCCGAATCGAGGCTCGTCACCTCGAAGACACGGTCGGCAACGAAACCGACGCCAAGAGTCCGGCCTTCCAGCGGCACGTCCAGAATGATGATCCGCGTCGCCTCCGTCGGCGCGACGCGCGGAATGCCGAGCTTCGTACGCAGATCGACGATCGGGAAGCCGGCGCCTCGCACGTCGATCATGCCGAGAAGGAAGTCGGGGGCATGCGGGAGCTTCGAGATCGGCCGCATGTCGAGGATCTCTCGCACATGCGCGATATCGATGCCGAAGGACTCGCCGTCGATCCCGAGCGTCAGATATTGTGCGTTTTGGGTCAAAGCCGTCTCCGCCAAGGGAAATCGTCGTGCGCCGGATGCCGGCGGGATGGGCGCTCCGCTGGAGCGAAGCGCCCGCGCGCTTCAGGAGGCGCGGCGGAATTCGGCGTCCCGCGCATCATGGGCGTCGTCGAGATCGAAGGAGAACCCTCCCGAGGCCGCCTTGGTCTGTGGTTTGGCCGCGGTCGGCTTGCTGGCCACGGGCCTGGCTGCCTTCGGGGCGGAGGCGGTCTTCATCCTGGCCGCCTGCGCCTTGAGCTGCTCCACCGCACGGTCGACGCCCGGGCCGGCCGCATCGATCTTGAAGAAGGCGATGGCGGTCTGAAGCTGCTCGGCCTGGGCCGCTAGCTCTTCGGACGTCGCGGAGACCTCCTCCGAAGCCGCGGCATTCTGCTGCGTCACCTTGTCGAGCTGCTGGATGGCCTGATTGATCTGCGCGGAGCCGACATCCTGCTCGCGGCAGGCGGCGGTGATCTCCTCGACCAGCTCGGCGGTCTTCTTGATGTCGGGAACGAGCTTGGCGAGCATGGAGCCGGCCTCCTGCGCGACCTTGACCGTATCGGTCGAGAGCGTGCCGATGTCGGCGGCCGCCGCCTGGCTGCGCTCGGCGAGCTTGCGGACCTCGGAGGCGACGACGGCGAAACCCTTGCCGTGCTCGCCTGCCCGGGCCGCCTCGACGGCCGCATTGAGAGCGAGCAGGTCGGTCTGGCGCGCGATCTCCTGGATGATGGTGATCTTGGAGGCGATGGTCTGCATGGCGTCCACGGCCTTTCCGACCGCGGTGCCCGAAGCCTCCGCATCCTTGGCCGACTGGGCCGCGATCTGCTCGGTCTGGCTGGCATTCTCGGCGTTCTGCTTCACATTCGCCGCCATCTCCTCCATCGAGGCCGAGGCCTCCTCCGTGGAGGAGGCCTGCTCCGTCGAACCCTGCGAAAGCTGCTCGGCGCTCGCCGACAGCTCCTGCGAGCCGGCGGAGACGTTTTCGGCGGCACGCAAAGCATCGGACACGACCTCGCGCAGCCGCTCGACGGTGCCGTTCAAGGCGGTCAGCAGGTCGCCGACCTCGTCATCGCTCCGGACGGTCATGGTGCGTGTCAGGTCGCCGGCCGCCACGGCATTGGCGAGGCCGACGGCACCGGCCAGACCACGGCTGATGCCGAGAGCGATCCAGACCGCGACGGCGACGGAGATCAAGGCCGAGATCGCGACGATCGACGTCAGCAGCATCTTGGCGAAGCTCGCCACCTCGGCCGCGTCGGCGCTGATCTCGCTCATCCGCCTTTCGGCGAAGGCGGCGTATTGATCCATGGCGGCGATCGTGGCGTTCAGCGCGTTGCGCCCGTCTCCCTTGCTGAGCTGGGTCGCCTTGATATTCCCGCCTTCGCGCGCGACCTCGATGGCGCCCCTCATGGCCGTCTGCAACTGCTCGGACTGGACTTCGATAGGCCCGATCGAGAGACCCGCGTCCTTCAGCGCCGACAGGGCCGATGCGGTGGCCGGGCGCAGGATGTCCATCTGGGCGAGAGCGGCCGCGCTGCGGCTGGCAAGTTCGCCTTCGGCAGCCGCGGTGAAGATCTCATAGGTCATCCGGAGGGCGCGAGCGGTCTGATAGCGCATCATCAGAACCTGGCGCGCAGCTGCCTCGTATGCCGCGCCGCCCTGCTGAGCGAGATCGCGGCCGAGGCTGTCCAAGGCGGCATTCTGGGCGTTCAGAGCGGGAAGGCCGCGCGCGGTCCACAGTGCCTCGGCCTTGTTGCCGGAATTGAGCTTGGCCTGCCGGATGGTCTCGTCCTGAATGGCGTCGAGCGCCTTTCGATTTCCGATGACCTTGTCGAGCAGAAGCTTGCCCTGATCGCTCGCCCTCTGCTCGATCTCGGTGAGGATCTTGCCGGCTTTCTCCCGCCGCTGGAGCACATCTGCAGCGAAAGCCTCGATGTCGCGGCCCTCGGACGCCAGGATCACGTTCTTCTCGGAGCGGACCTGGCCTTCGAATTCCGCCTGCAGGTCGCCGAGGAGGCTCACCTGCTTGGCCTGCCGCAAGATGCGCTGCTGGGCCGCCTCCATCTCCGCCAGGCGGTTATAGGCAATTCCCCCCGCGGCGACCGAAAGGGCGATGATGACGCCGAATGACGTCGCAAGCTTCGCTTTGATAGTAAATCGCATGGGTAGCCCCCGTTTTCGCCAATTTTATTAGATCAATATGGTCGACATACTCGGAACGATGATGAATTCGTCGTTCCATTTGGTAATGAATTGGATGTATTCGGGTCGCCAGCTCATGCCGATTCGTGGCGTCGTCTGAATATCATCTCGCGAGATCTCGGTGACCTCGTAGACCTTGTCGGCGATGATGCCGAGCGTCACGGGGTCGTTGTCGATCTCGACCTCGATCACCACGATGCGGGTGTCGGGCGCGGCTTCGACCTGCGGCATCCCGAAGCGCTCGCGCAAATCGGCGAGCGGGATGATGTTGCCGCGGACATTGATCAGTCCGGGCAGATGCGGACGGGCTCCGGCGACGCGCGTCAGCGGCACGGGATCGATGATCTCCCGGACCATCTCGGTTTCGATCGCAAAGATCTCCGGGCCGAGGCCGATCATCAGGGCCTTCATGGCACCTCGCGAAGCAGGGTTCGGAGAGAGGCTGCCCTGCTTGAGGGGCGGTTGCGTCCGCGTCATCACGCCGCCTCCGTCATCTTGTCGATTTCGGCCTGCATCTGCCCGAGCCCTACCAGCTGGGCCACGTCGAGGATCAGCGCCGCCGAACCGTCACCGAGAATGGTGGCGCCCGAGAACATCGTGACGTCGGCATGCAGCTTCGATAGCGACTTGATCACCGTCTGGTGGCTGCCGATGATCTGGTCGGCCACGAGGCCGACCCTGACCTCGCCGGTCGAGATGATGATGACCTTGGGATGTGGGTCGGGGTCGCCTTCCGCGCTAAACTGCTCGCGCAGCCGCAGGAAGGGGACGAGCTCTCCGCGCACGCTGAGGAAGCTGCGGCCCCTAGAGCGGTTCTCGTCGGCCGCGGTCAGCTCGATGCATTCTTCGACCGCCGAGAGCGGGATGATGTAGCGGCCGCCGCCGACCCGGATCAGCAGTCCGTCGATTATCGCCAATGTCAGGGGCAGGCGCAGCGTCACGGATGAGCCTCGGCCGGGAAGGGTGGCCAGATCGATCGAGCCGCGCATGCCCTCGATGGTGCGCTTCACCACGTCCATCCCCACGCCACGGCCGGACAGTGCGGAGACGGTCCGCGCGGTCGAGAATCCCGGGTGAAAGAGGAACTGATGGACCTCGTGGTCGGAGACGCCAGCTCCGGCCTGAAGCAGGCCCTGCTCCTCGGCCTTGGCGCGAATACGGGCGGTGTCGAGGCCGCCGCCGTCATCCTGCACTGAGACCAGGACCTGGGCACCGACATAGCGTGCGGAGAGCTCGATGCGGCCGATAGCCGGCTTGCCGACAATGGCACGGCGCTCGGGGCTCTCGATGCCGTGGTCGATGGCGTTGCGGATCAGGTGGACCAGCGGGTCGGCGAGGCGCTCGATCATCGTCTTATCCATCTCGGTGTCCTTGCCGACCGTGACGAATTCGACCGGCTTGGCGAGATCGCGGGCGAGATCGTGGACGAGACGCCGGAAGCGCCCGAAGAGCGAGCCCATCGGCACCATGCGCACGCCCATGGTCGTGTCGCGAAGGCCGGAGGCGAGCCTCTCGATCTCCTCGGCGATCGCCTTGATGGCGAGGTCGTCGCTGGCATGGGCAAGCTGGGAGAGCCGAGCCTGGGCGATGACTAGCTCCCCGACACGATCCATGAGCTCGTCGAGCCGTTCGGCCTGGACGCGCACGGTCGAGCTCTTGTCGTCCGCCCGGCGATTGTATTCGGTCTTTTCGACGGGCCTGTCCGTGGTGGCGACCGACGGATTGGGCGCGGCCGATGCGGGTACTGTCTCGGCATCGGCATCGACCACGCCCCCGGACGGAGCCAGCGTTTCCTGCGAGGCGCCGGCGTCGAACGGCGTGATCGCGAGTGCCATTTCGTCGCGCACGAACATGAAGACGTCTTCGATCGCCTCGCGCGGGCACGAGGCTCTCAACGCGACTCGCCAGGCGATGAAGCAGCCCTCCGGGTCGAGCGCGGTGAGATCGGGCACATCGTCGAGACGGGCGGTGATCGTGCAGGGGCCGAGGTCGCGCAGTTCGTCCAGGAGGTTCAGCGGATTGGTACCGTTGCGCAGGATGTCCGGCCGGAACGCGATGTCGATCAGCCAACCCGGCGCCTGATCAGACGCGGTCGGCGCATGCGCCTCTGCCGGCGCTGCTTCGAGCCCCGAGACCAAGCGGTGGAGTGCCGCTACGGTAGCCTCCCCGATAATCTCGTCTGTGGAGTCGGGATCTTCGATGAGGATCCGGATGTAATCCTTGGCCGAGAGCGCGACGGTAACGATGTCATGGTTCGCCTCGATCCGACCCTTGCGGATCAGGTCGAAGGCGGTTTCGAAATCGTGGGTGAAGGCGGCGACGCGGTCGAAGCCGAACATGGCGCCGGAGCCCTTGATGGTATGCAGGGCCCTGAAGGCTGCATCGACCAGATGGCCTTCTCCGGGCCGCTGACCGAGGTCGAGCAGGACCGTCTCAAGCGTCTCGAGCAGTTCGGCGGCTTCCTGCCGAAAGGTCTCTGCCGGATCGAGGTCCAGCATCAGCGCACCAGCTTGGCGACAACCGCCAGCAATTGTTCCGGCTTGAAGGGCTTGGTGATCCAGCCCGTCGCGCCGGCGGCCTTGGCCTGCTGCTTCACCGCGTCATTGGATTCGGTCGTCAGGAAAACGATCGGCACGCCGGTGAGCCCAGGCAGTGCCCGCATGCCGCGGATCATGTCCAGCCCGTTCATCACCGGCATGTTGAGATCGGTGATCACGAGGTCGAAGCGCTGCGCCTTCGCCCTGGCCAGCCCATCGGCGCCATCGCCGGCCTCGGCCACCTCGTAGCCGGCTCCGCCAAGGACGAGCTTGATCATCTGTCGAATGCTGGGAGAATCGTCCACCGTCAGAACGCTGGCCATAATCGTCACTTTCCGGAAAGAAGGCGGGTGTTTACGCCAGCGAGACGCTGGCGCGGGCGAAGGCCGAACGAACGGCGGCCGAAGCCCCCTCGATCGTCAGCGGCAGCCTGCGCGCGGCGAAGCTGCGGCGGGCGCTGATGATGAGTTGCACGAGGGCAATGTCGGCGGCCTCGATATTCGCGCAGTCGATCTCGGCGGGTTGGCCTGCGGCAAGCAGGTCGCGCATCCTTTCCGCGACGGCGCCGATGCCCCTGATCGAACAATCGGTCGGCAAGCTGAGTCGAACCGGTGTGGCGATCCGTTCCGGTGTCGTCCGCGGCATCCTTGGCGGCCTCCAAATGAAAGCATCATCTGGGGGCGCATTTCTTACGAGCTAGATTGATGACATATTAAGAGTGCCGCGACGAATATTATCCAATTCTTTACGATTATTCGCGCGGCGAGTCGGGCATGCGCTCCCGGAGTCACTGCGGGGTCGTCGCGTAACCCCGCGTTTACCATGTGCGAAACTTGTGCGTCGGCGTCGCCGGAACCGCTCCGTCTCGGCTGGGCCGGCATTCAACGTGCGCGGCGGGTCTCGGACGGCAGCTCGCCGAAAAGCCTGCGGTACTGCGCGGCGAAATGACCGCGGTTGGCAAAGCCCCATTTACGCGCGATCTCCTCGACCGAGTGCTCCGAATGCGGATCCTCGATCTCGCGGCGCGCGCCGTGGAGCCTGGCGGCTTTGATGTATTCCTGCGGCGACGTCTGCAGGACCTTTCTGAAACTCTGCTGCAGCGTTCGAAGGCCGATCCCCGCCGCGCGAGCTACGTCCTGGACCGCAATATCCTCGTAAGCATGGGCGAGAATGTAGTCGACGGCTCGCCTGACGTGCAGGGGAGCATGTTGCGTGCTGCCGCGCGACATGCCCTGCGAGTAATTATGGGGGAGATTTTCCAGAACGAGCGCGACCCAGCTCGATTGGAGGAAATCGGCCGCGCATGGCGAGATCGCCTGGGTATCGTCCCCCGCCGATCCGACGACGGTCGCAGCGAGAATCGCGGCAAGCACGGACCCGGTTCCTGAACGGATATCGAAGCTGGTGGTGATCTGGAGCTGCTCTTCAAGCCGCCGGCCGGCCAGTCTTTCCAGGAGCGGAACGATGTCATCGATCCTGACCCTGAACATGCAGAATTCAGTTCCCGCCAAAAAGGTCACGCGGCGCGCCAGGGAGGTGTTCAGCGCAACTCCGTCGCCTCTGCGACAAGTCAGGAGCCCATCCTCGACCTCCAGTCTCACATCCCCCGACAGGACGAAGATGGCGGTGATGTTATCCGGGCAATCGGCGAAAGCTCCTTCGAGGCTCTGCGACACCCTCGACAACATGATTGTCGTGTTGGCGACCTTGATCGAGAGGAGTTTGTTGCTGCCTGATCCGCTCGTTTCTGCCTCGTGCCTAAAATTGTAACCCAATATACGTTCATAATATGAGATCAAATGCTCGACTTCAACGGAAGGGAGATTGATATTGATGAATGTATTACCGATGATATCCACGTATTTCTTCCGAATATAAAAATATCTATAAAATAAAATGTAGCTCTAATCTAAATCGATGGAAAATTTTGTCGAGGTGATATTAGG
This sequence comes from Allobosea sp. 10N428, assembly GCF_056394545.1. Lineage (NCBI taxonomy): Bacteria > Pseudomonadati > Pseudomonadota > Alphaproteobacteria > Hyphomicrobiales > Alloboseaceae > Allobosea > Allobosea sp. 10N428. Next base: position 180,127 of record NZ_JBFTIC010000009.1, on the reverse strand, counting down.
TATTATCGCTCACGAATTAGTATGAATTACGGGATGATCAAGTAACGCTGGAATCACAATCTCGGCATATGCGTGTATATGCACTGGTAAGCCTCCTCGCGATTGACCGATTTCCGGATGCGCCGAGGACGACGCTGCCGGGCCAGCTCCGTTTCCGTCGATGCGAATTTGATGCCGGGACCGACCGGCGGAACGGTCAACCCACCGCCGGTGAACCCGCGCGACGGGCATTTCGCGTCGACGTTTCCTGTCTTGCGCGCCGGCTTGCGAGGGCGAGATCGCCACGTCCGCGCGGGACCCATGTTTCTGCGCGTCCTTCCGCTTGCCTGACGAGCGCCTCTCGGCCGAGCCGTATTTGCGGGAAAAAAGCGTCCCGGACGCGACGTCAAATTTACCATTCCTGCGAATAGCCGCGGATCTTTAACGCCTGCCGGTGTGTTGCTGGCTATAGTCCGAGCCGCGCTGATAGACTCGGAATTATCTCGGCATGTGCGGTTTTGGCGGCTATTTCGGCCTTGTCCGGGATGGGAGGGCGCTCCTTGAAAGGATGACGGCCGCCATTGCGCATCGCGGCCCGGACGGGCAGGGCTTCTTCACCGCAAAAGCAGCCGGCCTCGGCCATGCGCGGCTGTCCATCGTCGGCCTCGGCGACGGCCAGCAGCCCATGTCCGATGCGACCGGGGAACTGACGATCGCCTTCAACGGCGAGATCTTCAATTATGTGGAACTGCGCGAGCAGTTGCGCGCCAAAGGTCGCCAATTCCGGACGAGCAGCGACACTGAAGTGATCCTGCATCTCTATGACGAGATGGGCGAGGATTGCGTCTCCATGCTCAATGGCGATTTCGCCTTTGCGCTCTGGGACGGTCGCCGCCGCCGCATGGTTCTGGCGCGCGACCGGATGGGGGTTCGGCCGCTCTTCTATACGAGGCAGGGCGAACGGCTCTACTTCGCCTCGGAGGTTAAGGCGCTGCTCCAGGTCCCGGGCGTCGTGGCCGAGCTCGATCCGGTCGCGCTCGACCAGATCTTCACGCTCTGGGCTCCGATCGCGCCGCGCACGGCCTTCCGCGACATCTACGAACTCGAACCTGCCAGCCTGATGATCGTGCAGGAGGGCGGCGTCTCGACGCGGCCCTATTGGAAACTGGACTATCCCGACCGAGAGACGCTGCCCCGGCACCGGGACGAGCGCGCCGCGGCCGAGGAACTGCGCGCCCTGCTGACGGAGGCGACGCGCATCCGCATGCGCGCCGATGTGCCGGTCGGCTCCTATCTCTCCGGCGGCCTCGATTCCTCCATCACATCGGCGCTGGCGGCGGGCATGGCGCCGGGCCGGCTGAAAACCTTCTCGGTCACCTTCGCCAGCGCCGAACATGACGAGAGCGCCTTTCAGCTCGAGATGGCGCGCGCGCTCGGCACCGATCACAGCTCCGTCGCTTGCGGCGAGGGCGATATCGCCGCCGTGTTTCCCGATGTGATCCGCTTCACCGAGCGCCCGATCCTCAGGACTGCCCCGGCCCCGCTCTACAAGCTTTCGCGCCTCGTGCGCGAGGCCGGCTTGAAAGTGGTGCTGACCGGCGAAGGTGCGGATGAAGTCTTTGCCGGCTACGATATTTTCAAGGAGGCCAGGGTTCGCCGCTTCTGCGCCAGGCAGCCCGGCTCCCGCATCCGGCCGCATCTGTTCCGCAAGCTCTACCCCTATCTGCCGGGGCTGAGGCAGCAATCGGCCGAATATCTGGCCTCGTTCTTCGGGGCTGGCGGCACGGGGCTTGACGACCCGCTGTTCTCCCATCGGGCGCGGCTCGACGGCACGGCAGCGACGAAACTGTTCTTCTCGGGTGACCTGCGGGCCACATTGTCGGGATATGATGCCGCCGAGGACCTCGCAGCGCGGCTGCCCGAGGCTTTCGCCCGCTGGCACCCCCTGCACCAGGCGCAATATCTGGAGGCCCGCTTCCTTCTGCCCGGCTATATCCTGTCGAGCCAGGGTGACCGCATGGCGATGGCCCATGGCATCGAGGGCCGCTTTCCCTTCCTCGACCATCGTCTGGTCGAGTTTGCCGCCGGGCTTCCTCCCGAGATGAAGCTGAAGGGGCTCGTGGAGAAGCATATTCTCCGCGAGGCGACCAAGGATCTGCTGCCGCCCGCGATCGGCAGGCGACCCAAGCAGCCCTATCGCGCGCCGGACAGCCAATCCTTCGTGGAGGCGGGGGCGGGAGACTATGTCCGGACGGCGCTGAGCGAAGCCGAGATCGGTGCCGGCGGCCTCTTCAATCCAAAGGCGGTGGCAAAGCTGCACGAGAAATGCAGTCGCCACCCGGCCTCCGGCTTTCGCGACAATGCGGCCTTCGTCGGCATTCTGTCGACGCAACTGTGGCTGACGGCCTTCACCGGCACAGGCAGTTGCAGCGCCAAGGCCGCCTGACACCATCAAGAGAGGAAAACGATATGACAGATACGATCCGCGACACCGTGAAGGCCTTCGTCATCGAGAATTTTCTGTTCGGCGACACCACCCACGCCATCGCCGATACGGACTCGCTCATCGAGAACGGCATCATCGACTCGACCGGCGTTCTGGAACTCGTGGCCTTCATCGAAGACCGCTACGAGATCGCCGTCGCGGACGCCGATATCGTGCCGGCCAATCTCGATTCACTGGCGCGCATCACGGCCTTCATCGCATTGAAGACCGCGGCGCTCGCGGCGGCCTGACGGTTCTGGTTCATGCGGGTCGAGCAATTCCTCATCACAAACGCGGCGGCGCGTGTCGCGAAGACCGCGCTGGTCACCGAGCGGACGCGGTTGCGCTATGACGAGTTGGACGACCTGTCGAATCGGCTCGCGGCTGCTCTCGCCGCGAGTGGCGTGCAGCGCGGCGACCGTGTTCTCGTCTTCATGGACAATTGCTGGGAAGCCGTCGTCTCGATCTTCGCGGTTCTCAAGGCGGGCGCGACCTTCAGCCCGATCAACGCCTCCACCAAGGCCGACAAGCTCGCTTACGTCATCGGCGATTGCGAGGCTGCGGCGATCCTGACCCAGGCGAAGCTGATGCCCATCGTGGCGCAGGCGCGCGCGCTGTCGGACCGGCCGCTCTTCGTCGCGTCGACGCAAGGACCATCGGGCTTTGTGCCGGATGGCGCCGCCTCCTTCGAGGGTTGTCTCGAAGTCGCGCCTGAGCCAGTGAACCATGGCGGGATCGACGTCGATCTCGCCATGCTGATCTACACCTCGGGTTCCACGGGCCGTCCCAAGGGCGTGATGATGACGCATCGCAATATCGATGCTGCCGCGGACTCGATCACCAGCTATCTGCGCAACACCCCCGACGACATCATCCTTAACGTGTTGCCGCTGGCTTTCGACTACGGCCTCTATCAGTTGCTGATGGCGATGCGGCTTGGTGCGACCCTCGTCCTCGAAAAGTCCTTCGCCTTTCCGCAGGCGATCTTCGAGCGCATCCGCGCCGAGCAGGTCACCGGCTTCCCACTCGTACCGACGATGGCCGCGCTGATCCTGCAGATGCGCGACGTCGAACCGGGTTTCCTGCCGAGCCTGCGCTATATCTCGAACACCGCCGCGGCCCTGCCGCCTCCGCACATCGCGCGCTTGCGCGAACTCTTCCCCGGCGTTCGGCTCTATTCCATGTATGGCCTGACGGAATGCAAGCGCTGCACTTATCTGCCACCGGAGGAGCTGGACCGCCGGCCGGGTTCCGTCGGCATCGCCATTCCCAACACGGAAGCGATCGTCGTCGACGATGAGGGCAACCGCGCGCCGCCCGGCGTCGCGGGCGAGCTGGTCATCCGCGGACCGCATGTCATGCAGGGCTATTGGCGCAACGAAGTCGCGACTGCGCAGATGCTGCGCCCCGGCCCGTTTCCCTGGGAAAAGCGCCTCCATACCGGCGACCTGTTCCGGACGGATGACGACGGCTTCCTTTATTTCGTCGGCCGCAAGGACGACATCATCAAGACGCGCGGCGAAAAGGTTGCTCCGAAGGAAGTCGAAGCGGTTCTCCATGCCCATCCCGGCATTGCCGAAGCCGTGGTGACCGGTGTGCCGGACCCGGTGCTTGGCCACGCCATCGCCGCCGTTGTTGTTCTCTCGGACGAGAGCTTGAGCGAACGGGACATCATTCGCCACTGCGCTGTTCATCTCGAGGATTTCATGGTGCCGAAGCTCATCGAATTCCGCCATGAGCTGCCGAAGACGGATACCGGAAAGGTCAGCCGAAGGCTGGCGGCCGAAACGCTGGGAGCGGCGGAATGAACATCTCTCCTGCGCCGAGTCGTCCCGCCTTCTCGGCTGACGTGCTGATGCTCGACAACACCGCGGAAACCGACCGCATCGTGACCGGACTGCGCGGGCAGCTCCGTGGCATGCGCAAGCGCGGCCTCGTGCTCGGTCTTTCCGGCGGCATCGATTCCAGCGTCTCGGTCGCGCTGGCCGTGCGCGCTGTCGGGGCGAAGAACGTCTTCTGCCTGTTCATGCCGGAAAGCGACTCCGATCCCGAGAGCCTGCGCCTCGGCCGGCTGGTCGCCGAGACCTTTGGCGTCGAGGCGGCAGTGGAGGATATCGGACCGACGCTGCTGGCAATGGGCTGCTATGAGCGGCGCGATGCCTTCATCCGCGAGCTGGTGCCGGGTTACGGGCCTGGCTGGGCCTCGAAGATCGTCATCGCCAATTCTCTCGCCGGCGACGGCTACAACATCTCCTCGCTAGTGGTTCAGGACCCCGAGGGCCGCCAGACGAAGCTGCGTATGCCGCCAGCGATCTATCTCGGCATCGTCGCAGCCACCAACATGAAGCAGCGCACGCGCAAGCAGATCGAGTATTATCACGCCGACCGGCTGAATTTCGCCGTGCTGGGTACGCCGAACCGGCTCGAATACGACCAGGGTTTCTTCGTGAAGAACGGCGACGGCGCCGCGGACGTGAAGCCGATCGCGCATCTTTACAAGAGCCAGGTCTATGCGCTCGCCACCCATCTCGGTATTCCCGAGGAGATCCGCCGGCGGCCGCCGACGACCGACACCTATTCCCTCGCGCAGACGCAGGAGGAGTTCTACTTCTCCCTGCCTTACGATCGCATGGATCTTTGCCTCTTCGGCCTCAACAATGGCATCTCGGCAGCAGAGGTCGGCGCCGCCGCGAAGCTGACCGCGGTCGAGGTCGAACGGGTCTGGGCCGATATCGCCGCCAAGCGCAGGGCGACGCGCTATCTGCACCTTGGCCCGCAGCTCGTCCGCCCCGTCACAGAAATCGACGGCTGAGATCGACGCTGTTGCGGGAGGCGGGCGGCAATCCGCATCATTGCGGAGGCGGCGATCCAAGGTGTCAGACCGGAAAGTCGGGACAGGTTTTCCGAATATTCCGATGTTCAGAGCATTTTTGGTTAAATTGACGCCGGGTCGCGCGAAGAAAATGCGACTAAACCGTGAGTTAGAGCATGACCGCGATTCAAGGAAAAGCGAACATGCCCTAGGGAACTGACGAGCACAAGCCGTGAGCGGTTCACGGAGCATCCAACTCAAGAGCTGGCAAAGGTGTGAGCGAGCCTTGTGACAGCTTGCTATTGAAGATGATCCCCGCACGGAATAGGCTGCTGATCTGTCGATAGCGGATGAGGTCGTCATGGCTCATTTCGTAAAGCCGCTGGGTGCCTCGGCAGAGGGCTATACGATCGATAGTCGCCTCGCGCCGCAATCGGTATCACAAATAGCAATTCCAGCTGGCGAACGCCGTTTTATCGGCTTGTGGGGTGGCGACAGGCTGTGGGCGCGATCGGCGAATGGAAAGATCGCCGCATATGACGATTTCAACGACGGCGTGATGGGCGATGTGCGCATCCTCAGCATTTTCGGCGCAGGCGTCGGCTCGTGCGATTTGGAAGTTGGCCAGGGCGTCGGCGTGTGGATCCGCTTGCGGATCGTAGTCGCACCGAGGGCCACGAAGCAGCAGGTATTTATCGTGCGGGACGTGCGCCTCGCCGGTTACAAGCCACTCGGCGACGTGTTGGAGGTCGATTCCAATACGCCATTCCGCTGGATCGTCGACAATATCAAAGATCGTGGCGACAGGTATGGCGGACGCTTGCGCGTCATCTTTATGGCGCACGGCCTGCCTGGTTATATTCAATGCGGGATGGGAAGGTTCAACCATCCACAGGCCGGTCCCGGTCTTACACGCACGGATCTCAACGAATTCGGCGAGATCGAAGGTAAAATCGAACAGATATCTATCTATTCTTGCCTGGTGGCCCGGATAAACACGTGCCCCGAATGTGAGGGAATGCAAGGATATGACGGTAACGAGTTTTGCTTCAAGCTGGCGCAGTATACACAAGCGCGGGTAAAAGCTTCAATTCATCTCCAATATTATCGCGACGGCACGCGCTGGTTCTTCAAGCGTCCCGACGGAAGCGGCATAACCTTTGGAACTTGGAACGGCACCGTGTTCACTTGGGGCCCGTCCGGAGCGATCATCTTTCGGGAACAGTTTCCATACGTCGATTACGCGAATGAGAGCCCAAGCGACCCGGAAGGCAACTACTAATCGTCATTCTGCTTGGCGGGATTCTCGCCTTCGGTCGTGCGGGCACATATCAGCGGCGTGCGCCCCCATTGCAAGCGCAGCGAAGCAATGACGGCTTACTCGAACGGCTCTCCGGCCAGGCGGTTCCAGTGTTCGCCGGCCAGCCCGTTGAAGAAGCCTTGCGAGCTCAGGAAAGCGTTCACCAGCTCCTCGTCGCGCGAATGCACGACCGTTGAGGCGGGCTGCGTGAAGGCAACCCGCCGACCCAGCATCGCGGCGAGCAGGGCAGGTTGCGTCCGGCCGCGCAGACCGGCCGCGCCGCGCTCAGCCGCATCGCCGATCAGGCAGTCTATGACGGCTCCAGCCTGTCCCGGCATGGCCAGAACCTGCAGGACGCGCGCGACCCGGCCGGGATGGGCATGGTAGAGAAAGGCGCCGGTCAGGGCCCCTGTGGCAGAGGAGACGGACGCGAAGACCACCTCGCCATAGTCCGGTTTCCGGGACGCCTCGGCGATGATGTGTGCAAGCTGCTCCTCGCTCCAATCGGGGCGGAGGGCGAACTGCCGCGTCAGCGGCTCTACGAGGGCCGCAAAGCCGGCCTGATCGATTTCGGTGACCTTGAGGCCCTTGCTCGTCCAAATCTGCGGGACACCGGTCCAGCGCAGCTCGTTCTCCTGCATCCGCCCGCGAACGTAGCGGTCGAGCCCGCGCGCGAGTGGGTCGAGCAAGCGGGCGGCGCCGATCCGTCGCGAGGCCATGTCGAGCATGAAGGCCGAGGGGCGGATCACCCGGAGCCAGTCCAGGCTGTATTGGGGCAGGGCGACACCGCGCAGTCTCGTCCACATCTGGGTCGAGAGGGCGTTCGCGGTCTCGCTGAAGGAGATGTCCTGCGGCCCGGCCAGGAATGTCCTGAGCAGCCTTGCGCCGGCCATCGGGTCGTTCGTCCGCTGCTCGGCCATCAGCGAACCGCAGATGGCCGCACGCAGCTTGCGGGGGCCATGGCTCATCGGCAGCACGTTCACGCCGACGAAGCCGGAGATGTCGCCTTCGCTCGCGACATGGACAAGGGATGCGATATCCGGGTCGCACACCGGCCCCTCAAGATACAGCCGGCGCAGATAGGTTTCGAGCGCCGGAGGCGGCGGTCTCCTGCCGTTCCGGAAGGTCCTTTGAAAGAGCCCGGCGACAGCCGGAATATCCGCGGCCTGCAGGGGACGAACCTGGCTCATGCTCAACCGGCCGAGGATGAGGTCGCGGAATCTGCGTTCCGCAGTTTGCGAGCGAGCGCGACGCGCGGCACGCCGTCCTCGTCGGTAGCGAAGGTCACGGGGTCATAGGTCTTGGTTCTGGCTATCAGCGCGGCGATCTGGCGGTCCTGCCCCTGCCCGAATTCGAATAGCAGCCAGCCATCCGGCTTGAGGAAATCGACCGCGTCGCGGATCAGCCGCTGATGGATCGAGATGCCGTAAGGCCCACCGTCGAAGGCCTCGCGCGGCTCGGCTTCGAGCAGATGGGCGCTCTCGCCTTCGAGGCGCGCGGTCGAGATATAGGGCGGGTTGCAGACGATGACGTCGGCAGCGCCGGCAAGCCCATCCTCCGACAACGCACCGAACAGATCTCCTTGCCTGATGGCGACACGGTCCTGAACGGCCAGACGTTCGGCATTGCTGCGGGCCAGCGCAACCGTGCTGTCGGTCATGTCCGCCGCCCAGACCCGGGCCGATGAAACCTCCGCCGCGATGGCCAAGGCAAGGTTGCCCGAGCCGCAGCACATGTCGATCACCGTGGAGCCCGGAGCGCGGTCGTGAAGGATCGCGATCGCGTTTCTTCCGAGCAGCTCGGTCTCCTGGCGCGGCACGAGAACGTCAGGAGCAAGTTCCAGCGTCACGCTCATGAAGCGATGCAGATGTGGGGCGAAACCGCCGGCAGGGGCATTTGCTCTGGGCGGCACGGCGGCTCCTCCGTCACTGGACGGGAATACATGCATGATGAACTATCGCGCTCCGGTAAACGGCCGCTGAAAAACCGCGACCGCTCGATTGACCGCTCGCGAAGGTTTCCCTCCGACGACCAAGCCAAAGGCTGGAAGAGGGCCTGCGCAAGCGGCGCAGGCCGCTGGCGCCGCCGCTTCTCACCGCGCTTCCAAATAAGCAGGCATGCGAGATCGGGTCCGATGCGATCGTCAGGCAAGTCGGCCCGAGCGTTGGCGGCCTATCGCGAGAGGCGCTTGATATCCGCATAAGATTCGAGCCGGGTCAGATGCGCTTTACCTGAGCTGGATATCCGGCGCAGACGTCTCGCATTCACGAAGGCCTCAAAGCTCCCGATCGGAATTGCCTCGCTGAAATAGTAGCCTTGAGCCACATCGGCACCCTCCCTCATCACGAAGGCCAGATCCTCGGCCTGCTCGATGCCCTCGACGATCGTGCCGAAGCCCAGCGAGCGCGACAACGACAGAATCGTCCGGACGATCACCTGTTGTTCGACGCCCGCTCGCGCGCCCTGAACCAGCGAACGATCGATCTTGAGCGTATCGAACTTCAGGCGGGCCAGCATCGAGAGGTTGGAGTAGCCGGTTCCAAAATCGTCGATCGAGAAGCGGACGCCAAGCGCCCGCAATTGCCGCAACTGTCTTTGAACGACGTCCGATGCCCGCATGGCTACGGACTCGGTCACCTCCAACTCCAGGCGCGAGGGCGGCACCCCTGCCTTCAGGAGGCAGTTCTCCACCGAGGCGGCAAAAGTCGGGTCTTCCAGCTGCAGGACCGAGACATTGACCGAGATCCTGATGTCGTTCGCATGGCGAAGCTCCTCGATCGCCCGCGCGAGGACGAATTGGCCGAGTTCGGCGATCAGGCCTGCCTCTTCCGCGATACTGATGAACTTTCCAGGTGCAATAGCGCCTCGCGAGGGATGCGCCCAACGCACCAGAGCCTCGGCTCCCACAACTCCGTTGTCGGCCAGAGAGATCATCGGCTGGTAGAAGACGTCGAGAGAGCCGTTCCGCAAGGCGGTGCGCAGATCCTGCTCGAGCGCTCGCCGCTCATGCATGAGCTCCGCTGCTTCCGCGGTGAAGAACGCGAAAGAGTTCCGCCCTTTCCGTTTGGCTTCGTACATCGCGACATCGGCGTTGACGAGAAGCTCGTCATATCTGACGCCGTCCCGACCGGAGACGGCGATTCCGATGCTTGCTCCGATCGTCATATGGGTACGATCGATAACGTAATTCTCGCTCAATCTGTGGATCAGAGCTTCTGCACAGGCGCGGAGACCATCGATGGTCAGCGGACCGTTCAGAATGATCAGGAACTCGTCACCGCTCAAGCGTCCGGCCGAGAAATGGCGGAAGTCTCCGGCCTCCAGCCGCTCCTCGAAGAACTGCTTGAGACGAGAGGCCAACTGCCGAAGCAGGACGTCGCCCGTCTTATGGCCGAACGTATCGTTGATGGACTTGAAGCGGTCGACGTCGATGAAGAAGAAGGCCACGACATCCTTGCCGCTCAGCAGGGTGCTCATCCCGTCGATGCGGATCTTCTCCCGGTTGGCGAGCTCCGTCATCTGATCGAAGAAGGCAAGCTGCCGAATGCGGCCGAGGCTCTCGCGAAGGTTCGAGAGCATCACTTCGAAGGCTTGCCCGAGGCTGCGTACCTCGCCGATGCCGGATGCGTTGAACGGGATGTCGAGATCGCCGCGCGCCACCGACGTCGCGGCGGACGCCAATTGAGGCAGGCCGCGGGTGGCGCGCTTGACGCTGATCAAGACCACCACGACCAGCACGCCGAGCGCGCCGGCGGCGAGAAGCAGGAACCATCGAAACAGGGTCCCCGCCTGACGCTCGCTGATGCGCTGCAGCTCTTTTTGCGTTTCCTCAACCTGCGCGGCGTCGACGTGAACGCAGATCCGAAGACCGAGTTCGTCGGTGACACAGCGCGCCACGCGCCCACTGCCGGCCATGCCGATGAGACCGTCCGGCGTTTGCGGAGCGAGTGGCTTCAGGCCGACGGGCGGCTCACCGCCGGCGGAGATGATCCTGTCGCCATCCACGACCGCGACCCCGGCCTGGACGATTCCGGCGAAGAGCTCGAGCGTCTTCTCCGAAGGGGCGAGTGTTCTCAGCCCCATCAGCGCTCCCACCACATCGCCGAAGTCGTCAAAAACCGGTTCGATCGCGAGATGTGCGATCGTTCGGCCTTCCGGGAGCCCTACCGCGACGTTGAAGCTTTCGGACACCCGGTAGGTTGCATGATGCGACCATCTGACCAGGCGTCGATTATCCTTGAAAATCGAGGTGATGGCCTCCTTGACGCCGAGGACGGAGAGGGCTTCCGAAGCCGCGAGCAGGTCTGACGCGCGGCTGCCGCCAATGACGGTTCCGGTCGCATCGGCGACGAGCAAAGCGTCGAGTTCGCCGGTCACGCTGGCGGGGGCCAGCAACTCCTGGATCGCGACGTGATTGGCGGAGCCGACCGCCTTCACGATGTCGAGCCGTTGGGCGAGATACCGCGTCTGCCGGCTGGCTTCGCCAAGCAGCACGGAGACGCGCGCCTGCGCGAGCAGGGCCTCGGCATCGAGCCTGCGAGCGATCTGCTGGCGGGATAGCTGTGCCAGCGCATGGGCCTGTTCGACGGCATCCTCGCTGAGGCGCCACAGGGCAACGAGCCCGACGACGGCAAAGGTTACGGCTCCCGTCAGCATCACCACGAAGGCGAGATGCGTTCCGATATGCGCGGTTGAAATCCAGTCGCGCCAAGCCGTGCGCAGGCGCGCTTTCCGGGCGCCCATCGAGTTCCAGAGACGGCGCAGCAGGCCCCCATCCATTCGGCCAGATTCATCGATCTGCCTGACGCTGGCCCGATCCTGCGGCACGAAGCCTACTCCACAACGTAAATTCCCATCCACTCTAGCAGCAACCATTGAAGCTTACGTAAATTCATAAGTATAAGAAGATACCTATCATTTTTGCGCTTTCAGTTAGAATTTGTTCACGGAGTCATGGCAATTCTGATCATCCCGTGGCGGAAGATTTTATCGATCTATGACACCGCGCTCTATTGCATTGATTCTTGGTCTTCTGACCCTCTCTAACCCTGTCAGGGCAGACGAGTTGATCGTGGTCGGCACCGGGGATGGCGTGGAGATGCTTCAGGCCGTGGCCCAGCGCTTCAGGGCGGCCGAGCCGACCATCGAGGTCAAGATTCCACCCAGCATCGGCTCAGGCGGTGGCATCGCCGCGGTCGGTTCGGGAACGGCGAAGCTGGCGCGCGTCGCCCGGGTTCTCACCGATGCCGAGCGAGCACGCGGCCTGATCTATGTGCCGGTGGCCAAGATCGCGTGCGCCTTCTTCGTTCATCCCAGCGCCGGCGTCGCGCAGCTCAGCGGCGAGCAATTGACGGGCATCTATGCCGGCCGGATTTCCAACTGGAAGGACGTCGGCGGAGCCGACCAGCGCATTCGCGTCGTCCGGCGCGAAGAAGCCGACAGCACGCTCACGACCTTGCGGGCGACGATGCCCGGTTGGCGAGAACTCGAGATCACCGAGCGCTCGAAGACTGCGACGTCGACCCAGGAAGCGGTCGAGACCGTGCGCCTGACGGAGGGCACGATCGGCTTCGGGCCGTATAGCCGGGTTCTCGACATCGGCACGCAGGTGCTGAAGATCGACGGTTTGCATCCCTTGGATCCGCGCTATTCGAGCAGCGGCGAGGTGGCCTATGTCTACAAGGAAGGGGCGCTGACGCCGGCGGCGGAGAAGTTCATCGCCTTCACCCGCATTCCGGATGCGGGCAGTGTGATCCGGGAATTCGGCGCCATTCCAATCGCGCCCTGAGCGCCGAGAGGCGCGGCCGCGTCAGGGGCGAAGGTTTTCGGCGGCGGCCCGGGTCTGCGATGTCCCGGGCCAGTTTGCAGTGCGCGCAAAGAGGAGGCCCGCGATCCTGTCCCGGATCGTCCGCTTGGCCACCGAGGCGATGAACGGGTCAGCGTAGCAGGTCGTGCCGGCAGCCTCACAACGCATCCGCACCGCCGCCACCATCTCGTAGGAGCCGGCCACGTAGACCGTGTCATCCGGCCGAAGCGCCGGCATGTGATCGGTGGGGCGACCGCTGAGGATGCCGGCTGCCTTGCCGCCGCTGCTGGTGGGGGCGATGCTGGCAACGCCGGTTTCAGCCAACCATGCCAGCGCCTCTGCCATGTAGAGATTGCGAGGATCGCGCGCACCGACGATCACGACCATTTCCCGCGAGGGTTCCCGGTAACGTGCCGCGCGGGCAATGGCCCAGATGGGAGCCCAGCCGGTGCCGGCGGCGATCAGAATGATCCGGCCGCCGTCTGTGCGATGGAATGCACTGCCGTAAGGTCCCTGCACGGTCACCTTGTGCCCTGGGCGGATACGCGTCCCGAGATCCGGCGACACGACCCCGCCGACCTGGCGCCGGATCTGCAGGATCAGCTCATTGCGCTCCCCCGTTCCATCGCTGCGCAAGGTCGGGCTGTAGTCGCGGCTCGGATAGCCGCTGAACTTGCATTTGACGTATTGCCCGGGGAGATAGGTGAAATCCTTCCTGAGCAGGAGCGTCGTTTCGATGATGTCGGGCGAGAGCGGGCGGATGGCCGAGACGGTCGCCGCCAGCTTGCGTATCTCGGGAACCGCATCGAACTGGAGGACGGCGTCGCCGATGACCCGCGCCTGGCAGGCCAGCACGGTATCGCCTTGTCGCGTTCCCATTGCATCGACTTCGCCGGCATAGACGCGGACGCGGCAGGTCTCGCATTGCCCCGTGCAGCAATCATGCGGAATCACGATACCCCCGCCCATGGCCCCCTCCAGCAAACTGTCGCCGCGCGAGACCGCGACGGCTTTGCCATTCACGACAAGGGATGCCTGCTTAGCCATGTCCTGCCCTGTTCGCGGTGCTGATTGAGGCGACTTGCCCTGTTTAGGTCGCCGCGGGTCCTATCGGACGGGCGCGGCGACCCAGGCGCTCGTTCGAGTGTGGGATTTCGCCGACAAGCGGTCCGTTGCCTCAGCGCAGGGTGAGGGTGACAGGGCGAACGTGCCGCGTATGGCGCGTCTGCGTGTGGTCGAATACCGCCACCCACATATAGACGGGTGTTTGGGGCTCGAAGTCGACATCGTAGGCGCTGCCCGTCTTGAGATCGCGCGAGGCTTCCAGGGTCCAGTACCCGTCCTTCCAGCGCGCGCCCGCCCGGATCTGGGCGCGATCTCCCTCATAGGCACCCGTGATCAGCACGCCGGGCATGACGGTGCCGACGGGTATGCGTGCGTCGGCCTCCGCGCTGTAGGGGGCGCTGTCGGTCTCGGTCAGCCACCAACGGGTGCCCTCGTCATGGATCAGCTCGGGATTCTTCGGGTCGAACCGGCCAAGAGCAGCCATGGCGGCAGCCGGGTCGTTGGGCAACCGTTTCGGTGTGACCGGGCCGGCATAGCCTCCCGGCCCTTCGAAGCCGAAATTATAGCTGTAGAAGGCCCGGCCGGGATCGTTCCAGTAGCCGCCTTGGTAACGTGCCCGCTTGGCGGCCTCATCGGCCGTCGGCTCGCGTGGGGGGCCGATATATTGATCGTCCATGTAGCCAAGCAGGCCGCCGCGGGAGGCCTTCCATTGCCACATGTCGATGATCGATCCATCGGTGGTGTAATGGAGACCGCGCTGATTGAGCGACGACGGCTTGTCGTCGAGCGGCTTCGGACCCAGATGCGTCGCTCCTGCTGCTCCAAACCCATTGGAGCGCGAGAAGATGACCGCCAACTTGTCCTCGTAGAAATCGACCACATCGGTTTCGCCGGCACGCGCGCCGACGACATGCCAGCCATCCTGCTGCTTGAGCAGGGGAAGCCGTGCGAGCGAGCGCGTCGGATCCTGCCAGCGGAATGCGAAATAAATCTTGGCGCCGTCATGCACGGCGCGGATCTCGACGATCGATTCGCCTGATCCGCCGAGGTTGGCTCCCTGCTGCGTCCTGACCCGAACCGGCCGGGCGCTGCGCCAGACGTCGTCGTCGAGCACCCCATCCAGCTTCGGCGGGGTTCGCATTTGCGCGACGATCAGTTCGTCGCGGCTGGCGAAATCGATCCCGGCCGCAGCAGCGGCGGCCGGGATCGCGATAACAGCGGCCATCAGCAGCGGCCGCCGGCTACGCTGTCCCGCGGCCGGCACGAGCCTGGCCGGCCTGAAGATGCGAAGCAGCTGAAGCCAGCCGCCATAGCCGAAATGCGTCAGGATATGGACGAGCGTGTAGGCGAGCATGCTCATCGCTGCCGTCACATGGACGGAAACGACCCAGCCGCCGAAGCCGAGATAGAGCAGGATGCCCGAGATAGTGAGCACGACGACCAGAGCATAGAGCAGCCAATGGAGCAGGATGTTTGCGCTCATCCACCGCAGCTTCGACGTCGTGGCCATCCGCCACATCTTAAGGCGCCGAAGAGCGACGCGGTTGCCGAGGCCGCTCAGCGCCATATAGACGAGATAGGCGGTCGATGTGCCGAAAAGCGTGAGGCCGGCGATGATATGGACGCTCCAGATCTCGCCTTGCGGCAGGATCGGCGCCATCCATCGCGAAATCACGGCGTCGAGTGCATCGGCCGAGATGCGCAATCCGGTGGCGAGGCTCACCATGACGGCCGCGACCGTCAGCCAATGCAGCAGCAGCGTGCCGACATCGGTCGATGGCCAACTCGCCTCCGACGGGGCTTGCCTGCTCCGCTCCGCCCCTACGGAGCTCGAGGCGGGCTGTGTTTCGCGCATGCGCGGCCTTGCGGCCGATTCCGCGAGCTCCATGTTCGACCCTGTCATGACCAACCCCGATCTGGCAGGACGCGTCGACATGAAGCCCCCCGACTACATGGTTAATGAAACGTAACCGCGTCCCGGGAGCAAGCGCGACATCGGGCTAGTCACAACGGAGCGCCGAGCCGCCTCAACGACCACAGGGTCTTGCGGTGGACCTGAGCGGGATATGCAGCATGCGAGGTGGCGATCGATCCGGTGCGGCCAGCCAAGTGGTACGGTGCTTGAGAAGATCAAGCGCGGCTACGATGCGCAAACCGGCCGAGATTCACGCCGGGGCTTTTCCCGGACTGGCAGGTCCTGATCAAGAGCCGGACGAAGGCTCAGCCGGTCGAGAAGCCCCGCAAACGGCTCGTCCGACCTGTGCCTCTTGTCAACGGATGGCGACGCTGCTTCCTTAACCTGCTGCCGCCGGGACCGGCTACGCTGTCGCGGGTGCGTCCGGATCGTATCGCTCCGCCTTATATTGACAATGTCTGTTCGTGTTCCACGGCTTGAGGCGCCTAGGACGGGTGAGCGTTTCGAAGGGGAAAAATAATGCCCCGTTTGAATCAACTTTTTTCTTATATCTGGAAGAATAGTTGTCGAGAGCAGCTCAGGATTATTTCAATCGTCATTCTGTCTCTGCCGTTCTATTATCTTTCTCTCGAGTTGCCCAAATACATCATCGCGGGCGCCTTGCAGGGAAATGCCTTTCGGGATGGCAGCGAATACGCGGTATTTCTGTCGTTCAGTACAGGCGTTGATTTATTCGGATCAGAGGTGAAATACGATGGAGTTAAAGTAAATCGTATCTCTTATCTTTTTATTTTGTCCTTTTTATTTTTAACGTTGATCGTTATCAACGGTTACTTCAAATATACAATCAATATGAAAAAGGGGGCTCTCGGCGAACGATTGCTGCAGCGGCTCCGCTTCGATCTGTTCTCGTCCCTGCTTTCGTCGACGCCCGAGCAGCGCCAGCGCCTGAAGCCTTCGGAGGCCGCCTCGATCATCAAGGATGAGGTCGAGCCTATCGGGGGCTTCGTCGGGGATGCGTTCGTTCAGCCGGTCTTCCTGGGCGGGCAGGCGATGACCGCACTCGTCTTCATCCTGATACAGAATGCTCTGCTCGGCCTTGTCGCCGTCGCGATGATCTCCTCGCAGGTCCTCGTCATTCCACGGTTGCGGCGGGAGCAGATCCGGCTCGGCAGGGAGCGCCAGATCGCTTCGCGCGCCCTGGCCGGCAAGATCGGGGAAGTTGTCGAGACGCTGGACGAGGTTTCCAATCACGGGACCGCCGCGCTCGAACGCGGAGAGGTCGCGCAACGGCTCGAAACGCTCTTCGGCATACGCTACCGACTCTATGGGCGGAAATTCGCCGTCAAAGCTCTGAACAATCTGATCGCGCAGATCACGCCGTTCCTGTTCTACACGATCGGCGGCTATGCCACCCTGACTGGAAATCTCGGGATCGGCCAGCTTGTGGCGGTCATCGCGGCCTATCGCGACCTGCCTCCACCTGTGAAGGACCTCATCGATTGGGACCAGCAGCGTCTCGATGTCGAAGCCAAGTTTCAGCAGGTCACCGAACAGTTCGCGCTCTCGGTTCCTTCCGCGCAACCGGAGCCCATCAACGACCCATTCCCCGAGGCCGGCGTGATCGCCCTGCAGGGCCTCAGCGCGGTCAGCGCAACCGGCGACCGAATGCTCGACCGGGTCTCGCTGACGCTGCCACTGAAGCAGCATGTCTTGCTGTCGGGCATGGGGGAGGGCGCCGGCTGCGTCGCGCGCATCCTCGGGGGACGACTGACGCCGAGCGGCGGTTCCATCAAGATCGGCGATGTCGCGCTCGACGCGATTTCCGTGACGGCTCGCGGCCGCTGCATCGCCTATGCGGGCAGCGAGCCGGCGATCTTCGATGGATCACTGCGCGACAACATCGCCTATGGTCTGCGCGGCGACGGCGTGAGGACCGATCGCGATGCGGATCCGACGCATGACGGGGAGGCCCTGCCAGGAGCCGAGGGCGAATTGTCGGCAGCCCAGCTGGCCGCAACGCTGGATATTGTCGGCCTTGCCGACGTCGTGTTCCGCTCTGGCCTCGCGAGCAAACTCAACGTGGACGAAGTCCCCGTCCTGGCTGCCCGCCTGACGGAAATCCGGGCCCGTATTCACGCGGTGCTGGTCGCGCAAGGCGCGCAGGATGCCGTCGAGCCTTATGATGCGACGCAGTACATCCGCACCGCCACGATCGGTGAAAACATCCTCTTCGGCGTTCCGAACAATGCCCGGTTCGGTGGAAGCCGGCTGGCCGGGCACGGGTTGACGCGGAACGTTCTCGATTCGCTGGGCCTGAGCGATGATCTCACGGCGGCTGGCCAGCGCATCGCCGCGACGATGCTCGAGATCTTCTCGGATCTGGCCCCGGACCATCTCCTTCTCGACAATTTTTCCTTCATTGCCGCCGAGGAGTTTCCCGCTTTTCGCGAGCGCCTGGCGCGGGCCGAGGCTGGGCAGATCGACGAAGCCGACCGGGCCCGGTTCCTGGGGCTGTCATTTCTCTATGCCGAACCCCTGCACCGGCTCGGCCTTCTCGACGAGGGGATGGAACAGCGCATCCTGCTGGCGCGCAGGGCCTTTCGCATTCGCATTTCGCAGGACGCTGCGAAGACC
Source organism: Allobosea sp. 10N428 (assembly GCF_056394545.1). Classification (NCBI taxonomy): domain Bacteria; kingdom Pseudomonadati; phylum Pseudomonadota; class Alphaproteobacteria; order Hyphomicrobiales; family Alloboseaceae; genus Allobosea; species Allobosea sp. 10N428. The sequence continues at coordinate 162,128 of NZ_JBFTIC010000009.1, read as the reverse complement.
ATCGATTTCTACGACTCCGGCGAATGGGGAGCTGCATCGGTCCGGGAGAACCTACTGTTCGGGCGCGTGACACAAGCGAGCGCCGGCATTCGCGAGCGGGTCGACGAGGCCATCCGCGAAGCCGTGACCGGACTCGGGCTCGATCACGAGATTTCACGGATCGGGCTCATGCAGCCGGCCGGCTATGCTGGCCGGCTGCTCTTCCCGGCGGTCAAAACGCAGATTGCGCTGGCGCGCTGCCTGATCAAGCGCCCCTCGCTGCTGATCCTGGACAATGCTCTGGGCAGCTTGAGCCCGACCGAGGGCAAGGCGATCTTGCGGCGCCTTCGCGCTGCGATGTACGGCAGGACCCTGATCGTCGTCGCGCGTGAGGACGATGGCGATATACCCATGGACCGGTCGGTCGTCTTCGACGGCGCCAGGCTGCGCCGGGCAGCCGGCCTGCAGCCTTCTTCGGTCGCCTTCCCGATCGAAGATGAAGGCGGCGAGCGCGACGATGTCAGAGCGCTCAGAGCCGTGCCGATCTTTGCCAATCTCGATCTTGCGCGCATCAAGCTGCTGGCCTTCACCAGCGAGCGGGCCGTCTTCGCAGCCGGCGACATGCTGTTCGAGCAGGGCGCGGAATCCGACGCAGCCTATGTCGTGATCGCTGGCACGGCGGAGGTCTTGATCGGACCTCGAGGGAGCGCCGTTTGCGTTTCCTCAGTCGAAGCGCCTGCGATCGTCGGCGAGATGGGCGTCGTCACCGGGGAGGTCAGGTCGGCGACCATCCGTGCTACCGGCGAGTTGACCGCGTTGAAGCTCCGTAAGGAGGTGTTCACCGCCTTGATGGAAGAATTCCCGGACATGACGCTCTCCGTCATGCGGCTGATGGTCAAGCGGTTGCAGGACAATGTCGCGATTGTTTCCAAGCGCGATCTCGAGGGCCCGGCGCGTGACTGAGACGGCGCGGTTGCTCGATTGCGGCTTCGGCATTCGGTTCTGGGGAACGCGCGGATCGATTCCGATTTCCGGCCGCTCCTGTAACCGCTTCGGCGGGGATACGACGTGCTTCGAGGTCCGGATCGCCGAGCGCCGTGTCATCGTCGATGCGGGATCGGGACTGCGCCGGCTCGGGCAGGCGATGGCCGCTGCCGGGGAGCGCGACGCGACGCTGCTCTTCAGCCACCTGCATCTCGACCATGTCATCGGCCTGAGCGCCTTTGCGCCGCTCTGGCGCATGGGCGGCGAGGTTGCGCTGCATGTGCCGGCTTGCACGGCAAGTGCGGAGGCGAAGCTGTCGGCCCTGTTCAGCGAGCCGTTCTTCCCCGTCAGCTTCGCCGAAGCTCCCAGCCGGGTTCGTTTTTCGAGCTTCACGCCGGGAGGCAATCCCGGGCTTTCTGGGGTCGACGTCGCGACGATCGCGCTACAGCATGATCCGTGCGCGGCCGGTTTTCGGTTCCGCCATGGCGGGCAGACAATCGTGATCCTGACGGACCATGAACATGCCGCCGGTGATCCGGACCCCGCGCTCGCCGCCTTCTGCGGCGGTGCCGATCTTCTCGTCTACGACGCGATGTGGGACGAAGCGCTCGATTACGAACCGCATCGCGGCTGGGGCCACTCGACCTGGCAGGCGGGGCTGCGCCTGCTGCAGGCTGTCGGGGCGAAGCGCCTCGCATGCGTCCATCATTCGCCTGAGCTGTCCGATGCCTCGCTCGAAGCGCGCGAGGCCGATCTGAAGCGACGCCATTCGCAGAGCTTCTTTGCGCGGCAGAATGACGTCGTCGTTCTCGTGGCCTGACGCCGATCGGGCGCGATCACAGGCGGATCATCGCCTCTCCGATCTGATCCGCCTTCGGTTGCCTGCCCTCGCTCTCGTCATCCATCCAGTCCCAACAGCGAACGGTTGGTGGCCAGATCGATGCCGCTCGCCGCGAAGTCGTCGAAGGCCCGCGCGGCAACGTTGATGAGGTGGCTGGCGATGAAAGGCGCTCCCTCCGCTGCGCCCTGCTCGGAATCCTTGATGCAGCACTCCCATTCCAGCACGGCCCAGCCGTCGAAATCGTACTGTGTCAGCTTCGAGAAGATCGCGCCGAAATCGACCTGCCCATCGCCGAGGGAGCGGAACCGCCCGGCACGCTCGATCCAGGGCTGGAAGCCGGAATAGACCCCTTGCCGGCCGCTTGGATTGAATTCCGCGTCCTTCACATGAAACATGCGGATGCGCTGGTGATAGATATCGATGAAGGAGAGATAGTCGAGCTGCTGCAGCAGGAAATGACTGGGGTCGTAGAGGATGTTGCAGCGCGGGTGATTGCCCACGCGTTCGAGGAACATTTCAAAGGTAACGCCGTCATGCAGATCCTCGCCGGGATGGATCTCGTAGCAGAGATCGATACCGGCTTCGTCGAAGGCGTCGAGGATCGGGCGCCAGCGCTTGGCCAGCTCCTCGAAAGCGGTCTCGACGAGGCCGGCCGGGCGCTGCGGCCAGGGATAGATGAATGGCCAGGCGAGCGCACCGGAGAATGTCGCATGGGCCGAGAGGCCGAGATTGCGGGAGGCCTTGGCGGCCAGCCGCAATTGTTGCGTCGCCCATTGCTGGCGCGCCTTCGGTTTCCCGCGCACCTGCGGCGCGGCGAAGCCGTCGAAGGCGTGATCATAGGCAGGGTGGACCGCGACGAGCTGGCCCTGAAGGTGGGTGGAGAGCTCGGTGAGTTCGATGCCGGCCTCGCCGAGAATGCCCTTCACCTCGTCGCAATAGGCCTTGCTCTCGGCGGCGCGTGCGAGATCGAACAGCCGCGCATCCCAGCTCGGAATCTGGACACCTTTGTAGCCATGCCCCGCTGCCCAGCGGGCGATGCCGGCAAGATCATTGAACGGCGCCGCGTCCCCTGCGAACTGGGCGAGGAAGATGGCCGGTCCCTTGATCGTTTTCATCCCTGTCGCTCCCGCATTCGGCGCGAATCCCAAGGCTCCAGGATTCGCTTTCTTGCAGCCCAGCGCGATCGGCAGGCGATGTCGAGGGCATTGTGCCGGAGGCGACGGGGCAGGGCACCGCGCCGGAGTGATCTTGGAGCTGTCAGGCGCCCTTGATCAGCTCCCGTGCGATGATGGTGCGCTGGATCTGGTTGGTGCCTTCGTAGATCTGGGTGATCTTGGCATCGCGATAGAGCCGCTCGACCTCGAAGCCGCGGATATAGCCGGAGCCGCCGAAGATCTGCACGGCATTGGCCGTCTGCGCCACGGCCATGTCGCTGGCGAAGCACTTGGCCATCGACGAAGCGGATGTCGCTGGCTTGGCATGGTCGATCAGCAGCGCGGCGCGCTCGACGAGGGTGCGCGCGGCGGCGATGTCCTTGGCCATGTCGGCCAGCATCCATTGCAGGCCCTGATTGTCGAGGATCGGCTTGCCGAACTGGCGCCGGTCGCGAGCATAGGCCAGCGCCGCTTCGAGGCCGGCCTGCGCGATCCCCACCGCCAGCGAGGCGATGCCGACGCGGCCTTTCTCCAGCACGCTCATCATGATGTGGAAGCCGCGGCCCTTGGGGCCGAGCAGCGCTTCGCGCGGCACGGTGACGCCGTCGAAATTGAGCGCGCCGACCTGGCTCGCGCGCTGGCCCATCTTGTGTTCCTTCGGGCCGCGCGAGACGCCGGGCGCGTTGAGGTCGACCAGGAAGATGCTCATGCCGCGATGGCCGGCGGCCGGATCGGTCGAGGCCAGCACGAAGCCGAGATCGGCGACCGGGGCATTGTGGATCCAGAGCTTGCCGCCGTCGATGACGTAGCCATCCGCCGTTTCGCGCGCGGTGGTGCGGACATTGGAGAGGTCGGAGCCTGCCTCCGCCTCGGTCAGGCAATAGGCGATGCGGGTCTTGGCCGAGAGGATGTCCGGCAGGCGTTTCAGCTGCTCCGGCGTGCCGTAGCGCGTGAGGAGCGTGCCGATCAACTCTACGAGGCCGCATTGGTCGGCGACCGAGGAATAGCCGCGCGACAATTCCTCCATCACGGTCGCATAGGCGAAGGTGTCGAGGCCGGCGCCGCCATGCTCTTCCGGAACGGTGATGCCGAACAGGCCGAGCTCGCCCATCCGGCGGTAGATGTCAGCGGGGAAGGCCTCGTCGCGGTCGAGATCTCCGGCAGCGGGCTTGACGACATCCTCGGCGAAGCGCCGGGCGGTCTCGCGGATCTGGTCGTAGATCTCGGCGTCGAGCAGGGGGGCGTGCATGGCTTGCTCCTCAGGCGATGCCGTTGAGGGCGCAGAGATGCGTCATCCGGCGGGCCGCCAGCTCCGGATCGACGAAGAGCCCGGACTGATCCGCGAGGCGGAAGAGATCGGCATAGTGCAGGATGCCGCGCGCGGATTCGGCGCCGCCGACCATGCGGAAATGGTTCTGGAAGCCATTGAGCCAGGCGAGGAAAACGACACCGCATTTGTAATGCTGCGTCGGCGCCTCGAAGAGCCGGCGCGAGAGCGCAACGGTCGGGTCGAGGATGGCGTGGAAGCCGGCGCGGTCGCCTGCCTCCAGCTTGGCGAAGGCGGCCGCCGCCGCCGGAGCGATCGGGTCGAAGATGCCGAGCAGCCCGTGCGAGAAGCCCTGCTCGTCGCCGCCGATCAGCTCCGCATAGTTGAAGTCGTCGCCGGTATACATGACGATGCCCGCCGGCAGACGGCGGCGCATGGTGATCTCCTTGCCCGCGTCGAGCAGCGAGATCTTGATGCCGTCGATCTTGTCGGCATGCTCGCGGATCAGGGTGAGCACGGTCTCCATGGCCGGCCTGAATTCGCGGTTGCCCCAATAGCCGGCGAGTGCAGGGTCGAACATCTCGCCGAGCCAGTGCAGGATCACCTTGCCCCGGCACTGGCGGATCAGGCGGCCATAGACGGCGAGATAATCCTCCGGCCCCTTCGCAACGCGGCAAAGCGCGCGGCTCGCCATCAGGATGATCTTGCCGCCATGCTCCTCGACATGGCCGATCTGCTCCTCATAGGCGCGGATCACGTCATCCAGGCTGCGGGCGGCATTGGGATCGAGCTGGTCGGTTCCGGCGCCGCAGGCGAGATCGGCGCCCGGTGTCGTCTTGGCCTCGGCCAGGACGCGGGTGATCAGCTCGGCGGCGTTGGGCCAGTCCAGCCCCATGCCGCGCTGGGAGGTGTCCATCGCTTCGGCGATCTTGAAGCCGAGCCCCCAGAGGTGATGGCGGAAGGCCAGCGTCGCGTCCCAGTCAATGGCGGGCTCGCGCCAAGGCTCGATAAGCTTCTGCGGGTCCGCGACGACATGGGCGGCTGCATAGACGGTGCGGACGCCATTGGCCCTAGCCGTCTGCGGGAAAGGCGAAGGCGGCGCCAGCCTGTAGCGCTCGCTGCTGCCATCCATGCGGGGCAGGCTGATCTCGACCATCGCTTCCTCCGGTGATTTATTGGAACGTTCCAATAAAGGAACGCGTTTCCAGCTTTATACAGGCGCATAAAAAGCTTTGAAAGAGGGATATTGCGCACCGATCCATTCGCTGATAATGGAACGTTCCAAGAAAAGAATAGCGCCACGCGCATCAGGGATGAAACGATGCCGCAACCGCAAGGCAGCAAGGGAAAGGTGACGATCATCGAGATCGCGGACGCCGCCGGCGTTTCGAAATCGACGGTCTCGCTCGTCCTCACGGGCCGCGGCGCAGTGAAGCCCGAGACCCGCCAACACGTCCTGCAGACCATGGACCGGCTCGGCTATGTCTATAATCGCGGCGCCGCCAATCTGCGCAACGCGCAGTCCCGCATCGTCGGCCTCGTCCTCAACGACCTCTCCAACCCGTTCTTCGCCGAGTTCGCCATCGGTGTGGAGAAGGTGCTGCAGATGGCCGGCTATGTCGCCTTCATGGCCAACACCGCCGAGAGCGTGGTGCGGCAGGACCAAGTGATGCGGATGATGCGCGAGCACGGCGCCGGCGGCATCATTCTCTGCCCGGCGCTGGATACGCGACCGGAGCACCTCGACTGGGCCAAGGCAGCCGGCACCGCCCTGCTCGTGGCGATCCGCCGCCTGCCCGGTGCCGACACCAGCGTCGTGGTACCCGAGAACCTCGTCGGCGCCAGCCGCGTCACCCGCCATCTCATCAATCTCGGCCATGAGCGCATCGCTTTTCTCGGCGGCATGCATTCCATGGTCGTCCGGCAGGAGCGCCATGGCGGCTTTCTCTCGGCGATGGAAGCAGCCGGCCGCAATGTCGACCCGGCGCTCAATCTCGAGAGCATGCCGACGCGCGACGGCGGCTTCGGCGCAATGAGCGCCGTGCTCTCGCTCGCCGACCGGCCAACCGCCGTCGTCTGCTACAACGACGTCACCGCCATCGGTGCGATGCTCGCCGCCGCGCGGCACGGCCTCGTCGTCGGGCGCGACATCGCCATCGTCGGCTTCGACGACACCAGCGAGGCGCGCCATGTCTCGCCCGCGCTGACCACCGTCGCGGTCGATCCTGTTGGCTTGGGCGAGCGCGCCGCCGCGCTGCTGCTGAAGCAGATTGCCGATCCCGCCGCAGAGCCTGAGAGCTTCATCGGCCCCGCCCATCTCGTCATCCGCGAATCCTGCGGCGCCTATCAGCGCGCACTCGCCGCCGCCGGCTGAAACCTCCCAAGAGACAAAATCATGGCCTTTCCCCGCATCCTCTCTGCCGACGAAGCCGCCGCCCTGATCCCGGACGAGGCCATCGTCACGGTTTCCTCCTCCTCCGGCCTCGGATGTCCCGATGCCGTGCTGGCGGCGATCGGCCGGCGCTTCGATGCCTCCGGCCATCCGCGCAACCTGACGACTTTGCATCCTATCGCGGCCGGCGACATGTGGGGCGTCAAGGGCATCGACCATCTCGCCAAGCCCGGTCTGCTGGCGCGGATCATGGGCGGCTCCTACCCATCCGGCCCCTCCTCGGCCGAGCCGCCCGCGATCTGGAAGATGGTCACAGGCGACGAGATCCCGGCCTACAACATTCCGAGCGGCATCCTGTTCGACATGCATCGCGAAGCCGCCGCCAAGCGGCCGGGCGTGCTGACCAAGATCGGCATGGACACCTTCGTCGATCCCAAGCATCAGGGCTGCGCGATGAACGCACGCGCCGCCGCCGAGCCGATCGTTTCCCGCGTGGAGTTCGACGGTGAGGACTGGCTCTATTTCCGCAGCATCGTGCCGAAGGTCGCGATCATCCGCGCCACCACGGCCGACGAGCGCGGCAACCTCTCCTACGAGCATGAGGGCGGCCTGCTCGGCCCGCTCGACCAGGCGCTGGCGGTGCGCAACAATGGCGGCGTCGTCATCGCGCAGGTGAAGCGCGTGGTCGAGGCCGGCAGCTTGAACACGCAAGCGGTCTTCGTGCCCGGCATCCTCGTCGATGCGATCGTGGTCGCCCCCGACCAGATGCAGACGACACAGACGGTCTACGATCCCGCGATTTCCGGCGAGGTGCGCCGGCCGCTGTCGAGCTTTGAGACGCCGGCCTTCGACGTCGCCAAGGTCATTGCGCGCCGGGTGGCGCAGGAGCTGCGCCATGGCGATGCCGTCAATATCGGTTTCGGCATCTCCGCCAATGTCCCGCGTATCCTGATCGAGGAAGGCCAGCACGGCGCCGTGACCTGGGTGATCGAGCAGGGCGCCGTCGGCGGCGTGCCGCTGCTCGAATTCCAGTTCGGCTGCGCCTCCAATGCCGAGGCGATCGTGCCTTCGCCCTACCAGTTCACTTACTTTCAGGGTGCGGGCTTCGACATGTCGCTGCTCTCCTTCCTGCAGATAGACCGGCAGGGCTGCGTCAACGTCTCCAAGCTCGGCGTCAGGCCGCATGTCACGGCCGGCGCCGGTGGATTCATCGACATCACCGCGCGCGCCAAGCGCATCGTCTTCTCCGGCTATTTCAGCGCTGCGGCCAAGCTCGCCATCACTGAGGGCAAGCTTGTCATCGAGAAGGAGGGCAAGGTGAAGAAGCTGGTCGAGGCGGTCGAACACATCTCCTTCTCCGGCCCGCGCGCCGTCGCACAAGGGCAGGACGTGACCTACATCACCGAGCGCTGCGTGATGAAGCTGACGCCCGAAGGCATCGTCGTCACCGAGATCGCGCCCGGCGTGGATCTGGAGCGCGACATCCTCAGCCGGAGTGAATTCCCGCTCCTCGTCCCCAATCCGCCGAAGCTGATGGACGCCGCTCTGTTCGACGAGGCGCTGATCGGCCTCAACGTTCCCAAGAGGGCAGCATGAGCGATCCCGTTCGCCTCGACATCGCCGCGGGTATCGCGACGATCACGCTCGCCCGGCCGGAAAAGCTCAATGCGCTCGACGACGTCATGGTGGGCCTGCTCGGTCGCTTCGCTGACGCTATCGACACCGATCGTTCGGTGCGCGCCGTCATCCTGACCGCCGAGGGCAAGGCCTTCTGCGCCGGCGGCGACATTGTCGCCTGGGGCGGCCTTTCGCCGCTGGAAATGGGGCAGGGCTGGGTGCGCACCGGCCACCGCGCCTTCGACAAGCTTGCGCGGATGAAGCCGCCGGTCATCGCCGCAATGAACGGCCACGCGCTCGGCGGCGGGCTGGAGCTGGCGGTCACCGCCGATATCCGCATCTGCGAGGTCCAGGCCAAGATCGGCCTGCCCGAGACCGGTCTCGGCATGATCCCCGGCTGGTCGGGCACGCAGCGCTTGGTGAGGCGGCTCGGCGGGCAGGTGGCGCGGCGCCTTGCGCTGACCGGCGAGATCGTCACCGCCGAACAGGCGCTGACGCTCGGCATCGTCGATCAGGTCGTGGAGAAGGGCGGGGCACTGGCCGCGGCGCAAGCCATGGCCGAGCGTATCAGCCAGCGCGGGCCGGTCGCGAACCTCATCGTCAAGCAGCTCATCAACGCGGCAGAGGGCGAAGATGGCGGCGCGATCCTGGAGACGCTGGCGAGCTCGCTCGTCTCCTATACGGAGGACGTGAAGGAGGGCGTCGCCGCCTTCCAAGAGAAGCGCACGCCAACCTACCGCGGAGAGTGAGATGACGCGTCCCGTCGCCCTGATCACCGGCGCAAGACGCGGCATCGGCCGCGCGATCGGCGTGGCGCTTGCCAAGGCTGGCCATGACATCGCCTTCACCGATATCGCCGAGGACGAGGCGGTGGCCGAGGCGTTGAAGCTCTTCGAAGGAGCCGGTGCCAAGGCACGGTTCTTCAAGCACGACGTCGCGGCGGTCGCGAGCCATGCGGGTCTCGTCGCGACTGTGAAGGCGGCTTTCGGCCGGCTCGATCTCTTCGTCTCGAATGCCGGCATCGGCGCCCCGGTGCGCGGCGACATGCTGGAGATCACCGAGGAGAGCTTCGACCTCGTGATGGACGTCAATCTGCGCGGAGCGGCCTTCCTCAGCCAGGAAGTCGCCAAGGCGATGTTGGCGGACAGGCCGGAACGCCCGGCAATCGTCTTCATCACCTCGGCCTCGACGGAGCTCGTCTCGATCGACCGGGCGCAGTACTGCGTCTCCAAGCTCGGTCTCTCGATGTGGGCGAAAGCGCTGGCGGTCAGGCTCGCGCCAGAAGGCATTCCCGTTTTCGAGGTCCGTCCCGGCGTGATCCGCTCCGACATGACCGCCAAGGTCGCCGCCAAATATGATGCCCGCATCGCCGAGGGCCTGATCCCCGCCGGGCGCTGGGGCGAGGGCGAGGATGTCGCGGACTGCGTCGCCGCTCTGACGAGCGGGCAATTCGCCTATGCAACAGGCACAGTGATCAACGTCGATGGCGGCTTGCTGATTCCGCGATTGTAGGGCTGGTGCGACAGCATCGGCCGAGCTGGTGGAACAATGCCGGCCGGGAGGACTGGATGAGGAAGGCGCATGAAGGCTGTTCTGCTTTCGCGGCCCGGCAGGGGCAGTTCGCATGAGCTATGAATTCGATTTTGCCGACGTCTTCGCGGCGTGGCCGGAGCTGCTGCACGGGCTCCTCAATTCGCTCGTGCTTTCGGCGCTGGCGATGGCGATCGGAATGGTCGTCTCGGTAGCCGGCGCGCTCGGCAAGACCTCGGGGCCAAAATGGCTGCGCTGGATCATCGACGAATATATCGAGCTGATCCGCAATACGCCGTTCCTGATCCAGATCTTCGTGATCTATTTCGGCCTGCCTTCGATGGGGCTGAAGATGTCCTCGAACGCGGCAGCGCTGCTGGCGCTCGTCGTCAATGTCGGCGCCTACGGCATCGAGATCATCCGGGCCGGTATCGAGAGCATTCACAAGGGGCAGGTCGAGGCGGGCAAGTCGCTGGGCATGCGCCCGCTCCAGATCTTCCACTACATCATCCTGAAGCCGGCAATCCAGGCGATCTATCCCTCGCTGACCAGCCAGTTCATCCTGCTGATGCTGAACACCAGCGTCTGCTCGGCGATTGCGGCGAGCGAGCTGACGGCGGTGGCGGGCGACATCCAGTCGCGCACCTTCCGCAGCTTCGAGGTCTATTTCGTCGTCACATGCATGTATCTCGGCCTGTCCGTCTTCTTCTGGACGGTGTTCGCCGGGATCGAGCGCGCCTTCCTGCGCAAGCCAACCCGGTGAGGTGACGACGATGCGCACGCTCGGATCAGCCGACATCATCTACATCATCATGGCGGTGCGCTGGACGCTGCTGCTGTCGCTCGTCGCCTTCCTCGGCGGGGCGATCGGCGGGGCGCTGGTCGCCCTCGCCAGGACCAGCGAGTTCAAATGGCTGAGGATCGCCTCGGCCGGCTATATCAAGCTCTTCCAGGGCACGCCGTTGCTGATGCAGCTCTTCCTCGCCTTCTTCGTGCCCGGACTGTTCGGCTGGTCGGTCGACCCCTGGACGGCGGCGGCGCTCGGCCTGTCGCTCCATGCCAGCGCCTTCCTCGGCGAGATCTGGCGCGGCGCGATCGAGGTGGTGCCGCGCGGGCAATGGGAGGCTGCGACCTCGCTTGGCCTGCGCTATGCTCCGAAGATGGCGCTGATCATCGCCCCGCAGGCGATCCGTATTGCGATCCCGCCGACGATCGGCTTCGTCGTGCAGCTGATCAAGGGCACCTCGCTTGCCTCGATCATCGGCTTCGTCGAGCTGACACGCGCGGGGCAGATCATCAATAATGCCACCTTCCGGCCCTTCACCATCTTCGCGCTCGTCGCGCTGGTCTATTACGTCATCTGCCGGCCGCTCTCGGCCTACAGCAAAAGAATGGAGCATAAGCTCCTCGTCGCCGCGCGCTGAGTGCGGCTGCGCAACACCAAGCCTGCCCCTCAGAGGAGAACGTCCATGTCGCTGTTTAAATCGATTTGCCGCCGCAGCCTCGGCGCGCTGGTCTTCGCCGGCCTCGCTGCCGCTGCATTCAACGTTGCCCCGGCACAGGCCGCGACGCCTGACGAGATCAAGGCGCGCGGCAAGCTGATGGTCGGCGTGCTGACCGACTACCCGCCCTTCGGCGGCACCGACGCGAACCAGCAGCCGGCCGGTTACGATGCCGATGTCGCGGCGCTGATGGCCAAGGCGCTCGGCGTCAAGCTCGAACTCGTGCCGGTCACCGGGCCCAACCGCATCCCCTATCTGCTGACCAACAAGGTCGACCTGCTGATCGCGACTTTCGGCATCACTCCCGAGCGCCAGAAGCAGGTACTGTTCTCCAACCCCTACAGCACGCTGACGATCTATGTGCTGGCTCCCAAGAGCCTCAGCATCAAGACGCCGGAAGACCTGAAGAACGTGACCATCAGCGTCGCGCGCGCCTCGACGCAGGACATCGCGATCAGCGCCGTCGCCCCGCAGGGCACGCCGCTCAAGCGCTTCGACGACGATGCCACCACCCTCCAGGCGCTGATTTCCGGCCAGGTCCAGGCGATGGGCGCAAGCAACACCATCCTCGCCCAGCTCAACAAGGACTATCCGCAGCTCGGCATCGAGCCGAAGATCACGCTGAAGGAACAGGCCAACGGCATGGCCTTCCGCAAGTCCGACACCGCGCTGGCCGAGTTCTCCAACAAGTTCATCGCCGAGATCGAGGGCAATGGCGAGCTCTCGAAGATCAACCAGAAGTGGTTCGGCATCCCGCTGTCCAAGCTGCCGCCGATGCCGGTGTTCGAATCCGGAAAGTTCTGATTGCCTTCTCAACCACGACTTCGTCCCGGATTTGATCCAGGATGACATACGGGCCAGCGCAATCGCATCGGTTCCCGTAACAGCGGAAGCGCCCGGTCATAGGCCGGGCTCTTCTTCCACCAGCCAGTCTAGAACGGTTTTCCAGATGGCCGCTATCGCCTCAACCGCAGCCGAGATCGGCGCCCCGATCATCGAGATGCGCAAGGTCGACAAGTTCTACGGCGACTTCCACGTCCTGCGCGATATCGACCTCACCGTGTCGCGCGGTGAGCGCATCGTCATCTGCGGGCCGTCGGGCTCGGGCAAGTCGACGCTGATCCGCTGTCTCAACCAGCTCGAGGAGCACCAGAAGGGCGAGATCGTCATCGACGGCACGACCGTCGATGCCAGGCTCAAGGGCATCGAGGATATCCGCCGCGAGATCGGCATGGTGTTCCAGAGCTTCAACCTGTTTCCGCATCTGACGGCGCTGGAGAACTGCACGCTCGCTCCGATGAAGGTGCGCGGCATTCCGCGGCCGCAGGCCGAAGCCAATGCCCGCAGGATCCTGGAGCGCGTCCATATCCCGGAACAGGCGAACAAATATCCGGTACAGCTCTCCGGCGGCCAGCAGCAGCGCGTCGCGATCGCCCGTTCGCTCTGCATGAACCCCAAGATCATGCTGTTCGACGAGCCGACCTCGGCGCTCGACCCTGAGATGGTCAGCGAAGTGCTCGACGTCATGGTCGAGCTCGCCGAGAGCGGCATGACCATGCTCTGCGTCACCCATGAGATGGGTTTCGCCCGCAAGGTCGCCGACCGGGTGATCTTCATGGATGCCGGCGAGATCGTCGAGGTCGCGCCGCCCGATCAGTTCTTCTCCTCGCCGCAGAACGAGCGTACCCGCCAGTTCCTCGGCCAGATCCTGCACGCGCAGACGCAGGCGCATTGAGCCGGCCCATGCTCGACCTGTCGCCTGCCGGCCTGCAGCGCTGGACCCATGGAACGCTGATCCCGGCCTGGATCGAGCGCGCGGTCGACCGCAAGGTGGGCGGCTTCGTCGAAGAGTTCACGCCGGATGGTCGGCAGGTCACCGCGCCCGATCGCAGCGCGCTGACGACGGCGCGCCTGACCTATACCTTTAGCCACGCCGCCCGACTAAGCGGAAGCCAGGCGGCGCTGGAGGCGGCGCAGTACGGCTTCTCGCTGCTGCTGAAGGCGCAGGAAGCCAACGGCTATGTGCCGAAGCGCTTCCTGCCCAGCGGAGCGGCAAGCGTGCCGCGTCGCGATCTCTACGATCTCGCCTTCGTGCTGTTCGGCTGCGCGCATTATCACCGCACGACCGGCGACACAGCTGCCATTCGCCTTGCCGGGGCGACGATGGATCTCATCGAGACGGAGCTTTCTGCTCCGCTTGGCGGCTATGCCGAGGACGATCTTGGCACGCTGCCGCGCCGCCAGAACCCGCATATGCATCTGCTCGAAGCCTTCCATGCGCTTGCGGAAGCGACCGGCGACCAGCGCTGGATCGATGCCGCCGACCGCATCGTCCGGCTGGCGGCGGAACACTTCATCGACGCCAGGGGCACGCTCGGCGAGTTCTTCACGCCGGACTGGCAGCCCGTGGCCGGCGATGCGGGCCGGTTGCGCGAGCCCGGGCATCAGTTCGAATGGGTCTGGCTGCTGCATCACCATCACCGCCTGACCGGCTGGGACAAGGCGCGTTCGCTTGCCGACGGGCTTTACAGCTTCGGACTCGTGCACGGGCTCGACCGCGCGCGGGGGCTCCCGGCGCTGGTGCTCGATGGCGTTGACCCCGAGGGCGCTGTCGTGGCCTCGACGAAGCTGCTCTGGCCGCAGACCGAGTTCATCAAGGCGCTCGGCGCGCGTTTCGAATTCGCCGGGGATGAAGATGCCGGCACGCTGCTGCCGCAGCACCTCGACCTGATGTTCCGCCACTTCGTCGATGCGCGGACGGGGCTCTGGCACAACCAGCTCGATCGTGCCGGGCAGCCCCTGCCGGTATCGCTGCCGTCCCGCGTCCTCTATCATCTCTTCCTGTGTCTGGCTGAAACGCTGCGGGTCATGCCGCCGCCATCGGCCATTTCTCCGGAAGTGAGCGATGGAACAGGAGCGCGCTGAGCCGGCCGGGGCTCCGATCCTCCGCGATGCAAGCGGAGCCTTCGTGCTGGATGCGGAGCGTGTCGCGGCCCGCTTCGGCTGGTCGTCGGCGGAATGGCTGGGGATGCAGCGCCGCGGCCTCGTGACCAGCCGCGTCGAACGCGGCGAAGGCGAGGATCAGGGCCGCTGGCGGCTCTCGGTACATTGCGGCAATCGGCGCTGGTTCGCGATCGTCTCCGACAACGGCACCGTGATCGAGGAGAAGCTCGAATTCCTGCCGTCGCCACCGCGCCGCGTGCTTCGGCCAAGCTGACCACCGGTTTTCCGCGACGCCCTGCATGTTCTAAACTTGCGCCGCCACATGCAGACAGACGGAGGAAAGCGATGAGCGAGACGGAGCAACCGGCCGAGCCAGGCGATAACCCGGTCTTCGACGGCGAGATCGGCATCCTTGCCCGCAGGCGGATCGAGGCCGGCATCATCGCGCCGATCTATGAGGAGATGCGCGAGCGCCTGGGCGAGGAGATGGCGCAGTCGATCCTCGATCAGGCGATCCGCAAGGCGGCGATCGCGGCCGGGCAATCCTTCGCCGATAAGACGCCGGGCGGCACCAGCCTGCGCAGCTTCCAGGAATTGCAGGCGCTCTGGACGCAGGACGACGCGCTCGTCATCGAGGTGGTCAAGGCGACCGACACCGAGTTCGACTATAACGTCCATCGCTGCCGCTATGCCGAGACCTATCGCGAGATGGGGCTCGGCAAGATCGGCCACCTGCTCTCCTGCAACCGCGACGGCGTGTTCTGCACGGGCTACGACCCGCGCATCACGCTCAAACGCACGCAGACGATCATGGGCGGCGCGACCCACTGCAACTTCCGCTACACGCTGCAGCAGGAGCCGAAGGCCGGCTGAGGCGGCTCAGCGCGCCGCCTCGACCTCGCGCAGGCAGATCCTCAGCCGGTCGAGGATCATCTCGACATCATCCGCACCGACCGTCAGCGGCGGGCGAATCTTGAGGATATTGTCGGCCGGGCCTTCGCGCCCGACGAGGATGCGCATGTCGCGCAGGCGGTTCATGACATGCGCCGCCGCGTCCGTCGCGGGCTCCAGCGTCTCGCGGTCCGTGACCAGTTCCAGGCCGAGGAAGAGGCCGATGCCGCGCACGTCGCCGACGCTGGGATAGTCCGCCATCAGCGCGCGCATGCCTGCGAGCAGCTTGTCGCCCATCGCCTTGGCATTGGCCGAGAGCCCTTCCTCCTCGACGATGTCGAGCACTTCGGAGGCGATGCGGCAGGAGAGGTTCGAGCCGCCGAAGGTCGAGAAATACTCCGGTCCTTCCGCGAAGCGCTCGGCGATGGCGCGGGTGGTGATGACCGCGCCGATCGGGTGGCCGTTGCCGAGCGGCTTGCCGAGCACGACGATATCCGGCCGCACGGCCTGCTGCTCGAAGCCGAAATAATAGTCGCCGAGGCGGCCGAGCCCGGTCTGGACTTCGTCGGCGATGCAGATGCCGCCTGCGGTGCGGATGCGCTCATAGACCGCGGCGAGATAGCCGGGCGGCGGGATGATCTGGCCGCCGACGCTCGGGAAGGTCTCGGCGATGAAGCCGGCGACCTTGCCGCCGCGCTCCGCGATGGCCGTCAGCGCGCCGTCGACCTGCTCAGCGTAATGCAGCGCCCGGTCGGCATCGTCACGGCGGTAGCGGCCGCGATAATCGTCGGCGACGTCGATGAGTTGCACCCAGGGCTTGCGGCCGCCCATGTTCGGCTTGTTGAACTTGTAGGCGGAGATGTCGATCGCGCCGGTGGTGTTGCCGTGATAGCCGTGATCGGGCGTGACGATGTCGTAACCGCCGCTGGCGGCCCGCGCGAGGCGCAGCGCCAGTTCGTTCGCTTCCGAGCCGGAATTGACGAAGAAACAGACCTCCAGCTCCTGGGGGAGCTTGGCGGTGAGGCGCTCGGCCAGCGCCATCGGCGCTGGGTGCAGATAGCGCGTATTGGAGTTCATCCGCGCGAGCTGGTCCATCGCTACCTTGCGGATGCGCGGATGGGCGTGGCCGACATGGGGCACGTTGTTATAGGCGTCGAGATAGGGCCGGCCCATCGCGTCGAAGAGATGATGGCGCCAGCCGCGCAGGAAGGTGACCGGCTTCTTGTAGCTGAGCTTGAGATTGGCGCCGAAGCGAGCCTTGCGCTCGGCCAGCAGCGCGGCCTCGTCGATCGCCTGATAGGCGACGACCTCGTCGGGCAGGTTGAGCAGGGCGGCGGGGTTCGGGCAGATCGCCTGCCAGAGCGCCCAGTCGTCGGGATCGGCGACGCCCGGCCAATCATGTCCCATGCCGTCCAGCGTCAGCGCCAGCTGGAAATGCAGATGCGGCTCCCAGCCGCCATTCTCTTCGGCCGGGCCCAGCCTGGCGAAAGCCTCGCCGGCGGCGATCTCCTGGCCTTGCTTCAACTTGGCCGCGCCATCGGCGGCGAGGTGGCCGTAGAGCGTGTGGAAGACGTCGCCTGCGGGCGTGCGATGCTCGAGGATGACGACGCCGCCATAATCGAGATGGCCGTTGCGGTTCTCCGCCAGCGCGACCTTGCCGGCGAGGGGCGCACGAACCGACTCGCCTGCCGGGCCGAACACATCGATCGCCATGTGGATGGTGCGGCGGTTCGAGGCCAGCCAGCGGCCCTTGCGGAAGGCCTTGTCGGTATAGACCAGCCGCGGCTCACCGTACTGGCCGAGCCACCACTCGGATGTGATACCGAGCCCGGTGCCGAGATTGCGGGCCTCGTCGGCACGCAGTTCGAACGGGTTCTGCGGGATCGTCGCCTCGGCGACGCCGAGCGAGCCGACCGGGAGACCGTCGAGCGGGCGGCCAAGCACGGGCGCGAAGCTGCCGCGCTGTCCGGCGATCCAGCTCGCAATGCGACCGGCGGCGTCGGTGACGGGCAGGCCGCAGGCATTGCGCAGGCGCGCGCCCATCAATTCGCCGTCGATGGCGGGGTTCTCCAGCAGGCGCCAGGCGGGGGCTTGCGAGATCGTGACATAGGGGTCGTTCGGGCGGCCCTTGGCCTCGATGGTCGAGTTCACGACACTGACCGCGAGCCGCATGCGGACGAGCGGCCAGATCAGGCCGATCTCCTCGGCGCTCAAGGGCGAGACGCCATGATAGCCGGCGACGAAGGCCGCGAGCGCCGCTTCGGGAGTCTCGTGGTCGAGAATGGCATAGGCGGCGGCGATGGCGATCTCGCAGACCCGTGGACCATTGGTCATGTCGCCGAAATCGATCAGGCCGCTGATCAGGGCAGGCTCACCGAGGCGCGGCTCGACGAGGATGTTGAAGTCGTTGAGGTCGTTGTGGATGGTCTGCCGCGGCAGCGCGTCAAGCGCGGGCTTCAGCGCCTCGAAGGCTCCGACGATCCCGGCCACGAGTGCGCGGCGCGAACCTTCCAGCACCTCGAGGTGCGGCTTGATCCAGCCGGCCTCGGTCAGATCCCATTTCGCGGCATCCGGCGCGGCCGTGACCTTGAAATCGCGGAGCGCGAGGTCGAGGCGCGCGGTCAGCGCGCCGAGCTCGGCGAGGACGGCGGGCGGCTGCGGCCCGGCTTCACCCATTGGGATGCCCTGGAAGGCGCGCTGAACCCAGACCATGCGTTGCTGGCCCTGGGCGTCGGCGACGTTCTGCCAGAAGCGCTTGCCCTCGGCGGGGATAAGGCGTGGCAATGGCAGCGCCGGATCGGCTGCGAGCGCGTGGCTGATCGCAGCGCATTGCTGCTCGACGAGGGCGGGCTCGCCCCGCGGGCGCATCGCCTTGACGATGACGTCGCCTTCGCTGGTCCGGCCGCGGAAGTTGAGGTCGTATTCGCCGCCGAGCTGCCGAAGCCCACCAACAATGCCGAACTGCTCGGCCACCCCACGCAACCAGACGTGTTCCATCTCGCCTCCCCGCCGCAGAGCTACTCGGGCTCCGCGCTCATTTCTTCAGGCCCGGTCGAATCGACCGGCGCCGTCATCCATAGCCAGAAAGGCAGCCGGTTTGATCCCGCAAAGTTTGCGTGACGGCGGCTGCCGGGATGCGTGGGGCGAGGGCGATTGTCATTCCGGGGCGCGCCGAAGGCGCGAACCCGGAACCCACGACCGAGTGAGACATCCTGTGTTCGGTTGCTGGCCGCTCACCCAGTCGTGGATTCCGGGTTCTTCGCTGCGCGAAGCCGCGGAATGACAACTAAGCCTGGATCGGCTTGCTGGATAACCAACGCCCTTTCGCCCGCTCGATCGCCTCGCGCACCGTGTCGGGGGCGGTGCCGCCATAGCTGCGGCGGCTGCGGACGGAATGCTCTGGCGCCAGCACCTCGAAGACCGCGGCGCTGATGCGGGGATCGACCGAGTGCATGGCGTCGAGGTCGAGCGCCTGCAAGGTGCAGCCCTTGGCCTCGGCCAAAGCGACGACGCGGGCGGTGATGTGATGGGCGTCGCGGAAGGGGATCCCGGCTTCGCGCACCAGCCAGTCGGCAAGGTCGGTCGCGGTCGGGAAGCCACGGTCGAGGAAGGCGCGCATGTTCTCAGGGCGCACCGTGAGGTCAAGGACCATGCCGGTGGTGGCGGCGACGCAGAGCTCGACGGTTTCGAGCGCGTCGAACATCGGCTCCTTGTCCTCCTGCATGTCCTTCATGAAGGTCATCGGCAGGCCCTTGACCGTCATCAGCAGGGCGGTGAGCGAGCCGACGACGCGGCCGGTCTTGCCCCGCACCAGCTCGGCGGCGTCAGGGTTGCGTTTCTGCGGCATGATCGAGGATCCCGTCGTGAAGGCGTCCGACAGCGCGATGAAGCGGAAGCCGTCGCTGCACCAGAGCGTGATCTCCTCGTTGATACGGGAGAGATGCACGGCGAGCATCGAGCAGCAGAACAGAAGCTCGCAGATATGATCGCGCGAGCCGACCGAATCCATCGAGTTCTCGGTCGGCCGAGCGAAGCCGAGTTCGGCAGCCGTGAACTCTCGGTCGATCGGGAAGGCGGTGCCGGCGAGCGCGGCGGCGCCGAGCGGCGAGATATTGGTGCGCTGGCGTGCGCCGGCGAGGCGCTCGCGGTCGCGCCCGAACATCTCGACATAGGCCATCAGGTGGTGGCCGAAGGTCACGGGCTGCGCGACCTGCATATGGGTGAAGCCGGGCATGATCGTCCCGGCATGCTCGCTGGCACGCTCGATCAGCGCGCGCTGCAAATCCTGGATGACGCTGTCGAGCCCGTCGATGGCGTCGCGCATCCAGAGGCGGACATCGGTGACGGCCTGGTCGTTGCGGCTGCGGGCGGTGTGCAGCCGCCCGGCCGGCTCGCCGATGATCTCCTTGAGGCGCGCTTCCACATTCATGTGGATGTCCTCGAGATCGATGCTGAACTGGAGTTCGCCGCGGTCGATCTCGCCGCTGATCTGGTCGAGCCCGGCCTGGATGCGCTCGTTGTCCGCGCTCGCGATGATGCCCTGGCGGGCCAGCATCGCGGCATGGGTCTTGGACGCCGCGATATCCTGCCGGTAAAGCCGGTAGTCGAAGCCGATCGAGGGATTGATCCGGCGCATCACATCGGCCGGAGCCATGGTAAAGCGGCCGCCCCACATCTTGTTGGCACCGGGTTTCTGGTCGGACATGATGGGCTCTCCGGGAGCGGCTGCGACGTGGTCGCCAAGGGATAGCAATCACGATTTGGACTGTAAATTCCAAAATCGACCTTGACGTCCAAATGATGCCCATCATACTTGCGGGAGATGCGGCCGATCGGCCGTTGCGGGATGGGCAGCATGAAGATCGAAGAATTCAGCCTGGAGCGTATCCAGTCGCTCTACGAGAACACTGTCGAGTTCAATCTATCCGATAGCGGCGTCCATCCCTACTCGCTGAACGAATTGCTGAGCGCCGAGCAGCGCGCCAAACTGATGGAGGTCGAGCTCGGCTATGGCTGGACCAATGGCGCGGTCGAACTGCGCGAGGACATCGCCAAGCTCTACCGCAACCGGACCGCGGACGAGGTGATCGTCACCAACGGCTCGGCTGAAGCCAATTTCCTGATGGTGATGTCGCTGATCGAGCCGGGCGACGAGATCGTCGTCTTCGTGCCGAACTACCTGCAGATCTGGGGCTGGGCGCGGGCGATCGGCGCCACGGTCAAGGAAGTGAAGCTGCGCGAGGAGCTGGGCTGGACGCCCGATCTCGACGAGGTCCGCCAGGCGATCACGCCGCGCACCAAGTTGATGACGATCTGCAACCCGAACAACCCGACCGGCAGCCTGCTTTCGCGCGAGACGATGGACGCGCTTGTCGAGATTGCCCGGGCGCAGGGCTGCTACCTCCATGCCGACGAGGTCTACAAGGGCGCCGAGCTCGAAACCGACGAGCCGCCCAGCTTCGCCGATCTCTACGACAAGGCGATCATCACCAGCGGGCTCTCCAAGGCGATGGCGCTGCCGGGCCTGCGCATCGGCTGGCTGGTCGGGCCGGCCAAGGACATCTACACGGCCTGGCAGAACAAGGACTACACCTCGATCACGACGAGCGCGCTGAGCGAGCATATCGCCCGCATCGTCATCCAGCCGGCGAAGCGCGCCGAGATTCTGCAGCGAAGCAAGACCATCCTGCGGGAGAATCTCGCGTTGCTCTCGAACTGGGTGAAGGCGAATGACGAGTTCTTCTCCTTCGTGCCGCCCAAGGCCGGCGGCATGGCCTTCATCAAATACAGCCACTCGATGAACTCGACCGAGTTGGTGCATCGCTTGCGCGAGGAGCGCGGCATCATGCTGCTGCCGGGCGATGTCTACGGGATGGACGGCTATATCCGCATCGGCATCGGCGCGCCGGGGGACCACCTCTCCGCCGGGCTGGAGCGACTGAGCGACTATCTCAAGTCGCAGCCGCGCTGACGCCGCGCGCATGACGCCGGAACTCGCACCCTATCTGCCGGTCTGCGATGCGGTGGCGCTGCTGTTCCGGCCGCATGCCGAAGTCGTGCTGCACGACCTGGCGTCGCAGAGCGTCGTGCATATCGCCGGGAATTTCTCGCAGCGCGTGCTGGGCGAGCCGTCCCTGCTCGACGAGATCGGCTTCGATCCCGACGAAACGATCATCGGCCCCTACGAGAAGGTGAACTGGGACGGGCGGCGGCTGAAGTCGATCAGCATCGTGCTTTCGGCCGGAACCAAAGCGATTGGCGTGCTCTGCATCAATGTCGATGTCTCGCAGTTCCACGCGCTGATGCAGACGCTGTCCGCACTGGCGACTGTACCGGCCGGCGTGGAGAAGCCGCAGGCGCTGTTCAAGGAAGATTGGCACGAGCGGATTAACGAGTTCGTGCAGCAATGGACGCAAAGCCGTGGCCTTGCCGTGACCAGCCTTAGCCGGGCCGAGAAGCGCGAACTGGTGGCGGATCTCGCCGCCAACGGCGCCTTCGGTGGGCGCAATGCGGCCGCCTATATCTCGCGCATCCTCGGGCTCGCCCGCGCAACCGTCTACAACTACCTCAACCAGGCCAACGAGGCCCCGGATGCTTGACCTGTCGCGCGCTGAGATCGAGGCCGCCGTCGATCTCGACCGGGCCTTCATCGCGCTGGAGGAGGGGTTCAAGGCGGCTGCTGCCGGCCAGGTGCAGATGCCGCCGGTCGGTTATCTCGGCTTCCCCGCGCATCATGGCGATTGCCATATCAAGTTTGGCCATATCGCCGGCGATTCCATCTTCGTCGTGAAGATCGCGACGGGGTTCTACGACAACCCGGCCAAGGGGCTGCCGACGACGAGCGGGATGATGATCGCGCTCTCGGCCGAGACCGGCGCTGTCGTCGCCATCCTGCGGGACGAGGGCTGGCTGACCGATCTCAGGACGGCGCTGGCCGGGGCCATCGCGACGCGGGCGGGGATGCGGGCCGATGCGCGCCGGATCGGGATCGTGGGCGCGGGCACGCAGGCGCGTTTCCAGATCCGCGCTGCTGCGCATCTGCTGCGGGAGCGCGAGCCGCGCTTTGCGGTGTGGGGGCGCTCGCCTGAAAAGCTGGAGGCGTTGCGGCGCGATCTTGACGGGGAGGGGATCGTCGTCGAGACGGCGGCGGAGCTGGAAGCGCTCTGCGCGCAGTCGGATGCGCTGATCACGGTAACGCCGGCTGCTGCGCCGATCATCCGCGACGACTGGATCAGGCCGGGCATGCATATCACCGCGCTCGGGGCCGATGCGCCGGGCAAGCAGGAGCTAGACTCAGCGCTTGTCGCGCTTGCCGATACCCGGATCGCGGATTCGCTGGAGCAGAGCCTCGACCATGGCGAGTTCGCTGTCGCCGCGGCCGTCGGGCTGATCGATGCGGGCGATTGCGTTGAGTTGGGGGCCGTGCTGGCCGGTGATGTTCCAGCCCGGCGTTCGGACAGCGATATCACCATCGCCGACCTAACGGGTGTTGCAGTTCAGGACATCGCGATCACGCGGGTGGTGCTGGAGGGGATCGGGCGCTGAAGACTCGTTCCGGCCGTCATTCTCGGGCTTGACCCGAGAATCTCTGGACAGTGAGGCACGGGAGCCTTCTTCGGCAGGAGATGCTCGGGTCAAGCCCGAGCATGATGGCGAGGCGGAAAGGCTCGTCAGCCCTTGTGACGCGCCAGAAAGCGATCCATCCGCGCCAACCCGTCCCGCAGCACCTCGGTCGGCACGCCGATGCCGATGCGGATGTGGTTCTCGATCCCGAACCAGCTTCCGGCGACGACGAAGACGCTCTCTTCCTCGCGCAGCTTCTGCGAGAAGGCCTCCGAGGACATGTTGAGCGAATAGCGCAGGAAGGCCATGCCGCCGGCCTGAGGACGCCGCCATGACCAGTCGTTATGCTGCGCCATCCATTGCGCAACGAGATCGGCATTGCTGCGCAGCAAATCGCGACCGCGCGCGAGCAGGCGGCCGCGCGTTTCCGGCCGCATCACCTCTTCCGCGAGGATCTGGCTGAGGATGCCGCTGCCGATGGTGGTGTAGTCCTGTCGCTCGGCCGCGGCGGAGACGACCTCAGCGGGAGCGACGATCCAGCCCAGACGGAGGCCCGGGCAGGCGAAGGATTTCGACAGGCTCGAGGTGACGAGCACCTTGGGGTAGCTGCCCCAGAGCGTCTGCGTCTCCGCGCCGTCGATCTCGCCGCCGCGGTAGATCTCGTCGACGATGAGCCAGGCGTCGTTACGCTCGGCGGCCTCGATGAGAACGGCGCGGCTCGCGGCAGAAAGCACGCTGCCGGTCGGGTTGGCCGGGTTGGTCACGGCGATGGCCTTGGCGCCGGCCGCGACCGCGGCGAGCTGCTCTGCGTCGATCTGCCAGTCGCTGTCGCCGGAGAGTTCGAGCCGGCGAATGTCGAAGCCGAGCGCGCGGCCGAGGCCGTCGATCTGCATGAAGTTAGGCAGGGCGAAGACCAGCGCGTCGCCGGGCTCGAACAGCGCCATCAACGCGATCATCGTCGCCTCGGAGGAGCCGTTGGTCACCAGCACATTGGCGGCGGTGGCGCCCGGATACCAGGAGGCGATGTTGGCGCGCAGGTCCGGCCGGCCGTCGGTCCAGCCATAGCCGAGAGGCTGCTTGAGCAGGTCGCGCGCCGCCTGTTCGCCCAGAATATCCTCGATCGCCCAGGGATGGACGCCGCTTTCGGTCAGATTGATCTCGACGTCGTTCTCGAAGAGCGTCTGATTCCGCTCCATCTGGAAAATGTCGAACTTCACGGGAGCCTCCGGCAATGCCGCACCGAGCCCCGCTATCGTAGGGCAGCGCGTTTGCCTGATCTGTGAGGCCGGGCGGTCGAGGGGTCAAGTCAAATTTGGACAATCAGTCCAATTTGGACTTACTGTTTATTTACTCCGTGTTGCGGCGTCGGTTAGCGACCGGCCCGCACCGCCACGGCCCGCAGCAGCGCCGAAGCCGGGTTCGATATCCTCGCCTATGCACGGCTCGTTGTTTTTGTGGGTGATGCCGTTCTTGCGGCGGGTGTTCAGGGCATGGCCGCAATTCCGCCCGCCTTGTGGGGAACCTCGCCGCCCCCATATCCGTTGCGCCGCCATGCTCGAATCGATGATGCCCGCCCAGAACTTCCGCTTTCCCGGTGTCCTGAATTCCCAGGAGCTTCTCGTCGCAGAAGCCGTGCTCGCCAGAGCCTGGGCCGCGCTGGACTATGACGCGCGCACGGATGCGGAGCTTGAAGCGGAAGCGCGCGATCGTCTCGGGCGCATCATCCTGCAGGCGATGTCGCGCGGGCCGGGTTCGATTTCCGATCTTTCGGCCGCAGCCGTCGCCGAGTTCAAGGCGACCAAGCCGGCGATGCGCATCGAGATCGCCGGGCGGCAGGACGGCTGAGGCTCATTCAAAAAGAACTGCGCGATCGCCGCATCGGACGATCGCGCAGGATAAGGCGCTTCAGCGCACCGTGACGTCGAAGCCGAAATACTTCTCGCCCAGCGCCTTGATGGTGCCGTCGGCATTGGCCTCGGCGATCGCCTTGTCGAACTTGGCCTTCAGCTCGGTGTCGCTCTTGCGCAGGCCGATGGCGCTGCCCTTGCCCACGATGCCGCCCTGGAAGCGCGGCCCGACCACGACCATGTCCTCGTTGCCCGCCTTCTTCGAGACGGTGGAGAGATAGGCCATCGAGGCCATGATCAGGTCGACGCGGCCGGCGGCGAGGTCGAGGTCGTGCTGCTCGGTGGTCTTGTACTCGCGGATCTCGACGAGCCCCTTGAAGTACTTCTCGAGGAAGGCGCCGTTGATCGTCGAGGTCTGCACGCCGATGATCTTGCCCTTGAGCAGGGGCTTCAGCTTCTCGATCTCGGCGAGCGCGCCGGCCTCGTCATTGCCCAGATGGAAGACCTTGCCGGTGTCCGGCAGGTCGGCGAGCGGGCTGCCCTTGATGACGGCGAAGGTCTGGCCGGTCGAGCCGTAGGGGGTCGAGAAGAGGATTGCCTCCTCGCGCTTCGGGGTGACCGACATGCCGGCCATGATCGCGTCGAACTTGCCGGCATTGAGGGCCGGGATCATGCCGTCGAAGGCCTGGGCCTCGATCGAGCAGTCGAGGTTCGCGCGCTTGCAGAGGTCCTTGTAGAGGTCGATCTCGAAGCCGGCGAGAGTGCCGTTGGCCTCGGTCCAGTTCCACGGACGGAAGGCGCCTTCGGTGGCGATGCGCACCTTCTGCGGCGCCTGGGCGAGGACGGGCGCGGCGAATGCGGCGGCGCCGAGCGCGGCGAGCGCGAACAGCTTTGCGATGGTCTTCATGGTCTCTTCCCTGATGATGCGGCCACGAGCGGCGCGCGGCTGAAGTTCAGCCCGCCAGGAACTGGCGGAAGCGTTCGGAACGGCTGGCGGTGAAGACCTGCTGCGGCGGGCCTTCCTCCTCGATCACCCCCTTGTGCAGGAACACGACCTTGCTGGAGACGTCGCGGGCGAAGCCCATCTCATGCGTCACGACCAGCATAGTGCGGCCTTCCTCGGCGAGCGAGCGCATCACTCGCAGGACTTCGCCGACGAGCTCGGGGTCGAGCGCCGAAGTCGGCTCGTCGAAGAGCATGACCTTCGGGCGCTGGGCGAGCGCGCGGGCGATGGCGGCGCGCTGCTGCTGGCCGCCGGAGAGATGCGCCGGATAGTGGTTGCGTTTGTCGGCGATGCCGACGCGGGCGAGCAGCGCCTCGGCTTCCTCGATGCATTCGGCGCGCGGGCGGCCCTGCACATGGATCGGCGCCTCGATGACGTTCTCCAGTACCGTCATGTGCGACCAGAGATTGAAGTTCTGGAAGACCATGCCGAGCTCGGTCCGGATGCGGTCGACCTGGCGCGGATCGGCCGGTCTCGTACCGTTCGCCGTCTGCTGCAGGCGGATCGTCTCGCCGGCGACGGTGACGTCGCCGCTATCGGGCACCTCCAGCATGTTGATGCAGCGGAGCATGGTCGACTTGCCCGAGCCAGACGAGCCGAGGATCGAGACGACGTCGCCCTCGCGCGCCTGCAGCGAGATGCCCTTCAGCACTTCGAGCGAGCCGAAGGTCTTGCGCAGATTGGTGACGGAGACCGCCAGGGGGCGTTCCAGCGGGCGTTCTGAGGCGGCGCTCATGCGGAAGCTCCGGATTCGATGGTCGGGGCGGCGCCGGGGGCGGGGCGCAGATGCGGCGTCAGCCGGTATTCGGCGTATTGGACGAGCCGCGTCACGACGAAGTTGATGACGAGGTAGATCGCGCCGGCGACGATGAAGACCTCGATGGCGCGGTAGGTTTCCGAGATCAGCTTGGCGGCAAGGCCAGTGATCTCCATCAGCGTGATGATCGAGGCGAGCGAAGTCGCCTTGATCATCAGGATGAGTTCGTTGCCGTAGCCCGGCAGGGCCTGGCGGATGGCTAGCGGCAGCACGATGCGGCGGAACATCAGGAAGCGCGTCATGCCGGCGGCACGGGCCGCCTCGATCTGCCCGGCTGGCACCGCCTGGAGCCCGCCGCGGAAGATCTCGCTGGCATAGGCAGCCGTGTTGAGCGAGAGCGCCAGCAGCGCGCACCAATAGGGATCGCGCAGCAAGGGCCAGGCGAAGCTGGCGCGGACCTCGCGGAACTGGCTCAGCCCGTAATAGATGATGAAGATCTGCACGAGCAGCGGCGTCGAGCGGAAGATGAAGACGTAGAAGCGCGCGAACCATTCCAACGGCGCGATGCCGGACATTCGCAGCCACGCCAGCAGCAGTGCCAGCACCGAGCCGCAGGCGACCGAGGAGAGCGCGAGCTTCAGCGTCAGTGGGATGCCGCCGATCAGCGTCAGCAGCGTCTCATACATGAAGGCGAAATCCATCACGCCCTCCTGAGGCCACGCGTGAAGCGCGTTTCGGCCGCGCGCAGCCCCCAGCCCGACACCGAGGAGATGACGAGATAGAGGATCGCGGCGATGAAGAAGAAGGTGAAGGGCTGGCGGGTCGAGCCCGCGCCGATCTGGGCCTGGCGGAGGATCTCGACCAGGCCGGTGACCGAGATCAGCGCCGTTTCCTTCAGCACGAGCTGCCAGACATTGCCGAGGCCGGGCAGGGCATAGCGCAGCACCAGCGGGGCGATGATGCGTCTGAGCCTCAGAAACAGGCTCATGCCGCAGGCGATGGCGGCCTCGATCTCGCCGCGCGAGACGGCGCGGTAGGCGCCCCGGAAGACCTCGGTGTGATAGGCGCCGGAGACGAAGCCGATGGCGAGTGCGCCGGCCAGGAAGCCAGGCAGGCTGATGAAGCCGGTCGCGCCGAAGAGACGGCCGAGCGGGGTCAGCACCGCGCTCGATCCGAAATAGAACAGGTAGATCACCAGCAGGTCGGGGATGCCGCGCAGCACGGTGGTGTAGCCGTCGGCCAGGCGGCGCGTGACCGGGCCGCCGGAGAGCTTGGCCCAGGCGCCGAGCGCACCGATGATGGCGCCGAGCGCAAAGCCGCAGATCGCGACGGCGATCGTCATGCCAGTGGCGGCCAGCAGGGCGGGGCCCCAGCCATTGGCGCCGAAGCCGATGATCTCGAAGAAGCCAGGCTGGTTCATCGGCCCCTGCTTTCGACCAAAAGAAATCCGCCGGATGGGAGGGGCAGGAAGCCCCGCCCATCCGAGCGGTGTGACGAGGCGCTTGTTTCCCGCTGCGGAGCGAATGCGCAAGTCATCGAGCGGGTTTGCTCACATGCATCGCGCATTTCCGTTGGGAACAGCGTCAATGTGCCGCCATGTCGAGCGGCGGCTCGACATCGTCGGTGATCGGGTTGGCGAAGGGGTTCTTGGCGCGGAACGCGGCGAAATCGTCCTTCGCCGCCTTGAGCAAGGCGGGGTCGTTCAGCACGTCGGCGGCGACGCCAGCCATGGCCTTGGCGGCGAGCGCCAGGCCCTTATGCGCGGCGGGCGCGAGGCCCTGCGCGACGAGCTGCCAGGAATGGCCGGGCGTGCCGACCGCATAGCAGGCGGTACGGCACTGCACGGTCGGGACGACCCAGCTCACCGTGCCGACATCGGTGGAGCCGACCGAAGTGTCGTTGCCGGCGCCGAGCGGGTAGATCTCGTCGCTCAGCGCCTCGCCCTCCTTCGGCTCAAGGTCGAAGCGGCCATAGGCGGCGGCGATGTCCTGCGCGCTCAACGTCTTCTGGAAGTTGGCGGCGAAGGCATGGTCGGCGGCATCGAAGCCGGGACCGCCGAGCGCCTCGAGATTGGCCTGCATCGCCTCCTCAAGCGGACGGTTGCCGACGAGGTTGGCGTCGCCCGAGAGCTGCTTGATGGCCACGGTGGTCTCGCTCATCAGCGCGGCGCCCTCGGCGATCTTCTTCACGCGGGCGACGAGCTCCCACATCTCAGCGAGCGTCGCTGCGCGGATCAGCTGGCGCGTGGTCGCCGTGGCCTGGACGACGTTGGGGGCGATGCCGCCGGCATTGATGATGGCGTAGTGCACGCGCGCCGTCGAAGGCATGTGCTCGCGCATGTAGTTGACGCCGATATGCATCAGCTCGACCGCGTCGAGCGCCGAGCGGCCGAGATGCGGCGCGGCGGCGGCGTGCGAGGCGCGGCCGCTGAAGGTGAACTCGATCTCGACGCAGGCGAGCGAGAAGGGCCGGTTGACGCCGTTGAACGAGGCCGGGTGCCAGCACAGCGCGATATCGACATCGTCGAAGGCGCCGGCGCGCACCATGAAGCCCTTGGCCGAGCCGCCTTCCTCCGCGGGACAGCCATAATAGCGCACGCGACCCTTGATGCCGTTGGCGGCGAGGTAGTCCTTCACCACCGTGGCGGCGAGGAGGGAGGCGGAGCCCAGCATGTTGTGGCCGCAGCCATGGCCGTTGCCGCCCTTCTCGACCGGTGTCTCGCTGGCGATGCCGGCTTCCTGGCTCAGCCCGGGCAGCGCGTCGAACTCGCCCATGATCGCGATGACCGGGCCGTCTTCGCCAGCTTCGCCGACCACGGCCGTGGGCAGGCCGGCGACGCCGGTGGTGACGCGGAAACCCTCGCGCTCAAGCATGGTCTGATGCTCGGCGGCCGAGCGAACCTCCTGATAATTCAGCTCGGGCATGTGCCAGATGCGGTCGGAGAGCTCGAAATAGACCGGGGCCTTGTCGTCGACCAGACGCCAAACGTCCTTGCTGTTGCTCATGGAAGGCTTCCTCCTGCACGGGCCGTTCTGCCCGAATTCGCGCCAGCTTCTGGCACGGCGTGCATGTGGCTCACAAGCGGTCCGACGAGAGGGTTTCCCTGCGTTCGCGGCAGGGCAGACTGCTTTTCGCGGCTCCGGCGTTTGATAGTCGCGCCGCGTGGCGCCCGGAAAATTCCTATAAAATCTTTATTTCCGCGCCTGCCTCCTTCTCTCGAACGGCTATGGCCTCGGCGCGATATTCGCCCCGAACGGCCGGTCCCGCCCCAATGGAACCGGTGCTCGCTGCCGGGCGGTTGGTCCGGCAGCCCAGACCGTCGGGGTTATTCGATGATGGACACCATCGTACTCGCCATCGGGCTCGTCTTCTTCGGGCTCTCCTTCGCCTATGTCGCCGCCTGCGACGCGCTCTAGGGGAGGCCGGGATGCTTCTGGATTACGCCCTGGGCGGAGCGGTGACCCTGTTCCTGCTCGCTTACCTCACCTACGCGTTGATCCGCCCCGAGCGGTTCTGACGGCGACGGCCCCTCAGATTCGGAACCTCATCCATGACCCTCAACGGATGGATCCAGATCCTGCTCTACTGCGGGATCGTCCTTGCCCTCGTCAGGCCGCTCGGCGGCTATATGGCGTGCGTCTTCGCAGGCGAGCGCACGTTGCTCTCGCCTGTCCTGCACCCGGTCGAGCGGCTGCTCTACGGCGCCGCCGGCACGCATGAGAAGGAGGAGCAGCACTGGACGACTTACGTCGCGGCGATGCTGCTGTTCAACCTCGCCGGCTTCCTCCTGCTCTACGCGATGCAGCGTCTGCAGGGCGCGTTGCCCTTGAACCCCGCAGGGATGGGCGCGGTGCCGGCCGATCTCGCCTTCAACACGGCTGCGAGCTTCGTGACCAACACCAACTGGCAGAACTATGCCGGCGAAAGCACGATGTCCTACTTCACCCAGATGGCGGGGCTGGCGGTGCAGAACTTCGTCTCGGCCGCGACGGGCATCGCGATCGCGGTCGCCGTAATCCGCGGCTTCGCGCGCCGCTCGGTCCGGACAGTCGGCAATTTCTGGGCCGATCTCGTGCGCGCGACGCTCTATGTCCTGCTGCCGATCTGCGTGATCGGAACGCTCGTCCTCGTCTGGCAGGGCGTGCCGCAGAACCTGAACCCCTACACCGCCGCCACGACGCTGGAAGGCGCGCAGCAGATCATCGCGCAGGGGCCGGTCGCCTCGCAGATGATGATCAAGCATCTGGGCACCAATGGCGGCGGCTTCTTCAATGCCAATGCGGCGCATCCCTTCGAGAACCCGACGGCCTTCACCAACCTGATCCATATGGTCTCGATCTTCGCGATCGGGGCCGCCCTGACCAATGTCTTCGGCCGCATGGTCGGCAACGAGAAGCAGGGCTGGGCGATCCTGGCGGTGATGGGCCTGCTGTTCGTGGCGGGCGTGGTCGTCTGCTACTGGGCGGAGGCGGCCGGCAATCCGCTCGTCCAGGCGCTCGGCCTCGACGGCGGCAATATGGAAGGCAAGGAGGCGCGCTTCGGCATCAGCCTCTCGGCGCTGTTCGCGGTGATCACCACGGCCGCGTCCTGCGGCGCGGTCAATGCGATGCATGACAGCCTGATGCCGCTCGGCGGGATGATCCCGCTGATCAACATGATGCTCGGCGAGATCATCGTGGGCGGCGTCGGCGCCGGCTTCTACGGCATCATCCTCTTCGTCGTCATCGCCGTCTTCGTCGCCGGGCTGATGGTCGGGCGCACGCCGGAATATCTCGGCAAGAAGATCGAGGCGAAGGAGGTCAAGATGGCGATGCTCGCCGTGCTCTGCCTGCCGCTCGCCATGCTCGGCTTCACCGCCGTCGCCATCGCGCTGCCGGACGCGGTCGGCTCGATCGCCAATGCCGGCCCGCACGGCTTCTCCGAGGTGCTCTATGCCTATACCTCGGCGGCGGCGAACAACGGCTCGGCCTTCGCCGGCCTCTCCGGCAATACCGTCTGGTACAACCTGACCATCGGCGTGGCCATGCTGATGGGGCGCTTCCTCGTCATCATCCCGGCGCTGGCGCTGGCCGGCTCGGTCGCGGCCAAGAAGACCGTTCCGGAATCGGCCGGCACCTTCCCGACCCATGGGCCGCTCTTCATCGGGCTGCTCACCGGCGTGATCGTCATCGTCGGCGGCCTGACCTTCTTCCCGGCGCTCGCGCTCGGCCCGATCGTCGAGCATCTCGCGATGCTCGCCGGCCAGAGCTTCTGAGGAGGGTGTCATGCGCACCGAAACGGGACCTCGCCCTTCCACCCTCATCTGCGGAGCGACGATCGCGGTTCTCCTGATCGCCATCGTCTTCCAGGTCCTTTCTTTCCTGCTTGCCGCGGTCTGACCCGAAAGGGTCCCGCTCGCAGGCCACGATGGAGCTTTCGTCATGAGTCATCCCAGGTCCGGCAGCATCCTCGATGCCCGTATTCTCGTCCCGGCGCTCGGCGGCGCCTTCCGCAAGCTCGATCCGCGCAGCCTTGCCAGAAACCCGGTAATGTTCGTCGTCGCCGTCGTCTCGGCGCTGACCACGATCCTGCTGCTGCGCGACTGGCTCGCTGGCGCTGCCCATCTCGGCTTCTCCTTCCAGATCGTGCTCTGGCTCTGGTTCACGGTGCTGTTCGCCAATTTCGCCGAAGCCGTCGCCGAAGGGCGCGGCAAGGCGCAGGCGGATTCGCTGCGCCGGACGCGGGCGGAAACGCAGGCCAAGCTGCTCAGTAGCGCGGACCGCAGCAAGTACACGCTGGTGCCGGGGCCGAGCCTGAAGCTCAATGACGTCGTGCTAGTCGAGGCCGGCGACATCATCCCCTCCGATGGCGAGGTGATCGAGGGCATCGCCTCGGTCAACGAAGCTGCGATCACCGGCGAGTCGGCGCCGGTCATCCGCGAATCCGGCGGCGACCGCTCTGCCGTCACCGGCGGCACGCAGGTGCTGTCGGACTGGATCCGCGTGCGCATCACCGCCACGGCGGGCTCGACCTTCATCGACCGAATGATCGCGCTGGTCGAAGGCGCCGAGCGGCAGAAGACGCCGAACGAGATCGCGCTCAACATCCTGCTCGCCGGCATGACGCTGATCTTCGTGCTGGCGACGGCGACGATCCCGAGCTTCGCCAGCTATGCCGGCGGCGCCATCCCCGTCATCGTCCTCGTCGCGCTGTTCGTGACGCTGATCCCGACCACCATCGGCGCGCTGCTCTCGGCCATCGGCATCGCCGGCATGGACCGGCTGGTGCGCTTCAACGTTCTCGCCATGTCCGGCCGCGCCGTCGAGGCGGCTGGCGACGTCGACACGCTTCTGCTCGACAAGACCGGGACTATCACGCTCGGCAACCGCCAGGCGACGGCCTTCAGGCCGGTCAAAGGCGTGAACGAGCTTGATCTGGCGGATGCGGCGCAGCTCGCTTCGCTCGCCGACGAGACGCCGGAAGGTCGCTCCATCGTCGTGCTTGCCAAGGAGCAGCACGGCATCCGGGCGCGCGATCTCGTCGGGCTCAACGCTCATTTCGTGCCCTTCACTGCGCAGAGCCGGATGAGCGGCGTCGACCATGACGGCTCCAGCATCCGCAAGGGCGCGGTCGATGCGGTGCTCGCCCATGTGCGTGCGACTGGCGGGGACGGGGAGGCGGCGCGCGAGGTGCAGGCCATCGCCGAGGAGATCGCCAAGACGGGGGGCACCCCGCTAGCGGTGGCGCGCGACGGCAAGCTGCTCGGCGTCATTCAGCTCAAGGACATCGTCAAGGGTGGCATTCGCGAGCGTTTCGCCGAGTTGCGCCGCATGGGCATCCGCACGGTGATGATCACCGGCGACAACCCGATGACCGCTGCCGCCATCGCAGCCGAAGCGGGCGTCGACGACTTCCTCGCCCAGGCGACCCCTGAGAACAAGCTCGCGCTCATCCGCGAGGAGCAGGGCAAGGGCAAGCTCGTCGCGATGTGCGGCGACGGCACCAACGATGCGCCGGCCTTGGCGCAGGCGGATGTCGGCGTGGCCATGAACACCGGCACCGTGGCGGCGCGCGAGGCCGGCAACATGGTCGACCTCGACAGCGACCCGACCAAGCTCATCGAGATCGTCGAGATCGGCAAGCAGCTCCTGATGACGCGCGGCGCGCTGACGACCTTCTCGATCGCCAACGACATCGCGAAATACTTCGCCATCATCCCGGCGATGTTCATCGCCTTCTATCCGCAGCTCGGCGCGCTGAACTTCATGCAGCTCGCCACGCCGCAGAGCGCGATCCTCTCCGCGATCATCTTCAACGCGCTGATCATCGTCGCGCTGATCCCGCTCGCGCTACGCGGCGTGAAGTACCGGGCGGTCGGCGCAGGGGCGCTGCTCTCGCGCAACCTGCTGGTCTACGGCGTCGGCGGCATCATCGTCCCGTTCATCGGCATCAAGGCAATCGACATGGCCGTCACGGCCGTCGGCCTGATCTGAAGGATCTGAACCATGCTGAAGCAACTCCGCCCCGCGATCGTGATGATCGTCGCGCTCACCGCCATCACCGGCCTGGCCTATCCGCTGGCGATGACCGGCCTCGCCCAGGCGGTGTTCCCGCGCCAGGCCAATGGCAGCCTGATCGAGAAGGACGGCAAGGTGATCGGCTCCGAGCTGATCGGCCAGTCCTTCACCGGCGAGCGCTATTTCCATGGCCGGCCCTCGGCGACGGTGGGCGCAGACCCGAACGACAGCAGCAAGACCCTTGACGCGCCCTACAATGCCGCCGGCTCCGGGGGCTCCAACCTCGGCCCGACCAATCCCAAGCTGATCGAGCGCATCAAGGGCGATGTCGTGGCGCTGAAGCAGGAGAACCCGCAGGCCGCCGTGCCGATGGATCTGGTGACGACCTCGGCCAGCGGGCTCGATCCGCATGTCTCGCCGGAGGCGGCCTATTTCCAGGTGCCGCGTATCGCAAAGGCACGCGGCCTGAGCGAGGCCGATTTGCGCAATCTGATCGCGGGCCATGTCGAGGGACGCCAGCTCGGCATCCTCGGCGAGCCCGTCGTCAACGTGCTCAAACTCAACCTCGCTCTCGATGCGGCGACCACGAAATAACGCTAAGAAGAGCGCGGCGGCTGGAGCGATCCTGCCGTCGCGCCGTTTGGGGACCGAATTCCAGCCATGCCCGACGAGCTTCGTACCGAGCCGCCAAGGCCGTCGCCGGATGCGCTGCTGGAAAAGGTGCGCAGCGAGACGCGCGGCCGGCTAAAGATATTCCTCGGCGCCGCCCCCGGCGTCGGCAAGACCTATGAGATGCTGCTCGCGGGCCGGGCGCGCCGTGCCGAAGGCGTCGATGTAGTCATCGGCGTCGTCGAGACCCATGGAAGGCGCGAGACGCAGGCACTGATGGAGGGCTACGAGGTGGTGCCGCGGGCGCATGTCGCCTATCGCGGCCAGAGCGTCGATGAGATGGATCTCGACGCGGTGCTGGCGCGGCGGCCGGAACTCGTCCTCGTCGACGAACTCGCCCACACCAACGCGCCCGGCAGCCGCCATCCCAAGCGCTATCTCGACGTGCTCGAGCTGATCGAGCGCGGCATCGACGTCTTCACCACGCTCAACATCCAGCATATCGAGAGCCTCAACGACGTCGTCGCGCAGATCACCCGCATCCGCGTTCGCGAAACAGTGCCCGATTCCATCATCGACCGGGCCGATGCCATCGAGATCATCGACCTCACGCCTGAGGACCTGATCCAGCGGCTGAACGAGGGCAAGGTCTATCTGCCGGAGACCGCCAAGCGCGCCGTCTCCAACTACTTCTCGCCCGGCAACCTGACGGCGCTGCGCGAGCTGGCGCTGCGGCGCACCGCGCAGCGCGTCGACGAGCAACTGCTCAGCCATATGCAGGCCCATGCAATTCAGGGGCCCTGGGGTGCCAGCGACCGGCTGATCGTCTGCATCGACGGCAGCCCGCGCGCAGCCTCACTGGTGCGCCATGCGCGGCGCCTCGCCGAAAAGCTGAAGGCCTCCTGGACGGCGCTGCATATCGAGGCGCCGGGCCGCGCGGGGCCGTCGGAGGCAGAGAAGGACCGGCTT
Organism: Allobosea sp. 10N428; assembly: GCF_056394545.1. Classification (NCBI taxonomy): domain Bacteria; kingdom Pseudomonadati; phylum Pseudomonadota; class Alphaproteobacteria; order Hyphomicrobiales; family Alloboseaceae; genus Allobosea; species Allobosea sp. 10N428. The sequence continues at coordinate 126,784 of NZ_JBFTIC010000009.1, read as the reverse complement.
TCGGCGGCGATGCGGCTCGCTGAACAGCTCGGCGGCGAGGCGGTGATCCTGCCGGGCGAGACCGTGCCAGACGAGGTGCTGCGCTATGCCGCCTCCAAGAATGTCAGCCACATCGTGATCGGCTCGTCGAGCGCTACGCGCTGGCGCGAGCTGCTCTTCGGATCGGTGGCGCAGACGCTGATCCGCGAGGCCGGCGACATCAGTATCCATGTGATTCCCGGGCAGGAAGCCGGCGCCGGGGAGGTTCGCGCCGCCGGCTCTTCAGGCGAGCAGCGTTTCGAGCCAGGCGCTTATCTGGCGGGCGTGGCCTTCGTGGCTGTGGCCGTAGGGCTCGGCATGTTGCTGCATCTCGTGCTCGACGTGCGCAACATTGCGCTCGTCTTCCTGATGGCGGTGCTGGCCTCGGCGGTGACGGCCGGGCTCTGGCCGGCGCTGTTCACCTCCGTGATCGGGGCGCTGGCCTTCAACTTCTTTTTCCTGCCGCCGCTCTACACTTTGGTCATCGGCGACCCCGAAAGCGTGCTCGCCTTCTTTTTCTTCCTTCTGGTCGCGTTGATCGCCAGCAATCTCACGGCCCGCGTCCAGCGCCAGGCCACGGCGGCGCGCCAGCGCGCGCGAACGACGGAAGACCTCTATCTGTTTTCGCGCAAGCTCGCCGGTACGGGCACGCTCGACGACGTGCTTTGGGCGAGCGCCTACCAGATTGCCGCGATGTTGCGCGTGCGCGTTGTGATCCTGCTGCCGGAGGAAACCAGCATCGCGGTCCGGGCCGGCTATCCGCCCGACGATACGCTCGACGATGCCGATATCGCGGCGGCGCATTGGGCCTGGGAGCATGACCGTCCGGCCGGGCGGGGAGCCGACACGCTGCCGGGCGCGAAGCGGCTTTATCTCCCGCTGCGGACCGGGCGCGGCGCCATCGGTGTGATCGGGCTCGATTCCGACCGGCCGGGCGCGCTTCTGACGCCCGAGCAGCAGCGCCTGTTCGATGCGCTGGCGGACCAGGCCGCGATCGCGATCGAGCGCGTGCAACTCGCTGCCGATGTCGACAAGGCGAAGCTCGCGGCGGAGGCGGACCGGCTGCGCTCGGCGCTGCTGACCTCGATCTCGCATGATCTCAAGACGCCGCTCGCCAGCATCATGGGCGCGGCCGGCACGTTGCGCGACTATGGGAAGGCTATCCCCGAAGCGGATCGATCCGAGCTTCTGGGGACGGTCGTCGAGGAATCCGAACGGCTCAACCGCTTCATCGCCAATCTGCTGGATATGACGCGGATCGAGGCTGGTGCGATGGAACCGAACTATGCCCTGCTCGACGTCGGTGACGTTGTCGGCGCAGCGTTGCGACGCGCAGAAAGTATCACGCGCGGCCACATGATCGATCTGTCGCTGGCCGCCGGCCTGCCGATGCTGCGACTGGACCCCGTATTGTTCGATCAGGTGCTGTTCAATCTCGTCGACAACGCCGCGAAATACGCGCCGACGGGCACCACGCTCGGCGTCCATGCCCGCGCGGATGGTGATGCGGTGGTTCTGGACATTCTCGACGAAGGGCCGGGCCTGCCGCCGGACGACCTCGAACGGATTTTCGACAGTTTCTACCGGGTGGGGAAGGGAGATCAGGTCCGCGCCGGAACCGGCCTCGGCCTTGCGATCTGCCGCGGCTTTGTCGAGGCGATGGGCGGGACGATCACCGCCGCCAACCGCCGCGATCGGCAGGGAGCGGTGTTCACGATCCGCATGCCGATCCCGCCCGAGACCCAGCAGATGAGGGTATTGCCATGACCACTATGGCCGTCCGGGTACTCGTCGTCGACGACGAACCGCCGATCCGAAAGCTGCTGCGGGTCGGGCTCGGCACCGAGGGATACACGATCAGCGAAGCCGGCAACGCGAAGGACGCCATTGCACGGATCGACGCGGAAGAGCCCGACCTGGTGCTGCTCGATCTCGGCCTGCCAGACATGACCGGGCAGGAGCTCCTGCGTCTCTGGCGCAGCGAGGGGCGCACGCTGCCCATCGTCATCCTGTCGAGCCGCACTGACGAGGCCGGCATCGTCCAGGCGCTGGAGGCAGGCGCGGACGATTACCTCACCAAGCCGTTCGGGATGCGCGAACTGGCTGCGCGGCTGCGCGTCGCGCTGCGCCACAAGCTGCACCAGCAGGGTGAGAAGCCGGTCTTCCGGACCGGCGAGCTTTCGGTCGATCTCGTCCGCCGCATCGTCCAGGTCGGCGGCGCCGAGGTGAAGCTCTCGCCGAAGGAGTACGATATCCTGCGCGCGCTCGTGCAGCATGCCGGCAAGGTGCTGACGCATCGCCATCTGCTGAAGGAAGTCTGGGGCGGCAACGAGGATGTGCAGTATCTGCGCGTCTATATCCGGCAGCTGCGCCAGAAGATCGAGCCGATCCCCGAGCAGCCCCGCTACATCACGACCGAGCCCGGCGTCGGGTACAGGCTGCGCGAAAGCGACTGATCACAATGGACATTTCCGAGCTGATCACCCCCGGCGCGGTGCTGACCGGGCTCAAGCCGGCATCGAAGGAGCAGTGCCTTGACCTGCTCTCCCGCCATGCGGCGGGATGCACGGGGATACCGGCCGATGTCATCGCTGCCGCCCTGAAGCGGCGGGAAGCGCTGGGTTCGACGGGCATCGGCGGCGGCATCGCACTGCCGCATGCGCCGCTTGCCGGCCTCGCCACGCCCTTCGTTCTGCTGGCCAACCTGGCCAAGCCGGTGGATTTCGAAGCGGTCGATGGCGCGCCGGTCGATATCCTCTGCCTGATCCTGACGCCGGAAGCCGGGCAAGGGCAGCACCTCAACGCGCTCGCCTGCGTCGCCCGGCGCCTGCAGCGGCCGGAGGTTCGCGAAGCGATCCGCCGCGGCCGCCGCCCGCAAGAAGTTCATGCCGCGCTCTGCAAAAGCTGAGATGAAGCGACCGTAGCGGCGGGTCGCGAATGCGGAGCGAATTTTTCAGATTGAAATAATTCAATTGTCGATTTCGATTTGAAGGCATGGATACTTTGCCATTTTATTGGATTTTTTACGCCGATTTGCTCTTCCTCTGGCTACAGGTTTCTGCAATATCGCTGGCGATATAGTCACTAGATTGTAGCACCATGCCCCGTCATCGTTTCCGTAACGCCCCCGTCGCCGCTCTCGTCTTTGCGATCGCTGCTCTTGCCGCCGCGCCCATGGTCATGGCGCAGGGAGCACCGGCTCCAGCAGCCCGTCCCGCGCCGAAGCCCGCCCAGCCACTCGCGCAGAACCAGGCTGCTCCGGGCGTGGGCCAGCCCGCGGCTCAGAATGCGACGCTGCCGAACGGCGCGAGCGCGATCAACGAGACCTATGGCGACTGGACGGTCGATTGCCGCATCGCCAATGGCCAGCGGCTCTGCGTCCTCCTTCAGTCGCAGGGCAACAGCCAGACCGGGCAGCGCGTCTTCGCCATCGAGCTGCGCACGCCGAAGGACGGGCGGGCGGAGGGCACGATCCTCTTCCCGTTCGGCATGAAGCTCGAGAACGGAGCGGTGCTGCGGCTCGACGACAAGGATCTGGGGCAGGGGCTGCGCTTCTCGACCTGCATGGCGCAGGGCTGCCTGCTGCCGATCTCCTTCCCGACGGTCGCGACCGACGCGATGAAGGCCGGCAAGGCTTTGACGGTTGCGGCGCTAAACCTGTCGAATAACGAGCCGGTTCCCTTCAACATATCCCTGACCGGCTTCGCCGCCGCCTTCGACCGCATCGCGCAGATCGACAAGTAGCCGGCAATCCGACCCACGCCCCGGCGGGACGGTTTGGCGATTTCCTGCAGGTTTTCGCTGGTGATTGGCGAAAGCCGCCAAAGCCGGGCGGCCGGACACAGAAATTTGGCTCGTTCTGCCAGTGCTTCCGTGCATGATCGGAACCACTGGGAGTTCGGGCCAAATTCATGACAACAGATCAGCGCCTGCCGTACCTCGCCGAGCTGGAGAAGAAGATCCTCTGGCTGGCATCGTGGACGATCCATAACGCCAATCACATCCGCCAGAACGACGACGGCATGAAGGTGGGCGGGCATCAGGCCTCGTCGGCCTCTCTCGCCACCATCATGACGGCTCTCTATATGGCCGCGCTGCGCCCGCAGGACCGTGTCGCGGTGAAGCCGCATGCCTCGCCGATCTTCCATGCCATCAACTATCTGATGGGCCTGCAGACGCGCGAGAAGCTTGAGAATTTCCGCGGCTACAAGGGCGCGCAGAGCTACCCCTCGCGCACCAAGGACATTGACGACGTCGATTTCTCGACCGGCTCCGTCGGACTCGGCGTCGCGCAGACGCTCTTCTCCTCGCTGACGCAGGACTATGTGAAGGCGCATGGCTGGGCGAAGGATCGCCCCGAAGGCCGCATGGTCTCGCTAATCGGCGATGCCGAGCTCGACGAGGGCAACATCTTCGAGGCCCTGATGGAGGGCTGGAAGCACGGCCTGCGCAATACCTGGTGGATCATCGACTACAACCGCCAGTCGCTCGATGCCGTCATCCGCGAGGGCCTCTACGACCGCTTCGAGACGATGTTCCGCAATTTCGGCTGGGATGTCGTGACGCTGAAATACGGCTCGCTGCAGCAGGCGGCGTTCAAGGAGAAGGGCGGCGAGCGGCTGAAAGCCTGGATCGATTCCTGCCCGAACCAGCTCTATTCGGCCCTGACCTTCCAGGGCGGCGCGGCCTGGCGCAAGCGCCTGATGGACGATCTCGGCGATCAGGGGCCTGTGACGAAGCTGATCGAGAGCCGTTCCGACGCCGAGCTCTCAAAGTTGATGTGCAATCTCGGCGGCCACGATCTGCCGTCGATCCTCGAAGCCTTCGAGGGCATCGACCATGACCGGCCGGTCTGTTTCCTGGCCTATACGGTGAAGGGGTTCGGCCTGCCGATCGCCGGGCACAAGGACAACCATGCCGGGCTGATGACGAAGGAGCAGCTCGACGGCTTCCGCAAGGCGAACAACATCCGCCCCGGCCATGAATGGGACCTGTTCGAGGGGCTTGGCCTGCCCGAAAGCGAGGTCCGCGCCTTCCTCGACAAGGTGCCGTTCTTCTCGCAAGGGCGGCGGCGCTTCTCGGCCGCCAAGCTGCCGGTTCCGGACAGGCTGGAGGCCGGCATCCAGCCGTCGATGTCGACGCAGATGGGCTTCGGCAAGGTGCTCGACGATCTGGGCAAGACGGGAGGCCCGCTCGCCGACCGCATCGTCACCACGGCGCCGGACGTGACGGTTTCGACCAATCTCGGGCCGTGGGTGAACCGGCGCGGGCTCTTCGCCAGGGCGTCAATGGCCGACACCTTCAAGGACGAGCGCATTCCCTCGATGCAGAAATGGGAGTTCTCGCCGAAGGGCCAGCATATCGAGCTGGGCATCGCCGAGATGAACCTGTTCATCAACCTCTCGGCGCTCGGCCTGTCGCATTCGATCTTCGGCGAGCGGCTGATCCCGATCGGCACGCTCTACGATCCCTTCATCTCGCGCGGGCTCGATGCGCTGAACTATGCCTGCTACCAGGATGCGCGCTTCATGGTGGTGGCGACGCCGTCGGGCGTGACGCTTGCGCCGGAGGGCGGGGCGCATCAGTCGATCGCGACGCCGCTGATTGGCATGAGCCAGGATGGCTTGTGCGCCTTCGAGCCGGCCTTCGTCGACGAGCTCGCGGTGATGATGCGCTGGTCCTTCGACTACATGCAGCGCGACGGCGAGGGCGATCCGGACGAGCGGACCTGGCTGCGCGACGAGACCGGCGGCTCGGTCTATCTGCGTCTCTCGACCCGGCAGGTCGAGCAGCCGAGCCGCACCATGACGCCGGAGCTGGAGCGCGAGATCATCGACGGCGCCTATTGGCTCAGGAAGCCGGGGCCGAACGCCTCGGTCGTCATCGCCTATACCGGCGCGGTCGCGCCGGAGGCGATCGAGGCTGTCGGGTTGCTCGGCGAGGACCGGCGCGATGTCGGTTTGCTCGCGATCACATCGGCTGATCGGCTCAATGCCGGCTGGCAGGCGGCCGAGCGGGCGCGCCAGCGCGGCAACCATGCGGCGACGAGCCATATCGAGCGGCTGCTCGGGGATCTCTCCCGCGATTGCGGTATCGTGTCAGTGCTGGACGGGCATCCGGCAACGCTCGCCTGGCTTGGCAGCGTCCATGGCCACAAGCAGAAAGCGCTCGGTGTCGAGCATTTCGGCCAGACCGGAACGGTCGCCGATCTCTACCGGCATTTCGGCATCGACGCGAACGCGATCGTCCATGCCGCCAATGCCGCGTCGCCCGGGCGTCCGGTGCGCTATCTCAAGGCTTTGCCCTAAAGCGATCCGTCATGGTCGGGCTCGACCCGACCATGACGCGTTTCGTCAGTAGCCCGGCGTCGAGAAGGTGTTGGCGAAGGGGTTGACGCCGGCGCCGATGCGTGGGGGCAGGGCGCCTTCGCCATAGAACTCGCCCGTGTTGGAATAGACCGGCGAGGCGTAAACCTGTTGGGTGGCGTAGCGGTTCAGCGAACCGACCGGCACGACGTTGCCGGCATCGAAATAGCTGCGCTTCTGGATCGTGATCCGCAGCGGTGCGCGGCGGTTCTGCGCTTCGGCCATCGCCGCGAAGACGGTCGATGCCGCCAGGGTGATGGCGAGAACAGTGGCAACACGCTTGAACGGCATCATGGCGGCAATCTCCGGTAGTGGATGCACCCACTCCATGTAGGCATCAGAAATCCGACGCAAAGAGTAGCACGCCGTCGTTAACAATTTTGTTAGAACGGCGGCGTTTCGGGAGAGTGTCAGGGCTGGCGGCGATTCGGCTTGTCGCGACGCTTGCCGGGCTCGGCAACGGCGCGTACCGGTTCGGCGCTGGCCGTCTTCACCCGCAGGGCCGGCAGGTTGCCGTCGACATCGAGCCAGGATGCCTTGCGGCCGGTCGCGGAGAGACGCGGAGGTGCGCAGGCCGGCTCGCGATTGAGCTCGCTGCGGGCGAAGATGCCACGCAATTCCGGATCGACCGGGCCGGCGAGATCGAGCCGGTCGATCAGGCAAGCCAACTGCCGGCGGTCGCTCGGCTTCGATCCTGCGCACCACCACCCGCTCATGGCGAAGGTTGCCCCGCCGGGCGGCGAACGAAAGGCGATGCAGCTGCGGCTCTGCGTGCCTTCCCCGAGAACGACATCGGCTGTCTCCAGCGGGCCGAAACGGGTCTCGGTCGGGGCCGGCGTGCTGCTGCGCTCCACCGCCAGGCTGCGCTGCGCGGCCGCATGCACCAGGGCGACCATGAAGGAGCGGGCTCCGGGGGCTGCGCCATCTCCAGTTGCCAGGCGCAGCACGAGATGCGGTTTCGGCTCGGCGAAGCTGCCGAAACTCAACAGATCCTCGCGACGGCTGCCGTCCTGACTGCGCCGTGCTTCCAGGGCGGGCGCTTCCCGGCCGAGCTCGGACGTCTCCAAACTGAACCTCGCGGCGGGGCGAGCGATCGCGACCCAATCCTCAGCCGTAACCGAGCTGCGCGGCCGAGGCGGAGATGTCCCGGCCTGAGCCGATAAGCTTGCCGCAGCCGGCGCGAGGCTGGCCAGTTGGGGCGGAGCTTCGTCCTTGGCGGAAAGGCTGGTGATCAGCGCCGCTGTCAGACCGATGCCGCTCAGCGCGGCTGCGCTGCGCCAGGCAAGCGCCCCGGTCAGCCCGATCCCGCGCTGCGGCACAAGGTGGCGAGCGACACGCGCGCCCCGGCGGAAGGCCGCCTCGACGCGGTCGGCGCAAGCGATGATGACCGGGATGATGTCGATGCCGGCAAGACCCGCGGCGATGCTGCGGCGGAAGGCGACGGCGCGGAGAAGCCACGGCCTGAGCCGCCGAGGCCCGGCCTGCACTCTCAGGACCACATCGACCGATCGCAAACGCAACACGTAACTCCCGCGCCGCTGGCCTTGGCGCCCGAACCTTCAACGGGGCAGGCTGGCCGCGAAGAGTCGCCGGCAGGTTACCGCCTAGCGCCGATCGCTTGGCAGCGTGAACGACCGGTCAACGAGCAGGGTTAATGGCGGAGATTCAGGTTGGCCGTTGGGGGGAATTGACTTTTTCGCGCCGTGGGTGTTCTGACATGGCGCGGTGCAGCGATGCGCTGCTTGCGAAGTTTTGCAGCCCTTCGGGATTGGCTCTGTGACTGTCCGTCTGACGACGACGAAACTCACGACCAAAACGACGACCGGGAAAGCCGGTACGTCGCGCTGACGCTTCGCCTCGGTTCCGGGTCCATCTCCCCCCGGCGGGGGCAGATCGCCGAACCCGCCCGAGCCCGGCGCGGGGCGGCCCCCAAAGGGAGATCCGAACCGCCCTATCCGCAAAGGATCACATCATGAGCTTCAAGGTCGCAGTGGTCGGTGCAACCGGCAATGTAGGCCGCGAGATGCTGGACATTCTCGCCGAGCGCGCCTTCCCCGTCGGTGAGGTCGTGGCGCTGGCCTCGTCCCGCTCGGTCGGCACAGAGGTTTCCTTCGGCGACAGGACGCTGAAGGTGAAGGCGCTCGAGCATTACGATTTCTCCGACACCGACATCTGCCTGATGTCGGCTGGCGGCGAGATCTCGAAGATCTGGTCGCCGAAGATCGGCGCGCAGGGTGCCGTCGTCATCGACAACTCCTCGGCCTGGCGCATGCATCCCGACGTGCCGCTGATCGTGCCGGAGGTGAACGCCGCCGCCGCCGCCGGGTTCTCCAAGATGAACATCATCGCCAATCCGAACTGCTCGACAGCGCAGCTCGTCGTGGCGCTGAAGCCGCTGCATGACAAGTTCGGCGTCAAGCGCGTCGTCGTCTCGACCTATCAGTCGGTTTCCGGCGCCGGCAAGGAAGGCATGGACGAGCTCTTCAACCAGACCCGCGCCGTGTTCTCGGCCGGCGAGGTCACCACCAAGAAGTTTCCGAAGCGCATCTCCTTCAACCTCATCCCGCAGATCGACGTCTTCATGGAGGACGGCTTCACCAAGGAAGAGTGGAAGATGATGGTCGAGACCAAGAAGATCCTCGACAGGAACATCAAGCTGACCGCGACCTGCGTGCGCGTGCCGGTCTTCATCGGCCATTCCGAGAGCGTCAATATCGAGTGCGAGAAGCCTGTTACCGCCGACGAGGCGCGCGAGGTGCTGCGCACCGCGCCAGGCATCCTCGTCATCGACAAGCACGAGCCCGGCGGCTACATCACCCCGCATGAGGCGGCGGGCGAGGACGCGACCTATATCTCGCGCATCCGCGAAGATGCGACTGTCGAGAACGGCCTGGCCTTCTGGTGCGTCTCCGACAACCTGCGCAAGGGCGCGGCGCTGAACGCGATCCAGATCGCCGAGGTGCTGGTCAACCGCAAGCTGATCCAGCCGCGCAAGCAGGCAGCCTAAAGCAGACTGCGCAGCCCACCCTGTCCGGAAACCGGGCAGGGTCACGGGCAATGTCCACGCGCATGGGCGGGTGACCGTCTTTGCGTGTGAATATGCAGGGCAAAACGGCTAAGGCTTGAGCATCCCTGCCCGTGAACCGAGCCCTTGCCCAACGCTCCCCTTCCTGAGCAACCGGTCGCCCCTCCGCAGGAAGGCAGATCGCTTCGCATCGACAATTCCGCGCGCGGCATCGCGCTCTTGCTGCTCTCGTCGATTTTCATGTGCAGCGGCGATATCGCCTCCAAATATCTCGCGACCACCTTGCCCGCGCTCCAGATCACCTGGATGCGCTACGGCACGTTTGCCGCGATCATGCTCGCCACCGTCTGTTTCACCGGCGGCTTTCGGAGGATGAGCACGCGGCGGCCGGGCCTGCAGGTGCTGCGGGCGCTGGGCGTGACGATCTCCTCGATCCTGTTCGTGGCGGGGCTGCACGACCTGCCGATGGCGGACGCCACCGCCACCTCCTTCGTCTCGCCGCTCTTCGTGACGGCGCTCTCCATTCCCATTCTGGGCGAGGTCGTCGGCTGGCGGCGTTGGCTGGCCACGATCGTGGGGCTGATCGGCGTGATGGTTGTGGTGCGCCCCGGTGGCGCCGGCTTTCATGGCGCGTCGTTCTTCGTTCTCGGCTCGTCGTTCTTCTGGGCGTTTTCGCTGATCATGACCCGGATGATGAGCCGCACCGAGATCCCGGTGGTGACGCTGGCCTATTCCGCCACGATCGGCTTCATCCTGCTTTCGTTGGCGGCGCCGTTCAGCTGGCAGGCGCTCGATCTCAAGGCCGTCATGATCGGCGTCTTCATTGGCGGCATCTCGACGATAGGGCATATCTTTCTGATTCAGGCCTTCCGGTATGCGGATGCCTCGCTGCTAGCGCCCTTTGCCTATTCGCAACTGCTCTGGTCCTCGATCTTCGGCTATCTGGTTTTCGCAGCGATCCCGGATATCTGGACCTATGTCGGCGCCAGCATCATCGCGGCGTCAGGACTATACACGGCCCATCGCGAGCGCATCCGCGCCAGGCAGGTCGCCGGCTGACGGTCGGTAACCAAGGATCGCGATAGAGACTCAGCTTCGCCTTAGGATGCGCGGCATGGCGGCAATGTTGCTATAGGATGACGTTACGCCATCCGGCGTCTTCTTCCCAGGAACGACCTATGCCGATCCATCTCGCACGCGCGGTTCTCGCCGCCAGCCTTTTCCTGCTGCCCGGGCTCGCAAGCGCCAAGACCTATTCGATTCCCGATCCCAACCCCGTTGCGGTGATCACGATGCCGGACGATTGGGAATCCACCGAGATCGCCAAAGGTGTCGAATCGACGTCCGACGACGAAGCCGTCTACATCTCGGTCGAGGTGACGGAGCTGAAGGACGCCGCACAGGCCATCGCCGAAGCGGTCACCTGGCTGAAGAGCAAGGGCGTCGTCGTCGATCCCGCGACGCAGGAGAAGAAGCCGTTCTCCAACAATGGCATGGAAGGCGTCCAGGTGCAGTGGACCGGCAAGGACGAGGACGGCCCTACCCATGTCAGCCTGACCTTGCTGCAGGCCACCGAGACCAAGGGCCTCGTGGTGACCTACTGGGCCTCGCCCGAGGGCGAGAAGGAGAACCTCAAGGATTTGGCGTCGATCATCGACAGCCTGAAGGCGCTGAAATAAGGCGTCGCGATCAGCGTGGGGCCGGCTCGGCGCCGGTCCCGCGCCCATAGCGCGCCATGAACATCGCGATCGCCTCGCCGACGACGCGCTGGACCTCCTCGTCGCTCGGCGGCATGCGCACGGCATTGAACAGGCGTGGGCGCGTCAGCGTCGCCTGGCAGAGATCGAGGAACTGGACGGCGGCCAGATAGGTATCGTCGATCGCGAGCTTGCCCTCGGCAACCATGCGGTCGAGATAACCCGCAATCAGCCGCGATCCGAGCATCGGCCCGTTCTCGTAGAATTCCCGGCCGAGATCCGGCATGCGCTCGGCGACGCCGATGACGACGCGATGCGCGCTGACGGCCAGATCGCCATTGATCATTCGCACGATGCAGCGGCCGAAATTGCCCAGCGCCCGTACCGGATCGGAATCCTCGTTCAGGGCCTCGATGGCGCCGCGCTTCTGCGTCTCGCGCTCGCGCTGGATCAGCGCCACGAAGAGATGCTCCTTGTCCTGGAAATAGACGTAGAGCGTACCCTTCGAGACGTTCGCCGCCGCGGCGATGTCGCTCATGCTAGCTGCGTCGAAGCCGCGCGAGGTGAAGATTTGCAAGGCGCCATCGAGGATCTGGCGGCGCTTGTCCGGATCCGCGCCGGCGATCCGGCGGTTGCGCGGGCCCGTCTTTACCGGGACTTCAGAGGTTTCCGTCATCATACTCTGGCCCGACCTGCGGGCTCTGCATGGCAGCTGCGAAAAAGAATCGAACCAATCGGTTCGATTTGACTTGATATGCAATATCTCTCGCGCTATTTCAAGCGCAATCGAACCGTATGGTTCGAATTGACATGCAGGACGCACGATGTCTGCTGAAACCGCATCAGAACCCCGCCGCGACCGGCTGAAGCTGGTCGATGCCAAGGCCGAGACCGCCCAGCCGGCCGAGCCCGCCACCGCCCGCGAGGCGCGTGAAGCGCCGGTCAGGGACGCCCCGCCTGCTGCCGAGCCTGCGAAGGCCAAGGGCGGCAAGAGCCCGCTGAAGCGTGGCCTCATGATGGTCGCAGCGACTGCCGTCGTCGGCGCCGGCCTGTGGTACGGCATCGACTGGTGGCGGAATGGCCGCTTCATCGTCTCGACCGACGACGCCTATGTCGGCGCGGAGATGGCGACGATCTCGGCCAAGCTCGCGGCGAATATCGCAGCGGTCTCAGTGACGCAGAACCAGGAAGTCAAGGCCGGCCAGCCGCTGGTCGCGCTCGATGATGGCGACTGGCGGATCGCGCTCGACAGTGCCCGGGCCAAGACCGCCACGGCGCGAGCCACGCTGGCGCGCATCGACAGCCAGGTCGAGGCGGCGCGCGCCGCACTTGCCCAGGCCCAGGCCCAGCAGAACTCCGCCGAGGCGGCGGTGACCCGCACGGTCGCCGATTTCGAGCGCGCCAACAGCCTCGCGGCCAAGTCCTACGGCTCGCAGGCAACACTCGATGCGGCGACGGCTGCGCGCGACCAGGCGGTGGCTTCGGTCGCGAGCGCCAAGGCCGGCATCGTGCAGGCGCAGGCCAATATCAAGGTGCTGGAGGCGCAGCGCGTCGAGGCCGCCCGCCAGATCGACGAGCTCAAGGTCGCCGAGCAGAAGGCCGAGCGCGACCTCACCTTCACCAAGATCGCCGCGCCGATCGACGGCGTCGTCGCCAACACCAATCTGCAGCTCGGCGATCTCGTCAGCGCCGGCAAGCGCCTGATGTCGATCGTTCCGCTCGATCAGGTCTATGTCGATGCGAATTTCAAGGAGACCCAGGTCGGACCGCTGAAGGTCGGCGACAAGGCGAGCGTCACCGTCGATGCCCTGCCGGGCAAGGTCTTCCATGGCACGGTCAGCGGCATCGCCGGCGGCACGGGCTCGGTGTTCACGCTGCTGCCGCCCGACAACGCGACCGGCAACTTCACCAAGATCGTGCAGCGCGTTCCGGTGCGCATCGCGCTGGACAAGGAATCGGCCGGTCAGCACGTGCTGCGGCCGGGGATGTCCGTCGTGGTCTCGATCGATCCCCGTCCCGCCAGCCAGCGCTGACCCCGTATCGAGGAGGCCGCCATGGCCACCGCGACCCTGAATGCGCCGGCGGGAGCGCCGCCGGCGCCGGACGCCATCCCCCTACGCCGGATATTCGCCTTCCTGGCGATGGTCTTCGGCATGTTCATGGCGATCCTCGACATCCAGATCGTCTCGGCCTCGCTGGCGGAGATCCAGGCCGGCCTGTCCGCCTCGGCCGACGAGATCGCCTGGGTGCAGACGGCCTATCTGATCGCGGAAGTGATCATGATCCCGCTTTCCGGCTATCTCAGCCGGGCGCTGTCGACGCGCGTCTTCTTCTCGATCGCCGCAGCGGGCTTCACCATATCCAGCGTGCTCTGTGCCCAGGCCTCCTCGATCAACGAGATGATCCTGTGGCGCGCCGTGCAGGGCTTTATCGGCGGCGGCATGATCCCCGGCGTCTTCGCCGCGGCCTTCACCATTTTTCCGCCGTCGAAGCGCCCGGTGGTCTCGCCGCTGATCGGCCTCGTCGCGACGCTGGCGCCGACGATCGGCCCGACGGTCGGCGGCTATCTCAGCCACGCCTTCTCCTGGCACTGGCTCTTCCTCGTCAACGTCGTGCCGGGCATCGGCGTGACGATCGCGGCCTGGACGCTGATCGATTTCGACAAGCCCGACCACAGCCTGATCAAGCGCTTCGACTGGCTGGGCCTGGCCGGCATGGCCGCTTTCCTCGGCAGCCTCGAATATGTGCTCGAGGAGGGGACGCGGCTCGATTGGTTCCAGAGTCATGAGATCGTGCTCTTCTCGGTCGTGATGGTGTTCGGCGCCGTGTTGTTCTTCTGGCGGGCACTGACGCGCGACGACCCGCTGGTCGATCTCTACGCCTTCAAGGACCGCAACTTCGCCTTCGGCTCGCTGTTCTCCTTCTGCATGGGCATCGGCCTGTACGGGTTGACCTATCTCTACCCGGTCTATCTCGGGCGAATCCGCGGATACGATGCACTGATGATCGGCGAGACCATGTTCGTTACCGGCCTTGCCATGTTCCTGACGGCGCCGATCGCGGGGCGGCTCTCGGCCAAGCTCGATCCGCGCGTGATGATGATGATCGGCTTCGCAGGGTTCGCGCTCGGAACCTGGTGGGCCTCCTTCATCACCGCGGACTGGGACTTCTACGAGCTTCTCGTCCCGCAGATCCTGCGCGGCTGCTCGCTGATGCTGTGCATGGTGCCGATCAACAATATCGCGTTGGGGACGCTGCCGCCGCAGCAGCTCAAGAACGCTTCCGGCCTCTACAATCTGACCCGGAATCTCGGCGGCGCCGTCGGGCTCGCGGTGATCAACACAATGCTGAACACTCGCACGGACCTGCACATCACCAGGCTGCACGAGATGGTGGTGGCCGGCCGCGGCGTGGCGGAGGAGGCGCTCGCCAATACGGTGCAGCGCTTCGGCGACTATGGCGACGCAGCGCAGAAGATGGCGCTGGCCTTGATCAACCAGCGCGTCCACAAGCAGGCGCTGGTCATGGCCTTCAGCGACGTCTTCCTTGCCCTGACCTTGATCTTCGCGAGCCTGGTCGTGCTGTCGCTTTTCCTGCGCAAGCCGCCCAAGGCGGCTGCCGGGGGCGGCGGCGGTCACTGACCCCCTGGCCGATTGCGAGCGCGGCCGCCGGCCGGCCCCCGCTGCCCCGCGCCAGGTCTCGCAGACGTCTCCGAGCGTACGATTTCGTGATCGGCAAACTGTGGTTGCTGCCGGATGTCGCAGCCGCGAAGATTGACAACCGACGCCGACCTTGGCAAATATGTTAGTAATATCAGTAGTTTAGAGGATTTCTAAACTGCGCGGCCGGGCGACCGGCGTGGTGGAAGGCGTTATCGATGGGCGTTCTGACGAACAAGGATCAGGATCACAAGCCGGTGGCAGGCGACCATATTCCGTGGCCGCAGAAGAACCCTGCCTCCTGCCCGATCAGCTCGGTGAAGGCCCGTCTGCGCTCCGCCGGCCTGCGGCCGACGCGCCAGCGCATGGCGTTGGGCTGGCTGCTCTTCGCCAAGGGCGACCGCCATGTCAGCGCCGAGATGCTCTATGAGGAGGCGATCCGCGCCCGCGAGCCCTTGTCGCTGGCGACCGTCTACAACACGCTGCGCCAGTTCTCGGAAGCCGGCCTGCTGCGCCAGGTTTCGGTCTCCGGGCCCAAGACGTTCTTCGACACCAACGTGTCGGAGCACCACCACTTCTATAACGAGGACGACGAGACGGTCACGGATATCCCGGGCTCGACGATCCATGTCGCCGGCCTGCCGGAGGCGCCGGAAGGGATGGTGATCTCCTCGGTCGAGGTGATCGTGCGTCTGCGCCGCGCCGATGGCGAAGAGATCGAGACCAAGCGCGTGGTGGGCCATCACGCGTGATTGTTTGCTCCTGCAACGTTATCTCCTGCCGTCAGATCAAGGGCACCGTCGCTGCTGACGGCAGCGGTCCGCGGACGGCGGGCGAGGCCTATGACTGCCTCGGCTGCAGCCCGGATTGCGGGCGCTGCGCCCGCGAGGTGCGGACCCTCCTGGCCGAGGCGCGTGCCGCTTGCGCAACGCAGTGCCATAGCTGTGCCAGCCGCGAGATCGAATGCGCGGTGCATGTCACCGTGGAGCGCATGCTTGAAGGCATCGCCCTCTCCGAGGATGCCGCTGCGGCCTGAGTCGCTGCGGGCTTTTTTGCTTTGCCCGCTCGCATCGGGCGCGCAGCGAAGACGGTTTTCCCTCTTCCCTTCTGAGGCTACCCTGTCTACATTAGTATCATTCTAATGTAATTCATTGAGGGGCTCCGCCATGAAGGGCGATAAGAAGGTCATCGAATATCTCAACAAGGGGCTGCGCTCGGAGCTCACAGCCATCAACCAGTACTGGCTGCATTACCGGATGCTCGACAATTGGGGGCTGAAGGAGATGGCCAAGACCTGGAAGAAGGAATCGATCGAGGAGATGGTCCATGCCGACCGTTTCGTCGACCGTATCCTCTTCCTCGAAGGTTTCCCGAACCTGCAGACGCTCGACCAGCTGCGCATCGGCGAGAACGTCAAGGAAGTCATCGAGTGCGATCTCAAGGCCGAGGTCGAGGCGCGCGCCCTCTATCAGGAAGCGGCGAAGTATTGCCGTGACGTCGGCGACTACCCGTCCGAAGACCTGTTCAAGGCGCTGATGAAGGATGAGGAGGGCCATATCGACTTCCTCGAAACGCAGCTCGACCTGATCGAGCGCGTCGGCCTCGAACTCTACACCCAGAAGCACATCGGCGGTCTCGAAGGCGATCACGACCATTGAGAATGGCGCGGGGAGCGCGCCTTTGGCGCGTTTCCCGGTCTATGCTGCCGTTTGGCTGCTGCTCAAGCGAGAAAAAGAAAAGGCCCGCCATCGGCGGGCCTTTGACGTTTGGAGCGATCTGATTGGGGTCAGATGAAGCTGACGTTCGCAGCTTCCGGGCCCTTGCGGCCGGCGCGGATCGAGAAGCGCACGCGCTGCCCGTCGACCGGCGGCTGGAGGCCGCTGCGGCTCAGCGACGAGACATGCAGGAACACGTCCGGGCCGCCCTTGTCGGGGGCGATGAAGCCGAAGCCACGATCCGAGTTGAAGAACTTCACGGCGCCGTCGAAGGGGCCTTCGACCGGGCCGCTGTCGCGGTCCTGGAAGCCGCCGCCGCGAGGGCCGCGATCGCCGCCGCCGAAGCCGCCGCCACCGAAGCCACCGCGGTCGCCGCCGCCGAAGCCGCGATCACGATCGCCGCCGAATCCGCCCCGATCCCGATCGCCGTAGCCGCCACCGAAATCATCACGCGGCGGGCGCGGCGAGAAGGCGCGCGGAGCCGGCGCGGTTTGGGTCGCGGTGGAGGCATCGATCTCGTGAATCGCAACGACCTGGAGACCGCGGCGTCCCTCGCCGAGATCGGCGACGATGGTGGCGCCGGGCAGCAGGTCCTGCTGATCGAGCGGGCCGATCGCCGAGACGTGCAGGAAGACATCGCCCGAACCATCGGAGGGCGATGCGAAACCGAACCCCTTCTCGGGGTCGAACCACTTAACCTTGGCTTCGATATTTTCGTGCGTGACGAAAGGCTGGGCAGCAGGAGGCTTGCGACGATCGAACATGGAGCTTCAAGTATGAGTGACCGGGAGCACGCAACTTAGCTCATGCCGGACGCGCCGTCATCGGGGTACGTGCGAAATTATCGCACGACGATATCCGCGGTTGTAGTGCTTTTTTTCGTGGCATCCCCAGGCTGTGGAGAGCCTGTCATCATGCCTTTTCTGCATGATGTTTTGCGTTTCTGGCTTAAATCTTGATCAGACCCGGCAAAAATGCCGCAGGTCGGCGCCTTGCATTCGCCCGAATCCCGCACAATCTGGAGAACGCTTTAGGGAAGATACGCTCCTGGTCGGCAGTGCGCGCTTCGCGCTGTTCAGGAGATGATAATTGGCTCGTTCGAAACTCGCCGGCGTGAAGGCCGGCACCGGCATGATCCGGCGACTTTGGCCGACGGAACGCGATCTGTTGCGGGAGCATCTGCTACGGCTCGATCCCGTGACACGCCATCAGCGGTTCGGCACCGCGGTCAATGATGCCTTTCTCGAGAACTACGCGGCGACGACCTTCGGCGTGGGCGGACTCGTCTATGCCTATGTCGAAGACGGGATCGTGCGCGGTGCGGCCGAGCTGCGCGGTCTCGACGACATCGTCGCGCAGACCGGCGAGGCGGCTTTCAGCGTCGAGAGCGGCTGGCGCCGACGCGGTATCGGCACGGATCTTTTTCACCGACTGATCACCGCGGCGCGCAATCGCAGCATCCGCACGCTCTACATGACCTGCCTGCCCGGCAACGCGGCGATGCGCCGGCTCGCCGCCAAGTTCGAAGCGGATCTCGTCGGCGGCTACGCGGATGTGGAAGGCGTGATCATGACGGGAGGGCCGACACCCTTCACCATTCTCGACGAGGCGCTGGACAATGCGACCGGCTTTGCGACGCTCGCCCTGTCGATCCAGAAGAATTTCTGGCCGACGACCCTGCTTGCACGCGCGCTCAGACCTTAATTCCTCGTCGGTCGAATGCGGCGAGGGCGGATTGGCATCCTTCCGCCCGCGATCCCGATGCCGGACCGCCGATTACCGGCTGAGCGACAGCCCCGCACCGGACTTGGTCACTGCCCCATCGAGCGAGCTGGGGCCGCCGCGCAGACGGGCCGCAACGGTGCCGCCCTGCTGGTAGAGATAGACCTCGCCGTCGCGATAGTCCCACGCCGTGATCTTCTGGAGATCCCGATTCGCGCAGCCCGACGAGCTGGCGCGATAGAGATCGAGCGTCGGCGTGCTTGACAGCTGAATCCGGCAGGAGCCGCCGGTCGCCTCCCGTGCCGTCCAGCCGCCGACCATGCCGTCGCGGCTTCCGGCCGCGCGCGGCGCGGTGGCGCTTGAGCCGAGCCCCGCGACCTGGTTGCTGCTGCCGCGCAGGCCGGGCGACTGCTCCGGCTGGCCTGTCGGCGGCAAGGGCTGGCCGCCGGGCGGCAGCGGCTGGCCCTGCGGCGCGCCGGCGCCGGGATTGAAGAACGGGTCCTGCGGCGCGGGCAGGCCACCGCCTGCCGACGGGGAAGCGGAGGCCATCGGAGAGCCGGGGGGCGGCGGCAGCGGCTCCGACGTGATCGGTGCCGAGCTGACCGGAGGCGCGGAAGGCAGCACCGGCTGACCGTAGGATGGCGAATTCATCACCGGGCCGGTGAAGCGTTGAGAACCTGCGCAGGCGGTCAGAACCAGCAGAGGCAGAAGGGCGGCCGCGCGGGCGAGGGCGGCAGGCGTGGCAATCTTCGTCGTCGTCATGCGGCGCGGGTTCCGATCTCGGTCAGCCGAACTTTGCGTCATTAACACAGGAACGCAATGAACGCGGCATGAGCATGATCTAGCGCAGGCCGGGCGCGATGCGAACCCGTCACCGATGCTCTGGTTCCAACAGATGTGGGCAGGCATAGTCCGGGCGATTCCCGGAGACCTCGCGATATGAAGCCGCTCAACCCCGCCGCGATTGCGCCGCCCTTCGCCCGTTACAGCCATGGTATGGAATTGCCGGTGGGCAAGCGGCTCGTCTTCTGCTCCGGCCAGCTCGGGATCGCCGCCGATGGGAGCGTACCCGAGGATGTCCGGGCGCAGGCCGACCTGTGCTTTGCCAATATCGCAGCGATTCTGGCCGAGGCCGGGATGACGCTAGCTGACATCGTGCGGGTCAATGCCTATGTCACCGACCGCGCCTACATGAAGGGCTATATGGAATCCCGCGACGGCCATGTCGGCGCGCCGCCGCCGGCTTCGACCCTGATGATCGTCTCGGGCTTCACCCGGCCGGAATTCAAGGTCGAGATCGAAGTGGTGGCGGCTGCCCATTGAGCGCCGCCACCAAAGGCATCAGCCCGCTTTGCGCTTGTTCTGGCGGTTCTCGATAAGGTCGTCGACGACGGCGGGGTCGGCCAGCGTCGAGGTGTCGCCGAGCGCGCCGAATTCGTCCTCGGCGATCTTGCGCAGGATGCGGCGCATGATCTTGCCGGAGCGCGTCTTGGGCAGGCCGGGCGCGAACTGGATCAGGTCCGGCGAGGCGATCGGGCCGATCTCGTTGCGGACATAGGCGACGAGTTCCTTGCGCAGCGTGTCGCTGGGCTGTTCGCCGGCCATCAGGGTGACATAGGCATAGATGCCCTGGCCCTTGATGTCGTGCGGATAGCCGACGACCGCAGCCTCTGAGACCGAGGGATGCGCGACAAGGGCCGATTCGACCTCGGCCGTGCCCATGCGGTGACCGGAGACGTTGATGACGTCGTCGACGCGGCCGGTGATCCAGTAATAGCCGTCGGCGTCGCGCCGGCAGCCGTCGCCGGTGAAGTACTTGTTCGCGTAGGTCGCGAAATAGGTATCCATGAAGCGCTGATGGTCGCCATAGACCGTGCGCATCTGGCCGGGCCAGCTGTCCGCGATGACGAGGTTGCCCTCGCAAGCACCTTCCTGCACCAGGCCGGCAGCATCGACGATCTCGGGCTTGACGCCGAAGAAGGGCCGGGTGGCCGAGCCGGGCTTGAGCTTGGTGGCGCCCGGCAGCGGCGTGATCAGGATGCCGCCGGTCTCGGTCTGCCACCAGGTGTCGACGATCGGGCAGCGGCGGTCGCCGACGACACGGTGATACCACTCCCAGGCTTCCGGATTGATCGGCTCCCCGACCGAGCCGAGCAGGCGCAGCGAGGCGCGGCTGGTCTTCTTCACCGGCTCCTCGCCGGCGCCCATGAGCGAGCGGATCGCGGTCGGCGCGGTGTAGAAGGTGTTGACCTTGTGCTTGTCGATCACCTCCCAGAAGCGGGAGATCGACGGATAGGTCGGGATGCCCTCGAACATCAGCGTCGTCGCGCCATTCGCGAGCGGGCCATAGAGGATGTAGCTGTGGCCGGTCACCCAGCCGACGTCGGCGGTGCACCAATAGACGTCGCCGTCATGGTAGTCGAAGACGTATTGGTGGGTGATGGCGGCGTAGACCAGATAGCCGGCCGTGGTGTGCAGAACGCCCTTCGGCTTGCCGGTCGAGCCCGAGGTGTAGAGCAGGAAGAGCGGGTCCTCCGCATTCATCTCGGCCGCCGGGCAATCGCCGGAAACCTTGGCGGCTTCGTCGTGATACCAGACGTCGCGGCCGTCCTTCATCGCGACATTGCCGCCGGTGCGCTTGACGACGATGACGGTGCCGATGCCGCCCTTCACCTTGTCGTCGGCGAGGTCCACGTTCTTCTTGAGCGGGACCGAGCGGCCGCCGCGCAGGCCTTCATCGGCAGTAATGACGATCTTGGAATCGGAATCCTCGATGCGGCTCGCCAGCGAATCGGGCGAGAAGCCGCCGAAGACCACCGAATGGACAGCGCCGATGCGCGCGCAGGCGAGCATGGCATAGGCCGCCTCGGGGATCATCGGCAGGTAGATGGTGACGCGGTCTCCCTTCGCGACGCCATGTGCCTTGAGCACGTTCGCGAACTTGCAGACCTCGGCATGGAGCTGGCCGTAGGTGATCGTCTTCGACTCGGCAGGGTTGTCGCCTTCCCAGATGATCGCGGTCTGGTCGGCGCGCGTGGCGAGGTGCCGGTCGACGCAGTTATGGGCGACATTGGTGGTGCCGTCCTCGAACCATTTGATCGAGACCTTGCCCGGCTCGTAGCTGGTGTTCTTGACCTTGGTGTAGGGCTTGAACCAGTTGATCCGCTTGCCGTGCTCGCCCCAGAATTTCTCGGGATCCGCGACCGAGGCCGCATACATCTCCTGATAGCGAGCGTTGTCGACCCAGGCCTTCTCGGACCAGCCGGCGGGCACGTCGTAGATCGTATCGGACATTCGGGTGTCTCCCCAGACTTAGGCCGTCTGTGTTGCGTTGGTCCCTCGGCTCTCGCGAGCTGTCGGGGACATCGCTTCCTTTGAATTCCGCGCATCATAGGATGCGAGCACGGCGCGGCAACCCATTGTGCGTCGCACTTTCGTGGCAGGGGCAGGCGCTGGAAGCATGGTTCCGGGCCAAATTGTCCCCGGAGCGTCTCATCACATGGTAGGGTGCGGGGGCAGGAGGGGCTCCATGGCGCGCAATGTCTGCATCTTCTCGGATGGGACGGGGCAGGCCGGAGGCGCGAACCCGATCAACTGGACGAGCATCTATCGCCTGTTCATAGCGACGCGGGAGGTCGATCCCGCCCGCCAGATCTGCTTCTACGACCCCGGCCTTGGCTCCAATCCCGACGAGGGCGAGATTCGCGGGCCGTTTCGGCGCTTCAAGGACCTCCTCGCCCAGGCAACAGGATACGGCATCACCGACAACATCATCGACTGCTACGCCGCGCTGCTCTGCGCCTACAGGCCGGGCGACCGCATCTTCCTGTTCGGCTTCAGCCGCGGCGCCTACACGGTGCGCAGCCTCGGCGGGGTGCTTGCGCTCTGCGGTGTGCCGGGCGGCTTTATCAATGTCCTGCGCTGGGACGGCTTCACCGACGCGATTCAGGCGCGCGAGGTGCGGGCGCTTGCGGCCAGCGCGGTGAAGGATGTCTACATGATCCGCGACCGCGCAGCGCGGATCGAGGCCGCGGCGGCGTTCCGGCAACGCCATGCCACCCAGCCGGCGCCCCCCTTCTTCGTCGGCGTCTGGGATACGGTGCGCGCGCTCGGCCTGCCGGCTATTGGTAGCCTGCCGGGTCGCCACAAATTCCATGACGCGATCCTCAACCGGCAGGTCGCCCATGGCCGCCAGGCGCTCGCCATCGACGAGAACCGGCAGGTCTTCGCGCCCGAGCTCTGGGACGAGACGCAGGCGCCGCCGGGACAAATCAGACAGGTCTGGTTTGCCGGCGTGCATACCGACATCGGCGGCGGCTATGGCCTGCAGATGGGGCTGTCCGACCTGACGCTCGGCTGGATGATCGCGGAAGCGCGAGCGGCCATGCCTCCGCTCATGGTCGAGCCGGGGTTGGTCGCCGAGCTCAGACCGGATGCGCTCGGCCTGCAGCATGACGAGCGCAAGACATCGTGGCTGCCCTGGAGCGAGGGCACGCGGGAGAGTTTCGTGCTGCACGGGTTCCAGCCGCAGCCGGCACGGATGGCGCCGGCCGTCGAGACGCGCCTGCAGGCGCAGGCGGTGCCGATCCTCGATGAGAAGCTGCCCTATAGGCCACGGGCCCTGGCGACCTATCCGCCCTTTGCCGGATACTATCGCGGCTGAGCGGTCAGAGGCCGCCCATCTTGCAGACGATGGCCCATTCCTCGTCCGTCACCGGCTGGACCGAGAGGCGGAAGGAGGTGACAAGCGACATCTTGGCGAGCTTCGGCTCGGCCTTGACCGCTGCAAGCGAAACGGGCTTCGGCAGCGGCTTCACCGCCTTGAAATCGACGAGCACCCAGGGCGGCCCGGCGTCTTCCCAGGGATAGGCTTCACTGATGACCTCGACGATGCCGACGACCTCGAGCCCCTCATTGGAGTGGTAGAAGAAGACCTGATCGCCCTTCTTCATCGCCATCAGGTTGAGTTTGGCGGTGTGGTTCTTCACCCCGTCCCAATGCGTGCCCTTGGCGCCGGCCTTGACCTGGTCGTCCCAGGACCAGACCGAGGGTTCGGATTTGATCAGCCAGTGAGCCATCAGGCCTCGTCCTCCTTGAGCGGCACCGGCGGCTGCGACGCCGCCTCGCCCTGTTCATTCCAGAACCGCACCATCTCGCGCGTCAGTGCGGCGTAATCCTTGGGGTCGAGCTCGACCCGGACCTCGCCCTCGCCGAAGGGCAGGATCAGCACGAAGCGATGCGTGCCCTCGGCCTTGCGCCGGCGATGCTGGAGCACCGGGCCGGCGATCCGCCCGGCCAGCGGCACGGGCTGTCCCTCCGCGACGAGCTCCGAGCCCGTGGTCTTGCGGACTTCGGCGATGCCGCGCGCGACGCGCTTGGTGAGGTCGGACCAGTCGTTTGCCATGTCCCTCTCCCTATCGTTCCGCCCGAATTGGGCGGGCGAGCAGGGCGGCCACGGCCTCCCGCACGCCGATGCGCCCGGCGATGATCTCGGCGACGGCTTCGGCGATCGGCGTCTCGATGCTCCGGGAGCGCGCCATCTCGACCAGAACTGGGGCGGTGAAGGCGCCTTCGGCGAGCCTGCCGCCTGCCGCCTCGGCCGGGCTGCGACCCTGCCCGAGTGCCAGACCATAGGCGAAATTGCGCGATTGCGGGGAGGCGCAGCTCAACACGACGTCGCCGAGGCCCGACAGCCCCATCAGGGTTTCCGCTTCGCCGCCATAGGCCTCGCCGAAGCGACGCAGTTCCGCGAAGCCGCGCGCGACCAGCGCCGCGCGCGCGCTCTCGCCGTAGCCGAGGCCGATGGTGATGCCGGCGGCGATGGCGAGCACGTTCTTGGCAGCGCCGCCGATCTCGACGCCGAGCGGATCGTCGGAATGGTAGATGCGGAAGGCTGGCGAGCTGAGCGCCTCGGCCAGCGCCTGCGCCAGCTCCGGTTCTGCCGCCGCGAGCGTCACCGCCGTCGGCAGGCCGCGCCCGATATCGGCGGCAAAGCTCGGGCCGGACAGGATCGCGGTGCGGGCGCCGGGTAGCACGCTCTCGATGATCTCGGTCGGAAACAGGCCGCTCGCCTGCTCGATGCCCTTGGCGGCGGAGACGATCGGCACGCCCCCCGGCAGATGCCCAGCCAGATTCTGGCAGGCCGAACGCAAATTCTGGGTCGGTACGGCGATGATCAGCGCGGCGCAATCCGCGAGGTCGTCGAGAGAGGCCGTGGCGCGAATCGTTTCGGGCAGCACGACATCGGGCAGGCGCGGCGCCTGGCCGCTGCGCTCGATGGCCGCGACGGTCTCCGGGTCGCGCGCCCAAAGCCGGACCTTGCGCCCGGCGCGGGCTGCGGCGAGCGCCAGCGCCGCGCCGTAGGAGCCGGCGCCGATAACACCGATGGTCGCGTAGGCCGCCGCGCGTTTCATGCGGCGGTCGTAGGCTTGGCCGAGAGCTCGTCGAGCGGCCAGCGCGGGCGGGCGGCAACCGTCATGTCGTCGACAAGGCCGAGGCGGAGCCGCTCGAGCCCGGCCCATGCGATCATCGCGCCATTGTCGCCGCAGAGCGCCTGCGGCGGGGCGACCATCGGCAGGCCGGCTTCGGTGGCGAGGCGCGTCAGCCCGCTACGGATCGCCTGATTGGCTGCGACGCCGCCGGCGACGACGAGCGTCGAGGGCGTGATGCCTGCCTCGCGGCAGGCGCGCAGCCCGGCACGGGTGCGGTCCACCATGACGTCGACAATGGCAGCCTGGAAGGAGGCGCAGAGATCAGCGACGTCATTGTCGGAAAGCGGTGCGATCCGCTCGGCGACGAGGCGCACGGCGGTCTTGAGGCCGGAGAGCGAGAAATCCGGATTGGCGCGGCCTTGCATCGGGCGGGGGAAATCGAAGCGCTCGGGGTCGCCTTTCAACGCCTCGCGCTCGACCGAGGGGCCGCCGGGGTAGGGCAGGGCCAGCATCTTGGCGATCTTGTCGAAAGCCTCGCCGACTGCGTCGTCGATGGTTCCGCCGAGCTTGAGGTAGTCGCCGACGCCGCGCACCGCCAGCAACTGGGTGTGGCCGCCGGAAACCAGCAGAAGGAGATAGGGGAAGGCGAGGTTGTCGGTGAGGCGGGCGGTCAGCGCATGCGCCTCGAGATGGTTGATCGCGATGAAGGGCTTGCCGGTCGCGAGCGCGATCGCCTTGCCGGCGGTCAAGCCCACCATGACACCGCCGACCAGGCCGGGACCGGCCGCCGCCGCAACGGCATCGATCTCACCGGGCTTCATGTCCGCCGTCGCGAAGGCGCGCGCGATGATGCGGTCGATCGCCTCGACATGGGCGCGCGCCGCGATCTCCGGGACGACGCCGCCATAGGCCGCATGGGCGGCGATCTGGCTCAGCACCTCGTTCGACAGGATCTTGCTCTCGCCCGAGCGCTCGACGGAGACGATCGCGGCCGCTGTTTCGTCGCAGGTCGTCTCGATCCCAAGGACACGCATGATCGTTCGATTAACCTCACGGAACGGAAGAACGGGACGAGGGGGCATGTCCGGCAGTTCCTCGCCGGCCATTCCTTCGTATAGTGCGCGGTACGGTGCAAGGCCAAGGGGCGTGGGCCACGACCTTTGCTGCAGAGACAAAAACGGAGACGGCATGCACGGCATCATTGTTCCGCCTCAATGCGGATCGAACGCGGTTCGCTGCATCGTTTGCGCATCGTCCGGTGGTCGTTGCCCTTCTTGTCAGGAGCTGTGAATGCGCGTTTTCGTCTTCCGTCCCCGCCCCGATGCCGAACGGACCGCGCGCGCCATTGCCGATCATGGTTTCGAGCCTGTGCTCGCGCCGCTCTTCGATGTGGTCCGCCTGCCCGGAGCAGCACCGGAGGCTGCTTTCGACGCGATCGTGCTGACGAGCGGCAACGCCATCCCGGCACTCACCGAAGGGCCGGCCGGCTGGCGTGACCTGCCGGTCTTCACCGTCGGTGCGCGAACGGCGGCCAGGGTCCGCGAAGCCGGGCTCGACGATGCGCGCAGCGCGGATGGCGACCGCAACGACCTGATCGAATTGATCAAGCGGACGCTTCCGGCCCCGGCGAAACTGCTGATGATCGTCGGGCGCGATCGCAAGGAGGATGTGCCGGACCGGCTCAAGGAAGCCGGCTACACGGTGACGCTCTGGACCGCCTATGCGGCCGAGCCCGTCACCGTCCTGCCCGAGGATACCCAAGCCGCGCTGCGGCATGGTCAGCCGGGCGACGCGGCTCTCCACTATTCGGCGCGCGGGGCCCGCACCTTCATCGCACTGGCACAGGCCGCCGGTGTCTCGGACGCGGCGCTCGAACTCACCCATGTCGTGCTGTCGGCCGACGTCGCGGCACCGCTGATCGCGGCGGGGGCGAGCACGGTGCTTGTCGCCGAGCACCCGGAGGAGGCGGGGATGCTCGCCGCGCTGGAACAGGTCTCCGCGCGGGCCGGCGCATCCGACCCCGCCCGGCCGGAGCCGCGCGGCAGCCTCAAACGCACCCCGCCGACCATCGAGCTCAAGGCCGAGGCGGAAGCGCCTGCAGCGGCGCCCGATACCGCTCATGCAGACGCCCATCCCCCGGAAGCGATTGCGCCGACGGAGGCCCTGCCCGAAGAGTTCACGCCGCCGCCTGTCGCACCGCCCCGCGAGGCTGTCGAGCGTCCGGGTCCGGCGCGCACGCCGTGGCTCGCTCTTGGATTCGCTCTGATGGCGAGCGGGCTCGCCGGTGGCGTGATCGGCGCTGGCCTCATTTCCCTGGCTCACAACAAGTTAAGCGGCGAGGAGATTGCGGAACTGCGCAACCGGATCGATGCCGTGCAGACCAGCATCGCGCTGGCCGACCGCAAGGCGACCGCCGCGTCGGACGCGGTGACGAAAGCGGGCTCGGAGATGCAAGCGCTCGCCGGCAAGCTGGGGGCCCTCGGCAACGCATCTGCGCCCGATACGAGCGCCTTCGCGGCCCAGGCCCAGCGGGCAGAGGCGGCGACAGCGGCGCTCGGGCAGCGACTCGACCAGATCACGGGTCGCGTCGGCGCGGTCGAGGCGCAGGCGAAGAGCGCGGCCGCGATCGGCCCCGAAGCGACCGCCGCGGCGCGGGTCGTCTTGGCCGAGCGGGTGCAGCGTGCGCTCGCCGACGGACGTCCTTTCGTCGGCGACGTCGCGGCGCTGGCGAAGAGCGGCGTCGCGCAAGCCGATCTGACGGCTCTCGCCGCCGTCGCTTCTTCAGGTGCGCCGACACAACAGGCCATGCTTACGGGCTTCCGCAAGCATGGTGCGATGTTCCAGCGCGAGGTCACGCCGCAATCCGGCAGCTGGTCGGACAAGCTCCTCGGCCTCGCCAGCCGGATCGTCACGGTCCGCCCGGTCGGCGATAATGGTTCCACAGACCCGGCGACGCTGCCCATCCGGCTCGAGGCTGCCATTGCGGCCGGCGACATGCCGAAGGCTGCGGCACTGTGGGGACAGTTGCCCGAGCCGGCGCGCCGTGCCAGTGCGGATTTCGGCGCCGATCTACAGAAACGGGCTGCGGCGGATGCGGCGATCGCCAAGATCGCGCAGGATGCAGTCGCGGCGCTCGGCGCCGCCGGCTGACGGAGGATAGAGGGTCCATGGTTCGCGTTCTCATCTATCTCGCCGTCTTCGCCTGCCTTGCCTTCGGCGCGGTGTGGCTTGCGGATCGTCCGGGCGAGGTCTCGGTGCTCTGGCAGGGCTACCGGATCGAGACCAGCGTCGCGATTGCCGCGGTCGGCGTCGTGGCGCTTGCGTTCATCGTGCTGCTGGTCTGGGCGGTGCTGCGCTTCGTCTTCGGCCTGCCCTCGGCCTTCAGCCTGTCCTCGCGCGCCAGGCGCCGGGCGCGCGGCTTCGAGGCCGTCTCGCGCGGCATGGTCGCGATCGGCGCGGGCGATCCCGTCGCGGCCGGGCGCTATACCAGCGAAGCGCGCCGCTTCGTGCCGAACGAGCCATTGACGCTGCTGCTCGAAGCGCAGACGGCGCAGCTCTCGGGCGATCGCGGCCAAGCGGAGGCTGCCTTCAAGGCCATGCTCGACAAGCCGGAGACGCGCGTGCTCGGCCTGCGCGGCCTTTTCGTCGAGGCCAAGCGCCGCGGCGACATGGCGGCGGCCCGCGCCTTCGCCGATGACGCCGTGCGCCGCTCTCCTTCGCTCGCCTGGGCCAATGATGCGCTGCTCGATTTTCATACCAATGCCGGCGACTGGCAGGCGGCGCGCACGGCCGTCGAGCGCCGCGCCGCGCTGCGGCTTGCCGACAAGGCGGAGGCGCGGCGCCAGCGCGCCGTGCTGCTCGCGGCCGAAGCGCTGCAAGAGCGGGACCGTGAGCCCGAGAAGGCGCTCGCTGCGGCTCTCGAGGCGGTGAAGCTCGCGCCCTCGCTGACGCCCGCCGCGGCGCTTGCCGGACGGATGCTGTCGGAGCGCGGAGATGTCCGCAAGGCGTCCAGGCTGCTGGAAGCCGCCTGGCGCGAAGCACCGCATCCCGATATCGCGGCCGCCTATCTCGACGCGCGGCCGGGTGACAGTGCGCTCGACCGGCTCAACCGTGCGACCACCTTGTCGAAGCTGCGGCCGGCCGATCCGGAGAGCGTGTTGGCGCTGGCCGGCGCCGCGATCCAGGCGCGCGAATTCCAGAAGGCGCGCGAGACCCTGAAGCCGCTGCTAGCCGGCGGCGCCTCGGTGCGCGCCTGCCTGCTGATGGCGGAGCTTGAGGAAGCCGAGCATGGCGCCGCTGGCCGGGTTCGCGAATGGCTGGCGCGGGCGACGCGCGCACCGCATGATGCGGCCTGGGTCGCGGACGGACTGGTCTCCGACCATTGGATGCCGGTTTCACCGATCACCGGCCGCCTCGACGCTTTCGTCTGGACCGTGCCGCCGGCGACGCTGGGGAGCCCGCCTCAGCCACTCGACGACGTGCTGGTCGATCTCGACGATTCGACCAAGCTGATCGAGATCAAGCCGGTCTCGGCGACGACGATCGAGCCCGCGGCGGTTGCGGCCCCGGCTGCGCCCGCGCCGAAGGAAGAACCGAAGCCGGAGGCCGCCGCGGCGGTGGTGCAGCCCCCTCCCAAGGAGGAGCTGAAGCCGGCCGCAGCGGCGAAGCCGGTCGACGTGGTGGTGGAGGCCGCGAAGCCGGCCGAAGCCCGGGCTGCCGAAGTCACGTCGGCCGAGACCATCAAGCCGGCCGCGTCTGCGCGCGAAGCCGCGCCGCCCAAGCCGGTGATCTTCCCGGTCTCGCATGCGCCTGATGATCCGGGGCCGGACGACGAGCCGCCGCCGGAGCCGAAGAAGAGCGGCTTCCGCCTGTTCGGCTGAGCGCCGCCAATCGCACTGGACGAAAAGGCGTGCGGTCCCGCCGCATGCAACGTATAGCGGCGCGATGACATCCGTTCTCGATCCGAATGCCAGCGTGACCCTGCAGGTCGGCCCCGAACAGGCCGGCCAACGCCTCGACAAGGCGCTCGCGCTGCTCGCGGGCGAGATTTCACGTGCGCGGCTGCAGCACGTCATCAAGGAGGGCGGCGTCCGCCTCAACGGCGCCGTCGTCAGCGACGGGAGCCGCAAGGTTGTCGAAGGCGACGAGCTCGCCCTCGTCATGCCCGAGGCCAAGCCGGCCGAGCCGATCGGGCAGGATATCCCGCTCGATGTCGTCTATGAGGACGAACATCTCATCGTCATCGACAAGCCGGCGGGGCTGGTCGTCCATCCGGCGGGGGGCCATGAGGATGGTACGCTCGTCAACGCGCTGATCGCGCATTGCGGCGATAGCCTCTCCGGCATCGGCGGCGTCAGGCGGCCGGGCATCGTGCACCGGCTCGACAAGGATACCAGCGGACTGCTCGTCGTCGCCAAGAACGATCAGGCGCATCAGAAGCTCGCCAAGCAGTTCGCCGATCACGGCCGCACCGGCCCGCTGCAGCGGGCCTATCTCGCCATCGTGTGGGGCGTGCCGCGGTTGCACCAGGGCACGATCGATGCGCCGATCGAGCGATCGAACCGCAATCGCGAGAAGATGATGGTGGTCAAGGAGGGGCGTGGCCGCGAGGCGATCACGCACATAGAATTAATCGAGCGCTACCCGCCCCTGCTCAAGGGGCTCGACGAGACCGAGCCGCTGGCGAGCCTGATAGAGTGCCGGCTGGAGACCGGGCGCACGCATCAGATCCGCGTGCATATGAGCCATATCGGCCACCCGCTGCTCGGCGACCAGCTCTACGGCTCGGGATTCGTCACCAAGGCGGTGCGACTGCCCGCGGACGCGCAGGCGGCGCTCGCCGCGCTGGGGCGCCAGGCACTGCATGCCGCCATCCTGGGCTTTGCGCATCCCGCCACGGGCGAGGAAATGCTGTTCGAGTCCGAGCCGCCCAGGGATTTTGCGAATCTGCAAACCGCGCTCGCGACGCTGTGAGTCAATCTGGCTTCTCTGCCACCTTTCCGCCAGACTGAGTTCGCATATACTGGGGTTGTCGGATGCGGATGGCCAAGGGGGCGCCGCACGCGATCAGTCCAGCCGAACTCCACAGCAGTTGCTGCGTTGGATCTACTCGCATCATCCGAAACCTGCGCGAAGGTTGATCGCGCGGTGGGCCTGCCGCACAGCGGGAGCCTTGATGAGGAGACACGCGCATGGCGAGTGCTTCGCTGCCTGTCCTGTCCGCCGAAGGCGGGCTGTCACGTTATCTCGACGAAATCCGCAAGTTCCCGATGCTGGAACCGAGCGAGGAGTACATGCTGGCCAAGCGCTGGCGCGAGCATGGCGACCGCGACGCGGCGCACAAGCTCGTTACCTCGCATCTTCGCCTCGTCGCCAAGATCGCCATGGGCTATCGCGGCTACGGCCTGCCGATCGGCGAAGTCGTATCCGAAGGCAATGTCGGCCTGATGCAGGCGGTCAAGCGCTTCGAGCCTGACAAGGGGTTCCGCCTCGCCACCTATGCGATGTGGTGGATCAAAGCCTCGATTCAAGAGTACATCCTGCGCTCCTGGTCGCTGGTGAAGATGGGCACCACGGCCAACCAGAAGAAGCTGTTCTTCAACCTGCGCAAGGCCAAGAGCAAGATCTCGGCGCTGGGCGAGGGCGATCTGCGCCCCGATCAGGTCAAGCAGATCGCGACCAAGCTCGGCGTCAACGAGCAGGATGTGGTCGAGATGAACCGCCGCCTCGGCGGCGACGCTTCGCTCAACACACCATTGCGCGAGGATGGCGAGGGCGAATGGCAGGACTGGCTGGTCGATGATTCCGAGAGCCAGGAGCGCCGCCTCGCCGATTCGCAGGAGAGCAGCAACCGTCATACGGCTCTGCACGAGGCGCTCGCGGTGCTGAACCCGCGCGAGCGCCGGATCTTCGAGGCGCGTCGTCTCGCCGAGGATCCGATCACGCTGGAGCAGCTCTCCGAGGAGTTCGGCGTTTCGCGCGAGCGCGTCCGCCAGATCGAAGTGCGCGCCTTCGAGAAGGTGCAGGAGGCGGTCAAGAAGGCCATCACCCGCATCGAGGCGCCGCGCGCGGCCCTGCCGGCCGCCTGAGCCGGCGCCGCATCACAGAACGAGCAAGGGGCGCCTCGGCGCCCCTTTTTTGTGCTCAGTAGAGCGGCGGCAGCGGCTGGAGCGGCAGCCGGAAGGGCCCGATGAAGACCCGGCCCTCGCGCAGCGACACCGGCGGCAGCGGGGTGAGGCCGGGTGCCGCCGATTTCTCCGCGCCGCGGCCGCCGAGAAGGCCGCCGAGCCCGCCGAGCAGGTTGCCGATGCGCATCCCGCCGATCTGCTCGATGCCTGCTGCGGCCAGCCGGAGGTCGCCGGAGACGCGACGCATCGGATCGAGCTGCAACACGCCGCTGCCGTCGACGCGGGCCTTGCCCTTGGTCGAGACGAGGCGGGTCAGCTCTAAGGCCCCGTTGGCGCCGCGCCAGCTTTCCAGGGCATCGGGGTTGAAGCCTTTGCGGAAGGCCTCGGCCTGGGTCAGCGTCGCATCCAGGGCGATCTCGCCGGTATCGGTGTTGCCGAGCAGCGCGTCGATCGGCGGCAGGACCGTCCCCTTGGCCGTGAGGGCGATGTCAACGGCCTGGTCGGTAGCTGGCCGAGATGGATTGCGGCGCAGATGGGTCTCCAGGGATTTGCTGCTCCAGGTCTCCGGATTCAGGCCGGGCGCCGTCTGAACGGCCGTCAGGTCGCTGGCGACGAGAGCGAAGCGCTCGGGATTGCGCCAGGCGAGGCTGGCATCGAGATTGCTCCAGGTGAGCGCGAGCGAGCGGCCTTCCGGCAGGGTGACCTTGGCGGGGCTGGTGAGCTCGAAAATCACGAGGCTGGGCGAATAGATCTGGCCGACGGCGACGGCGGGACCGGTCTCGACGCGGACGGCGTCTCCCCAGCGCGTCGAGGTCAGCGCGAGCGCGTTGCAGCGCAGCTCGATTCTGAATGGATAGCCGCCGATCGTGCGATCGGTGCAGGTCCAGGTGCGGCCGCGCTCGGCCTCGCGCGCCAGGGCGGCATCGATCTCGGCCGTGGCGCGGCCCCGCGCGTAGAACCAGAAGGCGGACCAGGCGGCGGCCAGGATGACGAGCAGAAGCGTGGGACCGTAGAGCCAGAAGCGGCTGTGACGGCGCGTCGGAAGGGGATCGGTCATGCGGCAGGCGTTCCTTGCGCGGAGGCGGGCGGCGCGCGATATCGCCGGGGCGAAGACGGCCCTGGCGATATCGCTCTTCAATGTGGCATCGTTTTCGTCCGAAAACCGAGTTTCACTTTTCGGTCCGATGCCTTAGCTCGCCGCAGGAACCGGCGCCAGAGCGGGGAGGGCCTTGCTGGACGGCGGGGCCCAGCAAGCAGGCTGGCGCGGCTAAATTATGGGATGGCGATGACGACCGAATTCGGCGCGACCGATCTCTGGGTCTTCGGCTACGGCTCGCTGATCTGGCGGCCGGGCTTTCCCTTCGAGGAAAGCGTACAGGCGCGGCTGCACGGCTATCACCGCTCGCTCTGCGTCTTCTCGCATGTCCATCGTGGCACGCCCGAGCGGCCGGGCCTAGTGCTGGGGCTCGATCGCGGCGGTGTCTGCCGGGGGCTCGCCTTCCGGGTCGCTGCGGCGCAGGCGAAGGAGACCGTGGACTATCTGAGGGCGCGCGAGCAGGCGACTGCCGTCTATCTCGAGCGCCATGTTCCGCTCCGGCTAGAGGATGGCCGCCAGGCGCGGGGGCTGGTCTATGTGGCCGATCGCAAGCATCTGCAATATGCCGGTAAGCTGCCGCCCGCGCAGTTGCTCAAGCTCGTTCGGGAGGGAAAGGGCCAATCCGGCGAGAACCCGGACTATGTGCTGCGGACGCATGAGCATCTGCGCAAGATGGGGATCTACGACCCGGTCCTGGCCTGCCTCGCGCAGGAGCTGGCGCCCGGCCTGGGCGCCCCGCATCCGCCCTTGGCGCGCGGCTGATCAGCCCTCCGGGCTGGCTTCCGGCATCAGGTCGAGCAGCGCGGCGCGACGGCTCAAGCCATCCTCGGCGAGAAGATGCACATGGATCTCGGCGGCGCCCGCAGCCATGATCGCGCGCTGCCAGCGGCTCAGGGCCGCCTCGACGCCGAAGGGGCCGGAATCGCGCGCCGCGAGGATGCGCCGATCGGGCGAGACTGCGAGCAGCACGGCGTCGGTGAAGCCGAGCGCATGAACATCGTCGATGGAGAACACCGACGCGACATAGCGCCGGCCGGACCGGCCGCGCCAGGCGGTGAAGCGGCGCTCGCCGAGGCCGGCCGTGCTGCGCAGCGGCATCTCGCGCGCCACCAGATCGTCCTGCGTCTCCTCGGGCGCGAAGCGGCAATCCATCTCCTTGTTCGAGCGTCGGATCTCTCCGAAAAGACGATTCCGCTTCTCGGCCCGACGCTCCAGCGGCTCGTCGAAGAGATCGGGGGTGTAGCGATAGGCGAGAGCGGCCATGTCCGTTCCTCCGTGATTGGAACAAAATGGGAACGACATGGGGATAAGTCAAGCGTCGGACCCGGCAGCCTCCGGGACGGCGCCATCTCTGCTGTCAGGGCTTGTCAGGAGCCTGCGTCGCCAGCGGGTCGAGGCCGAGCGCGGCGAGCTCCGCCCGCCCCTGCGCCAGCAGCCTGTCGCAGGCCGTTTCGATCCGTTCCTGCAGCTCACGCTGAAAGGCGAGCTTGCCGAGGCCGGGCATGATCGGTGGCAGGATCTCGATGCGGATCGTGCCGGGGCGGCGCAGGAACTTTCGGCGCGGCCAATAGAGACCGGTGTTGAGTGCGACGGGGACGCAGGGAACGCCGAGTTCGGCGTAGAGATGAGCGGCGCCGAACTTGTAGGCCGGTGGCGCGCCGGGAGGGCGGCGCGTGCCTTCCGGGAAGATCAGCAGCTGACGGCCGTTCTGGCCGAGCTCGACCTTGGCGCGGCGGGTCACATCGGACAGGGCGCGGGCGCGGGCTCCGCGGTTGACCGGAATCATGCGCAGCCGGTTCAGAGCCCAGCCGAAGAGCGGGATCCAGGTCAGCTCGCGCTTCAGGATGAAAACGGGGTCCGGGAATAACGTGATGAGTGTGAAGGTCTCGACGAAGGACTGATGCTTCGCCGCCACCATCAGGCCGCCCTGCGGAATGTTCTCGATGCCGGTGACCTCGTAGCGCGTGCCGGCGACCACGCGCAGCAGCCAGAGCGAGGATCGCGACCAGGCGATCGCCGCGGCCAGCAGGATGCGCTTGGGCAGAAACAGCGCCGGCAGGATGATGAAGATCAGCCAGAGGACGAGATTGGCATAGAACAGCGTGTTGAAGGCGAGGGAGCGCAGAACGAGCATGCTGCGCAATGAGCCTGAGATGCGGCTCCGGTCAAGCGCCTGCGCGGTTTTCGGGGCTCAGCCCTCGTGGCGGAAATGGCCCGGCAGCCGCGACCGCTTCTCGGCCGCCGGCCCGAGAAGCTCCGCCGGCTTCGACGAGACAGGCTTGCGGCCGCCGGTGATCACCGAGAGCCGCGAATTCTCGGGATCGCGTTCGACGAGGCTGCGCAGACGCGCAACGAGATATTTCACATATTCCGGTGCGAGAACCTTGATCGTCGCCCAGCGATACCACCAGCCCGTCGTGTCGAGATGCTCGGTCACGACCGGGTGGGGGATCAGCGCCACGCCCGGCATGGCATGGGCGAATTCCGCGACTGTGCGCGGCATGTGGTAGTTCGAGGTCACGACCAGCAGCGAGCGGAAACCATGCTGACGGACCCAGCGCCGGGTCTCGATGGCGTTTCCGATGGTGTTGCGGGCGCGATAATCGAGGTCGACGCAGCAATTCAGCAGGTCGCGCGAGGCGGGGTTGAGCTTGGCGAGTTCCTCGCGGCTCGTCTTCTCGTTGACGCCGCTGATCAGGAGGCGGGCGCCGCGATCGGCCCCGAGCAGGCCGATGGCGTCGCCGATGCGCTGGGCGCCGCCGGTGACCACGACGATCGCGTCGGTGCGGGGCGTCGCCGTCGGCTCCTGCGCATCGATGCCCGAGGCGAAGCTGACATAGCCGAGGCCGAGCAGCAGCGTGCCGACAGCGGCGAGTGCAGCCACGGCCAGCGCCAAGATACGGCGCAGCGCCGGGCCTGCGGCCGGCGTCGAGCGCCGCGCCGCTGAATCCGGCGGCTCGATCGAGAGATCGCGCTTGGTGCTGCCGATCATGGCCATGATATTGCTGGCATAACCCGGCATTCGGGCATAACGGCGGCGGCAACATGCCGGTTCCCGCCGCAGGAGTGAAGGATCGGTTGACGACCGGCCGCCGCTCCGCGCTCGCTCATGACAGCATCCGCAGATAGTGACGGACGGTGAAGCGCGAGACGAGACCGGCAATCGCGGCGACCACAACCGCGACGAGAAGCACTGCGGCATAGCCGGCCCAGCCGATCTCGAAGGCACCGAACAGAGCCTGCAGCTGCTCGGCTTCCGGCGCCGTGCGCCAGCGCGAGACGACGAAGCCGATGAGGGCGATGGCGAGGATCGCGGCAAGGCCGCCGAATGCGCCACCCTTGAGTCCCAGCCTGATAAAGCGGCTCTGGAATTCGCGCGCGATGAAACCGTCATCGGCGCCGACGAAATGCAGCACTTCGACACTGTCGCGGCTGCCCGCCATCGCGCCGCGTGTGGCGAAGGCGACGGCGAGCGCGGCCGCCGTCAGCACCAGCAGCACGATCGCGAAGCCTGAGGCGACGATGGTACCGGCCATGGCCGAAAGGCGCCGGACCCAGAGCCGGTGATCGTCGAGGATCGCCGTGGGCACCTCGCGGCGCAGCGTCGCCCCGAAACTCGCAAGATCCGGGCTGGCGCCGCCCTTGAGCTTGAGCACGATCAGGCGCGGAATCGGCAGCTCGACGAGGTCGAGGCCCGTGCCGAGCCAGGGTTCGAGCAGCTTGTCCGATTCGGCCTTGGGAACGGCGCGCACGCTGTCGATGCCGTCGAGCGCCTGCGCCATCGCCACGGCGCGCGCGACATCGTCATCGATGCTGCGATGCGAATCAGGCCGGATCTGAATGGTCATCTCATTGGAAATGGCTCCCCGCCACTGATCGGAAGCGCGCGCGGCGAGCACGGCGGCGCCGGCGCTGAGCGCAGCGAGGAAGGTCAGGATCGCGATCACCGCCATCAGCGCGCGGCCGGCAACCGTGTCGACAGGCACGAGTGGCAGGTCGCGCCGCAGATTGGGCGGCAGCGCCCTTTCCACATGTTCCGGTTCGTGATGGCCGGGCTCAGGCATCGACATGCAGTTGCCCGTCGGCCAGCACGAGGCGCGGCGCGTCGTAGATTTCCATCAGGTTGAGATCATGCGTCGCGATGATCACGGCGGTGCCGAGCGATTGCAGCTCCATGAACAGCCGGAGCAGCCGCCGGCCGAGACCGGGATCGACATTGCCGGTGGGCTCGTCGGCGAGCAACAGTTCCGGACGGCCGATCAGGGCGCGGGCGATGGCGGCGCGCTGCTTCTCGCCGCCTGAGAGCACGGGCGGCACGGCATGCATGCGCTCGCCGAGCCCGACCCATCGCAGCAATTCGACGACCTCGGCGCGATAGCTCGCCTCCTCCTTGCCGAGCACGCGCAAGGGCAGCGCGACATTCTCGTAGACGGTGAGATGATCGAGCAGGCGGAAATCCTGGAAGACCACGCCCATGCGGCGGCGAAAGGCGGTGAGCGTGTCGGCATCGAGGCGCGAGACGTCCTGGCCGAACAGGTTCACCAGCCCGCGTGTCGGCTTCAACGCCATCAGGATAAGGCGCATCAACGTCGTCTTGCCGGCACCGGAAGGCCCGGTGAGATACTGGAACGAGCGCGGTGCGATGCTGAAGTTGATGTCCTTCAGCACCTCCGGTCCCATGCCATAACGCAGGCCGACATTTTCGAACCGAACCAAGCGGTCTTCCTCATTCAGCGAAACGCGTATCCGGGCCGATCCTACACCGCAAGCAAGCCGCCCCGGAACCGCACGAGGGCAGCAGTTTGCGCTACAGATTCTTCACGGGGCGTTAACCATAAATCGTGCCAATAGCAGCGGGCATTTCCGTTCGCCGTCATCCGTGCTTCAGCGCCTGTCGTTGCGCCAGGCCCCGAAGAGCGAATCCCGGACCGAAGCGTACCGGAGACACCCGGCCATCGTTGCGAAGAGATTGCCCGAAAGCCCATGCTGATCGTCTGCCCATCCTGCGCCAGCCAGTATGAACTCGACGCGGCCAAACTGGGGCCGGAAGGCCGAAAAGTGCGCTGCGCGAGCTGCAAGACCGCATGGCATGTCGCGCCAGTCGCCGTCTTTCCTGACGCACCCAGCGAGGAGGAGACGAAAGCCCTGCTGGCAGAGGAGATGGAGCGCGCCGCCGCCATCGACGCCGAGATCACGGCGCTTGCCGCCGAAACCAGTGAAAAGGCGGGTGCGGAAGCCGAAATAGCTGCCGCCGACAGCCAGCCTTCCGCGAGACGCGGCAAGCGTGGTTCGGCCAGGCGTGGTTCGGCCAGGGCATCGACGACGAAGGGCTTGCGGGAGCGAGCCGTCGCGTTGCCGGCGGCCGCCGCTGTCGCTGGTCTTGCCCTGCTCGGCTTCGCCGCGTGGCAGCGCAACGCAGTCGTCCGCGCTGCGCCGCAGCTCGCAAGCGTCTTCGAGACGGTCGGGCTGCCGGTGAATGTGCGAGGCCTGAGCCTGGGCGCCATCGAGAGCGGTTTGATCGAAGATGGCTCGAACCGTTTCCTGGTGGTCGAGGGCGATGTCACCAACGTCACCAAGAGCAAGGCGAGGGTGCCGCTGATCGAGGTCGCGGTGAAGGATGCGGCCGGCGCGACGCTCTACAGCTGGACGACGGAGCCACCGCGGGCCAGCCTGGAGCCCGCCGAACTGATCCGTTTCCGGGCCCGGCTGGCTTCTCCCCCGGAAAGCGGGCGGTCCGTGCAGGTGCGCTTCACTTCGGCCGCGACAACCGCCAATATCGCCAGCACGCACTGATGCTGCTAGGACGGGTGCCTGTCGATCGGGCCCATTCGGCCGGACGGCGTTCATGACTCATTGCTGCGGGGCCCGGCGCATCCAGCTTGCGCGGGGCCGGTTGCGGCCGGAAACGACGACGGAGAGACTATGCCCGAACGGCGGATCAGGGTTCTTTACGACGAGGCTGCGATCGCGCGGCGCAACCAGGAGATGGCCGAGGCCATCGCCGCCAGCAATCCCAAGGATCTGCTCGTCGTTGCCGTTCTCAAGGGCAGCTTCATGTTCGCGGCCGACCTGATCCGGGCGATGCATCGCATCGGGCTCGCGCCGCAGGTCGAGTTCATTCATCTGTCGAGCTATCGGACCGGAACGGTTTCTACGGGCCAGGTCGAGATCCTGCGCGATGTGCAGAGCGAGGTGCGCGGGCGCGACGTGCTTCTGGTCGACGACATCCTGGAATCCGGCCGCACGCTGGCTTTCGCCAAGGATCTGCTGGCCGCACGCGGCGCCGCGAAGGTGTCCACCGCGGTCCTGTTGGAAAAGCCGCACAAGCGCGCCGTCAACATCCAGGCTGATTATGTCGGCTTCGAATGCCCGGACTACTTCGTGGTCGGCTACGGCATGGATGTCGCGCATTCCTATCGGCAGCTGCCCTTCGTCGGCGTGATCGAGACGGAAGATCAAGCCGGGCTGCCGGGCATCTAGAATTTTTGTTTTGCCGCATTTTCTTCGCGCGAAGCAGTGTCCACTTCGCCGAAAAATGCTCTAGGGAACTGCGATGTCACGTATTCTGGTCGTCGACGATGAGGAGCCGCTGCGCGTGCTGGTGGCGCGCGGCCTCAGCCTGGACGGCCATAGCTGCCTCACTGCTGCCGATGGCGCCGAGGCGCTCGACATCCTCCTTGCGGAGGAAGGGCGCTTCGACCTGCTGCTGACGGATATCCGCATGCCGCTGATGGACGGGATCGCGCTGGCGCTCGCCGCCAAGCAGCGCTTCCCGGAGCTGACGATCATGCTGATGACCGGCTATGCCGAGCAGCGCGAACGGGCGAAGAGCCTGGAGACGATCGTCGCGGAGGTGATGTCGAAGCCCTTCACCATCGCAGAGCTGCGTGCGACCGTGATGAAGGTGATCGAGCGCTCGATCGGCGGATAATCCTCAGCGGTTGAGCCACCAGATCGAGGCATTGAGCAGGGTCGCGAAGCCGACCCATGCGAAATAGGGCCAGAGCAGATTGGCGGCGAGCCGGTCTAGCGGCCTGAAGGCGGCGATGGTCGCAAGGATCAGGACGAGCAGCGGCAGGATGACGATCAGCCCGGCAAGAGGGCTGTTGGCACCGAAGAAGGCGAAGGACCAGCCGATATTGATAAGCAGCTGCAGGTGATAGACCAGCAGCGCGCGTCGCCGCCCGGGCGCTCCGACAGGAATGCGCAGGATGCGGAAGGCGGCCAGCCCCATCAGCGCATAGAGCGCGGTCCAGACCGGTGCGAAGATCCAGTTCGGCGGATTGAAGGGCGGCTTTGCGAGGCCGGCATACCAGCCGGCAATCTGCGGAACCGTGGCCGCGCTGCCGAGCAGCGACGCCGCAACCACCGGCAGGATCGCGATGATCAGCGCCGCCCAGAGCGGGGAGCGGCGTTGTGAGGGGGACCCGGTAAGCGTGTTCATGCCTCGAAGATGAGGCCGGCGGGATCGGTCGGCAAGGCCGCCGTGCGGCCGCGGGCATGCATCCTGCCCCGCATGGCATGTCTTCCGGTCATGGAACTTTTCCGGAGGAGCCGAGGCTGGCCCGCTTGCAAAATCGGGCGCTAGACCGGTCGCTCAGGGCGGGCCGGCGAGGTGGCGCGCTTCGGCCGGCCGGTTTGCGCCGGCCCGACCACTTCGCGCATGGCGACATAGGTATAGAATGACGAGACGTTCGGGTCGTCGTGGAAAACCTCGCGCGCGAAAGCGGCATAGGCTTCCATGCTCTCGACCTGAAGGTGGAGGACGAAATCGGCGCCTCCCGTCACATAGGAGGCGTGCCGAACTTCCGGGCGCGCGCGCAGCTTGCGTGCGAAGGCATCGGCGAGTTGAGAGCCCCTGTCGATCGACACCAGCACGTGAATCGTGACGGGAACGCCGAGCACGGCCGGGTTCACGATGGAGATGTCGGCCGCGATGACCTTCTCCGCCCGGAGCCGGCGCAGGCGGCGTAGCACCGCGCTCTGAGACAGCCCGACTCGCTCTGCCAGGACGCGGGCCGGCGTCTGGTTGTCGCGCTGCATCTCTTCGAGCAGTGCATGATCGAAATGATCGAGATCGGCGATTTTCAGCATCATGAATTTCCTGGCGACGAAAATAGTCGCTCTGCGGTGAAAAACACCAACTGAAATTTTTGCC
Source organism: Allobosea sp. 10N428 (assembly GCF_056394545.1). Lineage (NCBI taxonomy): Bacteria > Pseudomonadati > Pseudomonadota > Alphaproteobacteria > Hyphomicrobiales > Alloboseaceae > Allobosea > Allobosea sp. 10N428. The sequence continues at coordinate 85,771 of NZ_JBFTIC010000009.1, read as the reverse complement.
GATCGCTAGAGTGCTTCCGACCGATCATGCGAGATCGTGTCGATACAGGCAGCATGACGGTTGGAGAGAACATGAGCAGGAAGAGCTGGAGCCCGCGGAGCCTCGCAGCGCAAGCGATGGGCAAGGTCGACCCGCTGACCAGGGCGGTGGTGCCGCCGATCCACGTCTCGACGACCTTCATCCGCGACGAGGACAACGGGTATTCCTCCGGCTTCATCTATGGCCGGCCCGACAACGAAACCGTGCATGAGGCGCAGGCCGTGCTCGCCATGCTGGAAGAGGCGAAGGCCGGCGCGCTGCTGTTCGGTTCGGGCATGGCGGCGGCGACCTCCGTCTTCCAGGCGCTCTCGCCCGGCGACCATGTCGTCGCCTCCAAGGTGATGTACTGGGCGCTGCGGGCCTGGCTGCTCAACGAAGCCACGCGCTGGGGTCTGAAGGTCGACTTCGTCGAGACCGACGATCTCGCTGCCCTCAAGGCCGCTGTGAAGCCCGGTGCGACCAAGCTCGTCTGGGTCGAGACGCCCTCGAACCCGCTCTGGACCATCACCGACATCGCGGGGGCGGCCGAAATCGCGCACAAGGCCGGCGCCCGGCTCGCGGTCGATTCGACCTGCGCCTCGCCCGTGCATACGCGGCCGCTGACGCTGGGCGCCGACATCGTGATGCATGCGGCGACCAAGGTTCTCAATGGCCATTCCGACGTCGTCGCCGGCGCGCTCTGTGCCAATGCCGACGATGAGTTCTGGAACCGGATCAAGACGGTGCGCAAGGGGCAGGGCGGCATCCTCGGCCCGTTCGAGGCCTATCTGCTGATGCGCGGGATGCGCACGCTCCATCTGCGGCAGGAGCGCCAGTCCGCCTCGGCGATGGAGCTGGCGCAGCGCCTCTCCGCGCATCCGCTGGTCGCGCGCGTGCTCTATCCGGGTCTGCCGCAGCACCCCGGGCACGACATCGCCGCGCGGCAGATGGAGAACGGCTTCGGTTACATGCTGTCGGTCCAGGTTACCGGCGGCGAGGCCGCGGCAGTCAAGGCTGCGGCCCATGTCGGGCTCTACAAGCGTGCGACTTCGCTCGGCGGCGTCGAGAGCTTGATCGAACACCGCGCCTCGATCGAGGGGGCCGGCTCGCCCTGTCCGACCGACCTGCTGCGCCTCTCGACCGGTATCGAGGACGTCGAGGACCTCTATGCCGATCTCGATCAGGCGTTGAAGGCGGGACACGGCTGAGGTTGTTTGCCGTCAGGCTTTGCTTGATCCGACCATCTCATGACCAGAAGGGTGCTGGTTTCCGAGATGCGCGGGTCAAGCCCGGGCAAGACGGCTGGCGTCACACCCAAATCTCCTTCGCCTTCGCGAGATAGCGCGCCCGCTCGGCCAGGCCGTTGCGCCCGCCATTGATGAGCTTCGTTACGCGCTCGATGTCGTCGGCATCGGCGGCCGCGCCGATGCCGCGCTCGCGCCAGTAGGCGAAGGCGATGGAGAGAGCGATCGCGGGTTCCTTCGCGCGCTCGGGCTCGTCTTCGAGATCGACGCCGAGAATCTGGCCGAGGCGGCGATAATTCGCCCGGCCGGTGAGCTGGAAAATGCCGCGGCCATGGTAGCGAATGCCATCGCCCGGCAAGGTGTTGCCAAGATCGCGCCGGCTTTCGTAGCGGGCGAAATAGGCGGGGCCGCCATATTCCTCGAGCGTGCGGAAACCGTCGGTCTCATGCGCGGCCTGTGCGAGAAAATGGCAGATGCGCAGCGCAGTCGTCACGCCATAGCCGGGCGCCAGCCCGTCGAAGCCGCCGGCAATGCCGACGAGGATCGCGGCGTTACCATTGGGCGCGAGCCGACGAAGCTTTGGTTCGGTGACGGCCGAGGGCGCTGGCGCCACGATCGCGGGAGACGCACCCGTCCAGCCAAAAATCGACATCTGCGCGGCTCCCCAGAGGATCGAGCCGGCCAGTATGCCGCCGCCGTCAGAACCGGGGACATGGTTGCTGCTTTGTCCCCGCAGCGTGGCGCGCGAATGTCAGCCGCTGACAGCAGTGTATTCGGTCTCGATCGACGAGGCGTGGACCTCGTGGTCGAAGCCGTAGATGTGGATCGAGATCGCTTCGCCCGGTCCGAAATTGCGCATCCGGTGGATATTCGGGCCCGAGGGCAGCATGCAGGCGACATAGCCCGGCTTTCGCTCCTGCTCCTCGGTGGGCACGGCGCGGGCGGCGTCGATGGCGCGATACCACGTCTCGGTCACGGTGCCGGAGACGACGCCGAAGCAGCATGAGCAATGATGATCATGGATCGAGGTGGCCGAGCCTTCGCCCCAGACGATGGCCCAGACGCTGACATCCTCATTGCCGGCCAGCAGATTGCGGCTGTAGGCGCCCGTCTTGCGCTCCAGCGGCAGGCGCTGAACCAAATTGGGCATATCGACGAGCTCTCGCAGGACTTCGCGCGCCGCGGTGAGGTAGTCGCGCGACAGGGTGCCGGCATCGGTCCGCAGGCTCTGCAGCACGGCCCCGCGCCGCTCCTCGCTCAGAAATCCCTGCATGCCGTTCCCCTTTCGATTGCCGGAGAATCATACGGGAGGCGTGCTGGCATCAGTTTGCGGAGTTGGAGAATTTTCTTCCCTTATTGGAAGCGTGTACCCGATGTGAGATCATATGTGGAAAATATTCCCCATTTCGGTCTTCTGGAAAGAAGCTGATTTCGAACCAGCTGAGGTATCATGGCCAAGCTCGATGCTTTCGATCTGCGCATCCTGGCGCGGCTCCAGGAGGATGCGAGCCTGCCGCTCGCAGAGCTTGCGGAGGCGGTCGGGCTGTCGTCGTCGCCTTGCTGGCGGCGGGTCCAGAAGCTGGAGGAAGGCGGCTACATCAAGCGCCGCGTCGCTTTGCTCGACCGGGACAAGCTCAAGGCGGGTGTCACCGTCTTCATCGCGATCAAGACGGCCCGTCATTCGATGGAGTGGCTCGAACGCTTCCATCAGGCCGTGCACGACCTGCCGGAAATCGTCGATTTCTACCGGATGAGCGGCGAGATCGACTATCTGCTCAAGGCCTATGTCTCCGACATCGCCGCCTATGACGCGCTCTACAAGAAGCTGATCTCGCGCATCGATCTCAGTGACGTGACCTCGATGTTCGCGATGGAGGAACTCAAATCCACCTCGGCGATCCCGCTGGGCTTTGCCGAGGTTTGAGCCTTCCCGGCTTCTCTTGCCCGCAGGCTGCCCGCTGGCGTGGCCCGGACGTTATCGCTGGGTGGCCGGTCGGCGAAAAGCGCAGCCATCGCGGCGTCAGCCGTGGCCGGTCCTGCGAGCTGTTGCCTTCGCGTAACGGCAGAAATTTTTCCCGGGGCCGACGGTGATGGAGCTTGAGCGGCCCCGACGCATTTCCGAAGGATGCCGCAATTGGGCTAGGTCGTTATCTGATTCGCCGGACGGCGTGTGCCGGACGGGAGTTCCCGGCCGCTGCTGCCCTGTGTCGCCAGCCGTTGATGTCCGGTCGCTGCGGCGATGCCGGGCTTTGCGGGTTTGGCGGACGATATGGGCTTTCTCCGCAAATAGTGTCGACGAATTCGCTCGCCGCGTCGGTGGGCGGCCTCGGTCGCCGCATGACGAAAGATAAGCTGATGACTGCCGCCTCGAAGAACCGGGCTCATGGAAGCTTTGCCCGGCCAGCCGCGTCTTGCCGGGCGCGCCGTTCCCGCACCCTGCGCAGCCTGCTGCTCTGCGGCGTCGCGTTGGCCTGGAGACCAGCACCGCTATGGCCGATGGCGGTACAGGCACGGCCGGAGTGGCCATATGGGGAGGCGCGGGTGGCGCTGACTCCGTAACCGCGGCGGGGGCAAACGGCCGCAACGCACCGGCCGGCGGCGGCGGCGGTGGCGGTGGCGCAGGGATCAGCGGCGGTTCGGGTGGTTGGGGCGTCACCCAGTCGGTCGTTCCCGTCGGTTCCGGCGGGGCTGGCGGGGCGCTTCCGGGTCAAAACGGTGCCGATGGCGGTAGCCTGTCGACGGGTAGCGGCGGTGGCGGCGGCGGCGGTGGTGGCGCCGCTCACGCTTACGTTGCCGGCCTGCCGCCGCTATCCGCCGTCTCCGGCGGCAATGGCGGAGCCGGCGGCTATGGGTATGTAACGGAGGCGATGGCGGCGGCGGCGGCGCGGGTGGCCTTGGCGCACTCGTCGGCGGAAACGGCACCCTCACCAGCAACGTCCGTGGCGGACAGGGCGGAGCCGGCGGTGACACCGCAACCGGATACGGCGGCAATGGCGGTACCGGTGGCATCGGCGTCTACGCCACGTCGCCGATCCAAATCCGGAACGAGGCGATCATCCGCGGCGGCGACGGCGGCAGGGGCGGGAACGGCACACCGACCGGCGGCCTCGGCGCGGCAGGCGGCGCAGGCTTCGTTGGCAGCGGCTCGGTCATCAACATCGGGACGATCGCCGGGGGCAACGGCGGAGCACGCGGCGGCGGATCGACACCCGGGACGGCCGGCGTCGGCGGAGTCGGCGTCAGCGGCTCGAACCTGACCGTCTTCAACAGCGGTTCGATCATCGGGGGGCTGTCCGGCGACGGCGTCACCCGCGCCAACGCCATCACCTTCACGGGCGGCGTCAACACGCTCGAGCTCTGGAGCGGCTCCGCCATCACCGGCAATGTCAAGGCGTTCAGCGCGGCGGATGCGCTCCGCCTCGGCGGCTCGGCCAATGGCAGTTTCGACATGTCGCAGGTTGGCCCGGGTGCCCAGTACAGCGGTTTCGGACGCCTTGAGAAGAACGGCGCAAGCACCTGGACGCTGACCGGAACCAACACATCTGCGACCCCGATCACAATTCTGGACGGTCGGCTCGCAGTCAACGGCTCGCTCGCCAATTCGTCGGTGACGGTGGCCGGCGGCACGCTCGGCGGCAACGGCAGCGTGGGCACGACGACGGTCAAGGCAGGCGCGACGATCGCGCCGGGCAATTCGATCGGCACGCTCACCGTCAGCGGCAATCTCACGCTGGCCCCAGGCTCGACTTTCGCCGCCGAATTGGGTGACAGTGGCAGCTCCGACCGTATCGTCGTCTCCGGCACGGCGACTGTGACGGGCAGCAATGTTTCGATCACGGCGATCGACCCGCAGGCGAGTTATCGGCAGGGGCAGCGCTACACGCTGGTGACGGCGGCCGGCGGTATCGACGGCAGCTTCGCGGGGGTGACTAGTTTCTCGCCGTTCCTCGCTATCGGCCTCGATCCGCGGACGGGCGAGGCCGCCATCACAGTCAGTGCCAAATCGTTCGGCACGGCAGCGGAGACTCGCAACCAGCTTGCGACAACGCTGGCGCTCGATAGCCTACCGCAGGTCGGCGGGACGCTCGCGCTGTATAACAGCCTCCTGATCCTCGATGCCGCCTCGGCGCGCGCCGCCTTCTACCAGCTCTCCGGCGAGATCCACGCTTCGGCGCAGACGGTGCTGGTCGAAGAGAGCGCTGCGACGCGCTTGGCAGCGATCGATCGGCTGCGCTCGGCCTTCGGCACGGTCGGCTCGGCCCCGATGGCGACGATGAGCTACGGCTTCACCGCCGACCTCGCGCCAGCCGTGAAGGGGCCCATGCCTGTGCCGCGCACTGACCGCTTCGCCGTCTGGGGCCAGGGCTACGGTTCCTGGGGGCGGATCGACGGCGACCGCAACGCGGCGAGCCTGACGCGTTCGACCGGCGGCCTGATGCTCGGCGCCGACATGGCGGTGTTCGACAGCCTCCGCATCGGCGTGCTCGCGGGCTACAGCCATAGCGAATTCGACAGCAATGGGCGCCTTTCGTCTGGCGACAGCGACAACTACCATCTCGGTCTGTACGGCGGTGGCCAGTGGGGCGCGCTCGGCCTGCGGGCGGGCGCCAGCTACACCTGGCACGACGTTTCGACGCGACGCGCGGTCGCCTTCGCGGGCTTCAACGATAGCCTGCGCGCCGATTACGATGCCGGCACAGCGCAGGTCTTCGGCGAGATCGGCTACCGCTTCGACGTCGGCCGGATTGCGCTCGAGCCTTTTGCGGGGCTGGCCTATGTGAATCTGCAGACCGACGGGTTCCGTGAGATTGGCGGAGCGGCGGCGCTCTCCGGGCGCGGCGATCGCACCAGTGTCGGCTACTCGACGCTCGGCCTGCGTGCCTCGACCAGCTTCGCCTTGCAGGGGATGGACCTGACCTTGCGCGGCGCCCTGGCCTGGCGCCATGCCTTTGGCGATGTCGATCCCGCGGCGACCCTGGCCTTCTCGGGCGGCAATGCCTTCAGCATCTCCGGCCTGCCGATTGCCAAGAACGCCGCCCTCGTGGAGGCGGGCCTCGACCTCGCTATCAGCAAGAACACCACGCTGGGCATATCCTATAACGGCCAGCTTGCCAGCGACGCTCAGGACCATGCCTTCAAGGCGAACCTCGCCGTCAGGTTCTGACGGCGTATCTGCGCGAACGATGTCGTCAACGTCGTTCGCGATGACCTCTTCTCAATCGAGGCGACCCGGGCCGGTGTCGCCGTATCCGCAGTGCGTGTTCTGGCTCGCACGAGAGCTGCGAACCCGCTCCGCCGCGTGATGCAGGGTCATGGGCAACTGCTACCTCGCATCACATCGGAAGTCCCCATCGAGGGGCTTCGAGAACCTCCGGAGGTGGTTTTCCTCCCGACTGGGCGGGCGGCTGGGGGAAGGAGCGAAGCGCTCCTTCCCCCGACCGACCGAGGCCGTACCGGGCCTCAGAAGCGGTAGGTGACGCCGGCGCCGATCAGCCAGGGATCGATCTTGACCTTGCCGGCAATGAGCCCGTTGTTCACCTTCACCTTGGGCTCCAGGAAGATCTTCTTGACGTCGAAGTTGATGCCCCAGTGCTGGTCGATCATGTAGTCGAAGCCGGCCTGGAGGGCGAAGCCGAATGAATCTTTCAGATCGAAATCAGTGAAGCCGCCCTTAGCCTTCTCGTCGAAGAAGACGGTGTAGTTCACGCCGACGCCGAGATAGGGCTTGAAGGCGCCGAGATCGGTGAAATGGTATTGCAGCATCAAAGTCGGCGGCAGCAGCCAGGCCGAACCGATGCGCGCACCGGCCAGGCTGCCAGCGCCCTTCACATTATGCGGGGTGACGCCGAGGATGAGCTCGGCAGCGATGTTCTTCGTGAAGAAATAGGTGATGTCGAGCTCGGGCACGACCGAGTTGGAGATGTCGACCTTGCCGCCGGCGATCGGGGCGCCACCGAGCCTCAGGCTTGCATCTTCCTGCGGCATGACGAACAGGGCGCGGCCGCGGATCATCCACGGGCTCCAGGCGGACAGAACTGGCACAAGAGGCGGCGCCTTGGTCGTGGGCAGATCGGCTGCATGGGCACCGGTCAGAGCGGTTGCGCCGAGCAGTACAGCGGCGAGAGAAAGTCGGATCGAGCGAGACATTTAGGCAGCAGCCCCCGGAGTCGAGAGCCCACGACGCAGGGTGCGCCGCCAGGCTCATGTCTCCATCAGCGCCGGATTCGCGCGATGCGAATTGATGCGGATCAACCCCAAGGGAGCGCGCAGAGGCCTGTCTCTTTCAGGCCACAGCGTTGAATCAGGCCTTCGTGACCTTCTGATAGTCCTTCACGTCCGAGAAGGTGATGTCCGGCGCGCGCTCGGCATCGTATTTCAGCGTGAACTGGCTGGACGCCATGAAAACCGGGTCGCCGTCGAGATCATCGGCCATTGCGGAGGGCTTCAGGCCGACGAACTTCGCCAGCGCCGCCTTGTCGTCGGAGGAAACCCAGCGGGCGATCGAGAACTGGCAGGGCTCGAAATCGACGGGAAGCGAGTACTCGGCGTCCATGCGCTCCTTGAGCACGTCGAGCTGGAGGGCTCCGACGACGCCGACGATGGCCGGCGCTCCGTCATGCGGCAGGAAGAGCTGGACGACGCCTTCCTCTGCCATCTGCTGCAAGGCCTCGCGCAGCTTCTTGGCCTTCATCGCATCCTTGAGCTTGACGCGGCGCAGGATTTCCGGGGCGAAGCTCGGCACGCCCTTGAAGACGATGTCCTCGCCCTCCGTCAGCGTATCGCCGATGCGCAGCGTGCCGTGGTTGGGCAGACCGACGATGTCGCCGGCAAAAGCCTCCTCGGCGATCGAGCGGTCGCGGGCGAAGAAGAATTGCGGCGCGTTGAGCGGCATCGGCTTGCCGGTGCGGACGAGCTTGGCCTTCATGCCGCGGGTGAGCTTGCCCGAGCAGACGCGCATGAAGGCGATGCGGTCGCGATGGTTCGGGTCCATGTTCGCCTGGATCTTGAAGACGAAGCCGGTCATCTTCGGCTCGTCCRCCTCGATCGGGCGCTTGTCGGCAAGCTGGGCGCGCGGGCTCGGGGCGTAGGCACCGAGCGCGTCGATCAGATCGCGTACGCCGTAGTCGCGCAGCGCCGCGCCGAAATAGAGCGGCGTCAGGTGACCTTCGCGGAAGGCCTGCAGATCGAAGGGCTTCAGGCCCTCGCTGGCGAGGAAGACCTCCTCGCGCCAGGGCTCGGCAGCGCCATGCGGCAGGAGCTCATCGAAGAGCGGATCGTCCCAGCCGGAGACTTGTCTGTCCTCGGCACTCTCGTCGCCCTTCTGGTTGCGGCGGAAGGTGTTGGCCTTGAGATCGTAGGTGCCGGCGAACTCGCGGCCCCGGCCTACGGGCCAGGTCATCGGCGCGACGTCGAGCGCCAGCGTGGTCTCGATCTCGTTGATCAGGTCGAAGGGATCGCGCGTCTCGCGGTCGACCTTGTTGATGAAGGTCACGATCGGGATGTCGCGCAGACGGCAGACCTCGAACAGCTTCTTGGTGCGGTCCTCGATGCCCTTGGCGGCGTCGATCACCATCACGGCGGAGTCGACGGCGGTCAGCGTCCGGTAGGTGTCCTCGGAGAAGTCCTCGTGCCCGGGCGTGTCGAGCAGGTTGAAGACGTGGCCGCCATATTCGAAGGTCATCACCGAGGTCACCACCGAGATGCCGCGCTGGCGCTCGATCTTCATCCAGTCCGAGGAGGTCTGGCGACGGCCCTGCTTGGCGCGCACTTCGCCGGCGAGCTGAATGGCGCCGCCGAAATAGAGCAGCTTCTCGGTCAGCGTGGTCTTGCCCGCGTCCGGGTGCGATATGATGGCGAAGGTGCGTCGGCGCGCATGCGGCGCGCCACTGGCCGCAGCCGGAGCCTCAAATGTCGAAAGATCGGTCATGGCGCGCATGAAGACGGAAGGGGGACGGAAGTCAATCGGTTGGCGCTGCCCAGCTCGTCATTCCGGGCCTTGGCGTCAGCGAAGAACCCGGAACGCACGACCGGGTGAGCGGCCGTGGTTTTGGATCGATATGTCCGGCAGAGGAGAACCCTGATGTCTCACCCGGTCGTGGGTTCCGGGTTCGGCTCTTCGGGCCGCCCCGGAATGACAGGCCGGTTCAATTCTTCAGCCGGTAGCCCGTCTTGAAGATCCAGCCAACCACGGCGATGCAGGCTGTGAGGAACATCAGCGTCATGCCGAGGCTCACACCGAGGCTGACATCGGCGAGTCCGAAGAAGCTCCAGCGGAAGCCGCTGATCAGATAAACGACCGGATTGAACAGCGTCACCGTCTGCCAGAAGTGCGGGAGCATGCTGATCGAGTAGAAGGAGCCGCCGAGGAAGGCCAGCGGCGTCACGATCAGCAGCGGGATGACCTGCAGCTTCTCGAAGCCATCCGCCCAGATGCCGATGATGAAGCCGAACAGGCTGAAGGTGGTCGCGGTCAGCACCAGGAAGAGCAGCATCATGAAGGGATGTTCGATCCTGAGCGGCACGAAAAAGGTGGCCGTCAGCAGGATGATCAGGCCGAGCAGGATCGATTTCGACGCGGCGGCGCCGACATAGGCGATCACCGCCTCCCACCAGGCGACCGGCGCGGAGAGCAGTTCGTAGATTGTGCCGGTGAATTTCGGGAAATAGATCGCGAAGGAGGCGTTGGCGATGCTCTGCGTCAAGAGCGAGAGCATGATCAGGCCCGGCACGATGAAGGCGCCATAGGGCACGCCGTCGATCGACTGCATGCGCGAGCCGATCGCCCCGCCGAAGACGATGAAATAGAGCGAGGTCGAGAGCACGGGCGAGACGATGCTCTGCAGCGGCGTACGCCAGGTACGGGCCATCTCGAAGCGATAGATCGCGGCGATGGCGCGCGGGTTGAAGCTCGCGGCGCTCATGCCCGCTCCCTCACCAGATTGACGAAGATTTCTTCCAGCGAGCTCTGGCTCGTGCTGAGGTCACGGAAGCGAATGCCGGCTTCCGACAGGCCCTGGAGCAGCGTGGTGATGCCGGTACGCTCGGCATGCGTGTCGTAGGTGTAGACGATCTCGTCGCCGGCGGCGGAGAGCGTGAGATCGAAATCCGCGAGCGCAACCGGAACGGCACTGATCGGCTGCTGGAGCTGCAGGGTGAGCTGCTTCTTGCCGAGCTTGCGCATCAGCTCGGCCTTCTCCTCGACCAGGATGATCTCGCCCTTGGAGATGACGCCGACGCGGTCGGCCATCTCCTCGGCTTCCTCGATGTAGTGCGTGGTCAGGATGATGGTGACGCCCTCTTCCCTGAGCCGGCGAACCATCTGCCACATATCCTGCCTGAGCTCGACATCGACGCCGGCCGTCGGCTCGTCGAGGAAGAGGATGCGCGGTTCGTGTGAGAGCGCCTTGGCGATCATCACGCGCCGCTTCATGCCGCCGGAAAGGCGGCGGATCTGCGTGTCCTTCTTGTCCCAGAGCGAGAGGTCCTTGAGGATTCGCTCGATCAGGGCCGGATCCCTGGGCTTGCCGAAGAGGCCGCGGCTGAAGTTGACCGTAGCCCAGACTGTCTCGAAGGCATCGGTCGTCAGTTCCTGCGGGACGAGGCCGATGGCGGCGCGGGCGGCGCGATAGTCGCGCTGGATGTCATGGCCATCGGCGAGGACCGTGCCGGTGCTCGGGCGCACCAACCCGCAGATGATGCTGATCAGGGTCGTCTTGCCCGCGCCATTGGGGCCGAGCAGGGCGAAGATCTCACCGCGCCGGATGGCGAGGTCGACGGTCTTCAGCGCGGTGAAACCGGTGGCATAGGTCTTTGATAGACCCGAAACCGAGATGATCGGCGGTGTCGATGGCGAATGCATGGACGGCATATAGGCGAGATTGCTCGGGGTTGCGACGGGAGCGGCATGATGGGGAAGCATGATTGTCCGTCAGCTTGTGGCGGTAACCCTGCCCAAACGCAGCGAGGCCGGGCATGCGCCCGGCCTCGCTCATGAAGGAGGCTTCGACCTATTTCATGAAAAACCACAACAGGATGATGATGGGGATCGGAACGCCCACAAGCCACAGGATGATCGAACGCATTTTGCAGCCCCTCATTGAATGGATGATGCTGCGGCAACGCCTGCGGAGGGAGGAAGGTTCCTATTCGCCCGCAAGCGGGCAGGAAGCCAGGGCCGCGGCGCTTGGGTGCCAGACCGGGCTAAAGCCTTCCCTTAGGGCCGCCAGCGTGGCGGGTGGCGTGAGGACCGTCGCAAGCCCCCGCGGGCGAGGTCGAGGCGAAAGGTAGCCCGCCGGCGACCAGAGCAAAGCGGTGTCTCCGCGTAGTGCCAGAAACGCTCCTTCGCTTTCGGACCGCAGCATCGCGCCGTCCGGCAGCTCTTCCGCCGGAAGCCGGTGCATCCGCTTGACCCAACCGATCCGGCGATCGGCATCGAGGATGCGGTCGATCTCCGGGAAGAGCGGCGTCTCTGTCAGCCCGAGCCCTTTCACCAACGCGTCGCGATAGGCGAGGGCATCGCGGCGGCGGCACTCCATGCAGGGGCGGTGGCCGGCGGCGAGGGCTGTCACCTCGTCGCAGAAGAAGAGCTCGGTGTAGCCGCGGCCCCAGACCTTCCGGCGCCGCTCCTTGAATGAGAGGACGCAGCACAGCCAATGCTGCGTCGCCTGAATGCGCGCGGGTGCCTCGCGCCGGTCGGGATCGTGGAAGCGGCCGCCGCGATTGCCGAAGAACAGCCCACGCGCCGGATCGGCGAAGAGCGTGCCGTCAGGCCTGACGCGATTGGGCAGCGGCATGGCCGATCTCCGTTGCGAGCGTGCGGGCATGCTTAAGCCTCAGCGCGTCAGATCGTGTCAGCGACGTCGATCGTAATAGCTTCCCCTAAATCCGCCGCAGGAGACAGAGCCTCCGCGAAGGGCCGAGCGGCGACCCCGCAGGAAAGAAAAGGAACCGGCGGTCTATGTCGACCTCCGGTCCCACTGCATTCCGTCCTGGTCCGCCTGCTTTCGCTCCGGCGGCCCCTCACGCGGCTCCGACTGTCCGGCTGGCATCCGCATTGACGCGCTCGACGTCGCTGCGCGACAGGCCGAGATCGGAGAGGGCCCGGTCGTCCATGGCATAGAGCGTGCGGGCGCTGCTCCTGGCATCGAGCCAGGCCTCGACCTGCAACAACAGCGCCAGGGCGCGACTGCTCGGCCTGCGGGGGGCGGAGAAGGAAAGTCCTGCTATGGCTGGGCTGGCGAACATGGCGCGCCTCACGAGTGATCTGATTGCCCGCAAATCTGCGCCTTGCCCGGGAAGCAAGCAAATGCGAAGTTCTTCGCCTTGCCCAAGCTGGACTTGGCCAGACATGAGCCGCCGACACCTTCCGCCACTGGCTTCCCTGCGCGCCTTCGAAGCTGCCGCCCGGCATCGCAACTTCGAGAAGGCAGGAGACGAGCTCGCGGTCACGGCCAGCGCCGTCGGCCAGCATGTGCGGTCGCTCGAGACCTGGCTGCGGCGCCCGCTCTTCACCCGGCTGCCGAGCAAGGGTGTCGCCTTGACCGAGGTCGGCGAACGCTATGCGGCGACGATTTCGCAGGTGCTCGACCAACTGAACGAAGCCACGGCCAGAGCCCTGAGGCCGGAAGCACCGAATGCGCTCACGGTCAGCACCCTGCCGAGTTTCGCCCTGAACTGGCTGATCCCAAGGCTCGGCTCGCTGAAGGAGCGCGAACCCAATCTGGAGGTGCGGGTCGAGATCTCGGTGGGGCTGACGGATTTCGCCCGCGAGAATGTCGATGTCGCCATCCGCCTCGGCCGCGGCGGCTATCCGGGGCTGCAGACGGATCTCCTGATGGAGGAGAATTTCTTTCCCGTCTGCAGCGCCGCGCTGCTCGGCGATCCCGAGCGGCCGCTGCGCGAGCCCGCGGATTTGCGCCATCATACCTTGCTGCACGAGATTCCGGAGGGCATCCCCGATTTCGTGACATGGCCGCTTTGGCTTGCGGCCGTCGGCGCGACGGAGGTCGATGCGACCCGGGGCCCACGCTTCTCGCACACCTTCCTGGCCTTGCAGGCCGCCGCGTCAGGGCAGGGGGTGGCGCTCGCGACCAATGTCCTGATCGGTGATTATCTCGATGCCGGCCGCCTGGTCCGGCCGTTCCCGCATCAGGTCAAGGGGCCGCACCAATACTATCTGGTCTGCCCGGAGGCCTCGGCGCAGCGGCCGGCGATCGCTGCTTTCCGCAGGTGGATCCGCGACGAAGCTGCGGCACATGTGGCGCTCGGCACCGGGCCATGAGCATGGGCGCCGTGTCGGCGTCACGGACGGCGCCTGATGCCGGTCAAGCGGAAGCAAAAAAGCCCCTCGGTGAGGGGCTTCAGTCTGGTCTCGAGAACTCAGGGGTGCCGCAGCCTCAGTAGTAGCCGCAGACCCGGCGGTAGCCGATGACGTTGCCCCAGCGGTCGAAACGCTCGACCAGGTCACAGGAGCGGACGGGAGCGGCGTAGTAGCCGTAGCCATAAGCCGGGCGAGTGGCCGAGGCGATGATGGCGCCCGCGGCGAGCGCGCCAACCACACCGGCTCCGACGCCCCAGCCACCGTAGCCATAGCCCCAGCGCGGGCGCGCCTCGGCGCCGGAGGCCATGAAAGTGGCGGCCAGCGTCGCGGCCGCGAGGGTAGCGGTCAGCGTCTTGCGGAACGTCGTCATGCTCGTCTCTCCCGACTGGTGCGAGAGCGAACTGCTCGCCCTCCATGCCGATTGGTCGCGGAACGGAGCGGGGAGGTTCAATGGAGGAGGCGATATTTTTTCGGGTTGGATCCGCGGGAATGCGGGAGACCTGTCTTCATTGGCAAGTCAGCCCGCCGCTCTCGCGTAGAAGCGCAGCAATTTCAGCCCCTCTGGGCTGTCCCAGTCCGCTTCACCGACGAGATAGCCGACGCTGCGCGCTTCATGATCAAGCACGTAGGTCATCGGCATGCCGTAGAGGGCGAATGGAGTTGGCTGGGGCGATTTAGGCCCGGAAGCCAACGTGCCGGCGGCATCGATGAAGGTCGAGAGGTCGGCAAGCCCAAGGCGCTTGAGATAGGCGGTGACGGTCGCCGCCGATTTATCCAACGATACGGGGAGGACGACGAAGGGCTCATGCGCCGCTCTTGCCTGCAGGCGCCGCAGGATTGGCAGCTCGCGCCGGCAAGGCGGGCACCAGCTTGCCCAGAAATTCAGGAGAATGGCTTTGCCGCGATAAGCCGAGAGAGGTTTGCTCTTGCCGGCGAGGTCAGTGAGCGCGAGGGCGCCGGCATCCTCCGGCGGATCGAGCTGCACGAATTGCGAGGCGGGGCCGGCAAAGAGCGGGGGCTGCGCAAGGGCGGGCAGGGAGACAATCGGCGAGAGCAGCGTCAGGGCGAGGGCTTGGCGGCGCGTCGGCGAGGGGGCGGCGTCCGGCTTCGGGGCCGGTCCGCCGTTCTTGGTATCAGACATGGCCCCGCACCTAGCAGCAGGGGACGCGGAAGTGGAGCTGCCGCGGCCTCCAGCTCGCGAGGGTGTGATGCCATCAGCCGACTTGCGCGATGGGCGCGAGAGCCGGCTGTGGTGCCTGTGGTCTGCTTTGCCCGGTTCAGACCTTGGCGGCGCTGGCGGCAGCGTCGATATTGGCGACGAGTTCCGCGTCCAGCCCCAGCGAGCCGGCGAGGCCGGCCAGAAAGTCCTTCTCGGGCGCAGTGTCCGGATTGATGGCGACACGCGCAGCCGTATAGATCTGCGCGGCCAATTCCGGGCTTTCGGCGGCTTCGACGAGCTCGTCGATCGTGGCAGGCTTGGCGAGTTCCCGCGCCAGCCAGGCATGCGTGTCCTGATCGAGGCTGGCTTCCTTGAGGCCGCCGAGAATCGCATCGCGTTCTTCGGTGTCGATATGGCCATCAGTCGCCGCTGCCGCGATCATGGCGCGGACGAGGACGAGGGCGGTCGCTTCGCTCGCCGCCTGCGGCTCGAAGCCGGTTCCGGCGGGGGCGGGCAGCAACTCCTGCTCGCGGCTGTCGAGCACGGGCTTGCCGGCCTGATAGTTCTGGTAGGCCTTGTAGGCGAGGCCGCCGATCAGAGCGAGGCCGCCGAGCTTGGCTGCCGAGCCGGCGACGGAGCGACCGGTGCTGGTGCCGAAGACGAGCGCACCGAGACCGCCGAGCACGGCCGTTGCGAGGGCAGGGTTGCTGTTGAACAGGCCCTTCGCCTGCTCGATGAGCTGGTCGGGTGTCTTGCCGCCGGTGATCCGGCCGAGCGCATCATTCGCGCCCTGCTGCACGCCGGTCTGGCGGGCGGCGTCACCGACGCCCTGGCTTGCCTGGGTCAGGATCTGCCCGGCGAGCCCGCCGAGCCCGCCCGAGCGCTGCACCTGCTCCGCGAGGCCGCCGAGCATGCCGCCGAGACCGCCCTGCTGGCCCGCCTGCTGTCCTGCCTGTGCGCCTGCCTGGCTGCCCGCGCTGATCAGGGCATCAAGCAGCGATTTGGCATTGAACATCGAAGTCCTCCTGTCGTGGCCGCAGGGGAATGCCGTGCGGTCGGGATCGATCAGCCGCATGAAAGCGGCGTGACGAAGGCGCAGTTTGCACAAGCGCCGCGCTATGTCATCGGCAGCGGCAAGAGCCCGGGTTCCTTCAGCGTTTCGAGCGCGATCTCCGAGCGGACACGCGCCACGCTCTCATGCGGCATCAGGATTTCGTTGACGAGCCGAGCGAGCGCCTTGAGGTCGCCGACCGCCACTTTCAGCAGGTAATCGGCCTCGCCGGTGAGGGCATGCGCTTCGAGGATCGCCGGAGTGAGCCTGACGAGATCGCGGAAGCGGCGCGCATTGTCGCGCGAATGGGTGTCGAGCGCGACATGGATGAAGACGATGACGCCGAGCCCGACGGCAGCCGGCTCCAGGGCGGCGCGGTAGCCGCGGATCACCCCGTCCTGCTCGAGGCGCTGGCGGCGGCGCGAAATCTGGCTGGCGGACAGGCCGATCTGTTCCGCGAGCGTGGCATTGGTCAGGGAGGCATCGCGCTGCAGGGCATCGAGAAGCCGCCAGTCGAGGGTGTCGAGCGTGGTCATATCATGCGCCATTTCGCCGGTGGCGCATGGATGATGCATCTTTTAGTCGGCGGCGTACAGATTTGCACGCCCCTTGCCTCCCTTCTGCGTGACCATGTGCTCATAACAGAACAGGAGGAATGCCATGGGTCCCTTTCCGCACGATGCGGCTCCGCCGGAAATTTCCGATGCGAATCCGATGGGCACGGACGGCTTCGAGTTCGTCGAGTTCGCGCATCCCGAGCCTGAGAAGCTCGGCGCCCTGTTCGAGACGATGGGCTTCCGCCCGGTCGCCCGCCATCGCTCGAAGCAGGTGACACTCTATCGTCAGGGCGACGTCAATTTCGTCGTCAATGCCGAGCCCGATTCCTTCGCCCAGGCCTTCGCCGCCGAGCACGGCCCCTGCGCCTGCGCAATGGCCTTCCGGGTGGTCGATGCCAAGCATGCCTTCGAGCGGGCCGTCTCGCTCGGCGCTGAGCCCTATGAGAGCGCGATCGGGCCGGGCGAACTCGCGATCCCTGCCGTGCGCGGCATCGGCGGCTCTCTGCTCTATTTCGTCGATCGCTATGGCGAGAAGGGTTCGATCTGGGACGTCGATTTCGAGTGGATCGGAGAACAGGACCCGCATCCCGAGCAGGCTGGGCTCTATTATCTCGATCATCTCACCCATAACGTCCATCGCGGGCGCATGGATCATTGGGCCGGCTGGTACGGCAAGCTGTTCAATTTCCGCGAGATTCGCTTCTTCAACATCGAGGGCAAGCTGACCGGCCTGATCTCGCGGGCGCTGACCTCGCCTTGCGGCAAGATCCGCATTCCGATCAACGAGTCGCTCGACGACAAGAGCCAGATCGAGGAGTATCTGCGCCAGTACAAAGGTGAGGGCATCCAGCATGTCGCGATGGGCGCGCGCGATATCTACGCCAGCGTCGAGCAATTGCGCCGCAACGGCCTGCCTTTCATGCCGTCGCCACCGGACACCTATTACGAGAAGGTCAATGCGCGCGTGCCGAACCATGGCGAGCCGGTCGAGCGGCTGAAGGCCGACGGCATTCTGATCGACGGCGAAGGAGCTGTCGCGCTTGGCGAGAAAGCCGGCCGGATGAGCAAGGTGTTGCTGCAGATCTTCTCGGGCACCGTGCTCGGGCCGATCTTCTTCGAATTCATCCAGCGCAAGGGCGATGACGGCTTCGGGGAGGGCAATTTCCGCGCCCTGTTCGAGTCGATCGAAGAGGACCAGATTCGCCGCGGCGTGCTCAAGCCCGCGGACGCGGCAGCTTAGCCTGCCTGCGCCGCGCGAGCTTTCGCCGCGCGGCATGTCTCATGGGGCGAGCTTGCGCATCAGGAGGGGCGCGCCGACTGGGGGATCCTTACGCCATTGGCCATTCTCGAAAATCAGATCGGTGCCGTGGCCGCGGCGGGCGACGAGCGTGAGCCTGCCGCCGGCATAGCGCCAGCCGGCGGGGTCGAAGATCGTGAGTCCCGTATCCTGGCAGGCGCCCTCCAGCGCTGCGGGGGCCTGTCCGCCGGCTGATGGCGGCGACAGGACGAGCCGACAAGCCTCCCGGTTCTGCTGGCGCATCAGGACGTAGCGCCCCGGCAATGTTTCTATCGCAGGGGCTTTTGCGGGATCGACGATGGTCGGCCGCTGGGCCGCTGACGCAAGGGCGGAGGGGGAATTGGCGGGCGCGGCGGCTGCTACGCGCGGATGGTCCTTGGAGAGCAGCCGATAGGCCTTGCCGTCGCTGCCCTTCCCGTCGAGTCCTGCTTCGGGGGAGCCCTTCTGGAAACCGACGAGTTCCTTGCCGCCGGCGTCGAGCAGCTGTGGCTGGCCGTTCGCCGCCAATGCCCATCCCCTTGCATCGTCTAGAATCGGCAGAGCGCGCCGGCAGGTGGCCGGGAAGCGCAGCTGGCGCGCGTTGCTGGAGGCGTCCGCACCGAGCGTGATCGTGCAGCTACGGGTCGCGCCGGCCAGTTCAAGGTCCCAGGCCCCGAGCCAGCGGCGGATCGCGTCCGGGGCTTTGCTGGCGCCGCGCGGAAGCGGCGCCGTCTGGGCGGCGGCCGGCAGGGCGCCGGCGCCAAGGAGGAATAGCGGCAGAAGCCGGCGAATCAGGCCTTTTTCCATGGGGTCTCCGGCACAGGCGTCAGCGGACCCTTGCCATCGAACCATGAAACGAGATTGTCGACCAGAAGCTGGCCCATGGCCTCACGGGTATGAACCGAGGCCGAGCCGACATGGGGCAGCAGCACGGCATGCTCGATCGCGATCAGCTCGGCCGGCACGCGGGGCTCGTCCTCGAAGACGTCGAGGCCGGCGGAGAGGATGGTCTTGTCCTGCAGCGCCTTGATCAGGGCCTGCTCGTCGATGACGGTCCCGCGGCCGACATTGACGACGATGCCGTTCGGCCCCAGCGCCTTCAGTACCTCGGCATTGATGATGTGATGCGTCGAGGCGCCCCCCGGCGCGACCGAGATCAGCGTGTCGACGTCAGCTGCCATCTCCACCAGCGAAGGATAGTAGCGATAGAGCACATCCTCCTGGCGCGAGCGGCCGTGATAGACGACCGGCAGGCCGAAGGCTTCGAGTCGATGCGCCACGGCCTTGCCAATACGGCCGAGGCCGACGATGCCGACCTTGCGTCCGCGCAGCGACGTCGTGAGCGGATAGTTGCCCTTCAGCCATTTGCCCTCGCGCAGATAGCGATCGACCTGCGGGAGCTGACGCACGGTCGAGAGCAGGAGGCCGAGCGCGAGATCGGCAACCTCGTCGGTCAGCACGTCGGGCGTGTTGGTGACGACAAGGCCGCGGCGGCCGGCCTCGGCTGCGTCGACATGGTCGTAGCCGACGCCGAAGCTCGAGGCGATCTCGAGCTTGGGAAGCGCGTCGAACAGCGCGCCATCGACGCGGTTATGGCCGCCGCCGGCCGCGACGCCGCGTACGCGGCCGGAAACCTCGCGGAGCAGAGCGGCGCGATCAGACGCATTCCACAGCTCATGGACGGTGAAGCGGGCCTTCAGCTGATCGGCAGCATAGGCCATCAGCGGGCCCGTCTGGATGATTTCGGGCTTGGAGGAGACTGTCATCGTCACATTGTCCGTAGGGCTGGAAGGAATGTTGATTCGCTGCTTCTGAATCGATTAAAACGAGACTACGCTGCCTGACGTTGCATTGTAGCGACGCCTTTGCATGAGCGGTACCCGATGACGCCTCGCGCCGGAGCGCGAGGCGCTTATTTAGTATGCTTTATTCGCATGATTTTTCCCATCTCGGTAGCGTAGTGCGTGCCGAGCGAGGCGAGAGTCGTGTTCAGGCTATCGATCACGAGCCCGGCCATCCGGGCGGAGGCGAGGTCGCCGTCGCGGTCGATGATGGCGAGCAGGACATGTTCGTGGTCGGGGAGCGACTCGATATAGGCTTGCTCGTCGCCCGTCTTGAGCAGCATCGACCATTGCAGCGTCGCGATGACGGCGCTGGCGAGGCATTGCAGCGGGGCATTCTGTGCGGCTGCAAAGATCGCTTCGTGGAAGGCCAGGTCGGCGCGGATGGTCGCGTCGGCATAGGGCCGGCCGTCGACCATGCCGCGATAGGCGGCCTCGATCCGGGCGATGTCGGCGGAGGTCCGGCGCTGGGCGGCGAGGCGGGCCGCGCTGGGCTCGACGAAGCGGCGCAACTCAAAGAGATCGCGAATGAAACGCTCGTTCGGGTCCGCTTCGAAATGCCAGGAGAGGACATCGGGGTCGAGCAGATTCCAGCGCTCGCGCGGCGCGGCGCGGGTGCCGCTCTTGGGGCGCGCCTCGACCAGCCCCTTGGCGGTCAGGATCTTGACCGCCTCGCGATAGGCGGTGCGGGAAACCGAGATGTCCGAGCGCAGGTCATCCTCGTTGGGCAGGACCTCGCCAGCCTTGATGCGGCCGGTGATGACAGCGACCGCGAGCTTCTGCGCGACCTGGCCGAAGAGCCGGTCCGGATTAAGCGTCGTCGGACGCGAGAAGTCGCGCACGCGCATGTCAGGGCCTCCCTTTGCAGTCTCGCCGCAGCCTCGCTTCCGAGGCACGGCGCTGACCATGGCGGCGCTTGACACGCCCGCTTCTATCGTATGACTTTATCGCAGACTGGAGCGGACACAATCGCCCGAAGCAGGCGAGGTCCGCTTTCATCATTCGGTCATCAGAAGCCGATTGTGGTCGTGACGCCTGGACGACGGGCTGTGCGACGAGGGAACGGAAAGCAGGGAAGGACGGCATGGCTTCAGTCCAGATCGCCGATGTACGCAAGGCCTACGGGTCGACGCAGGTCATCCACGGCGTCGACATCGACATCAACGACGGCGAATTCGTCATCCTTGTCGGCCCCTCGGGCTGCGGAAAGTCGACGCTGCTGCGCATGATCGCGGGACTCGAGAATATTTCGGGCGGCGAAATCCGGATCGGACCGCGCGTGGTGAACGACGTGCCCCCGAAGGAGCGCGACATCGCCATGGTGTTCCAGAACTATGCGCTCTATCCGCATATGACGGTCGCCGACAACATGGCCTTCTCGATGAAGCTCCGGAAGGCGCCGAAGAGCGAGATCGACGAGCGCGTCAACAAGGCTGCCCAGATCCTTGGCCTGAACAAGTTGCTGGACCGTTATCCGCGCCAGCTCTCGGGCGGTCAGCGCCAGCGCGTCGCCATGGGCCGCGCCATCGTCCGCGATCCGCAGGTCTTCCTGTTCGACGAGCCGCTCTCGAACCTCGACGCCAAGCTTCGCGTTCAGATGCGCACCGAGATCAAGGAGCTGCACCAGCGCCTCAAGACCACGACGGTCTACGTCACGCACGACCAGATCGAGGCCATGACCATGGCCGACAAGATCGTGGTGATGCATGACGGTATCGTCGAGCAGATGGGCGCGCCGCTCGATCTCTACGACAATCCGGCGAACCTGTTCGTCGCGGCTTTCATCGGCTCGCCGTCGATGAACCTGCTCAGGGGCAAGATCACGGGCAATGGCTTCGAGACCGAAGGCGGAGTCGTCTGGCCGATCGGCCAGCATCCGGCGAATTCCGACGGGCGCGCGGCTGTTCTGGGCATCCGCCCGGAGCACTTCCAGCTCGACCCGAATGGCCTGAAGGCCGAGGTCGCGGTTGTCGAACCGATGGGGTCGGAGACGCAGGTCGTCGTCCGCTGCGGCGGGCAGGATCTGACCTGCATCTTCCGTGAGCGCATCACAGCCAAGCCGGGCGAGACCATCGGGATCACGCCCGATACCAGCGTGACGCATCTCTTCGACGCTGCGACCGGCAAGCGCCTCTAGAGTTCGCGCCATTCGGGCCGCGCAACGGCCCCGGCGGACCACGCGTCCTCTGGCACGCGTTTAGAGCCGGCGCCGGCAGGCTGACGCGCTCCGGCCGGTGCGCCTCTCAGAAATTCGCCGCCCATTGGATCGGGCGGTGGATAATGGCTGTTCAGTGCCCATAATCGATGCAGGACGGAGGTCCCATGTAGGCCTCCGCCGCACCCACGGAGGAGACGGTTTCATGAGCATTTCCAGAAGAGACGTATTGATCGGCGGCGCCGGGCTTGCAGCCGGGGCAACGCTGCCGCTCGCGCCGGCCATCGCGCAGGCCAATATCGAGAAGGGTGCGACGCTGCGCGTGCTGCGCCCGACGAAGTTCGTCGATCCCGACCAGGCCATCTTCAACGAGAACACCGAGGCCTTCACCAAGGCGACGGGCGTGCCGGTCCGCGTCGACTATGCCGGCTGGGAGGATTTGCGCCCGCAGACGGCGGTGACCGCCAATACCGGCGCCGGCCCCGACGTCGTGGTCGGCTGGGCCGACGACCCGCACATCTTCTCGGACAAGCTGATCGACCTCACTGGCATCGCCGAGGATCTCGGCAAGAAATATGGCGGCTGGTACCCGATCGCCGAGAAATACGGCAAGAAGGACAAGACCAACCAGTGGATCTCGATCCCGATGGGTGCTTCCGGCGCGCCGGCGGTCTATCGTGAATCCTGGGTCAAGGAAGCGGGCTTCGACACCTTCCCGAAGGATCTCGACGGCTTCCTCAACCTCTGCCGCAAGCTCAAGGCGAACGGCCATCCCGCCGGCTTCGCGCTCGGCAACGCGGTGGGTGACGGCAACGCCTTCTGCAACTGGCTCGTCTGGACCCATGGCGGCTACATGGTCGACGAGAACAACAAGGTCGCGATCAATTCGAAGGAGACGATCGCGGCGCTGAAATACGCCAAGGCGCTCTACGAGACCTTCATCCCCGGCACGCTCTCCTGGCTCGACATCAGCAACAACAAGGCGCTGACGGCAGGCGAGATCGGCGTCACCCAGAACGGCGTCTCGCTCTATTTCTCGATCAAGAACTCGAAGGACGAGAAGACCGCCGCGATCGCCAAGGATCTGAACCACGCGACCATGCCGGTCGGCCCGTTCGGGCGCCCGTCTGAGCCGGCGCTGGTGATCAACGCCATGGCGTTCAAGCACACCAAATTCCCGAACGCGGCCAAGGAATATCTCCGCTTCATGATGGAGAAGGAGCAGTACGACAAGTGGCTGACCGGCTGCTACGGCTACTGGACGCAGCCGCTGAAGGCTTATGCCGAGAGCAAGGTCTGGTCGGCCGATCCCAAGATCCTGGTCTATCGCGACACCTGGGAACGGGCGCTGTGGAGCGGATACAAGGGCTCGATCAACGAGGCGGCTGGCACGGTCAATGCCGAATATGTCGTCGTTCAGATGGTCGCCTCCGTCTGCGCCGGCCAGGCGACGCCTGAGGAAGCCGCCGCGGAAGCCGAGCGCCGCGCCAAACGGTACTACCGGAGCTGATCCGGCCCGCTCAAGGCCGCCGGCTCGTCCGGCGGCCGACGGGATCGTCGCGCGTCCGATCGGCGACAGCGACGGCCTTTTGAGTTCTTAGCGCATCGGATTGTCCGAAGAGTGGATTCCCCTTTTCGGTCCGATGCCACAGCCGACCCGAACGCGAGGGCGCCATGGCCATAGCTGCCGCCGAATCGCGAACCGTCCACAGCCTGCAGCAAAACTGGCTGGTGCGTCTGTTCGACTACAAACCGTTCCTGATCTTCCTCTGCCTGCTGCCCGCGGCCGGGTTCCTGCTCGTCTTCCTGAGCTACCCGCTGGGGCTGGGCATCTGGCTCGCCTTCACCGATACGCGCATCGGCCGCGCCGGCCATTTCATCGGCTTCGAGAATTTCCAATCGCTCTGGTACGACCGGGTGTTCATCACCGCGGTCTGGAACACACTGCTCTATACGGGGGTGGCGACGATCGGGAAATTCGCGCTCGGCCTGTGGCTGGCGCTGCTGCTCAACAACCATCTGCCGATGAAGTCGCTGCTGCGGGCGATCATCCTGATTCCGTGGATCGTGCCGACGGTGCTCTCGGCCATCGCCTTCTGGTGGATCTACGATCCGCAGTTCTCGATCATCTCCTATGTGCTGGTCGACGTGCTCGGCTGGCGCGACACCTATATCGACTTCCTCGGCCAGCCCTGGCCGGCGCGGTTCTCGCTGATCGCGGCGAATATCTGGCGCGGGATCCCCTTCGTCGCGATCTCGCTTCTCGCCGGCCTGCAGACCATCTCGCCGGCGCTGTACGAGGCGGCGATGCTCGACGGCGCCAATGCCTGGCAGCGCTTCCGGCACGTGACCTTCCCGATGCTGATGCCGATCCTGGCGATCGTGCTGACGTTCTCGGTGCTGTTCACCTTCACCGATTTCCAGCTCGTCTACGCCATCACCCGCGGCGGGCCGGTGAACGCCACGCATCTGATGGCGACGCTCGCCTTCCAGCGCGGCATCCCCGGCGGCCAGCTCGGCGAGGGCGCGGCGATCGCGGTGGCGATGATCCCGTTCCTCGTGATGGCGACGCTGTTCAGCTATTTCGGCCTTGCCCGGCGCAAGTGGCAGCAGGGGGAAGACAATGACTGATCAAGCCCTCGGCGCGCGTCCGCAGCTCAAGGACAAGGAGCGTGAAGGCGTCATCGACTGGTCGTCCGGCCCGCGGCGCTTCATCATGCTCTATTTGCCGCTGTCGCTCTTCCTGCTGGTGTTGCTGTTCCCGTTCTACTGGATGGCGATCACCGCGATCAAACCGAACGCGGAGCTCCTCGACTACAAGAACAACAACCCGTTCTGGGTGAAGTCGCCGACGCTCGAGAACATCAACAGGCTGCTGTTCCAGACCGATTATCCGCAGTGGCTCTGGACCACGATGATGGTCGCGGCGGTGGCGACGGCGCTCTCGCTGTTCTCCAGCGTCCTTGCCGCCTATGCGATCCAGCGGCTGCGATTCAAGGGTTCGCAATATGTGGGCTTGGCGATCTATCTCGCCTATCTCGTGCCGCCCTCGATCCTGTTCATCCCGCTCGCGACGTTGATCTTCCAGTTCGGCCTGTTCGACTCGCCCTTGGCGCTGATCCTGACCTATCCGACCTTCCTGATCCCGTTCTGCACCTGGCTCCTGATCGGTTATTTCAAGTCGATCCCCTACGAGCTCGAGGAATGCGCGATGATCGACGGGGCGACGCGATTGCAGACCTTGTGGCGCATCACCTTGCCGCTCGCGATGCCCGGTTTGATCTCGGCCGGCATCTTCGCCTTCACCCTGTCCTGGAACGAGTTCATCTATGCGCTCGCCTTCATCCAGTCGGCGGAGAAGAAGACGGTGCCCGTCGCGGTGCTGACCCAGCTCGTCGAGGGCGACGTCTACCATTGGGGCTCGCTGATGGCGGGCGCGCTGCTCGGCTCGATTCCCGTGGCGATCCTCTATTCCTTCTTCGTCGATTACTACGTGGCGTCGATGACGGGTGCGGTGAAGGAATAGGCTCCTTAGAACCGAGATCGGGGGCACGCGATGGCTATCCGTCATGGTCGGGCTTGTCCCGACCATCCGCGTCGCTCTTCGGCAACGCCGGTGTTCAAGACGTGGATGCTCGCCACAAGAGCGAGCATGATGGTGGAGCCCATCAGAGGATGGTTATGACGATTTCCAACATCGCCTTCATCGGGCTCGGCGCGATGGGCGCACCGATGGCCGAGAACCTGGTCAAGCGGCAGTTCCGCGTGACCGGCTTCGACATGCGGGACGCGGCCCGGGAGGCGCTTGCCGCGGCTGGGGGGCAGGCCGCGGAGAGTGCAGCCGACGCAGCCAAAGGTGCCGATGCGCTCGTGCTCATGGTGGTCAATGCCGCTCAGGCGCGTGCCGTGCTGTTCGAGGTCGGGGCGCTCGCGGCGCTGGCGCCGGATGCGACGGTGATCCTGATGGCGACCTGCCCGCCGGGCGAGGCCGAGGCGATCGCGGCGGAGGTCACGAAGACCGGCCGGCACTTCATCGACGCGCCGGTCTCGGGCGGCGTCAAAGGCGCACAGGGCGGGACGCTGACCATCATGGTCGGCGCGGCGCCCGAAAGCTTCGCGCGGGCCAAGCCGGTGCTCGATGCGCTCGGCGACAAGGTCTTCCATGTGGGCGAGAAGCCGGGGCAGGGCGCGACGGTGAAGACCGTCAACCAACTCCTCTGCGGTGTCCATATCGCGGTGGCGGCCGAGGCGCTCTCGCTGGCGGAGAAGGCCGGCATCGACGGGCGGCTGCTGTTCGAGATCATGGGTGGCTCGGCCGCCTCCTCCTGGATGCTCCGGGATCGCGGGCCGCGCATGCATGAGCCCGACCCGGCGGTGGCGAGCGCCGTCGATATCTTCGTCAAGGATCTCGGCATCGTGCTCGATGCCGGGCGCGCGGCCAAGACGGCGCTCCCGCTCGCGGCCGCCGCGCATCAGATGTTCCTCGCGGCTTCGGGCCTCGGCCATGGCGGGCGCGACGATTCGCAGGTGGTCCGAGCCTATCGCGCGCTCAACGCCAAACCTGCCAACGATGCCTGAACGGTGTTGATCCGGTGGTCGAAGACTTCTGCCCTCATCCTGAGGAGCCGCGCAGCGGCGTCTCGAAGGATGCTCCGGGAGGCTCTGGAGACATCTCGCCCATCCTTCGAGACGCGCTTCTGCGAAGCGCTCCTCGGAATGAGGGCTCGAGGGGTGAGGACCTAGGGCGGCGGGCAGGTCGTACCGCGAACGATCAGCGCCGGGGTCAGCAGCAGGCGCTGCGTCGGCGCGGCGGGATCGGCGATGCGGTTCAGCAGGAACTCCGCCGATTTGGCGCCCATGTCGTTCTGGAAATTGAAGACGGTTGTGAGAGCGGGGAACCACTGCGCCGCCTCCTTCACATCGTCGCAGCCGACGATCGAGAAATCCCTGCCAGCTTCGAGCCCTCGATGACGCAGGCCGAGCATGGCGCCGAAGGCGGCGAGATCGTTCATACAGACCGCCGCGGTCGGCGGGCCGGCGGCGTCGAGCACCTTGAGGATGCCCTGATGGCCGGTTTCGCGGGTCCCGAAGTCGAAATGGACCAGCGCCGGATCAAGCGGCAGGCCGGCACGGGCCAATGCCTCGCGATAGCCAGCATAGCGGTTGCGCCCGGTCGAGATGCTCTCATTCGCGCAGAGGAAGGCGATGCGGCGATGGCCGAGGCCGATGAGATGTTCCATCGCCAGGGTGGTGCCGTGCCGGTCGTCGGATCCGACGAAATCGAGATCGATCCCGGCGATCTCGCGCGAGAGCTGCACGATCGGGACGCCGGCATCGATCAGCGGCGCCAGACTCTCGGCCGTGCTGCCGCCGGCCGAGCAGAGGATCATGCCGTCGGGGCGATATTCGGCGAGGCTGCCGAGCACGCGCGCCTGTTTCTCGATATCTTCCGCATAGGTGCCGAGCAGAATCGAGCGGCCATGGCGGCCTGCCGTTTCCTCGATCGCGGCCAGCAGTTCGGCGAAATAGGGGTTGGTGATGTCGTGAAAGACGACGCCGATGATGTTGGTCCGGTCGGTGCGCAGCGAGGCGGCGCTGCGGTTGTAGCTGTAGCCCATCGAGCGGGCGATCTCGCGTACGCGTTCGCGCGTTGCCTCTGCGACAAGCGGCGAGCCGCGCAGGGCCAGCGAGACCGTCGCGGTCGAGACCGAGAGGTGGTCGGCGATGCTCTGCAGGGTGACACGGCTGCGACCGGCCATGCCCGCCGGGTTGGGGCTTCTGGTCCGGCTGGTCTCGGGCGGGCCGTCGGCAGTCATGTCTCGTCCACTGTGAGTGCTGACCTCGCGATCGCCGGCGAGTCGGGCCGTTTTCTTCACGTTCCGTTTCATCTCAACCATATCAGCGGGAGAATTTGAAGATGACTGCAACCAAAGAGTCGGTGGGCTTCATCGGCGTCGGCCTGATGGGGCAGGGCATGGCCCGCAATCTGGTCGACAAGGGCTTTCCGCTCACCGTGATCGGGCACCGCAACCGCAAGCCGGTCGAGGAACTGGTCGCGGCCGGTGCAGTTGAGGCGAAGACGCCGAAGGAGCTCGCCGCGCGCTCCTCCATCATCTTCCTGTGCGTTACCGGCTCGGCCCAGGTCGAGGCCGTGGTGAAGGGCGATAACGGCATCATGGCGGGGGCCAAGCCCGGCACCGTGATCGTCGATTGCTCGACGTCTGACCCGACGGTGACGGTGCGGCTTGCCGCTGAGCTGGAGGCGAAGGGCTTGCATCTGGCCGATGCGCCCCTCGGCGGCACCCCGGCTCAGGCGGCACAGGGACAGCTTTCTGCGATGGTCGGCGCCGCGCCGGAGATCTTCGCCCGGATCAAGCCCGCCTGCGAGGCCTGGGCGCAGAAAATCGTGCATCTCGGGCCTGTCGGCGACGGGCACAAGATGAAGCTGATCAACAACTTCCTCTCGCTGGGCTATGCGGCGATCTACGCGGAGGCGCTGACGCTCGGCCAGAAAATCGGGATCACGCCGCAGACCTTCGACAGCGTGCTGCGCGGCAGCCGCATGGATTGCGGCTTCTACCAGACCTTCATGAAATACGTGCTGGAGCGCGACCGCGACGCCCACAAGTTCACACTCAGCAACGCCCTGAAGGATGTGCGCTATCTGGAGAGCGTAGCCAACGATGCAGGCGTCGCCAACCCGATCGGCAACGCCGTCAAGAACAGCTATGCGGCGGCGGTGGCGAGCGGGCACGGGGAGGACTATGTGCCGATGCTCTCCGACTGGATCGCCGGGCTCAACGGCGTCTCGCTTGCCGTCAAGGGTTGAGCGAGGACAACGGGGCGTCCGGGGATCGTGCGGGCGCCTCGATCGGGTGTCAGGGCTGCGCCAGCAGGCGGGCCAGGCCGTCCGACAGGCCAGTGCTGGCGACGGGGGCGGGCAAGGCGAGGTCGCCGCTCCCGGGCTTGCGCAAGGGCTGCTCCAGCGCGTCCAATAGCATCCGGACGCCCGCTTCGGCCGAGCAGATCACGGGGATGTCGACATGCGGCTGCACCCGTGCGGCAAGACCGGCGAGGCCGGCGCCGCCGAGGATGACCGCGCCGGCGCCATCACGCCGCGCCACGAGGCGGCAGGCCTCGGCCAGCAT
This sequence comes from Allobosea sp. 10N428, assembly GCF_056394545.1. Lineage (NCBI taxonomy): Bacteria > Pseudomonadati > Pseudomonadota > Alphaproteobacteria > Hyphomicrobiales > Alloboseaceae > Allobosea > Allobosea sp. 10N428. Next base: position 57,003 of record NZ_JBFTIC010000009.1, on the reverse strand, counting down.
GGCGATGGAGCCGTCCGGGTCGCGGGCGATGTCGGCTCCGGTGGGCGCGACGGTCTCGACGGCGGCAAGGCGCCCGCCGAGGCCGATCGAGCCGACGAACTCCCGCAGCATCGGTCCCCAGCGCTCCCCGCCGGTGACGATGGCGAAGCGCTCGGCCTTCTGCGCCGCGAGGCGGCTGCTGGCTTCGGCCATGCCGATGACGGGAACGCGCGCCATCTCCTTGAGCGCGAGTAGGCCGGGATCGCCGAAGCAGGCGAGGTAGACACCATCGCAGCCATGGCCGTGCTCGGCGAAGGCCTCGAGCGCCGCATGGGCCGCCACGACGCTGGCGCTGCGGCTGGCGATGTAATGCGCGCCGAAGCGTCCGGTCACCGGCACCATCGTCGTATCCGGCGGCAGATAGGGTTCGATGACCCGCGCGACCAGGGCCGTCATTTCCGGCATCGTGTTGGGATTGATCACGAGAATGCGCAAAGCGACTGGTTCCCGATTTGCGAAGTGACAGAGCGCGCTCCGGCGAGAGGGCAAGTCTCATCGGCAACGCCTCATCCATGCCATGAAGGAGCGCGGTTTCCCGCGCAAGAGCCGTCTGTTGTCGTGCGAGGCGGAAGCCGCTCGAACGAAGGCCCGTCGGCGCTGCGAACGCTACGCCAGGCAGGAAGCTCGCCCGACGCTCGCACTGCGCGGCATTGTCCGGGCAAAGGGGCGCGTGCGAATGGTGACGACGATTCGATTGGCCGGCCCCTGCGGTCCTCCGTGCGAGGCGCAATGACCGGTCCTGCATTCTCTCGACAGCGACAAGCCCAAACTTACTTCAGCTTGGTCTTCGTGGCCGGGAATTCGCGCCAGAAATGGCCGGTACCCTGCCGGAGGACTACATCCTGCGGCAGGATTTCGAAAGGCGTATGGGCCGGCAGGGCGCGCAGCTCCTCGAAACGGGTGGTGAAATCCTCGCTCCTGAGCAGCTCGAACAGATCCTCGAAGCGGTCGATGACGAAATAGGTCGCCTGGAAATCGTCGATGTAATAGCCGGTGCGCAGCACGCGCTCGAGATCGAAGGCCAGCTGGTGGGCGGAAGGGTCGTCCACCACATATTTCGCCTCGCCGAAGGACGAGACGATGCCGGCGCCGTAGATGCGGACGCCCTCGGGCTTGCGGATCAGCCCGAATTCGATGGTGTACCAGTTGAGGCGCGCGAGGAACTTCACGCCCTTGGTCTCGACGGCGACGAGCCCGATGCGGCCATATTCGTTCATGTAGTCGGCATAGGCGGGATTGGTCAGCAGCGGCACGTGGCCGAAGACATCGTGGAAGATGTCGGGCTCCTCCAGATAGTCGAGCTGCTCGCGGCCGCGGATGAAGGTGCCGGCCGGAAACTGGCGGTTGGCCAGCATCTGGAAGAAGGGACGCGACGGGATGAGCCCCGGCACCGCTACCACCTCCCATCCGGTCAATCGCCGCAGCCGCTCGTTCATGCGCGCGAAATTCGGCACGCCTTCGGGGCCGATGCCCAGCGCGGCGAGGCCGTCGAGATATTCCTGGCACACATGGCCCCTCAGGGTGCGCTGCTGGCGCTCGAACAGCGTGCGCCAGATGGCGTGGTCCTCGGGGGTGTACCGCTCCCAGCCCTGGTCGATGATACAGTCCTCGACCGTCTGTGCGGTCAAAAGAGCATGTCCCGACATCGCCTTCTCTCCTCAGAGCCGGCCCCGAGTTCCGGCTGTGACGCTCTGCATGGCCATAACGAACGACATGGCCTCGCAGATCCCGCAGCGTCGTCAGCGAACCACAATACTCTCGCTGCGGCCGGGCGCGAAGAACGTGAATTGAGGATCGCCGACGGAGGGAATTCTGTATTGACCGGGGCGACTTGGGTCGGAGCTAGCGCCCTGGCCGCCCAAGGCATCCGCATCAGTTGATCGAGCCGGGGCCCGTCGAGATGACGATCCATACGCGGCACGAACCCGTCTCGGCGGCAGATGTTGGCCTGTGCTCATCAGAGGCCAACATCTTCTCGCGCCCATCGACGAACGTCAGAGAAGGCCGGAAAAGCGAAAGGCCGGCCAAACCAGCGGGCCGGAGCGGCTTTTCGGTTGTCTGCGAAGCAGATTTTTGGTGCCCCTGGCCGGGATCGAACCAGCACTCCTTGCGGAACTCGATTTTGAGTCGAGCGCGTCTACCAATTCCGCCACAGGGGCCCATGCAGGCGGGCGGACTATACCGATCGGCCGATGCCGGTCAATCGGTGGAACGGCAGCGGCGACAGGTTTCAGTGCGCTGTGCTCTGAAGGTCGCGGAGTGTTTCACGCACGGCCCTTGCAGGGATGGCACACCGGTGCCGCGACAATCCTCCCGGAGCGCGCGGGCCGTTGCGTCACGCGCCGCCCCATGATCTAGAGCGCCATGCTCAAGCGCCTCTACGAATGGACCATGTCGCTCGCGGCCCGGCCGCGCGCCGAGCTCTGGCTGGCCATCGTCGCCTTCGTCGAGAGCTCGTTCTTCCTGATCCCGGCCGATGTGCTGTTCGTGCCGATGGCTCTGGCGCGGCCGCAGCGGGCCTACCGGCTGGCCTTCATCGCGACGCTGTTCTCGGTGCTCGGCGGTATCGCCGGTTATGCGCTGGGGTATTACGCCTTCGAGGCGCTGGCGAAGCCGGTGCTCGCTTTCTACGGCAAGCTTGACGCCTTCGAGACCCTGCGCGCCTGCGCAGGCCCGGACATGACGCTCATCCTGCTGACGACCTCGGGTCTGGCGCATCTGCCGCCGATCAAGGTCGTGACGATCCTGGCCGGCGCAGTCCATATCGGCCTCGCCTTCTTCGTCATCTCCTGCGTGCTGGCGCGCGGGGCGCGTTTCTTCGCCTTGGCGTTGCTGCTGCGTCGTTATGGCGTCTCGATCCGGCACTTCATCGAACGTCGCCTGAAAGTGATCGCGCTCCTCGGCGCCGCCGTGCTGATCGTGCTTTATTTCGGCCTCAAGCTCGTTGCAGGTTCGGGCCAGCTGCTTTCCTGCTGAGCCCTGCCATGACCGCCTCTTCAGCCATTGTGTCCCCCGATCCCCGCCGGTTGCTCACCCTGCCGCGGCTGATCGCGCTGATCGGGCTTGCGAGCCTTGCCCTGATCGGAGGAGCCTGGTTCTTCGAGCTGGTCATCCATCTGCAGCCCTGCAAACTCTGCCTCGAGCAACGCGTTCCGCATTATGCCGCCATCGGCCTGGCGCTGGCTGCGCTGGTGCTCGCGCGTTCGCCGCTGCTGCAGTGGATTGCTCTGCTGGGACTTGCGGGCCTGATGGCCTGGAGCACAGGGCTCGGCGTCTATCACGCGGGTGTCGAATGGGGCTGGTTCGTCGGGCCGAATGATTGCGGGGGCGCGGCGCCAGCCGCAGCGGGCATGCAGGATTTCATGAAGCAGCTGCAGACGGCCCGGATCGTCGCCTGCTCGGAAGCGGCATGGCGTTTCCTCGGCCTGTCGCTTGCTGGCTGGAACGCGCTCGTCTCAGCCGGGTTGTTCGTGCTCGCAATCTTCGGGCTGCTGCGCGGCAAGGCAGTCGGCGCTCCCTAGATAGCTCCGCTCGATCTACTAGATCCTTGAAAATCGGGTGCCGGTCACTCGCCCGTGGTCGCGAGCTCAATGGGCGAAGGTGTCCAAGGGCGCAATCTGCTGGCAGGAGACGTCGCGACCTGCGCCGCTGTCGCCGACGTCATGGACTTCGCTGGAATCGAGCCCATATAGATTCCACGGAGTTCTGACCGTGAGACTCGTGCGGGTGGCCCTTTTTGCAGCGGCCGTCTTAGCCGCAGCGGTTCCTTCTTCCTTTTCGCCTGCCCGAACGGCGGCGGAACGGGTCGCGTTGAGCACCTCGATCGACGGCGCGATCGGTCCGGGAAGCGCGCGCCAGCTCAAGGAAGCGCTGAGCGTCGCCGCCAGGCGCAATGCCGAAGTCCTCATCCTCCAATTGGACACGCCCGGCGGCCTGGTCACGTCGATGCGCGAGATGATCGCCGACATCCTGGCCTCGCCCGTTCCCGTCATCGGCTATGTCGCGCCGGCGGGCGGCCATGCGGCGAGTGCGGGGACCTATATCCTCTACGCCACCCATGTCGCGGCGATGGCGCCCGGCACCAATATCGGGGCCGCCACCCCGGTGGAGATGGGCGGGCTACCCTCGCTCCCCGGCGGGGAGAAGGATAAGGGCCCGGGCGGCAACGGGAAGGACGCTGGCGGGCGGCCGGCCGGCGACGCGATGCTCGCCAAGGTGACCAATGACGCGGTTGCGCTAATCCGCTCGCTCGCCGAATTGCGCGGACGCAACGGCGATTGGGGCGAGAAGGCGGTACGCGAGGCGGCGAGCCTGTCGGCCAGCGCGGCGCTCGACCAGCATGTCATCGACTTCGTCGCTCGCGACACGACCGAGCTTCTGCAACTGGCCGATGGCCGCACCGTCGACGTTGCCGGCAAGAAGGAAGTGCTGGCCACCAAGGGCCTAGCCGTCGAGACGCTCGAGCCGGGCTGGTTCATCCAGCTTCTCTCCGTCATCACCAATCCGAACATCGCCGTTGTCCTGATGCTGGTCGGCGTCTACGGCCTCGTCTTCGAGTTCATCAGCCCCGGCGCGGTGGCGCCGGGCGTGGTCGGCGCCACCTGCTTGCTGCTTGGCCTCTACGCGCTCGATCTGCTGCCGATCAACTATACCGGGCTCGCGCTGATGCTGCTCGGCGTCGCCCTTCTCATCATGGAGGCCTTCAATCCGACGGCCGTGCTAGGGCTCGGCGGCACAGCCGCCTTCCTGCTCGGTGCGACCATGCTGCTCCAGGTCGAGGGTCCGGGCTTCGCCATATCCTGGGCGATCATCGGCCCCGCTGCGGCGGTGACGCTGGGGCTCGCGCTGCTAGCCGGCACCTATGTCTGGGCGGCGCGGCGCAACCCGCCCCGCGTCGGCGGCGAGGCGATGCGCGGGCTTGCCGTGGACATCCTCGACTGGGACGGCGGCGAAGGCCATGTGCTGGCGCTCGGCGAACGCTGGCGGGCGAGAGCGAACGAGCCCATCACGCCCGGGGACAGCGCCGAGGTGACCGCGGTCAGCAACCTCGTCCTGACCGTCCGGCGGCGCGATGCGGCGAACGATGGAGCACGACGATGACGACGATGGTCGGTTACGTGGCCTATCTGATCATTGCGCTGCTGGCGGCCTTCTTTCTGTCGGCGGCGATCCGCATCCTGAGAGAATATGAGCGCGGCGTGGTCTTCACGCTCGGTCGCTTCACGGGGGTTATGGGGCCGGGCCTCATCATCCTCGTGCCTTTCGTCCAGCAGATGGTGCGCGTGGACCTGCGCGTCGTGGTGCAGGACGTGCCTCCGCAAGACGTCATCTCACGCGACAACGTCTCGGTGAAGGTCAATGCCGTGCTCTATTTCCGCATCGTCGATGCCGAGCGCGCGATCATCCAGGTCGAGGATTTCATGACCGCCACCAACCAGCTGGCCCAGACCACGCTGCGCTCGGTGCTCGGCAAGCACGAACTCGACGAGATGCTGGCCGAGCGCGACAGGCTCAACAGCGACATCCAGGAGATTCTCGACCAGCGCACCGATGCCTGGGGCATCAAGGTATCCAATGTCGAGATCAAGCATGTCGACCTCAACGAAAGCATGGTCCGCGCCATCGCCAAGCAGGCCGAGGCGGAGCGGCTGCGGCGCGCCAAGGTCATCAACGCCGACGGGGAGCAGCAGGCCGCGGCAAAACTGGTCGAAGCCGGCCACATGCTGGCAGCGGAGCCGCAAGCCATGCAGCTGCGCTATTTCGAGGCCCTGCATGACATCGCGGGCGAACGCTCCTCGACGGTGGTGTTCCCGCTGCCGGTGGATCTGTTGAGTCAATTCCTAAAGCAGCCGGCAGGTGAAGGCGGGCATACGACAAACGCCCCCGGTGGCTAGGGCATACAGCTGCTGCCCCGGCCTTACGGCTCCAACTCCGAGTCCCAATAGAGATAGTCCAGCCAGCTCTCGTGGAGATAGTTCGGCGGGAAGAGCTTGCCGTTGCGGTGGAGGTCGTTGACCGTCGGCGCGTAGGGTTTCTGGGCCGGGAACATCTCGACGGAGGCCGGCATCTTGTCGCCCTTGCGCAGGTTGCAGCGCGAGCAGGCGGCGACGACGTTCTCCCAGGTGGTGAGGCCGCCCTTGGAGCGCGGGATGACGTGATCGAAGGTCAGCTCGTCGCGCGTATTGCAATATTGGCAGGCGAAACGGTCACGCAGGAAGACGTTGAAGCGGGTGAAGGCCGGCGTCCGCGAGGGCTTGATGTAGCTCTTCAGCGAGACGACCGAGGGCAGCCGCATGTCGAAGCTCGGGCTGCGGACGACCGTGTCGTATTCGGAAACGATGTTGACGCGGTCCATGAAGACCGCCTTGATCGCGTCCTGCCAGCTCCAAAGGGACAAGGGATAGTAGCTGAGCGGCCGGAAATCGGCGTTCAGGACCAGGGCCGGACAGCCGTCCGGCGATGCCATCGGATGCATCACATGCGCCGTCAAACCCGTCGCACCTCCGCTTCGTCAAGCGGGACGAATCCCGCCCTCAGATCAATGTAAGCGCGAGACGACAGGAATGTGAAGGAACTTATTGCGGGTGCGACAAACGCTCTCGCACGGGCGAGGTGCTTCCTCGCTCGTGGCAGCCGGCTGGCAGATCGTGGTGATTTCGGCCGATTGGCGGGTTCTGGCCCGCCGGCCCCGGTTCGTCAGCGGGTCGGAACGGGTTTCTCGCCGCGATAATCGTAGAAGCCGCGCTTGGTCTTGCGGCCAAGCCAGCCGGCCTCGACATATTTCACCAGCAGCGGGCAGGGGCGATATTTCGAATCGGCCAAGCCGTCATGGAGCACCTGCATCACCGACAAGCAGGTGTCGAGGCCGATGAAGTCGGCGAGCTGAAGCGGGCCCATCGGATGATTGGCGCCGAGCCGCATGGCGGTGTCGATCGCCTCGACCGAGCCGACGCCCTCGTAGAGCGTGTAGACGGCCTCGTTGATCATCGGCAGCAGGATGCGGTTGACGATGAAGGCCGGGAAGTCCTCGGAGACCGAAACCGTCTTGTGCAGCTGGCCGACGAGGGCCTTGGCACGCTCGAACGTGCCGTCGTCCGTGGCGATGCCGCGAATCAGCTCGACGAGCTGCATCAGCGGCACGGGGTTCATGAAGTGGATGCCGATGAAGTGCTCGGGGCGGTCGGTCGCGGCCGCGAGCCGGGTGATCGAGATCGACGACGTGTTGGAGGCGAGGATCGCCTTGGGCTTCAGATGCGGACAGACGGCCGTGAAAATCTTGCGCTTGACCTCTTCGTTCTCGGTCGCGGCCTCGATGACGAGATCGCAATCGCCGAGATCAGCAAGGCCGACCGCAGGCTCGATCCGCTGCACGGCGGCACGGCGATCCTCGTCGGCGAGGGCACCCTTCTGGACCTGGCGGGCCATGTTGCCGTCGATGGTGGCGAGCGCCGCCTTGATCCGGTCCTCGGCGACGTCATGCAGCTTGACGTCGAACCCGGCCACCGCGGCGACATGAGCGATGCCGTTGCCCATCTGGCCTGCACCGATGATACCGATCGTCTTGATCGCGTGGTCCGACATGGCTTGATCCCGGATAGTCTTCTTATGCTCCCGCAGGGAGCGGAACGGGCCGCCCTGAGGCGGCCCGGAACGATGGTCTATGCCTTATTACTTGCCGGCTTTGGCGAGTTCTGCGTCGAGCTCGGGCAGGACGGCGAAGAGGTCGCCGACGAGGCCGTAATCGGCGATCTGGAAGATCGGGGCTTCTTCGTCCTTGTTGATGGCGACGATGACCTTGCTATCCTTCATGCCGGCGAGGTGCTGGATCGCGCCGGAGATGCCGACGGCGATGTAGAGCTCGGGCGCCACGACCTTGCCGGTCTGGCCGACCTGCCAGTCGTTGGGGGCGTAGCCGGCATCGACCGCGGCGCGCGAGGCGCCCATCGCGGCGCCGAGCTTGTCGGCGACCGGCTCGATCACCTTGCCAAAGTTCTCGGCCGAACCGAGCGCGCGGCCGCCCGAGATGATGATCTTGGCGGAAGCGAGCTCCGGACGGTCGGACTTGGCGACCTCCTCGCCCTTGAAGGACGAGTTGCCGGGGTTCTCGGCGGCCGAAACGACCTCGACGGCAGCCGAGCCGCCTTCACCTGCCGCCTGGAACGAGGCGGTGCGGATGGTCAGCAGCTTCTTGGCGTCGGTCGCCTGCACCGTCTGGATGGCGTTGCCGGCATAGACCGGGCGCTCGAAGGTGTCGGGCGCGACGATCTTGCTGACATCCGAGACCTGCATCACGTCGAGCAGCGCGGCGACGCGCGGCAGCACGTTCTTGCCAGTGGTGGTCGAGGGCGCGACGATGGCGTCGTAAGCCCCTGCGAGCTTCACGATCAGCGCCGCCAGCGGCTCGGCCAGCGCATGGCTGTAAGCGGCGTCATCGGCGAGCAGCACCTTCTCGACGCCGGCGAGCTTGGCGGCCGCGTCGGCCGCGGCCTTGGCGCCCTGGCCGGCCACGAGGATGTGGACGGGCGCGCCGAGCTGGGCGGCGGCGGTCAGCGCCTTGGCGGTGGCGTCCTTGATCGAGGCGTTGTCGTGTTCGGCGATCAGCAGCGTGGTCATCAGATCACCCCGGCGGTCTTGAGCTTGGAGACGAGTTCGGCGGCGTTGGCCACCTTGACGCCGGCGGAGCGGCCGGCGGGCTCGACCGTCTTCAGAACTTTCAGGCGCGGCGCAACGTCGACGCCGAGCGTCTCGGCCGAGGTCTCGTCGAGCGGCTTCTTCTTCGCCTTCATGATGTTGGGCAGCGAAGCGTAGCGCGGCTCGTTGAGGCGCAGATCGGTGGTGACGATCGCCGGGAGCTTGAGGGTGACGGTCTGCAGGCCGCCATCGACCTCGCGGGTGACGTCGACCGTGCCGTCGCCGACCACGACCTTCGAGGCGAACGTGCCCTGCGCCCAGCCCAGCAGGGCGGCGAGCATCTGGCCGGTCTGGTTGCAATCGTCGTCGATCGCCTGCTTGCCGAGGACGACGAGGCCGGGCCCTTCTTGCTCGACGACCTTCTTCAGCATCTTGGCGACGGCGAGCGGCTCGACCACACCGTCGACCTTCACGAGGATGCCGCGGTCGGCGCCCATGGCGAGGCCGGTGCGGATCGTCTCGGCGGCCTGCGCCGGGCCGATCGAGACCACGATCACTTCGCTCGCCTTGCCGGCTTCCTTGAGGCGCAGCGCCTCTTCCACCGCGATCTCGTCGAACGGGTTCATCGACATCTTCACATTGGCCAGCTCGACGCCGGACCCATCCGCCTTCACGCGGATTTTCACGTTGTAATCAACCACCCGCTTGACGGGCACCAAGATCTTCATCGTCAGATCACCGTTCAGAAGAGATGCGCCTCGCGCCGCGCCGTCCAAGACGGCAGAGTGGCGGCATCGCGGCCCTCGGCTGGAATGCGCAGGGACCGTAGCGACGCCGGTTTGGGCTTGTCAACGTCGTCCAAGGTCTGGTCGGAGGGGCAAAAGCGCACGGGCTTACCCGCCGATGGTCGGGCGGCCGAACAAGGGCACGCTGCGATGAATGAAGAGCGGGGTGAGCGCGGCCCCAGTCGCAAGCCCGCCAAGATGGGCCCACCAGCCGACATTGCCGTCGGTCTGGAACAAGGCCGAGCCGGCCTGCAGCAGAATCCAGCCGCCGAGCGCGTACATCGCCGGGATATGGATCGGAATCCAGTTGAAGGCGACGCCCCAGATGCGGACCTGCGGATAGAGCATCAGATAGGAGGCGATGACACCGGAGATCGCGCCGGAGGCGCCGATCAATGGCTGTTCCGAATCCGGATACATTCCGGCGTGGATGAGCGAACCGCCGAGACCGCAGAGGAAGAAGAACATGAGGAAGCGGGCATGGCCCATCGCGTCCTCGACATTGTCGCCGAATACCCAGAGGAACAGCATGTTGCCGGCCAGATGCGCCAGATTGGCGTGGAGCAGGACATTGCTGAACAGCGTCAGCCAGGGCGGCAGATGGGCGAGCCCTTCCGGCAGCTGCGCTGTGCCGAACAGCACCGAGGGGATCATGCCGAAGCCGGCCATGATCGCGAGCTCGGCGTTCTCCCCGGGCCAGAACCAGAGCGCAACCTGGGCGGCAAGACAGGCGCAGATCAGCGCATAGGTGACATAGGGAGTTCGCATGAAACGAAGTGGCACTCCGTCATGCAGGGGGACGAACATGGCGCGCCTCAGCGATTCTGGCCGGGCACCCAGAGAACGTCCCCGCCGGCCTTCGCATTGAGGAAGCGGGAGGCGACGAAGAGGAAGTCCGACAGGCGATTGATGTATTTGAGCGCTGGCGGGGCGACTGTTTCCCCTTCCATGGCTGCCAGTTCCGTCATCAGCCGTTCGGCGCGGCGGCTGATGGTGCGGGCGAGATGGAGATGGGTCGCGGCGGGCGTCCCGCCGGGCAGGACGAAGGAGCGCAGGGGTGCAAGGCTCTCGTTCATCCGGTCGATCTCGGCTTCCAGGCGATCGACCTGCGCCTGCACGATCCGCAACGGCTCGAAGGCGAGCGCCTTGCCAGTTTCCGGCGTGGAGAGATCGGCGCCGAGATCGAAGAGGTCGTTGCTGATGCGGCCGAGCATGGCATCGACCTCGGCGTCTTCGCCCGCGGCATGGAGGCGCGCCAGGCCGATGCAGGCATTGGTCTCATCGACGGTGCCGTAGGCGGCGACCCGCAGGTCGAATTTCGGGCGACGCGGCCCGGCCGTCAGCCCGGTGGTGCCGTCATCGCCGGTGCGGGTGTAGATGCGATTCAGCTTGACCATGCCACGCTTATAACGCGGCGCGGCGGGGACGGAAGTGCGGTTTTCTGCCGAGGCCGGTTGCTAGAACGTATAGCCGAGCCGGGCGCCGATATTGGCCGGGCCTCGCGGAGAGGATCCTGCACGGTCGCCGCAGCCTGCCGTGCTGAAATGCTCGAGCGTGGTGACCAGGTTCCAGCGATCGGAGAGCCGCACGCCGAGTGCCGCGGCCTCGCGGGTGCCGGTGTTGCAGCCGACATTGAGGCGATTCTCGGGAACGACGAAGCCGCTCTTGCCGTCGTTCACGGCGGCGCCGAAGCTCGCCTCGACGAAGACGTCCCGCGTGACGTCGAAACTCCAGGTCGCTCCGGCATAGGCGTAACGCGTGCCGTTGAAGTTCAGGCTGGTGCCCAGGTTGAAGCGCGGGATGAAGGCGGCGGCGATTCGGTCCTGGAGGGGGATCAGGCGGGGCGAGAGCACTTCCGCTCCCACGTTGACGAGGCCGCCTTCGCGTCCGCCTGGGTTAGCGAGGCCGGCGCCAATGCGCGTTTCCCAGGCTGGGGCCGGCGGCTCTGTCGCGGGAGCGTAGCTGGAGACGTTGCCGGACAGAGAGCGGGTCTGTGCCTGAGCAGAGGAGGCGGCCAGACAACCGGCGAGGAGCAGCAACGCGACGCGAACCATGGGCCTTCGGCGGGGTGTGAGAGAGCAGGCGTTAGTGAAGCACACATACTCGTGTTCGGAATGTGGCAGAGCCAGTGCGGCCAAGGCTCCGTTCACAGCCAAGCGTTCGCGAAACATCAATGACGTCAATTCATTGGGCGGGATGCCGCGGAAGGTCAGCCGTTGCGGTACCAGAGCACGGCGACGATCAGGATGATCGCGACGAACTGCAGCACGACGCGCAGACGCATGAGCTTCTGCGAGGTGTCGGCGCTGCCGCCGCGCAGCATGTTCGCCAGGCCCAGCAGCAGCACGATGGAGACGGCGCCGACCGCGACCGAGACGAGAGTGTTCGAAAGCGTCATGTTGAAAGCCTGTAGAACGGAGCCCGAGCCTTGACCAGCGGCGCGATGCCGCGTGTCGGCAGCACTGGGTCAGCTGGTCGCAGCGTTCTGCGCGAGGGCCCGGCCGCGCACGGTCTGCGAGAGATCGTCCGAAAGCGCGCGGCTGATCGCCGGCAACCCTTCGAGCAGATCGGGCATGAAGGCCTGCGATGGCGGCGGTCGCTTCGCCAGGGCGTGGAGCGCCCTCGCCATCACGAGCGGATCGCGCTCGCCCTCGCCGGTCTGCGAGGGGTCGCAGAGCATTTCGACCAGGCTCAGCTCGTCCGCGCGCTGCGCACGAATCGCCTGCTCCAGGCGAGGCTTCACGCGCGGCACGATCAGCGCCGGCTTGTCGAAGGAGAGTATCTCGCAAAAGGTGTTGTAGCCGCCCATCGCCACGACGCAGTGCGCCCGATTCATCAGCAGCTCGAGGCGAGGCTCGAAGCCGAGGCCCTCCAGCTTCGGGTTGCGGGCGATCCGTTCGGCGAAGTCCTTGCGCTTTTCGCGCGACATGAAGGGCCCGAACACGATCAGCGCCGGCAGAGCGATGGTCGGGTCGGCTTCATAAGCCGAGATCACCCAGTCGATCACGCCGGCGCCATCGCCGCCGCCGCCGGGGGTGACGAGGACGAAAGGCTGCTTCGTGATCCGTGGATAGCGGTTCGGCGGCATCGGGCTCGGGACCGCACGCTTGAGATAGCCGACATAGCGAATCTTGTCGGCGAAACGCTGCTGTTCGGGCAGGCCGATCAGAGGCTGATAAATGCCCTCCAGCCCGTAGACGAAGATGTCGTCATAGATGGTGTCGAGCGCTTCGAGCGCGCCGCTATGGCGCCACTCCTCCAGCAGTGTGGCTGGCTCGTCGAGCACGTCGCGCACACCCAGCACGATGCGGGCGCCGCGGCGGCGCAGGATGTCGAGCGAGGGCTTCAGCTCGCCGCGCAGGCCGACGGGCTCCTTGTCGACGATGACGACATCGGGATCGAAGGACAGAACGGTCTGCTTGATGAGATCGGTGCGCAGCCGCAGCGTGTCGCCCAGATCGAGATTGAGGTGATGCGGCTCGTAGCGGCCGTCGCTCTGCTTCTCGATGCCGGGAATGCGGACATAGTCGATGCCGTCGCCGAACTGGAAGCTCGAGATTACCGAAGAGCCGGAGACGATGATGACCGAGATGTGCGGAAAGCTGGCGATCAGCGCATTGGCGATGGCGCGGCAGCGGCGGATATGGCCGAGACCGAAAGTGTCATGGCTGTAGATCAGCACCCGCGGCGCATGCGGGCTGCGCGGCGCCCTTTCGGCCCCGACCAAATCGATGACGTTGGAAGACATCGGATGTCGCCCTCCGCAAAGGCCAGACGACCTCTTGGCGAGGACGAACGCAGCTCGGAACCAGTTGAAAGCGCTTATAGCGCGGCGAGGTTCATCAACCAAGCCCGTGGCGGTGGCAATGAGCAAGGATTCATCTTAGCCGGTGACAAGCCTATACTCTCGCAGGAAGAAGCTCGGCCGGATCAGCGAAATGCACGGCCGGATGGGCCGCGGCGAGGCTCAAGATGTCGTGAAGAACGGACCACGCGCCTTCGTCATGGTCGCGGTGATGCAGGAGCAGACCGAGCGCGGCCGCCCGATCGGGGACATCGCCGCGCATCGCGATCATCTGCGCCACGATCTCGGGCAGAAGGTCATCCGGCCGCCGGCCCATGCGGCCGCCATGCCAGTCCATAACGTCGATTTGGGTGTTGAGCAGGCGCGGACCGCCGGCGGGACCGTGGCGATAATTGCGAAAGCAGGACAGGCCGGAGAAGCCGAGGCTCCCGAGCCGGGCGGCGTGGCCGGGATCGACGCGATTCCAGGGCGGCACGAAGACCGGCAGGATGTCGCTGCCGATCAGGTCGCGCAGACGGTCGCGACCCGCGGCGATCTCGCTATCGACGGCGGTCTCGTCGCGCCCGGCGCCGAATTCCGACTTCTTTGCCCCCGCCTGTGCATGGTTGCGATGCCAGACGCCGTGCTGGCAGGGGCGCAGGCAAGGCATGTCCTCCAGCGCCGATGCCAGGGCGGGCTCGGCCAACATCGGTATGACCGCCAGCAGGACAGGTGCACCATGGCGTTCGGCAAGAACCGAAAGCCGCGTCAGCGCCGGCGTCGGCGCGACCGCATCGTCGTCCCGAAGCCAGAGCCGGAGCAGGCGGCCGGCCGCCTGCCAGTTATCGAGCTCCCGCGACAGGGCATGCCAATGCGTCTCGCTCATGACGCAGCGCTGCCGGCCGCTTGGCGTTTGTCGCGGCGATGGCGGCAGGCGAGGTCGAGCCCTTCGGCCAGCCTGGCGGCGGCGCGGGCGTTGGTGCGCTCGTCCAATACAAAACGGCGCGCCGCGGCGCCCATCCGTTCACGGCGCGCCTTATCCTGCAGCATGGCGACGAGATGGCCGGCGAAAGCGGTTTCGTCGCCTTCCGGAGCCAAGAGCGCTGTCTCTCCCGGCACCACGGTGGCGGAGACGCCGCCGCTGTCGAATGCGACCACGGGCAGTCCCACCGCCTGGGCTTCGAGATAGACCAGGCCATAGGCCTCGCGGACGCCCGGCCAGACGAAGATGTCGTGCCGTGCCAGCTCGTCGAGCGCCCGCTCGCGCGGGATCAGGCCGAGCCAATCGATCCGCCCTTGTGGCAGGCCCGCAAAAGCCGCTTCGATCACGGCGCGCTGGCGGCCATCGCCGACGATGCTTAGCCGCCAATCCGCATCGGCAATGCGGGCGAGAATGCGCGCGAGTGTCAGATAGCTGTTCTGCTTGGTGCCCTCGCGCATCATCGCGATGGTGATCAGGCGGGGAGGGCCGGAATGGTTACGGCGCCGCGGCGGCTCGTCCCCGAAGGTGATGAAGGGCGGGAGTTCCAGAAGAGCGGTGCCGGGCCGGCGCCAGGGTTCGAGCCCCTGGCGGTCGCGATCGGTGAAGTAGAAATGGACATCGCCCGCGGAGAGGCTGTGCCGGACGATTTCGGTCTGGGCGCTCCATTCATCGGAGGCGCGTCGTTCGGAGTCGCTGGCCTCGGCGGTGACATAGGGGATGCCGAGTGCCGTGGCGATCCCGGGGCCGAGCAGGTCCGGGGCGCGGTAGTAGTTGTGATATGTGAACCAGAGATCGGGGCGCGGGATTCCGGAGCGATAGTCCGCCAGCAGTTGGTCGCTAAGCCGTGCAGCGTCGGCGCGATGCTGGTCAAGGCAAGCTGGATCGGCGCTGGGCAGGTAGCCACGGGCGGCCCGGACAGGTTCCACGACATGGCCCAACGTCTCCAGCGCCGCGACGAGCTGGCGCRCCATCCGGCGGTCGCCGGAGACGCCGCCATCGTCGAACAGGTTCAGCGGAGTGTGGAATGCAATGCGCAAGGCGATACTGCAAAGGGGCGGAACGTGGCTGGTCAGCGATACGGATCGGCCGCATCGCGCAGGCCATCGCCAAGGAAGTTGAAGGCGAGGATGATCACGATCACGGGGACGACGGGATAGAGCAGCCAGGGATAAAGCGCCACCACATTGATGTTCTGGGCCTCGTTCAGCATCACGCCCCAGCTGGTGATCGGGGGTCTCAGGCCCAGGCCGAGGAAGGAGAGCGCCGTCTCGCCGAGGATGGTCTTCGGAATGGTGATGGTGGCCGAGGCGATGAGATGGCTCATGAAGCCCGGCACCAGATGCAGGCCGATGATGCGGGCTGGCTTCGCGCCCATCAGCTGGGCGGCGACGACATAGTCCTCCTCGCGCAGCGACAGCAGCTTCGAGCGGACCGAGCGGGCAAGCCCCGTCCAGTCCATCAGGCCGAGGATGATGGTGATGCCGAAATAGACCACCACGGGGCTCCATGACGGCGGCATGATCGAGGCCAGCGCCAGCCAGAGCGGGATATGCGGCAGCGACTGCACGATCTCGATGATGCGCTGGATGAACAGATCGATACGGCCGCCATAGTAGCCGGCGATGCCGCCGATGATGACGCCGAGGACGAAGGAGACGGAGACGCCGAGCAGGCCGATCGAGAGCGAGATGCGGCCGCCATAGAGGATGCGCGAGAGCATGTCGCGTCCGAGCCGGTCCGAGCCGAGCCAGAAGAAGGTGCCGTCCTTCGGGGGGCAGACGAGGCGCCAGCTGCCCGGGATCATCCCCCAGAACATGTAGCTGTCGTCGCCGCGGCAGAAGAAGCGCAGCTTCTGCGGCTGCGTGCTGTCGACCTCGTATTCCCGCTTCAGATTCTCCAAGTTGAGCCGCATCGTGTACGGGTAGACGAAGGGGCCGATGAAGCTGCCTTCGTGGAAGAGGTGGACGCTCTGGCCCGGCGCGCGGATGAAGTCGGTATTGCGCGTCGTGTAATGGTAGGGGGCGAGGAATTCGGCGAAGGCCGCCATCGCGTAGATCGCCACGATGACGAAGGCGGAGACGACCGCGAGCTTGTGCCGGCGGAACTTCCACCACATCAGCTGCCACTGCGACGCGAGATAGACCCGCTCCTGCTGCGGCGTCATCACCTCGGTGGCATAGGGCTCGAAAGGCGCGGTTGAAGCCGCATGCGGCAGCGGCGCGCCGTCGGGCGGGAGCGTGTTGAGCGAGTTCGCCTTCACTTGGTCGCGGCCCCCTGAAGACGGATGCGCGGATCCAGGATGGCGAGCGCGATGTCAGAGATCAGCACGCCGATCACGGTCAGGAAGGAGAGGAACATCAGGAAGGAGCCGGCGAGATACATGTCCTGGGCTTGCAGGGCCCGGATGAGCAGCGGGCCGGTGGTCTGCAGCGAGAGCACGATGGCGACGACCTCGGCGCCCGAGACGATCGAAGGCAGGATGTCGCCGATATCCGAGATAAAGAAGTTGAGCGACATGCGCAGCGGGTACTTCCGCAGCGCCTTGCCGGGCGGCAGGCCCTTGGCGCGGGCGGTGACGTAGTACTGCTTCTGCAGCTCGTCGAGCAGATTGGCGCGCAGTGCCCGGATCATGCCGGCGGTGCCGCCGGCACCGATGATGATGACGGGAATCCAGAGATGCTCCAGCACGGATCGGAGCTTGGCCCAGCTCATCGGCTGGTTGAGATATTGCGGGTCGACGAGGCCGCCGATCGAGAGGCCGAACCAGAGATTGGCGAGATACATGAAGACCAGGGCCAGCAGGAAATGCGGGACCGCGAGCCCGATGAGACCGAGGAAAGTCAGCCCGTAATCGCCCCAGCTGTATTGATGCGTGGCCGAGTAGATGCCGATCGGGAAGGCCACGATCCAGGTGAAGATGATGGTGGCGAAGGAGACCAGCATGGTCAGCAGCAGGCGGTCGCCGACGATCTCCCTGACCGGCCGCTGATATTCGAAGGAATAGCCCATATCGCCCTGAAGCAGGCCTGCGACCCACCAGAAGTAGCGTTCGACCGGAGGTTTGTCGAAGCCGTATTCCTGCTTCAGGAATTCGATGCGGCTCATATCGGCCTTCTCGCCCTGCGCCTGCATTTCGGCCGCGAGAGTCTCGAAATAGTCCCCTTCCGGGAGATTGATCACGGTGAAGATCAGCGCGCTGGTGACCAGCAGCGTCGGGATCATGATCAGGATGCGCTTGAGGATGTAGCGGAACAGCACGGATCAGCCTTTGGTCTCTGGCCGATCGAACCAGAAGGTGTCGGGCATGTAGCGGCCGATGAAGGCACCGGGCTCGAAGCTGTAGAGGCCGACCTCGGGCACATTTCGCAGATCGCGGGAGACGACGATGGGTTGCAGCGTGCTGTTGATCACGCCGATGGTGAATACCTGCTCGGCATTGATGGCCAACATCTTGTGCCAGATGGCGCGGCGCTGGTCGCGCGTCGAGCTCATCCGCCATTCCTCGTAGAGCCGCACCAGTTCGTTGACCTCGTGCGAGGCCGGTCTCTCGCCCTCGCGGCCGCTGGTCTCGATGAACTGGCCCCAACGCGGCCACTGGAACTGCGCCGAGGAGGTTGGCGCCAGCGCGTCAGGTTCCATGTCGGAGGTGACAAGCGCGTTGTCCATGCCGGCCCAGGCCGACATGACGGTCTGGCCCGCGACGATGCGGCGGCGGAAGACGTCGCGTTGTGTGGAGCGCGGATAGATTTTGATGCCGACGGTCAAGAAATCCTGCTTGAGGAGGTCGAGGATGTCCGTCTCCTCCGTGTTCTCGCCGGCCGTTTCGATGGTGAATTCGAGCCTGCGCCCGTCGGGGAGCAGGCGCACGCCGTCATCGTCGTGCTTGGTCAGGCCGATCTCGTCGAGAAGCCGGTTCGCCAGTCCGGGGTCATGCTGAATCCAGAGCGAAGCGAGCGTCGGATCGTAGAGCGGGCTTTCCGGCAAGGCCGTGTTGGCGCTTTCGCGTGCCAAGCCGAAGAAGATCACCTTGTTGACGTCGGCGCGATTGATCGCGACCGAGAGCGCGCGGCGATAGCGCACGTCGCGATTGAGGTCGCGCCAAACCGGATCGATGGCGTTCAGATTCGGCAGAAGCGCGAAATAGGAGCCCTCGGCCCGTTTCCAGAGCTTGACCTCGAAGTTCATCCGCTTCGAGGCCTCCTTGAGGAAGGTGTAGTTGTCGAAGCGGATGTAGCGGGCCTGAAGATCGGCCTCTCCTGCAGCCGCCTTGGCCGGGATCAGCGAGCTCGTACCGAGGGTCAGCGTGACCTGATCGGCATAGGGCAGCTGCCGGCCCTTCTCGTCGACGCGATGGAAGAAGGCGTTGCGTTCGAACACGAATTGCTCGGCCGGCAGGGGCGTGGTGTTGCGCCAGGGCTCGAGCGTCGGAAGATTCGGGTTTTCCGGCCGGTACATGCGCGAGAGGCGCTCATGGAGCGCGCCCCAGTCGCGCACGCGGTTCTCCTTCACCCGCTGGACCAACTCGTGCTTGGGTGCGTGCTTCTCGTGGAACTGCTTGAGGTAGCGCGACGGCATGAAGATATAGGTCGGTTGCGCGCCCGCCAGCGCCGGCAGGAAGATCGGGTTCGGCATCTCCCAGCTGTAGCGAACCTCGGTCTCGCTCAGCACTTCAAAGAAGGGGAGATTGCCGCCAGCCAGCATCGCCTGAGGCGGTCCGCCGGGCGACAGGCGCTTGTTGTTGGCGACATCCTCCCACCAGTAGCGGAAATCCTCGGTGGTGAAGGGAGAGCCGTCGGACCAGCGATGGCCGGTGCGCAGGCGCAGCGTGAAGATGCGGCCGTCCTGGACGTCGCAGCTCTCGAGAACGTCCGGCACGAGCTCCAGAGTCTCATCGTAGACCATCAGGCGCGTGTAGCCGTAGAGCGTCATCATCCGGACATCGCGCTGATCGCCCATCAGCATGCGGATATTGCCGCCATGGCGCCCCGGGCTGCGGCCGAGCTTGCCGAGGTTAATGAGGCGGGGCAACGCCGGCAGGCGCTGCGCTACCGGCGGCAGCGTTCCCGCGGCGACCTTCTCGGCGAAGAAGGGGCTGTCGATCGGGGCAGGTTGAGCCAGCGCGCGGCGGGGCAGCGCGGCCCCGGCAAGCGCGACCGTTCCCAACAGCAGGGCGCCGCGGCGCGTCGTGTGCGAGCGACGGGAGGTCATGGGACCATCTCCCGCACATCGGCATTGGGCCGCGCAAGGACGTAGTGACCGCTTCCGAGCGATAGATGCGCCAGGTCAGAGGCGTCGGAACCGACCTTGAAGGCGTCACCCCAATGGCTGTCATCGGACGCACCGCCAGGCGCCGCGAGCTTGAAGTCGAGCTTGCGATCGAGATCGGGGAAAGGCACGGAGCGCAGCAGCGCCTTGGTGTAGGGATGGACCGGCTTGGTGAAGAGGATATGGCGCGGCGCCAGCTCGACGATGCGGCCATTGGCCATCACCGCGATGCGATCCGCCATGTAGTTCACCACGGCGAGGTTGTGCGAGATGAACAGGAAGGTGAGGTCCCGTTCGGCCTGGAGATCCTTCAGCAGGTTGAGGATCTGCGCCTGCACGGAGACATCGAGCGCCGAGACCGGTTCGTCGCAGATGATCAGCTCGGGATCGAGCGCCAGGGCGCGGGCGATGCCGATGCGCTGGCGCTGGCCGCCCGAGAAGGAATGCGGATAGCGGTTCAGGAAGCGGACATCGAGCCCGACATCCTGCATCAGGGAGCGAACCCGTTCGTCCTGAGCAGCAGAGTGGCCCCTGTCGTGGACCGCGAGCGGCTCGCGCAGGATGTTCATCACCGTCATGCGTGGCGACAGCGACGAGACGGGATCCTGGAAGATCATCTGGATGCGCGGGCGGAAGGCCCGCAATGCCTCGCCCTTCAGCCCGAGCACGTCGACCCGTTCATGGCCGTCATCGAAGACGACTTCTCCCGAATCGGCTGTGACGGCCCGCATCACGATCTTGCTGACCGTCGTCTTGCCGCAGCCGCTCTCGCCGACGAGACCGAGGCATTCGCCGCGGCGGATGTCGAAGCTGACATCGTCGACGGCCTTCACGACGCTTTGCGTACCCTTGCCGAAGAAGCCGCGGGAGCCGGTGACATAGGTCTTGCGGAGGTTGCGGACCCGCAGGAGCGGCGTGTTCTCGCGATCTCCCGGAGGCGGGGCGGGGCGGGGCGCCGCCGGGGGGCGGGGCCTGGCTTCGCGCAGCGCGACGAGGCGCTCCCCCTCCTGCATGTCGAAATGCGGCGAGGCGTTCAGCAGCGCCTTGAGATAGGGATGGCGCGGCTGCCGGAAAATGTCCTCGACCGGGCCTCGCTCCAGGATCTCGCCGTGGAATATCACCACCACCTCGTCGGCCATGTTGGCGACGACGCCGAGATCGTGGGTGATCAGCAGGATCGCCATGCCCATCTCGGCCTGGAGATCGCGCATCAGGTCGAGCACCTGCGCCTGGATGGTGACGTCGAGCGCGGTGGTCGGCTCGTCGGCGATCAGCAGGGCCGGCTTGCAGATCAGGGCCATGGCAAGCATGGCGCGCTGGCGCAGGCCGCCGGAGAGCTCGAAGGGATACAGCCCATAGGCGCGATGGGCGTTCTTGAAGCCGACGCGCTTCAGCATGGCCTCGATCAGGCCGCGCGCCTCCGCTTTCGGCATCGGCCGATGCAGGAGCAAGGCTTCCTCGATCTGGTTGCCGATGGTGTGGACCGGCGAGAGCGAGGACATCGGCTCCTGGAAGATCATGCCGATGCGGCCGCCGCGCAGGGCCCGGATCTCGGGGCCTTCGGCAGGCAGCGCCGCGATGTCGGTCACGCTCTGCGGCGCCAGCGGGTCGCGGAACAGAATCTCGCCCCCCGTCACGGCGCCCGCGCGGGGCAACAGGCCCATGATGGCCTGCGAGATCACTGATTTGCCTGAGCCGGATTCGCCCACGAGCGCGACGGTCTTGCCGGCGGGAACGCGCAGGCTCGCGCCCTTCACCACCTCGCGGGACAGGCCGTGAACAGTGAAGCCGATACGCAGGTCGCTGATGCGCAGGATATCCATAGCCCGATCTGACGCCACCCCGGAACCGTCCGCAATTCTCCTGACTTCACTAGACGTCTAAAGTTCGGTCTTGCCAATGACTTTCGACATAGCGACTCATTCGGCCGGACATTGGCCGAGCCGGATGACATCGCTGCAACGCGGCCCCCGGCGGAAACCGCCGTAGCTGACGCTCCAGGGCAGGAGGCCGGGGGCGCGGTAGGGGCCGAATTTGAAGTACTGGTTGGTGGCGAGACCCGGGCCGCTATGGCCGATATGCCCGCGGATGGTCACGATCGGGGCGCCGTTGGCCATGATCTCGATGTGTCCGTCGCCATGGGGGCCTGGTTGCGATCGGATCACGAAATCGATCCAACCGTTCCGGGCTGCCGGCAGATCGGCATGGCGTGTGACCTGGATGCCCGGGGCACAGGCATCGAAATAGCCGGGGTAGCTTTCGCGCGCAGCGCCGGCCTCGATCGCGACCAGAGCCCGCGTCTGGCGAACCTTCGGGCGGTCGAGCACCAGGGCCTCGCCGGGGCGGCAGCCATCCGGGCGCTCGGGGCTCCCGATCTGATAGGACGTGATGCGATCCGTTTCGACGGTGACGCCGAGATGCCCGCGATAGAGCCGCAGTGCCAGGAAGGGCGAGTAGTCTCCCACGGCGCCGGGGCGGATCTCTCGCTTCCATTGGGCGATCACATATCTGCGATCGTCCTGCGGCAGCGGGGCGTCGAGACGCAGGGCCAGCCCGTACCAGACCGTGCTGCCATAGGGAGCAAGCACCTGCGGGCGCTCCCAGACCTCGGCGCGCTCGCTGCAGCCGAGCTGATGGGGTGGGCAGGCCGCCATGACCGTGAGGGTCAGCGCGCCGGTGCCGGCCGAAGGCGAGGCCGGGCTGAAAACCATCCGGCCGGCGCGCTGCTCGACGTTCTCCTTGTAGAATAGCCCGCCCTCGGCGGCGAAACCGCCCTTGTCGAAGCCATCATGCAGGAGGTCGAAAGCGTTGCCGGCTGCGACTTCGGCGCAGGCGGATGCAAGGGGGGAAGCAACCGCGATCACAAGAGCAGCACAGGCAATGGCCGCACGGAGCAACAGGCGCCTCACATCGACCCCCGACGCGGCGCGATCCCGGCTGTGCCGCAGGTTGAAAGTGGCTCGCATTGCACTCCGCCGCAACCTCACCACATATGGTCGCTCGCAGGGGCCTCGCCCCGATATGACAGCGCCGTCGGCGTTTCGCGACAGGATTGCCCTTTGGAGCCCAACCTCTTCCGTTACATCTGGCAGAAGAGTCGCGGCGAGCAGATCATCGTCCTGCTGATCATCGTTGTCTCGATACCCTTCAACTGGGCCTCGTTCGACGTCCCCAAGCGGATCGTCAACGACGCCATCCAGGGAGGGGCCTTCAGAGGCGGCAAGACCACCGCCACCTTCATGGAAATGACGCTGCATCTGCCGTCCTGGCTCGGTGGGGCTACCCTGAGGCTGTTCGAAGGGTTTCAGGTCAATCAGGTCGGGCTCCTCATGGGGCTCTCCAGCTATTTCCTGGTGCTCGTTCTGATCAACGGCGCCTTCAAATACATCGTCAACGTGCGCAAGGGCATTCTCGGCGAGCGCATGCTGCGGCGCATGCGCTACGACCTTTTCAGCCAGCTGCTGCGGTTTCGCCCGGAGGAAATCCGGGCAGTCAAGCCGGCAGAGATCGCCAGCATGATCAAGGACGAGGTCGAGCCCATCGGCGGCTTCGTCGGCGACGCGTTCATCCAGCCTGTCTTCCTGCTGAGCCAGGCCCTGACGGCGCTCGTTTTCATCATGGTACAGAGCTTCTGGCTTGGCTCGATCGCCCTGCTGATCGTGCTGGCGCAGGCCATCATCATCCCGATCCTGCGCCGCGAGCAGCTGAGATTGGGCCGCGAGCGCCAGATCGCATCCCGCCAGCTTGCAGGAAGGATCGGCGAAATCGTCGATGCCGGGCCGATGATCCAGGGGCACGGCGCTGCGGGATACGTTCAGGCGGATATCGCCGCGCGCCTCGGGCGCCTCTTCGACATCCGCTACGAGCTCTACAAGCGCAAGTTCGCGGTCAAGTTCCTCAATAACCTGCTGGCGCAGGTCACGCCGTTCTTCTTCTATGCGATAGGCGGCTATTTCGCGCTGCAGGGACGCCTCGACATCGGCCAGCTGGTGGCGGTGATCGCGGCCTATCGTGACCTGCCTTCGCCGATCAAGGAGCTGATCGACTGGGACCAGCAGCGCAACGACGTCACGATCAAATACGAGCAGGTGATTTCCCAGTTCAACAGCGACGACACGCTCGTCCTCGATGAGGCGAATGGCTGCTCGCCGCTGCCGGTCAAGGGAAGCATCCGGCTCGAGGCCGTGCAGATGCTGGACAATCGCGGGCAGCCGCTGCTGACGCCGCTTTCATTCAGCCTGCAGCGCCCGGGCTGCGTCGCGTTGATCGGCCCCCATGGCAGTGGCGGGGATGTGCTCGGCCGCATCCTCGGGCGACAGGCGACCAATTATTCGGGACGGGTGCTCATCGATGGCGAACTGCTCGCGGACATGTCGGTCGAGCGGGCGAGCCATCTGATCGGCTATTCGGGAGACCAAACGGAGATCATCGCCGGGACGATGCGGGACAACATCCTGTTGCCGCTGCGGCGGCGTCGGCCGGAGATCAAGTCCGAGGGGCCAGTTTCACCGGAGGAGCATCGCCGCTTTGTCGAGGCGGTCCGCTCGGGCAACTCGCCATTTCCGTTCGAAGCGGACTGGACGGATTACGACGGCGTCGGAGTCGCCGACGCGGCCGAGCTCGCGGCGCGGGTGCGAGAGCTGCTCGACGTGTTCGGCTGCACGCAGGACGTGTTCGAGCTCGGCCTGGGCGGCAAGGTGATGCCGCCGGTGAGCGCGGAAGCCACCGAGCGCATTATTACCGCCCGTCAGGTCGTGGCGGCGGAGCTCGAGCGCATCAATCTTGGCGAGCTGATCGAGCCGTTCGTCCTCGACCGCTACAACCGAAACGCTTCGATTGCCGAAAACCTGATCTTCGGGACACGGACCAGCGCCCGCTTCGCCAATGCGACGCTGCTCTTCGAGCCTTACGCCCAATCGATCCTCAAGGCGGAGGCCCTGGTCGAGCCGATGACCGAGATGGGGGGGCGGATCGTCGCGACCGTCGCCGAGATCTTCGCCGGCCTGCCGCCAGGGCATGCGCTGTTCGAGCGCTATACCTTCGGCGAGAATTTCGATTTCGAGCGCCTCAACGAGCTGGCGGCCATCCTGGCCAAGCACGATATGCGAAGCCCGCTCGACCAGGAGACGGAGCGCGACCTGGTGGCGCTGGCACTGGGGTATATCGAGCCCAAGCACCGGCTGAACCTGATCGACGACCGGCTCGAGCGCCGTGTCCTCAGGGCGCGGGCAAGCTTCCGCAAGCACCTGCCGGCCGATGCTGCAGCCGATGTGGACTTCTATGCTCCCGATAAGGTCATGCTCGGCGCCAGCGTGCGGGACAACCTGATGTTCGGCCGTATCGGCTACGGCATCCCCGACGCAGGCCGGAAGGTGGCAGAGATCGTGCTGCAGGCGCTCGAGCGCTCAGGCCTCGGGGAAGCGCTGTATCGCCTCGGGCTCGATACCGAGAGCGGCATCCGCGGGCGCTATCTGCCGGCGCGTCTGCTGCATGCGATTCCTCTGGCGCAGGCTCTCGTCAAGGCGCCGCAGATCGCTGTGCTCGACGTCTCGGCCCTGCTCGCGATCTCCGACGAGCCGGAGAAGATCGTCGCCCGGCTACGCAGCTATTGCGCCGGTATGACCCTGTTTCTTCTGCTGGGAGATGCTAGACTCGTTGAGGATATCCCGATGCGGGTCGTTTTCCATGGGGCGACCGGCTCGGTCGAGGCGGGCGGGGCGCTCGAGGCGGCGAACGATGTCGGCGGCCAGGCGTTACGCTTTGCGGATGCCCAGCGAATGGAGGCACGGTCATGAGTCTGGAAGCCGATATCGGCTGCTTGCGCAGCCTGCCCCTGTTTCGCGACATGCCTCCCTCGCGGCTCAAGCTCGTCGCCCTCATGGGCGAAAGATTGCGCTTCGAACCGGGTGCAGTCCTGATCGACCAGAAGGACCGTCTGGACGGCGTCTATGTCATTCTCGAGGGGGATGTCGAATTCTCGCAGTCGCGCCCGGACGGCGAAGGGCGTCGGTTCCAGAAGGACGCCGGCAGCATTACCGGAGACGTATCGCTGCTCAGCGGCCGGCCGTTCATCGGCACGGTCAGCGCGAAGACGCCGGTCCTGGCGCTGAGAATTCCGAAGGACCTGTTCTTCGAACTGCTCCAGACCGTGCCGGAATTCAGCCTTGCGGTCTGCCGCGACCTGGCGGATCGCGTTCATCGTCTTGCGAGCGTTTTGCTCCGCGAGCACGAAACCGTTTGATGAGGTCAAGCGTCGTATGAATCGGCCACAAGCCGCCGGCACGCCGCGCCCGCAGATGGCACGCAGCAGCATGGGCGCGAGCATCGATCAGGTCTCGTCCTGGAGCCGCGACATCCGCCTCGTCTCGGGCCTGATCCTGCTGACCTTCGCGACGACGCATTTCCTCAACCATGCCATGGGCATCTTCGGGCTCGATGTCATGGAGCGCGTCCAGGACTGGCGCTACAATGTCTGGCATTCCCGCATCGGGACGATCGTGCTCTACGGCGCGCTGATCATCCATCCCGTGTTCGCGCTGCTGCGCGTGGTCCAGCGGCGCACCTTCAAGATGCCGCTGCGCGAGATGCTGCAGATCGCGCTGGGTCTCGCGATACCGCTCCTGCTGGTCGATCACATCGTCAGCACGCGCGTGCTGGGGTATTATTTCGGTGTCGACGAGACCTATCATGCCGTGCTTCGGCGGCTGTGGCCGAGCCGCGCGCTGCTGCAGTCGCTGCTGCTGCTGCTGGTCTGGACGCATGGCATCCTCGGTCTCCATTTCATGCTGCGTTCGCGTGACGCCTATCGCCATTGGCGCGATCCGTTCCTGCTCGTCTCGATCCTGATCCCGCTGCTGGCGTTGATCGGCTTCATGGTGGCGGCGCGCGAGGCCGAGCGGATGGCGCTCCCGCCCGAGTTCGTCACCGACGCGCAGCGGGTGATGTTCGACCGCGACGTGATGTKGGCGAAGAGCGCCTTCTACGGGCTGGTGGGCGCCTTCGTGCTGTTCGTCGGCATCCGCGAGATCCGGGTCAGGACGCGACGGGAGATCACGGTACGTTTCGTTGGTCACGGTACGCGGCGCCTGGTGCCGGGGCCGACGGTGCTTGAGATGTTCCGGCGCTTCGGCATTCCGCACGCGGCTCTCTGCGGCGGGCGGGCGCGCTGCGCCACCTGCCGCGTGCTGGTGATGGACGGCATCGACAAGCTGCCGTCGCCGGGGCCGAACGAAGCCAGGTTGCTGCGGCGCATCTCCGCGCCGGAAGGTGTCCGGCTTGCCTGCCAGATCAGGCCGCAAGACGACCTGCAGGTGCAGATCCTGCTCGCCTCGCGCCTGAACGCCGCCGGTGCGCGCACGCTGCAGCCCGACGATGCTGTCAACAAGCGCGGCCTGACAGTGGTGGTCGCCGATCTGCGTGCTTTCTCGGCGCTCTCGGAGCGGCAGCTGCCCCGCGAGCTGATCGGCCTGCTTAACCGCTTCTTCGACGAGATGGGCCAGGCGATCACGGCCCATGACGGGCGCATCGACGCCTTCTACGGCGACGGCTTCATGGCCGTGTTCGGCCTCGAGGGTTCGCAGGCGCGCGGCGCGCAGGCGGCGATCAGCGCTGCGGCCGACATCGTACGGGCGGTTGACGCGCTCAACCGCGAGTTTGGTGTGGCGCTGCCTTTGCCGCTGAGGATCGGGATCGGGATCCATACCGGCGATGCCATCACCGGTGCGGTCGAGAACGACAATCTCGGCCGGCGCGAGATCACGGTTGGTGAAACGGTCATGATCGCGAGCCAGCTCGAAGCCGCGACGCGCCGGGTTCTCGCCGATGTCGTGGTGTCGGAAGACACGATTCGCACCACCGGCCGCAGCTACGCTGGAACCGTGCCGCTCAAGATCGCGATCAAGGGGCGCGAGAAGCCGTTGACGGCCTATGGCTTTGCGAGCGCGCCGGAAATTGCCCGCCGCAAGCGCGAGGATGCGGCGATGGCGGCGAGGCCGATTCCGGCCGCTGCGTCGGAGGAAACATCGGGCGACGCGGCCGAGCCGGCGGTGGGATCGGCATCCGGGACGGAAGAGGCGAATCCGCGCGATTGAACAGGCAGGGGAGGCTGGCCTTTGCCGCAACCGCTGCCTATGGTCCCGCCAGTTTTTGCCGACAACGACGGAACCATGACGCCTGAACCTCCTTGCGAGGCCTTCCACGACCTGCTGCGCGGCATGGCGGCCTTATCCGGGAACCGCATCGTCGCCGATGTCGCACGCCTCTATGGCAAAGGCGCGCCGCCGGACCTGTCGATCGCCTGCAACCACAAGCAGATCGCCTCCAAGCAGTGGCTCGTCGAGGCGCTGGCCGAGGCCTGCCCGAAGCCGGAAGGCCCGGTCTGGGTGCTCGGCGCATGGTATGGTGTGCTCGGAGCGTTGCTGCTCGACGATCCGCGACTCGCTATCGATGAGGTGGTCAGCCTCGATATCGACCCGACCTGCGCGCCGATCGCGGAGATCCTGAATCACCGCCATGTCGCTTCCGGCCGCTTCCGGGCAGCGACAGCGGACATGATGGCGCTTGATTTCGCGGCTCAGTCACCCAGGCCCGGGCTCGTCGTCAACACAAGCTGCGAGCATCTCGCCGACGTGCCGGGCTGGATCGCGAGTTTGCCGGGCGGCCTGCCGCTTGTGCTGCAATCCAACGACTATTACCGCGAGCCGGACCATCGCAGCTGCGTGGCCTCGCTCGACGCCTTCCGCGAGCAGGTGGGGCTTGCCGAGGTCTGGTTCGCCGGGGCACGGCCGACGAAAAACTATACGCGCTTCATGCTGATCGGCCGGCGATGACGACAGGCACGGTGCCGCGTATCGCGGTGGCGATGAAGGGCTATCCGCGGCTGTCGGAGACCTTCATCGCGCAGGAGTTGCTCGGGCTGCAGCAGCGCGGCCTCGCCTTCGAGATCTGGTCGCTCCGGCATCCGACCGACGGCGCCAAGCACCTGATGCACAACCAGATCATGGCGCCGGTGCGCTACCTGCCGGAATATCTGCATGCCGAACCGGGGCGGGTGGCGCGCGCTGTGTTCGGCGCGTTGACCCAGCCCGGCTTCCGCAAGCTCCTCGCGCTCTTCCTGCGCGATCTTGCCCGTGACCGGACGCGCAACCGCCTGCGCCGCTTCGGCCAGGCCTGCGTGATGGCGCGAGAGCTGCCCGAGGATATCCGGCACCTCCATGTGCATTACCTGCACACGCCGGCTTCGGTCATCCGCTACACGGCCCTGCTGCGCGGCCTGAGCTGGTCCTTCTCCGCCCATGCCAAGGACATCTGGACGACGCCCGACTGGGAAAAACGCGAGAAGATCGCCGATGCGGCCTGGGGGGTGACCTGCACGCAGGACGGCTTTCGCGAGCTCGAGCGGCTCTCCGACCAGCCCGACAAAGTGGACCTCGTCTATCACGGGCTCGACCTCACCCGCTTTCCGCCGCCCGCCCCGAGGTCCGGTCGCGACGGCTCGGATGCGGCTGATCCGGTGCGCTTCGTCACCATCGGGCGGGCCGTGGCGAAGAAGGGCTTCGACGATCTGCTGGAATCCCTGGCCCGATTGCCCTGCATATTGCATTGGCGGCTGACCCATATCGGCGGCGGCGAGATGCTGACGACGCTGAAGGAGAAGGCGCGTTCCCTCGGCCTCGATGACAAGGTCGTCTGGGCGGGACCGAAGGCGCAGGACGAGGTCATCGCCGCGCTCAGGGCTGCCGATCTCTTCGTCCTGCCCTCGAAGCAGGCCGGCGACGGCGACCGCGACGGGCTGCCGAACGTCGTGATGGAGGCCGCGAGCCAGGCCCTGCCGATCGTGGCAACCGATTTCGCCGGGATTCCGGAATTCGTTCGGCATGGTGTCGAGGGGCTTCTGGTGCAGCCCGGTGACATCGACGGGCTTGCCGGGGTGCTCGGTGAGCTCGCCTGTTCGCCGCAGCAGCGGGGGCAGCTCGGCTATCGCGCGCTGGCGCGGCTGACCGGCGCCTTCTCGGCGGCTGCCGGACTGGACGGCATCGCTGCGAGGCTACACGCCTCTGCCGAAGACAAGGCATGAGCGCGACCGTCCTCATCGCGGTGACGCATCTGCTCGGGTCGGGCCATCTGGTGCGTGCGGCCAATTTGGCACGGGCGCTAGCGCGAGAGGGGTTCGCGGTGACGCTGGCGAGCGGCGGCATGCCGTTGTGGCCGATGGAGCAGGAGCCCTTCACCTTCGTGCAGTTGCCGCCGGTCAGGACGGAGGGCATCGATTTCCGCACGCTGCTCGACGAGGCCGGTCGGCCCACCGACCTCGAACGCAGGGCCCAGCGCGTTGCGGCTTTGGAAGGCCTGGCGGCAAGTTTGCGGCCCGATGCGGTGATCGTCGAGCATTTTCCGTTCGGGCGCCGGCAGCTTGCCGCCGAATTTCTCGCCCTGATCGCGGCGGCGCGGGCCGTCAATCCGAGGACCCTCGTGCTCTCCTCGGTTCGGGACGTGCTGGTAAGGCCGCGCCCTGAGCGCATAGCGGAGGCCGAGGAGCGGCTTGCGACGCTGTTCGATGCGGTGCTGGTCCATGGCGATGCGGATTTCCTGCCGCTCGACCGCTCCTGGCCAGTCGATGCCAGGCTGGCGGCCAAGCTGCGCTACACCGGCTACATGGCCGAAGCGCCGGCTGCCGACGCGCCGATCGAGACCGGCGAAGTGCTCGTATCCGGCGGCGGTTCCGCCGCGGCCATTCCGTTGTTCGCACTCGCCATCGCGGCGGCGAAGCTCGGTCCGCAGGAGCGGCGCTGGCGCATCCTGGTCGGGCGTGCGGTCGGCGGGGACGTCTTCGGCCGGCTGCGGGCAGACGCGCCGGCGCATGTCACGGTCGAGCGCGTGCGGCCCGATTTCCCGGCGCTGCTCGCCGGCTGTGC
Source organism: Allobosea sp. 10N428 (assembly GCF_056394545.1). Classification (NCBI taxonomy): domain Bacteria; kingdom Pseudomonadati; phylum Pseudomonadota; class Alphaproteobacteria; order Hyphomicrobiales; family Alloboseaceae; genus Allobosea; species Allobosea sp. 10N428. The sequence continues at coordinate 26,604 of NZ_JBFTIC010000009.1, read as the reverse complement.
GATCTCGATCAGCCAGGCGGGCTATAACACGGTGCTCGACCTCGTCGCCGCACGGCGCCCCGCCATCGTCGTCCCGTTCGATGCCGGTGGCGAGACGGAGCAGGCCGTCAGAGCCGAAGCGATGGAGCGTGCCGGGCTGGCGCGTTGCCTGCGGATTTCGGGGGAGGGGGCTTTGACACCAGATCGGTTGGCGGCCGCCGTCGCCGCCGGAATCGGCCGAAACCCGCCCGGCATCACTCTCGCACTCGACGGCGCCCGCAATGCGGTCGCAATCGTGAAACAGCTTCTGGACTCGGGCATCTGAGCTATCACGAGCTGTGGCCGGCATGCCCTTTGCGAGGGCCAGGGTGCAGCTTTGCGAATTGCCGCTTCCGGTCTTTCGCTCTAATGAGGGATGATCCGCCTCCCTCCTCGGTCGGCTCTGGGCAAACCGGCATGTAGCCGGCCACGGCCCTGCGCCTGGAGACAAGATGATGACGACGACGACCGCGCCCGGATTGCCCGACATGAAGTTGTCGGTTCGGCAGACTTTCGGGATCGATACGGACCTCGAAGTGCCGGCCTATTCGGCAGCCGATCCGCATGTGCCCGATTTCGACCCCGATTACCGTTTTGACCGCGACACCACCATCGCGATCCTTGCCGGCTTCGCGCATAACCGACGCGTCATGATCTCGGGCTATCACGGCACCGGCAAGTCGACCCATATCGAGCAGGTCGCCGCCCGCCTCAACTGGCCCTGCGTCCGCGTCAACCTCGACAGCCACGTCTCGCGCCTCGATCTCGTCGGCAAGGACGCGATCGTGCTCAAGGAAGGCAAGCAGATCACCGAGTTCCAGGACGGCATCCTGCCCTGGGCGCTGCAGAACAACATCGCGCTCGTCTTCGACGAATATGACGCCGGCCGCCCGGACGTGATGTTCGTGATCCAGCGCGTGCTCGAACAGTCCGGCAAGCTGACGCTTCTCGACCAGAAGCGCGTCATCCGCCCTCATCCGGCCTTCCGGCTGTTCGCGACCGCCAACACGGTTGGTCTTGGCGACACTTCGGGCCTCTATCACGGCACGCAGCAGATCAACCAGGGCCAGATGGACCGCTGGTCGATCGTCACCACGCTGAACTACCTGCCGCATGACAACGAGGTCGCGATCGTTCTCGCGAAGTCGAAGCACTACCAGAAGAGCCCGGAGGGCAAGGACATCGTCAACAAGATGGTCCGCGTCGCCGACCTCACCCGCAACGCGTTCATGAACGGCGATCTCTCGACCGTGATGAGCCCGCGCACGGTCATCACCTGGGCTGAGAACGCGGCGATCTTCGGCGATATCGGCTTCGCCTTCCGCGTCACCTTCCTGAACAAGTGCGACGAGATGGAGCGCACGCTGGTGGCCGAGTTCTTCCAGCGCTCCTTCGGCAAGGAGCTGCCGGAAAGCGCGGCGAATGTGGTGCTGAGCTAACGAGAGGACACGAGCCATGGCGCAGTATCAGGGAAGCTGTCACTGCGGGCGTGTCGCCTATGAGGTCGAGGCCGATCTCGGGACGACGCTCACCTGCAACTGCTCCTATTGCCAGCGCCGTGGCTCGATCCTCGCGTTCTCGCCCGCCAGCACCTTCACCCTCACCAAGGGTGAGGATGCGCTGACCGAGTACCGTTTCCACACGCAGAAGATCCAGCATCTGTTCTGCGAGACCTGCGGCGTCGAATCCTTTGCCAAGGCGAATGGGCCCGACGGCACGCCGATGGTCGCGGTCAATGTGCGCTGCCTCGCTGGCATCGAGCCGACCGAATTGTCGCCGACGGCCTATGACGGGCGTTCGCGCTAGGAGGGGTTGTGGTCGCGATCACGGTCGAGCCCGAGCAGGACGAGACGCGTGCCGCGGTGCTGCGTGGCCTGAGCGCGCATAACCAGGCGAAGGTCGGCCCCCGGAACGCCAAGCCGCTGGCCATCAGCCTGCGCGACGAGAGCGGCGAGATCGTCGGCGGCCTCGTCGGCGAGCTGAAATGGGAATGGCTCTATGTCGATCTGCTCTGGATCGACGAGGCCCATCGCGGCGCGGGATTGGGCGAGACGCTGGTCGCGCGAGCCGAAGACGAGGCTCGCCAGCACGGCGCCAAGGGTGTCTTTCTCGGGACAATGAGCATCCAGGCGCCGGGCTTCTATCCCAAGCTCGGCTATCGCGAATGCGGCCGGATGGAGAACTATCCGGTGGCGGGTCAATCGCTGCATCACTTCACGAAGGCGCTATGAGCATCTCGAACCGCAAGCCTGGAACGCCGAAGGAAGCCCCGGCCGAGCCGCTGAAGCGGGCGATCTCGGGCGCGATGAAGGCGATCGCGCGCAAGCCGGAGATGGAAATCGTCTTTGCCTCGGACAAGCCGTCGCTGGTCGGCGAGCGGGCGCGACTGCCCGAGCCGCCGCGCAAGCTCAGCGTCGGCGATGTCGCGATCCTTCGCGGCCATGCCGATTCGATGGCGCTACGCCTTGCCTGCCATGACGCCGCGATCCATCGCCGCGCCGCGCCGGAGGGCGATGCTGCCCGCGCCGTCTTCGATGCCGTCGAGCAGGCGCGCGTCGAATCGATCGGCGCGCGGCGGATGTCCGGCATGGCCGGCAACATCACCGCGATGCTGGAGGACCGCTATCATCGCGGCGGGCGTTACGAGGAAATCACCGATCGCGCCGACGCGCCACTCGAGGATGCTCTGGCGCTGATGGTGCGCGAGCGCCTGACGGGCCTGAAGCCGCCGAAGGCGGCCGAAAAGATCGTCGAGCTCTGGCGCGAGCAGATCGAAGCCAAGGCCGGGAGCGATCTCGACAGGCTCTCCAAGACGATCGAGGACCAGCGCGGCTTCGCCCGTACGGTGCGCGACATGCTGGCCTCGCTCGACATGGCCGACCAGACCGCGCAGGGCGACGAGTCCGAGGAGGACGAGGACAACCAGGACCAGTCCTCCGAGGACCAGCAGCAGCAGGAAGGCGAATCCGAGCAGGAGAGCGGCGCGGACCGCTCCGAGGTCGAGGTCAGCGAGGACGCGACCGAGGAGCTGCAGGAGGGCGCCTCCGAGGCGACCGACGCGCCGGCCGGCGACTGGGACGAGGAGGATGACAGCTCCGAATCCGAGGAGGCCGGCGAGGCGCCGCGTCCGCGCGAGAGCCGCGGCAATGAACGCCCCCAGACGGACTACAAGGCCTATACGACCAAGTTCGACGAGATCGTCACGGCCGAGGAGCTTTGCGACGCCGAGGAACTGACGCGCCTGCGCGCCTATCTCGACAAGCAGCTCGCGAATCTGCAGGGCGTCGTCGCACGCCTCGCCAACCGCCTGCAGCGGCGGTTGATGGCACAGCAAAACCGTTCCTGGCAGTTCGATCTGGAGGAAGGCGCGCTCGATCCTGCCCGCCTGCCACGCATCATCATCGACCCGTTCCAGCCGCTCTCCTTCCGGCGGGAATCGGACGTCAATTTCCGCGACACGGTGGTGACGCTGCTGATCGACAATTCCGGCTCGATGCGAGGACGGCCGATCACGGTCGCCGCTACCTGCGCCGATATCCTCGCACGCACGCTGGAGCGTTGCGGCGTCAAGGTCGAACTCCTCGGCTTCACGACCCGCGCCTGGAAGGGCGGGCTGTCGCGCGAGGCCTGGCTGCAGTCGGGCAAGCCAGCCAATCCCGGCCGCCTCAACGACCTCAGGCACATCATCTACAAGGCCGCCGATGCGCCCTGGCGGCGCGCGCGCAAGAATCTCGGCCTGATGATGCGCGAGGGTCTGCTCAAGGAGAACATCGACGGCGAAGCGCTCGACTGGGCGCATAAGCGCCTGCTCGGCCGGCCGGAGCAGCGCAAGATCCTGATGGTGATCTCGGATGGCGCGCCGGTCGACGATTCCACCCTCTCGGTAAACGCCGGTAATTATCTCGAGCGGCATCTGCGCCATATCATCGCCGAGATCGAGAGCCGTTCGCCGGTCGAACTCATCGCCATCGGCATCGGCCACGACGTCACGCGCTACTACCGCCGCGCCGTCACCATCGTCGATGCCGAGGAACTGGGGGGCGTGATGACCGAGAAGCTCGCCGAGCTTTTCGAAGAGGACGGGCCAGCCGCCGGTCCCACGTCGCGCCGCCTGCATTGATGCGCCTGACACGGCGTGCCGCGCTTGCGGGCCTCGGCGGCCTGGTGCTGCCGGGGGTGGCGCGGGCCGCCGAGCAGACTCGCTTTCCAGTCTCGGTTTCGGCCCGGCCGCTCGCGGCCTTCGAGCCGCGCAACCCCGAGCGGCGCCGATTCGGCGCGCTCCAGTTCCGCAGCGGCCTCGTGCTGTCGTCCGGGCATCCGCGCTTTGGCGGTTTCTCCGGCATGGCCCGACTCAACGAAGGACGCGATCTCGTCGCAGTGACCGACCGCGGCTACTGGCTGACGGCGAGAATCGCTTCGCAAGGGGGCAAGCTCACCGGCCTCGCCGATGCCGAGATGGCTGCCATCCTCGGCGCTTCCGGACGGCCGCTTGCGCGTTCGGGGCTCTTCGATACCGAGAGCCTCTGCATCGCCGATGGCGTCGCCCATGTCGGGATCGAACGCCGGCACGAGATCGTGCGTTTCGACTGGGCGGGGCACGGTGTCGAGGCGCGGGCGCGATCGGTGCCCGTGCCACCTGAAATCAAGCGCCTGCCCCCTAATCGCGGGCTGGAAGCGCTGGGTGTGGTGCCGGTGGGGCCGCTGAAGGGCGCGCTTGTCGCGGTCGCCGAGCGATCGGGCAAGGAGGGCGAGCCGACCCTCGGCGCGATTCTCGGCGGTCCCCAGCCGGGGCTGTTCAATGTCATCAGGCATGACGGCTACGACATCACCGATCTCGCCTTTCTGCCGTCTGGCGACATGCTGCTGCTTGAGCGCTGGTACCAGCCGCTGCGGGGCGTCGGCATGAGGATGAGGCGAATCGCCGGGCGCGACATCCGGCCGGGCGCGCTGGTGGATGGACCGCGGCTGATCGAGGCCGATCTCGGCTATGAGATCGATAATATGGAAGGGCTGTCGGTCCATCAGGAGAACCGGCGCACAGTCCTGACCCTGATCTCGGACGACAATTTCTCCTTCCTGCAGCGGACGGTGCTGCTGGAATTCGAGCTGGTTCCGTAGAAAGAACGTCATGCTCGGGCTTGACCGGAGCATCTCATGACCAGTGGAACAGGAGCCTCTTCCCACCCGAGATTCGCGGGTCTCCGCGTCGCTGCGCCCGAGAATGACGGCTGGTGTGGCCCAAACGAAAAAAGCGGCCTTTCGGCCGCTTCGTTCAACCCCGAAAGGGAAGCCCGCTCAGTTGGCGATAAGCTTCTTCTCAAGGTCGCGCTTCAGGGTGAGCGCGCCGACCGAGAGGTCGCCGGCCGCAGCCTTGAGCAGGAAGGCGTCGAGGCCGCCGCGATGCTCGACCGAACGCAGGGCGTTGGCCGAAATGCGCAGGCGCACCGAACGGCCGAGCGCGTCCGACTGCAGCGTGACGTTCACGAGGTTCGGGCGGAAGACGGTCTTCGTCTTGCGGTTCGAGTGGCTGACGAGGTGGCCGGTCTGGGTGGCTTTCCCGGTCAGTTCGCAACGGCGGGCCATGGCAATCGTTCCTTACATCCCCAGGTCGCTCAAACAAAAAAACCGACACGCGACGTGCCGGCGAGCACCGGAAGTCAAATTGAAGTCGTGGTTCCATAGCCAAGCTGGCAGGCCCCGTCAAGGAAAACTCCCGCGGCCTGTTCACATCGCCTTCAGCGTTAACGAGGTGTAAAGATCGGCATCGGATGCTTCGCCCGGCCGTCGCTTCGCTGCGATGGGAAACCGGTCACGATTCGGACCGATTCAGAGTGCATGTCGCGCAGGATCGCGCCGTTCCGGAGGCAATGGATGAAATCCGCCGTCGCATCGTCCCTCGCAGCGCTGGTTCTCGCAGCCTGTCTGGCCGAGATCGCCGAGGCGGCCTCGCTCGATGCGCGCTACGACGTCTCCCTTCTCGGCATCACGTTGGGCACCGCGAGCCTCTCAGGCGGTATCGACGGATCGAGCTACAAGCTCGACATGGCCGCGAAGCTGACGGGAATCGTCGGCGGCGTGACCGGCGGCCGCGGCTCCGGCGCGGCGACCGGGGCACTGGTGGGCGGCAAGCTCGCGCCCAGGACCTTCGCCGTCAGCTCCGCCAATTCAAGCGAGAGCCGCACCGTGCGCATGGCACTCGCGGATAACAGCGTCGCGGGCATCGATATCGAGCCGCCGATCGACGACAAGCCCGACCGCGTGCCGGTCACCGAGGGGCACAAGCGCAACATCGTCGACCCGCTCAGCGCTTTCCTCATGCCGGTCAACGGCAAGGGCAGGGACGGCGCCTGCAACCGCACGCTGCCGATCTTCGACGGCGCGGCGCGCTACGACATCAAGCTCAGCAGCGCCGGGACCCGCAACGTCAAACTCGATGGCTATAGCGGTCCGGTTTCGATCTGCCAGGCGCGCTATGTGCCGATTTCGGGCCACCGGGCGCTCCGGCCCAGCACCAAGTTCATGACCGAGAACAGAGATATCACAGCCTGGCTGGCGCCGGTCGCCGGCACCGATGTGATGGTGCCGGTGCGCATCTCCGTGAAGACGATGATCGGAACGGCGGTGATCGAGGCCTCGAGCTTCAAGGTCGATCCCGGCGTCACCGCGAGCGCAGCGCGGAACTGAGGGGGCTCTCAGGGCGCGCGCTTTACGCCCTGATCATCCTCGAAGACCGGCCGGAAGAATGACCGCTCGTAGCTGATGATGAAGCGGTCCTTTTCGTTCATCGCGAAGGCGGCCTGACATTCGGGATCGTCGAAGGAGCGCTTGCGGTAATCCTCATAGGCCGCCAGTGTGGGAAAGCTGAACAAGGCGAGCGCCACGTTGGACACGCCCTCCGACGGCATGAAATAGCCGTGGTGCTTGCCGCCGAATTTCTCGACCAGCCGGATCCAGAGCTTGCTGTAAGCCTCGAAGGCCGGGAGCTGATGGGGATCGATGATATAGCGCAGATAACAGGTTACCATGTTCAGGCTCCATGCCGGCTCTCGAGGAAAGCGCCCATCCGCTTGAGCGCCTTCTCGATGTTCTCCAGCGAGTTGGCGTAGGAGAGACGGATGTAGCCTTCGCCATGGACGCCGAAATCGGGTCCCCCGATTGTGGCGACGCCGGCTTCCTCCAGCAGGGCCGAGGCGAGCTTCTTCGCCTTCCAGCCGGTCTTGGTGATGTTGGGGAAGGCATAGAAGGCGCCTTTCGGCACGGCGCAGGAGACGCCCGGCAGGTCATTCAGCCCCTTCACCACCGCTTTACGGCGCCGATCGAACTCGGCGACCATCGTGTGGACGGCGTCCTGTGGGCCGGTGAGCGCCGCCAGCCCTGCCCATTGCGCGGGGGCGTTGACGCAGGAATGCGAGTTCACCGCAAGCTTGCGGGCGTTGTCGAGCAGCGGCTTCGGCCAGACCGAGTAGCCCAGGCGCCAGCCCGTCATCGCATAGGTCTTGGACCAGCCATTGAGCAGGATGAGGCGGTCGCGGATCTCGGGATAGCTGAGAAGACAGACATGCTTCTCGCCGTCATAGACCATCTGGTCGTAGATCTCGTCCGACATCACCGCGACGTCCGGGAAATCAGCCAGCCCCGCGACGAGCTTGTCGATCTCGCTCTTCGGCGTCACGCCGCCGGTCGGATTGGCCGGCGAGTTGATGATGAGGAGCCGGGTCTTCGGCGTGATCAGCGCGAGCGTCTCCTCGGCGGAGAAAGCAAAGCCGTTCTCCTCGCGGACCGGCACCGGGATCGGCGTCGCGCCGGTATATTCGATCATCGAGCGATAGATCGGGAAGCCGGGGTCCGGATAAAGGATTTCGGCGCCGGGCTCGCCGAACATCAGGATCGCCATGAACATGGTGACCTTGCCCCCCGGCACGATCATCACGCTCTCGGGCGAGACCTCGACCGCGAAGCGCTTGTGCAGGTCGGCGGCGACGGCCTCGCGCAGCGGCAGGATGCCGTTCGCCGGGGTGTAGCCATGATGGCCGTCGCGCAGTGCCTTCACCGCGGCCTCGACGATGTGCTCGGGCGTGGCGAAGTCCGGCTGGCCGATGCCGAGATTGATGATGTCCTTGCCCTGCCGCTGCAGCTCGGTCGCGCGCGCCAGCACGGCGAAGGCGTTCTCCTCGCCGATGCGGGCGAAGGATGGGACGACGTGAAGGGACATGGCGCGTTTCCTCGGCGGCGCTTTTCGGACGGGCAGATTGGCCGGTTCTGTCAGGGCGTGCCTTCTGACCCGCCTTTTCTTGGCGCCAAACCGGCAGGGCTGGCAAGCGTGTGCCGCACACCACACGTTGTTGCATACTGCATACAGCATGAATAATTAGTATGACTATCAAGCAGAATGGCCCTTGCCGAGCTACCGGCGATAGGCATGATGGCTTGTCTCAAATCGTTTGAATGAGAGATCGGCAAACGGCCGTCAGCGCCGTGCCGCGCGAGAGGAAACGAGATGGCCAAGGCACCTGGCAAGACCCCCGGCAAGAAGCCGGTTCGGCGCATCAAGCCCGAGCAGCTGCGCTCCAAGGCGTGGTTCGACAATCCCGCGAATGCGGATATGACCGCGCTCTATATCGAGCGCACCATGAATTTCGGCCTGTCGCGCGACGAGTTGCAGTCCGGCCGGCCGATCATCGGCATCGCCCAGACCGGTTCCGACATCGCCCCGTGCAATCGCCACCATATCGAATTGGCGCACCGCGTCCGCGACGGCATCCGCGAGATGGGCGGCGTGCCCTTCGAGTTCCCGATCCACCCGATCCAGGAAACCTGCAAGCGGCCGACCGCCTCGCTCGACCGCAACCTGCAATATCTCAGCCTCGTCGAGATCCTCTACGGCTACCCGCTCGACGGCGTGGTGCTGACGACGGGCTGCGACAAGACGACCCCGGCGCAGATCATGGCGGCGGCGACGGTCGACATCCCAGCGATCGCACTGCCGGGCGGGCCGATGCTGAACGGCTCATTCCACGGCGAGCGGACCGGTTCCGGCACGATCGTCTGGAAGGCGCGCCAGATGATGGCGGCGGGCGAGATCGACTATAAGGGCTTCGTCGAACTCGTCGCCTCCTCGGCGCCGTCGGCCGGCCACTGCAACACCATGGGCACGGCTTCGACGATGAACTCGCTGGCGGAAGCGATGGGCATGACGCTGCCCGGCGCCGCCGCGATCCCCGCGCCCTATCGCGACCGCTACGAGATGGCCTATCTGACGGGCAAGCGCATCGTCGAAATGGTCTGGGAAAACCTGATCCCCTCGAAGATCCTGACGCGCGAGGCCTTCGAGAACACCATCGTCATCAATTCGGCGATCGGCGGCTCGACCAATGCGCCTGTTCACGTCAACGCCATCGCCAAGCATATCGGCGTCGAACTCGACAACGAGGATTGGACCAAGATCGGCTACGAGATCCCGCTGCTGGTCAACCTGCAGCCGGCCGGCGAGTATCTCGGCGAGGATTACTATCGCGCCGGCGGCCTGCCTGCCGTGATCGCGGAGCTGGTGGAGAAGGGCAAGCTGAAGCCCGCCATCACCGCCAACGGCCACACCCTGGAAGAGAACTGCAAGGGCGCCTTCTCCATCGCCCGAGAGGTCATCAAGAGCTATGACGAGCCGATGAAGGCCCAGTCCGGCTTCCTCAACCTCTCCGGCAATCTCTTCGATTCTGCGATCATGAAGACCAGCGTGATCACCCCGGAATTCCGCAAGCGCTATCTGGAGAACCCAAAGGATCCGATGGCCTTCGAGGGCCGCGCCATCGTCTTCGACGGGCCGGAGGACTACCACCACCGTATCGACGACCCGGCGCTCGCCATCGACGAGCATTGCATCCTATTCATCCGCGGCGTGGGTCCGATCGGATATCCCGGCGCGGCCGAGGTGGTGAACATGCGGCCGCCGGATTACCTGATCAAGAAGGGCGTCACCGCGCTCGCTTGCGTCGGCGACGGGCGCCAGTCCGGCACCTCCGGCTCGCCCTCGATCCTCAACGCCTCGCCGGAGGCGGCGACCGGCGGCGGCCTCGCGCTGCTGAAGACTGGCGACAAGGTCCGTATCGACCTCAAGAAACGCAGCGCCAACATCCTGATCTCGGATGAGGAACTGGCCGAGCGCAAGGCGGCGTTCAAGGCGTCGGGCGGCTACAAATATCCGAAGAGCCAGACGCCCTGGCAGGAGATCCAGCGCAAGATCGTCGGCGAGCTCTCCGAGGGCATGGTCCTCAAGCCGGCCGTCAAGTACCAGAAGATCCACAAGAAGTTCGGTATCCCGCGCGACAACCACTGAGCGCGGCGCTTCCCTGGCGCGTCATGCTCGGGCCTGTCCCGCGCATCTCGTGCCGAAGAATGCGCCTCTTCCGGCGAGAGATTCTCGGGTCGGCCCTTCGTGCCGCCCGAGAATGACGGCTGCGGCGGCATTCGCCATGCGCAACGGCGCCCGTCCGCCGATGCGCGGCTTCGGGGCTGACAAATGCGTGCGCGCTGGACACTATGCGACCCTCGCACCGGTCTCCATTTGAAACGATTTAAAATGGCACATAGCCCGCAAGTCGAAGCCTTCCGCAAGCTGCACGAGGCTGGGTGCTTCGTGATGCCCAATCCCTGGGATCTCGGTTCGGCGCGCTGGCTGCGCGGACAGGGCTTCAAGGCGCTGGCGACGACGAGCGCCGGCTTCGCTTTCACGCAGGCGCGTGCCGACCAAGACGTACCGCGGGACATGATGCTCGCCCACATCGCCGAGATGGTGAAGGCGGTGCCGGATCTGCCGGTCAATGCCGATTTCGAGAACGGCTATGCCGATACGCCGGACGGCGTCGCCGCCAACGTCAAGCTCTGCGTCGCGACCGGCGTCGCGGGCCTTTCGATCGAGGATGCGACCGGGCGCACGGATGATCCTCTTTATGCCTTCGAGCTTGCGGTCGAGCGGGTCAAGGCCGCGCGCAAGGCGATCGACGACACCGGCTCCGGCGTGGTGCTGACGGCCCGCGCCGAATGCTTCCTGACCGGCCATTCCGAGCCGCTGAAGGAAGCCGCGCGCCGGATCGAGGCCTATGCGGCGGCTGGTGCAGATGTGCTCTATGCCCCCGGGCCGAAGACCGCGGCCGATCTCGCCACCATCGTCTCCGCGGCCGGGGGAAAGCCGGTGAACGCGCTGGTCTATGGCGATTTCGGGCTCTCTGTCGCGGATATCGCGGCGGTTGGCGCGCGGCGCATCTCGATCGGCGCCGCCTTGGCAAGGGCAGCCTGGGCCGCCTTCATCGAGGCGACGCGGCTGATCGCGGAGGAAGGGAGCTTCAAGGGCTTTGCCGGTAACGGCGCTTCGGGGCCGCTCAATCCGTTTTTCACCAAGGATCTCGGGGAGCGCTCATGAGCGGCACGCTCCTGATCGCGCCGGAATGGCTCGGGCGTAGCGGGCTCTGGCAGGTCGACGGCAAGGGCAAGCGCAGGGCCGTTGATGCCGAGGATCTCGGCCTGTCCGAGGCGATCGGAGATCGGCTCGAAGCCTGGATGGATGCGTTCGACGCGATCTATGACGAGGATGATCCGGTAGCGTCCGACTTCGCCGATCAGGTCGAGCGCATGGCCTGGGAGGCCGAGGGGCATGCGCTCGCCCATGCCATTGCGGAAGAGCTCGGCTCGGGCTGGAGCGTTCAGCAGGATTTCACGAGCTGGCGGGGGAAGGGACTGTCATGACACTCGACTGGAAGGCGCCGCCATTTCCGCCGGCCAAGGTTCTGGACGGGCAATATTGCCGGCTCGAGCCGCTCGATGTCAGCCGCCATCTCGATGACATCTGGGCTGCCAATGCCGGGCATGACAGCGTCTGGGACTGGTTGCCCGCCACCCCGCCGAAGAGCAAGGACGAGTACCGCGCCTTGCTGGATTCGATGGTGGCGAAGGCGGGCATCGTCCCGCTCGCCGTGATCGACAAGGCCGACGGCAAGGCCAAGGGCCATCTTTGGATCATGGAGATCCGGCCCGAGCATGGGGTGTTCGAGGTCGGCTGGATCACTTATTCCCCGGCGCTGCAGCGCACGCGGACGGCGACGGAAGCCATCTATCTCGTCGGCGACTACGGCTTCTCGCTCGGCTATCGCCGCTACGAATGGAAGTGCAATAACCGCAACGAGCCCTCCAAGCGCGCCGCCCTGCGCTTCGGCTTCCAGCATGAGGGGCTGTTCCGCCAGCACATGGTGGTGAAGGGCGAGAACCGCGACACCGCCTGGTTCTCGATCCTCGATAGCGAGTGGCCGGTGCGCGCTCAGGCCTTCCGTCGCTGGCTGGCGCCGGAGAATTTCGACGGACAGGGCAACCAGAAGCGCTCGCTCGGCGCCTTCAACCAGATCGCCGCACAGGCGGGGGCTGCCGCACTGCGCCGTGCGGGCTATGCCGACATTCCGGCCATCCTCGCCCTCAAGAACGCGGCCTATACTCCAAACGAGAGCATCATCGGCGTTCCCTCGCTGCCGCGCATCGCCGATTACCGGCAGGTCGTCTCCGAGCATGAGGTCTGGCTGGTGGATGGCGAGAATGGACTCGAGGCCGCCATCGTTCTCGATATCGAGCCGGAGGACTTCACGGTCTGGAGCATCGCGGTCACGCCGGAGGCCGGTGGCCGCAAGCTGGGCGCAGCGCTGATGGCCTTCGCTGACGAACGGGCGCGGGCGCTCGGCTACGGCTCCGTCCACCTCTACACCCACGCCGAACTGGCCCAGCGCATCGGCTGGTACGAGCGCCTCGGCTTCGCCATCACGCATCATGAGGACATGGCCGACCGGCGGCTGACCCATATGCGCAAGACTTTTGTAAAAGCCGGCTAAAGAGGAAACGAGTATGGCAGGACGTTTGAAGGGCAAGGTCGCGGTTGTCACCGCCGCGGGGCAGGGGATCGGCCGGGCCATTGCCGAGGCTTTCGTGGCCGAGGGAGCCACAGTCTGGGCGACCGACAAGGATGTCGGCCTGCTCGAAGGCATCCCAAAGGCGAAGAAGCGCAAGCTCGACGTGCTCTCGACCAAGGCGGTCAACGCCTTCGCCGAGAAGGTCGGCCCGATCGACGTTCTCGTGAACGCCGCCGGCTTCGTCCATCACGGCACGGTGCTGAATACCGACGACAAGGCCTGGGACTTCTCCTTCGACCTCAACGTCAAGGCGATGCACCGGACGATCCAAGCGTTCCTGCCGGGCATGCTGGAGAAGCACAACGGCTCGATCATCAACATTGCCTCGGGCGCCGGCTCGGTGCGCGGCATCCCCAATCGCTACGCCTATGGCGCGACCAAGGCGGCGGTGATCGGCCTGACCAAGGCCGTCGCAGCCGACTACATCAAGAAGGGCGTCCGCGCCAACGCGATCTGCCCGGGCACGATCCAGTCGCCCTCGCTCGACCAGCGCATCAAGGACCTCGCTGCTTCCACCGGGACGACCGAGGCCGCCGCCCGGCAGGCTTTCATCGATCGCCAGCCGATGGCCCGCCTCGGCACGGCCGAGGAGATCGCCTGGCTCGCGGTTTATCTCGCCGCCGACGAGTCGAGCTACACCACCGGCCAGATCCATCTGGCGGATGGCGGCTTCGCGCTCTGAGCGCGACTGCGGATGGCGGGCGGTCTTCCGTCCGCCATCGTTCAAGGGCGCGACAAGAAGCGCCCCGGCGCGAGAACGGGTAGAGAGCGCCCATGCATGTTCTGATCACGGGGGCGGCCGGCATGGTCGGCCGGAAACTGGCGGAACGTCTGGCGCGCGAGGGAAGCTGCGCCGGCAAGGAAATTGGCAAACTCACCCTCACCGATGTCGCGCCCGCCTCCCTGCCGCCCGATCTCGCGAGCCGGGCGACGATCCGCGTCGAGGATTCGGGCGACGCGGCTGTGGCGAAGGAACTCGCCGCACTCCGTCCGGACCTGATCTTCCACCTTGCCGCGATCATCTCCGGCGAGGCCGAGCGCGATTTCGACAAGGGCTACCGCGTCAATCTCGACGGCATGCGCAATCTGCTGGAAGCGATCCGGCACGAGGGCGGCGCGGCTTACGTGCCGAAGCTCGTCTTCACCAGCTCGAGCGGCATCTTCGGCGCGCCGTTCCCCTCCGTAATCTCCGATGAGTTCCATGTCACGCCGCTGACCAGCTACGGCACGCAGAAGGCCATCGGGGAATTGCTGCTGGCCGACTACACGCGGCGCGGCTTCGTCGAGGGGGTCGGCATCCGCTTCCCCTCGATCGTGGTCCGGCCGGGCAAGCCGAACGCCTCGGCTGGCGGCTTCTTCTCAGGTATCATCCGCGAGCCATTGCAGGGGCAGGAGGCGCTGCTACCGGTCGGCGACGAAGTGCTCTTCACCCATGCCAGCCCGCGCGCGGCCGTCGGCTTCCTGATCCATGCTTCCGCGCTCTCGCGCGAGCAACTCGGCCCGCGCGTCAACCTGACCATGCCGGGCGTTTGCGTTACGGTCGGCGAGCAGATCGAGGCGCTCAGGCGCGTTGCCGGCGACCGGGCGGTCAAGCTGATCAGGCGCGCGCCCGATCCTGCCTCTTCCGCCATCGTCGCCGGCTGGCCGACGCGGTTCGACGCCAAGCGCGCGCTGGCGCTGGGCTTCAAGGCTGAACGCGATTTCGACGAGATCATCCGCGTCCATATCGAGGACGATCTCGACGGCCATCTTCCGAACTGACCGACGCTAACCAATCAGACCCAACCTTCAGGACAGATTCGATGCATATTCTCGTTCTTGGCGGCGCCGGCATGGTCGGACGCAAGTTCATCGAGCGGCTGGCGCGCGACGGCGCGCTCGGCGGCAAGCCGGTGACCCGCGTGACCGCGCAGGACGTCGTCGTCGCCTCACCCCCGCCGGCCGCTCCCTTCGATTTCGAGGCGGTGATCTCCGATCTTTCGATCGAGGGCGAGGCGGAGAGCCTGATCGCGACGCGGCCCGAATTGATCGTCCATCTCGCGGCCATCGTCTCCGGCGAGGCCGAAGCCGATTTCGACAAGGGCTACCGGATCAATCTCGACGGTACGCGCCATCTCTTCGAGGCGATCCGCAAGGCCGGCGGCGGCTACAAGCCGCGCTTGGTCTTCACCTCCTCGATCGCGGTGTTCGGTGCGCCGTTCCACGACAAGATCGAGGACGAGTTCTTCACTACGCCGCTGACCAGCTACGGCACGCAGAAAGCGATCGGCGAGCTCCTGCTCAGCGACTATTCGCGGCGCGGCTTCTTCGATGGCGTCGGCATCCGCTTGCCGACGATCTGCGTGCGCCCCGGCAAGCCCAACAAGGCAGCCTCGGGCTTCTTCTCCAACATCATCCGCGAGCCGCTGAACGGTGAGGAGGCGGTGCTGCCGGTTTCCGATCAGGTGCGCCACTGGCATGCCTCGCCGCGTTCGGCGGTCGGCTTCCTCATCCATGCCGCGACGATGGACACGGCTGCGATCGGCCCGCGCCGGGTGCTGACGATGCCGGGCTATTCCTGCACGGTTGCCGAGCAGATCGAGGCGCTGCGCAAGGTCGCCGGCGACAATGTCGTAGCCCGGATCAAGCGCGTGCCCGATCCGGTGATCAATGGGATCGTTGCGGGCTGGCCGCGCGATTTCAATCCGCAGCGTTCGCTGGCGCTCGGCTTCAAAAGCGAGTCGAGCTTCGAGGAGATCATCCGCGTGCATATCGAAGACGAATTGCACGGCACTTTCGTCAAGTAGCGCGACGTCGCGCCACCGTCATGGTCGGGCTTGTCCCGACCATCCACCTCTTCTTTGCTCCAGGGCTGCGTTCAAGACGTGGATGCTCGCCACAAGGGCGAGCATGACGGCTGCGTGGTCTTCAGGCCGGGCAAGGCTCGGCCTGTTCCTGCTGGCGGCGCGGGGGCATGCCGAGCGTCGGCGCGTGCGCCGGCTCCTCGCCAGTTTCCCGCTCGGGCGCATGCGCCCAGCCGCTGGCGCCCCAGCTCTTGAGCGCCGCCCAGGTCGAGCGGTCGAGCCGGAACTGCTCGCAGGGGAACAGCCCGCCGCGCGCCGGCAGCGACTTCAGGAACGAGCCTTCAGGCCGGAAGCCGGACTTCTCCAGCACTCGCCGCGAGGCCGGGTTGATGACGCGGGTATCGGCCTCGATCGCCGGCACGTCGACCAGCGAGAACAAGGTGTCGATCAGCGCCTGCACCGCTTCGGTGGCGTAGCCCTTGCTCCAGTGCGGCGTGCCGAGCCAGTAGCCGATGAAAGGCACGCCCGAAGCCTGCTTGTGCGCACCGATCATGCCGATGACCTCGTTCGGCTTCGAACGCGGCGTGATCGCCAGCACCAGATGCTCGCCAAGCGCATTGCCCTTGCGCATGGCGAAGATGAAGGGCTCGACCGCCTCGGGCGGGTAGGGGTGTGGGATCGACGCCGTCATCTCCGCCACCGCTTTCTCGCCGGCCTGGCGAAGGATGGCATTGGCATCGGCCATGCGGGGCCAACGCAGCCAGAGACGCCGGGTCTCGAGCCGGAAGACATCGTCGCGGGTCAGTTCGGGGAACATTGTGTCTCTCCGTCGGCGCAAACGAAAAAAGGGAGCTGGGACTTTGGTCCCATCTCCCCTTCGCTGACCTTCGGGAGACCCTCTTCGGGCCATTTACCCCTTGATCCGTTCGGTTCGATGGAACCGGCGGATCGAGAGATTTCCCTATCCGCCTTTTACTCTGCGGCCTCTTGGGCCGGGACTACGTTCACGAAAGCTCGGCCGAGTTTCGTCGTGAATCGGACGCGGCCATTCGTCGTCGCAAAGAGGGTATGGTCTTTGCCCATGCCGACATTGGCGCCGGCATGCCACTTCGTGCCGCGCTGACGAATAATGATGTTGCCGGCAACGACGGCCTGATCGCCGAAGCGCTTCACGCCGAGTCGCTTGCTCTCTGAATCGCGGCCGTTACGCGACGAGCCGCCTGCCTTTTTGTGAGCCATAACGCCCTACCTCAAAACTTGTCGTGTCTCTCTAACCCGAAACGGCGGCGAAAGCCACCCGTCTCGGATACGAAATGCCGGAGCACCATTCTGTCAGGAGCGACAGGCCGAGGCCGAAGCCTGGGCAAATGATGATCCGGCGCGAATGTTGACGCCGGGAAACCCGACCTCAGGCCTCGGACGCCTCGTCCTTGGCCTTCTTGGCAGGGGCCTTCTTGGCCGCAGCCTTCTTCGGCGCGTCGCCTTCCTCGCCGACCTCGGCCTTGGCGGCCTTCGGAGCAGCCTTCGCCTTGGCGGCAGCCGGCTCGGCGGCGGAGACATCGCCCTTCTTCATCTCCGGCTGCTTGCCGCCGGTGAGGATGTCGGTGATGCGGATGACGGTCAGCTCGGCGCGGAAGCCGCGCTTGCGCTTCGAGTTCTGGCGGCGGCGCTTCTTGAAGGCGATGACCTTCTCGCCACGGGCCTGCTCGACGATCTCACCGGCGACGGTGATCTCGGAAAGGGCCTTGGTGTCGAGCGTGGTCTTCTCACCTTCGGTGAGCATCAGCACGGAGCCGAAGGCGACGGTGTCGCCCGGGTTGCCCTCGATCTTGGCAACGGTGATCTTGTCGTTGGCGGCGACGCGGAACTGCTTCCCGCCGGTCTTGATGACTGCGAACATTTTGTCCTCCATGTTCGGCCCCGTCCTGTCATGGCCTCCGGAAAGGACGCGCATGCGGGACGGCTTTTTGGCAGTCGGTTGCGTGGTCTGGTTTGCTCTTGCCGGCTTGCGACGCATCACGCAGGCCAAAAGAGATCAGGCGCGGGTTTCCCCACGCCGGACGGTGCTCGATAGTCGGGCTCGTGCGTGAGGTCAAGCAAAAGCGGCGGGGAAGAGTGGATTTCTCCTGGCGGAGAGGCTTGCCCCCTGGCGATGGCTTGTGTAGTAACCGCCTCGCTTCGACCGAAGGCGACCGCGGACAGGTGGCAGAGTGGTTGAATGCACCGCACTCGAAATGCGGCATACCTGCAAGGGTATCGGGGGTTCAAATCCCTCCCTGTCCGCCATCATCCCGCCAAGGGATTGATTTTCCAGAGAGACTAAGCAAATCAAGAGCTTGGCCGTCGGAGGGGTGCGCGCAGGTGGCGCGCTATGTCGCGCCTCTGAAAGCATACCAAGACCGGCATCTATCGATTCCGCGAGCGTGTCCCGGACTATCTGGAAATTCGTCGGCAGCTGGGCCGAGAAGTCGCCGCCCACGGTGGGGTGATGGGATGTGGCCCAGGCCGCCGCCTGTGGCGCATGGCAGCCAGCACAGTGCTGCGATCCGAACCTGCTCGGGCGCGCGGGCGGCCGTGATGGTGGGTAGCCCTGACTTCACTGGGCCGTCGTGGAGAAGGCGAACACCACCAACGCGAACCAGGGCGCCAGGAAGCGCAACTCTTTGAACTCCGGGAGCCGTGAGGCGCGTCATCTGCCCTGATCGGTAGCTGTCCGTGCCGCGTCGTCACGGCGTCGCGCGAAGATGCGTGCCTGGATTTGGCGCGAAATGGCAAGTCGAGCGCGCGGCCGGCAGCTAGGAGTGAGCGCTGATATTCGCATCGTCCGCGTTCTCCGATGACATCACGCAATTCATTCCCTGCGCTCGGGGCTTCTCTTCTGGCTGCAACTCCCTCCCTTCCTCCGCTTCTCGGTCGACTGGCGCAGCCCGCCGCCAGGCGCAGGGCTCACCATTGCGCGGTTCGTCATACGCGGCGGCGGACGGTCTATCATCCCCCCACGATGGTGTTAGCCTGCGATTCGGCCCGCTCCGGCAGTACGCCTCCGGTCCTGGGGCTGCGTGGTGGCCGCCGTCACCAACGGTACCGTTATCACCCTGGCGGCGGTCAACCGCATATCCAAGGCCCCTTCGTCCGAACTCTGCAGGTTCTGGTGACGGTCGACTATCGCAACGACAATTTCATCTTCGACGCGCTGCAGCAGGGTTCCGTGCTCAGCGGCAACGCGCGCTTTTGCCCGCAAGTTGATGGGAGACCACAATATGTTCCCCTCCGTTCGTTCCGCCTGCTTCACCCTGGCGTTGCTGGCCCCTGCCGCGGCGATGGCGCAATCGGCGCCGAAGCCCAACATCCTCTATATCGTCGCCGACGATCTCGGCTGGAACGACGTCGGCTTCCGCAGCAAGGACCTCGCCACGCCGACGATCGATAAGCTTGCCAGCGACGGCGCGGTGCTCGACCAGTTCTACGTCCAGCCCATGTGCACGCCGACACGCGCGGCGCTGATGACCGGCCGCTATCCGATGCGCTACGGCTTGCAGAGCTTCGTCATCCTGCCCGAGCAGAATTTCGGCATCCCGCTCGACGAAAAGCTGCTGCCGCAGATCCTCAAGGAAGCCGGCTATGACACCGCCATCATCGGAAAATGGCATCTTGGCCATGGCGACACCAAGCTGTGGCCGAAGCAGCGCGGCTTCGACTACCAATACGGCGCCATGATCGGCGAGATCGACTACTTCACGCACAAGGTCCACGGCGTCACCGACTGGTACCGCAACAACAAGAAGCTCGAGGAGCCCGGCTACGTCACCACGCTGCTCGGCAAGGACGCGGTGCGCTATATCGAGAAGCGCGACGCCAAGAAGCCGATGTTCATGTATCTGGCCTTCACCGCGCCGCACACTCCGTTCCAGGCGCCGCAGCAGTATGTCGACCGCTTCAAGTCGATCTCGGACCCGAACCGGCGCACCTATGCGGCGATGATCGCCGCGATGGACGACCAGATCGCCGCCGTGCTCGACGCGCTCAAGAAGAAGGGCATGCGCGAGAACACGCTGGTGATCTTCCACAGCGACAATGGCGGAGTGAAATCGGCTGCCTTTGCCGGGCAGATCGAGACCAAGGGCGATCTGCCCGCCAATAACGGCCCGTTCCGCGAGGGCAAGGGCTCACTCTACGAGGGAGGAACCCGCGCGGCGGCGTTGGTGAACTGGCCGGGGCACGTCAAACCTGGCAAGGTCGACCAGCCTCTCCACGTCGTCGACATGCTGCCGACGCTCGCGAAGCAGGCCGGCGCGGCCGTCACCGGCACCCAGCCGCTCGACGGCAGCGACGTGTGGCAGACCATCAGTCAGGGCGCCCCGTCGCCCCGGAAGGAGATTGTCTACAATATCGAGATGTTTCGGGGCGCAGTCCGCCAGGGAGACTGGAAGCTGTCCTGGCGCGCAACCCTCCCGGCCAAGCTGGAACTCTACGACGTCGCGAAGGATCCCGGCGAGTCAAAGAACCTCGCCGCCGAGAACCCGGCAATGGTTGCAGCGTTGCAGAAGCGCATCGACGACCTCGCCAAGGAGATGAAACCGTCACTGTTCTTTCAGGCGACTTTCAAATCCTATCTCGGCCGCCATGCACCGGCGCCCGTATTCCCCAACGATGATGCCTTCTTTTCTCAAGGAGATTAGCTGAGACGCTCAACTGCGATTCACATGATTAGCGCGTGAATTTCATTTGCGTCAGCAGAGTGATTCGTCATGATGGCGGCGACTGCCTTAGCGTAAGGTTTTGGGGCAGGCCCAAATGCGACGACATGGGCAGGGGGGAGCAATATGTCACGCGCTGCGGCCCGTGCCGCCCTGCTCCACATGCTGCCGACCTATCTCACGTCAGCCGGCGTGAACCCTGACGGCATCTTCCGTCAGGTCGGCATGAGCCTGGATGACGTAACCTCGGCGAAAGTGGTTGCGCGATCACAGGTCAATCATGCCCTGGCGCTCTCTGCGCGTTGCCTGGGGGTCGCAGAGATCGGGCTATCTCTCGGCCAGGCTGCCGACCCAGCCAAGCTTGGAGCGATCGGCCAGGCGATGGAACGTGGCGCGACGCCCGAGGCCTGCCTTCAGAACCAGATCAATTTGATGCCCACGATGCAATCGCACGTCTCCATCGCGCTGCTGAAGCGGGACGACGAGATCATCTGGAGCCATCGTCTCGACGGCGACGACGAGTCGGCCTGGCTGCTTCACGAAGGAGCGGCGGCGTTCAATGTCGGTATGCTTCGCTATCTGATAGGCGAGGGCTGGGCGCCCCGGCACGTCAGCTTCCCGCATGCCTGCAAGGGGCGCCGAGCGCGCTACGAAGATCATTTCCAGGCGCCGGTCAGCTTCGGGAACCAGGGCGAAACGCTCATTCACATGAAGCGGGCCGCTCTCTCTACGCCGCTGCACACGAAAGGCTCGATGCTTGGTCGGGCGTCCGCTCCGACAACTCAGGAGCCGATCGGCACCTTCCGGCCGGGCGTGGATGACATCGAGCTCGCGATCGGGCGGATGATCGATGCGTCTCTCGCGCATCGGCCAATGACGTTGCAGATAGCTGCCCGCATCCTGGGGCTGTCGCCGCGCACATTGCAACGCAGACTGGACGATCGCGGAGCACCTTTCGAGAAAATCCTCGACGATCGGCGCCATAAACTCGCGACAACATGGCTCAAGGACAGCCGCACAGGCGTGACGGAACTCGCGATGATGCTCGGCTATTCGGACGCGTCGCATTTCACCCGGGCGTTCCAGCGCTGGGAAGGACAGTCTCCGATGGATTATCGTCGAAGCGGTGCAGCGGACGCTGGCCCAAGCGGGGCACAATATCGTCGTCTGGTGGGTTCGAATTGAACGCGCACGATCGGTCGCCGAATTCGGGCAGCCCATTGCGCATATGAGCAACGGTGCGACGGTTTCCATCGCGGCGTCCCTTGTCCCGGTCTGTTCCAAGAGACTCAGCGCATCACGTTGACGAGCCGCCGAAGGGTGGACGTCGAGCCTTGCCCTTATCGTTCTCGGAGCGCGCAGTCCGTCCAGGACCACGCCATTCGCCAAGGTGCGCCGCGTCCCGTCCCGCTCGATCGGCTCTGCCGCTTGACGCCTTTGGTCGCGGTGCGTGCCGGGCCGGCCGCCTGACATTCCGCTTCCGTAAACGGCGCGCTCCCCCCCGTTGCATGTCGTTCCGGATATGCTAAAAGCGGAATCGATTATTTGATCAAACGAGCACTCACAGGAAGCCCATGAGCCGGCGAGCGATCTACTCGGGTTCGAAATTTGAGGAGCTGGCCGGCTATTCGCGCGCGCTCGTCGACGGGGATTGGATCTTCGTGTCGGGAACGGCTGGCTATGACCCGGTGAGCGGAGCTTTTCCGGCTTCGGCAGAGGATCAGGCGCGCCGTGCCCTGCAGACCATCGCGGACGCGTTGGCGCAGGCCGATGCGACCCTCGCCGATATCGTGTCAGTGCGCGTCTACCTCGCCGAGCGCGGCGATGTTCTCGCCGTTTCCAAGGTCCTCGGTGAGCAGTTTGTCGATCCGCGGCCGACCAATACGACGATCCTCTGCGGTTTTCCGGTGGAGGAGATCAAGGTCGAGATCGAAGCGGTTGCGCGGCGGACACAGGCGAGCGCCATCGCATCCAAGGAGGCCGGACGATGAAGCGAGTGGCTCAGCGGATTTCGGGAACGCCGAAGAAATCCTTCGGCATGTACCAGAAGGCAGCGGCGCTGCGCGGTGCAGGCCATGATCTGATTCATCTGGAGCTGGGGCGGCCGGCAGCGGACACGCCGGAGCACATCAAACGGGCCACGATCGACGCCTTGCTTGCCGGTGACGTCCACTACAGCGACTTGCCGGGAACGGCACGGTTGCGGAATGTCCTCGCGGAGAAGCTGCGGGCGCGAAACGGCATTGCAGCCGAGCCCGAGACCGTTCTCGTCACGAACGGGCTGACCCATGCTGCCTTCGCCGTCTTCATGGCGCTGCTCGACCAGGACGACGAGGTCATCCTGATCGACCCGCACTATCCCCAGCATATCGGCAAGATTGAGCTTGCCGGAGCCAAGCCGGTCTTCGCCGCGCTCGACCCGGCCGATGATTTCAGGCTCGTGCCGGAGCGTATCGAATGCCGGATCACGAGCCGGACACGCATGATCGTGCTCGTCAATCCGGTAAACCCGACGGGGCGGGTGTTCACGCGGGCGGAGCTCGAAGGGCTCGCGGAACTCGCGCGCCGGCACGACCTGCTGGTCTTCGCCGATGAGGTGTATGAGGACATCGTCTATGACGAGGGCGAACATGTCAGCATCGCTTCGCTTCCCGGCATGGCCGAGCGGACCTTCTCGGCCTTCGCCTTCACCAAGTCCTTCGCGATGGATGGCTGGCGCATCGGCTATCTCGCCGCACCGGCCTGGGCCATGGCGGGACTACTCAAGATCACGGCGAACGATGTCACGCATGTGAACACGTTCATCCAGGCCGGCGCCCATGCGGCCATCACCGGACCGGGCGATGTTCTCGCCGCGCTGGTCGAGGAGGATCGCCGCAAGCGCGATTTCGTGGTGCAGCGGCTGAACCAAATGCCGGGTGTGCGATGCGCCCTGCCGCAAGGCGCCATCTATGCGTTTCCCGACATCTCGGGCACCGGCCTGCCATCCCAGCTTCTCGCCGATATGATCCTCGAGCAGGCACATGTCGTCGTCGAGGCGGGCAGTTTCTATGGTGCGGCGGGCGAAGGGCATCTGCGCATCTGCTTCGGCTCGGAAGGCTTTGCGAGGCTGGAAGAGGGCATGGATCGCCTGAGCAGCTTCTTCAATCGGCTGTGATCCCGGCGATGACTGCCAGAAAGCGACCTTTCAGCATTCGGGGCGGCGTGACGAGATGAGCGACGTCATCCTTGCAATCCGCGGCCTCTCCCGCAGCTTCGGCGCCTTGCGCGCCGTCGACGACGTCACCTTCTCCATTGCGAATGGCGGCATCACCGGGCTCATCGGCCCGAATGGCGCCGGAAAAAGCACGCTCTTCGGCTTGATCGCTGGCGAGGTCAGACCGAGCTCGGGAGAAATCACCTTTGCCGGCCGGCCGATCACGGGTTTTCGACCGGATCGGATATTCCGCGAGGGGTTGGCCCGCACCTTCCAGATTCCGCGCCCGTTCCCGCAGATGACGGTGCTCGAAAACGTCATGCTGGCCCCCGTCGCGCAGGCCGGGGAGCGCTTCTGGAACAACTGGTTTCGGCCGTCGCTCGTCCGCGAGGAGGAGCGACGCTGCCGCGAGCGCGCCATGGAGGTGCTCGGCTTCACAGGGCTGGCCGCCAAGGCGCAGGATCCCGCGGGCGTGCTTTCGGGCGGTCAGCAGAAGCTGCTCGAACTTGCGCGGGTGATGATGGTGGAGCCGCGGCTCATCCTGCTCGACGAGCCGGCGGCCGGCGTCAATCCGGCGCTGCTGGAGACGCTGATCGAGAAGATCGTGGCACTGAACGAGAGGGGCATCGGCTTCCTCATCGTCGAGCACAACATGGACATGGTGATGCGGATCTGCGGATCGATCATCGTCATGGCGCAAGGGCAGCTGATCTTTTCCGGCAGGCCGCAGGACGTCGTCCGCGAACAGCGTGTGGTCGATGCCTATCTGGGCGATGTGACGGAGCTGGCGCTATGAGCGGGCCGCTTCTCGTCACCCGCAACCTGCGCGCCAGCTATCGCCGCGGCCTGCCGATCGTCCACGACATTTCGGTCGATGTCGCCGCCGGCGAGCTCGTCACCCTCGTCGGTCCCAACGGCGCCGGAAAGTCGACCTTCATGAAGGCGCTCGCCGGGCTAGTGATGATCGAAGGGGGGGCCGTCCATCTGGACGATCATGACATCACCGGACGATCGACCCACGCGATCATCGCGGCCGGTGTCGGCTTCGTACCTCAGACCGGCAATGTCTTCGCCACGCTTTCGATCGAAGACAATCTGATCGCGGGCGGGCACATCCTTCCCAAGGCACTGCTGCGTGAGCGGCTCGCGCGCGCCTTCGAGCGGTTCCCCGCGCTCGCCAGCCACCGGCGTTCGGCTGCCAACGTCCTGTCGGGCGGTCAACGCCAGATGCTGGCGGTGGCCCGCGCCCTGATGACCGAGCCCCGGCTGATCATGCTGGACGAGCCGACGGCGGGTCTTGCGCCGAAGATCGTCCAGGAGGTTCTGGCCGATCTGCGCGCGCTGGCGGATAGCGGCGTCGCCGTGCTGATGGTCGAACAGAATGCGAAAGCGGCGCTGCGCGTCTCCGACAGGGGCTACGTCCTTGTCGAGGGGCGCAACCACATGGCCGGCACTGCGCGCGAGCTGCTCGATGACGCCGCCATCGCCGAAGCCTTTCTCGGATCCCGGAGAACGCCATGATCGGCCAGGCGATTGCGGACGGCCTTCTGACAGGCGGCATTCTGGCGCTCGGCGCGATCGGCTATTCGCTCAGCGCGCAAATCCTCAAATTCGCGAACTTCGCCCATGCCGAGATGCTGACGGTCGGCGCCTATCTCGCGCTGGCGCTGGTGAGCCTGATGGGAGCGGCGGAGCCGATTGGCCCCCTGTCCTTCGGCCTGCCGCTGATCGCCGCGACGGTGCTCGCGGGCATCGGGACCGGGCTGATCGCGATCGCGATCGACAGGCTCGTCTTCAGCCGGCTGCGTTCACGGCGGGCCGCGGCTCTCACGCTGGTCTTCGCCAGCTTCGGCGTCGCGCTGATGCTGCGCAATCTGGTCCTGCTGCTATGGGGGCCGGACGCGCATTACTACGGCCAGGAGCTTCAGATCGCGGTCGAGATCCTGCCGGACGTCCGTCTGATGCCGGATCATGTCTTCGTGCTGGCCCTAACCTTCATCCTCGTGCTCTCGCTGCATCTCTTCCTGCAGTCGAGCCGCGTCGGCATCGCCATGCGCGCGATGGCGGACAGCCCGGCGCTGTCGCAGGCTTGCGGCATCGATACGGCGAGCGTCATTCGCTGGACCTGGCTATTGGCCGGCATGCTGGCGGCTTGCGCCGGCGTCTTCGCCGGACTCACCGTCCAGATCCGGCCGGAGCTCGGCTTCAACATGCTGCTCGCCGTTTTGACGGCGGCTGTGCTCGGCGGGTCCGGCAGCCTTTTCGGCGCCGTCGTCGGCGGGCTCATCGTCGGGCTGGCCGAGAGCCTCTCCGTCCTGGTCATTCCCGCAAGCTTCAAGCCGGCGGTGCCCTTCCTGCTGCTCCTGCTCGTGCTCTATATCCGGCCGCAGGGGCTCTTCGCCAAGTCGACGCGCGCGTGAGGGCGGAATGATCGGTCTGTTATCCTATCTCGTCTTTTTCACCAGCGTCGCGCTGATCTTCGCGGTGGTCGTGCTGGGTCTCAATTTGCAGTGGGGTTCCACCGGCCTCTTCAACGCCGGTATCGTCGGCTTCTATGCGATCGGCGCCTATGCCTTCGCGATCCTCACCGCGCCGCCTCGCCCTGAGCTCATCGGCAACTTCGGGCTCCCCTGGCTGGTGGGGCTGGCAGGGGCGATGGCCGCTTCGGCCTTCGCCGCGCTGATCATCGGCCTCGCCACGCTGAAGCTGCGCGACGACTATCTCGCGATCGCGACCTTCGGCATTGCCTCGACGATCCAGCTCCTCGCCCTGAACGCCGAGCCGCTGACCGGCGGCGCGATGGGCATCGCATCGATCCCCGGGTCTGACTCAGTTTCGCTGCAGGTTGGGGCTGTTCTGACGCTGGTTTCCAGAAGGAATCAGCATGATGAAGCAGCGATTTCGGCCAGCCAACCTGGTTCCTTCAGGATTGATGGTCGACGAGATCGCGATCGAAGGAGATCGTGTTG
>NZ_JBFTIC010000008.1:0-225466 GCF_056394545.1 Allobosea sp. 10N428 | reverse complement strand
GCAGACATCAGCCGTCGCCGCTCCAGCCTCCTGCTCCTTCAGCATCCCAATGATCTGCTCTTCCGTGAATCGTGAGGGGCGCATCGTCCGTCTCCATGATCGACGGACTCTACTCAAATCTGGAGGAAGATCAGGGTCTCAGGTCAGAGCTCATCTGCAGTTCGAAAGCGAGCCGAAAGCCCATGATAGGGTCTCCAGGTTCGCCGGCCGACAGAACCCTTCAAAAAGGATTAGTGTTCGGCATCCGGATACCAGCGTGTAGTCCTACGGCGACGGCGCAATGCGCATTGCGGGCGCTACCGGTATTCCGAGTTTGTGAGTCTTGCGCTGGATGCTTTGCGGAGTGTCGTTTGCGAGCTGTGCTTTGGTGCGTTGGGTTCTGTGGTGCGTTGATGAGCTGGTGCGTTGGCGCGTTTTGCGGAGTGTCGTTTGCGAGAGAGCGTTTGCGGCGTTTTACGAGGAGCGTGAGCTAGCGTTTTCTATCAAAAGGGGTCAGTTGAATTGATCAGATTCAACGTCGCCCGGCCGAGATGGGAGGCTCGGGTAAAGTTGGCAAGAGGCGGCTGCTGAATTTTTCTGCCCGCGTCAAAGGCTGATACTCGCGATGAAGCGATAGGCATTCACCAGGATCGCGCCGATGCCCATTAGCGAGCCGTGTAGTGCCGCCGCTCTAGCCCGACGCATATTGATCTCAGTTGCCATGAAGCAGACCTTCCCAGCATCTGCCAGGAGCCACAGCGAGAACTTTGACTGTGTTTCCCCGATCCCGGGCCCTCAAGCTCACCAATAGGGGATGAAGAATAGCACCTTCATTCCTTGTTGGCGGCTAACGCCCCAGCGAAAACAAGGGCTTGCGCCCGTGCTCGCGCTAAGGATTAATAGGTCCGTTCATCAGAATTACGTGCCCACCAGATGTCGAGCACGAATACTAAACAATACTATACCATATGTTCTTTTATAACCCCATGTTTGAAAATGGACATGGCCGAGGCGGCTCCCGTGTATCAGATCAAGGCAGCCTATATCGCCGTAGCCGGGAACATGCATGATGGTCTGTCTGGTCAACGGGCCAGCCAGTGTTGGCGCGCAATGATCGCGCAGAAGGAACCGCGTGAAACTCAAAATCGGCTACGAGCTCGACTACGATTTTCCGCAACCGACACCCGTCATCCTGATGCTGAACGTGCATTTCAGCCGGGTCTCTGACCTTGCCGAACCCGACCATATCCGGATTCGGCCTTCGGTTCCCGTCAGTGCCTACCGTGACGGCTTCGGCAACTGGTGCACGCGGCTGCTGGCCCCGCAGGGGCTCATGCGGATCACCGCAGACGCGATCATCTCCGATAGCGGCCTTCCCGAAAGCCACGACCTCAACGCCGGCCAGGTGCCGGTCGAACGGCTACCGGAGGAAAGCCTTGTCTTCCTATTGGCGAGCCGGTTCTGCGACAGTGACCGCCTGCTTGATCTGGCCTGGCAGCTCTTCGGCCATGCCCGGCCGGGCGCGCCGCGCGTTCAGGCAATCTGCGACTTCGTCAACCAGCGCATCGCCTTTAACTACAACGATGCCAGCGTGACCCGCACGGCGACCGACGCCTATCGTGAAGGCCGCGGCGTCTGCCGCGACTACGCCCATCTCGCCATCGCTTTCTGCCGGGCGATGAATATCCCCGCGCGCTATTGCACCTGCTATCTCGGTGATGCCGGCACCCCGCCGCCTTACCCGCCCGGCGATTTCGCGGCGTCCTTCGAGGCCTACCTCGAAGGTGGCTGGCAAATGTTCGACCCACGCAACAACGTGCCGCGCATCGGCCGTGTGCTGATCGCGCGCGGTCGTGACGCCGCCGATGTCGCCATCGCCACCACGTTCGGGCCGAACACGTTGATAGGTTTTAAGGTCTGGACCGAGGAGGTAGTGTAGCGAGCGACGAAATTGGCCAACTAGAGATGTCTAAGAAGCGCGCCAGCAGCGGACGTTGGGACACCGCCTGGAAGCGGACGTTGGCCGTCTGCTCAGGCATCGTCTGTCGATCCAAGTTGGACTCGCCGGCGCGCGATTGCGAGGCAAGTTTGCGCCATGTGTGGACGGCTCTCCGTTGGCAACGGTTAGTTGGACTGCGGCAACGCTGGTCGGTGCGGCCATGTGTTCGACCTGTTGGTGCGGCAAATAAAGCCGCTGGCCATAATACCTTCCGCGAGGACGGGTCCCGACCAATTCCGCGCGATTGGAGGCGCTGTGGCGCAAGAGGGTTTTCCTGTCCTTCGGTATCGACCGGCTGGATGCGTTAGTCCGTCGGTGCCCTTCCCAAGTTTGTCGACGCCTTAGCGCTGATCTACGCGGCAGCCGGCTCCGGTTCGCGGTAGCTTTCGCCGCGGGTCATGATGGCCCAAGCGATCCGGGCGATCTTGTTGGCCAAGGCCACCGTCGCCACCTTCGTCGGTCGCTTGGCCAGCAATTGAACGAGCCACGGCCGGCGGGTCCCGTGTCGTCGGCGTAGCGAACCACGGCCAGGGCGCCGACGACCAGGAGCTGCCGCAGATAGCGGTCGCCTTGCTTAGTTATCCCGGCCAATCGGTCCTTGCCGCCGCTTGAGTTCTGCTTCGGCACGAGCCCGATCCAGGCGGCCAGGTTACGGCCGGATTTGAAGGCTGTCGGATTAGCCACCGTCGCGACCAGGGCGCTGGCCAGCAGCGGCCCGACGCCTGGACCATAAGCCTGCGGCCGACTTCGGTGGATCGTGCGCTGGTCCTAATCCGTCGATCAGTCTCCAGCATCTGTAGGTTCACCAGCTGCAGTTGGGCAATCAGAAACACAAGGCAAACCCTTGCCTCATCCGGCACGCGTGAATCGCTCTCTTCCACCAACCTGATCAGCTGTTGCATCCCCTCGCGCCCGATCGGCGCCACCAAGCCGAACTCAGCCATGTGCCCCCGGATCGTGTTGGACAGCTGGATGCGTTGGCGGATCAAAGTCAGCCGAACTCTGTGCAGCACCATCACACTTTGCTGCTCAGGGCTCTTCACCTCCACGAAGCGCATCGTCGGCCGGGTCACGGCCTCGCAGATCGCCTCGGCGTCGGCAGCATCATTCTTTTGCCGCTTCACGTACGGCTTCACATAGCTCGGCGGTATGAGCTTAACCTGGTGGCCCAGCTCGCCGAGCTCGCGGGCCCAATAGTGCCTCGTAGCGCAGGCTTCAATGCCAATGAGGCACGCCGGCAGCTTGGCGAAAAACGGCAAGACCTGCGACCGCCGGAGCTGCCGACGGACTGCAACTCCCCCATCGACATCCACCCCGTGAACTTGAAAAACCGACTTGGCGATATCTAGACGGACTGTGACGGCCTTGAACATGACGCTCTCCTCCTGCGTTGCAGGAGCTTAGGCTCCCGCAGGGGTGGAGAGCCGTCCACAGCATCACTTCCGGACACTGAGTGTCGGCCCGCAAGCAGATATTCGGGTGGGCTTCGGCGAATTATTCCCACTGATGCCGGTCTCAAAGAAGTTCTACTTCTTCTTCAGATCCATCGCCGCGGACATCCGGGAGAACGCGCTCTTGCACGCCGACATTGAGATGACACAGGCTCGCGGTAGGTGCCAAACCAACTCCACCTGCCGACACGTTAGGAAACGCTGTGAACGTTCCCATCGTAGGACGTTTCGCCTTCAAGCGCGCCGAGCTCTGGGCTGACGGCGTGATCCATGTCCTCGGCGTTGTCCTGGGGCTAGGGGCCGTCGCGACGTTGATCGTCCAGGTCGCCAACAGCGCGCCGCTGTTCGACCTCCTCCCCGTTTCGATCTATGGCGCCGCGCTCCTCGCAGTTCTGATCGTCTCGGCCACCTACAACATGTGGCCGATCTCACCGCGCAAATGGTTCATCAGGCGTTTCGACCATTCGGCGATCTACGTGCTGATAGCCGGCACCTACACCCCGTTCCTGATGAAGCTGGGTGGAAGCATTTTCGCCCAGGTTCTGCTCGTCATCGTGTGGCTCGCGGCCGCTGCCGGCGTCGCGATCAAAGTGGTTTTGCCCGGCCGGTTCGACCGCCTGTCGATCGCGCTCTATCTGCTGATCGGATGGAGCGGCCTCCTGATCTGGGAGAGCGTTAGCCTCCTGCCCGCAACCACCCTCTGGCTGATCGTCGCAGGCGGCATCCTCTACTCGATCGGCGTCATCTTCCATATCTGGGAAAGCCTGCCGTTCCAGAATGCGATCTGGCACGGCTTCGTTCTGGTGGCTTCCGGCTGCTTCTATGGAGCCGTGTTTCGGGCGTATGCGATAGCGCCGGCTGCGTGAGCTGTGGTCGCCACGGACAGCCAGCGGCCCTCATCCCAGCATCCCTTCGACGATCTGCCAAAGCTCTTCGCGCATTAGCAGGGCTCAGGCCCTCAATGGGTAGGCTCCACGAGAGGCCGCGTCGCCTTCAAGCAGCAGCAGATCGCCGGTATCGTTCGACAGCTCGCCGCGCCAGGTCATCTTCATCTTCGGCGATCGCCACCAGCGCAGCCACGATGTAGGCCAGCCCGGTTCGCCCTCGCTCATCAAACGCATCAGGAATGGTCGATCTGACTTCGTTCCACGCGGCCTCCAGGGCCGCCTGCGCCCGGCCGAGGTCAACCGGATCACTCAACGACGAGAACGGCACGCTCCTTCCTCCGAGGGGTTTCTCTCATCGGGGATTTTATGAAGGCGGAGCTCGCCGGCAATATCAAAAATTAAGGCGGTTCTATTGCCGAGAGCGGTTGAACGCCTTCGCTTCAATCTCAGATCTGTTCTGAACCGTTGCTCCATGCGTTGAGATAGTGTCGCGCCAGAAGCGGAAGTTGGCGACATCCTGCGGCCAGACATCCGCGTTCTAGGAAGTGATCTTCAGTTGGAGCCTCATCTCATCTTTGCCGGCGGCGCTCGGCACCAGCCCGCATGACAAATTGAGGCCTCAAGTGACATATTCTCGATCAAAAGATCGATCTAGCGCTCATGAAATACAATTATAATCGCTAGCTTCGAAATAATACGAAGCCGCACGAATCCTTGCCTTGTAAGAGCATCTTACGCGCACCATTTTAAGGCAGTCTCGAAACGCATCGGGATTTTACTTCAGAGCATTTGCGCGACGCGCCCCGATCTGGGCCAAACGGAGCCCAGCTATGACAAATGTTTCCGGGCACTGGTTCATTTATCGCGTTTGGGCCGCAGACCGCTATCTGGTTTGGTTCGCGCATGGCGGCCTCATCGCCGCATTCGCACTGGTCTTCGCACTCGTGCTGAAATGATGTCTCCCATGGAACCGCACCTGGAAAAGGCTCGGCTTGCAACCGCTGGCTATGCTCCGGCGCCGGAGGCGTCGGCGCTAATCTATGGAATGAACCGCCCCGGGTTCGCCGGAGGCCATTTGGTTTGAGTCACGCCGCGATGGCTGGCTCGTCCAGCATGGCGTAGTAGCGTTCCTCGGCTTCGGCCGGCGGGATGTTGCCGATGGGCTCCAGCAGGCGGCGGTTGTTGAACCAGTCGACCCAGGTCAGCGTCGCGAATTCGACGGCCTCGAAGGATCGCCACGGCCCGCGCCGATGGATCAACTCGGCCTTGTAGAGGCCGTTGATCGTCTCGGCGAGAGCGTTGTCATAGCTGTCGCCCACACTTCCGACGGAGGGCTCGATACCCGCCTCTCCGAGGCGCTCGGTATAGCGGATGCTGACATATTGCGAGCCGCGATCCGAGTGATGCACCAGCCCACCGCGTTGCACAGGTCGGCGCTCGTGCAGCGCCTGCTCCAACGCGTCGAGCACGAAGCCCGCATGTGCCGTCCGCGATACCCTCCAACCGACGATCCGCCGAGCATAGGCGTCGATCACGAAGGCAACGTAGACGAAGCCCGACCAGGTCGAGACGTAGGTAAAGTCTGAGACCCAGAGCCGGTTCGGCGCCGGCGCATGGAACACCCGGTTGACATGGTCGAGCGGGCACGGCGCGGCCTTGTCCTGAACGGTCGTGCGGTTTGGCTTGCCGCGAATGACACCTTGCAGGCCAAGGTCGCTCATCAGGCGTTCGACAGTGCAACGGGCAACGTCGAACCCCTCGCGCATCATCTGCCGCCAGACCTTGCGCACGCCATAGACCTCGAAGTTCTCGGCAAACACGCGGGCAATCTCAGGCAACAAAGCCGCGTCCCGCTTCGCCCGAGCCGACAGCTTCCCGGGATCGGCCCGCTTGGTCACATGCTCATGGTAGGTGGAAGGGGCGATCGGCAGCACCTTGCAGATCGGCTCGACCCCATAGGCCCCGCGGTGAGCGTCGATGAACGCGATCATGACCGGTGTCGGCGGTCGAGCTCCGCCTGGGCAAAATACGCCGATGCCTTGCGCAGGATCTCGTTCGCCTGCCGAAGCTCCCGGTTCTCGCGTTCGAGAGCCTTGAGCTTGGCCGCCATGTCCGTCGTCAGCCCAGGCTTGCGGCCGCTGTCGACCTCGGCCTTCTTCACCCACTCGTTCAGCGTCTGCGCCGTGCAGCCGATCTTGCCCGCGATCGACGTGATCGCCGCCCAGCGTGACGGATGCTCGGCCTCGTGATCCAGCACCATCCGCACCGCGCGGGCACGCACCTCAGGCGAGAACTTGTTCGTCGTCTTGCTCGTCATGGCTCCACCTTCTCAGGAGTTGGAGCCTCCGACAAACCCGGGGCGGTTCAGAATGATCGGCATGGCGCTCTTCAGCGTCGGCATGTGGGGAGCGGGCAGGTTTTATGACCTATCTCTGATCTCCCACTTGTCGTTCATTGTTGTTGGTTCGCTGATCGCGTTTCCCGTTGGCATCTGGCTGCGAAAGAAGCGGAAGCGGCGCCATGTCGATGCCTGTCAGGCTGAGCTGGCGCGTCTTGGCGGAGGGCGCAGATCATGAGCCTCGATTTTCCCAACTCGATCCGGCGTTACGAACCTAGCTGCGGTTGCGTGAGCTTCTGGGGTTCCGAGGCGTCATTGGAAGTGATGTTCCAGATCGAGCTCGATGTTCTGCGGACTTTAAGTCCCGCTGTCATCGACGGAAGCGAGGGGTCGTTCCTGGTCGCGTTCGACCTCAATCGCTCAGCCATATTGCAGGCCGCTCGCTCCGCCTATCTGAAGAAGCGCGGGGGCTATCATCGGCTCTCGGCCGGCGACTTCCGCTAGCAAGGGCCGGAGCTTTCGGCTGCGCGTAAAGGGCCGGCGAGGACAGCGTGGACTTCGGCCTGTCTCACGTGGCGACTTCGCGTTTGTCCAGCCATCGTCAATCGCAGGAGCACGCGAGATCATGAGCGAACGGCGAGAGCTATATCGCAGCCCCACCGGTGACTGTTGGTTTCTGGGGCGGGAGCCGACGAGCGGCGCAGCCTTCGTGATCCATCAACCGAACGGTCCGGGAGGCGGCCAGCTGTCGCATATCGAATTGGGAGTCTTTCTCGGCTCCGGAATGACGGATCGCCCCGAGCGACAAGCCTTGCTCCGCCTGATCGGGACGCTCATCGATGTGCCTCCCTACGCGAACCGGCCCTGAGGCGGATGTCGATCGTCGCCAAAGTCGTTGGCACGGCCGCCGCTTGCGGGGATCGTCCTGTCCCACGACGGGGGCGCGCGATTTCCTTTGCTTCGTGACCGCAAGTCTCTGCAGCGAATTAGGCGGATCCGCCGCGTATTGCGCGGAGATGCCGGCCGGCGCCGATGCTTCATGCCTGAAACGTGACTTGCTATGTTCGGCGAAAGGGCGCGCTGTTCAGCTACAGTTGTCTCCATACCGCTTCTGGAAATGACCGTCGTGGCGCCTGTGACGCCACTCAACGGAGACACAACCCATGCTCAACGGAACCGGTTCGGTCACTTTACGCAGTGGTCGAAGGCTGCCCGCCAAATATCAGTTTGGCACGCATCAGGAGCATCATTGGGTCGGATATCTGATCTGCGATACGGAAACTGTCGATCCGAGCGAGTTTTGCTACAAAATTCTCCTTCAATGTGAAGACGGCATAGCGGTTGAACTCGCCGTTACCAACTGGACGAACAGTTATATGGCCGTCGGGGGGTGCCCATTACCTGAGTTCAATCAGGTCGCTTGAAAGACACTCGCGGGTCGAACGCTTTCAACCTGCCCCTGGATTGTTCGAAGCTCGCTCCGGCTCGATTTGGTCTCGCGGAACGTCAAACGGCGACAATGATCGTCTAATAGAAGATGATCGACGGAATCGTCTATCTGGCATCGCGAATTCGCGTATTGCCCGACTTCTTTTCTCTTTCGACATAGCTCAACGCTTTGCGGTATCCGCTGCCGGCATTGTGTCGGCTGCCTGACACGTTGCGCGGCGCAGCCGCGCGCCATGGGGTTCTTATGAATAAGATCATCGACAAAAACAAAAATGAACACCGTATCGACAAGGCAGCGCCGGCACCCCTGTCTCCACGCCCTGCGCCGATCTGCAATCCCGTTTCCGGCGGTCTCTCGCGCGCTGAATTGCGTGAGATCGTTGCCCAGATCCTGGGCTGAGGGGAGAAGAAGCATGACCGTGAATCATCGCAAGCTACGCGCTCACGATAGCTGGGGCAGAGTTGAGGCCCCCCACGGGCGGCCCGACCTTCAGTCACAATACGAGCGCACGCTGATCCTCGCCCGCGGCTCGGAAATGATCGGCGACAAGGTCGAAGCCGAGCGATTCCATCAGCAGGCTGATCACTATCGTCGCCTGTTGAACAACCAAGCCGCTTAGAAGGGCTTACGATCGAAAATTGCGATGCCGCGTAGAAGGCCCAGCGGCTTCACGCTAGGTTCTCGACGGAATTGTCGCGCGATCTGAGCGCTCGTCAGCCTCCTTGCGCAGCCGCTGTTCCTTCAGCCGGGCCGTCTTCGCGTCGCGCTCCTGGTTGAGGCTTTCTGTCTCCGACAGAAGGCGATTCCGCGACAGCGATTGGGTCTGCGTCTTCAGGAACGCAGCCTCCACCTGGGTCCGGGATTTTGAATGCTCGGTCATTCTGCTTCCTCCTGATGCGCGGCTACAGCTGCCGCTCCGCCCGGTCATCGCTCCGGATCATCCTTGAGAGCCGGATACCGGCGATTTAGCCTTTGCTTTTGAAACGATGATCTGGTTGTGACCGATCGCCCTCTCGTGGCCATCGATCCCTCGAACCCGGTAATGGCGCTCACCGCTCTCCCGCGCCGGCATTACGCGAATAATCTCGTAATCGCCCTCTCCGGAGCGATCGGCGAAGCCGAACGACAGGCGCACGGTGTCGCCGACCTTGATGGGACGCTCGGTCATGGCTTTTCGCTTTCGAGAGTGAGTTGCCCGGCGAGAAGCCGCTTGTCTTTGCCGGGCGCATTTGTGACTGCGCAGCCCGGTTCCATTGCTTCCAGCAGCGGAGCGATCTTTACCGTGGCGAAATGGCAGAAGGTGTCCGAGACCGCATAGGGCAGGACAATCGTGTCGCCGTGCCGCAGCGCACCGCAGGTATAGACGACGTTCGGCACATAGCCTTCCCGTTCCGAAGGCTCGGGCTGGACGAAAGGCTGCCGCAGGCGCCCCAGCACTTTCGAAGGGTCCGCCTTGTCGAGCAGAACCGCACCGATCGTATATTTTCGGACTGCCCCGACGCCGTGGATCAAGAGCAGCCAGCCTTCGTCGAGTTCGATCGGCGAGCCGCAGGTGCCGATCTGCACGAACTCCCATGGGTATTGCGGCTTCAGGATCGCGACCCCGCCGTTCCAGGTCAGGAGATCATCCGAATAGATCAGGTGGAGGTTCTCATTGTCCTGCCGGGAGATCATCGCATAGCGCCCGCCGAGCTTGCGCGGAAACAGCGCCATGCCCTTGTTCACGGCGGCGGAGCCGCGCAACGGCGACAGCCGAAACGACAGGAAGTCGCGGGTCTCGATCAGCTCCGAGCGGATCGACCTACCGTCATAGGCCGTATAGGTGGCGCGATAGACGATGCCGTCATCCTCCTCGAACGCGACGAAACGCGCATCCTCGATGCCGTTCGACTGCGACGCGGTCACGGGAAAGATCACCCGCTCGCTGATGTCGCTGTCGGCTGCGAAGGCGACCTCGACATCCTCGCCATCGAGCCGCGCCATGCGATTGTGCAGGGTGGCGATCGTCGCCAGGCGCGAGGTCGGGTCGACGCTGACCTCGCCGCCGGTCGCGATCGACCCGGAGCGGAACGTCAGGGACGAGATGTGCCCCTCTCCGACGGCGCGAACGCTGAGGATGAAGCGAAGCCCGCCAGCTGGAGCATTGGACTGGTCAGGATGCGCGATGATGCTCGGGTTGAAAAGCGCGGCCGCCTCGAACGAATACTCGTGCAGGAAATAGGCCCCAACCAGCTGGCGCTGGACCTTGGTGAAGGCGCCGTGAGCGGCGAAGGCATCCTCCATCTCATCGGCACGCGTCTCGAACCTCGCCAGCAGGTTGCGGTGCCGGCCGTTGAAATTTTCCAGAACCTCGGCAAGAAGGTTCGCCGCCTTCTCCGGGGCGAGCGACAGAACCCGCTCGACGATGTGGTTCGCCTTCGCCTTCTCGGCAGGATTGAAATCCCTGGGCTCGCCTGCAGGGCCGAACCGACGCACGACGACCCGAGACGGGTCGGGATGCAGGTACAGGGTCTGTCGGTTCAGGAAACTGTGCTGGGACAAGGCGTCCGCCGATCTGTTTTGAGCAAGGCCGCCGAAGGCTCAGGCGTGCAAGGCCCGAAGCGGCGCCAGTTTCGGGCGATCCCCGCTGACGCGGGCAAGCTGGCGAATCTCGGCGAGGCTGAGCAGGTACGATACTACGGATTCACCGCCACGGTTCTCATTCGGCCGATCGCGATGGAGACCGTCACGGCAGGCACCGGTGTCCAGGTCGACCAGAGGCGCGGAGAGATCGTTGTCGCCCAGGAACCAGGCGAAAGCGCGGGCAGCTTCGTTGCGCCATTGCGGATCGCCGTCGGCGCGCCAGGCTGCGAGGTAGGCCGAAATCGCGGCCGTCGCCTCCAGCGGTTGCTGGTCGAAAGCCTTCGGAGAGCTGCGCCTGTCGCCGAAGCTTTCCGAGCCGACCGGCCTGAACAGGCCGGCCCGCGTCGTCTGGAGATGCGTGAGCCAACGCAGCGAACGCAGGCCGGCCTCGACATAGGCCGGCACCTTCGCCGCCAATCCCGTCGCGATCAGGGCCTGGGATAGGCGCGCATTGTCGTAGGAGAGCCCCTCCTCGAACCAGACCCAGTCCGGCGTTTCGACCGCCGAGATGAGGCCGAGCAAGCGGTCGGCGAGAAGCGTGCGCAAGGACGCAGCCACCGCCGTCGTGCAATGAGCGTCGAGGCCCAGCAAGGCAAAGGCCCAGGCACGCGGGGAACTGAAACGCTCGATGGCGGGCAGAGCCTCGACAAACAGGGCCGCCGCCCATCGCCGCCGCGAAACGCTCGCATCGTCACGCGCGCAGATGCCGAGCGCCCAGAGCGTGCGCCCGTGGCTATCTTCCGACCCGATTTCCTCGAGCCAGCGCCGATCGAAGCTCATGAAATTGCGGAAGCGCCGCCGATCGGGATTCCAGGCGTGCTGGATGAAGGAGGCGAAACGCGCCGTGAGCGCGTCCGGCAAACGCGTCTCGCCTACGCCGTTCAAAGCATTGGCGAGGAGCAGAGCGCGGGCATTGTCATCGACGCAATAGCCATGCGAGCGGTCCGGCACGGAATGGACGGCATGCTGGAACAACCCGGTATCGTCGCACATGGACAGGAGGTGGCCGGTCTGCATCTCCGGTGGCGGCGCCACTGCCGGCAGGGCCCTCGGCTGGCTTGAGCCCGCAACAGCGCTCAGCACACGGCCTCGGCGGGCCGTCTTGAAGGCGGCGAGATAGCGTTTCGCGGTCCGCTCCCAGGTCATCGAGCGACTGCTCGCATAGGCGCGCAGCCTCATGGCCTGGCGCCGGGGCGCATCGGTCAGCAGACCCGCGATCTCGTTACCGATGGCGACGACGTCGCCGAAAGGCACGAGGATGCCACGCCCGTCGGCGAGCAATTCCCTGGCATGCCAATAGGGCGTCGAAACCACCGCCTTGCCCAGCCCGAAACTGTAGGACAGCGTGCCCGACGTCATCTGCGCCTCGTTGAGATAGGGCGTGACATAGACATCGCACATCGCGATGAAGCCCAGCAGCGTCGCCTGATCGACGAACTGGTCGAGGAAGACGACGTGATCCTCGACCCCGAGCTCGCTTACACGGGCCATCAGGCTTGCGCGATAGGCCTCGCCATGCTCGCGGACGAGATGGGGATGTGTCGCGCCCAGAACGACATAGATCACGTCGGGGCGCCGCCTCAGAATCGAGGGCATTGCGTCGATCATCACCTCGATGCCCTTGTTGGGTGACAGAAGGCCGAAGGTCAGGATGACGGAGTGACCGCCAAAGCCCAGTCGCTCCTTGGCCTCATCGGGCTCGACAAAGGCGAATTCGGGAATGCCGTGAGCGATCACCTCGATCTTGTCCGCCGGCAGACGATAGACGGTTCGGAGCAGGTCGCGGGCTTTCTCCGCCATGACGACCACGCGGGCCGAGGCATCGACGATCCGTTCCATCACGTCGCGCTGCGCAGCATCGGGTTCGGACAGGACGGTGTGGAGCGTCGTGACCACGGGCATGGTCAGGCGGGACAGCAGCGCCATGATATGGCTCCCGGCCTCACCACCGAAGATGCCGAACTCGTGCTGGAGGCAGACGACGTCGAAGCGGCCCTCGTTCAGAAAATCGGCGGCACGCGCATAGTCCTCGAGCCGGTCCTCGGCGATCTGGCAGTGGACGGAGAACGGGTAGTCGTAGCCGTCGAGATGGTCGTTCATGGCGACGATGGAGGTGTCGACATCGGAGGAGGCGATCGCCTGCTGCAGATCGGTGGTGAAGGTCGCGATCCCGCAGCGGCGGGGCAGCGAGTTGCCGATCAAGGCGATGCGTTTGGTCGGGCTCATGATCGTGCCTCCTTGGACGGAACTGGCGAATTCAAAACGGCCTGCGGCGGCCCTGTCGGCAGTGAAACCGTCTCGCGGAATGGGGGCATGCCGTCGCCGTCGACACGGCGCAGGAGATCGCGACTGGGTGCGGCGGCGTCATAGGCGACGAGGCAGGACAGGCCGGCTTCGCCCGGCACGATGCGCACGCTCTGAGCCTCGACGAAGCAGCCCTGACCGACGCCGATTTGAAGCGCGCCGATCGTGGCAGCGCCGGCGATAGCGACCAGCCAGGTCTCGCATCGCGCGTCGAGCTCCCAGATCGATCCGGCAGGCAGGTCGATCCGCTCGAAGACGAAGTAGGGGTTTGCGACGAGCAGGGTCCGGACGTCGCTCAGGCGCCGCGGCGGCACGGTTCGTTTCGTGGGGCCTGCATGAGCGACCTCAACGCCTTGTTCGATGTGCAGTTCGCGGGCACGGCCGTGGTCGAAAAGCCGGAACGTCGTGTCGCTGCGCTGCTGGATCTCGGCGAGCACGAGACCTGCGCCGATCGCGTGGATCGTCCCGGCCGGGACGGCGATGACCTCCCCCGCGTGCGGCTTATGCCAGGCGACAAGCTGGGCGATCGAGCCATCGGCAATGGCCCCCCGCAATTGCTCCGGGGTGGCGACC
The DNA here is from genome assembly GCF_056394545.1 of Allobosea sp. 10N428. NCBI lineage: Bacteria > Pseudomonadati > Pseudomonadota > Alphaproteobacteria > Hyphomicrobiales > Alloboseaceae > Allobosea > Allobosea sp. 10N428. The sequence goes on along the minus strand of NZ_JBFTIC010000008.1, from coordinate 211,863 downwards.
GCCTCGAGACCGACTCCTACTGTGGCGTCGGATGCGGCGGACAGGATGTACCAGGCTTCGGTCTTACCGCGCGGCAACCCCATCCCATGGGCGGCAACATCGTCCGGGTGCACCTGGATCGACAAGGGCTCCTGCGTGAACAGGAGTTTGAGCAGCAAGGCGGGCTCTGGAGCTTCCTTATTGCAGCGCTGGAACCAGAGCTCGCCGATCGGGACGCTGGGATGTTCTGCTCCGCCCCAGGGTAGGAGATCAGTCGATCCCCAAGGCTTGGGAATCATCTCTATGCAGGCTTGTTCGAGCGCCATTATAGGGCTCCTGGTTCGTTCGGTCGGAAATCGACCGACGTATGGCTGCGCGGCAGCCTTGGGCTGCGGCGGTTAGCGGGGCGCTGGCGCAGGCAATCACGGATCGCGAGCGGCATAGCGTGGCTTGCACGTGCCAGAAGGGCGCCAGATGCACCCCTGATTTTTAGAGCAATTTTCCGAGTGATCGTATCGATCGGGTCGCTCGACGCGGGATTAAAACGCGCGATGGCGGAATGAGGCGTCGAGCTCACCCGCTGCGCGATATCGCATTTGCCGGGTCCGCGGAGGCCGGCGCGCGGCCCTTCTCGTCGGCGCCGTCTAAGCGCCGATGTCTGCCTCCAAGGCACTGGCTAGCTCGCCCGGGCTCACCGTGAACACCTGGGAGCTGCCAGGCGAAGACAGCGACGGTGTGTGCAGCATGGTGGCGATCTGGCGATAGGCCAGGAACGAGGTGGCTGGAATCTCCTCCTCGTCGACCACAACGCGGTAAGTGCCGGCAGGCTGCATATGGTCTATCGCGCTCAGCCTGAACGGCTTCCTGAACGTGACGGTGGTTTCCCGGCTACGAATGTTCACGTCAACTCTTCTTCTTCGGCTTTCCTGCAAGTTCGAGCGTCACCGGAAGGCCCTTTGGCACTGCCGCTGCTTCCTTTTTCTTCTTGGGCTTCTTGGCTTCCCGATTGCCGCGCATCTGTCCCTTGGCCATATGAAACTCCTCTTGCCGAGCAGGAGGCGACATGAACGCCACCATCTCCGCGCTGCTCACGCGGAATGGTTCATGATCGTCGAGCGAGATCGCTCGGTGCGGCTGTCGCCGTTACGATCGTCTCAGGTCTTGGACATGCCGAGCGTTTCGGCGCAGGCCTTGGCGACCGCCGAGTCCGGTGACGTGCTGCCGATCATCGTTGCCCAGCCGCCCTTGGCGATGAAATCGCCCTGGCTCCACGAACTGATTTTCTTCAGTTCTGCGAGAGCGGCATCGACATTGGGTTGCTTCTGAAAGTTGCTCACGCAGATCGGAGACAAGGCCGCGACAACGGCATTCTCAGCCCTGAGCTTCGCCACGCGTTCGCTCGACGAAGCCGTCGACCACCCACCCCAGGTAAAGCCGACAACGGTGAGAGCAATAGCGCCGCCAACGGCACCCCAGATGGCAGGTTTGGTTTGAGAGGGGAATTTCATGGAGAATCCTTCCGAATTGCGGAAGAGAAACCTCCCGTGAAATAATGTAGCACAGAAATAGAAAATAATTCTGTTTATTTTTCTCACGAAGACGAGATCGAATATTATTTTCGCCTCCCGATTTATGTGAGTCCGCGATCCCTAAAATGCCGATTCAGCTGCAGTAATTCGGAATATACGGTTATGAAGCCTTATTCATCCGCGACTAGGTGCTTGATCGCCTGCCATGTCCCTTTTCTCCGCGAACTGAAGGCACAGCCGGCAGATGCCCCGAAGAGACGTTTCCACTTCGTCGGCAAGCAAGGGTCCCTTGATATCCGCCAAGGGACTGGAAACTTGCGACAGTTCACCGAGAACCAGGATCGCCATCGGCAGACGGCGGCGAAGGCGCCGGAGCGCATACTTCATGTGGGCGGCATTGTGCGGGCCGATGTAACATAGGCAGATCAGAGCCGGACCGCGTTCGGCAAGCCGCTCCATGCCGGTGGTCAACAATGTGCTCGGCGGGAGCGTATCCGCCGCCAATCCATGCTTTTCTAAGATTTGGCCCAGCATCAGTGCGGCGGCCTCATCGAGTTGCGATCGCGCACCGATGCAGACCACTCCACCACCGTCTCGAAACGTTTCCTTCAACTCAGCCCCGGTGAGTACCGGCAGGTCGGAGGCACCTTCCTGTTCGTTGGTCTGTTCAACCGCGGCCTCGGTCTCGGGGTCTGCCGCACCAGCGTCGCGCGAGGGTCGGCGGTCGTCATGGTCGGACAAGTCCTCGACCACTTCGCGAATTGTCGCAAGGATCTGGTTTCGCCTGGGAGCATCGAGAACGCCGCGCGCTTCGTCTGCTGCGGCGAGCCGCAAGCCTTCGAGCGCGACCTCGTCGTAATAGGCAGATAGCGAGCGCTCTTTCAGAACCTCCTCAGCCTTGTCGGCTGCTTCCGCGGGGTCTCCCGCGAGGATCCGCTGATAGAATATCTCCGCCGCCGACAGTGCAGGTCGGTCTCCCAGCATCACGTCCAGAAATTCCAGCCTCTCGACATGCCGGCCGAGGACCACGAGACACACGGTCAAGGGTGTCGCCAAAACCAGCCCGATAGGACCCCATAACCAGGTCCAGAAGGTCGCGGCGACCACGATGGCGATGGGCGAGAGCCCGGTCGAGCGGCCATAGGCCAACGGTTCGATCACATGCCCGGCGAGGGGCTCGGCGATCACGAACAAGGCCGCCGTCAACGCGAGCATCATCCAACCGGGATCGACCGATGCCGCGATCACCATCGGAAAAACGGCCGAGAGAACGGCGCCGAGATAGGGAATGAACCGGAGGATCGCCGCCAGAATTCCCCAAAGCAGAGCGCTGGGAACGCCGATGGCAGCAAGGCCGCAACCGATCACCACACCGAACCCGGCGTTGACGATGAGTTGCGTCAGAAACAGCCGGCTGAGGCGCTTGCCGGCGTCATCGAACGCGGCCGTGGTCTTCTGCAGGTCGTAGGTGCCGGTCAATCGGATAAACCGGTTTCGAAGGTCTTCACGCTTCAAGAGAATGAAGACGACGAAGATCAGCACGATTCCGGTTGTGGTCAGAGGGTGGATCAGCGGAGCCAGAAAGGCCTGCAGCGTTTCGATCGCGCCGGGTTCCGGATGATGCACTTCGACAGGGATCGGGCGTCCGTCCCGCACAGGACTTGGCGTTTCGCTTGGGGCAGAAGATTCCGCCTTGGGGCGATCGAGTTCCTTGCCCAGGTCTTGCAGGACATCCGCGGCGCGACTCAAAACCCCGCTTCCGGCTCCCGAGCCTTTCAAAGCGGCGATCTTGGCCCGGATGGTGCTCTGATAGGTCGGCAGCTCACTGGCCAGTTGCGTGGCCTGGCCAACCATAGCCATCGTCAAGGCCGCCAACGTCGCGAACGCAATCAGGACGACGACGAAAACCGCCAACGCCCGCGGGACACGCAGCTTCTGCAACCCTTTGACCAGCGGCGCCAAGACGAAACTGAACAGGATCGCGAGCGCCACCGGGACGAAAACCTCACGTCCGAAATAGAGCGCGGCGATGATGAAGGCGCCGATGGCTACATTCGAGACGACGTCAGAGGGCGACCGTGTCGATGGAGCTGCGACGGTGGAGGGAACCTCAATCGCCGGCATCGATCAGTTTCCTTGAATCTGGATACCAGCGTGAAATGGGTCGAAGGGTCGCCGCCGTCGTGACGAACTCAAGGCACTCGGCCAGAGCGGACAAAACTTCCCCCGACCCAAAGCGCCGCGGCCGACGTGGCTTCGGGTGGGCAAATTTGGAACGCTGGCAGTTTGTTGGAGTTCCCGGGCATACAGGGGGCGACGCCCTCGGGTGATCCATCGCGCCGAATACGATCAAAGCTGGGTGTTCCACCTGCTGGACTTCCTCCGCCGGATGAAAACCGCGGTCTGCGCTACAGGCGGATCCCCCTCCTGAAACCTGATGTTTCCCGGACGCATAGCGCCCGCCTCGTCGCGCAGGCCAGAGTTGGCCATCGTAACCAAGTGCTAAGGACAAAAAGCGCAATTCTTTACAATGCGAGGCAACAAGAGCTCGCGTCGGCAGTTGGCCGAGGATCACTCTCGAAAGCACATGATGTCGAAGCTGGTTGTCCTGATCGTCGAAGACGAGCCGCTCCTCCGGATGGACGCCGTCGACTTCATCGAGGAGGCTGGTTTCGAGGTAGTGGAGGCTGCCCATGCCGAGGAAGCAATCGCGATCCTCAAAGCCCGCCACGACATCGCCGTCGTATTCACCGACATCGAGATGCCGGGCTCCATGGATGGTATGAAGCTCGCGCATGTCGTGCGACTGGGGTGGCCGCCCATCCTCATCGTCGTCGCAAGCGGGCGCGTCATGCCGCGCGAACGCGAGCTGCCTGAGAACGTTCAGTATATCAGAAAGCCATACCGGGCAGCCGAAGTCATCGCAGCCTTCCGGCCGACGGCCTGATCAGTCGGCAATGAGCGCGTCGATGGGGCCGCGAAGCGAAAAGACCACTCCGGCCGGCTGATAGTCCATGGCGGCTGCACCGCTGAAATATCCCGCCAAAGCGCGCTCGATCATGCGCGATCCGAAGCCGCGGCGGGTTGGCGGCTCGACCAGCGGGCCGCCGCTCTCACGCCACTCGAATGCGAACTGACCGTCTTCAACCGACCAGGTTATGTCGATTCGCCCACCATCCTGCCTGAGAGCGCCGTATTTCGCGGCATTGGTCGCCAGCTCATGGAGCGCGAGCGCCATCGCCAGGGCAGTCTTGGACGAGAGTTCAACCGGCGGGCCGTCGATGCGGAAGCGCGACAGGTCGCTTTGCCCCTTCAGAGACTCTTCGACGAGATATGCTAGGCTCGCTCTGGCCCAAACGGTCTGGGTCAGGATGTCCTGTGCCGAGGCCATCGTGTTCAGCCTTGCGATGAAGGCCTCCTTGAGCGCATCCACCTCGGGACCACCACGGATCGTCTGATTGGCGATCGCCTGAATCATGGCGACGGTGTTCTTCATCCGATGCTTGAGTTCAAGCGCGAGCAGACGCTGGCGTTGCTCGGCCTCCTTGATGGCCGTGATATCTCGCGACACGGACAGGATCGCCTCGGGTTTGCCATCCGGGCCCAGGATCGGACCAACTTGGACGTCCCAGAACCGTGGATTGCCGGCGGCCGTGTCGGCTGCACCCTGGAAGCGATAGCTGCGACCAGAACGCGCCTCCTCGATCGCGAACTTGGCTTCGGCGTTGCCCTGATCAGCCCAGAAATCCGGCCAGGGGCAGCCCTTGATGGCGTTGAAATCGCTGACTTCCATGACGCGCTGGCCGCCTTCGCTCATGAAGGAGAGCTTGCCGTCGAGGTCTATGACTTTGATGCAATCGTCCGACGCCGCCAGCAGGCTGCGCATGAAACGGGCGTCCCGAAGTTCCGGCGTCGGCAAAATGTCCCCGATCTCGTTCCCGTCTAGGGAGCGTTCCCATTTATGCCACGTGCTGCCACGCGGCCAAATGCCTGTCTCTGTCTTTTGACGTTTTGGATTGGTCGCCGGGCGCGGGCCCTCTTGATATCCATCCGATCTCATCCATATACCATCCAATTGGATGGTATATGGATTGACGATGAAAACTCCTGAGAGCGAGAAACTAACGCTGAACCTCGGCTTCGTGGATCTCGGCCGCATCGACCTGCTGGTCCGGGACGGCTTCTACTCCAACCGCTCGGACTTCATCCGCACGGCGATCCGCAACCAGCTTTCGACCCATTCCGACATCGCCGCGAAGGCCACAACGCGCCTGGCACTCGAATTGGGCCTTCGGACCTTCACACGCGGGGACCTGGAAGCCGTGGTCGCAGCCGGCGAGCAGCTTGAGATCCGGGTTCTCGGCCTCGCCGTGATCGATAGCGATGTCCCCCCGGAGCTGGCACGGCAGGCCATCGCCTCCCTCACCATCCTCGGGGCCCTGCACGCATCCCCCGAGATCAAGGCCGCCCTGGCCGATCGATTGACATGACCCAAAGGACCTTCGCCATGAACCCGCGTTTTCACGCCGCCATCGGCGAAGCCATGAACCGCCTGCGAACATCCGACGTGACAGGCGCAACGGCGACGATACGGCACGCTCTCGCCGGGCGCGGACCGATACGCCCGGCTGATCTGGATAGCGGGACACAAAGCGATGACAGTCCCGAAGCACCGCCGGCGCGCGGTCTTCGGGCGATCCTGCACAAGCTACGACAGGAGCGGGCGAACTTCGTCCAAGCGCCGAGCCATGGCGACACGGTTACGGAAGATGCGCGGGACAGTGCAAACTTCCGGACACGCAGGTTCCAATCGGCCGTCGGCTCGGTGGCCTACAAGCTCTACGTGCCGCCCGATCACGCCGATCGTGAACTTGCGCTGGTGATGATGCTTCACGGCTGCACACAAAACCCGGATGATTTCGCGCGTGGGACCCGGATGAACGCTTTGGCCGACGAGTTCGGCCTGATCGTCGCCTATCCTTTGCAACCGAAATCGGCCAACGCGCAGGGCTGCTGGAACTGGTTTGACCTTCGTCATCAACGGCGTGACGCCGGGGAGCCGGCGGTTCTGGCTGGGCTCGCCCAGGAACTGGCGTCTGAATTCAAGATCGATCGCAAGCGGGTTTTCGTTGCCGGCCTGTCGGCGGGCGGAGCCATGGCCGATGTCCTCGCCTCGACCCATCCCGACGTCTTTTCCGCAGCCGGCATTCATTCCGGCCTGCCTCATGGCGCGGCTTGCGACGTCATGTCCGCATTCGCTGCAATGAAGGGAAATGCGAAAGCGACGGCACAGTGCCATTCGCCCATCAGGAAGATCATTTTCCACGGAACCGCCGATACCACAGTTCATCCATCTAACGGCAAGGCTGTTTTCGATCTCGCAGGATCCGCGCAGGGGAAGCCAGCAGAGTTTCAGACCGATGCAGTGATCAATGGCAAACGCGTAACCCGGTCGCTGGTCGGGCACGGCAATGCTCCTGCACTCGCCGAGCACTGGCTGATCCACGGCGGCGGTCATGCCTGGTCAGGAGGTGACCGCGGCGGAAGCTATACGGATGAGACGGGCCCCGATGCCTCGCGTGAGATGGTCCGCTTTTTCCTCGGGACCTGAGGAGGTCTTGCGCAACGCGGAGTTGGTTTCGTCGAGGCGATCAGGAAATGTTTCGGGAAGCCATCGTGTCGCGACGCATAAATATGAACGCAGTGAAGCCCTCTCTCCGGTGAGGAGAGAGGGCCCCAGGAAGCGATTGGATCACGCAGCCTTGGCTTGCGCGACAGCCGCCAAGTTTGCCGGCCCGCCGAGCTGCGTGAGCAGCTTGTCGGTCTTGGTCTCCTCGGCAAGCGTGGCATCGAGCAACGTCACTGCTTCATTGTGCCCCAGTTGCTTCGCCCATGACTTCAACGTGCCATAGCGCGTCATCTCGTAATGCTCGACCGCCTGGGCCGAGGCGACGAGACCGGCATCGAGGGCCGGACTGTCGGCGTAGTCTTCCATGACGGCCTTGCCTTCCTCCAGAATCCCGAGGATGGCGTCGCAGGTCTTTCCGCGAGGCGCCTTGCCGATCACCTCGAAGACCTCGCCGAGGCGCTCGACATGGCCCTCAGTTTCTTCGCGATGCGTCTCGAAGGCCTTTTTGAGCTCGGGCGACTTGGCCGCCTTCGCCATCTTGGGTAGCGCCTTCAGGATTTGCTTCTCGGCGTAGTAGACGTCCTTGAGCATGTCATGGAACATGTCATCGAGGGCCTTCGGTGCATTCGTAGCCATTGGAACTCTCCGGTTGTCGGGATTGCAAGCGTGGATCAGGCGTGGACCTTGTCGCGGGCGCGACCACCAAGCGTGGCGCCATAGCTGGCCGCCAGCGCGCCGATGAGCATCGCGATGAAGGTCGCAAGGGCGAAGGAGGCGGCGGCCTTGCGGGCCATGTCAGCCGCCTCGCGAGCGGTCTGCTCCACCTTGGCAGCGGTTTCCTTGGTCTTCGCGATCGCATCGGTGATGCGCTTTTCGGCGTCGGGCTGGCTGATGCCGGTCTGGGCGGCGATAACGTTGGCAACGTAGGATTTGTCAGCGGGGGACATATCGCCGTTGCGGATGCTCATCGCGATGATCCGGCCGACCTCGGCACGAGCCGGAGCCGTGTCCGCCGAGGAGGGAGCGGGTCTCTCGGCGCGAAACAGCGTGTCGGTGACATAGGCCGACGGGTCGAGGCTCGACAGATCGAGGCGACCGGCAGCCTGGCTCGCTGCGCCGGAGACGGCAGAGCCGACACCGGACGCCGCGCTGGCACCAAGGCGGGCGCTGCCGCCAATCACCGCAGAGGCGGCCGATGCTAGCAGGAGCGCGCTGAGGATCGCACCGACGGCCCAGGCCATGAAGCCGTGAGCGGTGTCGCGGAAGGCAACCTCTTCAGTATGAAGACCCACACGCTTGGTGCGGAGACGACCGGCGAGATAGCCCCCGGCGCCGGCCGAAAGGAGATGAACGACGGCAAGCCAAATCATGGCTGCCATGCCGAACGTGGCGGCCGTGACACCGACATTCGTCCAAGGCGAAACCGAGACGAAGCCCAGCCCGGCTCCGGCGGCGAGGAGCATAAGGGAGATCGACGCACTGACCACGGCGCCTCCGAGGACGGCGCCCCACGACACTGCAGAAGACGCGCGAACGGTCGTGGCGTCGGGGACGCCTCGTAAGGTGGTGTCTGTCATGAGTGATGAACTTTAAGGGCGCGGACAAAAAAGGCCGACGCATTGCGGACGGTACGGTCCGCTCGATCTCAACGAAACAAGGGAAGAGGCGATATGTTCCGCGAGCCGAAGCATTTCAATCTCGCCGGCGATTGCCCATGCGCTGCGAGAAGGTGCTCGGCTTGGTCTCTGGAATAATTCGGTGGCGGAAAGCGGACGTTCCGGGAGTCCGCAAGGGGCCAGCTTGGCCGTCGCGACGCCACCCGAATTGGGTTACCGGAGAGCAGACGTTCCAGACTTGGGCTAGGGCGCAAATAACTTCGGCTCGCGCTCTCAGCGCCGCCATCGCGAAGTGCGCTGCTCTTATTCCTTCTGCGCGGCTACCCTCCCAACGAAATCAGTGACTGGCGGCCTCACACGCTCTAAGGATTAATAGGTCCGTTCATTAGGAGGTTGTGCCCGCCGGCGGCGGCGATCTCGAGCGCGCGGCGCGCGCTCTCCTGCCCCTTGATATCGACCAGATCGGGCAGAACTCCGCCTTGACGGGCCACTGCAGGCTCGGGCCGCGCCATCACCTGCGTCCCCTTGAAATGGTTGGCGAGCTGGATAAGCGAGCGCGGCGCCAGAATATCGATATCGGCGGCGGCCCAGGCAGCTTCCGGACCGGAAGCAGCGGGACAGATGAGACCCTGCCCTCTTGCGTAGGCAGCAATCGCTGCCGGCAGGACACCTGCCACCGGCGTGATCGAGCCGTCAAGGGCGAGTTCCCCGAGCACGGCATAGCCGGCGAGTGCATCGGCGGGAATCGCGCCGATCGCCGCCATGACCGCGAGCGCGATCGGCAGGTCGTAATGGCTGCCTTCCTTGGGCAAATCGGCCGGTGCCAGATTGACGGTGATACGCTTGGCCGGCAGGGCAAGCCCCGAGGCGATGAGGGCGGCGCGCACCCGCTCGCGGCTCTCGGCGACGGCCTTGTCCGGCAGCCCGACCAGAATGAAGGCGACGCCGCCGGCCGCGACCTGCACCTGAACATCGACGGCGCGCGCTTCGATCCCCTCGAACGCCACCGTCGCGACCCGCGTCACCATCTCCGCCTCGCCCCATTCCCCTTGGGGAGGCTAGCGGAGCTTCAGCGGCAGCGCAAGAACATATCGAGAACTTTCGGATAGGCAGGGAGGCGAAGGCCTCCCTGCCCGTCAAGGTTCAGGCGTCGACGCCCAGGCCGATCTGGCAGGCGACACCGGTCCCACCGAGGCCGCAATAACCTGCCGGGTTCTTGGCGAGATACTGCTGATGGTAGTCCTCGGCGAAGTAGAAGGTCGGCGCCTCGCGGATCTCGGTCGTGATCGGACCGTAGCCGCCGGCGGCCAGAGCCTTCTGGTACTCCGCGCGGGACTTCTCGGCAGCGGCCTTCTGCTCGGCGTCATAGGTGTAGATCGCCGAGCGATACTGCGTGCCGATATCGCCGCCCTGGCGCATGCCCTGAGTCGGGTCATGGTTCTCCCAGAAGATCCTGAGCAGATCCTCATAGGCGATCTTGGCGGGATCGTAGACCACCAGCACGACCTCGGTGTGCCCGGTCAGGCCGCTGCACGCCTCGTCATAGGTCGGATTCGGGGTGGCGCCGCCGGCATAACCCACCGCGGTGACCCAGATTCCCTCACCGCTCTGCCAGAACTTGCGCTCGGCGCCCCAAAAGCAGCCGAGCCCGAACAGCGCCTTGCGCGTGCCTTCCGGATAAGGGCCGGCCAGCGCGCGTCCGTTGACGAAATGGGTTTCAGCGGTGGGAATCGCAGCGGGACGGCCCGGCAGGGTCTCGGCCGCCGTCGGCATCTCGGTCTTCTTGCGCAAAGAGAACATTCCTCGCTCCGTTCGTTCGAGCTTCGGCGCCTATGTAAGCCTCCTGCGGCCCTTCGCACAGGGGGGCTTCGCCAGCCCGCGCTTCACCGACGCGTGACGATGCCGATTTGCGGCTCCGGCTGCCGCCCCAGCCAAAGCAGCGCGAATCCGAGCAGAAGCGCCGCGAGTGAAGTCGGCATCCGCATCACCGACAGCAGCATGGGATCCCAGAGCAGCGGATGGAGATTGCGTTCGATGGCTGGCTGAATCTGCGCGTAGCGCTCGTGGATCAAGGCCGTCAGGGTTTCGCTCACCGCGGTGAAGCGCAGTGCCGAATTGGCGATGGAACGGGCGCCGTCGATCACAAGCGCGACGAAGCCGGCCGCGACCCACAGATATCCCAACAGTCGTAGAAGGAATCTCACTCTGCTCCCCGTCACCGTTTGCCGTTCGCGTATCCGGCACCTGCCCCCAGCTTCAAGATGTGCTCATCAGCGGCGCTCGGCGCAACCGCGCGCACAGGTTTTAGCGGGATTGTGCAAAACCCTTCATCTCGGGCCTTGAAAGATGACGGCACGGCGGTCATAAGCAGCGCGCCGGACAGGTGGCCGAGTGGTTGAAGGCGCACGCCTGGAAAGTGTGTATACGGGAAACCGTATCGCGGGTTCGAATCCCGCCCTGTCCGCCACGTCCCAAAATAGCCTGCATTTTCAATAACATCCTTGACTTCAAAGGGTTTGGCCGCTCGAGTGGTACACATGGCCCTTCCCATGGCGCGTCCTGTTCGGCATCCCACGACTGGAATTTTCTGGCTGAGAAAGCGTGTTCCAGATGATCTTCTAGCGGTCATCGGCAAGCGCGAGGTGACGAAAACTCTCGGCACGCGAGATCCTGCCGAGGCGAAAGAGCGGCATGCAACGGCGCTGGCCCTAATCGAGGCAGAATGGTCTGCGCTGCGCAAGGGGCTCGGTCCCCGACTGACGGAGCTCGTTGTTCAACAGCTCGAAGAGAGTATGAGCCACCGCTGGCTGGCTCACCATACCGGCGCGCGTAAGCAGAATTTCTGGCGGACCGAGCTGTACGATGGATTGTGGGAAGCAGAGGCCAATCCATTTTCGGTGGTCCCCCCTCCTCCAATCCGCATCGCTGCCGATGATGCTCATGTCGCTGCGATGTCGCCACACTAGCAGATGAAGCTCTTCGCCTATCAATGCGCCGACGGGTTCGCTGGCGAAGAGACCCTGGAGGTCGACGAAGAAGGGAGGCTTCGACTGGCTAAAGCGGCTGCAAGCGGCCAACAGCACGCTTCCTTGCAGATGAAACCTGCGCTCGGGTGGGGAGCACCGCACTCGGGCGGAGCGCCAGCTGCCAACGGATCACAAGACATCGGCCTGCCGGCGGGGAGCCGCGCCGCAGGATCACCACGAAAGCCCGTGACCTTTCAAGCACTGGTCGACGGCTGGGCACTCGAACGCAAGCCAGCCAAGAAGGCCGCCTACGCATATCCGCGTGTCGTCGAGGCGCTCAGCAAGTTCGTCGGTCATCGCGACGCCACGCAACTTTCGGCGGACGATCTGATCGCTTGGAAAAATGCGATGGTTGCGCAAGGTCTTAGCGGGAAAACGATCCGGGACGCCAAGCTCGCCCCTGTGAAGGCGATTTTAGCTTGGGCTGTCAAGAATAGGCTCCTGAATGAGAATGTGGCCGAGCGCATCACGATCAGCACCAAAGGAACGCATGCCAAGCGGATCCGCGCCTATAAAGATGAAGAGGCAAAGGCGCTCTTGCTGGCTGCACGACAATCCGACGATTCTCTACGGCGCTGGGTTCCATTCGTTGCTGCCTATACAGGCGCGCGCGTGCGCCAGCTTCGATCCCGATCGCGGTTACGCTGTCACGCTGTTCGTCGGTTTCGAGACCTATGGCGGACAATCCCCCAATGCTGATGCGGTAGGCGGTTTGTTCTGCGGAATCGGGATCGAAGGCGGCCCGTTCAACCTCGCTCGGGGGGATTTCTTCGATTAGCGCTTTGCCAAGAAGCGCGGCGAGGACTTTCTGGCCGGCGCCGCCGCGAAGGCGAACGGGTGGCACGATCCGTAGATCGTCACGCTGTGCGGCTGCTGACAGGATGAGAAGCTGAGTGTCGCTGAGTGTGAGACCAGGCATTTGAAGCTCCGTTCAATCGGACCGGAGCACATCGCTCCGTCACTGAGCGGAGCCCCAGTCCGCTCAGTGACGAAGGGGCGCTGCCGCCGCGTCGCGGAGGCGAACGGCAAACACAGCAATGCTTGCTATGCGGCAAAAGCGAAGCTTTTCCTTGCGTCGCTGGCCGGGCAGTATTTCCTACTGAACGACGTGCCGCGCCTGTCCTTCATGAGCCTCATCAGCCACGCAATCTACGGCTACCTCGCGGCCCATGTCTTCGAGGCGCTCGAAGCACGCGAGGCTTGCTTGTGCAACTGGCCGGCATTGTTGCAGCTTGGCGCCTATAGGCCAAAGCGGTGCAGAACGGGCGATATCTCGTGGACAGCGCTTGGGTGACTTCACGCGCGGCGCGGCGCCTTGAGGATCGCCACTAGTTTACGATGCCGCGGTCGAGCAGCAGCTCCAACAATCTGTCCGCGAGCGCTTCGGCATCATCGGTGCCGCTGTCGAGGACGAGATCGGGCGCACGCGGCGGCTCATAGAGCGAATCGATGCCGGTAAAGTTACGCAGTTCGCCCCGGCGCGCCCTGGCGTAAAGCCCCTTAGGGTCCCGCTGCTCGCAGAGTTCGAGCGGTGCGTCGACGAAGATTTCAAGGAAGCGCATGTCCGCAAGCCGCTCGCGGACCGCCGCGCGATCCCGCTCGAACGGGGAAATGAAGCTGCACAGCACGATCAGGCCGGCCTCGACCATGAGGCGCACAACTTCAGCGACGCGGCGCAGGTTCTCGACGCGATCAGCGTCGGTGAAGCCGAGATCGCGGTTGAGGCCGAGGCGAACATTGTCGCCGTCGAGCAGAAAGGTCAGCTTGCGCCTGGCATGAAGCCTGCGATCGAGGGCGTCGGCAATCGTCGATTTTCCGGCTCCCGAAAGGCCGGTGAACCAGATCACCGCCCCGGTCTGGCCGAGTAGTGCCTCTCGCGCTCGCCGATCGACGGTGAGCTTCTGYGAGACGAGATTGACGCCGCGGTCGAGCGCATTGCGTATCATTCCGGCGCCGACAGTATCGCCGGTCAGGCGGTCCACCAGGAGAAAGCTCCCGGTCGCGGGGCAGCGCGCATAGAGGTCGAATGCGATGGCGGCCGGCACCGCAAGATGACAGATCGCGATCTCGTCGCGCTGAATTTCCGGGGCGGCGAGGCGCGCACCCGTCTCGACGTCCAGCCGGCCCCGAATCGAGGTGATCGTCACGGGGCTCGCCGTCATGCCGAGCCGCAGCTCGTAATCACGCCCGGCCAGCATGGGGGCGCGGTCGAACCAGATCACATCCGCTGCGAACTGGTTGGAGCGGAGGGGAGGATCGGCTTCGGCGTGCAGGATATCGCCACGGCCGAGATCGATCTCGGGCTGGAGCGTGAAGGCGACCGCAGCGCCCTGCTCGGCATGATCGGTCGGCCCCTGCGCGCCCGACAGCTGCTCGACGCAGGCTTTCGCCCCGCTCGGCGCCACCACGACCATGTCTCCTCGCGACAAGCTGCCCGCGGCGATCGAGCCCAGATAGACCCGCGCGCCCGAAACCGTGCACGAGACGCCCTGGACCGGTAAGCGCAACCCCGAGAGCGACGGGCCCGGGCGTGCCTGCACGCGCTCCAGATGCTGCAGGAGTGTCGGCCCTCGATACCAGGGCATGTTCCCGCTCAGGGCGACGACATTGTCGCCGAGGCGGGCCGATATCGGGATTGCAACGATATCGAGGCTGAGATGAGCCGCGATCGGCGCGAAGTCTCCGACGAGCTGATCGAACCGTTCCCGCCCAAATTCGACTTGGTCCATCTTGTTGACGGCCAGCACCGCTCGTTTGATTCCGAGGACGCTGCAGATGGCGGCGTGTCGACGGGACTGGGCCTGCAATCCGCGTGCGGCGTCCACCAGAATGATCGCGACCTCGCTCTGCGACGCTCCGGTGGCCATGTTCGCCGTGTACTGCTCATGGCCGGGCGTATCGGCGATGATGAAGTCACGCTGCGAGGTCGACATGTAGCGATAGGCGACGTCGATGGTGATGCCGCGTTCGCGCTCGGCCTCGAGGCCGTCTGTCAGCAGTGCGAAATCGAGCTCGCCCTCCACCGCGCCGTAACGACGTGAGTCTGCCCGAAGGAGCGCGCGCTGATCCTCCGGCAAGGCCCCTGCCTCGTAGAGAAGCCGGCCGATCAGCGTCGACTTGCCGTCATCGACCGCCCCGCAGGTCAGGACGCGCAGGGCCGGCGGACGCGGCTCGACGGATGTTCGCGCGGCGGGGCCGAAAGCCGCCTCGTAGCGTGCCGTGAGCGGGATCAAAAATAGCCCTCGCGCTTCTTGGCTTCCATCGAGGCGCTGTCCAACCCGTCAATCAAACGTCCGTACCGCTCGGAGGTCGTGGCGATCTCCAGCTCCGCGACGACCTCGTCAACCGTCGCTGCGCCCGAGTCGATTGCCGCGCTCAGCGGATAGCAGCCCAGGGATCGGAAGCGGACGGACCGATGTTCCGCACTCTCGCCGCTCATGAGCGGAAAGCGCTCGTCGTCGACGACGATCAGGCCTCCCGCGCGCCGCACGACGGGCCGCGGACGCGCGAGATACAAGGGTACGACCGGAATGCGCTCCGCCAGCGTATAGCGCCAGATGTCGCGCTCGCTCCAGTTCGAGAGCGGAAAGACGCGCATCGTCTCGCCCGCCCCCAGTCGCGGATTGACCAGCCGCCAGAGTTCCGGCCTCTGATTGCGGGGATCCCAGCCATGTTGCGGGCTGCGGCGGGAAAAGATCCGCTCCTTCGCGCGGCTCTTTTCCTCGTCGCGGCGCGCCCCGCCGATAGCGGCGTCGAACCCGCCGGCTTCGAGGGCCTGCTTCAACGCCTCGGTTTTCATGATGCGGGTGTAGGTGCTCGCATCGACGGAGAACGGATCGATGCCGCGTGCCAACCCATCGCGATTGACATAGATCTGCAGATCGAAGCCGAGCGCATTCGCCAGACGATCGCGGAAGGCGATCATCTCACGGAATTTCCAGGTCGTATCGATGTGGAGAAGAGGGAATGGCGGTTTCGCCGGCCAGAAGGCCTTTGCGGCCAGATGAGCGAGAACGGTAGAGTCCTTGCCTGTCGAATAGAGCATGACCGGGTGCCGGAACAGGGCCGCTGTTTCCCGCAATATGAAGATCGCTTCCTCTTCCAGTCTCCTTAGATGATCCACCGTTCCGGATGTCCGACACTCAATTCGACCGGGAGGCTAGTATCCGAGTTGGCGTTGCCGGACAATGGCGGAGAACGTCTGCGGCGTCCGACCTCAGCCCGTCAGCGCTGGGCCCTGCCGACTGCGTCTTCGACGGCACAGACCGCGCCGCAGAGATGGTAGAGCGAACTGGCCGGAACGAAGGTCGAGGGGGACGAGCTGTCCGGGTCCAGACGGTCCGCCCAAAGGCCGGTTCCGTCGATCACGAAATCGCGCATCAACGCATTGAGAAAGCCCAACGCGAGATCGCTCGACGGGTCGCCCGCCAGAGGGGAAGCGGCGGCCTTTGCGGCTTCGGCATAGGTCCAGAGCCGGCTCGAAGGGGCAACGATGCGTCCTGAAGCTGCGACACGCTCGTAGATCCAGAGATCGCCGCCGACGCCGTAGGCCATCGCCGCCTGCCACAAGCCACGACCGGGCAGCCCCGCGTCGGGACGACCCGACAGCGTTGCAAAGCGATCGAGCAGCCAGACCCACTCGAAATGGTGGCCAGGCTCGAAGATTACGTCGGGCTCGTCGAGCGGCCGCCACGCCTCGTCGAACAGCTCAGCCAGGACGGGCTGCGATCCGCGCAGGAAATTCCGGCACAGCAGATCGTGCACTCCGGCGGCTCGCTCAAGGTAGCCGCGGCCGCCATCGACCTCGTGCAGGGCGAGCAGGGCCTCGAACAGATGCATATGCGGATTCTGCCGCCGCGGCGTGCTGCGGAACGGCAGGCATTCCGCATAGCCGCCCATCTCGGGCGTCGCCATCGCCGCGTCAAGGAAGGCGAGCGTCCGGTCGGCCGCGGCGAGACAGGCGGAGTTGCCCGTCAGCCTGCAGACCTCGGCGAGCGCGAGCAGCACGAAGGCATGAGTATAGAGGTCGCGGCGCGCATCGATCACGCCGCCAAGCGGGTCTCGCGAGAACGGAAATCCTGTTCCATCTGCCTGGGCCAGCAATGCGGCGACCGCCTTGGTGGCGAGCGCGCCCGCCTGCGGATGCCAGCCATGCCGCGCCGCGACACAGAGAACCCAGATCTGGCGCGCCTGCACCATCGTCCGGCGGGGCATGACGGAAAGGGGACGACCGGCAAAGTCGAGCCCCTCGACGAAGCTGGCATTTCGCGCGTCCCAACCGACCTCGATCCAGAGCGGCAGGGCGAGCTCCCGCAGCCAGCGCCCGGCCGCAGTGGTCACGCCGCGTCTCCTTCGCGATCCCGTTCCACGATGTCCCTGACGAAATCCAGAAGGGAGCCGCCTGCATAGAGGTGCCCGGGAAGGCCGGCGGCGGCAGCGGCTGCCAGATCGGTCTCTTGGTCGCCGACGAGAAAGCTGCTCCGTGGCAAAGTCGGGAAGCGCTCCATCAGGCCGACAAGCATGCCGGGGCCCGGCTTACGGCAAGTACAGTTCACGCGGTAGTGCTCGACGCTTCCTTCCGGATGGTGAGGACAATAGGCAAAGGCGTCGATTCCCGTCCCGGCGGCACGCAGGGCGTCCTGCATGAAGCTGTGCAGCCCCTCGACTGCGGCCTCTGAATAATATCCGCGGGCGACGCCCGACTGGTTCGAGACGACGAAGACGCGAAAGCCCCTGGCGCGCAGGAATGCAACGGCCTCGACGGCCTGCGGCATCCACACGAACCGTGCGGGCTCGTGCAGATAGCCGACTTCCCGATTCAGAACTCCGTCCCTGTCCAGGAAGGCGGCGGGCTTCACGGCGAGGGAGAGCACGTCCGGATGTGCGAGCGTCATCCGGTCCTCGACGATCCGCTGCGTGCGATCGAGGCGATGAGGCCCGTCGTGCTCGCTTCGGGCACAAGATCGATCAGACAGACGCGCCCTCCCCCGGCCTCGACCACCTCGCGCCCGACGACACGATCGAGCGTGTAGTCCGCGCCCTTGACGAGCACATCCGGCGCAAGGCGGGTGATCAGCGAGAGCGGCGTGTCCCCTTCGAACGCGACGACTGCGTCGACCATTTGCAGAGCGGCGAGCACCGTCGCCCTCGCCGCTTCTTGCTGAATCGGGCGCTGCGCCCCCTTGAGGCGGGAAACTGAGGCGTCACTGTTCAAACCGACGATCAGGCGATCACATTGCGCCCGAGCACCGGCCAGAAGCGCGATGTGGCCCGCATGTAGGAGATCGAAGCAGCCATTGGTGAAGCCGACCACCAGCCCCTCCTCCTGCCAGCCCCTCGCGACGGCCTCGGCTTGCGCCGCACTCCGCATGATGCGAGCCGCGACGTCGAAACGCGGCCGCTGCAGAAGAACGGCCCGCAATTCATCCGCCGTAACGTCACCGGTGCTGGGCTTCGCCACCGCGAGACCTGCGGCGGCATTGGCCAGGCGGCTCGCGTGAACGAAGCCCGCCCCGGCAGCCAGGGCAAGGGAGAAGGTCGCAGCCACAGTGTCGCCGGCGCCGGACACGTCGATGACGCGCTTTGCCGTCGCTTCGAACGAGACAGCCTCGCCCTCGCGCGCCACGATCGTGGCGCCGTGCTCGCCGCGGGTGACGAGGAGGGCGGCACAACCCGCGTCCATCATCACCTGCCGGGCCGCAGCCACGATCGACGGCTCGTCTCGCGGCACAGGCCCACCGGCGGCTGCCGCGAGCTCGCCGAGATTGGGCGTCAGCGCGGAGGCTCCGGCGTAGCGCGCAAAGGCGGTGTTCTTCGGATCGACGATCACCGGCCGGCCCAGGGATCGGGCCGCCGAGATGATCGAGCGCAGCACCCGATCAGTGAGGACGCCCTTGGCGTAATCCGACAGCACGACCGCATCGGCCGCAGGCAGGCAGGCCGCCGCCGCCGCGATCACCCGATCCTCGAGCTCGGGCGCGATCGGATGGGTGTCCTCATAGTCGGCCCGTAGCAGATGGGTGGAATGCAGCGTCGCGACATAGCGCGTCTTGAGCGTCGTGCGGCGCTGCGTATCCCGGATCAGATGCGCGGTGACCGCCGGGCTGGCGGCAAGCCGGGCGGAGAGGCTCTCTCCAGCCTCGTCGGCACCGATGATCCCGACGAGGTCGCAATGCGCACCGAGGGCCGCGATGTTGCGGGCGACGTTCCCGGCTCCGCCGGCACGGTCCTGCGGCGCTTCCATGCTGATGATCGGGACCGGGGCCTCGGGAGAAATGCGCCGTACGTCACCGTAGACGAAGCGATCGAGCATGACGTCTCCGACCACCAGCAGCCGGAGCGACCGAAACGCATCGATAACTGTCTCGTCGGAAATCATGCGGGACCTCGGAGCGCCCCGTGCCGCACGTCGTTCGCGTGCCGCGTGACGCCGTCCCCGAACGAGCTCATGGACAGCGTGTAGCCGGCACTCTGCGGCCATGCAATCGACGTGTCGGCGAAAGTGCCACCGGGGCGTTCCTGTCCGGCGTCAGCACCTCAGCCTCGGGTCACGCGGCCGGCTGCAACCCGGCTTGGAAAAATAGCGGCGGCGTGCGAATTGCTCAGGACTCGGGCGATGCAGGGACCAAGCTCCTCCTTGCCAGGCTGAACGACGGTATTGATTGGCGCTCATGGCACGTAAACCCACTCCCGCCGCCCAGCCGTCTCCGCTGAGCATCCAGGAGGCCCTGCAGCGCGCCAATGATCACTGGAACGCCGGACAGGCGGAGCAGGCGGAGCTCCTATGCCAGCGCGTCCTGGCAGCGTGGCCCGGACAACCAGACGCGCTGCATATCCTCGGGCTCATGGCGCATGCTTATGGCAATCTGGATCTGGCTATCCAGCATCTGCGTCAAGCCTGCCTCTCGCCGCGGGTACCAGCGCTGTATCTCAGCAATCTGGCCGAGATGTGCCGGCAGAAGGGCACTCTCGCCGAGGCGGAGGAGACGGCGCGGCGCGCCGTAGCGCTGGATCCGGGGCTGGTCTCGGCCTGGAACAATCTCGGCATCATCCTGCAGGAGGCCGGGAAGCTGGAAGAAAGCGCAGCCTGCCTCGAGCGCGTTGTCGCCTGGCAGCCGCAGGCCGCAGAGGCGCACAACAATCTCGGCAATACCTATAATCGCTCCGGTGCGCTGGAGAAGGCCCGCCTCCATTATGCGCGAGCGCTGGAATTGCGGCCCGACTATGCCGAGGCCCAGAGCAATATCGCCTATCTGCTGAACGAGCTCGGCCAGTTCGACGCCGCGGCCGAGGCGGCGCGCCTCGCCATCGACCTCAATCCCCGGCTGGCCGACGCCTATATCAATCTGGCGGGGGTGGAAGCGGGCCGTCTGCGCCACGCAGAGGCGCTGCGCTGGCTCGAGGCGCTGCTGGCCTTTGCCCCCATGCATGCGGGGGCGCTGGCGGCCAAGTCCCACCTCCTCAGGCGCGTGGGCCATCTCGACGAGGCCCTCGACGCGGCGCGACGCGCCGTGGAGGCCGGCCCGCAGAACGGGGAGGCCCACGACGCCCTGGGCCAGTCACTGCAGGCCCTGAACCGCGGCGACGAGGCCCTCGCCGCTTTCGACCAGGCCGTCAGCCTGCCCGGCGCGCAAGCGACTGCGTTGGTTAATCGCACCACCTTGCTGATGGAGCAGGGCGCCAAGGATGCCGCGCTGGCCGGGTTCGACGCGGTGATCGCCGACCATCCGCGCCATGCCGGCGCCTGGGCCAACCGCGCCGAGCTGAAGCGCTTCGCGGCGGACGACCCCGACATCGCGCGCATGGAGAGCCTGCTGGCACCGGATGCCGCGCTCGGGTTCAACGATCGCATCGCACTGCATTTTGCCTTGGGCAAAGCCTATCTCGACGCCGGCCGGCCGGACCGCGCCTTCGCGCATCTGGACGAAGGCAACCGCATGAAGCGCTCGACCTTCACCTTCGACCTGGAGGCATCGGGCCGCTGGATGGAGGAGATCGCCGATACGTTCACGGCGCCGGCGCTCGAGCGGCTCGCGGGCCGGGGGCACCCGTCCGACATGCCGATCTTCGTGCTGGGCATGCCGCGCTCGGGGACCTCGCTGATCGAGCAGATCCTGGCCTCCCATCCCGATGTGCGCGGGGCCGGCGAACTGCCGACGATGCAGTTGCTGACCGGCGGCCTGCCTGGCTATCCCGCGGGCATCGCCGCGGCCACCGGCGACAGGTTCCGGCAGATGGGAGAAGCCTATACAGCGCGGCTCGCGCCATTCGCAAAGGGGCGGCGCCATGTGGTGGACAAGATGCCCGGGAATTTCGTGCATGCGGGGCTGATCCGCCTCATCCTGCCGCAGGCGCGGATCATCCATTGCCGTCGCAACGCCGTCGACACCTGCCTGTCCTGCTATACCAAGCTGTTCACCACCGAGCAGCGCTTCACCTACGACCTGGCCGAGCTGGGCCGATTTCATCGCGACTACCAGGCCCTGACCGACCACTGGCGCGCGACTCTGCCGGCCTCGCATTTCATCGAGGTGGATTATGAGGCCGTGGTCGAGGATCTGGAAGGCGAGGCGCGACGCCTGCTGGCGGCGCTCGGCCTGCCCTGGGACGACCGCTGCCTCGCCTTCCACGAGACGCCGCGCATCGTGCGGACGGCCAGCCTCATGCAGGTGCGTCAGCCCATCTACAAGAGCTCGGCCGGCCGCTGGAAGGCCTATGCCGCGCATCTGCAGCCCTTGCTCGCCGCCCTCGATCAGGCCGCCCCATGACGGCGGACAACGCGGCGCTGGAGCAGCAGCTCAAAGCGCTAATGGCGGAGCGGCGCTTCGAGGAGGCGGAGGCATTGCTCCGCCGGCATCTGGCCACGGGAACGGGGGGCTTGCCGCTGTGGCAGCAACTGGCGCGCGTGATCCGCGCCCAGGGCCGCATCGTCGAGGCGCGCGAGCTCCAGGCGCAGATCGTCGAGGCCTTTCCCGGCGACCTGTCCGGGCGCTTCGACCTGGCGGAGAGCTCGCTGCTGCTGGGGGATTTCGCGCGCGGCTGGCGGGAGTACCGGTGGCGCTACAGCATGCCCCATACAGCCGGGATCGAGCGCAAGGTGCAGCGCCCGCGCTGGGACGGCACGCCCATACCCGGCAAGACCCTGCTAATCCATGACGAGCAGGGCTTCGGCGACAGCCTGCAGTTCTTGCGGATGGTGCCCGCGGCCAAGGCGCGCAGCGGCGCGCGGGTGCTGCTTGAAGTCACGCCGCCCTTGCTTTCGCTAGCCTCGCGGATGAGCGGCTTCGATGCCATCGCCACGCGCGGCGACCTGCCGCCGGCCTTCGACGTGCATTGCGAGCTGATGTCGCTGCCCATGGTCACGAAGCTGGCCATGGACGACCTGCCTGGACCCATGCCCTATCTGTCGCCGGACCCGAAACGGGTGGAGATCTGGCGCAAGCGGCTCGCCTCCTTGCCGCGCCCGCTGGTGGCGCTGGTCTGGGCGGGCAGCCCCACCCACGCAAACGACGCCAACCGCTCGATGCGGCTGGCCGATTTCGTTCCGCTGGCATCGCTCGGGCTGACCTTCCTCGCGGTGCAGAAGGGACCCGCCGTCAAGCAGGCCACGGGTGCGCCCGGCGGCCTAAAGGTCGAGCTGCTGGACGATCGCATCAAGGATTTCGACGATACCGCGGCGATCCTCACGGTGGCGGACCTGCTGATTTCGGTGGATTCCGCGCCGGTCCATCTCGCCGGCGCGCTGGGGCGTCCGGCCTGGGTGCTGCTGCCCTTCGTGCCGGACTGGCGCTGGCTGCTCGATCGGGACGACACGCCCTGGTATCCGAGCCTGCGCCTTTTCCGGCAGAACAGCCCCGGAGATTGGGGAGCCGTGATGGAGCAGGTTCGCGACGCGCTGGCGGCCTTTCGGGGATAGGGTCGACGCCCGACCCCGCCGTATTCGACTGTGATATATCGGCAGCAGGGCGATGAAAAGTCGAACGCATTCCGTCAGAGGCGGTTTCGCACGAGGTTTCGCCTAGCCGAATCAAAGCGTTGCAATGCTAAGCCTGCGTCGGGTGAGAGAAGGCTCGATCGCAGCGGCGGTAGCAAAGATATCTCATCCGGTTCTTAAGATGTGTTTGAATAGGGCCTTCGTCCGCGGGTTGAGCCGCAATGCGATATCCATCGCACGGACGTTGGTGTTTCTCGGGGGAACACGGTGCAGACTGGACTACGAGCCGGGTTCCGGCTGACGCGCGGCCGCCTTCTGGCCAGCGCCTCGCTGCTGGCGACTGCCGCAAGCCTGAGCAACCCGACGCCGGCCGAAGCGGTCCAGTGCATCCCGATCAATGCCAGCGCCACCGTCCAAGGACCCACCGGGTGCGTAACCTGGGGGGGCGGCAATCTGACCCTGTCCAGCAACGGCGCGCTCACCGACTACGGGGTTTCTCCGCTTACAGCCAACACGCCTGGCGGCACGTTGCTCAATCACGGCCGACTTGTTGCTATCAATACCGTCACATCCGGCTTCGATGCGTATGTCGCCGGTTTGCTGAATACCGGCACCATCACCACCATCACCAGCACCGGCACCATCACCGGCAGCGGCACGATCAACGGCGGCAGCATCGCGGCCAGCGGGGGCAACGTCATCGCCGGCATTACCAACAACGGCGGGCGCATCGGCAGTTTGAGCAATAGCGGCGCGATCTCCGGCGCCGGAACCATCAATGTGAGCGGCGCCCCTTCGGGCGGCGCGATGCCCAACATCATCGCCGGCATCGCCAACCTGGCCGGCACTTTCGACTCGATCTCCAATTTCGGAACCATCTCCTATTCCGGCACCGCGCAGGATGGGCAGAGCGGCAATGCCGCGATCTTCAACAAGGCGACGATCTACGGCCTGTACAACCTCGCCGGCGGCGCGATCACTGCCCAGGACACGGGCGCGTCCGACTTTGCCTATGGCATCCAGAACCATGACGGCGGCTTTATCGGCGGGATCCTTAACAATGCCGGCGCGCTGATCAGCGGCAAAGGTGCCGGCATCCTGAACAGCGGCACGATCGGGGCGTTGATCAACAACGGGACGATCCAAGGAACGACCAACGCGATCGTCAACACGAGCACAGGCACGCTGAACACGATCGCCAATACCGGTGTGATCGCGGGCAACATCATCAACCAGTCTGTCCGCAACCTGACCATCACCGGCGGCGCAGGCACCATAGTCGGCGGCACGCTGACCGGCAGCAGTGGCGGCATCGGCGCGGCCGACAAGGGCACGCTCTCCAGTTCCACCGCCGATTTCGTCTTCGCCAGCGGCAACATCCTGCTGAACAGCGACGTCGACGTCACCGGCCACGCCCTAGTCAACAGCGCGAACCTCACGCTCGCCAACCCGCTCTCCCTGACCGGCACCTATGTGTCCGACGGTGGCACCCTCAACGGTGGCACGCTGACCTCGACCGGCCTCTACGACCTACGCTCCGGCAGCGTCGTGAGCGTCCTCGCCGGCAGCGCCAGCCTGACGAAGTCCACGAACGGGACCGCGACGCTCTCGGGCGCCAACACCTATTCCGGGCCGACCACAATCTCCGGCGGCACGCTGGCCGTAAACGGTTCCATCGTTTCGGCGGTGACGGTCAATGCCGGCGGCACGCTCGGCGGCAACGGCACCGTGGGCGCGACGACGGTCAACGGCGGCACGCTGGCGCCGGGCAACTCCATCGGCCTGCTGACGGTCAGCGGCAACCTCGCCTTCACCGCCGGCTCGACCTATGCGGTCGAGGTCTCGCCTTCCGCCGCCGACCGGGTCAACGTCACCGGCACGGCCACGCTCGGCGGAGCCAAGGTTGCCGCGAGCTTCGCTTCCGGCACCTATGTCGCGAAGCAGTATGCGATCGTCAACGCGACGGGCGGCATCAGCGGCACCTTCGGCAGCAAGGTCGACACCAACCTGCCCTCCGGCTTCAAGTCCAGTCTGAGCTACGATGCGGAGAACGCCTATCTCGACTTGGCACTGGACTTCACGCCGCCCGCGACGGGGTCCTCGCCTTTCCCCAACAGCGGTCTCAACCCGAACCAGAGCGGCGTCGCCAACGCCCTGACCAACTACTTCAACAGCCATGGTGGCATCCCGGTGGCCTTCGGCAGCCTGGGTGCCACCGGGCTCTCGCAGGCGGCGGGCGAGCCCGCGACCGGCGCGCAGACCACGACCAACAGCGCGATGGGCCAGTTCGTCAGCACCATGGCCGACCCCTCTCCCGAGGGGCGCGGCGTCTCGCTCGGGGCCGGCCCCAGCGGCTTCGCCTCCTATTCCTCCGCTTCGGGCAAGGCGGTCGACCTGCCGACGCGCAAGCTGCCGCTGGCTGCCGACCCGGACCTCTGGCGCTGGAGCGTCTGGGCGAGCGGCTTCGGAGGGGCGCAGTTCGTTGGCGCCGACGCAAGCGCAGGCGCCGCCGCCAACACCAGCCGCGTCTACGGCGGCGCGGTCGGCGCCGACTACAAGCTGACCCCTTCGACCGTCGCCGGCTTCGCGCTTGCAGGCGGCGCCACCAGCTTCAACACCTACGGGCTGGGCTCCGGCAAATCCGACCTATTCCAGGCCGGCCTCTTCATCCGCCAGCATTTCGGACAGGGCTACCTCTCGGCCGCACTGGCCTATGGCTGGCAGGACGTCACCACCGACCGCAGCGTCGGTGGCGAACAACTCCAGGGCCGCTTCAACGTCAACGGCTGGTCGGGCCGGCTTGAGGGCGGCTATCGCTTCGAGGTAACCGGGATGGGGGTCACCCCCTACGCCGCGGCACAGTTCACCGCGATGTCGCTGCCAAACTATGCCGAAACGGCGCTGACCGGGACCGGGGTTTTTGCACTGGGCTACGCAGCGCGCGACGTCAGCACGACACGCAGCGAGCTCGGCCTGCGCGCCGACACGAATCTCACCCTTGCCGGGCTACCGCTGACGCTGCGGGGCAGCGTCGCCTGGGTGCACAACTTCAACCCCAGCGCCCAGGCAGTGGCGAGTTTCCAGTCGTTGCCGGGCTCGACCTTCCTGGTCAGTGGCGCGGCAGTTGATCGCAATGCGCTGCGCACCACCGCGATCGCCGAGTTCAGCCTGACGAAAAACATCTCGCTGGCGGCCACCTTCGACGGCGAGTTCGCAGAGAACAGCCGGAGCCTCGGTGGGAAGGGGGCCATCCGCTTCAAGTGGTGAGACGCGGGCGCCTAAGCTCATTGCCTTCGGCTCGGCTATCCGAGCCTTTTCCGGGTGAAGGGCGTCGAGCACGTAAAGGATGCGGGAGCGAAAACGCCTATCGGCTCGACAAACCTCTGCTTGGGCTATCTCGCTCGGGCCAAGCTCGATCATATGCGAGGAAGGGCTTCTCCCGTTTCGGTGGCCTTGACTTCAAAGAACCAACTGGTGCCGCCATTGCTGATGGCGAAATCATAGCCCGGGCCGTCGTCGCCATGCTTGTCAGCGACATGTCGGCGATATCCTGACTTCCAACACGACAAGTCCACGACTCGCCGGCGTCGAGCATCTCGCGCATATGACGCCAGTCCATGCAGACGAAAGCGATCGCACCATCGCGGCAGACAGCCGACGCATTCGACAGCGTCGTGGTCAGGAACTGCGTAAACTCCGCGCGCGACATCTCACCAGAGGCCATCGCAAACTCGCGATGACGCACGGAGCCGAGCCCGCAGACATGGCCGTCGATCTCCACATTGTAGGGCGGGTCGGTGAAGACCAGATCGGCGCGATCATTGTCGAGCAGGCGACCCAGATCCTCGGCGGACCGGGCGTCGCCGCAAAGTAGACGATGACGGCCCAACTGCCAAAGTTCAGCGTGGCGGGTCACGGGCCGTGTCGGCAGCGGCGGGATGACATGCGCCGCTGGGACGGAATCGGCTTTGGCCTCTTTTGCCTGCTCGAGGGTAAAGTCGATCTCCGCGATCGAGAAGCCAGTCAGCGAGACGTCGAAGCCGAGATCGATCAGCGCGCCCGGTTCGATAGCCAGGATCTCCTGATCCCAACCGGCATTGAGGGCGAGCTTGTTGTCGGCCAGTACATAGGCCCGCCGCTCGACTGCACTGAGATGGGACAGTCGCAACGTTGGCACCTCGGCAATGCCGAGCTCTTTGGCTGCCAGCATGCGGCCGTGGCCTGCGATGATCTCGCTGTCGTCGCCGATCAACACGGGGTTGGCGAAACCGAAGCGTTTAATGCTCTCGGCGATCTGGCGGACCTGCTTGCGGGAATGACGCCTGGCATTGCCAGCATAGGGACGCAGAGACGCAGTCGGATGCATCTCGATCTTCGGATGCGGCTGTAGCATGTAGCGGCTCCTTACGGTGCGAAACCCGCGCCAGAAGGAACAAAAGTGAAACTTTATGCGCCTGGATCAAGCGAAAACTGGGGCCAAATCCCTCTGCACTGCCCCTCGCCAAGATTCTGCTTCAAAAACGACTTCAAAAGCACTTCAAGACCGCTTGAATATTTTCAAAAGCGGCGATGTATTTCAAAAAGAACGATCGGATTATTTTCAGAACACTACGTCAGACCGTTGCCGGCCGAAAAATGCTGACTGCCCGAGCGAATCACTCTGCGCGCGGAGCGCCCGACACCCACGTGCCAGGTTCGCCTCTCGCCACCGCTTTCTCGTGCAATCCGCGTCGCCAAACGACAACTCGATCCCGTCCACGACCGGCCGATCCCGCTCGTAGGCAATGCATTCCTGCTATCGGACAATGCCATCCCGCGTAACGACAATTGGACTCCGGCAAACGACAATCCAGTCCTGCTGCGACAATCGGATACCGGAAAATCGCAACGGGACTTGCCAGTCGGTTTCCTAGAAGTAGGCGTACTGATGCCAACCACTCGGCGATAACCCCCTGAAATGCAGGGAATTGGGAACGACGATCAGCCCAAGCCCCGATTCCGGCTCGGCCATGAGCTACATTGCCGGGTCGGATATCGACTGCTTTTTCCAAGCAAGAACAGGAATAACAGAGAGAACAGCTGCAAGCAGCAGATCAGCGAACCGACGCTGAGCACGGCAACCGACAGGACAGCGTCGTAGCGGTGTAGGACAATCACAGGCCTCCTGATGGCATTCGGGCTGAGGCTCCTCGCCCCGGATACGCTTCACATCCAGGTGAAGCTGCCTTCCGCTCCTGCATCCAAGCCGAGCGCTTACGAACCGGAAAGGCTTCGAGGGTCCCACCGGCGCCATAGGCCGTAGAACGGACCCTCGGTAGATGACTGCTCGCGGCGCCCGGTCCGCAACTCGCGCAGCGCATCGACGTCTCCGAGGCCATGATCCACGTCGTAATGGTCAGCCTCTTGCGTGTCAGCCACTGAGCTCAATCTCAACGGAGTCTGAGGCGGCCGAGGCGCCTTATCGTCAGGGAACGCCCGGCGGCAGCGGCGGCTCCGCATTGAGCAGCGTGATCGTCACCCGTCGGTTCGACGGGTTGTAGGGATCGTCGAGGAAGAGCGGCTCGGTGTCGGCACGTCCTACCACGGAAGCAAAGCGGTTGCTGGGGAGCCCGGCACCCGACAGGATCTCGCGCACGGCGAGCGCGCGCCCGGCGGTGAGGCTCCAGGAATCGGCTGCCTGCACCGAGCCCGGGCGCGCGGGGGCCGTGTGGCCGGCGACAGACAGTTGGTTGGGTAGCCGGCGCAGGGTGGGCGCGAGCGCCTCCAGCACGAGACGGGTGCGGTCGTAGGGCTGGACCGAGCCCTCGGGGAACATGGAGCGGCCGTACTCGTCCACGAGGGAAACGTTCACCCCCTCCTTGGTCGGCTCGATCACGATGTTGCGCGACAGCTCGGAAATTTCGGGCATTTTCTGGAGCGCCTGCCGGAGGCTGGCTATGGCGCTGTAGTTGGCCTGCACGCCGGCGGCCGGGCGGCTGACCTCGCGGTCGCTGCGGCCCGAGCTGGGTGGGCGCGCCTTGTCCTCTTGCCCGTTAGTGCCCCTCGCCGCGTCGCGGGGCGCCGACGGCCTGCTGCCTGACTTGTCCAGGGCGGTGCCCATCATGACACCGCCGGAGCCACTGGTTGTAAGACTTGGAGCCGCCGGCGCGAAGTATTCCGCCAAGCCGACTTTCTGCTCCTGCGTCGTCATGCTGATCAGCCACATCAGCAGAAAGAACGCCATCATGGCGGTCACGAAGTCCGCATAGGCGATCTTCCAGGCCCCGCCATGGTGCGCATGAGCGGCCTTCTTGACCTTCTTGATGATAATCGGCTGGGTGGGCTTGGCCATCGAGTCCCTGCTGGAGATTGGGTCAGATCTAGGCGGGCAGATTGGCGGTTGCCGCTTCCACTTCGCTGAAAGTCGGGCGGACGTCGCTCATCAGAGCCTTGCGGGCAAATTCTACCGCCACCACCGGCGGCTGGCCGCCGATATGGGCGAGGAGACCCGCCTTGAGTGAAAGGAAGTATTTGGATTCCGCCTCGAAGGTGCCCTTGAGCGACTGCGCCAT
This sequence comes from Allobosea sp. 10N428, assembly GCF_056394545.1. NCBI lineage: Bacteria > Pseudomonadati > Pseudomonadota > Alphaproteobacteria > Hyphomicrobiales > Alloboseaceae > Allobosea > Allobosea sp. 10N428. The sequence goes on along the minus strand of NZ_JBFTIC010000008.1, from coordinate 182,600 downwards.
GGGCCCGAAGAAGCCGTAGGCGACGAAGACGCCGAAGAAGGTGCCTACGAGCGCGCCGCCGATCAGATGTCCCAGCACTTCCGGCGGCTCTGTGATCGCCCCCATCGTCTTGATCACGCCGAGCACGGCGGCGACGATGCCGAGCGCCGGTGTTCCATCGGCAAGCGACTGCATGGCCGCAACGAGACGCTCCTGCTCCTGATGGTGCGTCTCCAGTTCCTCGTCCATGAGAGCGTCGATCTCGTGGACGTTGTTGGCGCCCATCGTCAACATACGCATGTAGTCGCAGACGAACTCGACTGCATGATGGTTCGCTGCAAAAGTCGGGAAGGCGTTGAACAGCGTCGACTCGCTTGGATTTTCAATATGCTCCTCGACCGCGAGCATGCCCTTCTGCTTCACGAATTTGTACAATGAATACTGCATCCCCAGCAGTTCGACATAGCATTCCTGCTTGTACTTGGAGCCCTTCATGAGCGTGCCGAGCATGGCGGGCACGGCCTTGAGCACCGGCGCGGGGTTGCCGATGACGAAGGCACCGATCGCTGCACCGAGGATGATAACAAACTCGAACGGCTGCCAAAGGACCTCGAGGTGGCCACCCATCGCCGCGTAGCTGCCGAAGACGCAGACGAAGACGATGATTGTGCCGACGATCAGCCGCATGGTTTGCCACCCTCGCGCCGCAGCAGGTACAGCCCGCGCGAAGCCACTCACTAGTCCGACGGATGACCGATCAAGGTTAAGGGCGCGTTTATGGCCGCTGGCCCGCGGGTTTGTCAGCGTCGTCCTCCGGCCGCGGCTTTGAGGCTCGGGGCGGCGAGGCAGGCCCAGGGAAGAAATCGGGGGTACGATGCGTCTCCGCCAATTCCGGTGATCGGCGTCCAATAGGGAACCGTTTCCCGGGATCATCTACGCTGCGCCACTTTGCTGCGGCGCGGCGAGGCGATGCTCAAATGTCCGGTTATGGCGCCGTTGCGACCCGTTTCGGGATGCGAGCGATTTCCGAAACCATCATATGACTTCGGATAACCTTCCGGATCGTGCGCTCTTCGAACTAGCCTCGAATGCCCGGTGGCGGGAGGGAGGAACTATCCAGGCAGGACGCGGACCGCTGCCCCGATGCAGATGATCAACATCATCGCCGGTACCGCCCAGCGCAAATGCCAACGCAAATCGGCGGCCTGGTCGCGCCAGCGAAAGCTGGGGTGAGCGATCGCCACCGACAGCGCGATCTCGAACATCAGCACCGCGACGAGGTAGAGGTATCCGAGCGATATCATCTCGGCGACGGGGGTATTGAGGGAGATCGAGCCCGGAAACGAGGATTCGAAGGTGAAGCTGATCGCGGCAAGGGCCAGCAGGGAGGAGAAGATCAGGCCTCCTTTGTCTTGCTCCTTCAAACCCGGAGACCACAGCACGAACAGCGAGACCGCGAGCACCGCGATAATGGGAATGAAGACCCGCAGGTGGTAGCGCTCCGCATAGCGCGCGATCGTCACGGTCGCGTTGAGGCGCGAGTAGGAGCGCGCGTTCCAGCCGATCGCGAGCTCGTTGGTGAAGCGCAGGCCGACCGGCCGCCAGTCGACGACCGAGAGCGTATCCTCGACGCCGGAGAAGGGACGGTCGGCCTCCGTCGTCAGAATGATCGCCTCCTGCTGCGCATAACGCGGCAGCGAGAGGCCGATCGTCAGGTTCTGCCGATCGAAGGGAAAGGCGTCCATGTCCATCCGAAAGCGGAAATCGCTTTCGAAGCGCTCGATCAACACCACCTCGCCATCGGCATGCACTGAAAGAGCGACGATGCGTGCGTCCTTGTCTCCGATCTGGTTGTCGAGCGCGAGGCCGGGCGACCAGATGGTCTTCAGATAGTCGTCGGCCTCTTCGCCGACCCGATCTTCCCGGGCAAGGCCGCGCGCGACCGCATCGAAGGCCAGGCGCGGGTCCTGCCAGCGCTGGGTCAACTCGAGATGCAATCGCCCCTGCCCGGAGACTTCCTTGATCTCCAGGACGTTGAGCACGCGCAGCGCGATATGGACGCGTACGGGCAAGCCGAAGGCCTCCGGCAGCGTGGCCTTGCCGTTACCCGTCCTTTCCTCGCCCCATGCGCCTTGAGCGAGGCCGAGGAGCATCAGGGGGAGAAGAAGCAGGCGGCCGATCATCAAACGGCCCGCCGCGGGCGCGACAACACGAGAAAGCCGACAAAGGCGAGTATCCCGCCGCAGAGGGCGATGACCCATAGTTCGGTGCTCAGGCGGCGCCAGTCGGACCGGGTTTCTTCCTTGAGCATCAGGACGGTTCCGACCAGCTTGCCGGAGAAGTCGACCAGTGGCTGGCTCATGAAGGCGTAGCTGCGCTCGCCGATCTGCCTGCGGCCGAACTCGATATCCCGTTGCAGCTGCGCTCCCCGGGAACGCAGCAGGTTCAGGAAAAGCTGATCGTCGGTCGATGCCATGACGCTGAGACCGCCGACGGAAGGCAGCTTCGGGTCGAGTGCGACGCCGGTGAGAGAGGCAGCAGCGATAACCCCAATCTCGCTGTTGGTCGCCGTCTTGACGAGCTCGATCAACGGCCGAAGGTCCAGCCCGACCTCCATCGTCCCGAAGAACTCCGAACCGCGCTGGACCAGTGCGACACCGCGGATGCCGATGCCGGCGATGCCGATCTCGATTCCGGTCTGGGCGCGCCGCAACCGGTTTGCTGCGACGATCATGGCCCGGAAGGCGGATATGTCGTCGCCATGCTGATCGGGGCGATGCATGCGCAGCAGGTAACGCAGCTCCTTGTCGTGATAGCCGAAGATCTGCACGTTCGCCTGCCGGCTGAGATACTGGTAGGTGTCCTCCGACAGGGCCCGCAACCGAGCGCGATCCTCGGCCGCAAGCGCGTCGCGAATCTCGGCATTGCGCGCGAAGGATTCGGCGAGCGAGAGCGAGAACCTGGCTGCTTGATCAAAGCTCGAGCCGAGCAACGTGCCGACAAGCCGCATTTGTTCCTCGCGGTTGCGGGAGGCGACCTGTTCGACGCTGCGATGCTGGTGCCACAGCATCGCCCCGAGAATGCAGGCGAGGAGGAAGGCGGGCAGGCCGGCGCCCAGCAGGCGTCGTCCGAAGGGGGGCAGCATAGGCATCTCCGGTCGGCCTACCAGCGGGTCATCGCCTGGAAGGAGAAGCGATGGGTCGTGGCTCCCAGCCGCAGGTCGCCGTCATAGGAACCGGCCACCTCGATCTGCGGGGTGACGAAGCCCGACAGGCTTGCGCCGATCACCGCTCCGTCGCGGGCTGCCTCCGGGCTTCGCGTCACGACACTCGCACCCAGCAGGCTCGCTTGCAGGACCGCGACGTTGTCAGCGAACTCATGAGACCAGTAGGCCTTGAGGTCGAGGCGCAGCTTCGCGTCGCCGGCCAGGGGCGTCGACAGCCGGGCGCCCGCCAGGGAACGCACGGAGGTCTGGTCTTGACCACGCAGGCTCAGCGCGAAAGCCCCGGCCTGCGTCTCGGTCAGGCCATCCTGTCGGGAATGAAGCAGGCTGATCCCGGCTTCAGGCGACAGATCGAGGCCCGCTACGGAGGCGAGGCGATATCCGGCGACGGCATTGCCGAAGAAGCCGTAGCTATCGCCCTCGCCATGTGCGGCCCGCTGGGCATTGCCGAGCTGGATCGTCCTGCGAACGTCTGTCTTGCCATAGTTGGCGCCGATCGAGCCGCGCAGGGTCAGGGCACCGAAATCGGCGCGGCCATAGGTCGCCAGGCTGTAGCTGTCGAGCGCGACGCGGCCGGCCGTATCGGCCTTCGGGTCTGCGCTCGAACGCGTGTACCCCAGGGCGGCGCCGATCGTTCCGGCCGGGAAGGCGGCGGTTTCCGCACCGATCATGGCGCCGGCGAGGCCGAAGCGCGAGCCCGTCCCGTTGACGTCTCCTCCCGTCCGCCCGAAACCGTAGAGGGCCTGCCCCCAGATCACGCCGTCCCTGGCCGGCTGCACCCGTCCAGGCTCGACCGAAGCGCTGCCAAGGCTGGCATAGCCCGCCGCTCCCAGCCCGGTGAGCTGGTCATATCGGGAGGACCAGCCGGCCGTCAGGCGCTGATCGAGAGCCGCGCTGACCGTCCGCTGGGCGTTCATCATCGCCATGCGGGCATCGGCGTAGCTCTGCCCTGACAGCGAGCTCAGCGCACCAGGAAGCGTGCCCGATGCGGCCGTGTAGAGCGCGTCGAATACCTCCTGCCGCGCGGCATCGGGGCGCGTCCCGGCGGCTGGCCGCACGGAATCGAGCGCCCTTGCGACGGAAAAGCCATTGCCGTTCAGGCCTGCGAGCGCGGCATAGGAGCCGGGTGTCACGACCAGCGACAGCCCGGTGGCGCCATAGAGGGCGTCGAAGCGGGCATTGGCAGGCAAGCCATTGGCCGGCTGGTCCAGCCCGGTGAAGCTGCCGCTCAGGCCTCCCTCGGCCACCAGCACCCGGAAAGCGGTTCCGGACACGGGCGTAAAGCCGTTGCTCGCATCGCCGGCGATGCCGCGCAGCACGGGGGCGATCCGCCCATCCACGGTGACATGTCCCGAAACGGTCTGTGCGACGAGACGCGAATAGTTGCCTGCCCCGTTGCCCGTGCCGGTCCCGTCGATGTCGAGCACGAAGCGGTTGGTGACGCCGAAGCTCACCGGGCCCTTGACGAACAGCGTGCCGGGGGAGTTGCCCGGCATGACCGTGCCGGCGCTGAACAGGCCAGCCTCGATCGAGCCGGTGCCGCGCAAGGTGCCTTGCTGGCCGACGGTGACTGCGGAGGTAACGGAGCCATTCAGCGCCAGCGTTCCGGAGATGACAGCGGTGCCGCCGGCGTAGGTGTTGCGGCCGCTCAGTTCGAGCCGGCCTTCGCCCCGCTTGACCAGCCCGCCCGCGCCGGTGATGTCGTTGCCGAAAGTCGCCGAATAGCCCTTGGTGTCGACGTCGAAGGTCTGCACGAACTGGCCGGGGCCGCGCACCGCCTTGCCGACATTGAGCAGGCCCCAGCCATAGATCTCGGGCGAGCCTAGATCGGTCGCCGTGGTGAGGATGGACTGGACCACCTGCGGCGCGGTCATGAATGGAAACGCTTCGCGGACGAGGGCTGCTGCCCCTGCCACATGCGGAGCAGCCATCGAGGTTCCGCTGGATAGATTGTACGGCTCGGTCGGCGAGCTGCCATTGGCCGGGGTTACGGTCGAGACGATGTTGACGCCGGGCGCCGCAAGGCACCAGGCGGCGGCGATGCCGCAATAGTTGCTGAACGACGCTATCTTGCGATCGCGGTCCACCGCGACGACGGAGATCGTGTAGGGCTGGAGATCCGAATAATTGAGGCTGCTCGAACTGACCTGGTCGCCATTGCCGTCGAGGAAGACATAGAGATTCTTGCCGGCATTCTCCGGCCGGATCGCGGGGTAGAAGGCCGCACCCGTCGGATTGCGCGCGATCACCGGCTGGTCCTCGCGCTCGTTGCCCGCGGCGAAGACCATGACCATGTCCGATGCGCCGGCCTGTCGAATGGCTGAGACTTCGGCAGAGGTGCCGTCGATATGGTAGGGCTGGATCGGGAAGACGACGTAGTCGGGGTTGGGGCTGCCGTCCGGCAAGGTCGGCGAGGGATAGGAAGGGCCGTAGCTGCCGTTCAGGACCTTGGCGCCGTGCTCGCTCGCATAGCGGATGGCGGCGGCGATATCCCCGCCGCCCGGAACGATCGCGCGCAAGGCCAGTATCTGGGCGTTATAGGCGACGCCCTGCATGCCGTTGCCGTCTCTCGCGGCGGCGATCGTGCCGGCCACGTGAGTTCCGTGTGAGAACCTATCCCGATCGAGGATATCGGCCGGGTCGGGCCGATCGAACCCGAAATTGCGCGAGAGCGGCGAGAGCCTGCCGTCGAATTCAGGATGCGTGAGGTCGATGCCGCTGTCGACCACCGCCACCAGCACGCCTTTTCCGCTGAGTCCAAGCGCATAGGCGTCGGCGGCGTTGATCTGCGCCAGGCCGTAATTGGCGTTGTATTCTGGCGTCGCGAAGTCCGCGGGCGCAGGGGTCATTGCGGCACGCGGGAGATTGCGGACGGGGCGGCCGAAAAAAGCGTCCGGCAGCGCAAGCAGATCCGATGCCGAAGCCGCCATCGGCATGAGAGCGGCGAGAAGCGACGCCGCTGTCGCGCAGAGGAAGGCGGAGCGAAGGACGGCGCGGCGCGCGGCGATGATCGGCATAGGCAAGGCTCGTCAACGTGGTCCAGCAGGCGTGGACCGGTCGTTCGGCGCGTAACATGGAACGAAAACCGGGGAGACGGTGGAGAGGCGACGCTGCGTCCCAATCATCCGGGGCGGCGTATCAGCGCTCTCTCGTCGGCCTCTTTACGTTATCGCAGCTCTCTCTCGTCTAGAAAAACGTCGCGGATGCCTGGTAACGGGCGGTGCGGCGATGGGGGGCAGGCCGGGCGATGGGCAAGGAAGGCGATCACGCGCGCCAGCTTTTCGGGAGCTGGCGTGAGACCATTGCGCCGATCTTCGATGTCCGGCCGCTCGCGGGCGATTGGGATGCCGGTTTCCACGCCGAGCTCGATCGGCACCATCTGAGCACCGCGCTGGTCGGGCAGGTGGCGACGAGCGCCCAGCATTATGAACGCTCGGAAAGCCTGATCGGCGCGGTCGGCGTCGATCACCTGCTGATCCAGCGGTACGAGGCCGGTCATACGACGCTCGACCTGGATGGGGAGGAAATTCATGCCGGCCCGGGCGACGTCCTGATTTTCGACCTGTCCCGTCCGGTCCGGTCTCATGCCACCGATATGCGGGCGGTCAGCCTCGTCCTGCCGCGCGGCCTGCTAGCACTCGACGCCGGCAGTCTGGACCGCGTGCATGGCACCGTTCTGTCCGGGACAAGCGCTCTCGGTTCGTTGGCGGGGGACCATCTGCGCAGCCTGCTGAAAGGGGCGCCCACACTGGAACCGACAGCAGCCCCGGACATCGCCAAGGCAAGCGCGCAACTGCTTTCGGCCTGCCTATCGCCTGTACTGAGGCGCGACAGAGATGCCCCTGCAACGCTGACGGCAAGCGTGGCGATGATCTGCCGCTTCATCGATCGCCGGATCGGCGATCCCGCTCTGGATGCCAGAATGCTCTGCAGTGCATTCGGCCTGTCGCGCTCGGCGCTTTACCGCCTCTTCGCCCCCATCGGCGGGGTCTCTGACTATATCCGCCAGCGCCGGCTGGCGCGAGCCCGTCTGGCGCTCAATGCTTCGACGCGCGGAAGGGGCGGCATCGGGAAAATCGCGCGCCAGTTCGGCTTTTCGAGCGACGATGCCTTCTCGCGCGCCTTCAAGGCTCAATTCGGCATCGCGCCGCGCGACGTCGTCCATCTGCGCCTGTCGCCATCACTCGAAGCGGGCGATGGCAGCCTGGCGAACTGGCTCCGGCACCTCGTCTGACCGTCGGCTTTCAGCTGGGGCCCCAATGTCCGGTTGTGGCGCAACGCACGATCGGCGGATGCGGTACGATTGGTCCCGGATGCGGCATAGGACACGGCTGCAGCACGAACGCCGATGGGCGGACGCAGCCTAGCAGCGCGGCCGATAGCGGTCGGCACAGCCTGATTCCGGATCGGTCCGTGGGACCATCAGCCGAGAGCAAGCATGCCCCGGATCTCCGCGTCGCGTTGCCTCATGTGCTGCAGCAGCGGATCGATATGGGGCACCCGGTCGCCCGCAGCGGCGAAAGGAGACGCCTCGCGAACCAGCGCGTGCAGCCGGCCCGTGACGGCACCGAGCGGCGCGGCCTTCCGGATTTCGACAGCTTGTGCGGCGACAAGTAGCTCGATCGCTGCGATCGAGCGGCACAGGCCGGCCACCTCGGCCGTCCTGCGTGCGGCAAGGCCCGCCATGCCGGCCCGGTCGAGATTGCCGTTGGAATGGCTCGAACTGGCGAGCTCATGCACGACGGGCGCGGTCGCCAGGCGCGCCTCGGACGTAATCGCCTTGTGGAACTGGGCCAACCCGTTGAAGCCGGGCAGGCCGACGCCATCCTCCTCGATGAGCCCGACGGTGAGTCCCGACCAGAAGGAATCGACCAGCTTGGCGACGCGCTCGGCCGAGCCGGTCACGACCGGCGCAAAGCCCAGCCGGGCGACGTCGAGCGCCATCGACAGCGAGACCGTATCGAAATTGGCGACGGAGACGAGCGCCTGTTCCTCGATCGAGACGATCGGGTTGTTCTGGCTCGCGCGCAGCTCGGCCTCGACCTGGCCGTAGGCGAATTCGAGGCTGTCCGCCGCCGTGCCGTGGAGTAGCGGCAGCGAGCGGAAGCTCAGCGGATCCTGGAGATGGCGCGGCCCGCCCTTGGCGAAGAGATAGCTGCCGGTGAGGTAGTGGCGGATGCGGGTGCCGTGTCGGTTGAGCCCGGCGAAGGGGCGCGACCGCAAGGCCGCTTCCGAGACGGTCGACGGGTTGGCCGCGAAGCCCTCCATGCTGAGCGCGGCGATCAGGCTCCAAAGGTCGAGACTATCGCGCAGGTCGGCCATGGCCAACGCGGCGGTGCCCAAGGCGAGAGCGCTGGAGTTCAGCAGCGCCAGGGCTTCGCCGGCCTGCAATTCGATATCCGTATAGAGCGCCAGCGCCAGATCGGTGATCGGCGCCATGTCGCTCTGGCCCATCGAGCCCCAGATATGGACCTCGATCCTGCGGTCGTCGTTCAGAGCAGCCGCAAGCCGCTCGGCGAGCAGCGGCCGGACGCCGAGGCGCCCGCTCGCCATGGAATTGAGCAGCACCGCCATCATCGCCCGGACGGCTTCATGCGGCGCGAGAGGCCCATGCGCGACGTTGTGGGTGAGCAGGAGGCGGCGGTTGAATTCGCCGATGCGATCGGGCGCGAGCGGCACGCCGGTCTTGGCGCCGACGCTGGTGGTGACGCCATAGACCTTTTCGCCACGCGCCACGGCATTGTCGACTACGGCGCGGGCCGCCACCATCCGCTGGACCGCCTCGGGTGCGACCGAGACCGGCGCCCGCTCCCGCGCGATACGGACGAGTTGCTCGATCGTGAGATCGAAACCGGTGACGTCCACTTGGCTCATGGCAGATCCGTTCCCAACAAAGCCCGCGCAGCGCAATCACGCCTGACCGATTCCGTCATTAATGGGAAGCGCAGGAGTAGGGCCGGGAAAGACCTTCGTTTCATGCCTTGAAATACCGCACGCGCTTCCGCCCGGATCGCAGGGATCGGCTAGTTTCGCGCCGTCGAAACGCGGGCGTAGCGCATGGCCATCACCTACGATCTGGTCAAGGAAGTCACCGCCAATCTCTATGATTGGTCGCTGCGCCAGATTCCGGAATCCTCGAAGGCCGAATTCCGCAAGGCGCTGGCGACGGAGACCGAGCCGCAGGCGCGGCAGACTTTGGCCTTCATGCTCGACAGTGCCGAGCACGCCGAACAGACCGGCAAGTTCCTGTGCTCGGATGCCGGGGTTCCCAGCTACACCATAAAGATCGGCTCCGGCGTGCGGATGGAGGGCGATATCCGCCAGGCGATCGTCGATGGCTTCGCCGATCTCGCCCGCACGATCCAGCCGCCGATCCTGCGCTTCGTCACCAATCCGCTGACGAATGAGCGCAGCTATCACGGCAAGGACATGCCGCTGGTTTCCTGCGAGCTCATCGGCGATGTCGAATACCTCGACATCACCTGCGCGCCAAAGGCGCTCGGCGGCGGCCGCTGGGCCGCGATCGAGACACTGGTCAGTCCGAGCCTCGAGGAGATCGAACGCTGCATTCTCGAGCTCGTGCTGCGTGCGGGCGGCCAGCATTGCCCGCCCGTGGTCGTCGGAGTCGGCATCGGCGGGACCTTCGACCATGCGGCGAAACTCTCGAAGGACGCGACCTTGCGCCCGTTCGGCGAGTGCAATCCCGAGCCGATGGTCGCGGCGATGGAGGAACGCCTGACCAGCGCGGTCAACCGGATGGGCTTCGGCCCAATGGGCGTCGGCGGCGCGACCACGACCTTCGGCGTCCATGTCGAATACGCCTCCGGCCATGGCTTCACGCCGGTCGCGGTCTCGTTCAATTGCTGGATCAACCGGCGCACGCGGGCTCGCATCTACAATTCGGGCATCGTGGAGCGGATCGAATGATGGCCCCCTCGCCCCGGCGCCTCTCCCTGCCCTTGACGCCCGAGGCCGCGCGGGCGCTGAAGCTCGGCGATGTCGTGCTGCTCGACGGCGACGCGGTCGCGACTGTCGGCATGCCCACGCAGAAGCGCATGGTCTCCGAGCTCGCCGCCGGCCGCGAATTGCCGCTGCCGCTGCGTGGCGGCTCGTTCTTCCATATGGGCGTCAGCTATGAGGAGGGCGAGGCCGGTCCCGGCCCACTCCACTACGTCAACCCGACGACGTCGAGCCGCTTCGACCAGCTGATGCCGACCCTGATCCGGACGCTGGGCCTCACCGCAACCGGCGGCAAGGGCGGGCTCGGGCAGGAAAGCGTCGCGGCGATGCGCGAGGCCGGGTGCGTCTACTTCTCTTTCGTCGGCGGCGCTTCCGCCCTGCTGAGCCAAGGCGTCCGGGCGGTGACGGACTGCGCCTGGACCGATCTCATCATGCAGTTCCGGCTGAACCGCGTGCGGCTCGACGGCTTCGGCCCGGTCATCGTCGCCATCGATGCCCATGGCAACTCGATTTATGAGCGCCTGATGACATCGGCCCGCGCACGGATGCCCGAGATCATGCAGTCGCTTCGCTCCTCTCCAGACGAGACAGAGACACCACGATGAAAGCGATCGAAATCACCCGACCGGGCGGCCCCGAGGTTCTGGCGTTCGGCGAACGTCCGTTGCCGCAGCTCAGCGCCGCCGATGTGCTGATCCGGGTCCGCGCGGCCGGGGTCAACCGCCCCGACATCCAGCAGCGGCGCGGCCTCTATCCGCCGCCGCCCGGCGCGACCAACCTGCCCGGCCTCGACGTATCCGGCGTGGTCGAGGCTGTCGGTGCCGATGTGGTCTGGCCCAAGGTCGGCGACAGCGTCTGCGCGCTCGCCAATGGCGGCGGCTATGCCGAGTTCTGCGCGGTTCCGGCCTCGCAATGCCTGCCGCTGCCGGATGGATTCTCCTTTGCCGAGGCCGCCGCGCTGCCGGAGGTCTTCTTCACCGCCTGGAACAACGTGATCTGGCTCGGCCGATTGGCTGAGGGCGAGACCCTGCTGGTCCAGGGCGGCACCAGCGGTGTCGGCATGGCGGCCATCCAGATCGCCAAGCAGTTGCGCGGGGCGCGCGTGATCGCCACCGCGGGAACGGCCGAAAAGCGCGCGGTCAGCCTGGAGATCGGCGCCGATTACGCCATCGACTATCGCGGCGACTGGGTCGCCGAGATCGAGGCCGCGATCGGCAAGGAGAAGATCGATGTCGCGCTCGACGCGCAGGCCGGCCCCTATACCGAGAAGCAGCTCAGCCTGCTCGCGCCCGACGGACGGGTCGTACTGATCGCCAGCCATCTCGGCCAGACGGCGGAGGTGAATGTGCGCAACATCGTCCGTCGCAGGCTGACCCTGACGGGCTCGACGCTCAGGCCCCGCGACGCCGCCTATAAGGGCCGGATCGCCGCCAGACTTGTGGAACAGGTCTGGCCGCTGCTCGCCAGCGGCGCGATCCGCAGCCATATCTGCGCGACCTTCGACTGGAGCGATGTCCGTGACGCGCACGCGCTGATGGATGCGGGCGAGCAGATCGGCAAGGTCGTCCTGACCATGCCGGGCTGAGTGCCGCAGGCGCGATCTGAAAAACAGCGAGCAAGCGCGGGGCAATCTGCTCTAGAGTCGGCGTTCGTCTCCGTCATGCCGGACTCCGCAGAGTGTTCTCGTTCGCGCCCGTTCAATCCGTTCTCAAGGCCCTCAGGCTGCTGACCGAAGTCAATCGCTTGAGCGCGGCCACCGTCGGCGAATTGCATCGCCGCACCGGCCTGCCGAAGCCGACCATCGTGCGCCTGCTCGAGACGCTGATCGAAGCCGGCTACGTGACGCGCGACGAGCGGATGCGCGGCTATCTTGTCACGTCGCAGGTGGCGCATCTGAGCTCTGGCTTCCACGGCGCGCCAATGGTGATCGAGGCCGCCCGCCCCTGGGCGACGGCGCTGACCCGCCAGATCAAATGGCCCTGCGCCGTGTGCCTGCTCGACTATGACGCCGTCATCGTCCGCTTCAGCACGATTCCCGACAGCCCGATCTCGCCTTTCCATGCGACGCTGGGCTATCGCCTGAGCCTCGGCGGCCGGGCGCTCGGGCGCGCCTATCTCGCCTTCTGCCCGGATGAGGAGCGCGCCGTGCTGCTCGCGGCGATGCGGGCCTCCTCCGACCCCGAGAATAGCAGCCTGACGGACGAGGATATCGAACAGCTGATCGCGCAGGCCCGCTGGCGCGGCTATACCGAGCGGGATGCGGCCGCCGAGCCACGCAACTCGGCCACGGTCGCGGTACCTATCAGGCTCGGCGAGCGGGTGCTCGCGACCTTCGGAGTCACCTTCTTTCGCGCGGCCGTGGCGAACCCCGACGACAAGGCGCGGATCATCCATCCCCTGAAGAAGGCTGCGGCCAGCATCGAGGCACAGCTCGAAGCGCTGTCGCAGTCGATGGGCGTCGCATTTCAAGGTGAGAAATAGCCTGCCTTTTCCGCGGGCCGCCGGCCGGCGGCCCCTAGTCTCCGGCCAACACGTCCGAAGAGGCGTTGTCCGGAGGAGATCTCGATGGAGCGACAGCTCTCACGCCGCAGTTTTATGGCCTCGATTGCTGGAGCCGGGCTTCTGGCCGGCCAGCGGCAGGCACTCGCCGACACCTGGCCGAGCCGCCCCACCAACATCGTCGTTCCCTTCCCGGCCGGCGCCTCTACCGATGTCGTCGCCCGGCTGCTGGCGGAGCGGCTGCGTGGCGAACTGGGGCAGGGCTTCGTCGTCGAGAACAAGACGGGCGCCGGCGGCAACATCGCGGCGACCAGCGTCGTCAGGGCAGCGCCGGACGGCTATACGCTGATGTTCTCGTCCTCGGGACCGCTCGCGACCAACAAGCTGCTCTACAAGAAGCTGTCCTTCGATCCGCTCGCCGATTTCACGCCGATCGCGTTGCTCGGCGACGTCCAGGGCATCGTTGCGGTGCATCCTTCGTTGCCGGTTTCGTCCTTCGCGGAGCTCGTCGCCTATGGGAAAGCCAATCCGGGCAAGCTGACCTTCGGCAGCCCGGGCTTCGGCCTGATGGGGCACATCACGGGCGAGCTGATCCAGCGCAAGGCCGGCTTCGAGATGACGCATGTGCCCTATCGCGGTTCGGCGCCGCTCGCGACCGATTTGCTGGCGGGGACCGTCAATGTCGCCATCGATTTCCTGCCGAGCTACATCCCGCATGTGAAGAGCGGCGCAATCCGCGCGCTCGCGGTCACCAGCGACCAACGCGCCCCGCAACTGCCTGAGGTACCGACCGTGGCGGAGGCGGGGCTTGCGGATGTCAACGCGACGGGCTGGTTCGGGCTCGTTGGCCCCAAGGGGCTGCCCGAGCCGGTGGCGACGCGCCTCGCCGCGATCACCCGCGCCTATGTCGACAGTGCCGAGGGGCGCGAAAAACTCGCAGTGATCGGCGTGCGGGCCCGCACCGGCGATGCCGCCGCTCTGCGGGCCGCACAGACGCAGGAAATCGCGCGGTGGGGGGACGTGATCAAGGCCGCGGGGATTTCACTCGACTAGGTTTTCCAGCTAACGATGGCGCAGGGATGCGCGCGGAGAACCCCTCTCCCGGATGGGAGACGGGCAGGGGCGAGGGACCGCCGCTGTTCATTGGAGCGCGGCGGTCCCGTTGTGTCTCCTGCGGTAGGACAGGCCCTCATCCCTGCCCTTCTCCCATCCGGGAGAAGGGTTCCCCGCGCCCTTCATTTTTCCAACGCTCCTACCCGGAAGAAGAGTCCGCGAGACTAGAGATGGATCGGGTTGGGTCCTAAGCACCGTCCAACCCCAGCAGCTCCGCCGCATGGCCGCCGGTCATTCGCTTGATCTCGGCTTCCGTGAACTGCAGGTCGAGCAGATGGCCGACGATCTCGCGATAGCCGTCGACCGGGCGCGGCGAGCCGACGAGGCCGAGATCGGAGCACAGCACGGTCTTCTCGACGCCGGCGACCTCGATGACGCGGCGCAGCTCCGACGGTTCGAACTTCTTCGACTTGCCTTCGACGAACATGCAGATCGAATGCTCCATCACCGCGCCGAGATCGACGAGATGGCGGATTTCCGCATCGCTGCAATGGTTGACCATGTAGGTCGGGTGATTGACGAGCAGCTTCTTCACGCCGCGCGCCCTCGCTTCCTCGAACACCGCGAAAAGCTCCGGCGTCGAGAGATGGCCGCCGGCGAGGATGATGTCGCCGGCCGCGATCAGGTCGAGGATCTGCTTGACCTCGTCGATGAGCTTGCCATCCGCGCCGAAGGCCGTCAGCGGGATCGGATCGAGCATCTTCTGCGCGGTCTTAGGGAAGGTCTTCACAGCGCCCGAGGCGAGCACGTCGATATGGTTCTTGGCCGAGAGCGTCGGCAGCCAGACGATCTTGCCGCCGAGCTTGATGGCATGGTCGACTGCATGCGGGTTGAATCCGCCCGAGGCATTGTTCAGCGCGATGCCGGAGAACAGCCTGACGCCGGTATCCGGCACGAGCTTCTCCAGCAGGATCGCATGCGCCGTGCCGAGATAGAAATGGTCCTTGTAGACGACGGCGCGGAACTTCGCCTCGGCAGCGTCCAGCATCGCCTCGTGATGGTCGAGGATGCGCGGCATCGCGGCCGGGCCGCTATGGCAATGCAGGTCAACAGCGCCGACGAGGAGGTCGGCGATCTGGCGGCTGCGCGCATCGGCATTCATGGCAGTGGCAGTCATGTCCGTGGCCCTCACGCGGTTTCGCCGGGCATCGGATAATCCGCGGCGTTGATGACCCAGCCGGGCTTCTGCGAGAAATCCAGGCGGGGTGGGGAGAAGATGTCGATCATCTGGTTCAGCCCGGGCAGGACCGAGCGCGAGGTGTGGATCGACGGCGGCGGGATGACGGTGAGCGAGGGCGCGGCCATCAGCTCGTGCTCGTCCTCGCGCCAGATCCGCATGTCCGGCGTCCAGGGCCAGCGGATGTCGTGGATATAACCGCCGTCGATGACGAGCGAGCCCTGCTCGAAATCGTCATGGTGATGCGGCGAGAGCGCGGTGATGTCGCGCAAGCCCATGCGCGGATCGAGGATGTTCACCATCAGCGTGGTGCAGCGGAAGATGCGCCCGAAGCGCCCTTCGCCGCCACTGGCATCGAGACTGTAGCTGCGGATCTTCCAGCCGCCTGTCGGCTCCGGCCAGGGCTTGAGCAGCGCGACATTGGCGTGGGGCTGCGCGTAGGAAGCCGCGTTGGAGCAGGCTGCCGCGAGATCGGGCGCGGCGCTGGAGAAGATGCGAATGAGGCGGCCCGTGCCCGTCGTCGTGATGCGCGATGCGCCCGGCGGGATGAATGCGATCGAGCCGCCCGGCACGTCGACGGTCGCGCCCCCGGCGGAAACCGTCGCACCGAGCGTCTTCTCGGGCAGGATCAGGCAATACTCGTCGGGCTGCGATGCTCGCTCCAGCACGGCTCCGGCCTCGACATCGGAATAGGCGACGATGAAGTTCTGCCCGCGCGCCAGCCAGGTCTTGAAACCGTCGCCGGCCTGCTGCGGCTCCTGCGCATAGAAGCGGGCGTAGTCGGCGCCGGCATAGGCTTTGACCGCAGGTGCCTTGGCCGCCGGCTGCGCCGACAATTGCGAGCGTGGATCGCTGGAAGGATAGTTCGACACGGGTTCGGTACTCCTATCGCGCTGCGGAGGCTTCGACCCGGCTTCGGGCTGCCTGCATTTGTGAGAGCGCGTCGGTTGCGGCCTTGCGCAAAAAGCCCTGGTCCGAAGAAAGGATGAAGGCGCTGGCGCCGCGCTCGGCGAAGGCGGCGGATTCTTCGCCATTATCCGTCATCACGCAGACCGGCTTCCCGGCCGCTTTCGCCGCCCGGAAGATCGCGTCCACAGCATCGCGAACCACCGGAGCGTCGCGATTGGGCGCGCCGAAGGCGACCGTGAGATCACCGCGACCGATGAAGACCGCATCCAGTCCCTCGACTGCGAGGATCGCGTCGATCCGTTCGATGGCCGACGGGTCCTCGATCATGGCGATGGTGGCTACGGCCGCGTCGGAGGCATCGACGAGGTCCCACATCTTCGAGCCGCCATAGCGGCCGGCGCGGGTGACGCCGGAGAAGCCGCGCCGGCCGCCGCGATAACGGCAGGCGGCGACGAGCGCCTCGGCATCGGCCACATCAGCGATATGGGGCGCGAGGACCCCGACGGCGCCGCAGTCGAGCACCGACAGGATCGCGTCCGTCGCGAGCGTGGGAACGCGGACGACTCCGGAGATGCCGGCCGCGCGCGCCGCCAGCAGCGCGATATCGGTCGCGTTGCGGTCGAAGGGGGCGTGTTCCTGGTCGACGACGACGAAGTCAAAGCCGCTATTGCCGAGGATTTCGGTGGCGTGGGCGGTGGGTGTCTTGATGAAGCTGCCGGCCAGGAAGGCGCCGCTGAGAAGGCGCTGGCGGAAGCTGTTGGGTGCGGGAGCTTGCATGCTGCAACGTGCCGGTTTCGGTTGCGGCGATGATGGCACCAGCTCTGCCGAGCGCGGCCGGAAGTTGCCGCGTTTCACGCTTCGAAATGCATTGATGCGTGCCTGCCCTTTGGTCAGAAAGGCGGCAAGATCGAGCCAGGTTCAATGAAGCGGCGGATCGCACCGTCTGAAAGGCCATCCCAAATGAAGAAGCGCCTCCTGCTGATCGCCGGCCTGCTGGCCGCCTCCGCCCTGCCTGCCGCTGCCGGTTCGCTCGAAAATGTCAGGAATCGCGGCGAACTGGTCTGCGGCGTTAGCCCGGGCGTGGCCGGCTTCTCCGTCCCCGACGAGAAGGGGCGCTGGGGCGGCTTCGATGTCGACATCTGCCGCGCGGTCGCGGCCGCCGTCCTCGGCGATGCCGGGAAGGTGCGCTACACCCCGCTCAGCCCGAAGGACCGTTTCGTCGCCCTGCAGACGGGCGAAATCGACGTCCTGTCCCGGCAGGCGACATGGACCCTCGGCCGCGATACCCAGATGGGCCTGCGCTATGTCGGCATCGCCTATTATGACGGACAGGGTTTCATGGTCCGCAAGTCGCAGAACATCGCCTCGGCCAAGGACCTTAACGGCGCCTCGGTCTGCGTGCCGACGGGCACCACGACGGAGCTCAACATCGCCGATTATTTCCGGGCGAACGGCATGAAATACGAGGGCGTCGCCTTCGAATCCGGCGACCAGGTCGCCAAGGCCTTCGAATCCGGCCGTTGCGACGTGTTCAGCAACGACGTCTCGGCGCTCTCCGCCTACCGGCTCAAGCTGGTCAACCCGGCCGAATACGTCATCCTGCCGGAGCTGATCTCGAAGGAGCCGCTCGGCCCGGTCGTGCGTCAGGGCGACGAGACCTGGACCAGCATCGTGCGCTGGTCGCTTTACGCCATGATCAATGCCGAGGAACTCGGCATCACCGCCGCCAATGCGGAGGAGCAGAAGCGCACCGGTTCTCCTGAAGCCCAGCGCCTGCTCGGCGGCAACGGCAATTTCGGCGAGTCGATGGGGCTGAAGCCCGATTGGGCGCTGCAGATCGTCAAGCAGGTCGGCAATTACGGCGAAGTCTACGAGCGCAATGTCGGCGCCGGCTCGAAGCTCGGCATCGGGCGCGGCCTCAACAAGCTCTGGACCGCCGGCGGCCTGCAATACGCTCCACCGGCGCGCTGAGCGACATCGTCCCGATCCGGCTCTGCCGGGATTTGAAAACTGGCTTGTACGCCCGGTCATCGCGCCGGGCGTGCTGCATCGAGGCGAAGCGATGTCGGTTTCGGATGTCTATCCTGCGAAAATCCTGAAGGGCTTCGCCGTCTCGCTGCTCGAAGCGGCCGGGGCGCCGTCCGACAATGCGACCCTGGTGGCCGAGGCTCTCGTCGATGCGGATATCGAGGGATTGGCCTCGCACGGCTTGCTGCACCTTCCGATGTATCTGGACCGGATCGCAGGAGGCTCCGTCGATCCACGCGCGAGGGGCGAGATCGTCGCGGATCTGGGCTCGCGCCTGACGATCGATGCCGGGAACGGGCTGGGGCAGGTCACGGCCGAGCGGGCCTGCGAGATCGCAACGGAGCGGGCCACCGCGCATGGCGTTGCGGTGGTGGCGGTGCGCAACGCCTTCCATTTCGGCGCGGCCGGACGCTTCGCGCGGAAGATCGCGCTGAGCGGACAGATCGGCATCGTCATGGCCAATACACGGCCCATGCTGCCGGCCCCCGGCGCTGTCGAAGCCGTCGTCGGCAACAATCCGCTGGCGATCGCGGTCCCGACGGGCAGAGAACCCATTACGCTGGATTTCGCGATGAGCGCGGGCGCCATGGGCAAGATCAGGCTGGCTGCCGGCAAGGGCGAGTCGATTCCGGAGGGCTGGGCGCAGACGGCGGAAGGCCAGCCGACACGGGACGCTCGAGAGGCGCTGCTGGGCACGCTCCTGCCAGCCGCGGGGGCCAAGGGCTTCGGCCTTGCCGTGATGGTCGACCTTTTGGCCGGCGGGCTCTCGGCCGGCGGCATCGGCGAGGCGGTGCAGCCACTCTATGGCGACCTCGCCCGCGCCTATGGCAGCGCCAACCTGTTCATGGCGATCCAGGTCGAAGGGTTGCGGCCCCTTGCGGAATTCGAGGCTGCCGCCTCCGGTTTTGCCGATCGCATCCGCAGCTCGCGGACGGCTCCGGGCGCCGGCCCCGCGCGTCTGCCGGGAGATCGCGCAGTCCAGGCCAGAAGCCGTTTCGACGGCTCCTCTCGCCTGGGAGGAGAAACGCTCGATGCGTTGCGCAGCCGCGCTCGCCGCCTGGGAGTCGCGATCCCCATCGCTCTCAGCGAGAGCCGGTCAAATCAGGATCGGGATTGAGCGCGAACATGCATCGCCCTGCCGCAAAGGCGGCTGCACGACCATTCAAAGCAGAAGCACGAATGGCTGGCGCGCCATTCCGATTCAAGCCTCGGCTTTCGGGCCTCTGACCGCCATGAGCATCGCATAGCCGAGCAGGCTGAACGCGACTATGCCGAGCAGGTTGAGAGCGACGTCGATCATGTTGGCAGCCTGGCGCAACGTAAGGTAAATCAATCCTTACCTGCATGCGCCCGGATGCGCCAGCCCCGGTAGCTTTATCCTTAGGTCACGCTCTCCGTCGCCAGCTTGAATGCATAGGCCAGCGCAATGAAGCCGATCAGGCCCAGCATGCTGAAAATATCCATGTCTTTTCCTCGGTGAACAGCCGCCAGCATGCCGGCCTGTTCCTAAGACAGGGGTCGCGATTTCGTTCAAATTGTTCCCAATATCGTTCGCGCCGATGCGTCCGCCTCTCGCCGCCGGGCCCCAATGACAGGCGGATGGACGGAACCGAAAATCGCGCGGCCCGGTCGCCGCGAGTTTGTTCAAACTGTCACGTTCCGGCCTTAGGCGAGGGCCACCGGCACGAGCATTTAGGCGGAGAACCACAATGCGCGCATATCAATGGCTGGCGGCGATCCTCGCCGCGGGCGTCACGGGAGGGTCGGCCGCCGCGCAGACCGTCTATCCGATCGACCGTGCCGAGATCCTCGAAGGCTCGCGCTTCGATTTCAAGGTCGAGTTCCCGAATGCGCCAACCTCGGCCGATGTGAACGTCACCATCAACGGCAAGCCGGCCGCCGAGGTGTTCGGCCGCCCGACCAGCTTCATCCAGAGCGAGGAGGGCCAGAAGCACTCCGCCCTGTGGCTGCGCGGCGCTTCGCTGCCGGCCGGCCGCTATGTGGTGGAAGCCACGCAGGGCGGCAACAAGGCGACCGTGAACTGGGACGTCTTCGCCACGGCACAGCCGCGCCGCGCCAAGAACGTCATCCTCTTCATCGGCGACGGCATGTCGGTCGCCAATCGCACCGCCGCGCGCATCCTCTCCAAGGGCTGGAAGGAAGGCAAATATGACGGCGAGCTCGCCATGGACGACATGTCCAACATGGCGCTGATCTCGACCTCGGGCACCGACTCGATCGTGACCGACAGCGCCAATGCCGCGCATGCCTACACCACCGGCCATAAATCCTGCGTCAACGCGCTCGGCGTCTACTGCGCCAAGAACGCGCTGACCCTCGACCATCCGAAGGTCGAGACCATTGCCGAGCTCGCCAAGCGCCGCACCGGCATGTCCGTCGGCGTCGTGACCAACTCCGAGATCGAGGACGCGACCCCCGCGTCGATGGTCGCCCATACCCGCCGCCGCTCGGACTTCAACGACATCGTCAAGATGTTCTTCGACGTGAAGCCCGACGTGATCATGGGCGGCGGTTCGCCGAACTTMCTGTCCAAGGCGACGCCGGGCTCGAAGCGCACCGACGATCAGGATTTCATCGCGAAGTTCAAGGAAGCCGGCTACACCCTCGCCACGACCAAGACCGAAATGAACGCGGCGGTCGCCGCCGGCCAGAAGAAGCTGCTCGGCCTCTACAACACCGGCAATATCGACGGCGCCTTCGACCTGCGCCTCGCCAAGAAGGGCACGATTTCGAAGTTCCCGGACCAGCCTGATGTCGTCGAGCAGACCAAGGCCGCCATCGACATGCTGAAGGGCAATCCCGAAGGCTTCCTGCTGATGGTCGAATCCGCCCGCATCGACAAGTACAGCCACTCGCTGGACTGGGAGCGCTCGGTTTTCGACACGATCATGCTCGACAACGCGGTGAAGGTCGCCAAGGACTTCGCCGGCGAGCGCAACGACACGCTGATCATCGTCGTCCCCGACCACGCCCATCCGATCTCGATCATCGGCACCTATGACGACGAGCGCCCCGGCCAGCAGCTGCGCGACAAGCTCGGCGTCTACAACGAGTCGCTGCCGCCGAACTACGGCCCGCTCGATGCCGAGGGCTATCCGACCGACATCAACACCTCGCGTCGCCTGGCCGTCGTCTATGGCTCGTATCCGGACACCTGCGACACCGGCCGCCCCGCCATGGATGGCGAGCGCGTTCCGGCCGTGAAGGGCCCGGACGGCAAGGCGAATATCGCCAACGAGAAGGACTGCTCGGGTCCGCTCGCCACACGCAAGGTCGGCAATCTCCCGCTCGACGCCAATAGCGGCGTCCACTCGGCCGACGACGTGATCCTGACCGCGATGGGCCCCGGCGCGGAGCGCTTCCGCGGCCACAAGCCCAACACATTCGTGTTCCGCGTCATGACCGAAGCGCTGGCTCTCGGCGGCAAGTGAGCCGATGATCGGGGCTGCGGAGGCATCCATGCGCCGGCGAAACCCCATCGTGACCATCACCCGCCGCGGGGCCGTGTTCGGCCTCGCGGCGGCGAGCCTTGGCGGGCCGGCCCGCGCCGCCGCCGAGACGGAGTCGATCTCCTTCGACGGGCTCTACAAGTCTTTCGGGGTTCTGGGCTTCCAGTTCTCCGACAGGGTCACGGCCCTGCGCGGCAAGGCCGTGCGCATGGTCGGCTACATGGCGCCGCCGCTGAAGCCGGAAAGCCATTTCTTCGTGCTGACGCGCGAACCGCTCGCCATCTGCCCGTTCTGCCAGTCCGACGCCGACTGGCCGGTCGACATCGTCGTCGTGTTCATGAAGAACGAGACGGCGATGGTCAGCGCCGGCCGCAAGGTCGCGGTAAGCGGGCGGCTGGAGATCGGCTCCGCGACCGATGCCGAGACCGGCTTCGTCAGCCAGATCAGGATCGCCGATGCCGGCTTCTCCCTCGCCTGAGGCGAGCGCGCAACGGCTCGTTCTCGCTGATATCGCACTGGATCACCGCGACGGCGATGGGCAGTCCTTCCGCGTTCTCGATATTCCCGCGCTGGTGATCGAGCCCGGCGCCGCGCTCGGCATCAGCGGCCCGTCCGGCTGCGGCAAGTCCACGCTGCTTCATCTGATCGCCGGCTTGCTGCGCCCTGGCACCGGCTCGGTGCGCTGGGGCGAGACCGAGGTCTCCAGCTTGCCGGAAGCGCGGCGCGACCGCTGGCGCAGGCAGACCCTCGGCTTCGTCTTCCAGGATTTCCATCTGGTGCCGGAGCTCGATGTCGCCGGCAACATCGCCTTGCCTGCGAGCTTCTCCTCCTGGCGCCTGAGGGCGTCCGGCCGCGAACGCGCCCTCGCGTTGGCATCCCGCGTCGGGCTGAAGGACCCTCACCCGCGGGCAGCGGTTCTCTCGCGCGGCGAGCAGCAGCGCGTCGCGATCGCCCGCGCGCTCTTCAACGCACCGCGCCTGATCCTGGCCGACGAACCGACCGCCAGCCTCGACGCCGATCACGCCGATGGCGTCGCGGACCTGCTCACCGAGACTGCGCAGGAGAGCGGCGCCACCCTTATCTGCGCATCGCATGACCCGCGCCTGCTCGCTCGGCTGGCGCAGAGGCTCGATCTCAGGGCGGGACACGCGGCATGAACCCCTGGCCGATGGTGCTGGCCGATCTGCGGGCCCTGCGCTGGACCGCGCCGGCGATCATGCTGCTCGTTGCGCTCGCAGTCGCCACCGGGATCGCGATCGGCGCGCAGGAACGGGCACTGCGCCAGGGTTCGGCCCGGGCTGCCGATGATTTCGACCTGATCATCGGCGCTCCCGGCAGCCAGACGCAGTTGCTGATGTCGAGTGTCTATCTGCAGCTCGACGCGCTGCCGCTGGTCGACGGGCGGGTCCTCAAGGCGCTGGCGCTGGACGAGCGCGCCGGGAGTTTCGCGCCGGTCGCCTTCGGCGATGTCAGCCGCGGCTATCCCGTCGTCGGCACGACGGCCGCCCTTGCCTCTCGATGGGGCCGGATCGCGCCGAGCGAAGGCCGGCTTTTCACGACGGAAGGCGAAGCCGTGCTCGGCGCCGATGTCCTTTACCGGCTGGGCGACACGATCGAACCCTCCCACGGCGTCGCCGGCCATGTGTCCAGACCCGGCCAGGCCGACGAGGAGGAACTCAGCCACAGACACGAGGGCCATGGCTATACCGCCGTGGGCCGGCTGCCGCGGCTGGGTTCGCCCTGGGACCGCGCCATCTTGGTGCCGATCGAGAGCGTCTGGGAGGTCCATGGCCTCGGCAACGGCCATGCCGAGGAGGCGCGCGGCGACGCTCCGTTCTGGCACGCCGGGTCGGGCACAGGCGATCGACGCCCGGCCGAGCAAGCCCGGATCGGGCCGCCCTTCGACGGCAAGCGCGTGCCGGGCGTTCCGGCGATCGTGGTGAAGCCAAAAAGCGTCGCCGGCGCCTATGCGCTGCGCGCGCAATACCGGCAGGGCGGAACCATGGCCTTCTTCCCGGCAGAGGTTCTCGTCTCGCTCTACGGAGCGCTCGGCGACATGCGGGACATCCTCGTCGTCGCCTCCGCCTCCAACGCGGTGTTGATCCTTGCCAGCGTCGTGCTTCTCCTCATTGCCGTGAACGGGCTGCGCCGGCGTCGCTATGCGACGCTTCGGGCGCTCGGCGCGCCGCGCTCCTATGTGCTGCTGGTCACGTGGATCGGCACGATCGTCCTGATCGCCGCGGGCTGCGTCGCCGGGCTGGTGCTGGGCGTGATCGCGACCCATGCGATCTCGGGCCTCGTCGCGGCTCGCACGGGGCTTTCGCTCTCTCCTGCGATCGGCCTGGGCGAGCTCGCGCAGGCGGGCCTGCTCTGCGTCGTGGGAAGCCTGCTCGCGCTGTTGCCGGCGGCGATCTCCTATCGAAGCCCGATCATCCAGGGCTTGAGGGACTGAGGCCTCCGCCGGACAAGCCGGGGCGAGCCTGACGCAGGGCGCCCCTTCGCCGGCAAGCGCTTCTCACGGAATGGGCGAGCCCCTACGGTCTGTGCGCCGGGCGGCCAACGCCCGGCCACGACATCGACGCGAACCTGCTCCGGAAGGCTTTCATGGCGCGCCATCACTTCGTCCCGACCCGCTATTCGAACGTGATCGGCACCCTGCCCCCGGTTCTGGAGATCGCCAGCGGCGACAGCGTGGTCACCACCACGCTCGATGCCGCCGGCTTCGGCCATGACGGCGTGCAGCAAGCGCCGCGCGGCAACCCGATGACCGGCCCGTTCTTCGTCACCGGCGCCGAGCCGGGCGACGCGCTGCTCGTTACCATCGAGCGGATGACTCCGAACCGGAAGACCGGCTGGACCTATTCGCCGCTGGCGCCTGCCGTGCTCGACCCGTCGATCCTGGCAGAACTGCCGAAGCGCGAGCGCTACGAGTGGGCTGTCGATGCCGAGGCCGGCACCGTGAAGCTCCTGGAGCCCTCCGCCCGCATCAAAGACTGGAGCTTCCCGCTCGCGCCGATGCTCGGCTGCTTCGGCGTCGCGCCGGAGCGCGGCCAGGCGATCTCGACCGCGACGAGCGGCGCCTATGGCGGCAATATGGACTACCGGCTGTTCGGGCCGGGCGCGACCATCGCCTTCCCGGTCTTCGAGGCGGGCGCGCTGTTCTTCCTCGGCGACGGCCATGCCTGCCAGGGCGACGGCGAGATCGCCGGCACCGGCGTCGAGACCTCGTTCGAGGTCGAGTTCTCGGTGAAGCTCGTGAAGAAGCTCGGGCTGCGCTGGCCGCGCTGCGAGACCGAGACCGACCTCCTGGTGATCGCTGCCGGGCGCCCGCTCGACCAG
Organism: Allobosea sp. 10N428; assembly: GCF_056394545.1. NCBI lineage: Bacteria > Pseudomonadati > Pseudomonadota > Alphaproteobacteria > Hyphomicrobiales > Alloboseaceae > Allobosea > Allobosea sp. 10N428. Next base: position 157,903 of record NZ_JBFTIC010000008.1, on the reverse strand, counting down.
CCCTTGCAATTCGCCACCACGGAACTGCTGCGCTGGGTCGGCGAGGACCTCGGCGTCGATCCGATCGAGGCGAGCCATCTGCTGGGTCAGGCGGTGCGCTACGACATCGCCAACGTCTTCAACCCCGCCTATTGCGTCGCCGCCCGGCTGGAGAAGACTGAGCTTACGCGGGCGATGTCGCTCCTCGCCCGGGCCTGACACGAATTCGCATTCCTCCTAACGCCACCACCAAGAAGACGACCCATCATGTCCACGAATACCGCCGCCCTGAAGGCAGAGCTGCTTCAGGCGATTGACGATCGCCGCGACGAGATCGTCGAATTGTTGCGCCGCTTCCTGCGCATCAAGAGCGTCAACCCGCCGGGCGATACGCGCGAGGCTGCCGCCTTTGTGCGCGAGCTGCTCGACCAAGCCGGCGTGCCGCATCGCACCGAGTCCTTCGTGCCGGAGATGCCGAACATCATCGGCCGCTGGGAGGGCGGCAATCCCGGCCGCCATCTCATCCTCAACGGCCATATGGACATCTTCCCGGTCACCAACGAGAAGCTGTGGGAGGCCGAGATCGTCGACGGCAAGATCATGGGCCGCGGCGCCTCCGACATGAAGACCGGGACGCTCGCCTCGATCCTCGCCTACTGCAAGCTTTATCCCCATCGCGAGAAGCTGAGCGGCGCGCTGTCCCTGACCGTGGTCTCGGACGAGCAGTCGGGCGGGCGCTACGGCACCAAATATCTGTTCGACGAATTCGCAGACGAGATGGAGGCCGATTGCTGCCTCAATGGCGAGCCGAGCGGGCTTGCCAATCTGCGCTTCACCGAGAAGGGCACGCTGCGCTTCTCGCTCTCGGCCAAGAGCATCGGCGGCCATGGCGGCTATGCCCACCGGGCGCGCAACCCGATAGCGGATGTCAGCCGGCTCGTGACCGTGATCTACGACCGCTACCACCTCAAGCTGGCGACGCTGCCGCCGGAGATCGATGCGGTTCTGACCTCGCCGGAGACGATTGCCGCCGCCGACCTCAATCTCGGCAAAGGTGCAGGCGATGTCGCCCGGCGCATCACCGTCAATGTCGGTATCCTGCAGGGTGGGCAGAAGGCGACGCAGATCCCGACGCATTGCATCGCCCATCTCGACATGCGCATCCCGATCGGCTCCGACCGCGACGCGATCCGCGCCGACCTCGAAGCGCTCGCCCGCGAGGCCGATTGCGAAATGGTCGTCAACGAGGACCACAGCTATCCGGCGAGCCTGACCGATCCCTTCAGCGAGATGGCGAACATCCTGCGTGGCAACATCCGCGAGTTGCTCGGCCATGACGCGCCGCCGGTGTCGAGCTTGGGGGGCACCGACACCCGTTACTGGCGCTGGCGTGGGGTGCCCGCGCTGATCTGCGGCCCCTCCCCGATCAGCATGGGCACCGACGAGGAGCACGTCACCATCGACGAGGCGATCGCGGTGATGAAGCTTCACGTCGCCTGCGCGGTCGACTATCTCGGCGCGCCCGGCCCGGTGGCCAAGTAGGGCTCAGCCCTGGGGGACCGGCGCCTCAGCGGCGAGCAGGCCTTCGGACTTGAGATCACGCCAGAGCGCGGGCGGCACCGGCCGCGCGACGAGGTCGAGGTTGCGCTTGACCTCCTGCGGCGTGACGGCGCCGAGCACGATCGTCGCGACCGCTGGATGGGCGGCGCAGAAGGCGAGTGCCGCCTGAGGCAGGGCGACACCATGGGCGGCGCAGACGGCCTCGATCCGGGCGACGCGGGCCAGCACCTCCGGCGGCGCCGGCTTATAGTTGTAGAACGCACCGGGCTTGGCGCCGGTCGCGAGGATGCCGGAGTTGAAGACACCGGCCAGCATCACCGCGATCTTCTTCTCCAGCGCGAGCGGCAGGAATTCCGTCAGCGCGCCCTGCTCCAACAGCGAGTAGCGACCGGCCAGCATCATCACGTCGAAATCGCCTGAACGTGCGAAGCGCGCGCACATCTCGGCCTCGTTGACGCCGACGCCGATCGCCTTGACCGCGCCGGATGCGCGCAGCTTCTCCAGCGCGCGATAGGCGCCGTCCATCGCTTCAGTGAAGCGCTGCTCCATCCTGTCGCCATGGGTCCAGACATCGACGTCGTGGATCAGCAGGATGTCGATATGGTCGGTGCCGAGCCGGAGCAGCGACTGCTCGAAGGAGCGCATCGCGCCGTCATAGGAATAGTCGATCACCGCCGGGTGCGGCAGGCCGCCGGCATAGCCCGAGCCGTCATGCTTCGGCTGGCCGGCCTGCATCCAGCGGCCGACCTTGGTCGAGACGATGACACTCTCGCGCGGCACGCTGCGGAGCGCCGCGCCGATGCGATGCTCGGAGAGGCCATGGCCATAGAGCGGCGAGGTGTCGACGAGGTTGATGCCGGCGGCCAAGGCGGCGCGAACCGTGCCCTGCGCCGTCACCTCGTTGAGATGGCCGTAGAGATCGCCGAGCGGCGCGCCACCGAAGCCGATCCGGCTGGGCTGGAGCCCGGCGATCGGCCGCCCGCGCGGAACGGAATCCGGGATTGGCCCGGATGGGGGGAGTTCAACGCCGTTCGTCATCGCGGATCCGCAAGGCAGGGGGGAGCGGGAGATTTGCGGATCGCCCGGGGGCGCGCAAGCCCTCCCCCCTCAGGCCCCGACCTTGGCGAGCACATCGGCGCGCAGGAAGCGCTCGATGAACAGCATGAACAGCACCGAAGGCACCAGCAGGATCAGCGCCGTGATCGAGGCGACCTGATAGTTGCCGCCCATCGCCGCATTGTAGAGCAGCAGCGGCAGCGTGGTGACCTGCGGCACGCCGACGAAGAAGGTGCCGGTGAACTCGTCGAGCGATTCCAGGAAGACGAAGATGCCGCTGGCGATGATGCCGGGGGCAGCGAGCGGCAGCGTCACGGAGAAGAAGGTCTTGAGCGGCGGGGCGCCGATGTTGCGGGCCGCCAGCTCCAGGTCCTTGTCGACCGCCGCGAAGGCCGCGGCCGCGATCCAGACGGAATAGACCAGGCCGTGCGCGGCGTGCACGAGCACGACGGCGAAGACGGTGCCGTTGATGCCGAGCTGGTAGAAGATGCGCGCGACGTTGATGTAGATCGCGACCGATGGAAAGGCCTGCGGCAGCAGGAACACGACCATGAAGAGAGCGCGCGCCGGCAGCTTCAGCCGCGCCAGAGCGTAGCCGGCCGGGATCGAGAGCACGAGCGCGACGATGACCGTGAGCACCGCGATCCAGACCGAGGTGGCGAGCGAGGCCATGGCATCGCCGGTCGGGCGGAAGACCTGCTCCCAATAGCGCGTGCCATAGACGACCGGCAGCTTGTAGGGCGTGTACCAGCGCTCGGCGACCGACCACAGCGCCAGATTGACCAGCGGCCCGATCAGGAAGAAGGCGAAGGCCGCGAGCGCGAAGGCGCCGAGGACCATGCGCAAGCTAGAGACCGCGCGGATCATGGCGTGCCCTCCTTTGCCATGCCGCGCTTGAGGTAGATGATCGCCGCGCCGGCCGAGATCAGATAGGTGATGACGCCGAGCGCATTGGCCGTGGCGTAGTCGCCATAGGCGTTGATGCGGAAGGCCATGTCGACGGTCAGCATCGTCGGCTGCGAGCCCGCCACCATCATCGGCACCGAGAGCACCGAGAGCATCGTCACGAAGGAGAGGACGAGCGCGACGAGGAGCTGCGGCATCACCTGCGGCAGCGCGAGTTCGACGAGGACGCGCATGCGCGAAGCGCCGAGATTGCGGCCGGCCTCAAGCGTGGCGCGGTCGAGCGCGGCGAGCGCGCCGGCCAGCAGCAGCGCGACGAAGGGCGTCTGCTTCCAGACGAAGGTAGCGATGATGCCGCGCCAGTCGAGGAAGCTCACGGCCTGCAGCGGCTCCATCAGCCCCATGGCGACGAAGGAATTGTTCATCAGCCCGTTCTTGGCGAGGAAGGTGCGCATGCACTGCGCCGCGACGATGAAGGGGATGAACAGCGGCCAGCGATAGAGCGCCTTGAGCGTGCCGACGATGTAGCGGTTCTCGCCCAGCGTCAGCGTGCCGGCGATGATGATGGCGGCAAGCCCCGTCAGCAGGCAGGAGGAGAGCACGATGACGACGGTGAAGAGGATGTCGCCGGAATAGAGTTCATAGGCCTTGGCGAAGGCCTGCAGCGAGAAGCCGCCGTCCGGGCCTGTGAAGGCCGAGATCAGCGAAAAGCAGAGCGGATAGAGGAACAGCGCCGCGACGAGCGCGAGGCCCGGCGCGATCAGCAGCAGGGCGAGCTGGCGTTGGGAAAGAGACATCGAACCTGCCGCCTATACGCGAAAAGGAAAAAGGCCGTCATGGCCGGGCCGGAGAGGCCGTCATGGTCGGGCTTGACCCGACCATCTCGGCAACCAGAGCGAGCTGGTCATGAGATCCTCGGGTCGAGCCCGAGGATGACGGCGGAGGCACTCCGCGAATGACGGCCCTTCGAGAGAACGAACCTCAGTTCGCGACCTTCTTCTCGTAGCCCTCAAGGATGTCGTTGAAGTAGGGCGCGATCGGGAAGGGCTTGGCGTTCTGCGACAGGTCGGTCGGAGTGATGTCGGTGAAGAGCTTGTCCCAGGCGGCCTTGTCGAGCTTGCCTTCGAGGTTCTTGGCGTCGATGCCCGGATACCAGTTGAACTTCTTGACGATGCCGTCAGCCTGGACCTGCGGGCTGGTGGCGAGCGCGATGAACTCTTCCGCCAGCTTCTTCTGCGCCGACTTCTCCGGCACCGCATAGTACATCGGCTGGCCGGGCATGCCGGGGGAGGCGAGCTTCAGCTTCATGCTCGGCGGCAGCTTGCCGTCGGCCTGCCAGGAATAGAACATGTCGACCCAGACCGGGCCCATCGCGATCTCGCCGCGATTGAGCATGTCGAGCGTGCCGGCATTGCCGGGGGTGATCACCGCGTTCTTGTTGAAGTCCTTGAGCTCGCTGAAGGCGGCGTCCCACTTGGCCTTCTCGGCCGCGTCATAGGGGCCCTGGATCAGCTTGTTGGCGTCGCCGCCGAAGGCGTAGACCCAGCCTGCGACGAAGGCGACGCCGGACATCCCGCCCTTGATGCCGTTGTAGCCGAACTGCTTCGGGTTCTTCTTCACCCACTCCTTCAGCTCCGCGAAGTTGGCGGGCGGGTTCTTCAGCATGTCGGCGTTGTAGGCGAGCGCCGTCTGCGACTGGAACATCGGCATGACGTAGCCGGAGACATCCGAGCCGAGCGAGTTCTTGGCCGTCTCGCTGGAGACCAGCTTCGAGGTGTCGACATTGGCCGTGTACTTGTTCAGCAGCCCTTCCTTGACCATCTGGCCGGCGGCCTTCTGATGGATGACGAGCACGTCGAAATCGGTCGCGGCGGCGCCCTTCTGGGCATCGAGCTTCTCATAGATCTTCTGCGAGCCGGAATCGCCGGGGCCGGTGCCGACCGAGACGACCTTCACGCCCGGATGGGTCTTCTCGAACATCGGCCCGAGATAGTCCTTGACGTAGTCGACCATGTTCTGGTCGCCCGCGGAGGCGACGTTGAGGGTCTGCGCGGATAGCGGCGAAGCCACCATCAGCGCAGCGAGCGAGCAGGCAAGCGTGATAATGCGCATGTGTCTGACTCCCTGTCAGGCGGCGATCCCGGCCTCGGTCGCCGGGAAGATGTGAAGGCGCTGCAGCGGGATGCGCAGTCCAACCTTCTTTCCGAGTTCGTGACGGTCGGCGTCGTCGACCGTGATCTGGCGGCCGGCGGCTTCGACCTTGTAGCGGTAGATGCCACCGGGATAGGCGCGCGCGGCGATCGTGCCGGGGACGACGAGATCGCCATCGGCAGCCGTCGCATCGAGCGCGCCGAGGCTCGCGACATCGTCGCGGAAATAGGCGAGCGTCTCGCCGGCCGGCAGCGCGGCGGCGCCTTCGCCCGCAAGGGTCGCGCGGGCTTCGCCGGCAGCGACGGAAGCCCGTCCCTCGCCGCGCTCGATGCGCAGCGGCAGCACGTTCTCCGCACCCATGAAATTGGCGACGAAGGCGCTGGCCGGACGATCATACACCTCTTCCGGCGTCCCGACCTGCGCGACGCGCCCGGCCTGCATGATGACGAGCCGGTCGGCCATGGTCATGGCCTCCTCGCGATCATGGGTGACATGGACGGCGGTGAGACCGAGCCGCTGCTGGATGGCGCGGATCTCGTGGCGCATCGTCATGCGGATCTTGGCATCGAGGTTCGAGAGCGGTTCGTCGAGCAGCAGGATGCCGGGGTCGATGGCGAGCGCGCGGCCGAGCGCGACACGCTGGCGCTGGCCGCCGGAGAGCGCCGTGACCTTGCGATCCTCATAGCCGGCAAGCCCGAGAAAGCTCAGCATCTGCCCAACCTTGGCCGTGATCTCGGCCTTGGACTTGCCCCGCAGCTTGAGGCCGTAGCCGATGTTCTGCAGCACGGTCATATGCGGCCAGAGCGCATAGGACTGGAAGACCATTGCCATGCCGCGCTTCTCCGGCGGCAATCCGGCGACATCCTTGCCGCCGACGACGATCGAGCCGGAGTCGACCGGCACGAAACCCGAGAGGGAACGCAGAAGGGTCGTCTTGCCGCAGCCGGAGGAGCCGAGCAGCGCCGTGAAGCTTCCCGGTGCGAAGTCCAGATCGATGCCGTGCAGCACGCGCGTACCGCTATAGGAGACCTTGAGCGCGCGCACGCCGATGGCCGCGCCACTACCCGCTCTGGCTTGCGTTTCCGGCTGCAAGGTGCCCACTCCCCGCCTTCGTTTTTGTGTCCAGTGAATGGAATTTTTCTTCCATTCACTGGAGTGATTGAAATAAACATTACGTATGGGGCGCACTATGTGCAAGAGCTTTGTGAAACTTGGATGACAGCGCAGATACATTCTCTCTGGCTCATGGCGTCTCCCTCCGACGAGGCGATGCTGAGCGGTCTCGTCGGCGATCTGGCAGGGCGTTTCGGCACCCCCGTCTTCGCGCCACATCTGACACTGCAAGGTGACACGGCGATGCCGACCGCTGCGCTGGAGCGAGCGATCGCAGCTGCCGCGGAAACGGTCGCGGCCTTCTCGGAACCCGTCGCGCTGGTCGAGGGGAGCGAAGCCTTCTTCCGTTCGTTCTATGCCCGTTTCGCAATCTCGCAGCCGCTTGCGCAGCTGAAGCGCGCGCTCGATCCGGAAGGCCTCGACAGCTTCATGCCGCATGTTTCGCTGCTCTATGGACCTGTCGAAGCGGCGGCCAAGGCAGCTGCGATCGCGGAAGTGCATGCACGTCTCGCCGGCCGGGCGATCCATTTCGACCGGATCGGCATCGTGACGTCGGGGCAGGACATCCCGATCGCGGAGTGGCGGGTGGTCGCGAGCGTCGCCCTGCGCGCGGCCTGAGCCAGGCCGCTACTCGCCGGTCAGCTCGCGATTGCGGCGGCTGACCTCATCGCTATAGCGCTTGATCGCATGCGCCTCGCTGAGGATGCCGACGAGGCGACGGCTGTCGCGATCGGCGACGACCGGCAGCGCCTCGCTCTCCGACTCGTCGAAGAGCTTCAGCGTGTCGCGCACCGACATGTCGGCCAGCAACATGCGGTCGGGATTGCGCAGGAGATGGCGCACGGTGCGCGGCGCCGGCTCGGCCTCCGCCTCCTCGTCCAGCGCAGCGTCCGGCTCGTAGAGCGCGCCGGGCGGCACCATGCCGGCATAGGCCTCGCCGGGGCCGATCGCGACGAGATAATTGGTGGAACCCGGCGGGTATTTCAGCCGAGCTTCGGCGATGGTGGCGTCGGCTGCGATCTTCGGCACCTCGATACGCATCATGTTGCCGGCGGTGAGGTCCCGCATCCAGCCGACATCATGGGCGCCGCGGATGCTCTCGCCGCGCAGATGGAAGCGCCAGGTCGCGAAGGAGAAGCCGAACAGGCGGCGCGTGACGAGCGAGGCCGCGCCGGCCGCGCCGACGACGGCGAGAGTCAGCTTGAGATCGCCGGTCATCTCGAGCGCGAGCAGCGCCATGGTCATCGGCCCGCCGACAACCGAGACCGCAAGCGAGCTCATGCCGACGAGGGCAAAAAGGGTCTCGTGACCGGCGAGGTTCGGGAAAGCGAGCGTCAGCACGCCGATGAAGAGGCGCCCGGTCAGCACGCCGAGGAGCAGAGAGGCGAAGAACAGGCCGCCGCGGAAGCCCGAGCCGATCGATATGGAGGAAGCCAGCGCCTTGGCGACGAGCACAAGGGCAAAGAGCGCCAGATCCCGGTCCGCTCCGAGATAGAGATTGATGGCGCCATGGCCGGCCGAGAACACCGAGGGGCTCCAGATCGCCAGCGCGCCGACGAGGAGGCCGCCGAAGGCCGGCCTCAGCCATGTCGGAATCCGCGAACGCCGGAAGCCGGCCTCGACGAAGGCGGCGGCGCGCATGACGACGATGCCGGCGAGCCCGCAGGCCGCGCCCAAGAGGACGACGAGCGGCAGGTCGGAGATGATGATCGGCCCGATCGGCGGCACTTCGACCGCGAGCAGCGAGGGCGCGAGCAGGCTGTGGGTCACGGTCGCCATGAAGGTCGCGGCCATCACCGGCACGAAGGCCGCGATCGCGTAGCTGCCGAGGATGAGTTCGAAGGCATAGAAGGCGCCGGTCAGCGGCGCATCGAAGGCAGCCCCGATGGCGCCGCCGGCGGCGCAGCCCACCATCAGGCGCATGTCCGCCCGGCGCAGGCGCAAGCGGCGGCCGATATGGGAGGCGAGCCCGCTCGCGGCCTGGGTATAGCCGGCTTCCAGGCCGACCGAGGCGCCCGCGCCGCTGGAGCCGATGGTCTGCAGCGCGACGAAGACGCTGTCGCGCAGCGACATGCGCCCGCCATGCAGCGCATTGGCCTCGATCGGGTCGACCGGCTGCTTGCGTCGGCGGAAGAACAGCCAGGATGCCACGCCGATGGCGAGACCGCCGAGGATGGGGCCGACGAGCGCCCGCCAGGCGGGGATCGTCGTGGTGAGCGACAGGCGCTGGCTATGCGCGAGACCGAAGATCAATTCGTGCAGCAGCTGGGTCGCGAAGGACATCGCCAGCACGATCAGCCCGGCGAAGACGCCGACGACCGACGCCAGCACGACGACGCCGATCTCGCTCGAACGGATGAGCGCGCGCCAGCCCTGCGGCGCATCGCCCGCTCCGGCGGTTGCTGGGGTGGCTTTCACAGTGATCAAGGCAAGGCCCGTCAGGCTCGTTCGTCACATCCTCCCGCGGTCGCATATCGTCGCGGCCAGAACAAGACGCGCGGGCGATGCCGCGCCTGCGCCTGCCGCGGGACCGCTAAGAGACCGGTACGGCGAGCCCCGTCTTCACCCGGTCCATGGCGACGAAGCTGCGGAACTTGCGGATATTGGAATTGGCGAAGAAGAGCCGACGCGTCAGCGCCTCATAGGCCGCCATGCTCGGCACCAGCACCACCAGCATGAAATCGACCTCGCCGGTGACGTAGTAGCATTGCTGCACTTCGGGCGCGGCGAGGAAGGCGGTCTTGGCCGCGTCGATATCGACAGCCGTCTCGCTGACCAGCTCGACCTCGACGAAGAGTGTGATCGGATGGCCGAGCGCCGCCGGATCGACCACCGCGACATTGGCGCGGATGACGCCGCTCGCCTCCATCCGGCGGATGCGGCGCTGCACGGCCGGGGCCGAGAGATTGACGCGCTCGCCGATCACCCGCTGCGGCGTGGTGTTGTCCTGCTGGAGGATGCCGAGGATGGCGCGGTCGAAGGCGTCGAGATCGTGAGCGGCAGGCTCGGGCATGGCGCGTCCTGAGAAAGAAACTTGCATCGGCTTGGCGGAAATCCAGCGCCTATTTCGCCGCGCTTGCAATATCCATTCATGAGCAAGCACCGAGGTCGCCATGTTCCTGCTCAACCACCATCCCGACTACCGCTCCGCTCTCCATCCCGAGGATGTCGAGACGCTCGGCCCCGCCGGAGCGCATGCGATCGAGGCGCATCTCGCCCAGCGCCGGAACCATGCCCCGACGCCGCTGCACAGCCTGCCCGGCCTCGCTGCTGCGCTCGGGATCGGCGCGCTCTTCATCAAGGATGAGGGGCAGCGCCTCGGCCTCGGCAGCTTCAAGGCGCTGGGCGGTGCCTATGCGGTGATCCGGTTGGCCCTGGAGGCCGCTTCCCAGAAGCTTGGCCGCCCCCTGAGCGATGCCGACATGAACGACCCCGCCGTCCGCACCGTGGCCGCCGGAATGACCTTCGCCTGCGCGACCGACGGCAATCACGGCCGCTCGGTAGCGCAGGGCGCCGAGCTGCTCGGCGCCAAGGCGGTGATTTTCGTCCATGGCGGCGTCAGCGACGAACGCGTCGCGGCGATCGCCCGCTTCGGTGCGCAGATGGTGCGGGTTTCCGGCACCTATGACGATTCCGTCGTCGAGGCGGCGCGTGTCGCGACCGAGCAGGGCTGGACCATTGTCTCCGACACCTCCTGGGACGGCTATGAGCGCATCCCCGGTCTGGTCATGCAGGGCTACACCGCTATCGCATGCGAGGCGCTGGCGCAGATGCCAGCGCAGCCAACCCACATCTTCGTGCAGGCCGGCGTCGGCGGCATCGCGGCGGCGCTTGCCGCGCAGATGCAGACGCGCTTCGGCGATGAGCGGCCGTTCTTCACCGTGGTCGAGCCGTCGCGGGCGGCCTGCATCTTCGAAGCGGCACGGCTGGGCCGGCCGGTCAAAATCGCCCATGGCGCGCCGACCGTGATGGCGATGCTCGAATGCTACGATCCCTCGCCGCTGGCCCTGCGCGTGCTCTATCGCGCCGCCGACGCCTTCCTGACGGCGGAGGATTCCGATGCCGTCGAGGCGATGAATCGCCTCGCCCGCCCCGTCGCGGACGATCCCGCCATCGTCGCTGGCGAAAGCGGGTCGGCCGGGCTCGCCGGGCTGATCGCGGCGCTGCGCAACCCTGAAACGCGGGCGGCGCTCAAGCTCGACGCCTCCTCGCGCGTCTTCCTGGTCAATACGGAGGGCGCGACCGACCCCGTTCGCTACGCCGAGCTGGTCGGCCTCGAGCCGGCCGAGGTTGCGGCATGACCGGATCGATGCAGGTCCAGCCCGAGCGGCTGACGCTCTTTTCGCAGAGCCATTCGCCCTATGCGCGCAAAACGATCGTCTTCGCGCATGAGGCCGGCATCGCCGATCGTCTCGTCATCGTCGATCATGAAACCAGTCCCACGAACCGCAATCCGGCCGTCTTCGCGGTCAATCCGCTCGGCAAGGTGCCCGTGCTGGTCACGCCCGAGGCCGGAGCGATCTTCGATTCGCTGGTGATCTGCGACTATCTCGACGCGCTGCACACGGGGCGCAGGCCGATCCCCGCCACTGGGGCCGAGCGCTGGCAGGCGCTGCGGCTGCATTCCGTGGCGCAGGGGCTGTGCGATGCAGGCATCGCGCTGCGCTGGGAAACGCTGCGGCGGCCGGAGCCTCTGCGCTACCCGCCGCTCCAGGAGGGACAGACTGCCAAGCTGGCCGAATCCTATGACCTGCTGGAGCAGCAGGCGCCGTTCGACGGCCCCGTCGATGTCGGGCAGATCGGGCTGGCAACGGCGCTGGCCTGGCTGGAATTCCGTGCCCTGCCGGATTTCCGGGCCAGGCGCCCCCGGCTGGCGCGCTGGTACCAGGAATTCTCCGAGCGTTCCTCGATGCGTGCCACGGCCTATCACGGCGAGACACAGGACGGCCCCGCGCCGACCCCGATTGCCGGATAGCGCGTTGGCGTCGTAGCAGGGGCGCGCAGCCGGATCCGGCTGCGCCGGAGGCCGTTCATGAAGCTTCGTCCCGATACGCTGGCGATGACCGCCGTCCTCGCCATGCTGACGGCGCTCGGCCCGCTCTCCACCGATTTCTACCTGCCTTCGCTGCCCGAGATCGCGCGGGTGATGGAGACGGATGTGGCGGGCGCGCAGGCAACGCTCTCCTCCTTCCTGTTCGGCTTCGCGGCGGGGCAGATCTTCTGGGGGCCGCTCTCGGACCGCCTCGGCCGCAAGCCTGTCCTGCTCGCGGGCCTGAGCCTCTTCACGCTGGCGACACTGGTCTGCGCGCTCGCGCCTTCGATCGGGGCGCTGACATTCGCGCGGGCCCTGCAAGCGCTCGGTGCCTCCGGCCCAATCGTGCTCGGGCGCGCCATGGTGCGCGATCTCTATGACGGCCCGCGCGCCGGGCGGGAACTCGCGCGCATGGGCATGATCATGGGCCTCGTCCCAGCCGTCGCGCCGGTGCTCGGCGGCGTGCTGCAGGTCGCCTTCGGCTGGCGCTCGACCTTCCTCGCCTCGCTCGCCTTCGGGCTTGCTCTCGCCGCCGTCATCATGACCGTAATGCCGGAGACGCTGCGCGTGCGTTCGCCGCAGCCGCTCTCAGCCGTAGCGATCTTCCGCGGCTTCGGCGTCCTACTGCAGAACCGCGCCTTCCGCGTCTATGTCGCGCTGACGGCCCTGGCCTATGCCGGGCTCTTCGCCTTCATCTCCGGCTCGTCCTTCGTGCTGATCGGCATCTACGGGCTGACGCCGGTCGCGTACGGCTTCTCCTTCGGCTTCGGCGTGCTCGGCTACATCACCGGCACGATCATCGCTCAGCGCCTCGTCGGCCGGCGCGGCATGGACGGCGTCATCGCCATCGGCGTCGCCTGCCTCGCCGGGGGCGGTCTCACCATGCTCGTCGGCGTGCTCACCGGTTTCGGCGGGGCAGCAGGCGTCGTCGTGCCGATGGCGCTCTATGCCTGCGGCGTCGGGCTCACCATGCCGCAGGCCCAGGCCTCGGCGATGATGCCCTTCCCGGACCGGGCCGGCGCCGCCTCGTCCTTCAACGGCCTGTGCCAGATGCTGCTCTCGGCCTGCGTCGGGCTGCTCGTCGGCCATCTGCTCAAGAACGCGGCGCTGCCGCTGCCGCTGGTGATGTCGACGCTCGGTGTCGCCGCCCTCGTGCTGTTCCGGGCGACGCGCTCCATCCGAGGGGCGAAGGCCTAGGCCGGTTCAGCCGCCGAAGAGCCGCTCGAAGAAGTTGCGCTCCTGCGGCGCCGGCTTGACCCAGGCGCGATCCGAGCTGGCCGGCTGGGCCGGCGCCGGAGTACCGGCATCGGCCACCGGCGCGCCGTCGCCGAAGATCGTCTTCGGCGCGCCCTGCCAGAGGCCTCCGGGCAGCGGAATGGGCTGCGCGCCGGCATGGGCGGCCTTCATGTACTTGCCCCAGATCTCGCCGGGCAGGCCGGCGCCGGTCACGCGCTTCATCTTCGAATTGTCGTCGTTGCCGACCCAGACGGCCGTGACGAGCTTGGCGGTGAAGCCGATGAACCAGGCGTCGCCGTAATCCTGCGTCGTGCCGGACTTGCCGCCGACCTGCCAACCCGGGATGTTGAACTTGCTGCCGGTGCCGCCGTTCATCACGCCGTTGAACATCGTGTCCATCATCGCGAGCTGTTGCGGCTGGATGACCTGGCCGAGACCCGCGGCCTTGCGAGCATAGACGACCTTGCCATTGGTCTGGCGCACCTCGCGGATGACATAGGGCAGCACCGACTGGCCGCCATTGGCGAAAGTGGCGTAGGCAGCGGTCATCTCCAGCGGCGTCACCTCCGAGGTTCCTAGCGCCAGCGACAGGTTCGGCTGCAGGGCCGAGGAGATGCCGAGGCGCTGGGCGGTGCGGACGACTTCCTTGGGCGTCACCTCCTGGATCAGCCGGGCGGCGACCGTGTTGAGCGAATGCTGCATGGCCGTCGCCAGCGTCACCGGACCGCGGAAGGTGCGGGAATAGTTCTCCGGCTCCCAGCCCTTGATCGACACCGGCGCGTCGTCGCGGATCGTGTCCGGCGTCATGCCTTTCTCGATCGCCGTGAGATAGACGAAGGGCTTGAAGGAGGAGCCCGGCTGGCGCCGCGCCGCCGTTGCCCGGTTGAATTGGCTCTTGGTGTAGTCCCGCCCACCGATCAGCGCGCGGATCGCTCCATCAGGCGCGAGCGACACCACCGCGCCCTGCGAGGCGTTGAGCTTCGCACCCTGTGCGGAGAGCGCATCGACCAGGGTCGTCTCGGCGCTAGCTTGCAGCTTGGTATCGAGGGTGGTGAGCACGGTCACGTCGCCCTCGACCGCGCCGATGAAGTCATCGAGCACGTCCATGACGTAGTCGGCGGCATAGTTGACCGAACCGGCGCCGACGCGCTCGGGCACCTCGGCCGGCGTGGTCAGCGCGGTCTTGGCCGCCGCCTGCGAGATGAAGCCCTGCTCGGCCATCGCCGAGATGACGAGCTGGGCGCGCTTCTCGGCAGCATCCGGGTTGCGGTTGGGCGCCAGGCGGGAGGGCGCCTGGACGAGGCCGGCGAGCATCGCCGCCTCCGCGATCGTCACCGAGCGCGCCGACTTGTTGAAGTAACGCTGTGCCGCCGCCTCGACGCCATAGGCGCCCGAGCCGAAATAGACCCGGTTGAGGTAGAGCTCGAGGATCTGATCCTTGGTGTAGGTTCGCTCCAGCCAGAGCGCCAGGATCGCCTCCTGGATCTTGCGGGCGGCGGTGCGCTCCTGCGTCAGAAACAGGTTCTTGGCGAGCTGCTGCGTCAGCGTCGAGCCGCCCTGCATGCCGCTCCGGCCGCGCAGATTGGTGACGATGGCGCGGGTGATGCCGACCGGGTCGATACCGAAATGCTCGTAGAAGCGTCGGTCTTCGATCGCGACGAAGGCCCTCGGCAGATAAGGCGGAATTTCGCCGATCGTGACGGTGCGCCCGCCGGTTTCGCCACGATTGGCGAGGAGCGAGCCGTCGGCCGCGAGAATCGCGATGTTCGGCGGTCGCTTGGGGACGGTGAGCTGATCGATCGGCGGCAGCTGCGAAGCGTGATAGGCGATGAACCCGCCGAGCCCGATGGCGCACCACAGGCCGAGCACCATCGTCCAGTAGAACAGCCCGCCGAGCAGCGAACGCCGCCGGCGCCCGCGGCGCTTGCCGCCACCTCCCCCGCCGCTGCGCTTGTTGCGCACGGGCTGGCTGCGCGGCTGCGGGCGCGGCGCAGCGCGGTGGCGGTGAAGCGGGCGATCGTCGTCAGAAACGCGCATGTCGAATTCGTCGCGGCTCGCGCCGCTCTCGTCGTCGAAGGACGGCTCGCGCCGCTCGCCCCGTTTGGTCCGGTCGTTCATCCTGCCCCGTTTCGGCCGACACGCCGCCTTCGCAAATGCGGTCAGGTCACACAGGATTCAAACATGGCGCTTTTAAGGGACGGTTAAGGGTGCGGCGCGGCAAGGAGGACACATCCATCGCGAGAACGTGACCAAACTTGCAAATGCGCAAACGAAATCGTCATCGAACGGGATATTGCGCAGAATCTGAAGCCCTGCCTACAAGCCGGGCGGGAAACGCGCAGGAACCTATCGTCTTTCGTTTCGTTTTCTCCGACAGAGGACACAGATGAACTCGCTCAATCGCTATGCGCCGCATGTACTCGGCCTGCTGCGTATCGTCACCGCACTGATCTTCATACTGCACGGCACGCAGAAGCTCTTCGGCTTCCCGGCCCCACCGGCCAGTGGCGCGCTGCCATCGGCCTTTACGCTCATGTGGTTCGCGGGCGTCCTCGAAGTCGTCGGCGGCCTGCTGATGCTGGTCGGCTTCCAGACCAGGATTGTCGCCTTCGTCCTCTCGGGCCAGATGGCCTTCGCCTACTGGATGGCGCATGCGCCGAAGAGCCTCTACCCGGCTCTCAACGGCGGCGACGCCGCGATCCTCTACTGCTTCGTCTTCCTCTACTTCGTCTTCGCCGGCTCGGGCGCCTTCGCGGTCGACAAGCAAAGCCGCGCCTGAGAACCAGAATTCAAAGGCCTCCGGCTCGACGAATCGAAAAGGCCCGCTTTCAACCGAAAGCGGGCCATCTTCATAAGGAATTCGCGAGAGCTCAGACTGCTGCCGAAATCCAGCGCGACAGATCGCTCTTCGGCGCGGCGCCGACCTTCTGCGAGGCGAGCTTGCCGTCCTTGAACAGCATCAGCGTCGGGATCGAGCGAATGCCGAACTGCGCCGGGATCTGCTGATTCTCGTCGACATTCATCTTGACGATCTTGACCTTGCCGTTGAGCTCGGTCGCGATCTCCTCGAGCGCCGGGCCGATCATGCGGCAGGGGCCGCACCATTCCGCCCAGAAATCCACCACAACCGGCTCGGACGACTTCAGGACATCGGCCTCGAAGCTCTGATCGGTTACCTTGCTCGTTGCCATGACTGGCCGCCTTTCGGTTTCAACGGGCGGCAGTGCCACCCTTCGCCAGCGAAGCTATGAACGCCCGCCCCTCTGGTCAAGGCGCGTGCATCGCAGGGCTGAGGCGAGGCCGGCGCGTCACGAGCCGCCCGAGACCAGGCTCGCGCCGACATTGATCGCCATGGCCAGGATCGAGGTGTTGAAGACGAAGGCGAGGACGGAATGCAGCAGCACGACGGCGCGCGCCTGCCGCGTCGTCACGCCGATGTCCGAGGTCTGCGAGGTGCAGCCGATCGTGTAGGAGAAATACAGGAAATCGACGTAGTTCGGGTCGGTCTTGCCCGGAAAATCGAGGCAGGGCTTGGCCTTGCCACCGCGATAGTAGATGCCGGCGTAGTGCAGCGTGAAAAAGGCGTGCAGCAGCGTCCATGAACACAGGATCGTGACGCCGCCCAGTGCGAGATGGGAGCCGCGCTCGCCGGCCGGAACCGCCCCGATCCCGCTGAGCTGAACCACGATGGCGACCAGGCTGGCGCTCGCCGCCAGGCAGGCGATGATGAGGATGGCGAAGGCGCCCTCGTCCTGCCGCTCGGCCCGCGCCCTGATCTCGTCGACGGTCTCGGTGAACATCGTCGAGCCAAGCAGGCCGAGATAGAAGATCGCGCCGGCATCCCAGGCAACCAGGAAGCGCGTTGCCCACCGCCAGTCGCCGGGTAGCAGCACCGTCAACCCCACCCCGGCACCCAGGGCCGCCAGAAGCCGCGGACGCAGCAGCAGGGATGGCAGGAGCTTCATGGCCGGGACGATCCCTAGAGCATTTTCGAGCGAAGCGGACACCGATTCGCGTGAAGAAAATGCAATAAAACAAAGAGATAGAGCACTTCCGCGTTTCGGAGAAGCGCGGAAGTGCTCTAGGAGAGGCCGACGCTATCGTTCGCCGCCGTACCGGCCAAGGCGAGAAGCGCCGCGTCGAGTTGCGCGGCAGCAAGCTCGAAATGGGCGAGATTCGCGGTGTAGACGACCAGCGCCCGGATTGTCCGACCCGGATAGATCTCCCGCATCAGCGCGGCATAGGCCGCGAGCTGCGCCAGCGTCCCGGCCGAAATCGCATCGGCTCGCTCCGGCGGCCGGGCCGTCGTCTTGAAATCGGCGATGACGACGCTGTCGGCCGTGACGGCCAGGCGGTCGATCCGGCCCGATACCGCGCGCACCGCACCGTCCGGCAAGCGGATGGCGCCGGCAACGGGCACCTCGGCCAGCGCCCCTTCGGCGAAGAGTGCGGCAAGGGCGGGCTCATCCAGCAGAGCAAGCGCCTGGGCGACGATGCGGGCTCGCCGTTCCGGGGGCAGCGCGCCGCCGCGCGCCTGCGCCAGCGCCTCGGCCGCCCCGGCGCGACGCTCGACCGGCCCATCGGGCAGGAGTTGGAGCAGGAGATGCGCCAGCCGGCCGGCGGCAGCCGCCTCGGCGAGGAACGGGCCGTCGCCCGGCCGCTCCTCGCCATCGGCTGCGGAGAGGGCGTTCGACGGCTTCAACGGCGGCGCGGGCTCGGCCTCGCGCACAACCGGCTTCGTCAGCCAGATGGGCGGCGCCAGGGCCGGCTCGCCTCCAGGAGCTTCGATCTCCTCGCCCATCGAAACAGGCGGCGTGACGGAGAAGCGCAAGACCGCCTCCTCGCCCTCGCCGATCTGGCGCAAGCCCGCCTCCGACTGGGCGAGCCCTTCCGCAATCATCGCGTACCAGCTTCCGGCCGGCGCCTCGCCTTTGGGCTGCGCGCCGCAGACGATCAGCCGATCCTCGGCGCGGGTCATGGCGACATAGAGCAGGCGGTGATGCTCCTCGACCATCTGCGCGACGACGATGGCCTTGGCCGCTGAGGTCGCCTGCGTGTCCTCGGCGCTCGCCGGTGGCCAGATCGGGACGAGGCCCGTGCGCAGCGCCGGCACGGCGAGGATCTTCGGCAGGCGCTTGGCGCCGGGCTCGACGCCGAGATCGGCGAGGATCACGATCTTCGCCTCGAGTCCCTTCGAGCCATGGACGGTCATGACACGGACCTCGCCGGCACTGGCCGAGAGGTCGCGCTTCACATCGGCGGCGCTGCCGGTGACGTGCTGGAGGAAGCCGGCGAGCGAGGGGCCGTAGCGCCGCTCATGGTCGAGCGCGGCGTTGAGGAAGGCATCGAGCGCATCGCCCGCTTCAGCGCCGAGCCGGGCCAGAGCGAGATTGCGCCCGCCGCCGGGGCCGAGCAGCCCGGCGAAGAAGCGGAAAGGGCCGGAACGGCCGGCCTCGCGCGCCCAGCCGGCGAGCTTGGCTTCGGCAGCGGCATAGCGCAGCTCGCTCGCCGCAGCTTCCTGCAGGGCAGCTCGGAGCGAACCCGTGCGGCCGGGCGCGAGCCGCAGCAGATCGTCGTCGTTCAAGTCGATCAGCGGCGTCTTCAAAGCGGTGGCGAGCGTCAGGTCGTCGTCCGGCAGCAACAGCGCCCGGCCGAGCACGACGAGATCCTCCACCGCCGGATGCTCGGCCAACGTCAGCCGGTCACGGCCGGTGACGGGCACGCCGGCATCCTTCAGGGCCTTGACGATCGCCTCGAAGAGAGCGCCGCGCTGGCGCAGCAGGATCATCACGTCGCCGGCGGCGAAGGGGTTGCCGCGGTCGTCGCGGCGGTCGCGATGCCAGCGCTGTAAGGTCCGTGCGATGCGTTCGGCGAGCTTTACCGTGCCGCCGCGCCGCTCCGGCGCGTCGACCGGCGTGGTCCAGGCGTCCGGCGGCTCGCCGGTGTCGTTGGCAGCTACAGGCCAGATATCGACCGTTCCGGGCGCGCTGCGGCGCACCGTGTCGTGCATCTCCGGCCGTGCGGCGCCGTCGAAGACGAGACCGCGCGCATGGTCAGGCAAGGCGAAGACCGCATCCACCGCTTGCATGATATCCGGTGCCGAGCGGAAGGAGGTGTTGAGGCTGATCGCCTCGAAGGCGAGTTCCGCCTCCGCGACGCGCCGGCCGAGCGCCCGGCGCTCCTCACTGAAGGCGGCGGGCGCGGCACCCTGGAAACCATAGATCGACTGCTTCTCGTCGCCGACGACGAAGATCGTCCGCGGCTTCGGCCTGAGGTCGCCGCCGCCGGTGAATTCCTCGGCGAGCTTGCGCAGGATCGCCCATTGCGCCTCGCCGGTGTCCTGCGCCTCGTCGAGCAGAATGTGGTCGATGCCGGCGTCGAGCTTGTAGAGCACCCAGGCCGCCTCGACGCGCTCCAGCAGCGAGCGCGTCCGGGCGATCAGGTCGTCATAATCGAGCAGCGAGCGCAGGCTCTTCTGGCGCTGGTAGGAGGCAAGCATGCGCGTCACCAGCAAAGCGAGCGCCGCGCTGCGGTCGCGGATCGCGATAGCGTTGACCGCGTCTGCCGCCGTCAGCAGGCAGGCGGCGAGAGCCTCCAGCGTCGCCAGCACGGCGCCGTCGAATTCGGATTTGCCCTTGCCGCGGATGTTTGCATTGATCGTGCCGGCCTCGGTGATGAAACCGCGCCTACAGAAGGCAATGGGGTCGCCGTCGTCCTGCCCGGCAAGCAGGGCGCGCAGATTCGCGGCGAGGTTCTGACGCGTCGCGCTGCCGGCCTGCAACGCCTCGATCAGCGCTTGCAAACCCGGCAAGGCGGCGAGCTCGGCGCGGAACTGGCGCTTCACCGTGTCGGCATCGAGATCCGCGGCGATGCCGAGGAAGGCGGCGATGCCTGCTTTCATCACAGCAGGGTCGCGGGCACGGCCGTTCTCGTCACTGAACAGCGCGCGTTGGCGCAAAGCCTCCTGCACCATCGTCTCGAAGGAATCCTGCGCCGCGAGCTGCGCCAGCAGATCGAGCGCGCGGGCCTCCGCTCCGCCCGGATTCGCGGCGACCAAGGCCAGCAATTCGCGCCGCGCCTCGCGCAGCATCTCGGCCTGGGCGAGATCATCCGCCACCTCGAAGCGCGGCGGCACATTGGCCTCGAAGGGCGCGGCCTGCAGCACGCGGGTGCAGAAGGCGTGGATCGTCTCGATGCGCAGCCCGCCCGGCGTCTCCAGCGCCTCGGCGAAGAGGCGGCGCGCCTTGGCGCGCTCTACCGCAGCGGGAACGCGACCGGTCAGATTGGTCAGTTCTCTGGCAAGGACGGCCTCGTCCAGCGTCGCCCAGGTGCCGAGCGCCTTGAAGATGCGGTTCGCCATGTTGGCGGCGGCCGCCTTGGTGTAGGTGATGCAGAGC
This sequence comes from Allobosea sp. 10N428, assembly GCF_056394545.1. NCBI lineage: Bacteria > Pseudomonadati > Pseudomonadota > Alphaproteobacteria > Hyphomicrobiales > Alloboseaceae > Allobosea > Allobosea sp. 10N428. The sequence continues at coordinate 137,476 of NZ_JBFTIC010000008.1, read as the reverse complement.
ATGCGGCTCGGCTGCACACCGTCGAGCAGGAGCCTGAGGACGCGGTTGACCAGCACATGGGTCTTGCCGGAGCCCGCATTGGCCGAGACCCAGGCCGAGAGGCCGGGATCGGCGGCCAGCGATTGGCGCTGGTTGGTCAGCGGCGGGACGATCCAACCCGGCTTCACGCCTCGCCTCCTTCGTCGCCGCCGGGTGCGGCCGACCATTCCTTGACCCGGGCGAGGTGGTCATAGGGGCTGGCGTAGCGGATGTAGTCCGGCGCGCGGCGGGAGACATAGGCCTCGCGGCCGGAGCGCAAGGCATCGAGGTGCTTGAGCAGGTTCTCGAGATGGCGCGCCGCGACATCGGCCAGCGGCTCACCGTCGAAATCGAGCGGCTTGTCCTTGGCCCAGCCCTTCGGGTCGTGGTGGAGCTTCATGTAGATGACAGCCTCGACCGGCGTCGGCCCCGCGAGCCCCTTGAAGCCGGAGCGCGCCGCGAGCTCGGCTTCCAAGGTCAATTGCGGTGCGAATCCTTTTTCGACCTGCGCCTTGCTCGGCGGCGCACCGGTCTTGAAATCGACGATGCGCAGCGCCGGCTCGCGCGTCAGTTCGATGCGGTCGGCGCGGCCGCTGAGCCGGAATTCGCTGCCGTCGGCCAGCTTGAAACTCGCCCCGGTGAACAGCTCGACGCCGATGCGAGCGATAACGGGCCGTCGGCGCTCCTCCCAGCGGATGTAATGCCCGGCCGTCAGCAGGAAGCGCGGCCACCAGAAAGCGCGTACCTCCGGCACGTCGTCGAAGTCGCGGAACAGCCTGTCGCCGATGGCGATAAACTGTCCCAACGCGTCCGCCGGCAGTTGCTCGGGATAGGTCGCGGTGAAGCTCTCGACGATATCGTGCAGCAGTCGGCCACGATCCTGCGCGGTCGGATCCTCGATCAGCGCGTCGAGCGCATCGAGCTTCAGGATCTTGCGGGCGTGGATCTGGTAGGGGTCGCGATAGAGCGTCTCGACCTCGGTGACGCTGAGCGAGAGCGGCTGCAATGCGCGCGGCGGGCGCGGCGCCGGCCGCGCGACCGGCTTCGCGGCTGCGGGGGCGCTCAAGAGCGCAGCGAGCCCGCGCAGGCGGTCCCCGTCCGTGCGCGCCCTGCTCCACGCCTCCTTCGGCGTCACCGCCTGCAGGCGCTGCCAGAAGCGCGAGGCGATGGTCTCGGCCTCGCCGACCTTGCGCGGCCGCGTCAGCGTGATCTCGCGCGCCATCAGCGCCTGAACGAAATCATGCGCGGTCTGGCCGATGCGGCGCTCCGGCGGCGACAAGCCGAGCTCGGCGCGCATCGGCCGGTTGATGAAGGAATCGGTCGTGGTCTGCGGCGGCCAGACCGTCTCGTTCAGGCCGCCGAGCACGACATGATCGGCTTCGAGCAGGCGCGCTTCGAGCAGACCCCAGATCGCCACGCGCGGATGCCCCGGCGTCGCCCGCTTGACCGCTCGCTCGGCGAGCAGGCCGTCGAGAATCGCGACGAAATCCTGCGGCCGTCCGCCGGGCGGCATGACGTCCTTCGCCCCGTCGAGATCGTCGAACAGCCCGGCCAGCGCCTCGCCGTCAGGGCCGACGAAAGCGAGCGGCGTGCCGGCCTCCGTCGCGCTGACAGCGGTGACGGCCGCCCGTGCGGCTGCTGCGACCACGGCAAGCGAGGGCTCCCCGAGGAAAAGCGCTTCGAGCAGCGGCGCGCTGGCTGCTTCCAGCGCATGGAGCACGCTCGCCGCAGCGGCTGCATCCTCCCCCGTCAAACGCTTGCGCGGGCCGGGAACGTGTCCGGCTTGGCGCAGCTCGTTCCACTGAGCGAGCGCGACATGCAGGCCCGCCAGCCCCCGGCCGACGGCATTGCCGCGCCAGCAGCCAATTTCCAGAGCCGCGGCGCCCCGCGTCAGGGCTTCCCGGCTCAAGCCCAGCCGGCAGAGCGGATGACCGAAGAGCGGGACGAGCGAGGCCGGGGTCATATGTCCCAAGGCCGCTTCAAGGATCAGCCGCAGCAGCGACCCGGCCGGCCATCGGCCGAGCGGCTGGCCCGCGGAATCATCGACCTCGACGCCCCAGCGCGCCAGCTCGACGGCGACGCGCTCCGCAAGGCCGCGATCCGGCGTGACCAGCGCGGCCCGCGCCTGCGGCCGCTCCAGCGTCTCGCGCAGTGCGATGGCGACAGCGAGCGCCTCCTCGCGCTCGTCGGCCGTCTCGACGATACGCAGTCCGGTGAAGCCTGCTTCCGCCTCGCCGGGCGCGAAGCGCTGGCCGAGGCTGGCCCAGAGTTCCGTCACCGAGGCCGGCAGCATCGCCTCGCGCAGCAGCTCCCGCCGTGCATGGCGTGCGGCGTCGGGCACAGCGAGTTCGCGGACATCGGCGCGCTCGGCTCGAAGCGTCTCCATCAGCTGATGCAGCGCCGCCTGTGGATGCGACGGGGCGGGTTCCTTGGCGATGGCGTTCCAGGCGCGCTCGTCCAGTCCGAGATCGAGGCCGGGCAGGATCACCGCGCCGCTTGGAAGCCGAGCGATGGCCGAGAGCAGCCGCGCCGTGGCCGGGACGGTGCCGGTCGAGCCTGCGGCGATGATCGGCCCCCTCGCCCCGCCCGCGAGCAAGCGCTCGCGCTCGGCTGCCAGCATGCGATTGCGAAACTCGGCCGGGTCGACGGCGCCCTGATCGGCAAGGATCTGCGGCCAGGCTTCGCCGAGGATGGCGAGGAAGCTGGCATTGAGCTGCCAGACCCTGTCGAAACGGGCGGCGTCGAGGCCGGCGAGCTTCTCGACCGGCACGCCTTCGGTCTGCATCTGGTCGAGCAGGGCGGCGAGATCGCCGGCGAGTCCATAGGCCTCCGCCAGCGTGGCCGGCACCAGCGACGGCTCGGAAGGGTCGAGCCTGAGATGATTGCGGTTGGCGGTGCGACCCCAGGCATCGACGAGCCGGGTCAGCAGCATGCGGCGCTGCAGCGGCTCGACCGGAGCAAGACGCTCGCCCGTCCAGGCACCGGAGCCGATCAGCGCCGTCTCGGCTTCGTCGACATCGCCGAGCGGAACGATGCGCGGCAGCAGCAGCGGCTTGCCGCCGAGCTTCTCGGCCAGGATCGCGGTGAAGGCGCGGGCGGCGCGGCGGGTCGGCAGGTAAAGCGTGGCCCGTGCCATCGCGGCCGGATCGGCCGGGTCGTGGACGGGCCCCAGCCGCCCATCCAGCATCGCCCCCGCAAGCACCTCTAGGAAGGGTGCGCCGGCGGGTATGCTGAACAGGTTGAGCTCAGGCATCGACCGGCTGTGCGGCGAAGGCAGCCTCAGCCGGCGCGATTGCCTCGGGCGTGCCGACATGCAGCCAGCGCCCCTCCAGCACCTCGCCGAACAGGCGGCCGCGGGCGATGGCGCGATCGAAGAGCAGGTTCAGCGAGAACGGCCCCTCGGGCGTCTCGGCGAAGAGCTCCGGCTTCAGGATGGCGACGCCGGCATAGACCCAGGGTGCGCTCGCTGCCGCGCCGCGACGGGTCAGGCGGCCGTCCTCTCCGAGGAAGAAATCACCGGCGCCGTCGAAGCCGAGGCTGGTCTCGCGCTCGGCGAGCAAAAGCAGCATGTCCATCCGCCCGGGATTCCAGGCTTCGGCCATCGCCTGCATGGCGGGCCGCCCGCTTTCGCGCCAGAGCGCATCGGAATTGACGTGGAAGAACGGCGCGGCGCCGAGCAGCGGCAGCGCCTTCTTCACGCCGCCGCCGGTCTCGAGCAACTCGGTGCGCTCGTCAGAGATGGTAATGTGCGGGGTGGTGCGTCCGGCGACATGCGCCTCGACCTGCCCGGCGAGATGATGGACGTTGACGACGGCCTCCTCGACGCCGGCATCCGCCAGCCGGTCGAGCATATGGTCCAGCATCGTCTTGCCGCCGACCTTCACCAGCGGCTTCGGCAGCGTGTCGGTGATGGGGCGCATGCGCTGCCCGAGCCCGGCCGCCAGCACCATCGCCCGGCGGATCGGCAGCGAAGCGGTTGAAGTCACGCGAATCTCCCGAAGCGGACGGATGGCCATCCATAGCGTGTCATGGTCGGGCTTGTCCCGACCATCCACGTCTTCAAGGCCGTGTTCGAAGCGCGGATGCTCGCCCCTGGGGCGAGCATGACGAAGAGCCCGGTCACTCCGTCTCGAACAGCTTGGGCATATGGGCCTGATACCAGCCCTTCAGCTCTTCGAGGGCGGGGTGTTCGAGGTTGCGGCGCAGATAGGTCTCGATGCGCGGCAGATGCTTGAGGTAGTCCGGCTTGCCGTCGCGCTTGTCGAGCCTGGCGAAGATGCCCGCGATCTTGGTGTTGCGCTGGGCGCCGAGGATCGCATAGGCGCGGGCGAAACCGGCGAGGTCGAAGTCGGGCGCCTCAGTGCGCCGGGCTGCGCCATAGGCAGCCAGCAGCCTCAGTTCCAGCGAGGCGGGAACATCGACGCGCGCATCCTGGCCGAGCGCCGCGAGATCATAGGCGGGGTGACCGAGCACCGCGTCCTGGAAATCGATCAGACCGAGCTTGGCGAGGCCCTCGCGCCGTTCCAGCCAGATCAGGTTCGGCGAATGAACGTCACGCAGCGTCCAGGTCGTGGGCTGGGCGAGGATCTCGTCGAAGAGCTTGTTCCAGATGCGGGCGAATTCGGCCTGCGTCACCGCCGGCAGGGTGACGCCGGCGATATGCGGGGCGTACCATTCGAGGATGAGCTCGGTTTCGATCGCCAGCGCCTGCCGGTCGTATTCCGGGATCGCATGGTCTCGCCCCTCCGCCACCGGCAGGATCGCCGGCAGGGTGTGACGGTGGAGGTCGGCGAGCAGCCTGGCGGCGGCTTCGTAACGCTCGGCGATCGGCCGACGCTCGGCGTCGATCACGCCCTCGTTGCCGAGGTCTTCGATGACGAGCAGGCCGGTGTTCAGATCCTCGGCGAAGATCTCCGGCGCGGAGTAGCCCAGCGAGCGCAGGCCGCGATCCATCGCGACGAAAGCGTCGACGTCCTCGGCGAGGTGAGCCAGCGTGCTGTAGGGCTTGCCGAGGCGGATCGGCGGGCCGTCGGGACGCGGCGGCGAGATCATCAGCACGGCGGTCTCGCCGGTTGGCTGCGTCAGCCGCTCATAGGCGCGCGTCGAGGCGTCGCCCAGCATGAAATCGCGGCGCGCGCCGCCCCAGCCGGAAGCGTCGAGCAGGCGGCGCGAGGCCACGGCGATGGCGAGCCGCTGCTTCCAGAGCACGCCGCCCGAGAGATCGGCAATGCGGCCGGTCTCCGGATTGTCGGGATCGACGTCGAGCACGATGTCGAGCCTGCGACCTGCGGGCAGGCGCGTGCCGGCGCGGTCCGGCCACTCGACCAGCGTGATCAGCCGCTCGACATCCTCGATCAGGCCGATGTCGTCGAGCTCGTCCGGCGAGCGCACGCGGTAGAGGTCGGCGTGCAGCACGAGGCCGCGCCGGGTGTCGTAGCTCTGGACGAGGGTGAAGGTCGGGCTCGGCGCCTCCAGCGCGGGATCGTCCGCGAGATCGCGCAGGATGGCGCGGGCCAGCAGCGACTTGCCGGAGCCGAGATGGCCGGAAAGCGCGACGATGTCGCCCGGTTTCAGGATCGCGGCGATGTCGGCGGCGAGACGCAGCGTCGCCGCCTCGTCCACCAGCACGAGCCGGTGCAGGCCGGCCTTGCGGGCTTCTTCCGTCATTCAGCGGCGTCCGACAGCGGCATGCCCTGGGCCGGGAAGATGGCCGTCACCTTCGTGCCACGGCCCGGCGCGGAGTCGATCTCGACATGGCCGCCATGTAATTCGACGATGGACCGGACGATCGATAGCCCGAGGCCGACGCCACGATGGCTCGAGCCGAGAGAATGGCTCTCGAAGCGCTCGAAGACCTTCTCCATGACCTCGGCCGGGATGCCGCGGCCCTGATCGGCCACGGTGATACGGATGTCGCTGCCCTGCCGCGTCGCGCTGACGGCGACGGCCTGGCCGGGCGAGGAGAAGCCGATCGCATTGGAGAGCAGGTTGAACAGCACCTGTCGCAAGCGCTTGCCATCCGCGCGCAGCGGCCCGGTGCGCGGATCGATCTCGACCTTGAGCTCCAGCCTGCTGTCGGTCAGCCGGTCGTGCAGCCCGGCCGCGGCCTGGGCGATCGTATCGGCGACGTCGACATCCTGGATCTCCAGCGTCAGCGCACCGTTGTCGATGGTGGCGAGGTCGAGAATGTCGTTGATGATGGCGAGCAGCGCGCCCGATGAGCGCACGATATGCGAGGCATAGTCGCGCTGTTTCTCATTGAGCGGGCCAACCGTTTCGGTGCCCAGCAGCTGGGCGAAGCCGATGATGTTGGTCAGCGGCGAGCGCAGCTCGTAGGAGACGTGGTGGACGAAGTCCTCGCGCAGCCGCGAGACGCGCTCCAGCGCCTCGTTCTTCTCGGTCAGCGCCCGCTCGACATTCACGCTGGCGGTGACGTCGGCGAAGGAAATCAGCGTCGCGCCGTCCGGCAGCGGCGCGGCCGCCATGTCGAGCACGGTGCCATCGCGTCGCTCCATCCGGCTGCGATAATCCTCGCGCGCATCGCGCACGCCGGTAACGACGCTGTGCAGCTCGCTCCAGACCTCGTCCTGCGGGAAGAGCGGCCGGCACAGCCGAATGACCTCGTCGATATGCGGGGTGCTGGCGGCGAGGTCGCCGCCCTGGATGCGCCAGGACTGGGCGAAGGCGGGGTTGGAAAGCTTGAGCCGCCCGTCCGAGCCGAACACGGCAACGCCTTCGCGCAACGAATCCAGCGTCTCGCGCTGGGTGCGGGAGAGCGCGTTGAAGCGCGATTCGAGCGTGAAGCGCTCGGTGACATCGTCATAGAGATAGGTGACGCCGCCCTGCGGATTGGGGCTGGCGACGACATGGATGGTGCGCCCGTCCGGCAGATACCACCAATCCTCGCTGGCGCGCGTCGCGGTGTAGGCAGCCTGGGCCGCCGCCTTCCAGCTGCGGTAGTCGCCGAGTTCGGGCAGGCGCCGCTCGGCCCGGAGCCGATCGAGGATTTCGCCGTCGGTCGGCAGACCGTCGAGGAAGCCGCCGTCCAGCGACCAGAGCGTGTCGAAGCCGGAGTTGCGGTAGACGAGGCGCTGCGAGCCGTCGAAGACCGCAACCGCCGTCTTCAGCCGGTCGAGCGTGCGGACATGGGCATCCATCTGGCGCTGAAGATCGGCCCGAACCGCTTCCAGCTCGCTCATATCCGTGGCGAACCCGGCAAAGCCCGTCGCAACCGGCAGCTCGACGATGTCCAAGGTCCGGCGCTGGCCCGCGACAACCGCCGGAGCCCGTGCCGTAAAGGGGCTGCCTTCGCGCCGCGCCCGCGTCGCCGCCTCGCGCTCGGCCCGGTCGAGCAGCTCGAGACCGCCCTTCACCGCGCTCGCCGCATCGCTGGCCTCGACAGCCCGCGCATAGGCTCCGTTGACCCATGTCAGGCGACCATCGGCGTCGCGCATCCAGGCCGGGTGCGGGAGACCCGCGAGCAAATGGGCGAGCGCCGCGTGATCCGCCGTGACGCGCTCCAATTCGCCGCGCAGCGTCATGACCTGCGCCCGCTCGCCGGTAACCTCGCGGAAGCGGATGACGGCCCGGCCCGCCACGGGCCGTCCCTCGATATCGATGAAAGGTCCGGCCTTGCTGCGCAAAGTGACCGTGAAAGCCTCTCCGCGTTCCTTCAGCGCGTCGGTGGCGAGTTCCAGCCGCTTGGCGTCGGCAGGAGCCGCCCAGCTGCCATAGGCCAGTGCGAGAGCAGCTCCTGGAGCGCCGAGAAAGCCACTGTCACCCTCGAAAACCGGCTGCGCGTCCCGCCCGTTCCAGCTCACGACGACTTGCGGGTCAGCTCCCAGAAGGATCGAGAGTCGCTCCTGATGGCTGCGCGCGGCTTCGAGATCTGCCGCCAGCTTGGCTTCGCGCTTTTGCCAGCGGGCGCGCTCGCGGACATAGAGAAGCGAGGTCGTCGCGGCGAAGACCGTCAGTCCGGTGAGCGTCAGCGAAAGCGCGCCCGTGCTCATCATGTCGACCCGCATCGGCGCCAGCCAGTGATCCTGCGCAAAGGCGGGGGCGGAAGCGACCGAAGCGGTCAAGGCAGGCAGCAATGCGCGCGGAGTCCAGTCCCCAGCCCGCCTCTGTTGCCTCAACCGTCTCATCCTGCGCCCATCATCTCGCGGCGGCCGCAGCCGCCATATCCGCCACACTCGTCGGAATCGGCTTGGAGAGCCGGCGGAAACCGCCGTCTCGAGGGCCGATGCACGCGCACCACCACGCCAATCACATCAGAGCTTTGATCCGTTCCGCGCCATGGCGGAAGCCCGAATCACCCCCACTGTAATCATCGGTGGAGTCCGTCAGGAAGTGCTTAATCGCCGGTAAATGGAGAGATTTTCGGGCAGCCCGGTTCACCGAGAGCAGAATATCAAGAAATAGCCTCAAAATCGGCTCGACCTACAATTTGTAGTATCGCGCTGCGTGATTCCATAATGGCACAGGGATAAAAAAAGGCCCGGCGGATGCCGGGCCTTCGAGAGCCTGTGCGTTGGTGCGCGTCAGTAGCGGTAGTGCTCCGGCTTGAACGGGCCGGCCTGCGACACGCCGATGTATTTCGCCTGGGCGTCGTTGAGCTTCGTCAGCTTGGCGCCGACCTTGGCGAGGTGGAGCGCCGCGACCTTCTCGTCGAGATGCTTCGGCAGGGTGTAGACCTTGTTCTCATACTTCGCGTGGTGGTTCCAAAGCTCGATCTGGGCAAGCGTCTGGTTCGAGAACGAGCAGGACATCACGAAGGACGGGTGGCCCGTGGCGTTGCCGAGGTTCACGAGGCGGCCTTCCGACAGCAGGATGATGCGCTTGCCGTCGGGGAACTCGATCTCGTCGACCTGCGGCTTGACGTTGTCCCACTTGAAGTTCTTCAGGCCGGCGACCTGGATCTCCGAGTCGAAGTGGCCGATGTTGCAGACGATGGCGCGGTGCTTCATCGCGCGCATGTGGTCGACGGTGATGACGTCGAGATTGCCGGTCGCGGTGCAGAAGATGTCGCCGCGCGGGGCCGCATCTTCCATGGTCACGACCTCGTAGCCTTCCATCGCCGCCTGCAGCGCGCAGATCGGATCGACCTCGGTGACGAGCACGCGGCAGCCGGCCTGGCGCAGCGAAGCCGCCGAGCCCTTGCCGACGTCGCCATAACCGGCGACGACCGCGACCTTGCCCGACATCATGACGTCGGTGCCGCGGCGGATGGCGTCGACCAGCGACTCGCGGCAGCCATAGAGGTTGTCGAACTTCGACTTGGTGACGCTGTCGTTGACGTTGATCGCCGGGAACGGCAGGCGGCTGGCCTTGGCGAGCTCATAGAGCCGGTGGACGCCGGTGGTGGTCTCCTCGGAGACGCCCTTGATCGCGGCGCGGGTCTTGGTGAACCAGCCCGGATTGGCTTTGAGCTGGCGCTTGATCAGCGCGAAGAAGATCGTCTCTTCCTCATTGCCGGGCTTGTCGAGGAACTCGGCCTTGCCGGCTTCCGCCTCGGCGCCGAGGATGATCAGCATGGTCAGGTCGCCGCCATCGTCGAGGATCATGTTCGGCGTGCCGCCATCGCCCCAGGTGGCGGTCTTCAGCACATACTCCCAGTACTCCTCGAGCGTCTCGCCCTTGATGGCGAAGACCGGCGTGCCGGTCGCGGCGATCGCGGCGGCGGCATGGTCCTGGGTCGAGAAGATATTGCAAGACGACCAGCGGACGTCGGCGCCGAGTTCCTTCAGCGTCTCGATCAGCACCGCGGTCTGGATGGTCATGTGCAGGCAGCCGGCGATGCGCGCATCCTTGAGCGGCGCCTTGCCCTTGTGCTCGCCGCGGATCGCCATCAGGCCCGGCATCTCGTCCTGGGCCATGTTGATTTCCTTGCGACCGTAATCCGCAAGCGCGATGTCCTTGACGATGTAATCCGACACGGGGAGCTCCAATCCTGGCACCTGAAACGTGCCGGCTCTCTAGCAGCGGCCGAGGCGGAAGGCAATCAAAGATATAAAGATGTCTTTATGTGTCGCCGGCTCGCTTGCCCTTGTGGCGAGCATCCACGTCCTGAACACCGCATTCGGCCGGCAAGGACGTGGATGGTGGGGACGAGCTCGACCATGACGGGGCGGCCTTGGGAGCCACCTTCGCTTTCGCTCCCAACGACGGGAATGCCGACCTCGCCCGGTCGCCGGGTTACTCGCCTTCGCCGAACCTGTCGGCGATCAGGGCAGCCAGCGCATCGAGCGCGGGCTTGGCCTCGGCGCCCTTGGCGACGATGGTGATCGTCGAGCCGATGCCGGCGCCGAGCGTGAGCACGCCCATGATCGAGGTGGCGCCGACAGTCTCGCCGCAGCGGCTCACCGTGATGTCGGCATCGTAGCGGGCGGCGCATTGCACGAATTTCGCGGTGGCGCGGGCGTGCAGCCCCTTCTTGTTGACGATCTCGAACTCGCCGTGGAGAGCGCCGTCGGGAACCTGGATTTCGGGGCAGTCACAATTCTCGTCCAAGCCGCCCTCCCCGGTCGCGCGCGCTTACTTGCCGGCCAACACGCGGCTGGCGACGGTGATGTACTTCCGGCCTGCATCCTGCGCGCTGGTCACGGCCTCGTCGAGGGTCTTCTCCTCGCGGACGCTGGCGAGCTTGATCAGCATCGGCAGGTTGATGCCGGCGACGACGTCGACGCGGCCGGGCTCCATGACCGAAATAGCCAGGTTGGAGGGGGTCCCGCCGAACATGTCGGTCAGGATGATGACGCCATCGCCGTTCTCGACCTGCTCGACGGCAGCGATGATGTCGCGGCGGCGGCTTTCCATGTCGTCATCGGGAGCGATGGCGATCGTCGCCAGGTATGCCTGGGGGCCGACGACATGTTCCAGGGCGGCGCGGAATTCCGTCGCCAGATGCCCATGAGTCACAAGGACCAGTCCGATCATTCAATCCAGCACCGGAGAGCGCACATCGGCGCCCGGACAAGGTCGCGGTTTATGCGGCAGGTGCGAGACAATCGCAAGGTGTCAGCCGTTAAACTTGTCAAAATCGTGGTTACAAATCCGACTCTGTGAATAAGTCGAGGGCGGTCAGGACCTGCCCTTCGTCGCCGGCGCGGCCGAAGATCCGCAGGCGCGGCAGGTCCAGGCCGGCAATGCGATCGACCAGTTCCTCGGGCTCAGGCATGCGGGCCGGCTCCTCGCCGATGAGGTCGACGAGCAGACGCACGACGGCGGCCCCGGTGAAGGGCTCGGGCGTGAGGCCGAGGCCGCGCCGTTCGATAATCCCTTCCAGCGGCGCGACCGGCCGCGCCAGCAGACGGCCGCCAGCCGCCGTCAAGGCGACGCGATCGTCGGCGACCAACCGCGCAAAGCGACCGGACCGCCCGGCGAGGCCGATGAGGGCCAGCGCGAGGGACGACTTGCCGCTGCCGGAGGCCCCGCGCAGGAGGATGCCTGCCTCGCCGATCGCGATCGCCGTGGCGTGGATGCGCTCGCCCATCTTCGCACTCGTCTCAGCCGGCATGTGAATAGGCAGCCGGCAGGCAGACGATGAAGCGGGCGCCGATCCGGCAGGCTTCGCCATCCGGCCCGACCGGACCCAGCCGGTTCTCCGCCCGGATCGAGCCGCGATGCGCCTCGACGATCTGGCGGGAGATCGAGAGGCCAAGGCCCGAATTCTGGCCGAAGCCCTCATTGGGGCGGTCTGTGTAGAAGCGCTCGAAGATCCGCTCCAGCGCATGCGGCTCGATGCCCGGCCCCTCGTCCTCGACGGTGACGAGCACGTCGTTGGCGATGCGCGAGAGCATGACGCGCACCGGCTTGTCCGGCGGCGAGAAGGAGCGGGCGTTGTCGATGAGGTTGACCATGACCTGGCCGAGCCGCGAATCGTGGCCGAGCACGAGGAAGGCATCATTGCCGGCGCGCTGGCTGCGACGGTCGGCCACCAGTTCGATCCTGGCCTGGCCCTCGCGGCGAGTCTCGTTCTGGATCGTCACCACGGCTTCCAGAACCCGTCCCATATCGACCGGCGCCGAATCGTTGCGTGCGAGTTCGGCATCGAGGCGCGAGGCGTCAGAGATGTCCGAAATCAGGCGATCGAGACGGCGCACATCGTGCTGGATCACCGCGAGCAGACGCGAGCGCGAATCGTCGGTCTTGGCGCGCGGCAAGGTCTCGACGGCGCTGCGCAGCGATGTCAGCGGGTTCTTGAGCTCATGCGCGACGTCCGCGGCGAAACTCTCGATCGCCTCGATGCGGCTGTAGAGAGCCTTGGTCATGTCGCGCAACGTGCCTGACAAATGGCCGATCTCGTCGTGCCGGCTGCTGAAATCCGGGATCTGCTCGCGCGATTTTACGCCCTTGCGCACGCGTTGCGCGGCATCGGCGAGCTTGCGGATCGGCTCGGCGATGGTGCCGGCGAGCAGGACCGAGAGCACGATCATCACGCCCGCCGCGATGGCGAAGACCTGGAAGATGGCGAAACGCTCGGCCGCGATGACGGCATCGATGTCGCCGCCCTGCGTCGAGAGCAGCAGCGCGCCCTTGACTGTGCGGAAGCGCTGCACCGGCACCGCGACGGAGACGATCGTCTGCCCACGGGTGTTCACGCGCACCACGCTCGCCGGCGAGCCGGCCAGTGCGCGGGCGACCTCAGGGTAGGATTTGCCGTTGGCGTTCTCGAAATCGTCATAGGCCGGCACGTCGGCCTTGCCGAGCCGGTTGCGCAGCATGTTCCAGGTGCGCTCCAGCAGCGGTGGCTCGTCGGGCTCGCCGACGCGCGGCAGGTCGAGGCGCAACACGTCGCCGCGCGAATAGAGGCTGCGCGAGTCGAGTGTGAGCAGGCCGTCCTTGTCGTAGACCCGCGCGCGGGTCTTGGTCGGCGTGACCAGCCGGCGCAGCAGCGGCGCCACCTTTTCCGGGTTGATCGAGAAGTCGAGCGGATCCTCGGCGATGCCGGCGCTCTCGCCCGCCTGGAGCTGCAGAAGCTTGTCGGGATCGATCGTGATCGTGTCGATCTCGACCGTGGCCGAAGAGGCGATCGCGCCGGCGATGATCTCGCCTTGTGTCAGCAGGCTCTGCACGCGGGCCTCGATCAGGCCCTCGCGGAACTGGTTGAGGTAGAGGAAGCCCAGCAACAGCGCCACAAGGCCGCCGAGGTTGAGGACGAGGATACGCCGCGTCAGGCTCGAGGCTGCGCGTGCCGAGATCGCGCGGCCCATCCGCCGCCAGACGAGGCCGACACGGCGGCGCAGCGCCCCGCGCCAGCCGGCGGCTGGCTTTGACGGCCGGGCCTGGTTGTCGACGGTTGCCATGGTTTGCGGCTGACTTCCCGCTCAGGAGACGATCGATGCGCCGGAGGCGGCGCGTCCCGCCTTCCTGCCTCAGACTTCCTTGAAACGATAGCCCACGCCGTAGAGCGTCTCGATCATATCGAACTCGGGATCGACCTGATTGAATTTCTTGCGCAGGCGCTTGATGTGGCTGTCGATCGTGCGGTCGTCGACATAGACCTCGTCGTCATAGGCGGCGTCCATCAATGCGTTGCGGCTTTTCACCACACCGGGACGCTGCGCCAGCGACTGCAGGATCAGGAACTCGGTGACGGTGAGCGTCACCGGCTCGCCCTTCCAGGTGCAGGTGTGGCGCTCGGGGTCCATGCGCAGCAAGCCGCGCTCCAGCGCCTTGGCGTCCTCGGCGCGGGCGACGGTGGTGGTGTCCTTGGCACCGGCGCGGCGCAGGATCGCCTTGACGCGCTCGACCAGCAGCCGCTGCGAGAACGGCTTCCGGATGAAGTCGTCGGCGCCCATCTTGAGGCCGAACAGCTCGTCGATCTCCTCGTCCTTCGAGGTCAGGAAGATGACCGGCAGATCGGATTTCTGGCGCAGGCGGCGCAGCAGCTCCATGCCGTCCATGCGCGGCATCTTGATATCGAAGATCGCGAGATCCGGCGGGTTCTGCTTCAACCCGTCGAGAGCCGAGGCACCGTCCGTATAGGTCATGATGCGATAGCCCTCTGCTTCGAGAGCGATGGAAACCGACGTCAGGATGTTGCGGTCGTCATCGACCAGCGCAATCGTTGGCATAAGGCTTTCGTCTCTTGGTCTCGTTGCAATAAACGGGTTCCCCTCTCGCGGGAGAGAGGCCAAAGCGTGGCGGCAATCTAGCCGGGACGTGGCGGTTTGCCTATGTCCCCGTATCACAAGCCTGAAATCGGAGAGAGGTTCCATGGCCAAGAACCCCAAAGACGTCATCCAGCCGATGGACGACGCCGTACGCGCGGAGGCCAAGGGATTGCTGCGCGGCGCCCGCTCGGCGGCTCTCGCCACGCTCCGGCCCGACGGCCACCCATCGGCCAGCCTGGTCGGGCTCGCCACCGACATCGACGGCACGCCGATCATCCTGGTCTCGGCTCTGGCCGCCCATACGGCGAACCTTATCGCCGATCCCCGCGCTTCCCTTTTGATCTCGCCCGGCGGCAAGGGCGATCCGCTCGCCCATGCGCGCATCACGCTCAAGGTCCGGGCCCGCAAGATCGAGCGCGAGAGCGAGGAAGGCCTGCGCATCCGCCGCCGCTATCTGGCACGCCAGCCGAAATCCGCGCTCTATGCCGATTTCCCCGATTTCAGCTTTTTCGCGCTGATGGTCGAGGGGGCCAGCCTCAATGGCGGCTTCGCCCGCGCCTTCGCGCCGACGCCGGCCGATCTGATGAGCGATCCCGCCCATGCCGCTGCGCTCGCCGATGTCGAGGAAGGGGCTGTGGAGCATATGAATGCCGACCACGCCGAGGCGATCGGGCTCTATGCGACCCGGCTTCTCGCTGCCAGGCCTGGGGGCTGGCGGGCGATCGGTCTCGACCCCGACGGGCTCGACATGACGCTCGGCAGCGCCGCGTTGCGCCTGCCCTTCCCTGCTTCCGTAGACGGTCCTGCGGCCCTGCGCCGGACCCTCGCCGAGCTCGCCGGAAAGGCGCGTGCGCAGGCCGCCTGACGCAGCCGGAAGACCAGATCGGCCGGCCTGGCTCGGGGGGCACCGCCTACCGATTCATCACGCCGGCATTTCAATCGATTTAGCGAATTCTGGCAGGAGACCGGGCTTTTCCAATGCTTGAGCCCGGGCGATCATGGCCGTAAAGACCGGGCGTGGCCCAGTGCCTTGCCTAGACGCCCGGACCGTCGACCGGCCCGTGCGGATGTGTTTCGACAACAGGTTGCCCTGACAGGGACCGGCCTCCGGAGGAATTCAGTGGACAATATCGGTCAGTTCAACGCCGCCCATGGTGCCGAGGCCTTCGGCTTCCGCAAGCTCAAGGCCGTGCGCTGGAACCTGGAAGCGCCGCAGCTCTATGAAGAGTCGCTGCGCCGTGGCGAATCCCAGCTGGCGCGTGGTGGCGCGCTCTGCGCCGATACGGGCACCCACACCGGCCGCTCGCCCAAGGACAAGTTCACGGTGCGCGACGCGTTGACCGAGAATACGGTCTGGTGGGACAACAACCAGGCGATGTCGCCTGAGCATTTCGAGACGCTGCTCGGCGACTTCCTGGCCCATACCGAAGGCAAGGAGCTCTTCGCGCAGGATCTCTATGGCGGCGCCGACCCGGTTCACCGCGTCCGCGCCCGCGTCTACACCGAGATGGCCTGGCACTCGCTGTTCATCCGCAACCTGCTGATCCGCCCGCCGCGCGACGAGATCGACGGCTATGCGCCGGAGATGACGATCGTCGACCTGCCGAGTTTCAAGGCCGATCCCAAGCGCCATGGCTGCCGCAGCGAGACCGTCGTCGCCATCGACTTCACCCGCAAGATCGTGCTGATCGGCGGCTCGGCCTATGCCGGCGAGATGAAGAAATCGGTCTTCACCTATCTGAACTACGTTCTGCCGACCAAGGGCGTCGTGCCGATGCACTGCTCGGCCAATGTCGGCGCGAAGGACGATTCCGCGATCTTCTTCGGCCTCTCCGGCACCGGCAAGACGACCCTCTCGGCCGATCCCGACCGCACCCTGATCGGCGACGACGAGCATGGCTGGTCGAAGGAAGGCATCTTCAACTTCGAGGGCGGCTGCTACGCCAAGACGATCCGCCTCTCGGCCGAGGCCGAGCCGATGATCCACGCGGCATCGCTGCGCTTCGGCACCGTTCTCGAGAACATCGTCATGGACCCGCTGACGCGCGAGGTCGATTTCGACGACCAGTCGAAGACCGAGAACACCCGCTCGGCCTATCCGCTCGACTTCATCCCCAACGCCTCGCGCATCGGCCGCGCCGGCATCCCGAAGAACATCGTCATGCTGACGGCGGACGCCTTCGGCGTGATGCCGCCGATCGCCAAGCTGACCCCGGCAGAGGCGATGTACCACTTCCTTTCCGGCTACACCGCCAAGGTCGCCGGCACGGAGCGCGGCCTCACCGGCGTCGAGCCGGAATTCTCGACCTGCTTCGGCTCGCCCTTCCTGCCGCGCCACCCGTCGGAATACGCCAATCTGCTGCGCGACTTCATCGCCAAGCACCATGTCGATTGCTGGCTGGTGAACACCGGCTGGACCGGCGGCAAATACGGCACCGGCCGGCGCATGCCGATCCGCGTCACCCGCCGCCTGCTCTCGGCAGCGCTCGACGGTTCGCTCAACCGCGCCGATTTCCGCCGCGACCCCTATTTCGGCTTCGCGGTGCCGAGCTCGGTGCCCGGCGTCGAGCCGCACATCCTCTATCCGGTGAAGACCTGGGCCGACAAAGCCGCCTTCGCCGAGACAGCGAATGATCTCGTCGGCATGTTCGCCAAGAACTTCGCCAAGTTCGAGGCCCATGTCGACGACGCCGTGAAGGCGGCCGCCCCGACGAACTCGCTCGCGGCCTGACGCCAAGCCATCCGGCATGTGTTACGAGAGGCGGCCATGGGCCGCCTCTTTTCGATTGTGCTGAAGCTTCTCCTGACCCTCGTCATTCTCGGTGCCGCAACCTGGGGCACGGGCTTCCTGCTGTTCCGGCTCACGGGCGCGATCGCGATCGTCGGCGCGATCGGCTTCGGCATCGCCGCATTGGCCGGCCTCATAGGCACCTGGACGAGCGATACGCGCCTGCCGCTCGGCTTTGCCATGGTCTTCGTCGGCCTGCTTTCCTGGTGGAGCAGCTTCCAGCCCTCGCATGATCGCGACTGGATTCCCGAGCTCGCCCGTCTTCCGACGATCGCACGCGAGGGCGACGTGCTGACCGTCTCCAACCTGCGCCATTTCCGCTGGCGCACGGAGGAGGACTACGACCAGCGTTGGGAAACGCGCCACTACAACCTCGCTGCGATCAGCGGCGCCGACATCTTCCTCTCCTATTGGTCGGGCGAGGCGATCGCGCATCTCCTGGTCAGCTTCACCTTCTCGGATTCCGTGCCGCTGACCTTCTCGATCGAGGTCCGGCGCGAGAAGGGCGAGGAATGGTCGGCCCTGGCCGGCTTCTTCCGCAGCTACGAGATGGCCTATGTCGCCGCGGACGAGCGCGACATCGTGGGTCTGCGCACCCATGCGCGGCATGAGGATGCCAGGCTCTTCCGCCTCAGCGCCTCCGCCAGGCAGGCTCGCGACCTGCTGCTCGCCTATATCGCCGACATCAACGACCTTGCCGCCAGGCCGCGCTGGTACAACACGCTGACGACCAATTGCACGACCGTGGTCTACCACCTCGTCGGCAGCGTCGCGCCCGGCTGGAAGTTCTCGCTGCCGCTCGACCCCCGTGTGCTGCTCTCCGGCTATCTGCCGGGCTACCTGCAGCAGATCGGCGCGATCCGGCAGGATATCCCGCTGGCCGAACTGGTCCGGCTCGCCCGCATCGGCGACCACGCTCGCACGCTCTCGCTCGACGACCCGGATTTCTCCGCGAAGATCAGGGAAGGCGTTCCGACGGGGCGGCCGTGAGGCACCGTGCCGTCATGGCCGGGCACGGGGCCGCGGGCCGGCCTAGCCCCCCGCCCCGAAGCTCTCAGCGTCATGCTCGCCCGTGTGGCGAGCATCCACGTCCTGAACGCCGCTCTGTATCGACGAAGACGGGGATGATCGGCACGAGGCCGACCTGACGGATCGGCTCGGCGCCCTACCTGAAGAACAGGAAGGTCAGCACCACGAAGAGCGGGATGAGGATTGCGCCCGACCAGAGCATGTAGCCGAAGAAGCTGGGCATCGCGACCTTGCGGTCCTTGGCGATGGCATAGACCATGAAGTTCGGTGCGTTGCCGATATAGCTGTTCGCCCCCATGAACACCGCGCCCGCCGAGATCGCCGCCAGCGTCGACGCGCCGTTCGTCATCAGTGCCCTGGGGTCACCGCCGGCGAGCTCGAAGAAGACGAGATAGGTCGGCGCGTTGTCGAGGAAGGAGGAGAGCGCGCCGGTCAGCCAGAAATAGGCGGTCGTATTGGCGCCGCCATCGGCATTCGTCACCAGCGCGACCAGCGGCGCGAAGGCGCCTTCCCGCCCCGCCTGCAGCATCGCCAGAACCGGGATGATGCAGATGAATATGCCGGCGAAGAGCTTGGCGACCTCCTTGATCGGCCCCCAGGAGAACTCGTTGCCGGCGCGGACGGGGCCAGGCGTGAGCTTGAGCGAGAGACCGGCGAGGGCGAGCAGAATGAAGTCGCGCAGCAGGTTCTGTCCTTCGACGGCGACACCGTGCACGGTGAAGGCGGTGCCCGGCTTCCAGTTCGCCGACATCAGGATCGCGGCGATGACGCCGGCCAGCAGCGGGATGTTGACCTTGCCCCAGAGCTTGATGGCGCGATCCGGCGTCGGGTCCTTGAGCGTCGGATAGCCCTTCTCCTTGCGGAAGAGGACGCTGTCGAGTGCGTAGAACAGCGCCAACAGGACGATCACTGCGAAGGCGGTCTCCGGCAGCAGATGCGTCGTGGTCCAGAAGAAGTCGACGCCGCGCAGGAAGCCGAGGAAGAGCGGGGGGTCGCCGAGCGGCGTCAGCGATCCCCCGATATTCGAGACCAGGAAGATGAAGAAGACGACGACATGGACGTTAGAGCGCCGGTCGTCATTCGCCCGCAGGACCGGGCGGATCATGATGATCGAAGCGCCGGTCGTGCCGACGAAGCTCGCGAGCACGGTGCCGATCGCCAGCAGGGTGGTGTTAGTCAGCGGCGTTCCGCGCAGGTTGCCGCTGATCAGGATGCCGCCGGCGATGGTGAAGAGCGCAAAGAGCAGGATGATGAAAGGGATGTAGTCGAGCAGCGCCGTGTGGAGCAGCGCACCGAGCGCCGGGTCGAGCCCTCTGAGAAGCACCAGCGGGACGAGCATGAGGGCGGCCCAGAAGGCGGCGAACTTGCCGTAGTGACGCTCCCAGAGATGCGGGAACACCACCGGGCCAAGCGCGATCGAGAGCAGCATGCCGGCGAAGGGCAAAGCCCAGCCGGCCCCCATCGTCGCCCCGCCGATATCGCCGGCGGCAAGCGCCGGCCCCCCGGCCAGAACGGCCGGCACCGCCGCGATCAAGGCTCCCCCGCGCCGCGTCATCTCAGAGACCGGCCGTCAAGGCTTCGGCGCCTCGATCACCGGCGGCGCATTCAAATCGAAGCCGCCGGGCAGGCCCGGTCCGCCGAGGCCGGGGATCTGGATCGAATCGAACTGCTTGTCGATCGCCTTCTGGTCGAGCTGCACGGCCGATGCCTTGTAGTGCATCACCATTTGCGGGAAGAGCAGGACGAGCGCGACCATGATGCACTGGATCACCACGAAGGGCACCGCGCCCCAATAGATCTGGCCGGTGGTGACGGGCGCCATCATCTTGCCGGTGACGCGATCCTTGTAGGGGTTCTTCGGCGCGACCGAGCGCAGGAAGAACAGCGCGAAGCCAAAGGGCGGGTGCATGAACGACGTCTGCATGTTCACGCCGAGGATGACGCCGAACCAGATCAGATCGATCCCGAGCTTGTCCGCCGCCGGTCCGAGCAACGGCACGATGATGAAGGCCAGCTCGAAGAAGTCGAGGAAGAAGGCGAGCAGGAAGACCATCACGTTGACGACGATCAGGAAGCCCGTCGCGCCACCCGGCAGGCCGACGAGGAGATGCTCGACCCAGAGATGGCCGTTGACGCCGTAGAAAGTCAGCGAGAAGACGCGCGCGCCAACCAGAATGAAGAGCACGAAGGCCGAGAGCTTGGCGGTCGATTCCGTCGCCTGCCGGAGCAGCTCGAAGGTCATCCGCTTCTTGCCCCAGGCGAGCAGGATCGCGCCGGCAGCGCCCATCGCGCCACCTTCCGTCGGCGTGGCGACGCCGATGAAGATCGTACCGAGCACCAGGAAGATCAGCGCCAGCGGCGGCACCATCACGAAGATGACCTGCTCGGTCATCCGCGACAGCAGGTTGAGCTTCAGGAACTTGTTGATCAGCGCGATGACGAAGGAGACCGCCACCATCAGCGACATGGTGAGCACGACAAAGTCCGAGCCTGCCGTCACCTTCGTGAACAGCTTCATGTAGGCATAGGACAGGGCGAAGGCGATGAGCGTCACGACCAGCAGCGAGAAGCGCCGCGTCTTGCCGTCGGCATCGCGCAGCGTCTGCGCCTCCGGCGGCAGTCCCGGCGCACGTTGCGGGTAGACGATGGTGACGAGGAAGACGTAGCCGGCATAGAGGCTCGCCAGGACGAGGCCGGGGATGAAGGCGCCTTCATACATATCGCCGACCGAGCGGCCGAGCTGGTCGGCGAGCACGATCAGGACGAGCGAGGGCGGGATGATCTGAGCCAGCGTTCCGGATGCAGCGATGACGCCCGATGCGAGGCGCCTGTCATAACCGTAGCGCAGCATGATCGGCAGCGAGATCAGGCCCATCGAGATCACGGAAGCGGCGACGACACCGGTGGTTGCCGCCAGCAGCGCGCCGACGAAGATTACCGCATAGGCGAGGCCGCCGCGGACGGGGCCGAAGAGCTGGCCGATGGTGTCGAGCAGGTCCTCCGCCATGCCGGAACGCTCGAGGACCAAGCCCATGAAGGTGAAGAACGGGATCGCCAGCAGCACGTCGTTGTTCATCGTGCCGTAGATGCGTTCCGGCAGGGCCTGGAGGAAATTCTCCTGGAACATGCCGAGATCGATGCCGATCAGCGCGAAGAGCAGGCCGTTGGCGGCAAGCGCGAAGGCGACGGGGTAGCCGAGCAGCAGGAAGACGACGAGCGTCGCGAACATCACCGGCGCCATGTTGACGCGCAGGAAATCGCCGACGCCGCCGCCCGCCGCGAAGGCGTCGCCAGTGTGGAGGCCGAAGAAGGCGATGACGGTGAGCGCGAGCAGCAGGCCGGCGACGCGCGGGAGGCGATGTGCGTGCATGGGATCGTTCCGGACTTCTTGCGGGCCGCTCACGAAGCGAGGCCCTGTTCCTTGGCTTGATCGAGCAGGCGCTGGGCTTCCGCCTCGGCCGCGGCCGCATGGCCGGCGGCGGCCTCATGATCCTCAAGGTCGCCGCGCATGATCGCGATCTGCTTGATGATCTCGGAGACGCCCTGGAAGCTCAGCATCACGAAGCCGACGACGACGAGGCCCTTGGCGGGCCATTGCGGCAGGCCGCCAGCCGAGAGCGACTGCTCGTTGATGGCATAGGAACGCAGGAAGAACGGCCAGGAGTGGTAGACGATCAGCAGGCAGAACGGCATCAGGAAGAAGATATGGCCGAACAGCTCGATCCACTGGCGCACGCGCTTCGGCAGCATGCTGTTCACGATGTCGATGCGGATATGCTCCTTCACCTGCATCGTCCATGACGCGCACATCAGGAAGACCGCGCCGAACAGCATCCATTGCAGTTCGAGCCAGGCATTCGACGAGACGTTGAAGATCTTGCGGACGATCGCGTTGACCGTCGCGACAATCACCGCCGCGAGGATCAGCCAGGCGACCTTCCTGCCGATGAAGCCGTTGACCGCGTCGATGACACGGCTGATGGCGAGGAGACCCTTCACATTCCCGCTCCCGTGAGGGCGCAATTCTGCGCCGTTTCCGCCCCTTTGTCGGCAGGATCGGTATAGGAGGGATGCGCACCACGCAAGACTGTGTCGTTCTTATCCATTGGACCAAAGGACGACGCCCCGGCCTGCACATTTTTGCGCCAACGGCTGTGCCGGTCCGCCACAGAAACGGCGGAGATGATTTATTATGTTCGCGTTCACCTTTGGGGAACAATATTCTCCATCACCGCTTCAACCGGCTGATTCGAGGCCGCGATGTGTCGTTTCCTCGCCTATTCAGGCGCACCCGTCTTTCTCGAGGATTTCGTCGCCTCGCCCTGCCATTCGCTGATCCATCAGTCGCTCCATGCCGAGGAGGCCAAGACCGGCACGAATGGCGACGGCTTCGGCGTCGGCTGGTATGGCGAGCGGGCCGAGCCGGGGCAGTATCGCGAGGTTCGCCCCGCCTGGTCCGACGAGAACCTGCTCTCGATCGCGCGGCAGGTGCGCTCCCATCTCTTCTTCGCCCATGTCCGGGCCGCGACCGGCACCGCGACGACGCGGGCCAACTGCCACCCCTT
The DNA here is from genome assembly GCF_056394545.1 of Allobosea sp. 10N428. NCBI lineage: Bacteria > Pseudomonadati > Pseudomonadota > Alphaproteobacteria > Hyphomicrobiales > Alloboseaceae > Allobosea > Allobosea sp. 10N428. The sequence continues at coordinate 114,962 of NZ_JBFTIC010000008.1, read as the reverse complement.
CGTTCATGGCCGCTATCTCTTCATGCATAACGGCCAGATCGGCGGCTACGGCCTGATCCGCAGGCAACTCGAGGCGCTGATCCCGGACGCGCTCTACGGCGCCCGCGCCGGCACCACCGATTCCGAGGCCCTCTTCCTGCTCGCCCTCTCCCATCTCGCCGAGGGAATGGCACCGGGCGAAGCGCTTGCCGCCGCCCTCTCCGACACACTCTCCCTGATGGAACGGACGGGCGTCCGCGAGCCGCTGCGCTGCGCGGCCGCGCTCGCCGACGGAGAAACGATCCACGCGATCCGCTGGTCCTCCGACACGAGGCCGCCGAGCCTTTATGTCTGCCCGCGGCCAGATAGTGTCGTCGTCGCCTCAGAGCCCGTCGACGCCGCCCGCGAATGCTGGCAGGCCCTGCCCTGCAATACGCTGGCCAGGGTCGAGGGTGGCAAGGTCACGCTTGCGCCCTTCCTGGTCGGGCTGCGGCAGGCGGCTTGAACCGGCAGCAGCACCGAGAGGCAGTTGGAAAGGGGCCGCTATGCACGGCCCCTCTCCCAAAGCGGTGCCGGGCCTCAGTTGTGGTGGGGCAGCACGCCATTGCCGCCCGACTGGTCTGATTGATTGGACTGGTCGGACCGGGCATTGAAGTGATTGTGATAGGCCAGATACTGCGCCTGTTCCGCCGCGGCCCGCTGGCTCTCGCTCTGTTCGTGCACGATGCTCTCCGCACCGAGTTCGGCGGCATAAGCGGCCGACCCGGCCCCCGAGAGAATCACCACGGCGGCGACGGCAACGATCTTGCGTGAAAGCATGACGGCCTCCTGCACCTTGTCCTTGTCACCCGTCAAGCTCAAGTAACCATCCCGCAGTGGCTGCCAATACTCCTCGTTGACTGCTTTCACTCACTTTCACGTGTATCGCCCGAAACTCGCCGAGTACATGCGCTACCCGCTTGAACCAGCCGCCGCCGGCGGGCGTGAACGGCGAATACGCCCTGGAATGCGCGGCTGCCATGCGCCGCGCGCGCTGACGCATCCCCTGTTGCCTTCCTACGTCGAGCGCCTAGCTTGGCCGTTCAGGCAAGGCCGCTTCCACGAAAGGCACGGGCGATGAAGAAGGGTTCGGATCTTCTGGTCGAGGCGCTGGAGAATGAAGGCGTCGATCGCGTCTTCGGCGTTCCGGGCGAAGAAAACCTCGATGTCGTCGAGTCCCTGCGCAAATCGAAAATCGAGCTGGTGCTGACGCGCCACGAACAGGCCGCCGCCTTCATGGCCGCGACGCATGGGCGGCTGACCGGCCGCCCCGGCGTCTGCATCGCGACGCTCGGCCCGGGCGCGCTCAACTTCTCGACCGGCGCGGCCTACGCCCATCTCGGCGCCATGCCGATGATCCTGATCACCGGGCAGAAGGCGATCATGACCGCCAAGCAGGCGCGCTTCCAGATCGTCGACGTCGTCGCCTCGATGCGGCCGCTCACCAAGATGACGCGCCAGATCGTCAGCCCGGCCAGCATCCCCTCCGTGGTGCGCGATGCCTTCCGCGTCGCGATGGAGGAGCGGCCGGGCCCGGTCCATCTCGAGCTGCCCGAGGACGTCGCCGCCGAGGAGATCGAGGATACCGCGCTGATCCCGGTGCATCCGCTGGATCGGCCGATCGCTCCGGACGCGCCTTTGGACCGCGCAGCCGAGATGATCCTTGCCGCTAAACGGCCGCTGGTGATGATCGGCGCCGCCGGCAACCGGCCGCGACTGGTCGAACCGCTTTCCGCCTTCGTGCGCCGCACCGGCCTGCCCTTCTTCAACACGCAGATGGGCAAGGGCGCCGTCACCGGCGGCTCGAACCTCTATATCGGCACGGCCGCGCTGTCGGAGGGCGATTATGTCCATGAGGCGGTGGCGCTGGCCGATCTCATCATCGCCGTCGGCCACGACACCATCGAGAAGCCACCCTTCCTGATGCGCAATGCGGGCGGGCCGAAGGTGATCCATATCGGCTACCAGTCGGCCAATGTCGAACAGGTCTATCACCCCGATGCGGAGGTGATCGGCGATATCGGCGCGACGGTAACGGGGCTCGCAGACCGGCTCGAAGGCAAATTGCCCGAGCAGAAGCAGATGCTGGAGCTGCGCCAGAAGATCCTGACGAAGATCAATGCCCGCGCCGAGGAGGATCGCTTCCCGGTGACGCCGCAGCGGCTCGTCCATGACGTGCGCGCGGTGATGCCGGAGGATGGCGTCGTCTGCCTCGACAACGGCATGTACAAGATCTGGTTCGCGCGGAACTACCGCACCCATGTCGCCAACACGCTGCTGCTCGACAATGCGCTGGCGACGATGGGCGCCGGCCTGCCCTCGGCGATGATGGCGGCGATGCTCCATCCCGAGCGGCGCGTCATGGCCGTCTGCGGCGATGGCGGCTTCATGATGAACTCGCAGGAGATGGAGACCGCCGTCAGGCTCGGCCTCAACCTCGTCGTGCTCGTGCTCAACGACGGCGCCTACGGCATGATCCGCTGGAAGCAGGCCGTCGACAAGTTCCCCGATTACGGCATGACCTTCGGCAACCCCGATTTCGTGCGTTATGCCGAGTCCTATGGCGCGAAGGGCTCGCGCGTGACCTCGGCAGAGGCGTTGGTGCCGACGCTGGAGGCCGCCTTCAAGGGCGGAGGCGTCCATCTCGTCGACTGCCCGATCGACTATTCCGAGAACACCCGCGTCCTGGTCGAGGAACTGCGCAACAAGGTCCCGGACGTCGATCTGGCTTAGCAGTCGCCATCACCGAAGCCCTCATCCTGAGGAGCAAGCGGAGCTTGCGTCTCGAAGGATGGTCCAGATGCTTCCGGAGCCTCCTGAAACATCCTTCGAGACGCCATTCACTAGGGAATGGCTCCTCAGGATGGGGGCTCCGGAGCGTGACGATCAACGTTCTAAAGGAGAGACGACCATGCTCAGGGTTGTTCAAGCCTATGACCGCGCCACGATCACGGAGATCGAGACCGACGACGAGGCCGCGCTCGAACGCAAGCTTCAGGCGGCCCAAGAGGTCTTCCGGGACCGTGACAATTGGCTGAAGCCGCATCAGCGCATCGCGATCCTGCGCAAGCTCGCCGGCCTCCTCGAAGCGAAGCGCGACCATTTCGCCATGCAGATCGCCCGCGAAGGCGGCAAGCCCCTGCCTGACGCGATCGTCGAGGCGAACCGGGCCGTCGACGGCGTCCATAATGCCGCCGACGAGCTGCGCAATTTCGCCGGGCGCGAGATCCCGATGGGGCTCTCGGCCGCCGCCGCCGATCGCTGGGCTTTCACGACCAAGGAGCCGATCGGCATCGTCGCCGCGATCTCGGCCTTCAACCACCCGCTCAACCTGATCGTCCATCAGGTAGCGCCGGCCATCGCTGTCGGCTGCCCGGTCATCGTCAAGCCGGCCGGCACGACGCCGCTCTCCTGCATCGACTTCGTCAAGCTGGTGCATGAGGCCGGATTGCCGGAGGCGTGGTGCCAGACCTTCGTGCCCACCGAGACGGCGCTGGCCGAGAAGCTCGCGACCGATCCGCGCGTTGCCTTCCTGAGTTTCATCGGCTCGGCCAAGGTCGGCTGGTATCTGCACTCCAAGCTCGCCCATGGCGCCCGCTCGGCGCTGGAGCATGGCGGCGTCGCGCCGGCGATCGTCGACAAGAGCGCCGATCTCGACGCGATTATCGAGCCGCTCGTGAAGGGCGGCTACTATCATGCCGGCCAGGTCTGCGTGTCGACGCAGCGCATCTATGTCCATGACACGATCGTCAACGACTTCACCGAACGGCTCGTCGCGCGGGTGAAGAAGCTGCGCACCGGCGATCCGACGCTGGGGGATACCGAGGTCGGCCCGCTGATCATCCCCAAGGAGGCCGACCGCGTGGCGTCCTGGATCGACGAAGCGGTGAAGGGTGGCGCCAAGCTCGCGACCGGCGGCAAGCGCCTGTCGGAGACGACGCTGGAGCCCGCGGTGCTGATCGACCCGGCGCCGGAGGCCCGCATCTCGAGCGAGGAGGTGTTCGGCCCGGTCGTCGCGATCTACCGCTACGGCAAGCTCGACGACGCCATCGCGCGGGCGAACTCTCTGCCCGTTTCCTTCCAGGCCAGCATTTTCGCGCAGGACATCGACGTGGCCATGAGGGCCGCGAACCGGCTCGAGGCCTCGGCGGTGATGGTGAACGACCCCACGACCTTCCGCACCGACTGGATGCCCTTCGCCGGCCGGCGCGTCTCGGGCTACGGCACCGGCGGCATCCCCTACACCATGCGCGACATGACGCAGGAGAAGATGATCCTCCTGAAGCGGCGCTGAACACGCGGCGCGGCGGAGCGTGACGCTTCGCCGCGCCCTGCCAGCCGGCAGAATCCAGAGTGCCCCCACAAGACAAAACTCGGCAACGACTGCGCTTTCAGCAAGTATCCGACGCAACATCATCAGTTTACGACGATTCTAAACTGATAATATTTGATTGACCCTTGCCGCTCGGGTGCCTAGGCACTGGCTACATGCGCCGCGAATAGCTGATCGCGACGCGCAACCGGGCCAAGCTCGTCGTGATCGTTCCGTTTCTCATCATGCTCCGCGAAGGCATCGAGGCCGCGCTGATCGTCGGCATCGTCGCGAGCTATCTGGTCCGGACCGGCCGGCGCGAGTGGCTGCCCGCGCTCTGGCTCGGGGTCGGACTCGCCTGCGCGGTGAGCCTCGCCGCCGGTGCGGCGCTCGACATCATTCTGGGTGAACTGCCGCAGCGCGGGCAGGAATTGTTCGAGGCCGCGATCGGCCTGATCGCCGCGGCGATGTTGACCTCGATGGTGTTCTGGATGCGCAAGGCGGCGCGCTCGATCAAGGGCGAGCTGCAGGCTGGCGTCGACGCCGCGCTAGCCGGCGGGCATCAAGGTCTCGCCCTGATCGGCCTCGCCTTTCTCGCGGTGGTGCGCGAGGGGTTGGAGTCCGTCTTCTTCCTGCTCGCGATCTTCCAGCAGAACGGCGGTTGGGCTCCAGCACTCGGCGCCACTCTGGGCATCCTGCTTGCGGCGGCAGCCGGTTACGCAATCTATGCGCTGGGCGTGAAGCTCAACCTGCGCATCTTCTTCCGCTGGACCGGCATCCTGATCCAGTTCGTCGCCGCCGGGCTCGTGGCCAATGCCGTGCGCTCCCTGCACGAAGCGGGACTCTGGAACCATCTCCAGCAGAATGTCTACGACCTCGGCGCAACCCTACCGGCGGATGGCCCGCTCGGCGCCGTCCTGTCTGGTTTCTTGGGCTATCAGGAGCGGGCGACGCTCGGCGAAGTCATCGCCTATCTGGGCTTCCTGCTCCCGACGCTTGCCCTGTTTCTCTTTGCCGGGCGCGAAGAGCGGGGCAACGCAGTCATGCCCCGGCCCGAGGCCAGGCACTCGCCGCGCCTGCGGCTGGCCGGCATCGTGACGCTGCTGCTGATCTGCGGCGGCGTCGGTGCCTTCATCTACGCAGCCGGAAACGGCGCGCGCCGTGGCGCCGAGGCCAGCACGAGCGACATCGCCGTCGCCATCACCGATCGCACCTGCGAGCCTTCGACGCTGACCATTCCCGCCGGCAAGGCCAGTTTCGTCGTGACCAATCGCGGCGAGCGCGTGCTGGAATGGGAAATCCTCGACGGCGTGATGGTGCTGGAGGAGCGCGAGAACATCGCGCCCGGCCAGTCCCGGCGGCTGACGACGCAACTCCATCCCGGCGAATACGCGATCACCTGCGGGTTGCTCAGCGCCCCGCGCGGCCGCCTGATCGCCCAGGCCTCGGCGGAGCAGCCGCGCCCTGCCCTCACCCTGATGGACATGGTCGGCCCGGCCGCCGAATATCGCGCCTTCCTGAGCGAGCGCTCGGCCGCCCTCGGCGTGGCACTCGACGCCTTCGAGCAAGCGCAGGGCGCAGGCAATGCCGAGGCTGCGGACGAGGCCCGCCGTGATACCGCCGTGCTGCTACCCGCTTTGCGCCCGGCAACCACGGGGGATGCCAGACTCGAAGCCCTCTTCGGCAAGGTGCAGATAGCCCTCGCTGGCGCGGTCGCGGCGTCCGAGGTCAAGCCGGATGCCGAAGCCTTCCGCGCCGCTCTCGGCCAACGCACCGTCCTGCCCGACACGATGCTGGCAGGTGCGATCGCTCTTCTATCCTCTCAGGACGGAGAGACGGCCTCGCCGGACGATGTTGCCGCTGCAAGCGGCATCGCGCAGCTGCTGCTGCCGTTGACGGCGCGGATCGCCCCCGAGCTGGCGGCGCGGACGAAAGCCGTGCTCGCGGCCCTCCCCAATGACGCCAAGCCGGGCGGCGCGATCCGGCCGCTCGCCGAGGATCTTTCGGCCATGCGTAAGGCGCTCGCCCTGCCCGAAGCGGAGCGCAAATCATGACCAGGCCGGGCAAGAGCTTCACACCATCGCGGCGGTCGCTGCTGACGGGCGGCGCAGCGGCGATCGGGAGCGCCTCGCTGGTACGGGCGGCGAGCGAACCGGCACAGAATCCTGCGGCTGCGCCGGAGAGCGACTCCGCCGCCCAGCGCCAGCCCTTTCACGGCATCCATCAATCCGGCATCGTCACGCCGCGCCCGGCGACCGGCCTGGTGGCCGCCTTCGACGTCACCGCGACCTCGCTCGACGAGCTCGAACGGCTCTTCCGGCTGCTCAGCGAACGCATCGCCTTCCTGATGCAGGGTGGGCCGGCCCCCACCGCCGATCCCGGCTTCCCCCCACCGGACAGCGGCATTCTCGGCCCGGTCATCGCACCCGACAACCTGACGATCACAGTCGCGCTCGGCGCCTCGCTCTTCGACGAGCGCTTCGGCTTAGATCCGCTGAAGCCGAAACGCCTGCAGCGGATGAAGCGCTTCCGCAACGACGCGCTCGACGGCGCGCTCTGCCATGGCGACCTGCTGCTGCAATTCTGCGCCAACACGGCCGACACCAGCATCCACGCACTGCGCGATATCCTGAAGAACGCGCCGGACCTCATCCTGCTGCGCTGGAAGCAGGAGGGTACTGTCCCCGTCCTCAAACCCAAGTCCAGCGGGCCGGCCGAGAGCGCCCGCAACCTGCTCGGCTTCCGCGACGGCACCGCCAATCCCGACGCCGCCGACAAGGCGTCGATGGACCGTCTCGTCTGGGTTCAGGCCGGCTCGGACGAGCCGGAATGGGCCGCCAATGGCAGCTATCAGGTGGTCCGGATCATCCGGAACTTCGTCGAGCGCTGGGATCGCACGCCACTCGGCGAGCAGGAGGCAATCATGGGCCGCGAGAAGGCGAGCGGCGCGCCGATCGGCGGCCAGCGCGAATATGACGAGCCGGTCTATGCCGACGATCTCGAGGGAAAGCGCACGAAGCTCGACGCCCATATCCGGCTCGCCAATCCGCGCCGGTCGGAGACTGAAGGCAGCCGGATGCTGCGCCGGCCCTTCAACTATTCCAACGGCGTCACCCGCGCCGGCCAGCTCGACATGGGGCTGCTCTTCATCTGCTTCCAGCAAGACCTCGAGCGCAGCTTCATCGCCGTGCAGAAGCGGCTCGATGGCGAACCGCTGGAGGAATACATCAAGCCGGTCGGGGGCGGCTATTTCTTCGCCCTGCCCGGCGTGCCCGATGCCGGGAGCTATCTCGGCGCCGGTTTGATCCGGGCCGCGCGCGGCATCGCGCCGGCCTCGGCCAGGACTTTCCCCCGCAAGACAGGAGACTGATATGAGCTTGCGCTTCGCATGGCTGGCCGGGGCCGGCCTGTTCGCCATCATCGCGGCAGGGCCGGCCTTCGCCGTCTCGCCGCTCGACCTCGTGGCACCGGTCTCCGAGTACAAGATCTATGTCTCTAAGGGCGTCGACCAGCTGGTGAAGGACACCAAGGCCTTCACCGACGCGGTCAAGGCCGGCGATCTCGCCAAGGCCAGGGCGCTGTATGCGCCGACCCGCGTCTCCTACGAAAAGATCGAGCCGGTCGCCGAGCTGTTCAGCGACCTCGACGGCAAGATCGACTCGCGCGCCGACGACCATGAGAAGAAGGAGGAAGATCCGGAGTTCACCGGCTTCCACCGCATCGAATACGGGCTCTTCGCCAAGAACAGCACGGACGGGCTCGCGCCCTTTGCTGACAAGCTGCTCGCCGATGTCACCGAGTTGCAGGGCCGCATCAAGGGCCTGACGATCCCGCCGGACAAGATGGTCGGCGGCGCGGCCGTGCTGATCGAGGAGGTTGCGGCCACCAAGATCTCCGGCGAGGAAGACCGCTACAGCCACACCGACCTCTGGGACTTCCAGGCCAATGTCGACGGCGCCAAGAAGATCGTCGACCTGCTGCGGCCCCTGGTCACGAAGGAAGACAAGGCGCTCGCGGCCAAGATCGACGCGAATTTCGCGACCGTCGACAAGACGCTGGCGAAGTACAAGCTCGGGGATGGCGGCTTCGAGACTTATGACAAGCTGAGCGAGGCCGACCGCAAGGCGCTGGCCGCGATGATCACGACGCTGGCCGAGGACCTCTCCAAGCTGCGCGGCGTGCTCGGCCTCGGCTGAGCCCGCATCGGATCTTCGAGGGGAGCGGCTTCCGCAGTTCGGGAAGCCGACCTGACACAGAACGGTCACGCGAGCGCGGCACTCGACAGGCTGCAGCCGATGCGCCATGGACGGCGCATCGGCGACAGACGCCCCTTCGCAGACATGGACAGCCTGCTCTCATGACCGACATTTCCGCCACGAACCCGGCCGCACAGGGCCGCATCGCCCTGCTGGGCTGCCCGATCGAGGTCGGCGCCTCGCGTCGCGGCGCGCTGATGGGTCCGGCCGGCCTGCGCACGGCGGGCCTCGTGCGCGTGCTGGAAGACCTCGGCTACGCCGTCGCGGACCATGGCGACATTCTCGCGCGCGACCTGAAACCGGTGGACGGCCCGGCGCCCGACAATGCCCGCTTCTACCATGAGATCGCCGCCTGGATGCGCGCGCTGAGCGCCGGCGCCTATGAGCTTGCCCGCACCGGCGACACGCCGATCTTCCTCGGCGGCGATCACAGCCTGTCGATGGGCTCGGTCAATGGCGTTGCCCGCTACTGGCAGGAGCAGGGCCGCAAGCTCTTCGTGCTCTGGCTCGACGCCCATGCGGATTTCAACATGCCGGCGATCTCGCCCTCCGGGAACATGCACGGCATGTCCTCCGCCTTCCTCTGCGGCGAAGCCGGCCTCGACGACCTGCTCGGCTCCGAGCCGCGCGCCTCGATCTCGCCGGAGCAGCTCAGCCTGTTCGGCATCCGCTCGATCGACCCGCTGGAGAAGGCGGCGGTGAAGGCACGCGGCGTCGATATCGCCGACATGCGCGCCATCGACGAGCACGGCGTCGGCGTGCTGATCCGCAAGGTGATCGACAAGGTGCGCGCAGCGGATGGCGTGCTCCATGTCAGCTTCGACGTCGATTTCATCGACCCGCCGCTGGCGCCCGGCGTCGGCACCACCGTGCCGGGCGGCGCGACCTATCGCGAGGCGCATCTGGTGATGGAGCTGCTGCACGATTCCGGGCTGGTGCGCTCGATGGACATCGTCGAGCTCAACCCCTTCCTCGACGATCGCGGCCAGACGGCCCGCCTCGCCGTCGAGCTCGCCGGCAGCCTGTTCGGCCAGCAGATCACCGACCGGCAGACGCCGTCGAACGCCATCGGCGCGGCCTGAGCCCAAAAACGAAAACACCGTGCGCCTCGATGGGCGCACGGTGCTTCAATGCGTTTCACGCCTCGGGCGTGGCGGCCTTACACCGCCAGCGCGAAGCCGTCCTTGCGATGGTCGGAGGCGCCAAACATCACGCCGCTGGTATGGTCGACCCAGATCGCCTGGCAGCCGCCGAGCGGCTCCTCGGCCCAGACCACGTCATGGCCGCGCGCCTTGAGATCACCGGCGACAGCGGCCGGGATCGTCGTTTCCAGCGAGAGCTTGCCGTCATAGGCGAAGCTGCGCGGCGCATCCGAGGCCTGCTGCGGATCGAGGCCGCGGTCGAGAATGCCGGACAGGAAATGGACATGGCCGGTCGACTGGTACTGGCCGCCCATCACGCCCATCGGCATGATCGCCTTGCCGTCCTTGGCCAGCATGCCCGGAATGATCGTGTGGAAGGGGCGCTTGCGCGGCGCGATGGCGTTGGGGTGTCCCTCGATCAGCCGGAAGCCGGAACCGCGGTTCTGCAGCATGACGCCGGCCTTCGATGCGTAGATGCCGCTGCCGAAGGCGGAGAACAGCGAATTGATGAAGGACACCATGTTGCCGTCGCCGTCGACGACGCAGAGATAGATCGTGTCCTTGTGCAGGGGCATGTCGAAGGCTTCCGGCGCCGCCGCCTTCTCGAGGCTGATCTCCTTGCGGATGCGGCCGACGAACTGGTCGGAAAGGAAAGCCTCGGTGTCGAAGGGGCTGACGGCGGGATCGGCCACCAGCGCGTCGCGCTGGCGATAGGCGGCCTTGCTGGCTTCGGCGAGGAGATGGATGCGATCGGCTTCGCTCAGCGCCCCGTCCTTGAGGTCGAAGCCTTCGAGAATGCGCGCGATCAGTAGCGCGGCGATGCCCTGGCCGTTCGGCGGGCATTCCCAGAGGCGGTGCCCGCGATAATCGGCGCCGATGGGGTCGACATAATCCGACTTCGAAGTGGCGAAGTCATCGAGGTCGATCAGGCTGCCGGCGCCCTTGAGCACCGCGACCATGTCCTCGGCGAGCTCACCTTCGTAGAAGGCTGAACGGCCCTCGCGGGCGATGCGGCGCAGCGTCCTGCCGAGCGCCGGATGGACCATCTTGTCGCCGACGGCAGGGGGATTGCCGCCCGGCAGGTAGACGGCGTTGCCGAGGCCGTGCTTTTCGATGCGACCGCGGGCCTTCGCCCAGTCGAGCGCGACACGCGGCGTCACCACGAAGCCCTCCTCGGCGGCGCGGATCGCCGGCGCGAAGATCTCGTCGAGGCTCTTGCTGCCGTGGTCGGCGACGAGGCGGCACCAGGCGTCGATAGCGCCGGGCACGGTGACCGCATGGGGCGAATCCGCCGCGATCGCGGTCATGCCCTGGCCGAGGAACCAGCCGAGCTCGGCCTTGGCGGCGGAGCGGCCGGAGCCGTTGAGCGCGACCATCTTGGCATTGGCCGGCGCATAGATCGCGAAGCAGTCGCCGCCGATGCCGGTCATGTGCGGATCGACCACGGCCTGGACGGCGACCGCCGCGATGGCAGCGTCGATGGCGTTGCCGCCGGCGCGCAGAATATCGACGGCGGCCAGTGTCGAGGCGGGATGCGAGGTCGCCGCCATGCCGCGGTCACCGACCGCAACCGGCCGGCCCGGCACCATGAAATCGCGATTGCCCCAACTCATCCGTCGTCTCCGCCTCTAGCGCGCCTTCGTTTCGGGGCGCTCGTTTCGCACAAGGCTTTGGCGCGCCGGCCGGGGGCTTGGCAATCCCGCCCCGCGCATGGCCGACATAACCGCGCCAAAGACAGGCAGCCTCATCCTGAGGAGCGTCGCGGGCGCGTCTCGAAGGATGTTCGCGGAGGCTCCGGAACCATCCGGAGCATCCTTCGAGACGCCGCGGGCGCGGCTTCTCAGGATGAGGGCTCGCACAGCTGGAGCGCCTTCCGAACCAGCGCCCGCGCGGCCGGGAGATTGACATCGCGGTACAGCGGGCTATCGCCGCCCGAGAGGACGGGCTGCCATGCAAGACTACATCCGCAAGATCATCGGGGCGCGCGTCTACGACGTCGCGATCGAGAGCCCGCTCGACCCGCTGCCGCGGCTTTCGGCCCGGATCGGCGGGCAGGCGCTGCTGAAGCGCGAGGATCTGCAGCCCGTCTTCTCGTTCAAGCTGCGCGGCGCCTACAACAAGATGGCCGGCCTCTCGACAGAGGAGGCCGAGCGCGGCGTGATCTGCGCCTCGGCCGGCAATCACGCGCAGGGCGTGGCGCTGGCGGCGCGCAAGCTCGCCATGAAGGCGACCATCGTGATGCCGCGCACCACGCCCGACATCAAGGTGCAGGCGGTGCGCAGCCTCGGCGGGCGTGTCGTGCTGCATGGCGAAAATTTCGACGAAGCCTATGGCCATGCCCGCAAGCTCGAGGCCGAGAAGGGGCTGACCTTCGTCCACCCCTATGACGATCCGGACGTCATCGCCGGCCAGGGCACCGTCGGCATGGAAATCCTGCGCCAGCATCCCGATCCGATCGAGGCGATCTTCGTGCCGATCGGCGGCGGCGGGCTCGCGGCCGGCGTCGCGGTCTACGCCAAGTTCCTGCGGCCCGAGATCAAGGTGATCGGCGTCGAGCCGGAGGATGCCGCCTCCATGGCCGGCGCCATCGCCGCCGGCGAGCGCATCGTGCTCGATCAGGTCGGGCTCTTCGCCGACGGCGTCGCGGTTCGGCAGGCGGGCGAGGAAACATTCCGGCTCTGCCGCGAACTGCTCGACGAGGTCGTCACCGTCTCGACCGACGAGATCTGCGCGGCGGTGAAGGACATCTTCGAGGATACCCGCGCCATAGCCGAGCCTTCCGGTGCCGTCAGCCTCGCGGGGCTGAAGGCCTATGCGGCGCGTGGGGCCAAACGCACCGGCGCACTGATCGCGATCAACAGCGGCGCCAACATGAATTTCGACCGCTTGCGCCATATCGCCGAGCGGGCCGAGATCGGCGAGCACCGCGAGGCGCTGCTGGCGGTGACCATCCCCGAGAAGCCCGGCGCCTATCGCGCCTTCATTCAGTTGCTGGGCAGGCGCGCCATAACCGAATTCAACTACCGCTATTCCAACCCCAAAGCGGCGCGCATCTTCGTCGGCGTGCAGTTGTCCGAGGGCGAGGCCGAGAAGCGCCAGATCATCGCGATGCTGGCCGAGCACGGCTATCCCGTGCTCGACATGAGCGACAACGAGCTCGCCAAGCTGCATATCCGCTACATGGTCGGCGGCAAGGCGCCAGGGCTCGGCGACGAATTGCTGTTTCGTTTCCAATTCCCCGAACGGCCGGGCGCGCTGCTGAAGTTCCTGAACAGCCTGTCGGCCGACTGGAACATCTCGCTGTTCCACTACCGCAACCACGGCGCCGACTACGGCCGCGTGCTCGCCGGCGTCCAGATACCTCTGGCCCAGCGCAGCCAGCTGACCAAGCGGCTCGATGCGCTCGGCTACCCCTATTGGAGCGAGAGCGAAAACCCGGCCTATCTCTCCTTCCTGTCGGAGGGCACCGGAGCGGATTGACCATCAGGCCGCCGCCCTGCAGCCCTCATCTGAGGAGCGCAGCAGGCGCATCTCGAAGGATGGGCCGGGAGGCTCCGGAACCTTCTGGATCATCCTTCGATGCAGCCCTTCGGGCACCCTCAGGATGAGGGCTGAGTGTTTACAACCGAGCTGTAAGGTCAGGGCATGACGCTCGAACAACTCCGCATCTTCGTCGCCGTCGCCGAGCGGGAGCATCTGACGCAAGGCGCCCGCGCCCTCAACCTCACCCAATCGGCCGTGAGTTCCGCGATCGCGACGCTGGAGGCGCGCTATGCGACAAAACTGTTCGACAGGATCGGCCGGCGCATCGCGCTGACCGATGCCGGCCGCCTCTTTCTGACCGAGGCTCGCGCTGTGCTGACACGAGCAGCCGCCGCCGAAGCGGTGCTCTCCGATCTCTCGGGACTCGCCCGTGGCTCGCTCGCGCTGATGGCTAGCCAGACCGTCGCGAATTACTGGCTGCCGCCGCTGATCCAGCGCTTTCGCCGGGAGCATCCCGGCATCACGGTCTCGCTTGCCATCGGCAATACCGAAACGGTGAGCGCGGCCATCCAGAACGGCGACGCCGATCTCGGCTTCATCGAAGGCGAGATCGACGATCCGGCCCTCGCCATGACCGCGGTGGCGGAGGACGAACTCGTCATCATCGTTGCGGCCGGTCATCCCTGGGCGCAGACGCCTCCCTCACCCGCTGAACTCAAGCAGGGCGCCTGGGTGCTGCGCGAGCCCGGCTCCGGCACGCGCGCCATGTTCGAGGCGGCGCTGCCGGGGCTCGGCCTTGTCGCGACGGACCTTGCTGTCGCGCTCGAACTGCCGTCGAACGAAGCGATCTGCGCCGCGGTCGCCGCCGGCGCGGGCACCACCGCGATCTCGCGGCTCGTCGCCGCCAATGCCATCGCGGCAGGGCGCCTCGTCACGGTCGCACTGCCATTGCCGAAGCGCCGCTTCCTCGCGCTGCGCCACAAGGAACGCTACCTCGCCAAGGCGGCAGCAGCCTTTCTCGCGCTGGCTGAAAACAACAAGCCCTGAACGTCCTGGCGCTGCCGCGCCACCGCGGCGCGATTGACAATGATGCAATGTTATAATGTAACAAATTATCCTTCATCGAACCGAGTCTTTCCGATGGCTTCGTCTTCCCTCCTCGTCGACCGGCGCCTGCCGGTCACCGTCCTCTCCGGCTTCCTCGGCGCCGGCAAGACCACGCTGCTCAACCACATCCTGAACAACCGCGAGGGCCGGCGCGTCGCCGTCATCGTCAACGACATGAGCGAGGTGAACATCGACGCCGATCTCGTGCGCGAGGGCGGCGCCAACCTCTCCAAGACCGAGGAGAGCCTGGTCGAGATGAGCAATGGCTGCATCTGCTGCACGCTGCGCGAGGACCTGCTGACCGAAGTGCGCCGCCTCGCCGAGGAGCGGAAGTTCGACTACCTGCTGATCGAGGGCACCGGCATCGCCGAGCCGCTGCCGATCGCCGCGACCTTCTCCTTCCGCGACGAGGAGGACCGTTCGCTCGACGATGTCGCACGGCTGGACACGATGGCGACGGTGGTCGATGCACTCAACCTGCTCAATGACTATGACAGCCGCGACTTCCTCGGCGACCGCGGCGAGACGGCCGGCGAAGGCGACGAACGCACGCTGGTCGACCTCTTGGTCGAGCAGATCGAATTCGCCGATGTCGTGGTGATCAACAAGGCGAGCGAGGTTTCGCGGGAAGAGCTAGAGAAGGTCAGGCAGGTCGTGCGTGGCCTCAACGCCGATGCCCGCATCGTCGAGGCCGATTTCGGCCGCGTGCCGCTGGCTCAGGTGCTGGATACCGGGCTCTACAGCGAGGAGAAGGCGCAGACCCATCCGCTCTGGCACAAGGAACTCTACGGCTTCAGGGACCATGTGCCGGAGACCGAGGAATACGGCATCCGCTCCTTCGTCTACCGGGCGCGACGGCCGTTCCATCCGGCGAAGCTGCACGGCTTCATGGGCAAGCGCCTGCCTGGTGTCGTCCGCGCCAAGGGCCATTTCTGGCTGGCTACCCGGCCGCATTGGGTCGGCGAGTACTCACTGGCCGGACGCATCACCCGCACCGAAGCCATGGGGCGCTGGTGGGCGGCGGTTCCCCGGGAACGCTGGCCGCGCTCGGAGGAATTCCAATCCTTGATGAACAAGCACTGGTCGCCGACATGGGGCGACCGGCGCCAGGAGATGGTGTTCATCGGCGGCCCGGAGATGGACGAGGCGGCGATCCGCGCCGAACTCGACGCCTGCCTGACCGGGAGCCCCAGCACAGGGCTGACGCAGGCGCTGCTCGGGCTCGAAGACCCGTTCCCGCGCTGGGAGCGCGACGCAGCGTAAGTCGAAACGTCGCTGTCATCCCGGACGCAGCGAAACGGAGATCCGGGATCCATGCCTGAACCTCTTGTGGAAGCGCTCTGGCATGGATCCCGGGTCAAGCCCGGGATGACGACGTGGTTACAACGAGAACCAACAAGCCGGATGGCCTCAGGCCGCCGCGACGGCGCTCGGCGCGGCGCGCATCAGCATGCCGAAGAGATCGCGCGGATCGTCGGGGTCCGCGATCAGGTCGAGATCGACATAGGTGCCGGCCTCGCGGATGCGTTCATGGACATAGCGCAGCGCCGAGAAATCCTCGATGGCGAAGCCGACCGAGTCGAACAGCGTGATCTGGCTGTCATCGGTGCGGCCCGCCGCCGCCCCAGTGATGACCTTCCAGAGCTCCTCGACCGGATGGTCGGCGTCGAGCTGCTGGATATCGCCCTCGATGCGGGTCTGCGGCGGGTATTCGACGAAGATCGAGGAGCGCAGCAGCACGTCGCGGTGGATCTCGGTCTTGCCGGGGCAGTCTCCGCCGACCGCGTTGATGTGGATGCCGGCGCCGACCATGTTGTCGGTCAGGATCGTCGCATATTGCTTGTCTGCGGTAACGGTGGTGACGATCTCGGCGCCCTCGACCGCCTCCATCGCCGTGGCGCAGCGCGTGATCTTGAAGCCGTGGCGCGCGAGGTTACGTGCGCATTTCTCGGTCGCCGCGGGATCGACGTCATAGAGCCGCAGATTCTCGATGCCGAGCAGGGCGCGGAAGGCGAAGGCCTGGAATTCGGACTGGGCGCCATTGCCGATGATCGCCATGGTCGCAGCGTGTTTCGGCGCGAGGTGCTTGGCCGCCACCGCCGACATCGCCGCCGTGCGCAGGGCGGTCAGGAAGGTCATCTCGGAGAGCAGGACGGGATAGCCCGTCGCGACATCCGAGAGCAGGCCGAAGGCGGTGACGGTCTGGAGACCGGCCTTCATGTTCTTGGGGTGGCCGTTGACGTATTTGAAGCCGTAGAGCTTGCCGTCGCTGGTCGGCATCAGCTCGATCACGCCTTCGAGGCTGTGCGAGGCGATGCGCGGCGTCTTGTCGAAGATCTCCCAGCGCCGGAAATCGTCCTCGATATAGGCGGCGATGTCGGCCAGCATCCGCTCGATGCCGATCGCATGGACCAGCTTCATCATGTGGTCGACGCTGACGAAAGGCACGACGTTGAGCTGCTGAATCATGGGTCCCCGCGCTGTTCTCGTTGAAGGGTCCATTGTCCTCGTTTTCGGCGGCAGCCGAAAGAAGCCAGAATGATCCTATCGGCGCCGATATTGATCGAAACGGCAAACAGAATTATCCATTTCGGGCGATGGACGATCTAGACCGCAAGCTCATCACCCTGCTGCGCCATGACGGGCGCCGCAGCATCTCGGACCTCGCGGCCGATCTCGGCCTGACGCGGGCGACCGTGCGCGCACGGTTGGAAAAGCTGGAGCAGTCCGGCGAGATCATCGGCTTCACCGTGATCCTGCGCTCGGACGCGATCGATCTGCCGGTGCGCGGCATCACCATGATCGAGATCGCCGGCCAGGCCGCGGATTCGGTGATCGACGCGTTGTCAGGCTTCACCGAGGTCTCCAGCATCCACACCACCAACGGCAACTGGGACCTCGTGGTCGAGCTCGGCACCTCCGACCTGATCGCCTTCGACCAGGTGCTCCGGCGCATCCGCCTGATCCCCGGCGTCACCAACAGCGAGACCAGCCTGCTGCTGGCGACGCCACGCAGCGTCAAGGCGCGGTTGTAGAAGTCAATCTGCGCGAACCACGCCGTCATCCCGGGCGAAGCGAAGCGTAGACCCGGGATCCATCGTAGGGCCCCCGCACTCTACGATGGATCCCCGATCGGCGCCGCTGTCGCGGCTTGTCCGGGATGACGCGGAGGGTTTGGCGGATGCCGAACGACACCGATCGCTCCACAAGAAGCGCCGCTGCATGGCCGCCATCCGCAAATGCGACACGCTGCCCCGTGACAGGCACGCGCCGCCCCCCTAACGTGCCCTCCGTCAGACGAAAGCGTCGATGGCGGCCGGCGATGCATGATCGCGCAAGGCCGCCCGTTCACGTCCGACATCGACAGTTCCTTGCTTGGGGCATGGACCGCCGGTCGCTTCCCGGCCGGCTCCTCGCGCTTTGAGCCAAGACATGTTCAGGGAGATCAGACCATGGCGCATGAACTCGAATTCTATATCGATGGCCAGTGGGTGAAGCCGTCGGGCAATCGCACGCTCGGCGTGGTCGATCCGTCGAACGAGGAGGTCTTCGCCACCATCGCGCTCGGCGAGCAGGCCGATGTCGACAAGGCCGTCGCCGCCGCCCGCGCCGCCTTCACCGCCTTCGCGAAGACCTCGAAAGCCGAGCGCCTCGCCCTGATGCGCCGCCTCGCCGAGGCCTACAAGAAGCGTTACGACGCCATCGCCAATGTCCTCTCGCGCGAGATGGGCGCGCCGAAGGAACTGGCGCACCGGGCGCAGGCCGCGATGGGCACCGCCCATCTCGCCAAGATGATCGAGACGCTCGAGAACTTCGAGTTCGAGGAGCTGCGCGGCACCACCCTGATCGCCAAGGAGCCGATCGGCGTCGTCGGCATGATCACGCCGTGGAACTGGCCGCTCAACCAGATCATGTGCAAGGTCGCGCCGGCGCTGGCCGCCGGCTGCACGATGGTGCTGAAGCCCTCCGAGATCGCGCCGCTCAACGCGCTGATCTTCGCCGAGGCGATGGAGGAGGCTGGCGTGCCGAAGGGCGTGTTCAACCTCGTCAACGGCGACGGCCCGACGGTCGGCGAAGCCATCTCCCGGCATCCCGGCGTCGACATGGTTTCCTTCACCGGCTCGACCCGCGCCGGCATCCTCGTCGCCAAGGCGGCGGCGGATACGGTCAAGCGCGTGCATCAGGAGCTCGGCGGCAAGTCGGCCAACATCATCCTGGATGATGCCGATTTGAAGAAGTCGGTGAAGCTCGGCGTCGAGAGCGTGATGCGCAACTCCGGCCAGTCCTGCAACGCGCCGACCCGGATGTTCGTGCCGGAGAAGCTGCATGAGGAAGCCCTCGCCATCGCCAAGCAGGTCGCCGAGCCGCTCAAGGTCGGCGCTCCCTCGGCGGACGGCGTCTTCCTCGGCCCGGTCGTCAGCGAAGTGCAGTACGAGAAGATCCAGCGCCTGATCGAGGCCGGCATCAAGGAAGGCGCGACTCTCGTCACCGGCGGCCCCGGCCGTCCGGAAGGGCTGAACCGGGGCTATTATGTCCGCCCGACCGTGTTCGGCGCCGTCACCGACGAGATGACCATCGCGCGCGAGGAAATCTTCGGGCCGGTGCTCTCGATCCTGCCCTACAAGAGCGACGACGAGGTGGTGGAGCGCGCCAACGACACGCCCTACGGCCTTGCGGCCTATGTCCAGTCCGGCTCGCAGGATCGCGCCCGCAAGGTCGCGTCGCAGATGCGCGCGGGCAATGTCTACATCAACTACCCGGCCTGGGACGCGGGCGCGCCGTTCGGCGGCTACAAGCAGTCCGGCAACGGCCGCGAATACGCCGATTTCGGCCTCGAGGAATTCCTCGAGATCAAGGGCACGGTCGGTTACGCCGCGGCCTGATCGGTTCACCGCGTGTCTTTCCGGGGCGGGCCGTCAGGCCCGAGCCCGGAGCCCGTGAACACGCGGCTCCCGTCATGGTCGGGCTTGTCCCGACCATCCACGTCTTCGCTGGTCGAAAGCCTCTTTCAAGACGTGGATGCTCGCCACGAGGGCGAGCATGACGGCGTGGTTCCCATTGATGCGCCCGGTGGACGAAACGCCACCGGGCCTTCATTTTATGACCCATTCAATCGATTGAGAGGCAGGGGCCATGATCAATCCCAACCGCTATGACGCGATGCGCTACAATCGCTGCGGCCGCAGCGGGCTGCAATTGCCGGCGCTATCGCTCGGCCTCTGGCAGAATTTCGGCGAGACCGGCAGCCGCGCGAACATGCGCGATATCTGCCGCACGGCCTTCGATCTCGGCATCACGCATTTCGACCTCGCCAACAATTACGGGCCGCCGCCCGGTTCGGCCGAGACCGCCTTCGGCGAGATCCTCCAGCAGGATTTCGACGGGCTTCGCGACGAGTTGGTGATCTCGACCAAGGCCGGCTACCGGATGTGGCCGGGACCCTATGGCGAATGGGGCAGCCGCAAATACCTGATCTCCAGCCTCGACCAGAGCCTGAAGCGGATGAAGCTCGACTATGTCGACATCTTCTATTCGCACCGTTTCGACCCGTACACGCCGCTGGAAGAGACGATGGGCGCGCTGGACGCCATCGTCCGCCAGGGCAAGGCGCTCTATGTCGGCCTGTCCTCCTACAATTCGAAGCGCACGCAGGAGGCGGCCGCGATCCTGCGCCGGCTCGGCACGCCCTGTCTGATCCACCAGCCCAGCTATTCGATGCTCAACCGCTGGATCGAGCAGGACGGCTTGCTCGACACGCTCGACGCCGAGGGCATCGGCTCGATCGTGTTCTCGCCGCTGGCGCAGGGCATGCTGACCGACAAGTACCTCAAGGGCGTGCCAGCCGGCAGCCGCGCCGACAAGAAGGCGCCCTCCTTCCGCGACGGGTTCCTGAGCGAGGCCAATCTCAAGAGCATCGCGGCGCTGAACGAGATCGCGAGGGCGCGCGGCCAGAGCCTCGCCCAGATGGCGATCGCCTGGGTGCTACGCGGGGGGCGCGTCACCTCGGCGCTGATCGGCGCGAGCCGGCCGGAGCAGGTGACGGACTGCGTCGCGGCGCTGAAGAACCCGGAATTTTCCGCCGAAGAGCTGGCGGCGATCGACAGGCACGCCGTCGAGGGCGGGATCAATATCTGGGCAGCCTCGGCGGAGCGGTGACACTGCCCGTCATGCTCGGGCTTGACCCGAGCATCTCTTCGACCAGTGCCTTCTCATCCCGAGATTCTCGGGTCATCGCTGCGCGGCGCCCGAGAATGACGGCACGGCTCAATCCTCCTCCGCCACGGCCGCGATCGGCAGGGCGCTCGAACGCTTCACCTGCCCCAGCGCGAAGCTCGACTCGATCGAGGCGACGCCGTCGAGGCGGGTGAGCTTATCCTTGAGGAAGCGCTCATAGGCCGGCAGGTCGCGCACCACGATGCGCAGCAGATAGTCGCGCTGGCCGGTCATCAGATAGCAGTCGACCACCTCGGGCCAGCGCGCCACGGCTTGCGAGAAGCGGTCGAGCTCGTCCTCGCGCTGGCGCTCCAGCTTGATCGAGACGAAGACGCTGATCGGCAGCCCGACCTTGGTCTGGTCGATGATCGCGGCGTAACCCTGGATGACGCCGGCTTCCTCCAGCATGCGGATGCGGCGCGCGCAGGGCGAGGCCGACAGCCCGATCCGCTGGGCGAGGTCCTGCACCGAAAGGCGCGAATTGATCTGCAGTTCCGCGATGATCTTGCGGTCGAGCGCATCGAGGCGCAGGCGTGCCATTCCCTGTCTCCGGTCCCGGCTGACTTGGCTCTCTTACAGGAGCGGCTGCTCGCTACCACCAGCATCGCGGCGGCGCCAGACGGCAGCAACGACATGCCACTGGCGCGGATGGGCCGTCCGCGTTATGCGATGCCTACAATCGCAGGAATGTATGGAATTGGTTCGAGCGAAGGCCGCTAGCGACGAAGCGCTCCACTGGGTCGGCCGGCTCGACCCGGCGGCAGGACCGCGCTACCTCCAGATCGTCGCACAGCTCGAGCGGGCGGTTGCAGACGGGCTGCTCAGGCCGGGCGACCGTCTGCCACCGCAGCGCCGGCTGGCCGAACATCTCGCGGTCGATCTCACCACGGTCACGCGCGCCTTCGGCGAGGCTCGCGAGCGCGGCCTGACCGACGCTGTGACGGGGCGCGGCTCCTTCATCTCCGCGCGGCAGGAGCAGAAAGGGCCGCCGCTCGACCTCAGCATGACGATCCCGCCCGCCCCCAAGGGCCTGCGGCTGGGCGAGCTGATGCAACGCGGCATTGCCGAAATCCTGGCGCGCAGCGATGCCGACCAGTTGATGAACTATCATGGCGGCGCGGGATCGCTGGCCGAGCGCGCGGCCGGAGCGGCCTGGCTCGCGCCGCTCATGGGCTCAATCACGCCGCTGCGGATCGCCGTGGTGCCGGGCGCCCAGCCCGGGCTCAACGCGCTGCTCTCGCTGCTGGCCCGGCCCGGCGAAACGATCCTGATGGAGCCCCTCGCCTATCCCGGCCTGATCGGCGCGGCGCGGCAGCGTGCTCTCTCCATGGTGCCCGTGACCAGCGACGCGGATGGACCGCTGCCGGATGCACTGGACGAGGCTGCTGCCCGTCATGGCGCGCGAGTGTTCGCGCTGACGCCGACGCTGCAGAATCCGACCTGCATCACGCTGTCCGAGCGGCGGCGGCGGGACCTCGTCGCGGTAGCCCGCCGGCGCGACCTCATCCTGATCGAGGACGACCCTTACAGCCTGCTCGCAGGGGATGCGCCCGCGCCGCTGGCCGCGCTGGCGCCCGAGCGGACATGGCATGTCGCGACCTTGTCGAAGGTGCTGACGCCCGGCCTGCGCACGGCCTTCGTCGTCATGCCGGAGCGAGCCGACGGCGCTCCGTTCCTCGCCGCCCTGCGCGCGACGGCCCTGGTGCCCGCGCCGCTGATGACGGCGCTCGCCGCGCACTGGATCAGGATCGGCGCGGCCAAGGATCTGCTGGAGGGCGTCCGGCGCGAAGCAGCCGAGCGACAATTACTGGCGAGGGAAATCCTGCCCGAGACGATGCAGGGCCATCCGCATGCGCTGCATGTCTGGCAACCCTTGCCTGCCCATTGGGACCGCAACAGCCTGATTGGGCGCGCCCGCGTCGCCGGGCTCGGCGTGATGGCCGCCGATGCGTTCAGCACTGACGGCACGGCGCCGGACGCGGTCCGGATCGCGCTCGGTGCGATACCGGAGCGGGCGAGGCTGGCGGAGGCACTCAGCCTTCTCGCCGGCCTGATCCGCGACGGTGGGGAAGCCGGGCGCTGAGCGCGCCCGGTCAGCTCAGTTGGAGGCGACCGGCTTGTCCTGCGGAGCCGGGCGGGCGAGCCGGCCTTCCTCGGCCTTGTGGAAGAACTGCGAGGCGACGAGCCAGCCCTTGAGCGGCTGGAGCGGTGGAATGCAGGTCAGCAGGATCAGCGGCAGCGTCGTGACGAGATGCACCCAGGTCGGCGGGTTGTAGGTCAATTCCAGCCAGAGCGGAAACGCCGCGGCCGGAATGCAGACGAACATCATCACGAAGAAGGCCGGGCCGTCGGCGGGATCGGCGAAGGAATAATCGAGGCCGCAGACCTCGCATTTCGGCTTCAGCTTCAGGAAGCCCTCGAACATCTTGCCCTGTCCGCAGCGCGGGCAGCGGCCGCGCAGGCCGGTCTGGAGCGGAGAAAGTGGCGGCCAATGCTCGCCGGACATGGGATGTCTCCTTGGGACGGCGCCGTTCGATCGGCGTCGCCTTTCAGATCTTCTTCGATGAAGACAATGTCAAGATTGTATGCATCTTAGCTGGCTGCCTGCGCGGATCGGTCGCGGGATGGCATGGTCTGTCAGAACCAAGAACCACTGATTGCGGCGCTCGCCTTAGCGAAGAGCCCCGAAGGCCGAGACCAATGCAGAGCGTCATTCTCGGGCTTGACCCGAGAATCTCTGGCAGGTGAGGCACAAAAGCCTCCTCCGGCAGGAGATGCTCGGGTCAAGCCCGAGCATGACGGCGGGGCGCTCCGGAATGGATCCCGGCTCTGGGCTGCGCTCCGGCCGGGATGACCCGCGCCCTTTTAGGGAGAGGAGCGCCGGTCCCCTCAAATATGCAGCGCGTGTCCCAGCGCCTTCATCGCGGCCTCCGGAAAGGCCTCGCCCAGCGTCGGGTGGGCGTGGATCGTGCCGGTGATGTCCTGCAGGGTCGCCCCCATCTCGATGGCCAGTCCGAAGGCGGCCGAGAGCTCCGAAACGCCCTGCCCGACCGCCTGGATACCGAGCACCAGTTCGCTGCCGGCCTGCGCCACGACGCGCACGAAGCCGGCCTCGCCATGGCGGGTCATGGCCCGGCCATTGGCGGCGAAGGGGAACTGGCCGATCTTGAGTTCAAGGCCGGCGCGCTTGGCCTCCTCCGGCGAGAGGCCGACCGAGACGATCTCGGGATCTGTGAAGCAAATCGCCGCGATGCCGCGCTTGTCCCAGGCGCGCGGCAGGCCGGCGACGATCTCCGCCACCATCTCGCCCTGCGCCATGGCGCGATGCGCCAGCATGGGTTCGCCGGTGACGTCGCCGATGGCGTAGATGCCGCGCATCGCGGTCTCGCAGCGCTCGCCGATGCGGATGAAACGGCCGTCCATGTCGAGGACGAGGTTTTCGAGGCCGAGACCATCGGTGACCGGCTTGCGGCCGACCGTGACAAGAATCTTGTCGGCCGGCAGGCTGCGCTCGGTGCCGTCGGCCGTCTCGATGCGCAGGCCATCGCCCTTGGCGGTGGGGCCCAATGCCTTGGCGCCCGTCAGCACCTCGACGCCGAGCGCGGTCAGGCGCTTGGAGATCGGGCCGGTCAGCTCGGCATCGTAGAGCGGCAGGATCTTGTCCTGCGCCTCGACGACGGTGACCTTGGCTCCGAGTTTGGCGAAGGCGGTGCCCAGCTCCAATCCGATATAACCGCCGCCGACCACCACGAGGCGCTTCGGCATTTCGGTCAACGCCAGTGCGCCGGTCGAAGAGATGACATTGCCGCCAAAAGGCAGGAAGGGCAGCTCGACCGGGGCGGAACCGGTGGCGATGACGATGGCCTCGGCCTGGATCGTCTTGGGGCCGGTCTCGGTCTCGACAACGACGGTCTTGCCGTCGCGGAACCTCGCCTTGCCATGGACGATCTTGACCTTGGCCTTGCGCAGCAGAGCCGCGACGCCGTTGTTGAGGCGCTGGACGATGCCGTCCTTCCAGGCCACGGCCTGCTTGAGGTCGAGCTTCGGCTCGGCCGCGGTCAGACCGAAGGGCGTCTTGCCGGCGGCTGCGTCCGCGGCCTTCTCGAACTCCTCGGCGACATGGATCATCGCCTTGGAGGGGATGCAGCCGACATTGAGGCAGCTGCCGCCGAGCTTGGTGCTCTCGACGATGACGGTGTCGATGCCAAGCTGGCCGGCGCGGATGGCGCAGACATAGCCGCCGGGGCCGGCACCGATGACGAGGAGCTTGCAGGTGATTTCTGTCATGGCACGCCCCTCAGATGTCCACGAAGAGCGTGGCCGGGTTCTCCAACAGCTCCTTCAGCCGCTGCACGAAGACGGCGGCGTCCCAACCATCGATCACGCGATGGTCGAAGCTGGAGGAGAGGTTCATCATCTTGCGGGGCACGAAGGTAGTGCCGTCCCAGACCGGGCGCACGACCATCTTGTTGACGCCGACGATGGCGACCTCCGGGTAGTTGATCACCGGCGTCGTCGCGATGCCGCCGAGCGCGCCGAGCGAGGTGATGGTGATGGTCGAGCCGGTCAGTTCGTCGCGCGTCGCGGTGCCGTCGCGGCCGCGCTCGGCGAGGCGCGCGAGCTCGATGCCGCAGCCCCAGAGGTCTCGCGCCTCGGCATGCTTCACCACCGGCACGATCAGGCCGGTCGGCGTCTGCGTGGCGATGCCGATATTGATCGCGGCATGCTGGCGCACGATCCCGGCATCGTCGTCATAGAGCGCGTTCAGCGCCGGCTGCTCGGCCAGCGCCTTGACCATGGCGCGCATCAGGAAGGGCAGCAGCGTCAGCTTCGGCCGCTCGGGCGTCGGCTTCTTGTTCAGCGTCGCGCGCAAATCCTCCAGCGGCGAGACGTTGATCTCCTCGACAATGGTGATGTGTGGAATGCGCGATTTCGACAGCGCCATCTTCTCGGCGATGCGGCGGCGCAGGCCCACGATTTTGACCTCGGTGACGGCGCTCTGCTCGACGAGCCCGCCGCCCCGGACCGGCTCCGGCCCGCGCAGCAGGAAGGCGTCGATGTCCTCATGGGTGATGCGGCCGGCTGGGCCGGTGCCCGGCACCTGGCGCAGGTCGACGCCGGCCTCACGCGCCTTCAGGCGCACGGCCGGCGACGCCAGCGGCTTCTCTCCCGGCGCGCGGCGCTGGGCGGGGGCTGCGTCGGCGCGCATGGGCTTGGGAGCCGGCGGAGGCGGAGCTGCCGGCTTGGCCGGAACCGCCGACGCGGCTGGCTTTTCGGCCTTGGGCGGAGCAGCGATAGGAGCCGGAGCCGGCTTCTCGGCGGGCGCTTCTTCCGCGGGTTCCTCTGCCGCGGCACCCGCGCCTGCGACCTTCAGCTTCACGATGGCCGAGCCGATCGCGACGGTGTCGCCGACCTCGGCTCCGACCCAGGTCACCTCACCCTCGACCGGCGAGGGAATCTCCACCGTCGCCTTGTCGGTCATCACGGCAGCGAGCAGATCGTCCTCGCGGACGATGTCACCAACCTTGACGTGCCACTCGACCAGCTCCGCCTCGGCGATGCCTTCGCCGACATCCGGCAGCTTGATGATGCGCTCGCCCATCAGCGTGCCTCCATGATATCTAGCAGCGCCTGTCCGAGGCGGGCGGGGCCGGGGAAATAGTCCCATTCCTGCGCATGCGGATAGGGCGTATCCCAACCGGTGACGCGCATCACCGGCGCCTCCAGATGGTAGAAGCAGTGCTCCTGCACCAGTGCGACGAGTTCGCCGCCGAAGCCTGAGGTCAGCGTCGCCTCGTGCAGCACGATGCAGCGGCCGGTCTTCTCGACCGAGGCGATGATCGCTTCGAGATCGAGGGGGACGAGGGTGCGCAGGTCGATCACCTCGGCGTCGATACCGGTGTCCTCAGCCGCCGCCAGCGCGACATGGACCATGGTGCCATAGGCGAGGATGGTGACGGCATTGCCCTCGCGCCGGGTCACCGCCTTCCCGAGCGGCACGGTGTAGTGGCCTTCCGGCACCTCGGCGAGTTCATGCTTCGACCAGGCCGTGATCGGGCGGTCATGATGGCCGTCGAAGGGGCCGTTATAGAGCCGTTTCGGCTCCAGGAAGATCACCGGATCTGGGTCTTCGATCGCGGCGATCAGCAGGCCCTTGGCGTCGTAGGGATTGGACGGGACGATCGTCTTCAGGCCGGAGACATGGGTGAACAGCGCTTCCGGGCTCTGGCTATGGGTCTGGCCGCCGAAGATGCCGCCCCCGGTCGGCATGCGGATCACCATCGGGCAGGTGAAATCGCCGGCCGAGCGGTAACGGAGGCGAGCGGCTTCCGAGACGATCTGGTCGTAGGCCGGGTACATGTAGTCGGCGAACTGGATCTCCACGCAGGGCTTGAGGCCATAGGCCGCCATGCCGATCGCGGTACCGACGATGCCGGCCTCGCTGATCGGCGCGTCGAAGCAGCGCGACACCCCGTATTTCTGCTGAAGCCCGTGCGTGCAGCGGAAGACACCGCCGAAGAAGCCGACATCCTCGCCGAAGACCACGACATCGTCATCGCGGCCCATGGAGACGTCCATGGCGGAGCGGATCGCCTCGATCATCGTCATCCTGGCCATGCTCAGCGGACTCCGATGACGACATTGCGGGCGTTGCAGGGCGTCATGCTCGGGCTTGAACCGAGCATCTCGGAAGCCAGAGCCTTCGCGTCCTGAGATTCTCGGGTCTGCGCTTCGCTTCGCCCGAGAATGACGCGGTGAAATTCGTCGCAAACCATCGTCACACCCCGATCTGCTGGCGCTGGCGGCGCAGATGCGGCGGCAGCTCGGCATAGACGTCCTCGAAGATGTCGCGCGCCGAAGGCTTGCCGCCGGAATGCAGTGTGCCGAAGCTCTCGGCCTCCTTCTGCGCGGCGATGACGGTGGCGAGGATCTCGGCCTCCGCCTGCTTGTGGCGTTCCTCCGACCAGGCACCGACCGCGATCAGATGCTGCTTCAGCCGGATCAGCGGATCGCCCAGCGGCCAATCGTCGGATTCATGCTTGGGGCGGTAGGCGGAAGGATCGTCCGAGGTCGAATGGGCGCCGGCGCGATAGGTGACGTATTCGACCAGCGTCGGCCCGAGATTGCGGCGGGCGCGCTCGATCGCCCATTGCGCGACCGCATAGACCGCAAGGTAGTCATTGCCGTCGACGCGCAGCGCCGGAATGCCGAAGCCGAGGCCGCGGGCCGCGAAGGTGCCGGAGCCGCCGCGCGCGATGCCCTGGAAGGTCGAGATCGCCCACTGGTTGTTCACGACATTCAGGACGACAGGTGCCTTGTAGGTCGAGGCGAAGACGAGCGCGGCGTGGAAATCCGATTCCGCGGTCGAGCCGTCGCCGATCCAGGCGGCGGCGATGCGGGTGTCCTGCTTGATTGCCGAGGCCATCGCCCAGCCGACGGCCTGGACGAACTGGGTGGCGAGATTGCCCGAGATCGAGAAGAAGCCGTGCTCCTTCGACGAGTACATGATCGGCAATTGCCGGCCGCGAAGAGGGTCGCGCTCATTCGAGTAGATCTGGTTCATCATGTCGACGAGCGGATAGTCGTTCGCGATCAGCAGGCCCGCCTGGCGATAGGTCGGAAAATTCATGTCGCCGGGCTGGAGCGCGATGCGGAAGGCGCAGCTCACCGCCTCCTCGCCGGTGTGCTGCATGTAGAACGAGGTCTTGCCCTGGCGCTGCGCCATCTGCATGCGCCCGTCGAAGGTGCGCAGCGTCATCATGTGGCGCAGGCCCCGGATCAGGTCCTCATGCGAGAGATCGGGCACCCAGGGGCCAACCGCCTCGCCTTCGCGGTCGAGCACGCGGATGATCGAATAGGCGAGGTCACGGATGTCCTTGGGATCGACATCAACAGGCGGGCGGGCGACGGAGCCCGCCTTCGGGATCACGACATGGGAGAAGTCCGGCTTCTCGCCGGGACGGCTCGCCGGTTTGGGGACATGGAACTGCAGTGGCTGGGTTGCCGCCGGCGCCTGGCCTGCCTTGTCGCTGCTCATGAGCGCCTCCATCCCTGTCGCCGCCAGCATTCCGCCTTCGCGCCCATCCCGCAAGCGCCTCTCGCGCCCAGCCGTGATGCCGCGGCGAACGCAGCCGGCGCTGCGATCGTTCCCCTTGCAACCAACGCTAGCGGTGCCGCCCCGGAGGTTCCTTCCGAATTTGCCGGAAACCTCAAATTCCTGCAGAAGATATTTCTGCATAATGCATCACAAGCAGAATGATCTACCGATGAATAAAAAGAGCCAGAACGGTCCTGCTCTCGATCTGATCGATCGCAAGATTCTCGCCGCGTTGCGGGAGGATGGACGGCTGACGACGCAGGCGCTGGCCGAGAAGGTCGGGCTCTCGCCCTCTCCGTGCTGGACGCGGGTGAAGCGGCTGGAGGAGTCCGGCGCGATCGAGAAATATGTCGCGCTGCTCGACCACAAGGCGCTCGGCTACAACAATATCGTCTTCGTCGAGATCACGCTCGACAAGCATGACGACAAGGTGCTCGACCAGTGCGGCGAAGCGCTGAGCCGGGCGCCGGAGGTGGTCGAGGCTCATCTCGTGACGGGCGAGTACGACTATCTCGCCAAAGTCGTGGTCAGCGGCACCGACCATTACGAGCGTTTCCTGCGCGGAACGATCTACCGCATCCCCGGCGTGCGCCAGACACGGACGACCTTCGGACTCAGGGCGCTGAAGCGGACGCTGTCGGTCGATCCGTTGAAGGTTGTGGGGTGAGCGGTGTCGTCGATGACAGGCGCGGGCAACCCCTCTCCCGGATGGGAGAGGGGCAGGGGTGAGGGCCTGCCGCTGTTTGAAACGGAGCGGTGCCGTTGCGCCCTCGGCGGTGAGCGCGGGCCCTCATCCGGCCCTCCGGGCCACCTTCTCCCATCCGGGAGAAGGAAACAGCGCCGCGGTACAAGAGCCCGACCGGCCCCTTACGCCAACATCTCCCGCACCAACGGCACGACCTTCTCGCCGTAGAGCCGGATGCACTCCATCGCCTTCTCATGCTCCAGCGGCCCTGCGCTGTATTTGAGCTGGAAGCGGGCGATGCCGAGCCCCTTGGCGGTCGCTGCGATCTTGCGCGCCACCGTCTCGGGCGAGCCGAGATAGAGCGAGCCCCGCGCGACCTCCTGCTCGAAATCCTCCCGGCTCATCGGCGGCCAGCCGCGCTCGGCGCCGATGCGGTCGCGGTTTGCCTTGAAGGCCGGGAAGAACTCCTCCCTGGCCTGCTCGTCGGTCGCGGCGACATAGCCCGGCGAATGCACGCCGACCGGCTTCGCGGGCTTGCCGAGCTGCGCATAGGCGCGGTGGTAGAGATCGACATAGGGTTTGAAGCGCAGGGGATCGCCGCCGATGATGGCGAGCATCATCGGCAGATCGTAGCGCGCCGCGCGCACCACCGATTCCGGGCTGCCGCCGACGCCGATCCAGGTCTTGAGCGGCCCATTCTCGACCGGCGGGTAGACGAGTTGGTCCTTGAGCGGCGGGCGGATCGAGCCCTGCCAGCTCACCGGCTCCTGCGGCAGCAGCGCGGCGAAGAGATCGAGCTTCTCCTCGAACAGTTTTTCATAGTCGCGCAGGTCGAAGCCGAAGAGCGGGAAGGATTCGGTGAAGGAGCCGCGACCCAGAATGACCTCGGCGCGCCCGTTCGAGAGCGCATCCACCGTCGAAAAGCGCTGGAAGACGCGGATCGGGTCGTCCGAGCTCAGCACGGTGACCGCCGAACCCAGCTTGATGCGGCTGGTGCGCGTGGCCATGCCGGCCAGCACCGTTTCCGGCGACGACACGGCAAAATCGGCTCGGTGATGCTCGCCGACGCCGATGAAATCGATGCCGACGCTATCAGCCAGGACGGCTTCCTCGACGAGATTACGGATCACCTGCGCATGCGGCAGCGGCTTGCCGTCCGCTCCATTGGTGACGTCGCCGAAAGTGTCGAGCCCGAATTCCAGTTCCCGTGCCATGATCATCCCAAGGCCGCGATGCAGCCTGTTGTCTGCCGGCCATCCCGGCCTCCGGGAGTTAGGGTCGGGATTGCCGCAGC
The DNA here is from genome assembly GCF_056394545.1 of Allobosea sp. 10N428. NCBI lineage: Bacteria > Pseudomonadati > Pseudomonadota > Alphaproteobacteria > Hyphomicrobiales > Alloboseaceae > Allobosea > Allobosea sp. 10N428. The sequence goes on along the minus strand of NZ_JBFTIC010000008.1, from coordinate 84,354 downwards.
GCAATTCTCCAGGCGTTGCCCCGGCAGCAACAGGCTGTTTGCACGGATGCAACCGCCGCGCTTGCATCGCCCGCGCAAGCTGCCGATGCTCGGGCGCGCGGCGCTCTCCGCCGCTTCCGAAACGACACCATGATCATTCGCCAGTTGGTCTATCTCGATGCGCTCGCCCGCGAGAAGCATTTCCGCCGCGCGGCCGAGGCCTGCCATGTCTCGCAGCCGACGCTGTCGGCCGCGATCGTGCAGCTCGAAGAAGAACTCGGCGTGATGATCGTGGAGCGCGGGCGGCGCTTCCAGGGTTTCACCAAGGAGGGCGAGGTCGTGCTCGCCCATGCCAGGCGCATCCTGGCCGAAGCCGAGATCATGAAGGATTCGATCGCCGAACTGCGCGAGGGCGTCTCCGGCCGCATCCGGCTGGGCGCGATCCCGACCGCGCTGCCGATGATCGCGCATATCACCGCGCCCTTCTCGGATCGCTACCCGGCGGTATCGCTCACGGTGCTCTCCCTGACCTCGCAGGAAATTCAACAGGGCATCGACGATTTCGAGCTCGATGTCGGGCTGACCTATCTCGACAACGAACCGCTCGACCGGGTGATCTCCAAGCCGATCTATCAGGAATCCTATGTGCTGCTGACGCGCGAGGACGGGCCGCTGGGCGCGCGCGACACCATCACCTGGGCGGAAGCCGCCGAGCACAAACTCTGCCTGCTCACCGGCGACATGCAGAACCGGCGCATCATCGACGGTATCTTCCGCTCGGTCGGCACGGCGCCGCGCCCGGTCATCGAGACCAATTCGATCTTCAACCTGTGCTCCCATGCCGGCATTCAGGGCGTCGCCAGCATCGTCTCGCTGCAGTTGCTGGAATTCTTCGGCGTGCCGCTCGGCACCAGGGCGCTGTCGCTGGTCGAGCCCGAGGCGCAGCGCACGATCGGGCTGATCGTGGCGGACCGTCAGCCCGTCGCGCCACTCGCCCGCAACCTGCTGATGATGACGAAGCCGGTGACAGATGCGCGGCTGCCGCGGCGGCCCATCGTGCGATAGACCTAGCCTATCGTCTTAGAAGCACCGCAGCATTGTGCGGCGCAAAATTGCTTGATTGCGAAATTTTTGGACCGCCGCGTCGGCTCACTTGGCCGCGAGGCCCAGCAACTGCGCAAGTTTGATAGCTAAAAACTATCATGCGGTTGAAACAAACGATTTGAAATCATTCCAGAATACCCCACCTTTTCCGACAAGGAGCGCCCGGCGAACCGGGCCGATGGAGGAAAGATGGCGGGTTATCCAGCCTGGGATCAGGACAACGCGCGCACGCTCATTGCCAGCCTGGCGCATCTGGAGGGCGCCACGCTGCCGATGCTGCATGCCCTGCAGGACGAGTTCGGCTATGTCGACCCGCAGGCCGTGCCGCTGATCGCCGAGGCGCTGAACCTGTCGCGCGCCGAGGTCCATGGCGCGATCTCCTTCTATCACGACTTCAAGACCGCGCCGCAGCCTGCCCGCGTGATCAAGCTCTGCCGGGCCGAAGCCTGCCAGTCGCTCGGCTGCGAAAAGATCGTTACCGAGCTCGCCGCCGAGCACGGCATCACGGTCGACGACCACCGCGCCGGCGACGCCGTGGTCGAAACGGTCTATTGTCTCGGCAATTGCGCGCTCGGGCCTTCGGCCCTGGTCGATCGCGAACTGATCGGGCGCGTCGACGCCGCCCGCATCGCCGGGTTCTGCCAGCACGGAAAGGCGCAACGATGAGCGCCGCCCCGGTTCGCATCTTCATCCCCGTCGACGCCGCCGCCCTTTCGGTCGGCGCAGAAGCCGTCGCGCAGGCGGCTGCCAGCGAAGCGGCCGCGCGCGGGCTTTCCGTCGAGATCATCCGCAACGGCTCGCGCGGCATGCTCTGGCTGGAGCCGCTGGTCGAGGTCGAGACGCCGGAAGGGCGTATCGCTTACGGGCCGGTCGCGGCCAAGGATGTGCCTTCGCTCTTCGATGCCGGCTTGATCGCCGGCGGGGCGCATGCACTGCGCCTCGGCAAGACCGAAGAGCTCGACTGGATGAAGCGCCAGCAGCGGCTGACTTTCGAGCGCGTCGGTGTCATCGACCCGCTGTCGATTGCGGATTATCGCGCCCATGGCGGCCTCATCGGGCTGAAGAAGGCGCTCGCCATGACCGGCGGCGAGATCGTCGAGGCCGTGAAAGCCTCTGGACTGCGCGGACGCGGCGGGGCGGGGTTCCCGACCGGCATCAAGTGGAAGACGGTGCACGACGCCAAGGCCGAGCAGAAATATATCGTCTGCAATGCCGACGAGGGCGACAGCGGCACTTTCGCAGACCGCATGCTGTTCGAAGGCGACCCCTATCTCACGATCGAGGGGATGGCGATCGCGGCCATCGCGGTCGGTGCGACACGCGGCTACATCTATCTGCGCTCGGAATATCCGCACGCCCATCGCATGCTCCAGCGCGCGATCCTCAAGGCGGAAGCGGCGGGGTTGATCGGCGCCTCGGTGCTTGGTTCGGAGCACGCCTTCCATCTCGAGGTACGGCTCGGCGCAGGCGCCTATATCTGCGGCGAGGAGACCTCGCTGCTCGAAAGCCTGGAAGGCAAGCGCGCCATCGTCCGCGCCAAGCCCCCACTGCCGGCTTTACAGGGTCTGTTCGGCAAACCGACCGTCGTCAACAATGTGCTGTCCTTCGCGGCCGTGCCGTGGATCATGAACCATGGCGCGCAGGCCTATGCGGATTCCGGCATGGGCCGCTCGCGCGGCACGCTGCCGATCCAGCTTGGCGGCAACGTCAAACGCGGCGGGCTGATCGAGCTCGCCTTCGGCATTACGCTGCGCGAAATCATCGAGGACATGGGCGGCGGTACGCTTTCGGGCCGGCCGATCCGCGCCGTGCAGGTCGGCGGGCCGCTCGGCGCCTATCTCACGGCCGGGCAGCTCGACGTGCAGATGGATTACGAGGCGCTCGCCTCCATGCGCGCCATGCTCGGCCATGGCGGCATCGTGGTGTTCGACGACACCGTCGACATGGCCAAACAAGCGCGCTTCGCCTTCGCCTTCTGCGCCAAGGAATCCTGCGGCAAGTGTACCCCCTGCCGCATCGGCGCGACGCGCGGCGTCGAGACGATGGACCGCATCATCGCCGGGGCCGATGTGCCGACGAACATCGCCGTGCTGCGCGATCTCTCGAAGCTGATGACCGACGCCTCGCTCTGCGCCATGGGTGGCCTGACCCCCATGCCGGTGCTCAGCGCGCTCAACCATTTCCCCGAGGATTTCGACCGTCCTCCGCTGCCTTTGGCGGCCGAGTGAGGAGGCTGAGATGAGCCTGATCAAGGAAATCGACTACGGCACGCCGATCCGGCTCTCCGAGAAGACGGTGACGCTGAGCATCGACGGCCAGAGCGTCACGGTGCCGGCCGGCACCTCGGTGATGGCGGCGGCGATGAGCCTGGGCACCAAGATCCCCAAGCTCTGCGCCACCGACTCGCTCGAACCCTTCGGCTCCTGTCGGCTCTGCCTCGTCGAGATCGAGGGGCGGCGCGGCACGCCGGCTTCCTGCACCACGCCGGCCGAAGAGGGCATGGTCGTGCGTACCCAATCGGAGAACCTCTCCGGCCTGCGCAAAGGCGTGATGGAGCTCTACATCTCCGACCATCCGCTGGACTGCCTGACCTGCTCGGCCAATGGCGATTGCGAATTGCAGGACATGGCCGGCGCGGTCGGCCTGCGCGAAGTCCGCTACGGCTACGAGGGCGAGAACCACGTCTTCGCCAAAGGCAAGGACGGCGCGGTCAACGAGAACTGGCTCGCGAAGGACACCTCCAACCCGTATTTCACCTACGACCCCTCGAAATGCATCGTCTGCAATCGCTGCGTGCGCGCCTGCGAGGAGGTGCAGGGCACCTTCGCGCTGACGATCACCGGCCGCGGCTTCGAGTCTCGCGTCGCGGCGGGACCGACTGATTTCCTCGGCTCGGAATGCGTTTCTTGCGGCGCCTGCGTGCAGGCCTGCCCGACGGCGACGCTGATCGAGAACAAGGTCATCGAGCACGGCCAGCCGGAGCACTCCGTGGTCACGACCTGCGCCTATTGCGGCGTCGGCTGCTCGTTCAAGGCGGAGATGCAAGGCGACCGTGTCATCCGCATGGTGCCCTACAAGGACGGCAAGGCTAACGAGGGCCATTCCTGCGTGAAGGGCCGCTTCGCCTGGGGCTATGCGACCCATACCGACCGCATGACCAAGCCGATGATCCGGGCAGAGATCACCGACCCATGGCGCGAAGTGTCATGGGAAGAGGCGATCAACTACGCGGCCTCGGAATTCAAGCGCATCCAGGCGAAGTATGGCCGTGAATCGGTCGGCGCCATCACCTCGTCGCGCTGCACCAATGAGGAGGTCTTCCTCGTCCAGAAGCTGGTGCGCGCCGCCTTCCGCAACAATAATGTCGATACCTGCGCCCGCGTCTGCCATTCGCCGACCGGCTACGGCCTCAGGACGACGCTCGGCACCTCGGCCGGCACGCAGGATTTCAAGTCGATCGCCAAGTCCGACGTGATCCTCGTCATCGGTGCGAACCCGACCGACGGCCACCCGGTCTTCGCCTCGCGCATGAAGAAGCGGATTCGCGAGGGCGCGCGTTTGATCGTCGCCGATCCCCGCCGGATCGACATGGTGCAGTCGCCCCACATCAAGGCGGATTATCACCTGCCGCTGCGCCCCGGCACCAATGTCGCGCTGCTCAACGCGCTCAGCCATGTCGTCGTCACCGAGGGGCTGATCGACGAGGCCTATGTGCGCGAGCGCTGCGACCTCGGCGATTTCGAGCACTGGGCCCGCTTCGTCGCCCGCGAGGAGAACTCGCCCGAGGCGAGCGAGCAATATACCGGCGTGCCCGCGGCCGATGTCCGCGCAGCGGCGCGTCTCTACGCCACCGGCGGCAATGGCGCGATCTATTACGGGCTCGGCGTCACCGAGCACAGCCAGGGCTCGACCACGGTGATGGCGATGGCGAATTTGGCCATGGCGACCGGCAATATCGGGCGCGACGGCGTCGGCATCAATCCGCTGCGCGGGCAGAACAACGTCCAGGGTTCCTGCGACATGGGCTCGTTCCCGCACGAATTCTCGGGCTATCGCCACGTCTCCGACGATTCGACCCGGCAGGTCTTCGAGATGCTCTGGGGCGTGCCGCTCGATCCCGAACAGGGCCTGCGCATCACCAACATGCTGGACGAGGCGGTCGGCGGCACGTTCAAGGGCCTCTATGTGCAGGGCGAGGACATCGCCCAGTCCGACCCCAACACCAAGCATGTCACGGCGGGGCTCGCCGCGATGGAGTGCGTCGTCATCCAGGACATCTTCCTGAACGAGACGGCGAAATACGCCCATGTCTTCCTGCCCGGCGCCTCCTTCCTGGAGAAGGACGGCACCTTCACCAATGCCGAGCGGCGCATCAACCGCGTGCGGCAGGTGATGGCGCCGCTTTCCGGCAAGGACGAGTGGCAAGTCACGATCGATCTTGCGCGGGCACTCGGCTACGAGATGGGCTACAGCCATCCGAGCGAGATCATGGACGAGATCGCGCGGCTGACGCCAAGCTTCGCCGGCGTCTCCTATGACAAGCTGGAGAAACTCGGCTCGGTGCAGTGGCCCTGTAACGACAAGGCGCCGACCGGCACGCCCTTGATGCATGTCGACCGCTTCGTGCGCGGCAAGGGCAAGTTCATGATCACGGAATATGTCCCGACCGAGGAACGGACCGGCCCGCGCTTCCCCCTGTTGCTCACCACCGGGCGCATCCTCTCGCAATACAATGTCGGCGCGCAGACGCGGCGCACCGAGAACGGCGCCTGGCATGACGAGGACGTGCTGGAAATCCACCCCTTCGACGCCGAGAGCCGCGGCATCCGCGACGGCGATCTCGTCGCGCTCGCCAGCCGCTCGGGCGACATCGCGCTGAGAGCCGAAATCTCCGAGCGCATGCAGCCGGGCGTGGTCTATACCACCTTCCACCACGCCAAGACCGGCGCCAACGTCATCACCACCGACTTCTCGGACTGGGCGACGAACTGCCCGGAATACAAGGTCACCGCCGTCGAGGTGCGCCGCACCAACGCCTGGTCGGCCTGGCAGGAGAAGAACTTCGAGGAGGACGTGACCCTGCGCCGGATCGCGGAGCGCCTGCCCGATGCCGCAGAATAACCCGCCCGATAACCCGCCCGCCCAGCCGCCGGCCTCGGCTGCCGTGAAGGCGCAGCCGCTGCGCTTCGGCGCGGCGCCGGAGTGTGGGCGCGAGATCGAGGTCGCGGTCGAGACTCCCATCAACATCGTCTACGGCAACATGCCCTATGCGGTGATGATGGCGAGCCCGTCCGATCTCGAGGATTTCGTCACCGGCTTCAGCCTGACCGAGGGCGTCGTCCGGGAGGCCTCCGAGATCCGCGGCATCGCCGTCGAGGCGAAAGACGAGGGCGTCGTCGTCACGGTCGAGCTCGCGCCCGGGCGCTTCCGCGAGCATCTGGCGCGGCGGCGCAATCTCTCGGGCCGCACCTCCTGCGGACTCTGCGGCGTCGAGACCATCGAGGAGATTCCGATGGCAGATGCCGCGACGCGAGCCTCGCGCGCCGTACCCGCCTCGGCGGTCGAAGCTGCGCTGGCCGCGCTCGACCGCCGTCAGCCGCTGAACCAGCTCACCCACGCCGTCCATGCCGCAGCCTGGTGCGATCTCCACGGCGCGATCCTCGCTGTTCGCGAGGATGTCGGCCGCCACAACGCGCTCGACAAGCTGATCGGCGCGCGGCTGCGCGCCGGGGCGGATGCCAGCGACGGCTTCCTGCTCGTCACCAGCCGCGCCTCCTTCGAAATGGTCGAGAAGGCCGCGATCTTCGGCGCGGCAACGCTGGTCGCGATCTCCGCGCCGACCTCGCTCGCGATCGAGCGTGCCCGGCATCTCGGCCTGACGCTCGCCGCTGTCGCACGGCGCGACGGCTGCATCGTCTTCACCGGGGCGCTCGCGCCCGAGCCCGAGACCATCGCCCAATGATGGAGGCTGCGCTGACGACCGGGCACGCCCCAGGCGACCATCACGACGAGAACATCGCGAAGCTCCGGCGCATGGCCGGGCAGATCGCGGATTTCTTCAAGGCCTATCCGGAAGAGGAGGCGGCCGCCTCCGTCGCCGATCACATCAACCAGTTCTGGACCGGGCGCATGCGCGGGGACTTCCTCGCCGCCTTCGCCACTTGTCCGGAGGACCTCCCGCCCCTGCTGCGGCGCGCCCTGCCGCGGATCAGGCCGGGGCGCGGCGGTTAGCAAGCAAGGCGCCGCCAGAGCGGTGCGCGGAGCAATTCAACGAGCCGGGAACCTACCCGGCCCGAACGGCGAAGCCATGGGGAAAGGAAACGGGGAATGAGCGTCGCACAGGATATCGGACAGATCGGGGGCGGCATCGGCCTGCTCGACCGCGAACGAACCATCGCCAAACCGGGCTTCAACCGCTGGCTCGTGCCGCCGGCCGCCCTGTGCATCCATCTTTGCATCGGCATGGCCTATGGCTTCTCGGTGTTCTGGCTGCCGCTCAGCCAGGCGATCGGCATCACCAAGCCGGTGGCCTGCGCCACCGATGTCGGCCTCGTCGCCTCGCTGTTCACCACGGCCTGCGATTGGAAGGTCGCCGATCTCGGCTGGATGTACACGCTGTTCTTCGTCTTCCTCGGCTCCTCCGCCGCGATCTGGGGCGGGTGGCTCGAGCGCGTCGGCCCGCGCAAGGCGGCCTTCGTCTCGACCCTGTGCTGGTGCGGCGGCCTCATGATCTCGGCGCTCGGCGTCTACTGGCACCAGCTCTGGATGATGTGGCTCGGCTCGGGCGTCATCGGCGGCATCGGTCTCGGCCTCGGCTACATCTCGCCGGTCTCGACCCTGGTGAAGTGGTTCCCGGACCGGCGCGGCATGGCCACCGGCATGGCGATCATGGGCTTCGGCGGCGGCGCGATGATCGGTTCGCCGCTGGCGGACATGCTGATGAATTATTTCAAGACGCCCGCCTCGGTCGGCGTCTGGCAGACCTTCGTCGCGATGGCAGCGATCTACTTCGTCTTCATGATGGCCGGCACCTTCGGCTATCGCGTGCCGCCGTCGAACTGGCGCCCGGAAGGCTGGACGCCGCCCGCGACCCAGAACGCCATGATCACCTCGGGCCATGTCCATCTGAAGAACGCGCATAAGACGCCGCAGTTCTGGCTGATCTGGGCCGTGCTCTGCCTCAATGTCTCCGCCGGCATCGGCGTGCTCGGCATGGCTTCGCCGATGCTGCAGGAGATCTTCGCGGGCAAACTCATCGGCAAGCCGGAGATCGGCTTCGCCGCCCTCGACGCCGGGCAGAAGACGCAGATCGCCACGATCGCGGCGGCCTTCGTCGGGCTGCTCTCGCTGTTCAACATCGTCGGGCGCTTCTTCTGGGCCTCGCTGTCGGACAAGCTCGGCCGCAAGCTGACCTACGCCACCTTCTTCGGGCTGGGCATCCTGCTCTATGCGCTTTCGCCCTGGGCGGCGCATGCCGGGTCGCTGGCGCTCTTCGTCGGCTTCTTCTGCATCATCCTGTCGATGTATGGCGGCGGCTTCGCGACGGTGCCGGCCTATCTCGCCGACATGTTCGGCACCCAGTTCGTCGGCGCCATCCATGGCCGCCTGCTGACGGCGTGGTCGACCGCCGGCATCATCGGCCCGGTCGTGGTGAACTATATCCGCGAGGCGCAGATCAATGCCGGCGTGCCGCGCGCGCAGGTCTATGACCGCACCATGTACATCCTCGCCGGCATGCTGGTGCTCGGCTTCATATGCAACCTGCTGATCCGCCCCGTCGCGGCGAAGTGGTTCATGAAGGATGCCGAGGTCGCCTCCTTGCAGGCGAAGACCGCCAATGCCAGCGCGACCACGCATTACGGCTCCTACGGCATCGGCAAAGGCGGCTTCGACGGCACGGCCCTGCTCGCCTGGGCCGTGGTCGGCCTGCCGATCGCCTGGGGCGTCTGGATCACGCTGTCGAAATCGCTGGCTCTGTTCCGCTGAGCGCACCGCAAACACCTGGCCATCGCGGAAGCCCGCATCGAGCGATCGGTGCGGGCTTCCCTATTGGATGACAGGCGGCTCATCCGCGGAGACACGATCCACGCGCGCGCCGGTTCCAGCGCCCGATCGGCGCCTAATAGTGGCTCAGATAAGGGTCGGAGGACGAATAGAACGACTGGCAGTCAAGCCAGTATGCGGATTGGATGGTTCGATTGACCGGAACGGCACAGACGGAAGCAAGCTCCGGGCTCCGATATTCTGTCACCGCGCAGCCCGACAGCAACATCCCGATGGCGATAAACAGGCATGCCCGTTGAATCGTTCTCATCTTCCTGTCTCCCGTTGCGAACTATGTTCAGTCGTTTCGCTGCGAAGCCGCATTTGCGGATTTGACCCAGGCTGATGTCCGGGGTGGGCTGGAAGCCGACTTACCTATCCTGCCTTTCCCGCTATGATCATCCTATTCGAACACATTTTTCGCCGCCTTCGAGTGCCGGTCACCAGCAAGTGAACCCGAGGCGCCCCGAAACCGTTATCGAAGGGTAGCGTTCCAGCCGCAGCATATCCACCCCAACCAGAACAGGAGACAGCGTCATGGCGATCAACAGGACCGGCTCGGCCCATTGGGAAGGCGGCATCAAGGACGGCAAGGGCACGATCTCGACCGAGAGCGGCGCGCTCAGCGCCTACCCTTACGGTTTCTCCGGCCGCTTCGAAGGCAAGCCCGGCAGCAACCCAGAGGAGATCATCGGCGCAGCGCATGCGGCCTGCTTCACGATGGCGCTCTCGCTCATTCTGGGCGAAGCCAATCTCAAGGCCGATGCGCTCGACACGAGCGCGCGCGTGACGCTGGACAAGCTCGACGACGGCTATGCGATCACCGCGATCCACCTGACGCTCAAGGGTAAGGTGCCGGGTGCCGACCAGGCGACGTTCGAGTCGCTGGCCGGCAAGGCCAAGGCCGGCTGCCCGGTCTCGAAGCTGTTCAAGGCGACGATCACGCTGGAAGCGACGCTGGTCGGCTGAGTTTCACGAGCCGTGCTGTCATGCTCGCCCTTGTGGCGAGCATCCACGTCTTGAACACTGCCCTCGACCAGCGAAGACGTGGATGGTCGGGACAAGCCCGACCATGACGGGTGTTGCGTTCATGGGTTCCGCGGTGCCCGGGAACAACGCCTGGCCGGTCAGGCATAATGGCAGGCGACGCGGACGTCGCCCAGCATCCGCAACTCCGGCCGCTCGGCCCGGCAGCGCTCGGCTACACGCGAGCAGCGCGGGTTGAAGCTGCAGCCCGGCGGCGGGGCGATCGGGCTCGGCACCTCGCCGGACATCGGCCGGCGCTCCCGGTTCGGCCGCTCGACATCGGGAATCGTGTCGAGCAGCAGCCGCGTATAGGGGTGGCGCGGATTGGTAAAGACCTCCTCGGCCGGACCCGCCTCGACGAAACGGCCGAGATACATGATGGCGAGATCGTCCGACATGTGCCGGACGACCGAGAGATTGTGGCTGATGAAGAGATAGGTCAGCCCGAATTCCTTCTGCAGCCGGACCATCAGGTTGAGGATCTGCGCCTGCACGGAGACGTCGAGCGCCGAGGTCGGCTCGTCGCAGACGAGGAAGTCGGCCTCGGTGGCGAGCGCGCGTGCGATGGAGATGCGCTGGCGCTGGCCTCCGGAGAAGGCATGCGGGTAGCGGCTCGCATCGGTGCGGGACAGGCCGACGACCTCCAGCAGATCGCCGACCCGCTGCTGGACCGCCGTCTCGTCGGGCCTGAGCTTCAGCTCCCGGATCGGCTCGGCGATGATATCCCCGACCCGCCAGCGCGGGTTGAGCGAGGCATAAGGGTCCTGGAAGATCATCTGCACGCGCGGCGGGCCGAACGAGCCATCGCCGCGGCGGATGTCGCGGAAGCTGAGCTTGCCCTCGGTCGGACGCTGCAACCCCACGACCATGCGCGCCAGCGTCGACTTTCCGCAGCCGGACTCGCCGACGATGCTGAAGGTGGTGCCACGCCTCACCGTGAAGGAGATGTTCTCGACCGCGCGCAGGATGCGGCGCGGCTCCTTCGAGAACAGCCGGGACAGGGCCGGCGCCGAGACATCGAAGCGGCAGGACGCCGCGGCGACGTCGAGAATGATATCGCTGCCTCCCCCAGACGATCGGCCAACTGAGCCCTCGTCCTGAGGCGCACGCGCAGCTTGCGTCTCGAAGGATGCCTCAGAGCGCACCGGAACATCCTTCGAGTCGCCGCCGCGCGGCTCCTCAGGATGAGGGCTCGCGGTAGGGGCTTCCATATGCTCACGCATGCGCCGCCTCCTTCAGCGGGAAATGGCAGGCTGCGGCATGGCCCATCACCGGCAGGCCCGGCTTGTGGTCCCGGCAGAAGGCCTCGGCCCGGCCGCAGCGCGGATTGAACGCGCAGCCGGGCGGGATGGCGTTGAGGCGCGGCATCGCGCCGTCGATCTGGTTGAGATGCTCGTGGCGGGCGTGGACGCTGGGGATCGAGGCCATCAGCCCGGCGGTGTACGGGTGGCGCGGGCGGCGCACGACCTCCTCGACAGGCCCCATTTCGACGATGCGGCCGGCATACATCACGGCGACCCGGTCGGCCGTCTCGGCGATCACGCCCATGTCGTGGGTGACCAGCATGATCGACGTCCCGTGCTCGCGGCAGAGCCGCTTCAGCAGCGTGGTGATCTGCGCCTGAATGGAGACATCGAGAGCAGTTGTCGGCTCGTCGGCGATGATCAGCGAGGGCTCGGCGCAAAGCGCGAGCGCGATGACGACGCGCTGGCGCATGCCGCCCGAGAACTGGTGTGGGTAGGCGTCGATACGCGTCTCGGCGGCGGGGATGCCGACCTCCTTGAGCAGCTCGAGCGCCCGCTTGCGGGCCTCCGCCCGGCTCACCGGCAGATGCGTCATGATCGTCTCGACGATCTGGTCGCCGACCTTGAGCAGCGGGTGCAGCGAGGTCAGCGGGTCCTGGAAGATCGCGCCGATGCGCCGCCCGCGCAGCTTGCGCATCGCTTCGGCCGGCAGGTTGTCGATGCGCTCGCCCGAGAGATGGATCTCGCCGCCGGCGACGCGCCCGGGCGGATCGAGCAGACCGATCACCGCGGTGCCCGTCAGCGACTTGCCCGCACCGGACTCGCCGACCATGCCGAGGATCTCCCCCGGCGCGATGTCGAAGCTGATGCCGTCCAGCGCCGTCAACGGGCCGTGGCGACCGTCGAAGACGATGCGCAGGTCGCGCACGGACAGGAGAGGCGCGGCGGCGGAAGCGGTCATGCGATGGCCTCGCTGCGTTCGATCGCGTAGCTCGACGAGAAGATCTCGCTCATCGGCGGGTGGCCGAGCGTGCGCTCGGGATAGCGCGCCATGACGCCCTCGAACTGCTTCTGGGCGCGGGCATTGTCGGCGGCCTCGTCCTGGCCGGGGATTGCCCGGTTTTCCATGACGAAGCGCCCGTCGATCACCACCGTCGAGAAATCGCGGCCATGGCCGGTCAGCATCATCGTCTGGATGGGGTCGATGACCTGGCCGCTATGGGGCCGGTCGAGCTCGAAGACGGTGATATCGGCCCGCGCACCCGGCTGGAGCCGCCCGAGATCGGGGCGCTGCAGCGCATCTGCGCCGCCGATGGTCGCTGCGTCGTAATAGTCCTCCGAGCGCACGGCGGCGACATTTCCCGCCATGATGCGTGCGAGGATCATGCCGGTCTGAAGGTTCATCACCATGTCCGGCGGGCTGGTATCCGTGCCCATGGCGATGTTCAGCCCCATGGCGCGGTAGCGGCCGAAATGGTCGATGGCATTGCCGTGCCGACCGGAGACCAGGGGGCAGTGGACGATGCTCGCGCCGGAATCCCGGATGATCTCGAGATCGCGGCCGGGCCGGTCGATCAGCCTGCTGCCGGAGACGACCGTGCCATGCGGCAGGAGGCAGCGCTCGCTCAGGAAGCCGAGGCTCTCGAGCCATTCCGGCGGGCTCACGCCGTGCTGGGCGAGGACGAGGTCGTATTCGATCTTCGACTGGCAGCAATGCAGCCGCACGGGCACGTCGAGCTCGCGCGAGGCGGCAGCGGTGCGGCGCAGCAGCTCGGCGGTCGAGGTCTCGATCCGATCGGGCGCGAACATGGCGCGGATGAGGCCGCCCGCGGCTCCCTCATGGCGCCGGGCGAAGTCGATGGCGGCGTCGAGCTCGGTGAGGCCGCGCGCCTCGTCATAATGGGTGACGACGCGCCCATCGGTCTCGACGATCTGGTTGCCGGTGCGATAGGCCGGGCCGAGATAGGCGCGCAGGCCGAGATCGGCGGCAGCCTGCGCGGCATCCTCGAACTCCTGCACCGTCTCGCCCCAGGCGCGGTAGAACAGCGAGGCGATCGGCAGGGCGGTCGTGATGCCGTTGCGGATCAGCGAGGCGAAGGCATAGCGCTTCTGGAAGGCCAGCTCCTCGCGGGTATACATCTCGTAGGGACCGGCCTCGAGATAGCTGCGCGGCCAGACCCGGCCCTTCTTCCAGGCCGGCTGGTTGTCATAGGCGAGGATCGTGGTGTCGAGGTCGGAGAGGGCATCGCAATCGACGAAGCCCGGCCCGATCAGGGCATTGCCATAGTCGATGCGCCTGCCGATCTCTCCGGGGAAGCCGTGGCCGACGAAGACGATTGCGCCGTTCTCGAACACGACCTCGCCGTTCTCGTAGAGACGATGGCGCCCGTCCTTGTGGCCGACGACCCAGCGCGCGGTCATCAGGACGCGGCCCTGCGGCCGTTTGGCTGCCTGCAGGCTCACGGGGCGGCCCTCACCGAGACGCCGTCGCGGGCGACGATGCGGCCGCGCTTGACGACGCGGCGCTTCGGCGAACGGGTGACGATCAGCTCCGCCAGCGTCTCGCCGGGCATGATGACGAAATCGGCGGCCTTGCCCTCGGCGAGACCGTAATCGGCGATCTCCATGACCTTGGCGCCCTCGGTCGTGCAGACGTCGAAGGCGAGCTTCAGCTCATCGTCACGGCGGAAATTGTTGCGCAGGCCGACAAACATGGCGCGCTCGACCATGTCGGCGTTGCCGTAGGGGCCCCAGGTGTCACGGATACCGTCCGAGCCGGAGCAGACCCGCACGCCGGCATCGAGCAGCTTCCTGACCGGCGGCGCGGCGCTGCGGGATGGAGCCGTCGTCATGATCGCGATGTCGAGTTCGGCAAGCTGCTCGATCAGCGGATCGACCAGGGCCATATCGGGCGAGCCGAGGCAGAAGGCGTGGCTGACCGTGACCTTGCCCTTCATGCCGAGCGCGCGGGTGCGCTCGATGATCAGGTCCATCGAGAAGGCGCCCATCTCGCCGGGCTCGTGCAGGTGGATGTCGAGCGGCTTGCCATAGGTCTGGCAGAGGTCGAAGACCGCATCGAGATGCCCCTTCGGGTCGCGGTCGATGCCGCAGGGGTCGAGACCGCCGACGATCTCGCAGCCCGCCTTCATCGCCTGATCCATCAGCTCCAGCGTGCCGGGGCGGCGCAGCAGGCCCGATTGCGGGAAGGCGACGAGCTCGATGTCGACGATGTCGCGATAGCCGTCGCGGGTCTTCATCAGGCCCTCGACGCCCCACTGCCCGTGCTCGGTGTCGATGTCGACATGGCTGCGGATATGGGTCGTGCCCATCAGCGAGGACTGGATCGCCTGCCGGGCCGACTGGCGCGCGGGATCGATGTCGAGGCGCTTCTTGCTCTCCCGCTCATTGTCGATCTTGTCGAGGAGCTTGGGGCCGACTTCGTTGACGTACCAGGACTGGCCCCAGAGGCTCTTGTCGAGATGGGTGTGCGCCTCGACGAGGCCGGGAATGACGATCTCGCCGCGGCCATCCTCGACCGCCGCGCCTGCGGGCGCGGCGATATCCTTCGCCATGCGGCTGATGCGGCCGTTCTCGACCAGGATATCGACCGCCGCTCCGGCGTTCGGGCGGACATTGCGGATCAGGAGGGAGGCAGTCATCGCAGGCGTATCCTCATGGTTTCTTGTCAGCGGAGTTTCGGGTTGAGCGCATCGCGCAGCCAATCGCCGAGCAGGTTGACCGAGAGCACGATCAGGCCGAGCTGCAGCGAGGGGAAAACGACGAGCCACCAGGAACCGGAGAACAGGTACTGGTTGCCGATGCGGATCAGCGTGCCCAGCGAGGGCTGGGTGATCGGCATGCCGACGCCCAGGAAGGACAAAGTCGCCTCCGAGAGGATGGCGAGGCCGAGATTGAGCGTGGCCGAGACGAGCACCGGCGTCATCGTGTTGGGCAGGATGTGGCGGCCCATGATCCGCGCCGCCGGCACGCGGATGATCCGGGCTGCCAGCACATATTCCTTGCGGCGCTCGACCATGGTCAGCGCGCGCACGGTGCGGGCGTATTGCACCCAGCTCGTCAGCGCGATCGAGAGCACCAGCACCACGGCGGCGAAGGGCTCGCGCAGCGCCGGCGGCAGCATCTCGCGGAAGATCGCGGAGACCAGGATCGCCATCAGCAGCGTCGGGATCGACAGCACGGTATCGCCGAGGCGCATCAGCAGGTTGTCGACGCGCCCGCCATAGAAGCCGGCGCAAAGCCCGATCGAGACGCCGATCAGCATCGAGACGACGACGGCGGAGAAACCGATGATCAGCGAGATGCGCGAGCCGTAGAGGATGGCGGAGAGCACGTCGCGGCCCTGCGGATCGGTGCCGAGCAGGAAGGGCCACTCGCCGCCCTCCTGCCAAATCGGCGGAATCTCCGCCTTGTCGATGAAGATCTGGGTGAGGTCGTAGGGGTTCTGCGGCGCGATCAGCGGCGCGAAGAGCGCGCTGAGCACGAGCAGCGACAGCACCAGTGCCGAGAGCCAGGCGACCGGGCTGTGGCAGAAGCTCCAACCGATGTCGCTGTCGAGGAAGCGGCGCAGGCGGCCGGGTTTCCTGGCGGTGTCAGCGGGCCGGGTCTTCTCAACGAGCATTGGCGCCTCCCGTGAGGGCGTCTTCGCGCAGGCGCGGATCGACCCAGGCATAGGTGAGGTCGACCAGCGTGTTGAGCGTGACGAAGATGAGGGAGACGACGATCAGATAGGCCGCCATCACCGGGATATCGACGAAGGTGACGGCCTGGACGAAGAGCATGCCCATGCCCGGCCACTGGAACACCGTCTCCGTGACCAGCGCGAAGGCGATGAGATTGCCGATCTGCAGGCCGGTGACGGTGATGACCGGCATCAGGCAGTTGCGCAGCGCGTGGCCGAAATGGATGGCGCGCGATGGCAGGCCGCGGGCCCGGGCGAAGCGGATGAAATCGGTGCGCATGGTCTCGAGCATCTCGGCGCGGACGAGGCGCATCACCAGCGTGATCTGGAAGAGCGAGAGCGTGATGCTGGGCAGGATCAGCGCCTTGCGTCCGGAAGCGGTGAGGAAGCCGGTGCTCCACCAGCCGATCTGGACGACCTCGCCGCGGCCGAAGGCCGGCAGCCATTGCAGCGAGACCGAGAAGACCAGGATGAAGAGGATGCCGAGCGCGAAGCTCGGCAGCGAAACACCCAGCACCGAGACGAATTCCAGCGCCCTGGCGAGAATGCTGTTTCGTCGGATGGCGGTATAGACGCCGAGCGGGATGCCTATGGCGAGCGACAGGAAGGTCGCGACGAGCACGAGCTCGAAGGTCGCCGGGAAGCGCTCCGAGATCAGCGTGAAGACGTCCTGCTGGTTGCGGTAGGAGATGCCGAAATCGCCGCGCGCGGCATTGCCGACAAAGGTTGCGAACTGCATCGCGAAGCCCTTATCGAGGCCGAGCCGGACGCGCAGCTCGTCGCGCTGCTGCTGGCTCGCCTGCTCGTTCAGCATCAGCTCGACGGGATCGCCGACGAAGCGGAAGATCAGGAAGGCGAGGAAGGCCACCGCCAGCATGACGCCGGCGGCGTTGAGCAGTCGCTTGAAGAGAAAGGCCGGCATGGAAAGCTCCTGCGTTCCGGCGTCATTCCCGGGCTTCGCAGAGCGAAGACCTGGGAATCTCAGGACGAGAGGCGCTGGTTTCCGAGATGGCCGGGTCAAGCCCGGCCATGACGTCGCGCCTGCCTCACTTCATCATGGTCAGCCAGAGGCGCGGCTTGTTGTCCGAGGCCTGCACGGTCGAGGCCACGGTCGAACGCATCGCCCAGGCCATCGGTTGCTGATGCAGCGGGATGAAGAGGTGTTCGGCCTTGGCGATCTTGAGCGCTTCCTTCATCAGCTCGATGCGCTTGGGCGTGTCGAGTTCGACACCGGCCTTGTCGATCAGCGCGTCGATGCGCGGATCGCCCCAGTTGCCCCAGTTGAAGACGCCGCCCGTGCCGCTCTTCGAGCGCATCACCTGCACCAGCAGCGAATAGGCGTCGATCATGGGCTCGTTGGCCCAGCCGAAGGAAATGACGTCGAAATCGCCCTTGACCCGTTTCGGCGCCTGCTGGCTGCGCGGCGCCATGCTGAGATTGGGTTTCAGGCCCGCGCGCGCCCACATCGAGGCGACCGCCTGACAGAACTCCTCCTCGTTGACGAGGGAGTCGCTCTGGCAGTTCAGCTGGAAGGAGAAGCCGTTGGGATAGCCGGCATCCGCCAGGAGCTTCTTGGCGCCGTTCAGGTCGAAGGGCAGGCGTTCGTCCTGCGAGGGCTCGTAGCCGGGGATCGCGGGAGCGACGAGCGCGCCGGTGTTGCGCGAGAGGCCGCGCATCGCCCGCTTCTGGACGGCGTCGATGTCGATGGCGCGGTAGAGCGCCTCGCGCACCTTGATGTCCTTGAAGGGGTTCTTGTCCTTCACGTCGCTCTCGAAGAGCTTGTCCGTCAGGTTGAAGGCAAAGAAGACAGAACGCAGCTCGTTGGTCTGCAGCACCTTGACGTCCGGGGAGGCGGACAGGCGCGGCAGGTCCTGCAGCGGGGCGACGTTGGTGAAGTCGATCTCGCCGGACAGCAGGGCCGCGACCCGCGTCGAGGACGAGGTGATCGGCGTGAACTCGATCTTGTCGATGTTGTGCTTCGGCTTGTCCCACCAGTTCGGGTTCTTCGCGAAGACGGTCTTGGAGTCGGCGCGGCGGCTTTCGACAAAGAACGGGCCGGTGCCGTTGGCGTTGTCGGTGGCATAGCCCTTCACGCCCTTGCCGGAATCGGTGGGGAGCAGCGAGTTGTTGGCCTCCATCCACTCCTTGTCGAAGATGAAGATGTTGGTGAGGTCGTTGAGCAGCAGCGGATAGGGGCCGTTGACCTCGATCTCGACGGTGTAGTCGTCGATCTTCTTCGAGGATTTATAGGCCGGCAAATTGCCCTTGAGCGGCGAATCCGGATGGGTGACGCGCGCCAGCGAGGCGATGACGTCATCGGCCGTGAAGGGATTGCCGTTGTGGAACTTGACGCCCTGGCGCAGCTTGAAGCGCCAGATCGTCGGCGACACCGTCTCCCACGACTCCGCCAGCGCCGGCTCGATCTTGAGGTCGCCGGTGTAGCGCACCAACCCCTCATAAACATGGTTCAGCACCGACAGGGTGAAGGTCTCACCGAAGGAGTAGGGATCGAGCGAGGCGATTTCGCGCGCCGACCCCCATTTCAGCGTCTTCGCCTCGGCGGCTCCCGTCAGGGCTAAAGCGGCAACGGCCGCCAGTAACCAGGCCTTCTTCATCCAACTCTCCCCTTTTGTGTTCGACCCCGCCGTAGCGGGCCCGGATCATCGTTGCCGCCTGTTTGGGCACCGTGGCGTTTTGATCGCCATCTCGTGTGCGATTATTGAACAAACTTGCATACGATGAAAATATCGTATTGTATGCAATTATTGAACACAAGCAGAAACTGGATCGGAGCCCACGATCGTGACATTGACGCCCCGGCAAATGGTCAGATCAGGACGAGGGAAAGCGGAGATGGGCGAGCGTCGTACGCCGGTTCTGCGGGCGGAATCCGTATACAGGGCGCTCCGGCGCGCGATCATCGAGCAGGCATTGAAGCCCGGCGTGAAGCTGCCGGAGGATTCGATCGGGGAGCAGCTCGGGGTCAGCCGCACGCTGGTGCGCGAGGCCTTCGGGCGCCTCGCCGTCGAAGGGCTGGTGGAGCTCAAGCCCAATCGCGGCGCCTCCGTCGCCTATCCGACTCTGGAAGAAGCGCGCGACGTCTTCGAGGTCCGGCGCGGGCTGGAGCGGCTGGTCGCGGAGAACTTGGCCGGGCGCCTGACGGCGTCCCAGGCGGCCGAGCTCGAAGCCCATGTCGAGCAGGAAGAGAAGGCGCATGAACAGGACGGGCCGGAATCGATCCGCCTCTCCGGCGAGTTCCACATCAAGCTCGCAACGATGACCGGCAATGCGCTGCTGCTGCGCTATGTCCAGGAAGCATCGTCGCGCTGCTCGCTGATCCTGGCCATTTACGGCCGCCCGCACTCCAGCGAATGCGCGGTCTCCGAACACCGCCAGTTGATCGAGGCCCTGCGCTCCGGCGATGCCGCCCGCGCCGCCGATCTCATGGACCACCATCTGCGCGCCGTCGTGACCCGCGCCTTGCTGACGCCACGCGTCGAGCGGGACATCCGCGACGTGCTCGCCCCCTACGCCCGCAGCGAAGGATTGACCCCATCGTGACCGCCCACCCGACCGGACAGCCGCGCGCCGAAACCGCCCCCGGCGTCGTCACCTTCGACTTCGCAGCGCTGACCCCGCGCGAGCGCTACAAGCTGCTGATAGGCGCCGTCGTGCCGCGCCCGATCGCGCTGGTGACCACGGTCGACGAGCACGGCACGGTCAATGCCGCCCCCTTCTCCTTCTTCAACTGCCTGTCCGCCGACCCGGCCATCCTCGCGCTCGGGGTCGAATACCGACCGACCGGCGCGCAGAAGGACACCGGCCGCAATGTCCGACAGACCCTGGCCTTCACCGTCAACATCGTCTCGGACGCGCTCCTGGAAGGCATGAATGTCTGCGCGGTGCCCTTCGAGCCCGGCGCCGACGAACTGGCCGAAGCCGGATTGACCGCGATGCCCGGCGTCAAGGTGCCCTGCCCGTGGATCGGACAGGCGCCGGCAGCCTTCGAATGCCGGCACCACACGACGCTCGGCATCGGCAATTCGCGCGAAATCATTCTCGGCGAGGTCGTCTACGCCCATTTCCGCGCCGACGCGGTCGATCCGCAGAAGCTCTATGTCGACCCGGCCGCGCTCGATGCCGTCGGACGCATGGGCGGACACGGCTACGCGACCACGCGCGACTATTTCGACCTGCCGACCATGTCCGTGACGACCTGGCGCGACGATCCGGCAGCGGCGAACCGGCGTCGCTGACACCTGTACGCCAACTCTCTTCTCCGCTCGGCGGAATGGCTTGCGGCGATAAGGCACAAAGCCATGCACTAGACGCAGGCCAATTAGTCTTTGGTCTATTCGACCTGCGCCAGAAACATCCCGCCCCCTGCGCTCAAGCCATGGCAGGTGCGGCCCTGATGCGCCATCCTCGCACGAACCGGTCCTATCGGCCAGATCAAGGCCGAACGACCGGCGGGTGGGCGACCTAAGCTTTCAGGGAGGATGGGGCCATGTCCGGGATCCTGCGCGCCAGGCGCAACAACGCATGCCGCCTTTCGCGAGGTGACGCATGACAGCTACCACCGAGATCACCGATTTCAAGGTCGAAACGCCCGACGGCGCGACGCTGCACGCCTTCAAGGAAGGACATGGGCAGCCGCTTCTTCTGGTCAGCGGCCTCAGCGGCACAGCCGCGTTCTGGAAAGACATCGCGACGACGCTGTCGCGCTCCTTTCAGGTCATCCGCTTCGATCAGCGCGGCATCGGCGCCAGCACGCGCGGCGATGCTCCCTGCGACATGGAACTCCTGGCCCGCGACAGCCTTGCCGTGCTCGACGCAGCCGGCGTTGGGCGCGCGGTGGTGCTCGGTCATTCCACCGGCGGCTGCATCGCCCAGATGATCGCCAAACTCGCGCCGGAGCGCGTGGACGGACTCATCCTCAGCGCAAGCTGGCTTGCCCCCAGCCGTTTCCTGAGCGCGCTGTTCGGGGCGCGCCTCGCAATCCTCGAGGCGGACCCCTACGCTTATGCCGCCATTTCGGTGCTCAGCGGCTATCAGCCGCGCTGGATCGAGCAGAATTGGCACGTCTATGACGATGCGCTGGAAGCGGCCCCGGTCAGCGAGCACGCGAAGATCGTGACCCGTGAGCGGCTCAACGCCCTCCTCGCCTTCGACGGCTCGGCCGATATCGGCTCGCTGCCGATGCCGATCCTGATCCTCGGCACGCGCGACGACATCGTCGTCCCCGTCTACCATCAGGAAGCGCTCGCTGCCGCTCTGCCCGGCTGCCGCCGGGCGATCATGGAGACCGGCGGGCATCTTTTCCCGGTGTCGCGGCCGGACGCCTTCACGGCGACCGTAGCGGAGTGGATCGGCGAGCTCTGAGGCCGGGGCTCTGAAGTCGCGTGGCGCGGCGAAATGGCCCATGCGACGCCGCGCGGCTTCGGGCTAAATGAGAACGCCTCCAAGTCGAAAGACCTGCCCATGCGCGCGATTCTCCCGAGCCTCCTCCTGATCCTGCCCTTTTTCGCGCAGCCTGCCGCAGCGCAGGACGCCGCTGCCGGCGAGCGATCCTTCAACAAATGCCGCGCCTGCCACCAGATCGGCGAAGGCGCGCGCAACCTCGTCGGCCCCGAGCTCAACGGCCTCATCGGACGGCATTCGGGCGCGGTCGAAGCCTACAGCTATTCGACCGCCAACAAGAGCTCCGGCCTGACCTGGGACGAGGCCACCTTCACCGACTACATCAAGGATCCCAGGGCCAAGATCCCCGGCACCAAGATGATCTTCGCGGGCATCAAGAACGAGAAGGAGATCAAGGATCTGATCGTCTTCCTCAAGCAGTTCGACAAGGACGGCAAGAAGCTCTGAAGCGCGCTGCGACGACAGCGAATTTGGCCTTCGGCGCCGGCCTGTCGTATCTCCTTCTGCCTGATCGACAGAGGAGAGCCTGATGGCCGGCCCCGCCCCCCGGACGAGACCCCTTTCCGCATTGCGGGACTTCCTGCGCAGCGAGGCCGCCGGCGGCATCATCCTGATGGCGGTCGCGGCGCTTGCGCTCGTCATCGCCAACTCGCCAGCGGCGCCGCTCTATTTCGGCGCGCTGAAGAGTTATGTGCTGGGCCTCTCCGTCCTGCACTGGATCAACGACGCGCTGATGGCGGTGTTCTTCCTGCTCGTCGGCCTCGAGATCAAGCGCGAGATGCTGGACGGCCAGCTTTCCAGCTGGGGGCGGCGGGTGCTGCCCGGCTTCGCTGCGCTCGGCGGCATGATCGCGCCGGCGCTGTTCTACCTCGCCTTCAATCTCGGCTCACCGGAAAGCCTGCGGGGCTGGGCGATCCCGACCGCGACCGACATCGCCTTCGCGCTCGGCGTGCTCTCGCTGCTCGGGCCGCGCGTGCCGGCCTCTCTCAAGGTCTTCCTGACGGCACTCGCCATCCTCGACGACCTCGGCGCGGTGATCATCATCGCGATCTTCTACACTGCCGAGCTGTCGGGCCTGTATCTCGGCCTCGCCGCGGCGACGCTTGTCGTCCTGACGGCGCTGAACCGCTTCGGCGTGACGCGGCTGGTGCCCTATCTCCTGCTCGGCGCGGCGCTCTGGTACTTCACCCTGAAGTCCGGCGTGCATGCGACGCTGGCGGGCGTCGCGCTGGCCTTGACCATCCCTCTGAAACCCTCCCCCGCCCGGCCCGATGACGCCGCATCGCCGCTGCACAAGCTCGAACACGGGCTGCACCCCTATGTCGCCTTCCTGGTCATCCCCGTCTTCGGCTTCGCCAATGCCGGCGTCTCCTTCAGCGGCCTCGGGCTCGGCACGCTCGCCGCGCCGGTGCCGCTCGGCATCATGCTCGGCCTGTTCCTCGGCAAGCAGGTCGGCGTCTTCGGCTTCGGCTGGCTGGCGATCCGCGCCGGCCTCGCCGATCTGCCGGCCCGCGCCTCCTGGCCGCAGTTCTATGGCATCGCCCTGCTCTGCGGCATCGGCTTCACCATGAGCCTCTTCATCGGCCTGCTCGCCTTCCCGGATTCCGAGGCGCTCCAAAACCAGACGAAGATCGGTGTCCTGGCCGGCTCGCTGCTCTCCGGCATCGGCGGCTGGCTGCTGCTAAGGCTTTGTCCGGGCGAGGTTATGCACAAGAAGCAAGGCTGATCTGTTCACCTTTTTGGCAGAACGCCTCTTCCATTTTCGCGCAGCGATGCAATATTTATTCGCTCCGGCAGCCATTCCCGATTCGTAGCCGGAGCGAGCCCGCAACCAGTGAGGAGCGTCCAGAGCCGATGAAGAAGGCCAAGCGGAAACCGGGGGAGAAGCGGTCGCAGATCGCCGCCATGCCGATCCGCCACGCTGCCGACGGCTCGCGGGAGATTCTGCTCGTCACCTCGCGCACGACGCGCCGGTGGATCGTGCCTAAGGGCTGGCCCATGAAGGGCTTGAAGGATCATGACGCGGCCGCCCGCGAGGCCTTCGAGGAGGCCGGCGTCGTCGGCCGCATCAGCAGCGAGCCGGCGGGGCGCTACAATTACTGGAAGCGCATGAGCGACCATTTCGTGCTCTGCGAGGTCAATCTCTATCTGCTCGAGGTCGAGGAGCAGTTCGAGAACTTCTCCGAGCAGCATCAGCGCGACCTGCACTGGTTCAAGCTGGCCGACGCCGCCGATCTCGTCGACGAGCCGGAGCTCAGCACGGCCATCCGCAAGCTGGAACGCCTGCCCGCTTTGGCGGCGTGAGGCCGCCTGTCGATGCATGAGCGCAGCCGCGTCCACCTCGAATACGATATATCGTTCTGATGGCACAGCTCGCGAATAAGTTGAAGCCAATAAAAAGCGGAAACCAATTCGTGTAGATTCCGTCGAGGCATCGCCGCTTGCGCGCTGCAACACATCTTCAACTGGCAGAATCTGCCCAAATGACGTAAAGTCAGCCTTTCCGGACCAAAGGGCCAAAGAATGCCCGACCAGACTCGCCATGACGCATGGCAGGCCGGCGAGAATTACGATCGCTATATGGGGCGCTGGAGCCGCGAGCTCGCGCCTCTTTTCGTCGATTGGCTCAACCCCCTGCCCGGCTTCGAATGGCTCGATGTCGGCTGCGGCACCGGCGCGCTGACCGAGGCGCTGCTCGGCGGCGCCGTGCCGGTCAGCATCATCGGGATCGACCCCTCGGAGGGGCTCCTGGCACTGGCGCGCGAGCGCATCACCAACTGGCGCGTCAGCTTCCGGCAGGGCAGCGCCGAGGCGCTGCCGGTCGAGACCGCGAGCTGCGACGCCGTCGGCTCGGCGCTGATGCTCAACTTCGTGCCCGACCGGGCGAGGGCGCTGGCCGAGATGCGCCGCGCCGTGCGGCCGGGCGGGCTCGTCAGCTTCTATGTCTGGGACTATCCGGGCGGCGCTCCACAATTCGTGCGCGCCTTCTGGACCGCGGCGACGGCGCTCGACCCGCAGGCGACGGACCTGGCCGTGGACAGGCGCTTCCCGTACTGCACGGCCGAGGGGCTGACCGAGCTCGCCGCCGCCGCCGGGCTGATCGACATCGCCTGCGAGGCGATGTCGGTGCCGACGCTGTTCCGCAGCTTCGACGATTTCTGGCAGCCCTTCACGCTCGGCACCGGCCCGGCGCCCGGCTATTGTGCGAATCTGTCACTGGCCGCGCGCGAGCAGCTGCGGCAGCGGCTGCGCGAAAGCCTGCCCTTCGCCTCCGACGGCACGATCCCGCTGGAGGCACGCGCCTGGGCGGTGCAAGGCATCTCCCCCTGAGGGGACCGCACGTGGACCACCATGCGCCCGACCGGACGCGCTGGCGGCGATCGATGTATTTGTTGTCGCATCACGCCCGGGCCTCCCTCCCGTCTCACGCCCGGGCTTGCCGCTCGCGTCATGCCCGGGCTTGACCCGGCCATCTCCGGACAAGGAGTCTCCCGCAGGCTGTTCCGGGCTGAGATTCCCGGGCCTCCCTCCGGTCGCCCGAGAATGACGCGCGTGTTTTCACCCGCCCACGCTTCCGCGCGGGCGTTCGCTAACGAGGGGCAGCGGAGCGCCGCGAGGCGCGTGGGTATCGGGCCGCTTCCGTTGAGCCAGGATGCGGCGCGGAAGGATTGAGCCACCTTCCGCACGCCCCGTGGCGCTCCGCTTGCCGGCGATTTGAAAGCCACGGGCCGCGCTTATCCGGCCGGGGTCTCCTCGTGCCCGACGCTTCGCGGATCAGTTCGGCTCATCGCCTCGTCATCCGCTCCGCGTCAAAGCTGGACGCCCCCAACCTTCCAGCGAGCTCCTCGCACAGGGGCCGTAGTACCCCCAGGGCGGTGCCCCGCAGCCTCCCGAGTCCGGGGTGCAAACCCGGCCGCAGGGCGCCGCCCCCACCCCGCCATGCAGCATGCCTCCGGATGGCCGCCCCTCGGGGTGAGGTGGGCCGAGGATAGGGCGAATTGGGAAGGCGGGGACAAGTTTCGTGCGGGGACCGCGACACCGGAGGGGACGGTCACCGCCGGAGGATAGGCGATGGCGCCTCCGCCGTCATGGCCGGGCTCGTCCCGACCATCCACGTCTTTGCCATGGCTGAGCGAGGCATTCCCGATGGGGGCGCCCGTCATCAACGTCGCAAGACGTGGATGCTCGGCACAAGGCCGAGCATGACGGCAGAGCGCATGAACCGCGACGCCATCCTTCTCCCGAATGGGAGAAGGTGGCGCGGAGCGCCGGATGAGGGTGTGCGGTTGCCGGAGAAGGCGCAGCGGCTCCGTTGCGCTCAGGTAATCAGCGGCGGTCCCTCACCCCTGCCACTCTCACTGATCTCGGGCTTGCCCGAGATCAGCACTTCAAGTGGCGAAGTCGGCAACAGCCGACTTCGCTGCGGGAGAGGGGTTCCCCGCTCTTCGCTTCATCGCGCGCATCGAGCAGGAAGCGTCCGAGATCGCGCGAGGCGTAGACGAAGGTGGAGGGGACGGTCATGGCGGGAGGATGGGCGATGGCGCCACCGCCGTCATGGTCGGGCTCGTCCCGACCATCCACGTCTTGGCCATGGCTTCGCCGACCATCCCGACGAGGCCGCCCGCCATCAACGTCGCAAGACGTGGATGCTCGGCACAAGGCCGAGCATGACGGCAGAGCGCATGAACCGCGACGCTATCCTTCTCCCGGATGGGAGAAGATGGCGCGGAGCGCCGGATGAGGGTGTGCGCTATCCGTAGAAGGCGCAGCGGCGCCGTTGCAGCTTGACGATCTGCGGCAGGCCCTGCCCCCCGCCCTGCTTCCATCCGGGAGAGGGGTTCCCCGCAGATTTCGTTACCGCGCTTGGCAGATACGAAACGCTCGAAATCGCGCGAGCCGATGGCAAACTAAACTACGTGCGATCAAACAATATCGGGATAAATCTCCTCCAAATATCTTATTCTTCTTCTCATATTATCATAATCAGCATCTGAAAAAGTAGGATAATCTCGGTTATATTCGTGATTAGCCTTCTCTATTTGTTCAATAAGATAYTTATGCTCTACCTTTGCGTCTTGTGGAGCGACATATCCAGATGACTCGTGAGAAACATCTGCAAGCCAATAACCGTGCTTTGGAATCCTTACAATCTCGTCCTTCATCCGCCACAGCATCGTTGATAGAACCATTTCAGGGTCCGCCCCCTCAAGAACCACGCCGCGCTTAAGCAAAGCGTTGTAGAGAGCACTACGTCCCATCGGCTCGCCTCTGCTCCGCAGGATTTCTCGCGCAACCTCCACAACAGCTTCTTTCGGAGGATTCTTCGCTCGCGGCTTTGTTTCGTCAGACGAAGTTGCTCTCGTATCCGGGCTATCCACAACGGTGGCTGCGGGCGCACCTGCGAATTCCGCCCAGTCTCGAAGAAAGCTATCGACGCGACCAATCTCTCGGCGAAGCTCGTCAAGCCTTTGTTGTATCTGATTTATTTCCGCGGCGAGTTGGTCGCGCCTTGCCATCGCGTTCTTGTAGGCCGCGTCCATTCCGATGGTCCCCATTCGTTCCATACAGCGCTACATACGAAAACGCGCTCACGCAAGGAAAACCCGCTTGTATGTCCTGAATGCATCCGCTATGGTTTCTAAGCGGCCAGAAACCGCAAAGGCCTCGGTGAGTTCCGAGGCCTCCGTGACTGCGGCATAGCCGGCGATGGACGCCGAGCGGAAGGAGAGTGACGGTGCGAAACCGTCTCGGGCACGGACGGCTGGTCCCCGTTCGTTACCCATTGCTCTTGTTAACGAATCTCAGCGGCGGGGTTTAGGCCCCGCCGTTTTTATTTTTTAGCATACCCACCGGGGTAACACAAGGATTGACAGATGACAGATCGCATCTCCGTTTAGCCATTCACGCCAGCCAGATACCAGCATCTCATAACATACACACAGTTAGCGTATCTATCGATCTACCTCCGTCGCCTTCTCTCCCCCGCCCCCTTCGGCCGCGATTCCGGCACCGGGCCCATCTCGTCCAGGGTCGGCTTGCGGGCGCGTGAGCTGCCGGTGAGCAGCGGGTTCGGCTTCTCGCCGGCTTTCGGCTTGCCCTCGCCGCCGCCGAAATTATGCGGGCCCATGTCGGCGTCCGTCGGTTTCCGGGCGCGGGTCGGCGGCAGGTTGGCGCTGGAGCCGTAAGAGCGCTCGCCCTTGTACTTGCCGGCGGAGGCCTCGACATCGCTCTGGCGGGCGAGCGGGTCGTCCGAGATCGCCAGCTCCGTCGCCTGCAGGCGCTTGATCTCGTCGCGCAGACGCGCGGCGGTCTCGAATTCGAGATCGGCCGCGGCCTCGCGCATGCGCTTCTCGAGATCGGCGATCGCGGCCTTGAGGTTGTGGCCCGAGGCCGGCGCCACCAGCCCCTTGTCGACCGTGACATGGTCGCGCTCATAGACCGAGCCGAGGATGTCGCCGATGGCGCGCTTGATCGTCTGCGGCGTGATGCCGTTGGCCTCGTTATAGGCGACCTGCTTCTCGCGGCGCCGATTGGTCTCCGCCATCGCCCGCTCCATCGAGCCGGTGATGTGATCGGCATAGAGAATGACCTTGCCGTCGACATTGCGGGCGGCGCGGCCGATGGTCTGGATCAGCGAGGTCTCGGAGCGCAGGAAGCCCTCCTTGTCGGCGTCGAGGATGGCGACGAAGCCGCATTCGGGGATGTCGAGGCCCTCGCGCAGCAGGTTGATGCCGACGAGGACATCGAACGCGCCCAGCCTGAGATCGCGGAGAATCTCGATGCGCTCGATCGTGTCGATGTCCGAGTGCATGTAGCGCACGCGAATACCGTTCTCGTGCAGGTATTCGGTCAGGTCCTCGGCCATGCGCTTGGTCAGCACGGTGACGAGGGTGCGGTAGCCGCTCGAAGTGACCTCCTTGACCTCGTCGAGGAGGTCCGCGACCTGATGCTTGGCCGGGCGGATCTCGACCGGCGGATCGATCAAACCTGTCGGGCGGATGACCTGCTCGGTGAAGACGCCGCCGGTCTGGTCCATCTCCCAGCCGCCGGGCGTGGCCGAGACATGCACCGACTGGGGCCGCATCGCGTCCCATTCCTCGAAGCGCAGCGGCCGGTTGTCCATGCAGGAGGGCAGGCGGAAGCCGTATTCGGCCAGCGTCGCCTTGCGGCGGAAGTCGCCCTTGTACATCGCGCCGATCTGCGGGACCGAGACATGGCTCTCGTCGGTGAAGACCAGCGCGTTGTCGGGCAGGTATTCGAACAGGGTCGGCGGCGGCTCGCCCGGCTTGCGGCCGGTGAGATAGCGCGAATAGTTCTCGATGCCGTTGCAGGAGCCGGTGGCCTCGATCATCTCGATGTCGAAGGTGCAGCGCTGGTCGAGCCGCTGCGCCTCCAGATAGCGGCCCATGCGGTTGAGCTCGTCGAGGCGGGCCTTCAGCTCCTGCTTGATCGACTTGACCGCTTGCGTCAGCGTCGGGCGCGGCGTGGTGTAGTGCGAATTGCCGTAGACCTTGATGAATTCGAGCTCGCCGGTCTTCTGGCCGGTGAGCGGGTCGAACTCGCTGATGCTCTCGACCTCGTCGCCGAACAGGCCGATGCGCCAGGCCCGGTCCTCATAGTGCGCCGGGAACAGCTCGATGACGTCGCCGCGCACGCGGAAGGTGCCGCGGGCGAAATCGCCGAGCGTGCGCTTGTATTGCAGGGCAACGAGATCGGCGATGAGCTGGCGCTGCTCGATGCGCTCGCCGAGCTTCACCGAGAAGGTCATGGCCGTATAGGTCTCGACCGAGCCGATACCGTAGATGCAGGAGACGGAGGCGACGATGATCACATCGTCGCGTTCGAGCAGGGAGCGCGTCGCGGCGTGGCGCATCCGGTCGATCTGCTCGTTGATCGAGGATTCCTTCTCGATATAGGTGTCCGAGCGCGGAACATAGGCCTCCGGCTGGTAATAGTCGTAATAGGAGACGAAGTACTCGACCGCGTTGTCGGGGAAGAAGCTTTTGAATTCCCCGTAAAGCTGCGCCGCCAGCGTCTTGTTCGGCGCGAGCACCAGCGCCGGGCGCTGCGTCTCCTCGATCACCTTGGCCATGGTGAAGGTCTTGCCCGAGCCGGTGACGCCGAGCAGCACCTGGTCGCGCTCCTGCCGGCGGATGCCGTCGACGAGATCGGCGATCGCGGTCGGCTGGTCGCCGGACGGGGAGAACTCCGACTTCATCGTGAAGGCGATGCCGCCTTCCGACTTCTCGGGGCGCGGCGGGCGATGCGGCGTCCAGGCCTTGCCCGGATCGATAAAGGGACTGCCTGTTTCGAGCAGATGCTGCAGCGAGGTTGCGGTCGCGGCCGCCGCCCCCTCGGCGCCGGCGAAAGCGGAATCGGCCTTCTTCGACAGCTTCTTCTTCGGCCGGGTGTCGCCATCGCCGGGGCGGGCCTCGGCCTCATAGCCGGCCTGCGGCTGGTCACTGAAGCCAGAGGCGCCGCCAGGCACCGCCGTGCCGCGGTTGATCGCGGGGTTCAGCAGATCGGCGAGATAGCCTTCGAGCGGCTTCAGCTCCGGCTTCGACGCCTTCGAATTCGGCGTGCGGGCGCTCGACGGCTTCTTCGCGGCTTTCGGCTTGGTGGTCGTGCTGTCGGGGCTTTTCGGCATGGCCGCAATATGGGGCGGAACGGCTGCGGATGCGAGAGGGCGCGGCGCCTCGCCAGCGCGATTGGTGACAGGAGTTGACAGGGGTCCGTCTTGCTATTTTAAGTTGTATATAATTGACATTACCAACCAGCAGGACGTGCCGTATTGAGGAGTAGGTCCGTGCCGGCGGGCGATGAAATCGAGACCTTCATCGCCCGCTGGCGGGTTTCGGAGGGAGCGGAGCGCGCCGCCTATGCGCAGTTCCTTAGCGAGCTCTGCCGGCTGATCGGCGTCGAGCCGCCGCAGCCGCCGACCAGCGATACCGACGCTGTGACCTATCGCTTCGAATATCCCGTGCGCTTTCCCGATGGGCAGGGCGGCCACAGCACGGCGCGCATCGATCTTTACCGAAAGGGCGCCTTCGTCCTCGAAGCCAAGCAGAGCCGGCTTAAGGGGCAAGCGAAGGAGATATTGCCGGCACAGGGCGCCCTGCCCTTCGCGGAGCCGGCGGGACCGCGCGGCCGGCGCGGCGCCGATCGCGCCTGGGACGTGCTGATGCTCAACGCCAGGCGCCAGGCGGAGGACTATGCCAAGGCCCTGCCGGCCCCGCATGGCTGGCCGCCCTTCCTGATCGTCTGCGACGTCGGCCACTGCTTCGAGTTCTACGCCGACTTCACCGGGCATGGTAAGAACTACGTCCAGTTCCCGGACCGGCAGAGCTACCGCGTCTATCTCGACGATCTGCGCGACGAGGCCGTGCGTCGCCGCCTCGCGATGATCTGGACCGAGCCGCTTTCGCTCGACCCGACCCGCCACGCCGCGCGCGTCACCCGCGCCATCGCCGAGAGGCTGGCGGCCGTCTCCAAGGCGTTGGAGCGCGAACATGACCCCGAGGAGGTCGCGCTCTTCCTGATGCGCTGCCTGTTCACGATGTTCGCCGAGGATGTCGGACTGATCCGCAAGGACGCCTTCAAGACATTGCTGCGCGATTGTCGCGACGACCCCGCCTCCTTCCTGCCGCTGGTATCGGAGCTGTGGCAGGCGATGGACAAGGGCTCCTACTCGACCTCGGTACGCGAGCGGATGAAGCGCTTCAACGGCAAGCTTTACGAGGACGCCAAGGTCTACCCGCTCGGGCGCGAGGAGATCGGCGAATTGCTCGCCGCCGCCGAGCATGACTGGAAGGAGGTCGAGCCCGCGATCTTCGGCACGCTGCTGGAGCAGGCGCTCGACGAGAAGGAGCGCGCCCGGCTGGGCGCGCATTACACGCCGCGGGCCTATGTCGAGCGGCTTGTCGTCGAAACGGTGATCGGGCCATTGCGCGAAGACTGGCGGGCGGTGCTCGCCGCCGCCCAGCAGGCGCGCGATGGCGGCGACGCGAACAAGGCCCTGGCGTTGGTCGAGAGCTTTCACGAAGCCCTGTGCCGAACGTGCGTGCTCGATCCGGCCTGCGGAACCGGGAACTTTCTGCACGTCGCTCAGGAGCTGATGAAGAAGCTCGAAGGCGAGGTGCTCGACGCCGCAAGTGAGCTCGGCAGTGCCGAAACGCTCGGCGGCTTTGCGCGACATGCGGTAGGTCCGCACCAGTTCCTCGGCATGGAGATCAATCGCCGCGCTGTCGCCATTGCCGATCTCGTGCTTTGGATCGGTCATCTGCAATGGCATTTCCGCACGCGCGGCTTCGCTCCCAAGGAACCGATCCTCGAAAAGCTCAATCACATCCACAAGCGCGACGCCGTTCTGTCGTGGGACGACTGGCCGATCCCGGGCTGGCGCAATGGCAAGGAGTTCCTGCCGAATCCGCGCCGTCCGGAATGGCCGGAGAGCGAGTTCATCGTCGGCAACCCGCCTTTCATCGGCGGCAAGGATCTGCGCGGCCGACTCACCGACGTCTATGCGGAGGCGCTGTGGGCGGTGCATCCGCAGATGAACGAGAGCGCCGATTTCGTGATGTATTGGTGGGACCGGGCCGCCGAGCGGCTGACTCGGCCGGACACCAAACTGCGGCGTTTCGGCTTCGTCACCACCAACTCGATCACGCAGCTCTTCCAGCGCCGCACGATCGAGCGGCATCTGGCGGCGCGACGGCCGCTCTCGCTGGTCATGGCGATCCCCGACCACCCCTGGACCAAGGCCGGCAAGGACACCGCCGCGGTGCGGATCGCGATGACGGTGGCGCAGGCGGGGCGGCATGATGGAAGGCTTTGCGAGGTCACGTCCGAGGCGGCGCTCGACACCGACCAGCCTCATATCGAATTGCGCGCATGCGAGGGGCGGATCAACGCCGATCTGACGGTCGGCACCGATACCAGCCAGGCCATGGGCCTGCAGGCCAATGCAGGGCTGAGCTCCCGCGGGATGATGCTGTTCGGCAAGGGGTTCATCGTGTCGCCTCAACAGGCGGAAGCGCTCGGCCTCGGACGCAGGGCAGGCCTGGAGGAGCACATCCGCCTCTATCGCAACGGCCGCGACCTGATGGCTCGCCCGCGAGGCGCGATGGCCATCGATCTCTATGGGCTGCGGCCCGACCATGTCCGGGAACAATACCCGGAGGTCTATCAGCATCTGCTCCGGACCGTGAAGGTCGAGCGGGACCGCAACAGGGATGCCGATATCAGGGCACGATGGTGGCTCTTCGGACGGACGCGCGATGAAATCCGCCCCGTCCTCGCGCCACTTCAGCGCTATATCGCCACGGTCGAGAACGCCAAGCACCGGGTTTTCCAGTTCCTCGACGCGTCGATCCTGCCCGACAACATGCTGGTCGCGGTGGCTCTCTCCGACGCGTTCCATCTCGGCGTGCTATCCTCGCGCATCCACGTCACCTGGTGCCTGGCGCAGGGCGCGACCCTGGAAGATCGCCCGCGCTACTCGAAATCCCGCTGCTTCGACCCCTTCCCTCTTCCCGATGCGGCGGAGCTTCAGAAGGAAGCCATCCGCCGACCTGCGGAGAAACTGGACGCGCTGCGCAAACAGGTGCTGGCCGATCACCCCGATCTCACCCTGACCAAGCTCTACAATGTGCGCGAGGCGATCCGCGCCGGCCGCGCCCTGACGACGGCCGAGGCCGATATCCGCGACCGCGGGCTTGTGCTGATCCTCGACGAGCATCACGACGCCATCGATGCCGCGGTCGCCGCTGCCTATGGCTGGCCGGCCGATCTGACCGCCGAAGAGGTACTGACGCGGCTCGTCGCCCTGAACCGGCGGCGCCTTCAGGAAGAGGCGCGTGGCATGGTGCGCTGGCTGAGACCGGACTATCAGCGCCCGCGCTTCGGCGATGCCGGCCGGGGCGGCGAGCAGATCGAGGCGGAAGGGCTGGCTGCAGCGCTGCCGGTTGGCACGCAGCGACCGCTCTTCCCGCTCGATCCGGTGGAGAGGGTCGCCCGCTTACTGTCGGTTCTCGTCTATGCGCCGACAGCGCTCGACGCTGCCGCAATCGCCGCGCGCTTCCGGCAGGGCCGCAAGGTCGAGCGCGCAATCCGCTGCATCCTGGTGTCGCTGGCCCGCGTCGGCGAAATCTCGACTGTCGATGGCGGGCGCCGCTTCGCGCGCCGCCTGAGCGCCACGGGATGAGCGGGCTCAGGCTGGCTTCTGCCCGTGTCCTTCAGCCCGGTCGAGTTCCGCCTGCTTGCGCTCGCACCAGACGCGGCCCTCGTCGCCGCCCCAGAGCAGCCAGGCGATCCAGCCGGGCGAGGGATTGTCCTTGTCGCCGAAGCCCTTGGCCTGGCAGTCGACGGCGTGGCGAGCGAAATAGCTCACCATGCGACGCACGGTTTCCTCGCTCAGGGGCCTGCGATGACTGAGATCGCGGGCGCGCGCGACGCCGATCTGCGTGCCGCCGCGGTTAAACTTCTGGCGCAATCTCAGACCTTTCGCAGCCGCCTTGGCGACGGTTTCAGGCGGCGTGAGGTCGACATGCTGCATCGCAGCCGCTCCCCTCATGATCATCGCACGACACTCCCCTCCTTCGGTCTGGAAACAACGCCGAGGGGCAGGCAGAGGTTCAACGGGTGCGGCCTTCCTCCTGGAGCCAAGTTGCGATTCCGGCGGCAGCAGCGACGCCGGTCGCAAAGCTCGCCTGCAGCAGATAGCCGCCGGTCGGGGCCTCCCAGTCGAGCATCTCGCCGGCGGCGAAGACGCCCGGCAGGCGCTTCAGCATGAAGCCGGCATCGAGCTCGTTATGAACGATCCCGCCGGCCGTCGAGATGGCGCGTGCGATCGGCATCGGCGCGTCGAGGCGCAGCGGCACGGCCTTGATCAGCGATGCCAAACCCTCGGGTTCAGTCGGCAGTGCGTTACCGGTCGACTCGCGCAGGAGCGCTGCGGCGACGGGCGAAAGCCCCCCGGCCTTGCGCAGGTGGTTGCTCAGCGTCTCGCCCTTGCGGCGCTTCGCCAGGCGCATGGCAAGATCGCCCATCGCAAGATCGGGCCGCAGGTCGATCGCGATCCCAGCCGCGCCGTCGCGCAGGATCGCCTCGCGGATCGGCGCCGAGAGCGCGTAGATCGCGCCGCCCTCGATGCCATCAGCATCGATCATCGCCTCGCCAGAGGCTGCCTCGCCGCCGAAACGGATCACGATGCGCTTGAGGGGATGGCCGGCGAAGCGCTCCTTCATCAATGGCGACCAGGCGACCGCGAAGCCGCCATTTGCCGGCCGGAGCGCCGAGACAGCGACGCCGCGCTCGGCCAGCAAAGGCACCCAGCCGCCATCGGAGCCGAGCCGCGGCCAGCTCGCGCCGCCCAGCGCCAGCAAAGCCGCATCGGGGCGAACAAGCTCCATTTCGCCGCTCGCAAGGCGAAAGTTCAGGGCGCCATCCACGCCCCAGCCGGTCCAGAGCCGGCCCGACGCGAGCGTCACGCCTAACGCTTCGAGACGCCGTAGCCAGGCGCGCAGCAGCGGCGAGGCCTTCATCGCGCGCGGAAAGACGCGGCCGCTCGAACCGACGAAGGTCTCGGCGCCGAGCGCATCGGCCCAGTCGCGCAGGGCCTGCGGCGGGAAGGCGCGCAGCGCCGGCTCCAGCCAGCCCTGCGTCTCGCGATAGCGGCTGAGAAAGGCGTCGAACGGCTCGGAATGGGTGAGGTTCAGGCCGCCGCGCCCGGCGAGCAGGAGCTTGCGGGCCGGGGAGGCCATGCGCTCATAAATCGTGACGCGATGCCCGGCCTCGGCCAGCCGCTCGGCGGCGATCAGTCCGGCAGGGCCGGCGCCGATGATGGCGATGTCGGGCATGGGCTCTCGCATCCTGAGGCATCATCCCGGACGGAGCGAAGCGGAGGTCCAGGACAGCGTTGTTTCCGCAAGGCTTGGCTTTAGACTGGCGCTCCCGCCGCGAGAAGCCCCAGCAGGACGCTCCATGCCCACTATCGCCGCCTATATCGGCGCCGCGCTTTTCGAAATCGCCGGCTGCTTCGCCTTCTGGGGCTGGCTCAGGCTCGGCAAGCCGGTCTGGTGGCTGCTGCCGGGGCTGGTGTCGCTCGGGCTCTTCGCCTGGCTGCTGACGCTGGTCGAGAGCGCAGCGGCAGGGCGCGCCTTCGCCGCTTATGGCGGGGTCTATATTGCCGCCTCGCTCGGCTGGCTCTGGGCCGTCGAGGGCGTCAGGCCGGACCGCTGGGATTTGACCGGCGGCGCCATCTGCCTCGCCGGCGCCGCGCTCATCCTGGCGGCGCCGCGGTAAAGCCAGCTCTTCCGGCCACCAAGACGCCGCCGACATTCAAGCCGCCGTCATGCTCGCCCTTGTGGCGAGCATCCACGTCTTGAACACCGCATTGCATCGAAGAAGACGTGGATGGCCGGGACAAGCCCGACCATGACGGGAGCAGGCGTTCAGAAAGTCCTCACCTGCCCGAATGCGGGGCGGGGATGAGCACGGCCGGCGTCTCACGATTGCGCGCCGCTTCCTTGTTCTCGCGCAGGCGGCTTTCGCGCAATTCGTTGGCGCTCTCGAGGATCGGATAGGCGATCGAGACGACATGGCCGTGGATGCGCTTGAGGTCCCGGATGATGTCGAGATGGATCGCGCTGGTCTCGATCGATTCCGGCCGCCCCGAACGCAGGCGCTGGAAATGGCTGTCGGCAGCGTGCCGCTCGGCCTCGCGCATCGCGGCCTTGTCGGCGAAGAGCTGGCGTGCGAGCACGATGTCACGCGTAGCGAAGACGTTGAGCGCCAGCGCCAGCGCCGAGGCGACGCGCTGATGGAAATCGCGGATCTCGGCCAGCCCCTCAGGCGAGAAGCTGTAGCGCTTGCGGATCTTCTTCTCGGCGAGCTCGCGCAGGTTCTTGTCGATGATGTCGCCGATATGCTCGAGATTGGTGATCAGGGTGATGATCTCGAACAGGCGGCGGCTCTCCTCCTCGGTCAGCTCGTTGCGCGAGACCTTGACCAGATAGAGTTTGATCGACTCGTGGATGGTGTCGACGCCGTCATCGGCCTGGGCGATGGCGCGGGAAAGCTTGAGTTCGTCCTTCTCGAGCAGGGTCATCGTATCGCGCAGCATGGCCTCGACGCGGTCGCCCAGCCGCAGCGCCTCGCGCATCGCGCCGGCGAGCGCCTCGGTCGGGCTGTCGAGGGCGTTGGGGTCGAGATAGCGCGGCGCCACAGCCTCGGATTTCACCTGCTTGCCGGGCATGAAACGCTCGACCAGGGCGGCGATCGGCCCGACGAAGGGCAGGAAGATCAGCGCGCCGACCAGATTCAGCCCGACATGGAACTCGATGGCGAAACGCTGGCCGGCGATCGGCAGGCTGGTGAGCCAGGCCGACAGCGGGCCGACGAAGGGGATGACGGCGAGCGCCAGCAGGAGGCGCGTCAGCAGGTTGCCGACGGCGGCGCGGCGCTGGGCTGCGGGCGCGCCGAGCTGGTCCAGCACCGGGATCAGCGCATTGCCGAGATTGGCGCCGATGACCAGCGTCAGCGCGGTGGCCGGCGGGAACAGGCCCGACGCCGCGAAGGTCGCGACCAGCAAGATGATCGCGATACTGGAATGCACCATCCAGGTCGCCGCAATGGCGACGAGGACAGCGAGCAGCGGCTCGCTGCCGAGAGCGCCCAGAACCACCCGGAAGGTCGGCGACTGGGCGAGCGGCGCGGCTGCGGTATTCAATTCGATCAGCGAGAGCAGAATCAGGCCGATGCCGACGAGGACGCGGCCGATGTTGCGCGGCCGCTCCATCGCCTCGCTCGAAAGATACATGGCGACGCCGATGGCGATGCAGAGGCCCCAGAGCCAGCCGAGATCCATCGAGATGACGAAGGCGGCGAGCGCCGTGCCGAGATTGGCGCCGAGCAGCACGGCGAGCGCCATGGCCGAGCCGATCAACGCCTGACCGGCGAAGGAGGAGACCAGGAGCGTCGTGGCGGTCGAGCTCTGCAGCACCATGGTCACGACGACGCCGCTGCCGAACGCGGCGAAGCGATTGCGCGTGAAGCTCTGCAGGGCATGCCTGAGCTGCGAGCCGAAGGCGCGCATCGCGCCGGTTCGCACCAATCTGACCGCCCAGATCAGCAGCGCGACGCCGCCCGCCAGATGGATCAGGATATTGGTTGCGCTCTCGCCCGTGGCCATTTTTGTGCGGTCTTTTCCCGATTCAGGTGATGATGACAGGCCGAATCTAACAGTTTTTGATTAGCCAACTCAACAGATATAAGCAGTGAAAGTGCTGAGAATGCGGCAGTTTCCTGCCGCATATGTGCGCGATTTCCTGTGGCGGCCTTCAGGCTGGCGGAATCAGCGTCACGCCCGATTTCGCGAAGGAAACCGCGACCGGAGCACCCTGCTCCAGCAAATCGCGAGCACCATACTGCACCACGAAAAGCTCGCCGACCTCGGTCTCGACCATGATGTCGAGGTGATTGCCGAGATAGGCGCATTTGCGGATCGTGCCCGGCAGCGAGCCAGCCAGACCGGTCTCGCCGAGCAGCAGGGATTCCGGCCGGATCGCGACCTTGGCCGGGCCGGGACCGAGCCCGCGCGCCGGCAGCGACACGGTCGCCGAACCGATGCCGACATCGGCGCGGCCGTCCGCCACCGCCTTCACCGTGACATCCACCAGATTGGCGTCGCCGATGAAGTCCGCGACGAAGGCGTTGGAAGGCTGCTCGTAGAGGTCGCGCGGGGCGGCCTCCTGCGCGATCCGCGAATTCGACATCACGATGATGCGGTCGGAGACGGCGAGCGCCTCCTCCTGGTCGTGGGTGACATAGGCGACGGTCAGGTTGAGATCCTGCTGCAATTCGCGGATCTCCTCGCGCACGCGGCGGCGGAGCTTGGCGTCGAGGTTGGAGAGCGGCTCGTCGAAGAGCAGCACTTGCGGCTCCAGCACGAGGGCGCGCGCCACTGCGACGCGCTGCTGCTGGCCGCCGGACAGCTCGGACGGGTAGCGGTTCTCGAAGCCCTTGAGGCCGACGAGCGCCAGCTTCTCCAGCGCCATCTGCTTCGCCTGCTCCTTGCCGAGACCCTTCACGGTCGGGCCGTAGGCCGCGTTCTCCAGCACGCTCATATGGGGAAAGAGTGCGTAGGACTGGAAGACCATGGAGACGTCGCGGTCAGCGGCGGAGAGCTTCGTCACGTCCTTGCCGCCGATCAGGATCTGGCCTTCGCTGGCGATCTCCAGCCCGGCGATCATGCGCAACGTCGTGGTCTTGCCGCAGCCGGAGGGCCCGAGCAGCGTGACGAGCTTGCCGGCCTCGATGGTGAAATTGACGTTGTCGACCGCCGTCACCGCGCCGTAGCGCATGGAGACGTTGCGGAATTCGACGGAAGCGGGCCCGGCCTTCACGATGCGGCTACTCCTGGCTTGAGCGGCTCGGCGGCCGAACTCGACAGCGGGATGAGCTTGCGGCGGCCGAGCTTACGCTCGCCGACGCCGAGCTGGATGAGGCCGATGCCGAGCGCCATGAAGACGATCAGCACCGAGGAATAGGCGATGGCGAGACCGAACTCGCCGGCTTCCACGCGCCCGACGATATAGGCCGTCGAGAGGTTGTACTCGGCCGAGACCAGGAAGATCACGGCGCTGACCGCCGTCATCGAGCGCACGAAGGAATAGACCAGCGCCGAGACCAGCGCGGGCTTCAGCAGCGGCAGCACGACGCGCCAGAGCGTGGTGAAGCTCCGGGCGCGCAGCGTGGTCGAAGCCTCGTCCAGGCTCTTGTCGATCTGCGACAGGCCGGCGATGCCCGAGCGGACGCCGACCGGCATGTTGCGGAAGACGAAGGCGATGATGAGGATCAGCCCCGTGCCGGTGATCTCGATCGGGGGCACGTTGAAGGCGAGGATATAGGCGACGCCGAGCACTGTGCCGGGAATGGCGAAGGAGAGCATCGTCGCGAATTCGAGCGCGCCGCGGCCGCGGAAGCGCTGGCGCGTCAGCAGATAGGCGGTCAGCAGGCCAATGATCGCGGTCAGCGGCGCCGAGATGGCCGCGACCTTGATCGTAGTGAAGAAGGACGGCCAGGCGGAGCCCTGGAAATAGATGCCGTTGCTGAAATCGATGGCGAAGCCGGTGAGATAATGCTGCAGCGTCGGCGTGAAGTCGCGGCCCATGTTGCGGACGAAGCCGCCGATCAGGATGACGATGTAGATCACCAGCGTCAGCGCGACCCAGGGCACGATCACAGCGACGGAGAGCCAGGTGATGCGGCGCGGCAAGGGCGTCGGCAGGCCCGCATCGCCCTTGCCGGTCACGGTCGTATAGGATTTGCCGCCGAGCCAGCGCTGCTGCACCCAGAAGGCGCCGAGCGTGAAAGCGAGCAGCACGATGGCGAGCACCGCCGCCTGCCCCTGATTGTAGGAAGCGCCGACCACCGCGAAGAAGATCTTGGTCGAAAGCACCTCGAAATTGCCGCCGAGCACCAGTGGGTTGCCGAAATCGGCCATGCTCTCGACGAAACCGAGCAGGAAGGCATTGGCGATGCCGGGCTTGAGCAGCGGCCAGGTCACGGTGCGGAAGGTCTGCCACCGCTTGGCGCCGAGGGTCTGCGAGGCTTCCTCCAGGCTGGGCGAGATGCCCTGCACCACGCCGATCAGCACGAGGAAGGCGATCGGCGCGAAGGCGAGCACCTGCGCCAGCAGCACGCCCGGCAGGCCGTAGAGCCAGCGGGAGCGCGGGATGTCGAACCACTCATACAGCAGCGTCGAGATGGCGCCGGCGCGGCCGAAGAGCAGGATCAGCGCGAGGCCGATAACGAAGGGCGGGGTGATGATCGGCAGCACGGTGAGCGCGCGCATGATGCGCTTGCCCGGCATGCCGGTGCGCAGGATCAGCAAAGCGCAGGCGAGGCCGAGCAGCGTCGTGATGACGCCGCAGAGCACGGCCAGGACAAGCGTGTTCCAGGCGACACCGCAATTGGTGTTGCTGGTAACGCAGCCAAGACCCCAGATCGAGGAATCGAGGAAGCGCGCGACGAAGGCCGAGAGGGCAAAGGCGCCGCTCTGGTCGACCAGCGCGCTCCTCAGGATGATCGCGACCGGGAAGAAGATGAAGACACCGATCAGCAGGATGATCAGGCCGATCGTCGAGGTGGTGAAGAGATCGCCCCGGCAGACACCGCGATAGGCGAGGCCGTGACAGAGCAGGAAGAGCAGCGAGAGCAGCGTGACGAAGGCGCCGCCGCCGATGCCGCGCTGCGCGGCGCCGGCCCCGCCGAGCAGGGCGGCGAGCCAGCCGATGCCCTGATCCTTCAGCACGATGGCGAAGGCCTGGGCGAAGAACAGCAGCAGGCCGAGCGCGCCGGCCCAGATCAGCACGGCGGCCGTGCGCTGCCGGTCCTGACTGCCCCAGAAGAATGTCGCCGCCGCGAGCGCGACGCCGACCGGCAGGAGCCAGGGCGTCTGACCGGAGAGGGCGAGCGCCAGCGCGCTGCCGGCCTTGCCGAACGGATATTCCGCCAGCCAGCCCCAGCTCGTCAGGCTCATGCCTTCGACGAGATACCAGGGCATCAGCGCATAGCCGAGCCAGCCGATCAGCAGCACGAATCGCGTCGCCGGTGCCATGCTTGCCCTGCCCTCACAGTTTCCGTTGGCCCGAACCGGTTGCCCCGGCTTTCAGAGCCCAGCCCTTGTCCTGCGCCCGAATCTCCAGCGTCATCCCGGACGCAGCGAAGCGGAGATCCGGGATCCATGCCGGAGCGCATCCGGCGGAGGTTCAGGCATGGATCCCGGGTCAAGCCCGGGATGACGGCGTGTTTCCGAGATCATCCGGAAACATGCCGGAGAGACGCGCCTTACTTTGGCAGCGCCTTGACTTCCTTGTCCCACTTGGCGAGCAGGCGGTTGCGCTCGGCCGAGGAGCCGTATTTCACGAAGTCGTAGTTGATCAGCTTCATCTGATCCATCTTGGGCGACTGCGCCGGCACCGGCGCCGCCTTGTTCGACGGCACCTGATAGGACTTGGCCGGGGCGGCAAGCGCCTGGGCCGCAGGCGTCAGGGCCCAGTCGTAGAACTTCTTGGCGTTGTCGAGATTGCGCGCGCCCTTGACGATCGACATCGAGCCGATCTCGTAGCCCGTGCCCTCGCAGGGTGCGACCGGCTTGATCGGGTCGCCCTGCACGGCGAAGACCACCGCGTCATGGATGAAGACGATGCCGACCGCGGTCTCGCCGAGGCTCGCCGCCTTGGCCGGTGCCGCACCCGACTTGGTGTACTGGCTGACGTTCTTGTGGAGCTGCTTCAGATAGTCGAAGCCCTTCTCCTCGCCCATCAACTGCACGACGGTGGCGAGCAGGTTGTAGGCGGTGCCCGACGAGTTGGGATCGGCGACCTGGACGTCGTCCTTGAGCTTGGGATTGAGCAGATCGGCCCAGCATTTCGGCTCCGGAATGCCCTTCGCCTTGATCTGCTCGGTGTTGTAGCCGAAGCCGAGCGCGCCGGCGTAGATGCCGATCGAGCGCTGCTTGGCCGCCTTCCACTGATCGAGCGCCCAGCCGTGCAGCTCGGCGTTCTTCGGCGACTCGTATTCGAGGGTCAGCCCCTCCTCCGCCGCCTGCAGATGCGGATCGCCCGTGCCGCCCCACCAGATGTCGCCGCGCGGGTTCGAGGACTCGGCCTTGAGCTGGGCATAGATCTCGCCCGCCGATTTGCGGGTCATGGCGACCTTGATGCCGGTGTCCTTCTCGAAGGCCGTCGACATGGCGCGGCACCATTCCTCCTGGACCCCGCAATACATGACGAGCGACCCTTGCGCGCGGGCCGGGGTGGCGGCGAAGGCCGCTGTGGCAAGCGCGGCGAAGAGCCCCGCCTTGAGCCAGGATTTCGATGACATGCTAACCTCCCTGATCGAAGAACCCGGCTTCTATGTCCGGTTCTTGTGACTGATGTGAAACTGAGACGAATGGTTGCGAAAGATCAATGAAATACAGCGCCGGCTAAGCGATTCCTGTGATCTCCTGGAGTGTCGGAGCCAGTTTCGGCGTGCAGCACAGGATCGGGTTGCCCTTCGCGATCCCCTCGCCCGCGAAGAAATCGTTGATGGAGGCACCCGCCTCGCTGGCGATGACGATGCCGGCCGCAACGTCCCAAGCGTTGATGTGCAGCTCGGCATAGGCATCGCTGCTGCCGTTGGCGACATGGCAGAGGCCGAGCGTGCCCGAACCGCCGCGCTTCATCGCCGCGCCCGCGGTATAGCCACGCTCGATCACCTTGAGATAGTTCGCCGCGGGCACGCGGGTCGACCATCCCAGTTCCACCGAGGCGCGGGCGATGTCGGTGGCGCCGGAAACCTTGATCGGATCGCCGTTCAGGGTCGCGCCGGCACCGCGCCGGGCAGCATAGACCTCGCCCAGCGCCGGCGCCGCCACGACACCGATCTCGGGCGCGCGGTTCGCGAGGAAGCCGATCGAGATGCACCAGTTGCGGTCGCCATGGGCGAAGTTGGCGGTGCCGTCGATGGGATCGAGGATCCAGACCGCGTCCGAAGCCTGGCCCCCGCCCTCCTCGCCGATGACGGAGTCGTTCGGGAACAGCGTGGACAGGCGCTGGCGCAGGAAGTCCTCGACCTTGCCGTCGGCGACGGTGAGCCAATCCTGCGCGCCTTTCATGGTGACGCCGAGCGACTCGCGCTTGTTGAAGTAGCCCAGCGCCAGATGGCTCGCCTCGGCCGCAAGGCCGAGCGCCGCATAGTAGCGCAGATCGCGTTCCGCCGGGGTCATCGAACCACCAGCCATCACTTGGCCCCCAGGTCGACGCGAACCGGCTTGCCGGTCTGCGCGGATTCGGTCGCGGCATCGGCGAGGATCTGGGCCTTCAGCCCATCGAGGCCGG
This sequence comes from Allobosea sp. 10N428, assembly GCF_056394545.1. Lineage (NCBI taxonomy): Bacteria > Pseudomonadati > Pseudomonadota > Alphaproteobacteria > Hyphomicrobiales > Alloboseaceae > Allobosea > Allobosea sp. 10N428. The sequence goes on along the minus strand of NZ_JBFTIC010000008.1, from coordinate 40,954 downwards.
TCGGCGAGGCCGCGGCCTTGCCGTGGCAGGCGGCGATGAAGGCGTCGAGCTCGGCGCGGTAGGCCGCAGCGTAGCGCTCGAGGAAGAAATTCTGCACGGGATCGGCGCGGAAGCCGGAGGCGGTGGCGCTTTCCACGGTCGTCTCGTGGATATTGCCGGCGCGCAGCATGCCCTGCGAGCCGTGGACCTCGATGCGCTGGTCGTAGCCATAGGTCGCGCGGCGGGAATTGGAGATCTGGGCGATCTTGCCGCTGGCCGTCTTCATCACCACCGCGGCGGTATCGACGTCGCCGGCCTCGCCGATCGCCTTGTCGACGAGGGCCGAGCCCAGCGCGAAGACCTCGATGGGATCCTCGGCCAAGAGGAAGCGGGCCATGTCGAAATCATGGATCATCATGTCGCGGAAGAGGCCGCCCGAGCGCTTGACGTAATCGACCGGCGGCGGCGACGGATCGCGCGAGATCACGGTGACGAGCTCGATCGCGCCGGCCTCGCCCGCGCGCAGCCGCTTCTCCAGCGCGGCGAAGTTCGGGTCGAAGCGGCGGTTGAAGCCAATCATCAACGGCTTGCCGGACTTCTCGACGGTGGCGAGGCAGCGGCGGATGCGGGCGGCGTCGAGATCGACCGGCTTCTCGCAGAAGACGGCCTTTCCCGCCGAAACCGCCTGCTCGATCAGATCGGCATGGGTGTCGGTCGGCGTGCAGATCAGCACGGCGTCAACCGCGGCATCCGCAAGGATCGCCTCGGTCGTCGTCGCCTTGGCACCAGCAGCGGCGGCGAGCGAGGCGGCGGCCTCCGGCATCGCGTCGGTGACGGCGACCAACTCGGCATCGCCACGCGCGGCAACGTTCAGCCCGTGGATGCGCCCGATGCGGCCGGCGCCCAGCAATCCGATTTTCATGGTCGTCTTCAGTCCCGTGGTCATGTCAGGCGGCGCTCCTGCCGCGATTGGGGCCGGCGCTAGTCGTGCGCGCCGAGAATGTTCTGGTCGAAGTCGATATTGGCGCCGGTCATCAGCCCGGACTCGGCCGATGCGAGATAAGCGACGGCCTTGGCGACCTCGCGCGGATCGATCAGCCGGCCGAAGGGCTGACCGGCCTCGGCCTCCTCCAGCCACCCGTCCTTGGCGTCGTGGCGCAGCTTCATGATGGCATCCTCGCCCGGCGTCGCCATCCAGCCGATATTCAGGCCGTTGACGCGGATGCGGTGCTTGATCAGGCCATAGGCGACGTTCTTCGTCAGCACCGCGAGCGCGCCCTTCGAGACGCTGTAGGCGGAAAGGAAGGGCTGGCCGCCATGGGCCGACATGGACTGGATATTGACGATGGCGCCCGCGATCTCCTGCCGGTGCATCAGCTCGGCCGCATCCTGGATCAGGAAGAAGGGCGCGCGCAGATTCACCGCCATGATGCGTTCGTAGAGCGCGGGCGAGGTGTCGAAGATCGTGCCGCGATCGGTGTCTCCCGCCGCGTTGACGAGGATGTCGAGCCGGCCGAAGGCTTTCTCGGCTGCCGGGACGATCTGCCTGACGGCGTCGAGATCGGCGAGATCGACCTGATGGAAGCGGGCATCGCAGCCCTCGATGCGCAGGCTTTCCGCCACCGCCTCGCCGCGCGCGGCATTGCGCCCGGTCAGCAGCACCGCCTTGAGGCCGCGGCCGACGAATTCGCGCGCGATTGCCTCGCCGAGGCCCTGGCTGGCACCGGTGATGACGGCCGCCTTGCCATGAAGGTCACGGCTGAACGAACTGGCTTGCGGCAAGGTAGCTGTCTCCCGGAAACGGCAGGAATTTTTTAGGGCTCCCGCTCGATGGAATAAACATTCCATTTCCGGCATAGCCAAGTCAAGACGATCCGGACGCTCGCGTTGACAAAAAGCAGCGAAGGCGGTGTTTGGTCCGGCATGGTCCCCGACCAGCGAGCCCGTGCAAACCATACGATCATGACGACCGCGAGACCGAAGGCCCTTTCCCGGCCACAGCGTTGCTCAGAACCGGTCGCCTTCCGGCGCGCGACCGGACGAGGTTGACCGCAGCGCGCCGCGCGCAGCCGTCTTCTTTTCGCGTCTTTGTCGTTTCCTTGAAAGGGCCGCCCCCTCGGCGGCATCAGCCATGCTCGATCTCAGCTCGACCCTCACCCTCGCCTGCCCGAACCGCCCGGGCATCGTTGCCGCCGTCTCGACCCTGCTGTTCGAAGCCGGCTGCAACATCCTCGACGCCCAGCAGTTCGACGACACCGAGTCCGACCGGTTCTTCATGCGCGTCGTGTTCAACCGGCTCGAAGGCAGCCAGCCGCACGAGGCCATCGCCGAAGCGCTCGCCGAACTCGGCCGGCGCTTCGGCATGGAGCTCAGACTGCATAAGGCCAGCCGCCGGAAGCGCGTCATGCTGCTGGTCTCGAAATTCGACCATTGCCTGGCGGATCTGATCTACCGCTGGCGCATCGGCGAATTGCCGATGGACATCACCGGCGTCGTCTCAAACCACGCGCGCGAGCACATCGCCTCGACCGATCTCGGCGACCTGCCCTTCTACCATCTGCCGGTCACCCGCCAGACCAAGATGGAGCAGGAAGCGCAGATCTGGCAGTTGATCCAAGAGACGCAGACCGACCTCGTCGTTCTCGCACGCTACATGCAGGTCCTGTCGGACGGGCTTTCGGCCAAGCTCGCCGGGCGCTGCATCAATATTCATCATTCCTTCCTGCCTGGCTTCAAAGGCGCCAAGCCCTATCATCAGGCGCATGAGCGCGGGGTGAAGCTGATCGGCGCCACCGCGCACTACGTGACCTCCGATCTCGACGAGGGTCCGATCATCGAGCAGGACGTCGAGCGGATTTCGCATCGCGACACGCCCGACGACCTCGTCCGCAAGGGTCGCGACATCGAGCGGCGCGTCCTGGCGGGTGCCGTCCTCCATCATCTGGAGGACCGCATCATTCTCAACGGAAAGAAAACTGTCGTCTTTACGGGGTGACCCGCATAAAATTGCGACATCGCGTGAATGGAAGGCACATTCATGCAAAGCTTACCGCTTCAAACCGCCCAAAGCCCTCACCGGGACCGAACGGTCCCGCGCCGCACAGTTGACGCTTTCGTTGGCACATGCCTTGCTGAGACCATCAACGAGAAAACGGCGCGAAAGCGCTGGGGATGTCTTATTGTTTATATGGTGGAGGCAGTTCGATGAATGAGCAGGAAATCCGCGGCATGGTCGCGGATGTGAAGGGTGGCGCGCTGTCGCGACGATCCTTCATCCAGAAGATGGCGGCGGTGGGTATTGCCGCGCCGATCGCGAGCCAGATCCTCGTCTGGAACGGCGTTGCGATGGCGGATGCCACGCTGCCCTACAAACCGACCAAGGCCGGCGGCGGCGGCCCGCTGAAGATCCTGCTCTGGCAGGCCCCGACCCTGCTCAACCCGCATTTCGCCTCGGGCACCAAGGACCAGATCGCCTCGCGCATCTTCTTCGAGCCGCTCGCCGGCTGGGACAAGGAGGGTAACCTCATTCCGCAGCTCGCGGCTGAAGTGCCGACCCGCGCCAATGGCGGCCTGTCCGAGGACGGCAAGTCCGTCACCTGGAAGCTGAAGCCGGGCGTGAAGTGGCATGACGGCAAGCCGCTCACCGCCGACGACGTCGTCTTCACCTGGGAATATGCCAAGGATCCGGCGACAGCCGCCTACACCACCGGCGCCTACAAGGACATCAAGGTCGAGAAGGTCAACGACCTCACCGTCAAGGTGATCTTCCCCGAGGCGACGCCGTTCTGGGCCGACGCCTTCGTCGGCGTGACCGGCCAGATCCTGCCGAAGCATCAGTTCGGCGATTACATCGGCGCCAAGTCGCGCGAGGCTCCCGGCAACCTGAAGCCCATCGGCACCGGCCCCTACAAGTTCGTCGAGTTCAAGCCGGGCGACATCATCACCGCCGAGCGCAATCCCGACTACCACGTCAAGAACCAGCCGCATTTCGACACGCTCGAGGTCAAGGGCGGCGGTGACGCGGTCTCGGCGGCCCGCGCCGTGCTCCAGACCGGCGAATACGACTATGCCTGGAACCTGCAGGTCGAGGACGAGGTCCTCAAGCGCATGGAGACCGGTGGACGCGGCAAGGTCAGCGCCGTGCCCTCGGGCGACATCGAGTTCATCATCCTGAACCCGACCGATCCGTGGACCGAGGTCGACGGCGAGCGCTCGAGCATCAAGACCAAGCACCCGACGCTGTCGGATCCGGCCGTCCGCCAGGCGATCAACCTGCTGATCGACCGCGATTCGGTGCAGAAGTTCATCTATGGCCGCGGCGGCACCGCGACAGCGAGCTTCGTCAACGAGCCCAAGCAGTTCAAGTCGCAGAAGCTCAAATACGAATTCAACATCGACAAGGCCAACAAGATCCTCGACGAGGCCGGCTGGAAGAAGGGCGCCGACGGCATCCGCGAGAAGGATGGCAAGAAGCTCAAATACGTCTTCCAGACCTCGATCAACGCCCCCCGCCAGAAGACCCAGGCCATCATCAAGCAGGCCTGCCAGCGCGCCGGCATCGATCTGGAGCTGAAGTCGGTCACGGCCTCGGTGTTCTTCTCGTCGGATGTTGCCAACCCCGACACCTACACCAAGCTCTATGTCGACATGGAGATGTATACGACCACGCAGCCGCAGCCTGATCCGGAGCGCTTCCTTAACCAGTTCACCTCCTGGGAGATCGCGACCAAGGAGAACAAGTGGCTGGGCCGCAACGTCTCGCGCTACTCGGACCCTGAGGCCGACAAGGCCTACAAGGCCGCGCAGAAGGAGCTCGACCCGGCCAAGCGCGCTGCGCTCCTGATCAAGGTCAACGAGATCTTCTGCGAGGCCAACATCATCCTGCCGCTGCTCTCGCGCACCCGCGTGGCTGCAGCCTTGAACAATATCTCCCACGACCATTCCGGTTGGGACGTCGATACCTGGAACCTCGCGGCCTGGTATCGCAGCTAAGTGCCGATTAGCCCCTCGCGGAGAGATGATCTCCGCGAGGGGCGCTTTTGCACCCGCTCACCCCCTCGGCTTTCGGTAGCTGCAAGGGATGAGTAGGTTGCAATCGGCGTTCAGTCCGCGGCAACGCCGCGCACGCAAAGAGAAAAACACTACATGGCGACCTATCTCATACGGCGGCTTCTGATCGCCATTCCCAGCCTTCTCGGAATCAGCCTGATCCTGTTCACGGTGCTTGCATTGGCGCCGGGCGATCCCTTTTCCGAGATGGCGACGAATCCCAACGTGCCGCCCGAGGTGCGTGAAGCCATCCGTGCCAGCTTTGGCCTGAACGACCCGATCATGGTGCGCTATCTGCGCTGGCTCGGCGCGATGGTGCAGGGTGATTGGGGCTTCTCCTTCGCCAGCCGCATCAATGTCGACCAGCTCATTCTGCAGCGCGTGCCGACGACGCTATTCGTGGTCGGCTCCTCGCAGATCCTGGCGCTATGCATCGCCCTGCCGGTCGGCATCTACGCGGCGACGCGGCCCTATTCGGTCTTCGACCAGATCGCCAACACGCTCGCCTTCGTCGGCTTCTCGCTGCCGACCTTCTTCACCGGCCTGCTCTTCATCCTGCTCTTCTCGGTGACGCTGGACTGGTTCCCCTTCGTCTATCGCTCCGACGTCGCCGCCACCGGCTGGCGCTGGTACTGGGAGATGTTCCGCCAGGCGATCATGCCGATCATGGTGCTGGGCCTGTTCCAGGCGGCTTCCTATACGCGCTATGTGCGCTCGGCCGTGCTCGACGTCATCCGGCTCGACTACGTCACCACGGCGCGCGCCAAGGGCCTCAGCGAACGCAAGGTCACGCTGCGGCACATCACGCGCAACGCGCTGATCCCGGTCGTGACGCTGGTCGCGCTGCAGATGCCCGCCGTCTTCGGCGGCGCCATCGTGACCGAGCAAATCTTCCGAATCCCCGGCATCGGTTCGCTTCTGATCGACGCGATCCTCGCCAACGACACACCTGTGATCATGGCCGTGACTTTCGTCTTCGCCTGCCTGGTGGTCCTGTTCAATCTCATCGCGGATGTCCTTTATGGCTGGCTCGACCCTCGCATCTCCTTCAGCTGATCCGATGGCAACCGCAGCAGCCACCACCGCCGTGGTCTCGCCGGGGCGCGAGACGTGGCGCCGGTTCCGCCGGCACAAGCTCGCCATGGCCAGCACCTTCGTGCTCGCCTTCCTGATCCTCGCCGTCGTCGTCGGGCCCTGGTTCTGGACCATCCCGATCAACGATATCGACTTCTCGGCACAGCTCCAGGGGCCGTCCTGGTCGCACCCGCTCGGCACGGACGACCTCGGCCAGGATATCCTGGCGCGGATGATGTATGGCGGGCGCATCTCGCTCGCCGTCGGCCTCGCCGCGATGATCGTGGCGACCATCGTGGGCGTCATCGTCGGCGCCTTCGCCGGCATGTCCCGCAAGGTCGCCGACCCCGTCCTGATGTGGGTGACCGACCTGTTCCTGTCGCTGCCGCAGCTGCCGCTGCTGCTGCTGATCATCTATCTGTTCCGCGAGCAGCTGAAGGCGGTGTTCGGTGTCGAGGGCGGTGTCTTCGTGCTGATCGTTGTCGTCATCGGCGGGCTGCGCTGGATGCCGGTAGCGCGGCTGGTGCGTGCGCAGTTCCTCTCGCTGCGCGAGAAGGAGTTCGTCGAGGCGGCCCGCGCCCAGGGCGCGACCAAGTTCCGCCAGATGACGCGCCACATCCTGCCCAACGCGCTCGGTCCGGTCATCGTCGCCTCGACGATCGAGGTGTCATCGGCGATCATCGCCGAATCGACGCTCTCCTTCCTTGGCCTCGGCTTCCCGCCGGACATCCCGACCTGGGGGCGCCTGCTGTTCGACGCCAAGGACCACCTCGACTCGGCGCCGCACTGGGCGCTGTTCCCCGGCGCCGCGATCTTCCTGACCGTGTTGTCGATCAACTTCATCGGCGACGGCCTGCGCGATGCGCTCGACCCGCGCCGCGTGATCTGATCCAGAGAAGGACCCGAAATGACCTCCCCGATCCTGTCGGTTTCGAACCTCTCGACCTCCTTCCGCGTGGAAGGCCAATGGAAATCAGTAGTCCGCAACATCTCCTTCGACATCAAGCCGAAGGAGACGCTGGCGGTCGTCGGTGAATCCGGCTCCGGCAAGAGCGTGACCGCGCTCTCGATCATGCGCCTCACCCCGCCCCAGTCGAGCAAGATCGAAGGCTCGATCAAGCTCAACGGGAAGGAGCTGCTGACGCTGCCGGATTCCGACATGCGCCACATCCGCGGCAACGAGATCGCGATGATCTTCCAGGAGCCGATGACCTCGCTGAACCCGGTGCTGACCATCGGCTTCCAGATCGCCGAGGCGCTGATCCTGCATCGCGGCCTGTCGCGCTCGGAGGCCGAAGCCGAGACGGTGCGCCTGCTCGAGAAGGTCCGCATTCCCGCGGCGAAGTCGCGCTTCCACGAATATCCGCACCGCTTCTCGGGCGGCATGCGCCAGCGCGTGATGATCGCGATGGCGCTGGCCTGCAAGCCGAAGCTCCTGATCGCCGACGAGCCGACCACCGCGCTCGACGTCACCATCCAGGCGCAGATCCTCGAGCTCATCAAGCAGTTGCAGGATGAAGAGGGCATGTCCGTCCTCTTCATCACCCATGACATGGGCGTCGTCGCCGAGATCGCCGACCGCACCGTCGTGATGTACAACGGCGACGAGATCGAGACGGGTAACACCGACGACATCTTCCGCAATCCGCAGAAGCCCTACACCAAGGCGCTGCTCTCGGCCGTGCCGAAGCTGGGCTCGATGGAAGGCCGCCGGCGGCCGATGCGCTTTCCGGTCGTCGACCGCGCGACCGGTCTCTCGGACGTGCCGACCGAGGTGCCCGATACCGTCCAGGCGGCCGAGCGCCCCGTGCTCGAGGTCGCCGGCCTCACCACTCGCTTCGAAATCCGCGGCGGCCTGCTCTCCTCGGTCAAGGGCCGGGTGCACGCGGTCGAGAACGTCTCCTTCAGCCTGAAGGCCGGCGAGACCCTCGCGCTGGTCGGCGAATCCGGCTGCGGCAAGTCGACCACCGGCCGCTCGGTGATGCGTCTGATCGAGCCGCTCGCCGGCTCGGTGCTGCTCGACGGCGTCGACGTCCTCAAGCTCAACCAGCATGACCTTCGCGAGCAGCGCAAGCGCATGCAGATGATCTTCCAGGACCCGTTCGCCTCGCTCAATCCGCGCATGAATGTCGGTACGGCCGTCGCCGAACCGCTGCTGATCAACAACCTCGCCACCCGCTCGGAAGCGCGCGACAAGGTCGCCGACCTGCTCAAGCGCGTCGGGCTGCTGCCTGAGATGGCCAACCGCTTCCCGCACGAATTCTCGGGCGGCCAGCGCCAACGCATCTGCATCGCGCGTGCGCTCGCGGTGGAGCCGCGCCTGATCGTGGCGGACGAGGCGGTCTCGGCGCTCGACGTCTCGGTGAAGGCGCAGGTCGTCAACCTGATGCTCGATCTGCAGGCCCGCATGGGTCTGGGCTATCTCTTCATCTCGCACGACATGGCGGTGGTGGAGCGCGTCAGCCATCGCGTCGCGGTGATGTATCTCGGCGAGATCGTCGAGATCGGCCCGCGCGAGGCGATCTTCCAGAACCCGCAGCATCCCTACACCAAGCGGCTGCTCGCCGCCGTGCCGATCGCCGATCCGGCCCGGCGCCTGGAGAAGCGCCCTGTCTCGAACGACGAGATCAAGAGCCCGGTGCGAGCGCCCGATTATGTCGTGCCCGTGCGCCAGTACCGCGAGGTCTCGCCCGGCCATGCCGTGATGATCTGGGGCGAGGAATGGGAAAAGAAGGAGCCGACCGCCGTCGCGGCGTGAGCCTGTCGAAGCTTGAAACGATCAGCCCGCGGCACGCGCCGCGGGCTTTTTTACTGGGCGGCGGGAATGTCCCAGTCGGGTGGGACGCGGAAGCTCGTTGGGCGCCTTCCCCTGGGCTGGGCGGCGCCATGCGCCGACCTTGGCCTCGGGACCGTAAGCGGGCGCTCATGCGATCCTCCTGCCTGGGTCGGAGACCCAGCCTTCTAGATCGACACCGAAGAATGCCCGGAGGCTCGCACGCCCCGGGAACTCAGCAGCGCCCGGCGCTCCCTGACGGAATAACGGGCGTGGTTGATCGCGAGGGCCATCGTGGAATCATTGCCAGAGCGGCCAGCGGAGGCAACGGCCTCGGCGATCAGGTGATGAAGTGAGCGATCAAGCGCCTCCAGTGCCTCGGCATCAGCGCTCTGCGCCTGGTCGGCGATCTGGATCAACTGCCCGATCCGCCCCTGTTCCTGATGCATGCGCCTCGACTTCACACTCCCCATGACAATCGTCGCAAGCGAAGCCAGGAGGCTGAACAGGGCCGCCGCAAGGTAGAAATAGCCCTGAAACTCATCGAAAAAGCTCTGTTCGCCGTTGTTGAGGTAATTGGCGACGCCGGGATGGATCGGCAGGATGGGGTTCTTCGCGTCGGGGTCTGGCGCTTCGATTTGGCTCGCCAGAGGGGTGAGTGCAGTCAGCTTTGACTTTGAGGTGAAGAGGGTCCGGCCTATGGCCCCGGCGACAAGATCGAGCATCGTATCGGGCGCGACGAGCCGGTATGTCACGGCGAGCGTCGTGACCGTGTCGTCGGGGGTCGCCGGGCGAGACTTGAAGGCACCTTCCGGCACATCATACGATTCGAACGCCGGAAAGCGCCGATTGAAGGCATCCGCATCAGAGAACGCCAGGATCGTCGGTGTCCCAGCGGCCCCCTTGGCCATCGCCGTAACGGCGCCCACCACCTCCCCCGGCCCGATGGGCCCCACGGCAAGGATGGCGGCAACGTGCCGCTGGCGAACCGCCGCGACCAGTTCGTCAGGCGAGAGGAACAGGCGCTTCACCTCTTGAGGCGCGACATTGTAGAAGCTCAGGATCACGTCGAGCAGCGCGGCGTTGGTGTCCTGCAGGCGCCCTTGCGGAATTGCGATCGTCTTGCCTTCGAGCTTGCCAATGCTGTCGATGGCCGATTTCGGCGGCAGCACGAAAGCGACGACGTCGCGGCGCAGGATCGCGATCGTCTGGCCATTGGTCGGAGGCGAGACGTCACTGCGGATCAGCGCGAGGTCTACATCGCCGTTTTCGATCGCTTTTGAACTGGCAGCCAGATCGTTGACCTGAACGGGTTGGAGCCTGATGCGGGGGTGATCCTTGGCCGTCTCGGTGATGAGAGCGCCGATAAAACGCTGAGCGTCGGTGCCGAAGGCCCCCGTTGTCACCCGCAAGGTCGCGTGCGGGGACCAGTAATGGATTGCCGCCGCGAGGGCGGCGACGATGAGGAGAGCCCCTGTCCATAGGACAAATCGCATCGACCTGTTCCCCCGTCTTCGGCTGGCTCAGCCGCTCTGTCCGGCGAGTAAGGCGCTCCCCTATTCTTGGACAGATCGGTGGGCTTTGCCCAGCTCGGTCGCGATCCCCGTCGTCGTCGTAGCCGCCTCCGGCGCCTGACCGCCCAAGGCGAATGTAGCCTCGATCAGCAACTCGGTAATCACCTTCGTTGAACGATGATCTCGACAAGGTGCCGCCGGGAGCCGATCAAGGCGCCGTCAGGAGGCCCGGCCGGGTTCGGATAGGTTGCCCGGCGCCTTGGGGAGATCGTTCAGAGTAAACGCGCCACACAGGGTCGACCGCCGACGTGACGGGTTTCGCCGTTTAGGCTGGGATAGAGGCCGCCGGCTCCGGCTCCCTCCCTCAGTCGGGAATCCGCTCCCAGTCCTTGAGCCATGGCGCAGCCGACGCATCGCTCGGCGCGCGCCAGTCGCCGCGCGGCGAGAGCGAGCCGCCAGAGGAGACCTTCGGGCCGTTCGGCACGGCCGAGCGCTTGAACTGGCTGGTCTCGAAGAAGCGGCGGATAAAGACGCCGAGCCAGCGCTTGATGGTGGGCAGGTCGTAGGCGACGCGCTTGCCCGCTTCCATGTTCGGCGGCCAGTCGCCTGCTCCGGCATCGCGCCAGGCGTGCTCGGACAGGAAAGCGATCTTGCTCGGGCGGAAGCCGTAGCGCGTCGTGTAGAACAGGTTGAAGTCCTGCAGCGCATAGGGGCCGACGAAATCCTCGGTCTTCTGCGCGGGCTTGTCGCCATCGCCGGGCACCAACTCCGGCGAGATCTCGGTCGCGAGGATGTCGAGCATGACATCCGAGGCCTCGGCGCCGAAACGGCCGGACTGCGCCACCCAGCGGATCAGATGCTGGATCAACGTCTTCGGCACCGAGCCGTTGACGTTGTAATGCGACATGTGATCGCCGACGCCATAGGTGCACCAGCCGAGCGCGAGCTCCGAGAGGTCGCCGGTGCCCATCACCAGGCCATTGTGCCGGTTGGCGAGGCGGAACAGCACGGAGGTGCGCGCGCCGGCCTGTACGTTTTCAAAAGTAATATCGTAGACGGGCTCGCCCGCGGCGAAGGGATGGCCGATATCGACCAGCATCTGCCGGCAGGCCGGCGTCATGTCGATCTCCTCGGCGCTGACGCCGAGCGCCCGCATCAGCCGCCAGGCATTGTCCTTGGTGTCCTTGCTGGTGGCGAAGGCTGGCAGCGTGTAGGCGAGGATGTTCTCGCGGGGCAGGCCGAGCGCATCGAAGGTGTGGGCCGCGACGATCAGCGCCTGCGTCGAATCGAGACCGCCGGAAACGCCGATCACGACCTTGTCGAGCCGCGTGCTCTCCAGCCGCTTGCGCAGGCCATGCGACTGGATGTTGTAGGCCTCGAAGCAGAGTTCGTTCAGCCTGGCATCGTCGCTCGGCACGAAAGGGAAGCGCTCGACGGTGCGGGCGAGACCCAGATCGTTCTCGCGGTCCGGCTCCAGAGTGAACTCGATGCGGCGGAAGCCGAGCCGGTCGCGGTTCACGTCGGCGCTGTCGCCGAAGGTGTTCTGGCGGATGCGGTCCATCGCTAGCCGTTCGAGATCGATATCGGCGAGGATGAGCTGCGGCTCGGCGGCGAAGCGCTCGGCTTCGGCCAGCAGCGCACCATTTTCGTAGATCATCGCCTGCCCGTCCCAAGCGAGGTCGGTGGTCGACTCGCCAGTGCCGGCAGCGGAATAGGCGTAGGCCGCGATACAGCGGCCGGAATGGGCCTTGCAGAGCGCATGGCGCCAGTCCGACTTGCCGATGGTGACGTTGGACGCGGAGAGGTTGAGCAGGACGGTCGCGCCCGCAAGCGCCGCAAAGGACGAGGGCGGGATCGGCGTCCAGACGTCCTCGCAAATCTCCATATGGACGACGAAATCCGGGATATCGGTCGCCGTCAGCAGGATATCCGTGCCGAATGGCACGTCCTGGCCGCAAAGATCGATATAGAGCGCGCTCGCCCGCTCGCCCGAGGCAAACTGCCGGCGCTCGTAGAATTCGCGATAGTTCGGCAGATAGGTCTTGGGCACAGCGGCGAGGATGCGCCCGCGATGAACAGCGACGGCGCAGTTGAACAGCCGCCCCTCGACCCTGAGCGGCGCGCCGACCACGACGACGCCACGCAGCGCACGGCTCTCCTCGACGAGGCGACCCAAGGCGTCGCGTACGGCATCCAGCAATGCATTCTGCTGCAGCAGATCGTCAATCGCATAGGCGCTGATGCCGAGCTCCGGAAACAGGGTCAGCGACGCCCCGCTCTCATCCGCCCGCCGCAGCAACGCAATCGTCTCGGCCACGTTGAAGGCCGGATCAGCCACCTTGAGGCGCGGCGCGGCGCATGCGATCCGGACGAGACCGTGCGAATGGATGTTGCGGAAACTCATGGAGACTCCGTTACACCGGCACAAGAAGACCGGACATCCGCTTATCGCGCAGGCGAGAGGATGCGGGCAAGAGGGCCCTTTTGCCGCTCGCCCCACCGGTTTCCAGATAGGAACTGTGGAAGATTTTCAAAGGCCGGCGAGCCGCGCAGGAAAATCGCCATATTGCTGAGCGTGAAGGACGCCGCGACGACGAGCCTATCCGGGCGCGGTCGTCGCGTTTCGCTCTGCGAAGCGGCAGCGCGGATTTTCGCACCGGGTGGAATGGCCGTGAATATTCGCAGATCAAAAACGCAGGAATACCGTTGCGAAACGAGCGATTACCGACCCTGCCACTGGCAGCATAGGTTGACATCGTTCTAACACAGCGGCAAAGCGACCCGTCATTCTCGTCCCAGCGCTTGCGCGCGCTCCACTAGGTGGAAAGCTCTTCATGTCTGCCTCGACGACCGCTCGTACCGACTCGGCCCCTGAGAGCCTGTCCGGGCAACTCGCCCGTGTCGCCACCAAGGACTACCGGATCGGCATCATCGGCCTCGGCTATGTCGGCATCCCGCTGGCGCTGACGGCGTGCAAGGCCGGCTTCAAGGTTGTCGGTTTCGACATCGACGCGAAGCGCGTCGACCAGATCAACCGCGGCGAGAGCTTCATCAAGCACATTCCAACCACTGCGATTGCTGCCGCGATCAAAGAGGAGCGCTTTCGCGCCACCGTCGATTTCGACGAACTGCGCAACGTCGACGCCATCATCATCGCGGTGCCGACGCCGCTGACCAAGCATCGCGAGCCCGACCTGTCCTATGTCGAGAGCACGGCGCGGACCATCGCGCCGCGGCTGCGCAAAGGCCATCTCGTCGTGCTGGAATCGACGACCTGGCCGGGCACGACCGACGAGGTGATGCGTCCGATCTTCGAGGCGACCGGGCTGAAGAGCGGCGTCGACTTCTATCTTGCCTTCTCGCCGGAGCGCGAGGACCCGGGCAATCCGGATTTCGGCACCTCGACCATCCCGAAGGTCGTCGGCGGCGACGGCGCCGAGGCGCTCGAGCTGGCGAACGCCGTCTACAGCGCCCTCGTCGTCAAGACCGTGCCGGTATCGAGCTCGGCCACGGCCGAGGCGGTGAAGCTAACCGAGAACATCTTCCGCGCCGTCAACATCGCGCTCGTGAATGAGCTGAAGGTGATCTACGGCAAGATGGGTATCGATGTCTGGGAGGTGATCGATGCCGCCAAGACCAAGCCCTTCGGCTTCATGCCGTTCTATCCCGGCCCCGGGCTCGGCGGACACTGCATCCCGATCGACCCGTTCTACCTGACCTGGAAGGCGCGCGAATTCGACGTCACCACGCGCTTCATCGAGCTCGCCGGCCAAATTAATACCGCTATGCCGCACTGGGTCGTCGACCGCGTCGCCGAGGCGCTCGACCGCCAGCAAGGCCGTGGGCTTAGCAAGGCGAAGATCCTGGTGATGGGCATCGCCTACAAGAAGAATATCGACGACATGCGCGAGAGCCCGTCGCTGCGCCTGATCGAATTGCTTGAAGAGCGTGGGGCGAAGGCCGACTATCATGACCCGCATGTGCCGGTGATCCCCCCGACCCGCGAGCACGCCAACCTGACCGGCCGGTCTTCCGTCTCGCTTTCGTCCGAGGCGGTCAAGGGTTACGACGCCGTACTGATCGCAACGGACCACGACGCGGTCGATTACAAGGCGCTCGTCAGCGCTGCCCGCCTCGTCATCGACACGCGCAATGCTTGCGCCAAGGCCGGATTAACCGGTGAAAACATCGTCAAGGCCTGAGCCAGGACGCACCAGGAAACGCCAGAGAACAATACCATGACGTCATTCGCACTGATCGGTGCTGCCGGCTACATCGCGCCGCGCCATATGAAGGCCATGAAGGCGGTCGGCGGCGATCTCAAGGTCGCGTTCGACCCCAATGACTCCGTTGGCATCATCGACAGCCACTTCCCGCAGGCGCATTTCTTCACCGAATTCGAACGCTTCGACCGCCATGTCGACAAGCTGCGCCGCCGCGACGAGCGCATCAACTATGTCAGCATCTGCTCGCCGAACTACCTGCACGACGCCCATATCCGCTTCGGCCTGCGCGCCGGCAGCGAGGTAATCTGCGAGAAGCCGCTCGTCCTCAATCCGTGGAACATCGACGGGCTGGCCGAAATCGAGCGCGACACCGGCCACAAGGTCAACACCATCCTGCAGCTGCGCCTTCACCCGGCGATCATCGCGCTGCGCGACCGCGTCGCCGCCTCGAACCAGCGCCATTCGGTCGACCTGACCTATATCACCTCGCGTGGACGCTGGTATCACGCCTCCTGGAAGGGCGAAGACACCAAGTCCGGCGGCGTCGCGACCAATATCGGCGTGCACTTCTTTGACATGCTGGCCTTCGTCTTCGGCCCTCTGCAATCGCAGACGGCCAATCTGCGCGAGGGTGCGCGCGCGGGTGGCCTCCTCTCCTATGAGAAGGCCGATGTGCGCTGGTTCCTCTCGGTCGACTCGGACGACCTGCCCGACGGCGTGAAAGGCCAGAAGACGACCTTCCGCTCGATCACCGTCGACGGCGAGGAGGTCGAGTTCTCGGACGGCTTCACCGACCTGCACACCCGCAGCTACGAAGAGATTCTCGCCGGCAAGGGCTACGGGCTCGAGGATGTCCGTTTCTCGATCGAAGTCGTCTCGCAGTTCCGCCAGCTGCCCGTTGTGACCGGCGGCGAGAAGCACCCCTTCGCGGCGAAATACATTAAGGGCTGACCATGGCCGGCGCGTCGCAGATGCGGGAAGATCCGCGCTTTCCTGGCGCGCTTATCCATGAGAGCGCCTATGTCGACGAGGGTGCAGCGCTCGGCGCCGGCAGCAAGATCTGGCACTTCGTCCATGTGCTCGGCCAGACCGAGATCGGCCGCGACTGCGTGCTCGGCCAGAACGTGATGGCCGGCCCGCGCGTGCGCATCGGCGACGGCTGCAAGATCCAGAACAATGTCGCGCTCTATGACGGCGTCGAGCTGGAGGCGGACGTGTTCTGCGGCCCCTCCTGCGTCTTTACCAACGTCAATAACCCCCGCGCCTTCATGAACCGCAAGGCCGAGTTCCGGCGTACGCTGGTCAAGCAGGGCGCGAGCATCGGCGCCAATGCGACGATCGTCTGCGGTCATACGCTCGGGGCGTATTGCTTCATTGCCGCGGGCGCGGTGGTGACCAGGGACGTGCCCGACTATGCTCTGATGGCCGGCGTGCCGGCGCGCCGAATCGGCTGGATGAGCAAGGCGGGCGAGAAGCTCGGTCCGGATCTGACCTGCCCACTGAGCGGAACGCGCTATCGGGAAACAAGCCCGGAGCATCTGGAGGAGATTGCCTGATGAGCGAACGCCCCGCGATCGAGTTCATCGACCTCAAAGCCCAGCGCCAGCACATCGGCAAGGCCATGGACGACGCCATCCTCAAGGTCGTCCATGACGGCAACTACATCCTCGGCCAGCAGGTCCAGCAATTCGAGACCGAGCTTGCCGCCTTCTGCGGCGCCAAGCACGCGATCGGCGTCGCCAACGGCACGGACGCGCTGATCCTCGTGCTCGAAGCGCTCGGCATCGGCCCCGGCGACGCCGTGATCTGCCCGAGCTTCACCTTCGCCGCGACCGCCGAAGTGGCCGCGTGGATGGGCGCGACGCCCGTCTTCGCCGAGATAGACGAAGCCACCTACAATATCGACCCGAAGGGTCTCAGCGCCGCTCTCGAAACCGCGAAGCAGCACAAGCTCAATCCTCGCGCCCTGATCAGCGTCGATCTCTTCGGCCAGGCCTGCGACTACGAGCCGATCGAAGCCTTCTGCAAGCAGAATGGCCTCGTCCTGATCTCGGATTCGGCTCAAGGCTACGGCGCGCGCTACAAGGGCCGCGTTGCCGGCGCGATCGGCGATTTCGCCACGACGAGCTTCTTCCCGGCCAAGCCGCTCGGCTGCTATGGTGACGGCGGCGCTATCCTGACCGACAACGACGAGCACGCCGCGCTGCTGATGTCGCTGCGGTTCCACGGCAAGGGCTCGTACAAATACGACAATGTCCGCGTCGGCGTGAATTCGCGGCTCGACACCATCCAGGCGGCCGTGCTGATCGAGAAGCTCAAGGTTTATGCCGAGGAGCTCGAGAAGCGGCAGGTCGTGGCCCAGCGATACACCGCTGCGCTCAAGGACGTCGTGGTGACGCCTCATGTCATGGCTGATTGCGTCTCGACCTGGGCCCAGTACACGATCCGCGTCGCCGCCGACCGCCGCGACACCTTCCAGGCGGCGCTGAAGGCCAAGGGCGTGCCGACCACGGTCTACTACCCGAAGCCGCTGCACCAGCAGACCGCCTATAAGCACTATCCGGTGGCCGGAAACGGCCTGCCGATTTCGGAGCGCGCCGCGCAGGAGGTCGTCGCGCTGCCGATGCACCCCTATCTCGACGAGGCGACGCAGGATTACATCATCGCGGCGGTTCAGGATGCGTTGAAGACCGCAGTCGCGGCGTGACAACCGAGCCGCGACTCCTCTACCTCTCGCTGGAGACGCCGCGCGAGGGACAGGCGACGTATACGCATGTCCACGAGATCATCCGCGGCCTGCGCAAGATCGGTTGGGTGGTGGACCTGCTGGCGACAAGCCGGGGCGGGGCCAGTTCTGGCACCCGCTATCTGGCGAGGCTCGCGGATTACGTCCGCGTCCAATGGCAGGCGGCCTGGCGCCTGAAGAGCTACGACGCAGTTTTCATGCGAGCCCATTTTGCTGCGATGCCGCTTTCCGCCTGGGCGAAGCTGCGCGGCGTGCCGGTTTTCCAGGAGATTAACGGCCTTCCCGCCGACATCCTCGTCACCTATCGCTGGTTGCGCTGGATCGGCCCCTTGATCCGCTGGCTCTATCGCACCCAGATGCGGATGGCCTCCCATGTCTTCGTGGTGACAGACGGCCTGCGTGGCTGGGCGCTGGCAGAGGCGGGGCATGACCGGGTCAGCGTCGTGACCAACGGCGCCGATATCGACCTGTTCAACCCGGACGGCCCCCGGCCGGCCGAGCCGGAGCGCTATATCGCCTTCGTTGGCGGCCTCACCGCCTGGCATGGGATCGCGACGATGATTGCGGCGACGAAGGAGCCGGGCTGGCCCGAGGGCGTCGCGCTCGTGATGATCGGCGACGGCGTCGAGCGCGACCGGCTGAAGGATACCGCCGCCCATCCGCGCGTACGCTGGCTCGGCCGGCGCCCTCCGAAGGAAGTGGCAAGCTATCTGCGCGGCGCCATCGCGGCCCTGTCGGTAACCGAAGACTCAGCCGGGCACCTGAACACGGGCGTAGCCCCCTTGAAGCTGTTCGAGGCGATGGCGAGCGGCGTGCCGGTCATCGTCACGGATCTGCCATTCCAGGGCGATGTGGTGCGGGAGCACGAGACAGGCATCGTGATCCCGATGGCGAGCCCTTCTGCCTTGGCGGCAGCTGCATCGCAAACTGCGGCGGAGCCGGGTCTGGCGCAGCAGCGTGGAGACAACGGCCGGCGATATGTTGAGCGCTTTGCCAGCTGGCAGAGCCGCGCGAAGGAAATTGCCGAACAGATAACCCCCCTCATCCGGAATGGCCGCGAAAACCGGCCTTAGTCCCCGCCCGGAACGGCTGAGGTACCAGAAGCATGTCGTGCATTCCGCTGAACGGGTTCGGCGGCGCCGGGTGGACATCGCGAAAGCCACCCCTGTCGCGCCGGTCTTGTCGACAATTGGTATTAGCGCTCACCTCCTCCGTTTATTTTCATTTCCAAGAGCTGATAGGAAGCTTATGTGGTTGCCCGCTTCCCAGCCACGCATGCGACCCGGTGGATGGCCCCTATTCAGGGCTTCGTCAGAATGATCCCACGCACAACTCATGGTGCACCCAAGCATCGACATGCGCTCCGCGCTGGCAGTGAATGATGCGCGTCGCCCTTCTCTGCCTCTCGCCCTTGCGGCACGATTCACGCGTGCTTCGGCACGCCACGCTGCTGGCCGGAGCGGGCTACGATGTCCGCATCTTCGCACAGCGCCCGCTGCCCGACGAACAGCCCTGCGCGGTGACGCCCCTGCCGGGCCCCGGCAATGACTGGCGCGTCCGCCTGGGCATGGTCTTCAGGCAGGCCCCCGCGACGATTTTGTCGGCGACCGCCGATTTCACATACTGGCTGTCGTACACAAAATTGACAGCCTTGCGCGAACTGAAGCGGTTCGCGCCGGAGATCATCATCGCCAATGACTGGCGCTCCCTGCCGGTAGCCTTCGCGGCCAAGCGGACCAGCGCCGCTCGCATCGTCTACGACAGCCACGAATTCGGAACCGAGGAATTCGCCGATAGCTGGCGCTGGAACCTGCTGGCGCGACAGCATGTCGTGCGGATCGAAGACCGCTATATCCGCGGCGCCGACGCGGTCGTCACCGTCAGCGAAGGCATCGCGGACGCCCTGGCCCGGCTCTACACTCTGCCTCGACCCATGGTCATCGCCAATACGCCCAGCTGGCATGCGACCTCATTCCGGCCGACGAGGACGCCGATTACAGTCCTCTATCATGGTGCAATCGTTCCAAGACGCGGTTTGGAAGCACTGATCGAGAGCGTGCGGCTCTGGCCGGCGCATTTCCGCCTGGTGATCCGCGGTCCGGCGCAGGGGGGCTTCGAGCGGCATCTGCAGCAGCTTGCGGACCCATTCGGCGATCGTGTCAAGATTGAACCGCCGGTACCGCCCGCTCAGTTGATCGCCACTGCCGCGCAAGCCGATATCGGCATTTTCCTCCTGTCGAACAGCACGACGCATGCGCGCTTCGCCATGCCGAACAAGATCTTCGAGTACATGCAGGCGGGGCTGATGGTCATCAGCAGCGACCTGCCAGAAATTCGCAACGTCATTGAGACCGCTGGCTGCGGCGCCTTGCTCGCCGGCGATACGCCCGAGACGATCGCAAGCTGCCTCGCCGGCCTCGATCCAGTTCGCATCGATGCGTGCAAGCATGCGGCGCTCGCACGCGCTCGCGATCTCAACTTTGACATGGAAGGCACCAAGCTGCTCGCGCTGATCGGCAGGCTTGCCGCCCCCGGACCCCGCGTTAAGGCCGCGCCTTAGCCTATTGCGCGGCGTCGCGCCCGGCCCCGCGAGCCGAGAGTACGACCCGCTCGATCGCTGTGAACAGGCGATCCGATTCGGCTTCCCAGTTCAGCAGCTTGGCGGCGTCGAGCGCGCGCTGCTTGCAAGCGTCAATCTCCGCGTGCGTGAAGCCGTTGATTGCGGCGGCGATGGCTTGTGGGGTCACGTCGGGAATCGACCGGCCGAGCCCGTGCTGCCGCAGCAAGGCCGTCATCTCCGGCAGGTCGGAGACACAGAGCGCGAGCCCGGCCATGGTGTATTCGAAGAACTTGTTGGGCAGGACATGGACGTTCTGCGCCGAATGCCCGGGCAACGCGAACAGGCCGACGTCGAACCGCGCAGCCTCCCGCACCAGATCGATCATCGGCACCGGCGGCGCCAAGGTGACACGATCCTCCAGACCGGCGGAACGGATGCGTGCGGCCAAGCTCTCGAGATAGGCGGCCGGACTGGGGCCGCGAATGGTCAGGTGGAATTCCGGGCGCCACAACGCAACGCTATCGATGCAGGCCTCGAGCCCGCGCCCCTCATTGACCACCCCATGGTAGAGCACCGCGATCCGCTCGCCGGAGAGGCGGAACGAATGCGCTTCGTAGCGCGGCATATTGCGGATCAGCAGCGGCTTTTCAGGCAGGGCGTAAAGCGCGTGCAGACGGTCGGCGATGCCCTGGGAGACGCAGCTCGTCACGGCAGCACCGGCTGTACCCATCCGCTCAATCGCGGCAATGACGGGCCTGTGGATCAAACGCCAGCGCCAGCTCTGGGCATACTCGTCCACGGCAAGCTCGTGCGTGTCATAAGCGTAAGGCACGCCCTGCTCTGTCGCCAGCCGCTGGACGATTGGCAATGCCGTCCAATCGTTCGCCAACCAGACATCGGCGTGTTGACCACTTGCAAGACGATAGATCCCGTCGAAGCGGTCGTTGATCCCCCAATAGGTCGAAATCGCTCGATCTGGCGTCAGATACACACCAGCGACATCCTTGGCGCGGCGCAAACGCCGCAGTGTCGACACCAAGAAGGGACGCAGCATTGTGCTCTCGAGTGGCGGCAAACGACGGCGCCAGACTCGCAGGACTACCTCGGCTCCTCCCCTCTGCTCGATGTCACCGGCATCGTTCGCGGTGCCTATCTCAGAGACGACCACCGTGGTGGAGCCATTGTTCGCCGGCCCACCTGTGTCAACTGAAAGGCATGGCCATGCCGGCTCCGGCGAAAGAGCGCCCGGGAGGCCGATGGCTACGACATTCCAGCCACGTTCCCGAAACAGATCACCTTGACGCCGGACGCGCGGATCATCCGCGATTGTCGATACCGAAATCAGTCCGATCCGAGGTGTGCGCCCCCCGCCGAAACCAGCACTCACAACGACCGTCTTCGAATCGCGCGCAAAAGACCCGAAACCGCGCCGTTCTCGAAGTCCGATTGGGTTCGAATCCGTGCCACGAAGGCAAAGCGCAGCCGCTTGGGCACACGACGCCAAAGAAACCTGAGCAGATTGAAAGCAATCCCGCGTTGCCGAGGTTCCTGCGCGCCCCGCAGGTCGGTGATCATGTCGTGCTGACCTCCGCTTGCGCCGATTGCAGCCAAGGCTTCGCCGATTGTCGAGACCTGCGCCCGCCCGAGCTGATGCGCAAGAACAGTATCGGAAAGCAGTATTGCGTCCGGCCCGGGGCGCATCAGCAACTCGGCCCCTTCATTGCCATAAATCGCCGCAACTGGAACGCTTATGACAGTTGCCCGCCGCCGCCCCATTGCACGCCGTGACAGATAATCGTCGACGCCTTCGATGAAACGCCGGAGTGAGTATTGACCGGTCAGGACGACGTCGCGATACGCGCGTTCCGTCATCGCGTCGAGGGAATCGACGTCCTCCAATTGGGAAAAGACGTCATCGACATTGGAATAATCTTTCTTCAACGGAATATAGTGTTCTCGGGGGCGAACAACGCCAGAATACTCCCCCTCGAAAAGCACCAGAGCGGTACGTAAGCGGATGGCTTCGAAGATCTTCGGCGAGATCTGGTTCATTTTCACCCGACCGTCATGCTCTTTCAAATAGCGCTCGGCGAACATTTCGAACGGCATGTCCTCGTGTTCCCGCGCCAGTTTTTTTAGCTCGCCGTCGAAGTCAAATACATTGCAACCGCTCTCCGTGCCGAGTGTTGCACGCGCAGAACCGATGAAGCGATACCAGTCAGCACCGTAGATGCGCTTGTCCTCGGCGACCTCAATGTCGGCCGCCAGCCCACGCAGCATTGCCAGCCGTCGCATATCGAGGCCGATCGTATATTTCTCGCGGCCCAGCGCGCCGTACTGATGCGGCAGCGAGCGACCGCGATAGGCGATACGCAGCGCCCGCTCCGCCATCGGCATCACGAACGCATCGATCGCCGGATCTTCAGGAACATAACCCGTCAACGTCGGGATGAAGTCGACCTTCGCGAAACGATCGCGCGGATAGACGAGGTCGAGACTTTCCTGCGGTACATTGGTGAAGAGCGCGTCAACGCCGAGCCTTTCCATCCAGCGACGAGCCATTTCGACATTGTCGTACTCGTCCTGCACAAACAGCAGCTTCGGCCCGCGGTAGGCTGCAATGGTCGCGGCGATGCCGGCCGACAGATGGGCGGGAACCGACACTCTCACGGAATAGTGGATGGCAAGCGCGTCATAAGTGGACAGGTCCAGCTCGGCGCCGGGGGCGTCCGCCAATCCGACGAATTCAGTTGCTGGCATAAAGAAAAAGCGGTGCTGTGAGTGCTTTCGAAACGCCTCGAGATGCTCTGTGATCGTGCTGACATGTGTCGAGTTGTCGTCATAGAGCATCAGCACGTTCAGGGCCGGCCGGAATTGCGCCTGACGCGCGATGAACCCGTCGAGGTGCGACAGCAGTTCGTCGAATCGGGCATCATAAGAACTCAACGCCGCCGCTTCGAGGCGATGCGCGACGACGACGGTATTGTTGCGCGAGACCTCCAGCCGACGGATCGCTGTCGCGAACTCCTCCGCAGTGGTCGCGGTCAGGAATAACTCGGGCCGGTCGGCAAGAGCGTCAACCGGCGTCGTCACGACAGGCAGCCCACAGGCCAGATATTCATAAGCCTTGAGCGGCAGCGATCTGCGCATCAGATCGCTGTCCTTGAATGGGATCAGCCCGACACAGGATTGGCGAGCCAGATCGGCGATGCCGGCACTGTCAAGCAGCCCATGATATATGACATTAGGCTGTCGCTGCAGCCGCGCCCAATCATCGCCGCCGTCCTCGGACTTTCCGCAGAACCAGAATTGCCAGTCCGGCAACATTTCCGTGAGCTCCATCAGGAGGGAAAAGTCCAACCGACCGTTTATTCCCCCTTGAAATAAGGCAACCTTGCCAGCGGCCGGCCTCACATATTTGGCTGCGCCACTCTGTTGCCAGAACCTAAAATCGCAACCGTTCGGCAGAACGACGATCGGCTTGCTTGATGGAACAGCGCGACGGTGGGTCTGGGCGACGCCTTCTGAAACCGCCACGACCAAATCGGCGCGCTCGATCGCCTTTAGGGCGAGCCCGGAGATATCGGTCTTGGTTATGCTGACATTGTCTGCCTTGGCGAGGTAGTCTTCGGTAGCATGATAGACTACCGCAATCGGATGCAATCGCGGGGCAGCCTCTGCCAAATGAAGATTATAGAGCCAGACCAGCGGCCTCGTGACGCCGCGCTCGCGCAGCTTCGCAGCCAAACGTGACGCTTGTGCCGGACTGTGGGTTGGCCCGATCCGAACGATCGTGATGTCGTGCCCCTCGACAGCCTCGAAGGTAATTGTCTCATCGTCGCCGTTCGTCTGGACGAAGAAAGTCGGCCATCGACGCGCAAACCGAACGGCATAATGATATCGGTTGCTTCGCGGCTCGGTATGCCAATCCGACCAGGTCAGCAGGACGACCGAATCGAAGCTTTCCACTGCTGAACCTGCCATTAAGTGCAAATGCTGGATTTTCGTCACTGGCTGAACCAGTGTGCAGGCGCCCTGTTACACGATGCCATTACCCCTGTCGACGCATGCAGGAGCAATCGAAGCGACGCCCCTCCGGCAACTCAGGCACGCAACTGAAGACACCGCAATCGCCGAAATCCATCGGAGAACAGACTTGGAATACGGTGCCATTGCTTCTATCAAGCCGCTGGCGCGGCTCACCCGCGCAAGACATCGATCATTAAGGTTCCCATGTCGAACACAGTGGATCAAGCTGCAGTCGATTCGCGCAACTCCGCATTCTGGAGCGAGCTGTGCGGGACGCAGTTCGCCAAGTCGCTGGGCGTCATCGACGATTCACCGAGGTCGCTAAAGAAATTCGACGACTGGTATTTCGCCTTCTATCCGTATCTTTTCATCCACATCCCGTTCGAGGACATGAACGGCAAAGACGTTCTTGAAATCGGCCTGGGATATGGAACCGTTTCGCAGCGTCTCGCCGAGGCCGGAGCGCGATATGAGGGACTCGATATTGCACCGGGTCCGGTTGCGATGGTCAATCATCGCCTAAAGCAGGCTGGCCTCGAAGGCGAAGCTCGCCAAGGCTCAATCCTCCATGCACCATTCGCGGACGCGAGCTTCGACTACGTTGTTGCGATCGGCTGCCTGCATCATACAGGTGACCTGCATAAGGCGCTTGAGGAGTGTCGGCGGGTTCTGCGCCCTGGCGGCAAACTCGTCTTCATGGTCTATTACGCGTACTCCTACCGACGCCTCTGCCAAGCTCGCCCTGAAACCCTGAGATACCTGCTACGCGAGACTTTTGGCCACCGCGGGGTTGTCGGCCAAAGCGCGCAGGCAGAGCGTGCGGCCTATGACGCGAACCAGGCGGGTGAAAGCGCGCCCCACACGGATTGGATCTCGATCCGCTCGCTGCGCAAGCTCTGCCGCGGCTATACGTCCTTCTCCGGACAGACCGAAAACATCGATAACGGCCCCCCCTTCGAACGCAGTCCGCCACGGCGTGAACTCCTGAAGAGCTGGATTCCGCGCTGGTTCGGCCTAGACCTTTACGCCACCGCAACGAAATAATCATTGCGGCCAATCCCGAACCACATCAACCGCGACGCCAAATCGCAATCCGCTTTATCAACGACTTGACCGCAGACACGACTTTTAACAGGCGATGGATCAGGACGGGGCGCGGCGCTTCGTTTGACAGATGCTCGCTCGCCGGCGACGGCGCCTTCCTGCTCAGTTCATCGAGATAAACGCGATACGCGCGCTCCAGTTGGGCCCGCTCCGCCTGGTAAGCTTCGTTCAACTGCTTGAGCCGCTCGATCATGCGGAAATACCCGCATTTTTCGCGGTTGAAGAGCAGCCGCGCCGCCTCGCAGCTCAGGACCTCGAGTCCATTGGCGAGCGCAGCTTGAAATGCATCAAATGCTTCACGGCGCTCTCTTGAGAGATCAGCGCATTCATTATCGTAATAATTGATTAATTTTGTCAATTCAGAGCAAGAAAAATCACAATTTGACAAAAATTCTTCATGACTTTTACCTTCCCTGTCAATGTGTTGAAGCTCTTTTGCATAAATTTCTTGAACCCTATCAAGTTCAAATTCAAAAACAGATCGCACGCGATCGAATTCCACAATCAATGTATCGCACTGCCGCCGATAATTCATTGCCTCTTCGACGCTTTGTCGAATTTCGAAAGCCGTGGGGCCCATCGGCCACGATGTCGGCGTCTCAACAATTCGACCGTCCTCGCCGAGCATAAGTATCGAAACCGGCGTCGAGAGACCCGCCGTTTTCCGCAACCTCCCTTCAAGCTTCTTCCCAATGGCCGCAGCGACGCCTGCATAGAAGGTTTTGTATGTGAAACGCCCTGTCCCGACGAGATGGCCGAAGGCGCGCCGGGTCATATTCTCGAGCTCCGGCAGGTCGCGTAGTCGCGCCAACACGTCTTCGAAGTTGGAGAAGTCCTTCTCCAACGAAATATAGTGCTCGTCTGGAATGATCGCGTCAGAGTACCGGCCTTTGAACAGGACCATCGGCGTTCGCATTATCGCGCATTCAAAAACGCGGGGTGAAATTTGCCCCATCGCGATTTCTATATCGCGATCGGCAACGATTGGCAGGAAATCAGAATAACTCGGGGGAACGCCCCCGTTTGCCGCCGTCGCCTCCTTGAAGCGGGCGTCGATGCGACCGTCGAAATCGAAAACATTGGAGCCGGATTCCGAGCCTAGCATAGCACGGCAGCTCCCGACGAAATCGAGCCATGCCGTGCCGTAGATCCGACTGGCTTCGTCCATGGCGATGTCCGTCTCGATGCCACGGGCATCGCAGAGTTCCTTCATCCGCCGGCCGATCTCGAACTTGTCGAAACCCAGCCGGCCGTAGCGGCCACCGATATCGCGCCCGCGATAGCCGATGAAGATCGGGCGTTCTGCCAGCGGCTTGGCCGGTGGCAAAGAAGAGGCGAAATCGTCCGGCACATAGCCGGTGAAGACCGTGATGAACTCGACATCCGGGAACTCCGCCCGGGGATAGACATACTCCAGGCTGTCCTGCGGAACACAGGTCAGGACGATGTCGAATTTCAGATCCTTGATTGCCGCCTTCAAGGTGTCTGTGTGATCATACTCGTCCTGAACGGCGAGAACCTTGACGCCAGGAAAATTCCGCAGATGTTCGCGATAGCTCTCGGAAACATAGCCCTCGAAACATAAGCGCGCGCAGTAGCTATGAAAAACGATGTCATAGCCATCGAAATCGAAACCCATCGACGCATGATGGGTGACATGAACATAGTCTACATCAAACCCGCTGAACCGCTTGAATGCCTTGAGATAGTCGAGCGTCGTCTGCACGAACGTACTCGACATCGAATAAGCTACCAGCGCACGCCGAACGCTTGACAAATTTCGAACCCCATTCTTGCCGAGCCGTGCATAGGTGGAAGCGAGACGATCGGTCAAGCATCGCAGCGCTGTCGGGCTTATCTGGCTTCCATTCCTTGCATCGGGACGTTGTTCAAGCCCGAAGCTTGCCATCCCCGCCGCCAGCCGCCGCGCCTTGCGGCAATGTATCCGCATCACTGCCTCCACATTTGCGTCGACGGCGACGGTCGGCTATTCGCCACATGAGAAGCCAAGCCCAAGGAAGAGCCTGCCTCGGCAGCGGATCGATAATGTCTCACATTCTCACCGTCCTCGGCGCCCGGCCGCAATTCATCAAAGCTGCGCCGGTCAGCCGCGCCATCGCCGAAGCAGGTATGACCGAGATCATCGTCCATACCGGCCAGCATTTCGATGCGCTGATGTCGGATGTCTTTTTCGACGAACTCGACATCCCGAAGCCTGGCTACAATCTCGAGATCAACAGCCTCGGCCACGGCGCCATGACAGGCCGCATGCTCGAAAAACTCGAGAACGCGATGCTTGCTGAGAGGCCTGACCTCGTCCTGATCTATGGTGATACCAATTCCACCGTAGCCGGCGCCCTCGCAGCCGCCAAACTCAATATCCCCGTAGCGCATATCGAGGCCGGACTGCGTTCTTTCAACAGGCGCATGCCGGAGGAGGTTAACCGCGTCATCGCCGACCATGTCAGCACGCTACTGTTCTGCCCAACGCAGACCGCGGTCGCCAATCTCGCAGCAGAAGGTATCACCAAAGGCGTTCACGCTGTCGGCGACGTGATGTTCGACACCACGGTTGCCGCCGTGAAGCGAGCCGAGGGCCGTTCGAACATTCTCGAAACGCAGAATTTGACCCCGGGCGGCTATGCCGTCGCAACAATCCACCGTGCCGAGAACACCGACGATCCAGAGCGCTTCGCACGGGTCATCGCTTGGCTCGAGGTGGCCGCTCGCGAAGCGCCAGTGGTGATGCCGGTCCACCCGCGCACCCGCAAGCTGCTTGCCGGCCGCGACCTCGCTCCCGCTGCAGTGACCCTAATCGACCCGATCGGCTATCTCGACATGGCCCGCCTGCTCAGCCACGCAACAGCCGTCTTTACCGATTCCGGGGGCCTTCAGAAGGAAGCCTATTTCCACCGCGTCCCCTGTGTGACGCTACGCGACGAGACGGAATGGGTCGAGACGATCGAGGCCGGCTGGAACCGCCTCTGGACCGGTCCAGACTACCATCCCCGCCGGGATATCCCGGATTATGGCGACGGGCACTCGGCGGAAGCCATCGCCCGGCTTCTGCACGCGGCGCTTTAGGCCGTTAGGCACACCGAAATCAGACAACATCCAGGCTTGGACGGACGATGAAGCTCAGCGGCGAGAAAGTAGTAGTGATCGGTGGCGCCGGCCTCATCGGCTCCCACACCGTCGATCAGCTGACACGGACCGATGTCGGCGAGATCCTAGTTTACGACAATTTCGTGCGCGGCCGGACGGGCAATCTCACGGGCGCGCTTACGGATCCGCGTGTTAAGATCTATGATGTGGGCGGCGATATTCTGCAGACCGACGTGCTCCAGTCAGCGCTCGATGGCGCGAGCGGTGTCTTCCATTTCGCGGCCCTTTGGCTGTTGCAATGCCACGACTTCCCGCGATCGGCTTTCGACGTGAACGTTCGCGGCACTTTCAACGTCCTGGAAGCCTGCGTTGCCAAGAACGTCAAGCGCCTCGTCTATTCTTCCTCCGCCTCCGTCTATGGCGATGCTGTCGAAGAGCCCATGACCGAGGACCACCCCTTCAACAACAAGAACTTCTACGGGGCCACCAAGATCGCCGGCGAAGCGATGGCCCGCGCATTCCATCACCGCTACGGCCTAAATCTTGTTGGATTGCGATATATGAATGTCTACGGACCGCGGCAGGATTATCGCGGGGCCTATATCGCCGTGATCATGAAGATGCTCGACGCGATTGACCGTGGAGAAGGCCCGACGATCCTTGGCGATGGTTCCGAGGCATTCGACTTCGTCGCGGTCGAAGACTGCGCACGGGCCAATCTCTGCGCGATGCGGGCCGAGACTGTTGACCGCTTCTACAATGTCGGGACCGGAACACGAACGTCGCTGAAGGAGCTTGCCGAACGCATCTGCCATCTGACCGGAAGCAATCAGCCAATCAATTATGCGCCTCGCAGCCAGGCAACCCTAGTCCGCAACCGCATTGGCAGCCCCAAGCGGGCCTCCGAAGAGATCGGCTTCACCGCGGAGGTCGATCTCGATGAAGGACTGCGCCGATTGATCGCCTGGCGCAAGGCGGACAGCGAGAAAGCAGACTGACGATGCAAGGACAGGCCGCCGCCAAAACCGATGCCAGGGGGTCTGCGCTGCTGCTCGCCAGCACCGGATTGTCCAAGCCGTGATATCGAGACCCTTTCAACTGCTGCAGCGGGGCAAGGCTTGGAAGGCGCATGTCGAGCGGATCCTCGCATCTGCCACCTCCGAGCTTTCCCATCTCAAACAGGCATTCGAAGCTATCCGGGAGAGCGAGCATGACCGCCGAAACCGGGTTTCCGAGCTTCGGGCGACGATCGAGGAGCTATCCGCCAAGCTGGATCGCCTCTCGTTTCGCCAGGATCTTCTGGCGGGGCAGGACGGTCTCGCATTCCAGGCGGCCGTGGCCGGCCCGTTCCTGGAACGCATAGATGCGATAGCCGCCCTCGGTAATGACTATCAGGTCCTGCTCGCCCGGCGGAGCGGGACCCTGCTCGCGCTTTTCCTCGCCCAGAACGACCCGCTGATCGACAGCCTCGGCGGCCTCGACCCTGTTTTGGCGATCAAGTCCGCGCTGGACGGCTCGATTCGCGAAGCGATCGTCCTCGTGCCTGACGGCGGGGGCCAGACCATCCCGCATCGCTGCGCCGAATTCCTGGCCGCCATCGTCAGGACGCCATCGGGCGCCCTGGCCTGGGCGGAAGCAAGGAAGCCGCCCGGAAATCGGGTCGAGCCCGACACAGACTATTTTGCGAAACTGGACGATATTTTAAGCGATCTCGACCGGCTGGATTTTCATGCGCTAGGCTCGTTTACGACAGGAAAAAAGACCGTCGTCACGAATACTCCGTTCGATGAACCGGCCTTGCTTCCAGATTTTATCCCGGCGCAACCGAAACGCAGATCTGTAATATTCACCCACCACTCCTATTATAATTTTTACTACCTTTCCAAATCATTACGCTCGCGTGGATGGGATGCCATTTCCCTTTCGGTAGAACATCCCGAAAATCCAAATCGTCGATTCTATCACGGCGAAGATATCACCATATTTGACTCAGACCCGACTGTTCACAAACGGATGATTCAATCTTTTCTTAAAGAAAACGCCGATAGATTCGGGATCATTCATAGTTACGGTGTTGGTATTTTGAGTTTATTCTCGGAAAATCACGCTTCCCCCTCTCATACAACCGGCTATCCGTGGGATGTGCTCGAAGCGAAGCGCCGTGGCGTTCTGATTGGATATACTCATAGCGGCTGCCTTGACGGTGTGTCACAAAGCTCATTCAGGGCGTGGAGCCCTTCAACATGCGCGAACTGCCCTTGGGAGAACGAACCCACGGTTTGCTCCGACACGCGCAACCTAGAATGGGGCCGCAAAGCCACAAGCATCGTAGACTTGTTCTGCACTGAAACCGACCCGCCGCTGGATTACAAGAGCTCGGAAAAAACCTTCCGAGCCCCGCTGACATTCGCAATAGATCCTGATTTCTGGCCAGAAGACCTGCAGATCCCCTCTGAGTACGACAGAAAGAGGGTAGAAGACGAAGTCGTGGTCTACCATGCGATGGGGAACTACAAACTCCGTTCGCGGGAGGGACGAAATGTCAAGGGAACCGGCGCCGTGGTTGGAGCAGTCCAGAGGCTTCAAAGCGAAGGGATAAAAATTAGACTCGACTTCGTCGAGAACATGCCCACACGCGATAACCGCTACGTCCAAGCGCAAGCCGATATCATCGTTGATCAGCTCAACTATGGCAGATATGGCGCCTTGGCCCGCGAGGGCATGATGTTGGGCAAACCGGTCGTCGGCCGAGTCAACAAAATGGACGGAGACAGCCTCCCGGCAACACGTTGCATCTTGGACACTCCCATTGTTAATGCGGATGAAACGACCATCATCGATGTCCTCCGCGATCTCGCTCTCGACCCGGCCAAGCGGGATTCCATCGGCCGGGCAAGCAGAGAGCATGCGATCCAATGGTGGTCCGGAGATCGCCTCGCCGAACGCTTCGAACGTGTTTACGACCATCTTCGAGAACATGGGCGCCCGCCGTCGGAGGACGAGGTTCCGTGATCGGCAGGCAGCGCGCGGGCAAACGGTATGCATGAATGGCCGAAGAGATGACTAGACGACGCGTTCTGGTAACTGGAGCAACTGGCCTGATCGGGCGCGCCGTCACCCATCGGCTGATTCAGCGTGGCGACGATGTGGTCGCCGTTGTCCGTCCCCAAAGCACGACCCGATTCCCAAGCGAGGTGACAAGGATCGAGCTCGACCTCGCGCAGGCATCTGCCAAGTCGCTCGCCACGCTTGGGCCGTTGCAGGCTGTCATTCACTTAGCCCAAGCTCCCGGCTGGCATGACTTTCCCAAGCATGCCGGCCAAGTCGCAGCGCTCAGCGTCGCAGCGACAGCCCATCTTGCCGAAGCCGCAGTTGAAGTTGGAGCAGATACCTTCGTCCTAGCTTCGTCCGGCGGAATTTACGGCCCGTCCGATCATCCGATCGCAGAAACGACGCCGATCAAGCCTGCTGCCGACCTTGGCTTCTACTTGGCCACAAAGGCGGCTGCAGAGCAAATGCTGCAGTACTTCGAAAAGCATTTGAGGATCCATATACTGCGCCCATTCTTCGTATACGGCGCCGGACAAAATGAGACGTTTTTGATGCCGCGGCTGGTCCGCTCGATTCGAGACGGCCTTCCGATCCGCCTGGAAGGGGGGACCGGACCTCTCATCAATCCAATTCATGTAGAGGACGCGGCAGCCGCTTTCACAGCAGCGCTTGATCTGCCTCAGCCGCTCGTCTCCAACATCGCTGGTCCTGAAATCGTAAGCATCCGGGAAATCGCGGATCTTCTCGCTGCGCTGCTTGGAAGGGCTCCTATTTTTTCAAGCACCGATGGCAAACCCGGCAATTTCGTCGCCGATACGACCCGAATGGTCACGCAACTCGGCCCAGCTCCCACCGGCGTAAAATCGGGTCTCGCGGGGCTTGCTTTGACAAACCCCAATCTCGCATAAGAGCGGCCAACCGATAGACCCCACGGATTAGGCTGCCAGAGATGGAAACCCCTTGGGCGCGCATAGCGATCCAATTCGACGAGAATGCCATATCGCTCGATGATTTGCGCCAAAAAGGCGCCGCGCACTGCTTGTCCGCAGGGGAAGCTCTGCCGATGCTTGCGGATCCCGACGACCAGTCCGAACTTCGCGGCTCGCCGGGCGGCGCCCTCAGCTTCTCGGACGGTACTCCAGTCCCCATGCTCGGCCAGCGCCCAATGCTGCTCCCCGCCTTTGCTCGCTCGCAGATTAGAGATGGCCGATATCACTTCGATACGGAATCGCTCGATCAACCTGGCATGCAATATCTCTACCTGGCGGACGTTAAGGCCCATGGAGGAGAGCAGAACTCCGCCTATGGAGACATATGGTATGAGCGACATCTGTTTCGCGCGCGGCGTCTGACCGAAGATGCGAGCGGGTCACTGCTCGATATCGGCTGCGATACACCAGAGATCAGTAGCCGGATGTTCCCGGCCGCCGTCACCTATATCGGACTGGAACCCTCGCTTACACTCAGCGAACAGTTCTGTATCTGCGGTATGGCGGAGTTCCTCCCCTTCCGCGATGCCAGCTTCGATAACGTGGCCCTGATGACGAGCCTCGACCATATTCTCGACGCCTCACAAGCGATGGAAGAGGCTTTCCGCGTATTGCGGCCGGGCGGATCGCTTTATCTGGCGTCCTTGGTTTGGCTCTCCAACGCCTCATTGATCAAGGACACCGTGCACTTCCATCATTTCCGCGAGTGGGAGCTGCAGGGGTTGCTGCGAGACTTTGCGATCGAATCAGTTCATCGGTACAGCTGGAAGGGCGATCGGCACCGCTACGGCGTCTATATCAAGGCAACCAAGCCATCTTCTTTCTGATCGCCGCGGCGGGCCTCCGCAAAGGTCCGGACCTCGCGTCCTCCATTCATCGAAGCTAAGACGATATGCGCCAAAATCCAGACCACAAGCGAGAGTTCGGCGACTTCACGGAAGACCGCTATCGCGACCTCCTGCGTCTTGCTCGGGAAAATTATCAATTTTGCGGCTATCGATCGCCGCGAGCGGCGCGGAGCATCCTGTGGCGCCACGATGTCGACGTGTCGATGCACCGTGGTTTGAGATTGGCTGAAATCGAGGCCGAAGAAGGCGTTTCGGCTACCTATTTCGTATATCCGCGATCGATCTTCTATAACTTGCTCTCTACCGAGATACACCGGGCCGTCGAACGCATTCTCGGCCTCGGCCACGAGATCGCGTTGCATTTCGATCCCACGCATTTTCGTCATGCATTGAACGGAGACGCTCTGATCTCGGCCATCGCCGAGGAGCGCGATCTGCTGCACAGAGAATTTGGCGTCGCTCCTACCGCGGTGAGCTTCCACCTCTATGGAGTGCTGGAACAACCGATGCCGGAAAACGACGAACTAGCCGGTCTGGTGAATGCCTATTCAAGGCGACTGCGCGAGGACTACGGCTACGCGTCCGATTCCAACGGTGTCTGGCTGTACCGTCGCCTCCGCGATGTCCTAGCTGAAGCTCGGGAAGAGCACCTCCAAGTCTTGACCCACCCTGAATGGTGGACCCGAGATGTCATGGCGCCGCGTGCCCGACTGCAGCGTGCGATCGACGGCTATGCGACCGCAATGGGCAACTGGTACGATGAAACGGTAGCCCGCTCCGGCCGCCCCAATCTCTGGTAGGTCGCCGGCCATGTGCGGCATAGCCGGCTATCTCAATCGCGACGGCGCGCCGGCGGACGGCAAGATTGTCGCCGCGATGCGGGACGCGATCGCGCATCGCGGACCCGACGGCAAGGGCTTGCACTTGGACGGTCCGGTCGGGCTCGGCCACCGCAGATTATCGATCATCGACCTTCGCGCGGTGGCGAGCCAGCCTATGCATTCGCCGGACGGGCGCTGGACGATCATCTTCAACGGCGAGATCTATAATTTTCGCGAGCTCAGGCGGGAGCTCGAACGGGAAGGCTGGCGCTTTCGGACGCGGTCCGACACCGAAGTTCTGCTCGCCGGTGCGGAGATCTGGGGCGTCCACGAACTTGCGCGTCGGATCGACGGCATGGCCGCCTTCGCACTCTGGGACGCCGTCGAAAGGCGGCTTTTCCTCGTGCGAGACCGCTACGGCGTGAAGCCGCTCTATCTCTGGCGCACCGGCGGCCGCCTCGCCTTCGCCTCCGAGATCAAGGCTTTCCTGGCGCATCCGGAGTTCAAGGCCAGGGTCAACGAAGCGGCCTTGCGGGAATATTTCACTTTCCAAAACCTGTTTCGCCCGCACACCCTCTTCGAAGGCGTCGAGCACCTGCCGCCTGCGACGATCCTCGTCGTCGACGATTCCGGCGAGCGCCGCGAAACCTATTGGGATTACGATTTTTCCAAGCCCCTCGCCATCGGCCCCGACGAGGCCGTCGCAGAGCTAGAGACGCTGATGGGCCGGGCCGTGGAGCGCCAGCTCGTGTCCGACGTCCCGGTCGGAGCCTATCTCTCGGGCGGTATGGATTCAGGCACGCTGGTGGCTTTAGCCGCTCAGCACATTCCGCGCATGCAGACTTTCACCGCCGGCTTCGAGATGAGTCGGGTTCGCGGCGCGGAGGCCGGCTTCGACGAGCGCCGCGACGCCGAGCTGATGGCCTACAGCTACAAGACCGAGCACTACGAGCAGGTCATCAATGCCGGCGATATCCGCTGGTCGCTGCCGCGCGTCGTCTGGCACCTCGAAGATCTGCGGCTCGGCATGAGCTATCCGAATTACTACATCGCGCGGCTGGCCTCGAAATTCGTCAAGGTCTGCCTGTCCGGGGCAGGCGGAGACGAGCTTTTCGGCGGCTATCCATGGCGCTACTATCGGGTCTTCCGCTCGCTCGGCCGCGACGACTATCTCTCGAACTACTACGGTTTCTGGCAGCGCCTGACCACGGCGCAGGAGCGCAAGCGGCTCTTCGGCGCCTCGGCCGACGATGAGGCGGAAATGTTCGATGTCTTCCGCTCGGTCTATGCCAATGCGCCCGGCCTGTCCTTCGAAACACCGGAGGATCACATCTCCGCAGCGCTCTATTTCGAGTGCCGCACCTTCCTGTCTGGCCTCCTGCTCGTCGGCGACAAGCTCGCCATGGCGAGCGGTCTCGAAGAGCGCTTTCCCTTCCTTGACAACGCGCTCGTCGATTTCGCCATGCGCCTGCCGGCTCAGCACAAGCTCGCCGACCTCCAGCACATGCTCACCGTGGACGAGGACGCAGTGCGTAAAAAGCTGCTCGCCGAGGACAGCTTCTCCGGCGGCAAAAGCTGTCTGCGGCAGGCGATGGCGCATGTCCTGCCGCCCGAAATCATGGAACGACGCAAGCAAGGCTTTTCCTCGCCCGAAGCTTCCTGGTATCGCGGCGAGAATGCCGATTATGTCCGCGAGATGCTTCTCGGCTCGGATCTCGTCTCGAGCGCCTATCTCGACGCGGATTTCATTCACGAGACTGTCGACGAGCATATGTCCGGCCAGAAGAACCATCGGCTGCTGATTTGGTCCTTCCTCTCCTTCGAGCAATGGTGCCGGGTGTTTCTGAACGGGGATCATTCCCATGTCGGATAGCCTGCTGCTGCTCGGAGGAACCGACGTGACGCTGGCCTTCGCCAGCGACGGATTGCTTCGAATCGTGGAGGCTTCGAACGAGGACGGCGTCCATCAACTCGACAATCTGTTTCGTTCGGCACACAAACGCTTCGACTCGTGACCTGCCCGCAGCTGTTTTGCCGATGCCAGAAGCAATAGCCATTACCTGCCAAGGCGTGTCGAAGCGTTTCGCGCTGGTCGACGGTGGCAATGCGTGGCGGCTTGCCTTCGCCTCGGGCAGGAACGTGCCCGTCTACCAGTCATTGCAGGACGTCAGCTTCGAGGTGCCGAAAGGGCAGTTCGTCGGCATCCTCGGCCGCAACGGCGCCGGCAAGTCGACGCTGCTGCGCGTGATCGGCGGTGTCTACGCCAGCGATACCGGGCAGGTCGCGGTCAACGGTGCGCTCTCCGCCATCTATGAACTCGGCCTCGTGGGAAATCCCCAATTGACCGGCCGCGCCTATGCCGACCGTCTGCTAACCGTGCACGGCTTCTCCGCCCGCGAGCGTGCCGAGATGATCCTCGATATCCACGAGTTCTCAGAACTCGGCGACCGCTTCGAGGACCCCGTTCTGACCTACTCGGCCGGAATGACAGCACGCCTGTTCTTCTCGACGGCTACGGCCGGGAGCTATGATGTCTACCTGCTCGACGAAATCCTCTCCGTCGGCGACCAGCATTTCCAGGCCAAGTGCTGGCGTAGGCTGCGCGCCCGCATTTCCCAAGGCGCATCCGGTGTCCTCGTGACGCATGACTGGGCAGCCATCATGCGCATGTGCGAAACCGCCTATGTGCTCGACAAGGGCAAGGTGGTCTTTGGCGGCCCTGCGGAGCGGGCTGCCCGAATCTACCTCTATGGCGAGGATGCCCAGCAGAATTATGTGACGGGAATCGCCCGCTTCGCCTCCCGCCCAGCGTCGCCGATCAACGTGCCGACCGGAAGCGACCTCCGCCTGTCGCTCGTCGTCGAGATCGCGGCCCCGGGCGAGGTGGCGTGCACCTGCGCCATCGAACGCCTGCAACCCGGCTTCGGATGGGAAACGGCCCTGATGACGCGCAAGCCCGTCCCGGTCGGAGACACAGTGGGCCGCCATGAACTGCATCTGAGCTTGCCTGCCCTCCCGCTCGATGCCGGCTCCTACCAGATCAGTCTCCATCTGACCGGACCCGACCMGGAGCAGGCTGGCCGCCGCGTACTGCTGGATGGCTGGACCTGGCTGAATGGAAACGGCCTTGCGCTCGAGGTCACGGGAGATAGCGAGCAAGGCATGTCCCTGCCCCTGACCTGGGCCCTGACGGCACCGGGAGCCATTCACGGATGAACGCGTCCGTTAACGTCCGCAATCTCGTCAAGACTTTTGCACTGTCCGAGATGGGCAGCGGCCCCGTCTCGCTGCGCGATGCCCTGCGGACGGGGCGGCGACAGGCAACGCAGCGCGAAGTGCGCGCCTTGCGGGATGTCTCCTTCGCGATTCATCAGGGCGAGCGCGTCGGAATCATCGGCCGCAACGGAGCCGGCAAGACGACCCTGCTCTCCATGCTCGCCGGGATCACCGAGCCGACGGCAGGCTCGATCGCGATCCAGGGCGATGTTCACGCCATGCTGACAATCGGAGCGGTCCTGCGCGACGAGGTAAGCGGGCGCGAGAACATCTATCTCGACGGAGCGGTGCACGGAAAAAGCCACGCAGAGATCGAAGCGCATGTCGAGGAGGTCATCGCCTTCTCGGAGCTCGGCGAATTCATCGACCGCCCGGTGCGTACCTACTCATCGGGGATGAAGGCGCGGCTGGCCTTCTCCATGGGCGCCTTCATCGACCCGGATGTGTTGATCATCGACGAGACCTTATCCGTCGGCGACGTCTTCTTCGCCGCTAAGGCAAGCCGCCGGATGAAGGAGATCACGGCGCAGGGGCGCATCGTCATCGTGGTCAGCCACGCCCTGGCCGTCATCAACGAGATCTGCGACCGCTGCCTTTGGCTCGATCAGGGTGAACTGGTCATGGACGGCCCGGCCGAAGAGGTGACTGCGGCCTATGAGCGGGCTGTGGAACAGGCGGACGAAGCCGAACTCGCTGCGAAATTCGGAAGCGGCGAACCTCTGGCCCGGCGCCCGGACATCGGCCGCCTGGAGAGCACCGCGCTCGAGCAGGAAGGTTCCGTCCTCGCAGCGAGCGCAAGGGCCTTCGTCCCGTTGCACCTCATAGTCTCAGGCCAGATCCACCGGCCCGTCGGAGCGACGGACGTAAGCATCTCGATCCTCAGGGTGGACGGGCGCCGCATCCTCAGCCGGCACCTGGCCCAAGCTGGCCATGCGCTGCCGTCCAGCGGCCCTTTC
Source organism: Allobosea sp. 10N428 (assembly GCF_056394545.1). NCBI lineage: Bacteria > Pseudomonadati > Pseudomonadota > Alphaproteobacteria > Hyphomicrobiales > Alloboseaceae > Allobosea > Allobosea sp. 10N428. Next base: position 2,854 of record NZ_JBFTIC010000008.1, on the reverse strand, counting down.
AGGCTCACCGTGACTCTAGATCCGATGATCCTGGGAGCCGGGCTCTATCGCTTCGACATCACCCTGCTCGATTCGAGCGGCCCGATCGACGCGGTACACCGGGTCGTCGAAATCGTCGACGAGGAAGGGCAGTTCGGCGGCGTGCCCCTGCTCTATTATCCGCCCGTGATCACTTCAAAGCCGCTGGGAGAAACCTCATGACGTTCGCTGGGTTCGACCGGCGCGATCTCGGCATGCTGCTCAGTCTGTTCCGAATGGCACTGAGCGACCGTTTTCTGGGCTCTGCACTGGGCCTCATCTGGGCTGTGCTCTCGCCGCTCATGTTGATGGGCATCTTCGTCTTCGTCTTCACCTTCGTGTTTCCCAGCAGGCTGCCCGGGCGCGACGGCGCGCTGCCTTTCGTCATCTGGCTGATTAGTGGCTACGGGCCGTGGCTGGGCATCAGCGAAGGACTGAGTTCGGCGACAAGCTCGGTCACGAGCAGCGCCGGCATCGTCAAGAACATTGCCTTCAAATCAGAGCTGCTGCCGGTGGTCGGCGCGATGCTCGGGCTGGTGCCGCTGAGCGTCGGCCTCGGTCTGGTCGTCGTCCTCAAGCTGATCTCGGGCGAGGGGCTGAGCTGGACCGTGATCGCCGTGCCAGTGGTGATCGCGCTGCAGTTGGTGTTCGTTTCGGGGCTCGGCCTATTTCTGTCAGCGCTGAACGTGTTCGTCCGCGATACGGCCCTCGCGCTGCCGAGCGTGCTCACCATCCTGCTGTTCGCATCGCCCATCTTCTATCAGATCTCCTCGTATCCTGCCGTCATCCAGAAGATCCTGGTCTTCAATCCTTTCTACGTCCTGGCTGAGTGCTATCGTGCGCCACTCCTGACCGGCACCCTGCCGGAGCTCTGGATGCTCGCCTATCTCGCGCTGGTATCGTCTGCACTCGTCGCAGCCGGGCTGTGGTGGTTCCGGCGCCTAAAATCATTCTTCGACACACGGCTGTGACGGCGGCCATGCCGACCCTCGTCGCGATCCATCAGCCCAATTTCTTTCCCTGGATGGGCTATTTCGACAAAATCCGGCGCGCCGACGTCTTCGTTTTCCTCGATGCCGTCGACTATCCGCGCTCCGGCTCCGGCGGAATGGGCTCCTGGTGCAACAGGGTTCGCGCCGAGGTCCAGGGCGAAGCGCGATGGATCACCTGTCCAGTCAAACGAGCGAGCCTGGGCGAACCGATCAACGCGATCACAATTGACGACAATCAACCTTGGCGAACGAAGCTGCTGCGAACGCTCGAAGCCAATTATCGCAAGGCGGCGTGTTACGCAGAGGCGATGACGCTGCTAGAACCCTTGATCCTCTCGCCCGAGAACAACTTGGCGGCCTTCAATATCGCGGCGATCGAGGCGATTGCAGACCGGCTAGCGGTGAAGACGCGTTTTGTACGGCAGTCCAACCTGCCGGGCGAAGGCAAGGCGACCGATCTGCTGATTTCGCTCGTCAAAGCCTCCGGAGGGCAGGCATATCTGGCCGGTGGCGGAGCCGGCGGCTATCAGCAGGACGAGGCCTTCGCCGCAGCAGGGATCGATCTCGTCTATCAGGGCTTCGCGCCGCGACCTTATGGCAATGAAGCGCGCTTCATTGCCGGCCTGTCGACCATCGACTACCTGATGCATGACGGGCGGCCGCTCGACGCCTTCATGGAGGACTAGCGTGCTTGCCGGGACCAAGGTAGCGCTGACCGCATTGCGCAAGAACGACGCCGATATCCTGTTTGACTGGATCAACACCCCCGAGACCGTCCGGTTCAACGCGCCTTTCGCGCCTGTCCACGAGCCTGGCCACCTCGCCTGGCTGGAACGCGTGACGACCGATCCCGGGCGCATCATCTTCGGCATCCGTGAATTGTCGACGCAACGGCTCGTTGGAGTCATCCAGCTGGTCGATCTTCACCCGGTTCATCGCAGTGCCGAGCTGATCATTCGCATCGGCGTGGATGATGATCGCGGGCAGGGCTTTGGTAGCGAGGCGGTCCGGCTGATGACGGAGTTCGCCTTTCGCGACCGCAACCTGCAGCGCGTCTCGCTGAAAGTATTCGCTGACAATGCGAGGGCGATCCGCGCCTACGAGAAAGCCGGGCTGCAAACAGAAGGGCGCCTTCGTCGCGCTGCCTTCATCGATGGGTGCTGGCAGGACGAGGTCGTGATGGCGATCTTGGCGGACACCGTCGCATGAGCGGCTCTTCCGGCGACTTCACAGAGTTCACCGAAGTGGGCTTCCGCAATCTGCTCCGACAGATGAAGACAGCTCGTTATCGCTTCGCACGCTACGGCGAGAATGCTGGCGATCGCCACGTCATCTGGCGGCACGACGTCAACTGTTCGATGCACCGGGCTGCCATGCTTGCGGCCATCGAAGCCGAGGAAGGCGTACCGCCACCTATTTCGATGCGGCCGCCTATGGCATCGAAACCTGGACGCTATCGGAAGTCGAACGTGCCTTATCGCGCGAGCGGGCCAGTCTTGAACTAATCCTCGAGCAGCCTATCCGATCTGTGAGCTGGCACAATCCGGGCCTGTCGAACCTGCTCACCTTCGATGCCGACGAGATCGGCGGTCTCGCCAGCGCCTATGGCGCGTCGCTTCGGCGCGACTATACCTATTGCTCAGACTCGAACGGCTACTGGCGTGTCAAACGGCGCGCAATGTTGCCCCCCGATCGGCGTCCAATATTGGGTCTGACTCAGTTTCGCTGCAGGTTGGGGCTGTTCTGACGCTGGTTTCCAGAAGGAATCAGCATGATGAAGCAGCGATTTCGGCCAGCCAACCTGGTTCCTTCAGGATTGATGGTCGACGAGATCGCGATCGAAG